>CAVVWF010000011.1:0-196083 GCA_963751855.1 uncultured Alphaproteobacteria bacterium | reverse complement strand
TAAAGCAGGCGGTGTTGGAACTGATCGTGTCGCAAGATGGCGGCGTCCCCCTGGTGAGCAAAAGTTGGGATGGCAATGCGTCCGATACGCAGATTTTTCAGGAACGTGCCCACGCCCTGATGACGGCCTTTGCGAGTGCGCCAACGCCTCGGTATCTCGTTGCCGATGCCAAACTCTACACCGAGGACAGTGCGGCCCCCCTTGCGAAGCTCGGCTTTGTCACGCGCATACCAGGCACCCTCAAGCTGGTGTCGCAGGTGATCAGCCAAGCGCTCGCATGGGACGTGTGGCACGCGCTCGATGACAGGACCCGCTATCAAAGCCTCGAGTTGTGTCACTACGGCATGGCCCAACGCTGGTTGGTGGTCTCGTCGCAGGCCGCCCGGGAGCGCGCCGAGGCGAGCGTGACCAAAGCGCAACAGCGTGAATGGGAAGCGATCGAGAAGCAACTCTTTCATTTACAAGCCAAACGCTTTGAGACGCCTGAGGCCGCGCAAGCCGCTCTCGCCGTGCTGGCCAAAGCGTGGCGCTATCATCAAGTCGAGACGCTGCCATGTGACCGAACACCAACACTATGCGGGCAAAGGGCGGCCGACCCCCACCAGTCCGATCACGTCGATTGATTGGCAGATGCACGTCCAGGCGCGACCGGATCACGAGCGGATCGCGTTGCGCAAGCAACAGGGCGCCTGCTTTGTGATCGGCACCAATATCGACGCGAGCCACGTGAGCGATGCGGAAGTGATCCATGCCTACAAAGCGCAAGCCCACGTGGAGGGCGGGTTTCGCTTTCTTAAAGACCCCTTGTTTTTTGTCTCGTCACTCTTTGTCAAGAAGCCCTGTCGGATTCAAGGGCTGCTGATGGTGATGACGTTGCGCCCTGCTGGTCTATGCAGTGACGCAACGCCGACTGCGCAAGCAATTGGCGCGTCAACACGAGACGCTACCTAACCAGATCAACCAACCGACTGAGCGGCCCACCTTGCGTTGGGTCTTCCAACTGCTCGAAGGGATTCATCGGGTCCGCGTGACCGTGCAAGGCACGGTCCATGACCTGATTGAAGGGCTCAATGAGGTGCAGATGAAAATCCTTCGCTTGTTTGGGGAAGAGGTCTGTCAGCTTTATCAAATTTCTCCCGGTTAGGGCTGCTCAATGTCGGATACAAACGTCAAATCCGGTTTTTTTGATGTGATATGCGCTAAATTTCTCAGCCTTTTCATCGCATGATGTGACCGAAGATAACGGTCGATTTTGTAGGCGATGAGCATCTCTGTCTTGTAAATTCAACACTCTACGAACGCTCAACAACCTCTGTGAAACTTTACGTACCTTTGTACGCTCCAACCCGTCTACCTGGGATTCTTCGAATTCGTGCACAACGTCCGCAAGCGAGGCAAAGCGTTGCTGCCTGCGCTCATTGAGCTCCTGGTCACGTAAGACCCTGGAATCCAATAAGAGCGTTGACGTATACCTGTATCAGTCAGCCACGCGCACCAACTGCTTGCCGATAATCTAAGGTTATCGCTACGTGGGAAAAAGAGAGAAAATCGGTTCTGATATCAGAGGTTCTGACTGTCTTATATGGAATCGGTCTCCCACGTGTCTAGAAGCAAAATCGGGAAGGCCACATTCCATCGAATTAAGTGGTAGGCCAATGGGCCTCTGAGATGGCGTGCAGCTCACACCTTGAGCTCCTATTTCTCTGCAGGATTTGAACGCCCTTTGGTCGCCCACAGTGATAAATAATCTCAACAATATCAATGAGTTGAGATTTTACCACTAAATCCGGGGGAATCTGGCGCGTTGAAGCCACGTTGACCGTAATGTGTGCACTGTGGGTTCGGACAGTAACAAGTGGTGAACTCCATGCTTCCCTCCTGATGCGGACCGTGTATTGTGCATCAGGGAATGTCTCGCGAGCCTTGTTACTGCTCTCTCGTTCGTACTCATACACGCTATCGAGGGACACCACCAATAATGTGACCACACCGGGCGCTCGTGCCGGGACGACGTCCCGAGCGGACGTCGCCCCCCCGAGAGTTACTGTGCCGGAATCGTCGTGGGAACCGGGTTCTCCTTGCCACCGTCGTGCCGCCCTTGTTGCTTGGTCGTGCGCTTCCCCTGGCGGCATTCCGCCCGGGTCTTCTCGTCGCCCGCCTTGCAAGCCTGCTTTGTGGCCCGTGCCCCGGCGCGATCGTCCCGCCGTTCGTCCCGCTGCTCCATGCCCTGCGTCTGCGCGGACGCGGCACCGACGCTCAGCACCATCAGCGCCGCGACCACCACAGCGGCGCCCTTGCGTATGAACCTCTTGCGCATGCTCGTCTCCTTTGCGCTGCGACTTCTGCTGGCTTGGGACTGCTTGAGCCCCGTTGGTTAGCAGCTGTTGCAAAACCCTGACGGCAGTCAGGGCAGGGACCTGAGAAGGTGGTGCTCAAGGTGTCACACTCCTCCCTACGCACTATCGAGGTGAGGAGTATTGACGATGCGCACCGCATGTCACTATCCCACAGATGTCAGCGATGAGCAATGGGGGCAGGCTCTTATTGGATTCCAGGGTCTTATGCTCCACCTGGCGTGTGCATCGTAACGGATTTCTAAGGTCGTTGAAACATAATGACTTCAAGAGGGATGCGGGACGCAAAAATCGGGGGAAACGTCATCAATCCACGACCCTGGAATCCAACAAGAGCCTTTCGAAAGCAGAGAATAATGTCTATGGTCTTTCCTCCCGCAGCAGGGTCTGGAGATCTCGGAGCAGTTCGTCGGGGTCGAAGCGCGCCCCCCTATACTGGACTCGGAGATTGCCGCTCTGGTCTACGAGCGAGGTCAGGAAGGTGTGATCCACGTCCCCTCGGGCTGTCTTTTTGTAGTAGATCCCGTACCGGCGGGCCACCTGCCGGATCTCAGCCGGCGTCCCCGTCAGGAAGGCCCACCCAGCGAGGTTCGCCCCATGCGCCTGGGCATAGCGATGGAGGACTGCAGGCGTGTCCCGCTCCGGATCCACCGTGATCGAGAGCAAGAAGACTTTTGGCCCGACATCAGCGCCCAGAGCCGCCTGCAGACCGGCCATCTTGGCGGTCAGCAGTGGACAGGTGTCGGCGCAGGAGGCGTACAGGAAGGTCACGGCCACGACTTTCCCACGTAGCTCTGCGAGGGAGAGTCGCTGGCCCGCCTGGGTCGTCAAGCTTAACTCCGGCGCCGGCCCCATCCTCGGCAAGCCCTCACGCTCTCCGGCGGCATAGCTGCGTGCGGGCGCGACCCAGATGACCACTGCCAGCACCATGAGCATCTCAACGTGCCACCCATTGCGCATGTGCACATCGCCTCCCTCCCATCCACTTACTCGGAATCCCCGCTGCCGGAGGACGAAAAGGACAAGCGCCGCTATGGCTACAGCCGCGACAAGCGACCCGACTGCGTGCAAGTCGTCATTGCCTTGGTGGTCACCCCGGAGGGTTTCCCCATCGCCTACGAAGTGCTGCCGGGAAACACCGCCGACAAGACGACGCTCAAGCTATTCTTGCAGAAGATAGAACGCAATATGGAAGAGCGGAACGGATCTGGGTGATGGACCGCGGTATCCCCACCGAGGAAGTCCTCGAGGAAATGCGCGCGGCCGATCCCGCGTCTACTACCTGGTCGGCACGCCCAAAGGCAGGCTCACCAAACTGGAGCGAGACCTCCTGCCCTTGCCCTGGCAAGCCGCGCACCCGGCGTACAGGTAAAACTCCTGCCCCAGGAGCAGGAGCTCTATGTGTTGGCCGAAAGCCGCGATCGCATCCACAAGGAACGCGCCATGCGCCAGGCGGCAGCTCAAGAGGCTGGTTAAACGCCTGAAGCGAGAAAACTCAGCAGATGAAGATCAACGACACGCGCCAGTTGCTGCTCAAGCTGGGGGAGGCCAAGGGACGTTATCGGGCCGCCTGGCGACTGATCGACCTCCTGTTGCCACAAGCCGAAGCAGCGGGCGCCTTGCCTGAACCTGACACCCAGGCACAACCCGAGAGCCGCCACCAGCGATCTGGCCGCCCAACCCCTGTTCTCCTTTCGGCTCAATCGCCAGAAACTACGAGCGGTGCACGGCGTGAGGGGCGTTATCTACTACGCACCAATCTCTGTGGGCGAGATCCCGAGGATCTCTGGCAGTTCTACATCCAGCTTACCGAGATTGAGGCGGCGTTCAAAAACCTGAAAGACGATCTGCAACTGCGCCCGATCTACCATCAACTCGAGCACCGCATCGAAGCGCACATCTTTGTCGCCTTCATGGCCTATTGCCTGCACATCACCTTAAGAGCGCGACTCAAGCCATTGGCAGAGGGGCTCACCTCACGCGCCGTGCTCGATAAGTTCGCCGGCATCCAGATGCTCGATGTCCATCTCCCGACCACCGATGGCCGCACCTTTGATCTTGAGCCGTTACACCGAGCCCAACCCAGACCCAGCGACTTCTCGTGGAACGACTCAATCTTACTCTCCGCCGCAACCACCACCGCGAGCACTGTCTGACGCTGCAGCGCCGTGGCAAGACGAATTGACGCGCCCGCGCAGTTCGGCATCCGCCACGGATACATCTGAATCTGCTTCTCCATCCTCACAGCGTCAGCGGCGCAATCTTTTGTTTTCGTCGAAGCGGCGGGAACAAACTCCGCGCGAGCAGGACGCTCACGAGGAACCATCTGCCGACCAGCTTCCAACTCAACATCAGCCAGCGGAAGATTCTTCCGGGCAAGAGTCTGGTCAGCGCCAATCCGGTCCGGAGGCCGGCCATCTATTTGAAACGGCTTGGCCGCAGCGAGAGCGACCGCGGCGCGATCCGGCCTTGCAGCGAAATAGCCGGCCAACACGAGCGCCCGCGTCTGAAGGCAATGAGTGAGCGGAGGCGCCACGCGAGCGCTATCAGTCTCCGCGGCGGGCCGAAGCAGAATCGGTGTCGATTGTGAAATCCGGCGTCGTCAATTCGATGGCCTATTCGCTTTATTCCGATGGTTCGATTGAGGCGCAAATGCCCGAGGGCATGGTCCGGTTTGCATCTATTGAAGAGTTGCGCGCGCATCTCGACCAGCGCGGTTGACCTGCCCGTTCAAAAAATAAACATCGCCGCGACGGTGTTTTACTTGTCTCATTTGCAACATTCCCCATAATTGCCAAGTATAATCGACAGCAAATCGTCGATCGGCGGGTATCTGTTCGGCCCGCCAGATTTGAACGCTTGAAAGAATTAAGATGAGCGAGACGTCCACGAAGAGTTTTGTCGACCTGACGGCCTCTATCGTGTCGGCCTACGTCAGCAACAATACCACCACGGCTGCTGAGATTCCGGCGTTGATCAGCCAAATTCATGCGGCGCTGTTGCGGGTGTCCACTGGAAGTACGGAAACAGCGATCGAGCCGGTTAAACCGGCCGTTTCGGTCAAGAAGTCGATGACCCCGGACTATTTGGTTTGTCTTGAAGATGGCAAGCGTTTCAAATCGCTCAAGCGGCATTTGCGGACGCAGTACAACATGACGCCTGATCAGTATCGGGAAAAATGGGGCCTGCCTGCGGATTACCCGATGGTGGCTCCGAATTATGCGGTTGCCCGGTCACAGCTCGCCAAGAAGATGGGCCTCGGACAGCAACGCCGCCGGCGTGGGCGATAATAGATAGTTGGGAATATTTTCCGCTTGCCGTTGGCGCGGTGTGACGCGCGACGAACGAGATCCCGTGGGCCCAACGTGACAGTTATCTCGTTAAATGGAGTTGATCAGGAGGCCGTCGCCAGCGTTTCGCGCGCGTCATGCTTGATGCGCTCGACCATCGCCCGCAAACCGTTGGAACGTTGCGGCGTCAGATGCTCGCGAAAGCCAAGTTCGTCGAAAACGGCGATAGGATCAGTGCTTAGAATTTCGCGCGCAGTCTTTCCAGACTGAAGCGACAGCAGGATCGCGATCAAGCCCCGAACGATGTGCGCATCGCTGTCGCCCTTGAAATTGAGTACAGGCTCTTCGTTCCGATGATCTATGTCACGAGACAGCCAGACCTGGCTGGCGCAGCCCTGCACCTTGTTCGCGGCGGAATGCTCTGCTTCGGACATTGGAGCCAGGGTACGGCCAAGCTCGATCACATAGCGGTAACGGTCGTCCCACTCTTCCAGCAGCGCGAAATTATCCCTGATTTCATCAATGGTCATAGCAGTTCCGATCTCATGGCAGAACGCATATATGAGATCGCAGGCTGTCGATAGCTATATCGCCATGATGTTTTTACGGGACCGGAACGGCCTCCGCGGTGGGGGCTTGCCACTCCATCTGCAAGTCCTCAGGAGAAAGCGTCTGGCGCGAAACGGTGCCGACCTCGGAATCGTCTTCATCCGCCGAAGCGATCGATCCGGTGTGATCCGGCGATTTCTTGTCTGACTTCTCGTTCGCTTCGGGCGGCTTCTTCTCAGTCTTGTCTGTAATGAAGTGATAGACCTTCTTGGCTCCATTCTGGGCGCGCGCGCCGATCACGGTCGCGGCTTGGCCGCCCACTGCACAAGCCGCCGGCTGACGGCTGCAGAATTGACTCATGTCCGATACGGCAGCGGTGGCCGCGGAAATGGCATCCGACGTAGCCACTTCAGGCGCCTTGTCCGTATCCGGCGCCTTGTCTGTCGGCAGGAGGACAAGAACAAGTCCCAGCCAGAATGCCATGCGAAGCAGAAAGAACATCTCAAACCCCGTCGATCTCGGTCCCGATGGAGCGCTTTATTCCCCTTGAAGCGATCCACGTTGTTGCAAGCTGTTTCAAACTCGACTGTTCTTTAGCAGGACCAGTTAAATCCCCGGTGATTTGGCCACCTTCAATTTTCGTAAAATTCGAATCGTTTCATTTGGCGTAAATTTTCAATTGATTGGTGCGCGGTTCTTTAAGAACGCCGTAAGGCGCCGATATGATCGCCGCGAGCGCGTTATCCACCATTTCGAAACCATATCGGCCGCAGCGTGGAAACTTCGCGTTCACCATTCTCGGCAAATGCAATGCCGATTGCTCGCAAAATCGCATGTCCAGCGGCTGCAAATCGCGATTGGCCGCGTGCCTTAGCGTTCGCTTAAGTTCGCTCTGACAGCATCCCGCAACGAAAAAAGGGGGCGTTCCGGTGCGCGTCGCTGACGTGGAGCCGAACGTGAGTATTAAAGCGTGACAGTGTTTGCCATCCTACGGGACCACTTGGATACCCTGCTGCATCCGTCAGCAAGGCAGAATGCGATGACAAGCGCGCGACATCGCGCCTTTATCGCCCCCCGGTTGCTGGGCAGCCTGGTTGCGCTTGCTTCGCTTCCGCTTTATCTCGCCGTTCGCGGTGCGCCGAGCGTCATTGAAGTCATGGCATTCGCGTGGCTGATCGTGCCGATCCTAATATCGTACTATCTCTCGCGGACCGGTCACTACGAAAGCGCTCATATTCTTTCATCGACGTCGCTCGCAGCGGTCGTGCTGATCCTTTGCATCAACACCGGCGGCATTTCATCGTTTGCCGCGATCTGGCTCATCGCCGTTCCGCTTGAAGCTGCGTTATCGGCGTCACGTCGCATCGTTGCTGTAGCCGTTATACTTGCGCTCGGCTGTGCGTTGGCTCTGGTTGCCATTGAGTCATTCGGCATCTTGCCGGCTTCGAAAGTACCGGCGCACTTCAATTCATTTTTTGCAACCGTCGGCATTGCGACGGCGACGATGTATGCGGCGGCTCTTGCATTCGGTGCCGAGTCCCTCGCTCGTACCAGCAAAAAGCTGCTTGATGACGAAGAAGAACGCTATCGTCTTCTGGCCCGCAATATTAGCGACGTCATTTCCAGACACAGCCGCAACGGCGCGATCCAGTTCATCTCTCCCGCAGCGGAAGCTTTGCTGGGGGCACCCGCGACACGTTTGCTGGAACATGGATTGTTCGATCGCGTCCACGTCGCGGATCGCCCTTCGTACTTGACGGCGTTGTCGGGAGCGGCGCGCAGTGGAAGCGAGCGTAGCGTTGAGTTTCGAGTCAGGCGTGATGTAGCCCGTGGCGCGGAGGGGCGGACCCAGGCTGCCGAGTTCATCTGGATCGAAATGCGCTGCCGTCCGATCGACGTCATCTCGGGGCCGCATGCGGAGCAAGGCGTCGAAGTTGTTGCTGTGATGCGCGATGTCACCGAACGCAAGGTTCAGGAGCAGGCACTCGAAACTGCTCGGAACGAGGCTGAACGGGCAGGTGAAACAAAATCACGCTTTCTCGCCACAATGAGTCACGAGCTGCGTACGCCGCTGAACGCGATCATCGGATTCTCGGAGATGATCGTCCATGAAGATGAGATGATGATCGACGCAGCGCGCCGTAAGGAATACGCCAAGCTCATCAACGAATCGGGATTGCATTTGCTATCGGTGGTCAATGGCATTCTCGATATGTCGAAGATGGAAAGCGGCAATTTTGAAATCGTGCACGAGCTCTTCTCGCCGCGTGAATCGCTCGTCAGTTGCTGCAATTTGATGGTGCTCAAGGCGCGCGAAGGCGGCATCGATATGGTCACCCGCGCTCCCGTGGATTTGCCGCAGATCAATGGTGATCCACGTGCGTTCAAGCAAATCATCCTGAATTTGTTGTCCAATGCCATCAAGTTTTCGGAACGCGGTGGCACGGTGACGGTTACGGCGGTGGTTGAAGGACCACGCCTGATGGTACGTGTCATCGATACTGGTGTCGGCATCGAAGCCGAAGATATCAAACGGCTTGGCGATCCATTTTTCCAGGCAGGCAAGACTTACCAACGTCGCCATGAAGGAACTGGACTGGGTCTATCCATCGTCAAGAGCCTGGTGGGCCTGCACGGTGGGGACATGACCGTCGACAGCAAGATCGATGAAGGCACCACGGTCACCGTTGCGCTGCCGCTGGTCTTTACGCCGCCGGTCCTGAGCAACTCGAGCAATGTTGCAACTCTCGCGCCCACGCAGCGCGTCCAGATACAAGAATATCAGGTGAAGAAAAGTGCCTAAACGGATTTCAACAGATGAAGTGAAGCCTCGTCGCCGCCGTGCCGCGGCGGTTGCGGTCGTCGCGCCTGAGCCCGAGCGCGGGCTGATCATGCGCGTGCTGCTTCACAGCCCGAAGGATACGGTTGCGGCTGCAGCCGCACTGGCTGCTGTCATCGCCATCGTCACCAATGCACTGTTTCTGCAAGCCGGGCGCCATCCGTCGCCGATGTTCGGCACTGCGTTCATATCACCGGCTCCCGTGCTTGCACCGCTGCCGCGGGTGCGGCCGACTGAGGCCGAGCCTCGGCCTGCCGATCTCAAGCCGGCTGATCCTGCACCGCTACCTGCGAAAGCGGTCACGGCGCCTTCCAACGCATCACGAACCCCAGCGGTAAGCCCTGCTACACGCGCAGATCCTGTTGGTGATCTGATCAATTCGACACGTCGTATTGCAGCCGTGCAGCGCGCGCTGACCGAGTATGGCTATGGTCAACTCAAGCCGACGGGTGTGATCGGGACTGACACCCAGGCGGCTATTCAGAAGTTCGAGCGGGATCGCAAGCTGCCCGTCACCGGCCAGCTCTCAGATCGTCTCATCAAGGACTTGGTGGTGTTGACCGGTCGCCCGATCGAATAGTCCTCGGGGACCGATCTTTCGGTCAGAATTGGGTGGCCGAGCCCTCGACGCAGGCGCCGTGTTCTTCCTGCGCTCATGTGAGTTATGGTCGTGCCCCGAAGCCCGCGGCGACATATGGGCAGAGGCGCGACGTGAGAATTCAGGTCAGCAGGGTCAAATATGCTGCCAACGTCGCATCATCCACGATACGATTCACGGGGCGTTGCCTCGTATTCAACCGGTTCATAGAATGTCCCGTCTAAAATCATCCATCTGGGTTGCAGGCTACCTGCGGCGATGTCAAAGCGAAGGCGTATTCGGCGCAGTCCGCAGGCGCGGCGCCGAGGAGGCGGGCGCCGTTTTCGTCAAACTCGCCTTGATGGACGGGACTGCAATGCTGTTCGTACCCGCGCCACAAACAGCCTATGACGACAGCCGGCCAATTGAGCGTGTGTTCACGCTGTCACCGCCCCAGCCTGTTGAAGAACAGACAATCGAGGCGCGCCTGGCAAAGGAGGTCAGCTTTGACCCGGATGTCTGGATCGTCGAGATCGAGGACAAGGCAGCGCGGCATTTCCTCGATCTTGCCAAAAACTGACTAACGCCTTGATGGCCCCGTGGAAACATCGCGTGGCACGGTCGTCCCCCCCGGCTGGGTTGCTGGGCGCGTTTCTGCTGAAGTCGACCGGACACGCTGACGTTCGTCATCATAAAGGGCGGGGCGATATTTTGCGCGCGTCGCTGCGACTGAGGCGCCGCGCCATGCGGTCAACATGATCAAGGCAGCCCGTTCGCTGATCGTATCGTACAGGCGGGCAAGCCGATAGACATCCGTCACAGACGAGCCACGTGTCGGATTGAGGAACAACAGCACACGCTGAAACACGTCGGACGGCATGCCGAGCGCCTTGACAGCACAGGCGAGCAGTTCGCCCCCTGCGTCGTTGACGATCTGCGTTGCAACACGTGCTGTCAAAATCAAGGAGTCGGCAAGCTCTGCGGTGAAACTCGCCGCATCGGCAGCCATTGCGGCCTGTTCGAGCTGAACGATGGCTCGCCCTGCACGCCGTGGATCGATCCTTGGGGATGGCTTGAGCGGCGCATCCGTAAGTCCGTACAGCATTCTGCTGCGTTCGCTCCGTCCTGCCGCCAGAAATACGTCGATCAGCTTTGAAGCATCTTCGGGCTGCATGGCCAGCGTCGGCGCGATTCGGACCTCTGGTTCGGATACGATCTCGAGATCATCGAGATCCGTTTCCACGTCGATTTCGAATATTTCGTCCTGGGGCGGGTGGCTGACGATGGTCTCGTGCGTCCGACTCGATTGATTCGTGTGTGATGTCGCAGGCGGTTTCAGTCTCAGCTTCCATATCAGCGGAGTTGGCGTCTGCGGATAGATCGACAAGCGGGCTCTCACGGCTGCGCGCGTCGCGTCATCAACCTCATCGATCAGCCGGGACGCGAGTTCCACGAATTGCCGTTCCTCGTCGCGGGTATGGTCGCTCGTCTGGACATAAAGGTCGGTCAGCACGCGCAAGAGCGTCGGACGAATATCGACTCCCTCGCGTCGGGACAAATTCATGAGGCCATCGAGGCCATTAGGGATCACAGGTGCCGTCATGCTGAGTGCGCAACCGAAGTTAAAAGTTAACCTGACGTTATCGCGCGCTCTTTAATAACCCGTTAACCACGTTTGTCCTTAATGACTGTGTGCCGCAGGCCCTGCAAGGGTTAGGGGGGCGGCCAGCAGAGAGTGGTTGATATGGGCACTATCGTTGAATTCCCGGCGGGCGCTGCTGTGCGACGCGACGGGGAAGGCGCGTACGCGATACCGCGTGAGGGAAGTGCAACAATCGTGATCCTTCCCGTCGTTCGAATCGAGCGCTACGCGGACGAAGCGTGTGGCGACAGCGGTCCGAATGAAAAGACAACGCGGCGTCGACGCAAGCGCAGGGCGCGCTCCTGAAACCAGTCAGACTAGTCCTGGCGCATGACGCCGGATCCGCAACATTTAGCGCCGGGCCACAATGTGCAATCCACTTTATCTTCTGCCGTTTGTTGCGAGCCTGGCTTGCCCAGGTGATGATTTCGGTCGCACGCGGTCGACCTTCTATCATGAGGACATGCACAGTTGGGTCGGTGTCGAAGCAACGACCAGCCTCGGCGGTCTCCCCTCGCAATTCCAGTTGACCGATTACGAGCGGTCGCTGCGTGATTTCGCATATTATTTTATCGAACCGCCGCACTCGCGCCCGGCTTGGAAAGCAGTATTCGGGGACTACAAACCGTTCCCGGCACCGTGGCGCCAGAAGGTTATCTTCGATCGTACGCTCTACGGGCGCCGAATGATCGATGAGCCACATCGTTCGCAGGTTTCGGCCTATGCCGGCTTGATCGAGGATGTCCGCAATGATGGCTACATGCTTGATCAGTTGCTTCCGGTCGCAGAGCGCGTCAACGATCTCGATATTAAGCGGAACAAAGCTCTGAGCTATATTACCGAGCTGTCTCCGCGCGAACGCGATGACGCTCAGGCTCGCATGCGCGAAAACGTTCTGGTGGTGCAGTGGGCGCAACAATGCTTGCAGCAGCGCGTGTCATCTTACCGATGGGCGCTGGAGCGACTCGTGATTCATGCACCTGATGCCATGGCCGCAGATGCGGATCGTCTGATCGCGCAACTATCAGAGCGAGCGTCGGCTGCATGGACAAGTGCTCCCGCAGTCGTCGGCCGCGCGCTTCGCGTTGGTGGCTAATCGAATCCGCTAAACGTTGCCGAGAACATGCGGCTGAAAGTCGCGTTGTTTCAATGCGCGATCGGTTGTTTTCTCCATATCGAGATCATGAATATGTGATCGGGATGCGCGTCAGATTTACGGTACGATTACTTGAAGAGGCACGGAGTGAGTGGTTCCATCAAACACAAGATCGATGGAATTTTTCATCCGACCCAGTCCGTCGGACTGTTGATCTTGCTGAGCGTTGCCGTAGCGGTTCCCGCCTTTCTGATCGTGCGTACGTTAGAAATGGAACTCGTTCTGCCCGCATTCAGCGTTCTGCTTTTTTCAGGTGCAGCGATTGCAGCCGCCTTGGCTTGGTCAATAAGGACTGAAGAGAACCCGGACAACCTGTCACTTTGGGATGTCGCAGGCGGACTTGTCATGACGGGATGCGCCGCGTCGGTGCTCGGAGAGCCTGATCAGGTCACGCAATTGTTCGAGCATCTGTTTGAACGTCAACCCAACACGCAATAGCAGGAGATACTAAAACACCTACCAGGCCGGGCCCCTCTGGCAGCCACAAGGCTGCGATGTCGGACTGGAATTCAGTTGGAGTGGCCCCTTTCTGATATGCGGCACAAGCGTGCGGCGCGTGAACCGATATTCGGCTTGTGGTCGATATCGCGAAGCGTGTCCGTGGTGCCTCATATACAAGCCTGCGATAGGAGGCCGCTCTTCCTCAACAAGGGAAGCCCGGCATATGTTTGATTTTCTCAGCGCTGACGTCCTGACGGCACTTTTTCAGGTCATTCTCATCGATCTTGTTCTCGCCGGTGACAACGCCATTGTCATCGGGCTCGCTGCCGCCGGCCTGCCACAGGCACAGCGTGGCAAGGCGATCCTCATTGGCATCGCGGCCGCGACGTTGCTGCGAATTTTGTTCGCAGGATTGACCACCCAGCTTCTGCAAATCGTCGGCTTGTTGCTTGCGGGCGGAATTTTGTTGCTGTGGGTATGCTGGAAGATGTGGCGGGAACTGCGCGTCTCGGCTGAACATGCTGAGATGGCCGTCGCCGAAGGCATGCCTATGACGGCAGACACAGGCGAGGCGCCACGCAAGACGCTTGCTCAAGCCACCTGGCAAATCGTTATCGCCGACGTCTCGATGTCGCTCGACAATGTGTTGGCCGTCGCGGGAGCAGCGCGCGAACATCCCATGGTGCTGATTTTTGGTCTGGCGCTTTCCATCGCGATGATGGGCGTTGCAGCGTCGTTCATCGCACGGCTGCTGCAAAATCATCGCTGGATCGCTTATGTCGGCCTTGCAGTCATTCTTTATGTGGCGGGCGACATGATTTATCGCGGAACGTTGGAGATCTTTCCGCGCGTAGCGTCATAACTCATGCGAAGCAGCGGGACGCTGCTGGTCGACCAGGAGTGTCCCGCGATAGGCAAACAGCAATCCGAGCCATGGATGCAAAACGGCAACGCGGAATCGATACTGGTTGTGCGCGTCTTCAGCCGTGGCTCTGATTTTTGGTGCGGCCCAGGCGGGAAGCGGGATGGCCAGGAACGACCAGCGGAGAAATTGCCAGTTAACACCGCGCTTGGTCCGGTCCAGATCGAACGTAAATCTTAGCGGGCCAAAGCGCTCTTCGAACGAACTCATTTGTGAAGTGGTCCGGAGGCGCGAACTGAAACTTGCCTGGCCAAGCCGACGCGTCCATGTTTCTCCGGTCTTGTCTGGAGAAATCTGGACGGCAACAGGATAACGACCGCTCCTCGGCAATCTCACGACCCATCGCAAGATGCGAGCCGACAATCCACGGCCTGATCGTGCGATGGCGTCGCCGGTGAAACTCCCGGAAAGTTTCTGATCATGAATGGCTCTGACGGCTTGTGGAAGACCGTCGGCATGCTGGCCCAATAGCCGGCGAAACAGCGTGGGATGATCGGGCCACGCTTCGTCTGTTCGCGTGGAAATCGGCAAATGTCGCAATTCGTGGAGGATGGCCTCTGGCGAGAGCAGACCAACGCAGGCCTGTGCACCGATCCGTGTTTCCCGCTTTTCCAGAAGTGCCCGCACCATTGCTGCCGCAGCAGCAATCGGCACGTTCGGACCTGCATTGTCCTTGGCCAGTAAAGACCAGCGAGCAACGATCTGCTGACCATTGCTATCGGTGCCGGATGCCTGCACCAGCATTCCGCCGCAGTCAGAGCTGAACTTGTCGAAAAGTCCGGCGGCCGTGCGCAATGTTCGCGCCAATGGTTTCAGTGACGCCGTGAGACCCCACCGCACAGGCCAGCTTAATATCGTGAGCCCGAGATGCATGAAGGCCGGTTCGATTCCGCCAGGAAGAGGGCGCTCTGTTGCACAGGGAACGAGCGGGCAACAAGTCGAGGTCGGGCGTCTCACAGAGCGACGCCCATCGCCGTCCAAGACCCGGGATATCGAGCCGGCGCGCTTTAGACCATCCGTGCGAGGTCATCCAGTGTCCGTCGCTGAAAATGCGGACGGGTCGCCCAGCGTAGGAGAGAATGGCCTGAATGACTGAAAGCCCGCGCGGTGCATTGGCCCCGGGGCAAATTGCAACGACAATATTATCGAGACGACTCCAGTTCGCCACCAGAGGTGTCAACGCCGCATGGGAGAGAGCAGGGGTGGAGCTTGCTCCGGTGATAGCGAGAACACCCGCCGCGCGTGCCTGTGTATCAAGAGCCTCCGCAAAATTCGCCACAAAAGCTCTTGCGTCGGCGATGTCTATGTAATGCGCGCCATAGCGAATGGCGGCTTGCGCCAGGCCAAAGTCGCTATCCTGAAAGGGGCCTGCCGCGTCGATGACGAGCCATGGCGAGATGTCAGCAATGCTTTCCGGGTGCGATCTGTCAACTGTTGGACGGCGACGTGGGCGGCTGGGTTCTGGTTGACAAGATTGTCGCGCAGTTTGATCAGCGATGCGGATCCTCGCGCGGCAAGCACAAGCTCGATATTCGCGAATGTCGCCAGCAGAGCCTCGAGACGGCTTCCGAATGCTCCCGTTGCGCCAACCAGCAGAATGCGACGCATCATCTAGGAACCCGGCGGCTCAGTGACGAAACGCTGACGCACATGTTGAGGTGGGATCATGCATTCGCGACGTCTGCCTAACAGGTGGTAGCGATTGCGAGCGGTCCACCGATAAACAGTGTTCCGAATTGGCCGTGGAATAACGGTAAGCATACGCAGCGCCCGCCAAGGCATTGGCAGTCGTGACAGCATCACCGCCATTCCGTCACTACCTCCCGAAGGTTTTCCATTCTCGAAAAACAGGAAAGTTGAGGGATCGTCAGGGTCGACGCCGTGCTGTTCACACAGCTGTCTTCCGTATGCGGACTGGACCGGAGTGAAGCGAATAACGCCCTTGCGATCCATCATCAGCACCAGCCGTACGTATCCGGAGCAAAAGTTACAAACGCCGTCAAACACCATGAGGCCGTCGGGCCCGGCAGGCGTTGATGGGCTTGTGCCTTCGGCTGCAAGAGGCGGGTAAGCGATGTGGTCGTCCATCGCTGCAACTTAGCATCGCAACGTCGCCAAATCATTTAGTCGACCTTGAGAAAATGGCTACTTCGCCGGCGCCGGCTCGGCCTGCACGCGACAGGTCGATGCGGCGAGCGAGGCTTGCGCCTGCGGCATCAAGCCTGGCTCCGCTGCCAGGGCTTTCATCACGATAATGCCCGTAGTCGTCGGGGAATCGATAATGAGCCTGTCGGCGGCGGTGACATCCTCGTCTTCCGGCAATTCTGCATGCTGGGCTTCGGTCATCAGGTCGAGTTCGATCACGCGTCGTCCGGCCGAGCGGTCGTTGATCGCGTAGTAGGCGACGTCGTTACGGGTGTAGAACGACACGGATGTATAGGCCTGACTGACCGGCACGGTCAGCTTGATCGGCCCGTCCGAAAGATCGTAGCGGCAGGCAGCAGTTGCGAAAGCAGGATCCATGAAAGGCATCGGCGCGCTGCTCGGCGCGGCAGCCGGAAGGGCTGTGACAGCGTTGAGCTTCGTGATCGGGGCGAGCCGGGAATACGCGTCCAGTGTCGCCACGCGCGGCAATACCAGCACGCTGACGAGATGGACAACTCCGCCCAGCAAAATGCCGCCGAGAATTGCGAACAGCCAGCGGATCATGAGCATCCCACCGTGGTGATGGAAGGCATTGGCGCATCCTTCTGCGTGCGCGTGCCGACGCCGACCGGCGTATCATAAAGCCGCAGAACGAGGATGTAGTGGTCGAGGCCGGCTGTCGGCAGCCAGTTTCCCGCGCGCGAACGCGAAGATATCCGTATCTGGAATGAACCATCGGACTCGCGTACGATTTCCTGGCTGGTGAAGCCGTAGCGCTGAAGCGCATTGGCCACGAGTTGGCCCTTCATGTCGTAAATGGTCAGCGTCCAGAAACGCGCCGCTGGCGTAACGCCTTTCACGAGGACGTCGCAGCGTCCGTCGAGACGGCGTTGTGCATCATCCTTGGTCGTGCTGAAGGTGACGCCATCGCCGGTGCCGACCGGCAATTCGCCACTCCGGGCGATCGATGCGCGCGAGTAGGGGTCGATGTCGCTGGTGCCGGTTTTCGGTCGCGCTGTCCACGCACCAATCGTGATGGTGCCGACATTGACGCCACGCGTCGAGGTCACCCAGGTCGCGCCCAGGCCGACAACGGTTGCGATGAGCAACGACGAAAGGGTGATAAAAATCAGTCGCACGAGTGAGGCGCCATCATGAGGGCGGTCAGTTCTTTCGGAGCGGCGCGGCCGCCGTGGGCAGATCCGAGGACGCGAAGTTGCCCGGGAAAGCCACACTGGAAGACGCCGGCTTCCCTGCATCGTTTAATGACGTTTTGCCGGAGACGCCTACAGTCTTTGCAGCGTCGTCGAACATTTTTTCAACCCGCACCAGGACATTTGCACCGCGGCGGGTCAGGATCGGCGGTGGGCCGGGGCTGATTTCGGGAGCTTTTGCATTTGCCGCCGCTACTTCTGACTCGGGAAGCTTCTTGCCTGCGCCAACGCCAGGCAGATCCTTGATCTCCACGCCCTGGTGCGCGACGACCATGATATCGTGCCACGTCTGAGCGGGCAGGGAGCCGCCGGTCATGCGGTTGGTGGATGAGTAGTCGTCATTGCCGTACCAAACCGCCATGGTGAAGTTGCCGGTATAGCCGACGAACCATGCATCCCGGAAGGCATTGGTCGTGCCGGTCTTGCCCGCCGCGGGAATGCCGTCAAGACGCGCGCGTCGCGCCGTGCCTTCGTCGACGACGTGGCTCATCATTTCCGCCATGTCGGCAGCGACCGACGCCGGGATGGCTTGCGTCGGCTTCTTGCCGTCGCGATCGAAGCGCCAGACGGGGTCTCCAGCGCCGGTCCGCACCTCAAGAACGGCGTGCGGGACGACCGCCTTGCCCTTGTTGGGGAAGGTGGCGTAGGCGACGGCGTGCTCAAGCACGGCGACCTCGTCAGCGCCGATCGGCAGCGACGGCGTATCCGGCAAGGGCGCCTTGATGCCGAACTTGCGTGCGGTTTCGACGATCTTGGCGCGGCCGGCCTTCGGGCCGCCTTTGCCGCCGATCGCAATCGATAACTTGACCGGAACGACGTTGATCGAACGCGTAATGGCCTGCGTCAGGGTCACCGCTCCCGAATAGGAACGGCCGTAGTTTTGTGGGCACCAGTTGCCGATGCAGACCGGTCCGTCCACGACAATGGATTTGGGCGTGAAGCCGTTCAGCAGTGCGGTGGTGTAGACGTAAGGCTTGAACGATGAGCCGGGCTGGCGCATCGCGTCAGTCGCGCGGTTGAACTGGCTGGCACCGTAATCGCGACCACCGACCATCGCACGCACACCGCCATCAAGATCGGCAAGGACGACGGCCGCCTGAGTGGCGTGATAGTCGCGGCCGAACTGACGCAACTGGTTTTCGACAGTGGCCTCCGCGGCGCGCTGCACGTTCATGTCGATAGCGGTGCGGACGACGAACACGCGCTCGGTGTATGATTTGGGAAACGTCTCGACGAGCTTCTTCATCTCGTCGAACGCCCAGTCGAGATAGTAGTTCGGAGAGTTTTCGTCGCGGCGATCGACCGCGGTGGCCGGATTGCGGCGGGCACCGAACACCTGACCTTCGGTCATGAAGCCGGCATCCACCAGATTGTCGAGCACGACGTTGGCGCGTGCGCGTGCCGCGGGCAGGTTGATGTGCGGCGCGTATTTCGTCGGTGCCTTGAACAATCCGGCAAGCATTGCGGCTTCCGCGAGGTTCACGTCGCGCGCGGACTTGTTGAAATAAAAGTGCGCCGCGCCGTCCACGCCAAAAGTGCCGCCGCCCATATAGGCGCGGTCGAGATAGAGCTTCAGGATCTCGTTCTTTGTCAGGCGCGTTTCCAGCCAAATGGCGAGGAAGGCTTCCTTCACCTTGCGCTCGATCGTGCGCTCGTTGCTGAGAAACAGGTTCTTGGCGAGCTGCTGGGTGATGGAGGAGCCGCCTTGCCGCACGCCGCCGGCCTGGGCGTTGGTCATCAACGCGCGCGCAGTACCGGCGATATCGATACCGAAGTGATCGTAGAAGCGCCGATCTTCCGTGGCGAGCGTTGCCTTGATCAGGTGGTCAGGGAATTCCTCGAGCGGAATCGAGTCGTTATGCTTGATACCGCGGTTGCCGATCGGATTGCCGTAGCGGTCGAGAAATGTCACCGCGAGATCGGATTTCTTCAGCCAATCGTCGTCAGAGGTTTCGCGAAACGCCGGCAACGCCAACGCCAGCATCAAGATCAGACCACCAAGGCCGATCGTTGCCGCTTCGGAAAGGGGTTCGACCAAAACCCATCGCTTCCAGCGCCCGACATAGAACCTGTCCATGAAGGTCGAGTAGCGCTCGAACAATTCGCGCAAGCCGACAGCCGACGAAAAAAGCGTCGAATCGATGCGCGCGTCGAGGTCCAGCAGGAAGTGCCGGATTTTTCTTTTCCACTGACTTGGTACGATCTGGCGCACCGGAACCCTTGATCAATGACGCGACGGATAAATCGCCGAATGAAAAGCGTTGGTGATAACGATGCTCGTCAATTTGCGGCATCCCGAAGGCGATTTCAGCCTCTGGGAATCCGCCATCTTCTAGCCGACCATAGGCTATAAACCAATGGTCCTGTTGGTTTTTTGATCACGAGCGTGAATGCTGTCCCGGCCTTTTTCGCGGGCAGGAACAAAGCCTCTCACGTCTTGCGGCTTGCGTATCCGCTATCAAGGTTCATAAAGCACCTGAAAAGCTAACGCCAACTTATGGCCCGACGAGTTCCAAGCTATGACAACCCGGCCACGGCCGCCATCAACCCAGAGTGAATATTTCTGGAAAACCAAGACGTTGGAGGCGATGTCCGACAGCGAATGGGAAAGCCTGTGCGATGGATGCGCGCGCTGTTGCCTGGAGAAGCTCGAGGACGAGGACACCGGGAAAATCTACTTCACTCACGTTTCCTGCGCGCTGCTTGATGCGGGATTGTGCGCCTGCAAGGACTATCCCAACAGGTCGGACAAGGTGTCCGACTGTGTGCGGTTGACGCCGGAGAACGTCCGGACGTTGAACTGGCTGCCGCCGAGCTGCGGTTACAAACTCGTGGCCGAGGGGCGCGATCTGTACTGGTGGCACCCGCTCATCTCTGGTGATCCGAACACTGTTCATGAGGCAGGGGTCTCGGTGCGGGGCAGGGTGTGGGGCACCGAAGACGAGGTCGAAGAAGCCGATCTGGAAGATCATATCGTGCAGTGGCCGGCGTTGTTGCCGAAGCGCGCGCGTTTGAAAAAGCGGCCGACATCCCGCTAAACCGTCGGCGGATACGTCCCAATAATGTGATGGTCAATCAGCGCGGTGCACCCATGCACTCGTGTGCCTTATGAAGGCGCGCTGGACAGGATAAACCAACTGCAATTCCTGATGATTTTAGTTCGTCGCGCCTGCGCGCGAGCCATTTCTCAGAATATTTCCATTCTTCCAGCCTCTCACCCCAGGCTCATGACCGAGACTCATCGACAGCGTTTTGACGCGGATCAGACGCAGGACACCGGAACGCCGGACGACGTTTCAAACCTCCCCACCGAAGTGATCGAACTCAGCGACGCGCCGCCGATTTCGCCGGCGCCGGCGCTGACCAAAAGCGAAGTGCGGACCATTCTGCTGAGCCTGATGCTCACGATGTTTCTCACCGCGCTGGACCAGACCATTGTCGCCACCGCATTGCCGACTATCGGACGGCAGTTCCAGGACGTGACGAATCTGTCGTGGGTGATCACCGCTTATCTTCTGTCGTCCACCGCGGTTGCACCGGTGTACGGTACGCTGAGCGACATCTACGGCCGCCGTGCGATGATCATCACGTCGATGACGCTGTTCCTGGTCGGTTCGGTGTTGTGCGCCATTGCGCCGAATTTGCTGATTCTGATTCTCGCCCGCGCACTGCAAGGCATTGGCGGCGGCGGTATCCTGCCCTTGGTGCAGACTGTCATCTCCGACGTGGTCTCGCCGCGTGAACGAGGCCAGTACCAAGCCTATTTCAGTTCGGTCTGGGTTGCGGCCGGTATCGGTGGTCCGGTTCTCGGCGGCTTGTTTGCGGAGCATCTGCACTGGTCGGTGATCTTCTGGATCAACCTGCCACTTGGTGCGCTGTCGCTTGCACTGTTGCTGCCGAAAATGGGGAAGATCCCGGTCTTCCATCGCAAGCGCAAGGTGGACTGGGTCGGCGGCCTGCTGCTGATGGCCTCCGCCGTTATCTTTATGCTGGTGCTGACATGGGGCGGCAACCGGTTTGCCTGGGCGTCGCTGACAATCCTGTCGATGATCGGTTCCGGCGTATGTCTCGGCATGGCGTTCGTCTGGCACGCGCGGACCACCGAAGAACCGTTCCTGCCAATTCCGTTGCTGGCTGGATCAGTGGTGCCGTTCGCGATGGTGGCCGGGGGCTGCTGTATTGGCGCGATGATCGGTCTCACCGTGCACATGCCGCTCTACTACGAAGTCGTTTACGGGTTGTCGGCGAGTGAAGCAGGCGTCGCGCTCATTCCGCTTGTTGCGGTCTCAGTGCTGGGCGCATGGGCGGCCGGCCGGGCGATGACTGTTACGAAGCACTACAAGCGCGCGGCAATCGGTGGCGCATCGGTTTCAGCTTGCGCCGCGGTGACGTTGGCGCTCGCGACGCCGCTACCGCTGTGGCAGATGCTGGCACTTCTCTCGGTGCTTGCCATCGGACTGGGCACTGTGTTTCCCGTCAGTGTGGTGTCGATCCAGAATGCAGTGCCGCGCGCGCAGGTCGGCACCGCGACCGGCGCGATGAATTTCTTCCGTTCGCTGATGGCCTCCTTCACAGTTGCAGCGTTTACCGCGATCCTGCTGATGGTGCTCGGTTCTCATCTCTCGATTGGTGCGGAGCATCATGTAAGCGCCAGCCAAGGCATCGCTGCGGACGATATGACAGCTGCCTTCCGCTACGTGTTCGCGGCGGCGGCCGTGTTGCTCGGCTCGGCCGCCATACTGATTGCGTTGATGGAAGAACGCCCGCTCGCCGGCCCCGGCAAAGCTGCCGGCGCGGCCGCGATGGCAGAATGAGTGCAGTTCGCCACTGAGCGCTGGGATCTCGATTAAGCGGCTGCGGTCCGATCGGCGTCACGGGAGACAATTATAGGAATATAATCTCTCAAGCCGCGGATTGACGCCAGAGAGGATGGCTCCTATCTTCTGCAATAATGCAGGAGATTGCCACATGACTGCGGTTCTGCGTAAGCCCCAGGACGTCGTGCATGTCGACCGCCATGGTCTCGCGCTGGAAGGATTTTTCCAGATCATGACCCGCTGGAACGTCAGCAACAGCGACGCGCGCCGTATCCTCGGTAACCCGGCCGAACGCACCTTCTTTCAATGGAAAAGCGGCAAGGCCGCACGGGTGCCGGACGATACGCTGCGCCGGATCGGCTACGTTGCGGGCATCTGGAAGGCACTGCAGATCGTCTATTCGGATGCGGGCCTCGCCGACACCTGGATCACGCGCCCGAACAAAGCGTTCGGTGGCCAGACACCACTTGCCCGAATGGCGGCGGGCGATGTCACCGATCTTGCCGTAGTCAGGGCCTATATTGATGCGGCCCGCGCGCCGTGGTCGTGAAGACGTCCCATGTGCGGTGGCCGCAGGCGTGGCGGATCATTGCATCGCGCTATCCGCCGATCGCGTTGTTTGAGCGCATCTCGGACAATCCGGCAGTGTGGAATGTGCTGATCGAACTCGAGCAGGCAACCAATCCACGCGTGCGCGACGAAACCGGCGAGATCGTGCTGGTGCCGGCAGAACGCAGGGTTACGGGCAACGGGGCGTCGTGGGTGATGGCGCCATTCACCCACGTGAACCGGCAGGGATCGCGTTTTTCGAACGGCAGTTACGGTGTTTATTACGCCGCGCGTACCTTGCAGACCGCGATCAGCGAGACCGGCTATCACTTCGCTCGTTTCGCCGCGGATGCACAGGACCCGCCACGCCGCGAAGATATGCGCGTGCTGCTGGGTGCGATCGACGCGCATCTGCATGATGTCGAGTTGCTTGAGGAGAAGACGCGCCGCCAGATATTGGACGCGTCCTCGTATTCGTATAGCCGGCCGTTTGCGCTTGAGTTGCGAGAGGCGGGCAGCAACGGACTGGTTTATCCGAGTGTGCGGGACGGGGGCGGCGTCTGCGTCGCGGCGTTCTGGCCCGACGTCGTCGGCATTCCGGTGCAGGAACGTCACCTGCAATATGAATGGGACGGCAGGGGCTTCTCGCGCTACTTCGATTACAGCTTGGAGACATGGTTTCCGGCTAGCGTGTGAGTGTTGCAGCCGTTCGACTCCTTTGGTTCACGGAATGACTCCATTTTGTTCGCAAAGAACGAATCGAGTGTGGGCGAAAGTCCTTCGGTCAATCCTTAATAATGTCTTTCACATCTAAGTTATTGTCAGCTAAAGCATATTGAGCGCCTAGTGAGCGTCCGATAAATAGTCGCGATCTTCAGTGTTGTTGTGAGTGCTTTTCATGAGTGACAATCGAACGACCCTTTTGCAGACCAAGGCAAGGCTTCTCGCCGACGTTGACCGGCTCAACGATGTTCTGTCCCAGCCCTGCAGCGATTTTGTCGCCGACCAGACCGAAGCGGCACTCGAGGGCACTGAGATGCTCTTGGAGGCTGTGGACCGCGCGCTGAGCCTCGAACTTATCGATAGCTGACGCGGAGCGGGAAGACCGAAACGCTCGCATTAATGATGCAGAGTTGAACGACGGTTCGGATCGCGATCACATCCGTAGTGGCGGTGACGAAATTGATTTCGTTGACGAGAAGAATTGAACGAAGACCGATCAGCTGCTCGCTTTGGTCGGCCGTCCACTGGCGCCGCTGTTCATTTGCGGCTGGATCATATCCAGATTCAATTTGTTGACGGCGATCAAGAGCTTTTCATCGTCGAAGATGTCGAACAGCCGGTCGATGGTTTTCTCGCAGTCATGCGGTCCGGGCTCAACGTATTCGGCCAAAATACCTTGCGCTCTCAAAACCGCGTCCAGAACACACTCTTGAGGTGTCATGCGCCGTACTCCACGCTGTCAGGTGGAAACAGGCTTGGCCGCACTCCGTTCCTTCTCGGGAAAGCCAAGCCACATCGCAGAAGCGGGCGGATTTCTCTCGTGAGAACGAAGAGGTCGATTAAAAAAAATTCAAACCTGCGGTTCCGTTCCGCCAAATTTCGCGAGTTGCCCAGCGCGCTTTGAAAGAAGCTCCGCGACAAAATCGGATATCTCATCGCGCACTTTTCGCTCTTGCTCGGGCGTCATGTGTTCGTGTTTTTGTGAGAACGCTTTCATCACTCGTTCGATAGTTTCTTTCATGGGGCACCTCGTTACAGGACGCCAACGCCATGTCAGGAGTTCCGGTTCCGGAAATAGGGAACCTGCGTGTTTCTGGCTTCAATGCAAAAATTGCATGCGTCCGGCTTTTTTTCGAACTTCACAGCCGTTCAGACATTGCTCTTCCTTACATCACAGGGAGGTGATCATGGGACGCGCTCTCAAGCATACCGCACTGGTTGTTGAAGATGATGAGCTGCAGCGGGAACTCATCAGTTTGATTTTCGAAGAAAGCGAAATGAATGTCATTCAATGTGGGAGCGCAGAAGCCGCGGTGGTGGTGCTGGATAAAACGGGCCGAGATCTTACGGTGATATTTACCGACGTCGAACTCGCAGGAGAGATGTCGGGCGTCGAACTTGCCGAGATTGCGAGGCGTCGCTTTCCGCATATCGACGTGATCATCACATCGGGGTACGGCGTCGATCGCATTCCGGAAAACACCTTGTTCATGCCGAAGCCCTGGTTGCCGCTCGAGCTGTTGCGCCAAGCGGAGCGATCAAGGGCGAGGCACTAGAGATGATTGTGGGATTTCCCAAATTGTCGTAGTGCTGGCTTTAAACCAAATTTTGCGCCGAGGATTTATTCGAAGCGTTGCAGCCATTACCAAGGGGCTGTTTGCCTAAGCGTGGCGTGCGTCCGGAACGTCATCGAGCCCCGAGCGTTGCTTCTCAAACATTTGCGTGAATCACGACGCACAAGACAATGAGGACGCAATGGCAAAGGTGGAACACGTCGAAGAACATCGCCGGGTGGTGGAAACGCCGACTGAAGCGCGACAGGGAGAACGTGGGCCGTCGGTGCTCGCCTTGCTTACTGTGAGTACGATCGCGGCGGTGTTCGTGCTGGCCATCGTCTGGTTCGTGTTTTTCCGGACGTGATCAATCAGTGCCTGACATCCGGCGATGGTCATATCGCGCGGAGCCGGGAGTTGAGCAGTTCAGGTGGAATTCGTTGCAATTTCCCGAACAACTGCCGTCCCCGCGATGCGGTCGTAGAGCGGATCGCGCTGGTGAACTGCACGGATCCTGCAGTTAATGCGAACAGAGCAGCCGCAATAATCTGAATTGGCAGGAAGACAATGACGCTGTCGACCACAAAAGGATACGACTCTTCGCCAGAATCCGGCGCGCTTTCGCTCGGTTATCATTGTCGCCTGCAACTGGATGAATGAAGGGCTGCTGATTGAAAAAAAGCCGTTGGTTTTAGGAAATCAGTATAATTTTGGTCATAACGACACGCCGACGGGTTCAAGTCTAGTTGAGCAACTTTGCGCCCCAGCCTCGCGCGGTTTTCACGATCCAGTCTTTATAGAGTGTCAGCGGCGTCACGCCGGTGAGGCCTCCGCAGCCATCGGAATTGTTCGGCCCCGTCGACCAGCTCACCACGCCGACGATCACCGATTGCCCGTCCTGATCCTCAAACACCGGGGCGCCGGAATCCCCAGTGCAGGCGCCCATGCCGCCGCGCTTGTTGTCGGTCGTGGGGTCGACGAGGCGCATCTGCAAGGTGCCGGGACGGCCCGTTACGGAAAGGCCCGCGGCACGAACAGTGCCAATGCCGGCATCGCTGCCCGACGCGGTAACGCCGATACCGGCCACCGTGAAATGCGAGCCTGTTGCGATAGGTGCGCGCGGCACACCGAGCAGGGCAGGTTCCGTCTTCGGCACAGGCGACGGCAGCAACAAGAGCGCGACATCGGCGGTGGCGCGATGCGCGAGCATCGTCTGCATGTTGAACTGAGGATGCGTCGCGACCTTGCTGGTGGTGATCAGGCGAGGCGGCTGCGTCGTGCTGTCGACGACGCGATACGACGTGTTCGGCGTGATGCAATGCCCCGCAGTCAGAACGATGTTCGGTGTGATCAGCGAGCCTGTACACACGTTGCCGCGCGAACCGACCACGGTCACCACCGAGTGGCCAACGTTCGCGCTCGGCACCGATGCACTTCCGGTAATGGCGAGCGATGGATGAACCAGAGCAAGAGTGATTGCAACGCTGACGACGGGAAGACGAAGCACTCCCTAAGCCTTTTGATTCCGCGTCGACCACATGTTGAAGATGGCTTGGCCGGTCTCGGCTGCAACGGCCCGGGCCTGCTCGGCCTTGTTGCCTGACGGATCGCTCGCCTTCTCGATCAAAAGAACATTAGCGATGCACAGCGCATTCGCAGCATGACTGGGGTAGGGCAGGTTCATCAGAAGTTCGAACATTGATTTCGCGGTTGTCTGGATCGCCTTGATTTCGGCTTCCGTCGGCTGTTCTGCACTCATGTCGGCACTTTCAATAAAAAGAAACTGGAGGCGCCGCTACGCGACGCCCAGCGACTTATAACTAAATCAACCGCTATTGCACCATTTCGCTGGCTTCGAGATGAATATTCCAACGAAGCCACTGTCGCGTTCTTCGAGGAAAGAAGCGTTGCGGCAGCCTAGGCAACGACCGTGCGGAACTCAAAAGCTGGGATACGCGTGCAGCATTGTGGATTGGTCTGGCCCGTCAATTCTGGCTGGCCGGTCCGGTGGCTGGCCAATGCCGTTGTGAGCGTCCACGGGTTGATTGTCGGCTCCTGGGGCTTCCGATTCGCCATGTTAGGCGTCTACATCGGCGGACGGGCGCTGGAGGATGCTGGGAAAAGGTCCGGCGGACCGGACGCGCTCGCATGCTGGATACCAGGCCGGTAATGAAGAAAAAGTAATATCGGCGGCGGCGTTGTTCATCCATCATTCACCGCCGAACCAGTCATGATAGCTTACGGCGAGCTTGACCTGCCGGCCAGCAAACTGCGGAGACCATCTTGCGCCTTCTCGTGGTCGAAGACGATCCTGATTTGAACCGCCAGCTCACGACAGCCTTGTCGGATGCAGGGTATGTGGTTGACCGCGCGTTCGATGGCGAGGAGGGACACTTCCTCGGCGATAGCGAACCTTATGATGCAGTGGTGCTCGATATCGGTCTGCCCAAGATGGATGGCATTTCGGTGCTGGAAGCCTGGCGGCGCAACAATCGCACCATGCCCGTTTTGATCCTGACGGCGCGCGATCGCTGGAGTGACAAGGTGCAGGGCTTCGATGCAGGTGCTGACGACTATGTCGCGAAGCCATTTCACCTCGAGGAAGTCCTGGCACGCATTCGTGCGCTTTTGCGTCGTAGCGCGGGTCATGCTCAGAGCGAACTGACCTGCGGGCCGGTGATGCTTGATACTCGGACCAACCGCGTGAGTGTCGACGGCAATCCGATCAAGATGACGTCGCATGAGTATCGGCTGCTGGCCTACCTCATGCATCATTCGGGGCGCGTGGTGTCACGCACTGAACTGGTCGAACACCTTTATGATCAGGACTTCGACCGAGAACTCGAACACCATTGAAGTGTTCGTCGGCCGCATCCGTAAAAAGCTTGATGTCGATATCATCCAGACGGTGCGGGGCCTTGGTTATCTGCTGACGCCGCCGCCCACGCCCAATGCGCGCTAATTCACTCGCGACCCGGCTGTTCGTTTCGGCGACGGCCTGGGTCGTACTGATCCTCGTTATCACCGGCATCGCGCTGTCGTCGCTCTACAATCGCTCGGTCGAGCGCGCGTTCGATCGCCGGCTCAATTTCTACCTGCGCACCTTGATCGCGGAAGCGGCACAGCCGGACGATCCCAACGACAAGAGTGACAAGGGCGATCAGCGGACCGGTCAGTGCAGTCGCTTGGCGAACCTCTGTTCGAGTTGCCTTTATCAGGCTGGTACTGGCGCATGGCTCGCGTCGATGGCGAGAAGCCCGAAGTGCGCGCATCACGGTCGCTTTGGGATGCGACGCTTCCCAAGCTCGAAGACATGGGCATCGAACTCAATCAGTCGGGCGTTCGCCTGGCCTATGTGAATGGTCCGGAAAACCAGCGTCTGCGCATGGTGGAACGGCCGGTTGATCTCGGTACCGAGGGAAAATATCTGGCGACGGTGGCGGGCGATGCCACCGAGATCGATGAAGAAACCCAGACGTTCGATCTTTATCTCGCTGTGACGTTTGCTGCGCTGAGCATCGGCCTCGTGCTGACCACCATCTTTCAAGTCCGGTTTGGTCTCGCACCGCTAAAGCGTATTTCAAATTCGCTCGCGGCCATTCGTTCGGGCAATGCCGAACGGCTCGAGGGGAAATTTCCGCAGGAAATCGCGCCGCTCGCACGCGAAACGAACGCATTGCTCGATGCCAATCGTGCCATTGTCGAACGTTCGCGCACCCATGTCGGCAACCTTGCGCACGCGATCAAGACGCCGCTATCGGTGATCGTCAACGAAGCGTCGATCAATCGTGGCGATCCTTTCGCGGCGAAGGTGCTTGAACAGGCCGGCATCATGCGCGAGCAGGTGGCGCATCATCTGGAGCGGGCACGTATTGCCGCGCGCGTGACGACAATTGGGACCGTGACCGAGGTCGGTCCGGTGGTCGAAGCGCTGTGCCGGACGATGGAGAAGATCCATCGCGACCGGGACCTGCAGATCGATACCGAGGTTCATCCCGGGGCCAGGTTTCGGGGCGAGCGTCAGGACCTTGAGGAAATGGCCGGCAATCTGGTGGATAATGCCTGCAAATGGGCGCAACATCGGGTGTTCATCGAGGTACTCGCGGAGCGGGCACCCGGGATGATCGAGCCCACATTGCGTATCATTGTTGATGACGACGGCCCGGGATTGTCCCCCGCCGAGCGTTCCCAGGTGGCGCGGCGCGGCCAGCGATTGGATGAATCCAAACCCGGCTCCGGCCTTGGGCTGTCCATCGTGACGGATCTGGCCCAGCTTTACGGCGGGAACCTCAAACTTGGTGCGGCGCCGATCGGAGGTCTTCGGGCGGAGTTGACCCTGCCTGGAGTGTAATTGGGGAGCTAAATTCACCTAACAGGGCAATGTGTTGGAAACGTTCCTTAAGTCGACGATTCGCGTCTGGTGGTTCGCCAAGATCGGTTCCCAAAACCTCGTTTCTTCAACGCGATATTAACGGCGGCCCGGTTAAGACAACCGACGGGTGCCGGTTTGGCGTCCCGCGAAGGTGGAAGCGGTGGGCGTGAGCCTATGTCGATTGAACGGTTGAGAGAGTATCTCGGGGCGCTTCCGCCGAGCGCGCAGGCGTTGCTGATGCGTGAGTTCGAGCGCTCCATTGAGCGCGGCGAAGAGGCAACCGTGGCGAATTTCGTGCTTGGGGAGCTGCGCAAGATCGTGCGTGCCCCCAGCGAAGACACAGCGGCCCGTACCGATGATCCGATGCGGCTGGTGTTTCGCCCGCTCGAACGGTTTCTCGTCGACAATGTCCCGTCCGTCAGACCTGGTCAGATCAGGCGCTCCTCCTTGGGGCCGGTCTGGATGTGGCTGGGCAACGAGGGCATTCCCGATCAAATGCGCGCCTTTGAGGCGTTTTTGAAGGGAACGAGCGATGCGGCCGAACTGGAGCGCGCGGTTCGCGACGTGCAGACGGCAGCGGCTGAGGCAATCGCACAAGCCACAGGGCCTGGACCTTCGGGCGGAGGGGCGCGTCAGCGCCCTGCGGCCCGTATAGGATCGCAAAGTGTGTCCGAGGATATCGTGTCGATTGGTGCGGTGCTGGGCGTCCGCGATGCGCTGGATACGCTGAATTCTAAATTGCCGGGACAAATGCGGGCTTTCGCCGAGTCCCAGATTAAATCGGTCATGGGGTTCTTAAATCTTCCGGTGCTTCAGACCCCGCAGACGCTGCCATTCGCACTGTCACTGGTCATGCCCCGTCTGCCGGCCCCATGGCAGATCATCCATCTCGGCATCTATGTCGCGGCATCCGACGATGAGCTTCGGGTCGCCGGCACGCCGTTCGGCGTCACCGTTACCATGGCAATCCATGATCTGGCGCAGTTGGCCGCGGCTCTGCGCTCGGACCTCAAGCGTGGTCACTTCAAGGACCTGTCGGACCACCTCAAGACGCTTCATGACGGCATGCGCGGCCTGCGCACCGAACTCGATATCCGCACGGATTCAGCCTGGGGTCGTCAATTGACGGCGATCCGGTCCGAGATTGCGAATTCGTTGCAGTCGGAAATCGACAGCGTTCCCGGAAAGGTGCGGCGCCTGCTGCGGCAAGGTCCGGACAAGGACGTAACGGCAAACAGTCGGGTCGATTCCGCCGATGTCGAGGAAGTGGCGGCGCTGATCGATTTCGTCGCGACCTGCCGCAACTATGCCAGCGAACTAGCGATCAACGAAGCGAGCCTGCGCTCCTACACGGAACTGCAGCAATACGTCGAGAGCGCCACCCAGACACTCATGGAATCGCTGCGCGCCCTTAATCCAACGATCCGGGCCTTCCGTTTGATGCAGGTGCAGGCTGCAATTCGATTCTGCGACGTCATGTTCGGCCCGGACTATGCGTCGTTGATGCGCAGGGCCGCCGAAATGGTAAAGCCGGCCGAGCCTAAAAAGGAATCGAAAGCAAGCTGATCTGGCGCGGTGGTTTTTCCGCGGAATCGGCACTCTGGCTTCGTTTGGCGTGTTATGGTGGCGCAAATCGCATTGATTTCGCGCGAAAAAACCGCTCCGTTCCGTATCGGAAATGTCAATTGCACGCCCCAGCCAGTCATGGTGTAACCCGGCGCATGCTGGCAAATTCAAGGTCTTACCCTCGAGTGCTGCCAACCCACCGGAACCCTGATGAATGACGCTTTGGTTTGTGTTCGCACTGATGACCGCCGCAGCCGTCTTCGCTGTGCTATGGCCATTGGGACGCGGGGGACGGCCTGAGCGTCAGGGCAGTGAGACGGTGGTCTACAAAGACCAACTGGCCGAGATTCAGCGCGATGCATCGGGGGGCCTGATCGGTCCGGTCGAGGCGGAGGCTGCGCGGGTCGAAATTGGTCGCAGGTTACTCGCCGCGGCGGATGCCGAGAAGGATGTCGCGTCGTCCACCAGCATGTCGTTTCGTCGCGCGGTTGCCGTAATCTCGCTGGTCGGCCTGCCTTTGGTCGCGGTCGTGCTTTATGCGCAACTTGGGTCGCCACTGCTTGGCGATTTCCCGCTCGCGGAACGGTCGCGCACGCCGATCGCTTCGGCGTCGATGGACAAGCTGGTCGCGCAGGTCGAAACCCATCTCGAAGCCAATCCGGCCGACGGCCGCGGTTGGGAAGTGCTGGCGCCGGTGCTTGTGAAGCTCGGTCGTTACGATGATGCCGTCCGCGCCTACCGCAATTCGATTACTTATAATGGTGAAACTGCCGCGCGCCGTGCTGATCTCGGGGAAGCCGTGGCTGGCGCCGCCAACGGCATCGTGACGGCGGATGCCAAGACGGAATTCGAGCGCGCGATCGCGCTCGATGCCAATGAAGTGAAAGCCCGCTACTTTATCGGTCTTGCGGCGGAGCAGGATGGTCGCAACACCGAAGCCGCAAACATCTGGCGTGCAATGCTGGTGAATGCGCCTGCCGATGCGCCGTGGCGGTCGTTGGTGCAAAGCTCGCTGCAGCGCATCGGCGTCGCGGCCCCCAAATTGTCCGATGAGGACATGTCGGCCGCCAAAAGTATGAGCGAAGGCGACCGCAACACCATGATCCGTGGCATGGTGGATCGTCTCGCCACACGCCTGAAAGAGAATGGCGATGATGTTGAGGGATGGCTGCGGCTGGTGCGCGCCTACACGGTTCTTGGAGAGCATGACAAGGCGCAGGCTGCACTTGGCGAAGCTCGGCAGGCCGTGAGCAAGGACGCGGCGCGTCTGCAGCAGTTGAACGATGGCCTTAAAAATCTCGGACTGGACGGCTAGAGCATGATGCCGAAAAATGCTCAACGGCTTTCGGAGTGCGTGATGCTCCAAAAGGAATGCAGATGACGCGCAAGCAGCGGCGATTGACAATGATCGGTGGCGCACTCGCGGTGCTCGCGATCGCGGCTGCGCTTGTGCTGAATGCGCTGCGGGACTCCATCGTGTTCTTCACGACACCGGGAACCATTGCTGAAAAGCACATCGCTCCGGGGCAGCGCTTCCGGTTGGGGGGTCTTGTGCAGAACGGATCGCTGGTGCGCGGCGAAAATCTCAACGTGAAATTCGAGGTGACGGACGGCAAGGCCACGGTGCCTGTGGCCTTTCAAGGCATCCTGCCGGACCTGTTTCGCGAAGGGCAGGGCGTGATTTCCGAAGGCGCGCTCGATGCGAGCGGCGTGTTCAAGGCCGATACCGTGTTGGCGAAGCACGATGAAACTTACATGCCCAAGGCGGTGGCCGACGAACTGAAGAAGGAAGGCCACTGGAAGGACGACTACGAAAAGAAAACTTCCGGTGTGCAGGGAGCCGCGAAATGATTGCGGAGGCAGGACATTACGCGCTGGTCTTGGCGCTGGCGTTGGCGTTGATCCAGGCGGTGGTTCCGGTCGTCGGCGCGCGCCTGCGTGATCCGGCGCTGATGAACGTCGCGCGATCCACCGCGCTCACGCAGTTCGTGTTCGCTGCGGCGTCATTTGCTGCCCTGACGTATCTCCACGTCACCTCGGATTTCTCGGTGGTGAATGTGTACGAGAATTCGCATTCGCTGAAGCCGCTGATCTACAAGATCACTGGCGTGTGGGGAAACCACGAAGGCTCCATGCTGCTGTGGGTACTGATCCTCGCGCTTTTCGGCGCTCTCGTCGCGGCATTTGGAAATAATCTACCACTGTCGTTGCGCGCGCATGTGTTGGCGGTGCAAGCGTGGGTCGGCACGGCGTTCTATCTTTTCATTCTGCTGACATCGAACCCGTTCCTGCGCATTGCCAATCCGCCGATCGAAGGTCGTGATCTCAATCCGATCCTGCAGGACATCGGTCTCGCGGTGCATCCCCCGATGCTCTACCTCGGCTATGTCGGGTTCTCGATTTCGTTTTCGTTCGCAGTGGCAGCGCTGATCGAAGGCCGTATTGATGCGGCGTGGGCGCGCTGGGTGCGGCCGTGGACGCTGATGGCGTGGATATTCCTGACGCTCGGCATCGCGATGGGCTCGTACTGGGCCTATTACGAGCTCGGCTGGGGCGGCTGGTGGTTCTGGGATCCGGTCGAGAATGCGTCGCTGATGCCGTGGCTTGCCGGCACGGCGCTGCTGCATTCCGCCGTGGTGATGGAGAAGCGTGACGCACTCAAGGTGTGGACGATCCTGCTTGCCATCCTGACGTTCTCACTGTCGCTGCTCGGCACGTTCCTCGTGCGCTCCGGGGTGCTCACGTCGGTGCATACATTCGCCAGCGATCCGGCTCGCGGCGTGTTCATCCTGATGATCCTCTGCCTGTTCATTGGCGGCAGCCTCAGCCTCTACGCATGGCGTGCATCGACCCTGAAGCAGGGTGGGCTCTTTGCGCCGATCTCCCGCGAAGGCGCGCTGGTGCTGAACAATCTGTTGCTGACCACGGCCTGCGCGACGGTGTTCATCGGGACGCTGTACCCGCTGGCGCTTGAGGTGATCACCGGTGATAAAATTTCCGTTGGCGCGCCGTTTTTCAATCTGACGTTCGCGCCATTGTTCCTGCCGCTGTTGCTGGCAGTGCCGTTCGGTCCGCTGCTGGCCTGGAAGCGCGGCGACATTCTCGGTGCGGCACAGCGGTTGACGGTTGCCGGCATCATCGCGCTGGTGACGATTGCCGTGGTGTGGGCATGGACGCGCGGTGGCGGAGCCTTCGCGCCATTGATGATCGGCGTCGCCATCTTCGTCGTGATGGGGGCGATGAGCGATATCGTTGAGCGGACGCAATTGTTCCGAGCGCCGTTCATGACGTCATTGCATCGCGCGCGCGGACTTCCGCGTTCGACCTGGGGATCTGCCTTTGCCCATGCCGGCCTCGGCATCGCGCTGATCGGAATCGTCTGCGAGACGACATGGAACAGTGAGCGCATCGCGTCGATGAAACCGAATGATGTCGCGCAAGTCGGCGGGTATGAGGTCAAGCTCGACAGCATCACCCAACAGCAGGGCCCGAATTTCCGCGAACAGATTTCGCAATTCACTGTGACGCTTGACGGCAAGACTGTCGGCGTGATGACACCGTCAAAGCGTAACTTCGCCACGCGTGGCATGTCGACAACCGAAGCGGCGCTGCTGACGCGTGGCGTAAGCCAGCTTTATGTCTCGCTGGGTGACGAACACGCCGATGGTTCGATCGCTGTTCGCATCTATCACAAGCCAATGGTGCTGCTGATCTGGTTTGGCCCGCTGCTGATGGCGTTTGGTGGCCTGTTGTCGCTGTCCGACCGGCGGCTGCGGGTGGGAGCGCCGAAGCCGGCGAAAGCCTCACGTGTCTTGCAGCCTGCGGAGTAGGGCCGTGATGAAACGCATCATTCCTGTGTTGTTCGCGATGCTGCTGGCGATTCCGTCGGTTGTTCACGCCGTTCAGCCCGACGAGATCATGGCGAATCCGGAGCAGGAGACGCGGGCGCGGGCGCTGTCGCGTGAACTGCGCTGCATGGTCTGCCAGAATCAGTCCATCGACGATTCCGATGCACCGCTGGCGCGCGATCTGCGGTTGCTGGTGCGTGAGCGTATCGCTGCAGGCAATACCGACGCGCAGGTGATGGATTTCCTCGTCTCGCGCTACGGCGAATTCGTTCTGCTGAAGCCACGCGTCGAAGGGCATACGCTCGTGCTGTGGCTGATCCCGCCGCTCGCTTTGATCGGGGGGGGTATCGCGCTCTGGTTTTACAATCGTCGGCGCAACCGCGCGGTCTTGAGCGGAGAGGGTGCGACATTCCACCTCACCCCCGACGAAGAGGCACGGCTCGAAAAGCTTATTGCGATGAAGAATCAATAAAAAAGCCCGTTTGACGGGCTTTTCGGACGGCATCTTTATTACAAAACATTAATTCCCCCGTCAGTGCGCGGTAAGGCCGCGCAGTCCATCTTCCAGCGGACAGGTGCACAACGCACCACGAAATTTTTGTCCTCTGGAGATTATTCATGTCTGAACGCCCCGTAGATCTTTCCAACCTCCCTTCGTACGCCGCGCCGCGCCGCTCGTTGTTATCTGCGCGCAAGTTCGCGCTGATGGCTTCGGTGGTTGCTGGTCTTGGCGTTGCTGCGTACGGCTTTAGTCCGTCGCTCAACAGTGTGGATGTGCTGACCACTGCAGCACATGCGCAGGTTAACAAGGAAGTTCGTCAGGTCCAGCAGCCGATCGGTTTCGCGGACATCGTCGAGCGCGTGAAGCCATCGGTGATTTCGGTACGCGTGAAAATCAATGAGAAGGCGTCGTCAACAGATGGCGCGCTCGAAGATTCGCCGTTCCCTCCGGGCTCCCCGATGGAGCGTTTCTTCCGTCGCTTCGGCGGTCCGGATGGTTTCCCGGGCGGGCGTGGTGGCCGTGGACGCGGCGGCCAGCAGGTGACCGGCCAGGGTTCCGGATTCTTCATCTCGGCTGACGGCTTTGCCGTGACCAACAATCACGTCGTTGACGGCGCCGACAAGGTTGAGGTGACGACTGACGATGGCAAGGTTCACACCGCGAAAGTGATTGGCACGGATCCGCGTACTGACCTTGCTCTCATCAAGGTTGATGGCATCAGCGATTTCCCGTTTGCAAAACTGTCCGATGGTCAGCCCCGTATCGGTGACTGGGTGCTCGCGGTCGGCAATCCGTTCGGCCTCGGCGGCACCGTGACGGCAGGTATCGTCTCGGCACGGGGGCGCGACATCGGTAGCGGTCCTTATGACGACTTCATCCAGATCGACGCGCCCGTGAACAAGGGCAACTCGGGTGGTCCGACCTTCAACACCGAAGGCGACGTCGTCGGTGTGAATACTGCGATTTACTCGCCATCGGGCGGCAGCGTCGGCATCGCCTTCGCGATTCCGGCGTCGACCGTGAAAAGCGTCGTCAAGCAGTTGCAGGACAAGGGCTCGGTCAGCCGTGGCTGGATCGGCGTCCAGATCCAGCAGGTGACACCTGAGATCGCCGACAGCCTTGGTCTGAAGAAGACCGAAGGCGCGCTGGTGGCCGAACCGCAGACCGGTGGCCCGGCCGCGAAGGCTGGCATCGAATCCGGTGACGTGATCACGCGGGTGAACGATCAGCCGGTCAAGGATGCGCGCGAACTCGCTCGCACCATCGGTGGCATGGCGCCTGGAACGACGGTCAAGCTCGTCGTGCTCCACAAGGGCCAGGACAAAATCCTCAGCATGACGCTGGGTGAACTGCCGAACGCGAAGGCGGCGAAGGCTGATACGGACCAGAGCGATAATGGCAAATCGGCCCGTGGAACCACTGTGCCGAACCTTGGTTTGACTTTGGCCCCGGCAAACAGCGTCGCGGGTGCGGGCAAGGAAGGCGTGGTCGTGACTGATGTCGATCCGAACAGCCCGTCGGCAGAGCGCGGGTTCAAGGAAGGCGACGTCATTCTCGAGGTTGGCGGCAAACTCGTCGCCACGCCGGGTGAGGTTCGCGAGGCGGTGACCGCCGCACGCACCGAGAACAAGAACAGCGTGCTGGTTCGCGTTCGTTCGGGTGATTCGTCGCGCTTCGTGGCTCTGCCGGTCGCCAAGGGCTGATGACAGATTACTCCGCGCTGTAAGGCGCGGTCGACGAGATGGGGAGTTGTCGCCGGCATATTCGCCCCCGCCGACGGTTCCTTCCCGGGGACGGGCCAAAAGCCCGTCCCTTGTTTCTACTTTCGACGGAATACGCCCCCCTTCGTCGAAAGAGAGCGCGATCGCACTCCAGTCGGTCGTGCACTGCGGGCGGCGAAGTCCCCCAGCTTCGCCGCCCGTTTGCCCTTGCGGAGCGGTCGGGCCGCCCCGCGCTTGCATGAGGACTTGCATCGCGCCATGGTGACACCAAGCACAGTTATTTCGCCCCAGACTGAATCACAGATGCGACTGCTCATCGTTGAAGACGACCGCGAGTCGGCGGACTACCTCGTGAAGGCGTTTCGCGAGGTTGGTCATATCGCCGAACATGCTGGCGACGGCGAGGAAGGCCTCGCGCTCGCCGAATCTGGCGACTACGACGTCTTGGTGATCGACCGGATGTTGCCGAAGCGCGACGGGCTTTCGATCATCGGCACCCTGCGTGGCAAGGGCAATCACACGCCGGCGCTTATTCTGTCCGCGCTCGGTCAGGTCGATGACCGCATCAAGGGACTCCGCGCCGGGGGCGATGACTATCTGCCAAAACCCTATTCATTCGCCGAATTGCTGGCGCGCGTCGAAGTGTTGTCGCGCCGCAAGGGCGGCCCATCCGAAGACACCACCTATCGCGTCGGGGATCTTGAACTGGACCGGTTGTCGCACCGCGTGGTGCGCGGGACATCCGAGATCACGCTGCAGCCGCGCGAATTTCGGCTGTTGGAATATTTGATGAAGTATGCCGGACAGGTAGTCACCCGCACCATGTTGCTTGAGAATGTCTGGGACTATCACTTTGATCCGCAGACAAACGTGATCGACGTGCATATCTCGCGGCTGCGCTCGAAGATTGACAAGGGCTACGACCGCCCGCTGCTGCACACCATTCGTGGTGCGGGATACATGGTTCGTGACGGCATTCGGTAAACTGATCCGAACCACGGCGTTTCGGTTGACGCTGGTCTATCTCTTTCTGTTCGCGTTGTTTGCGGCGTCGCTGTTGGGCTATTTCGCCTGGAACACGCGCCGCATGATCACCGAACAGATCACCGAGACGGTCAATTCCGAACTGAGCGAACTGACCGATCAATACGCACGTGCCGGCCTTCGCGGCTTGGTCTCTGCGATCGAAGGCCGCGCGCTGCGTCCGGGCGCCAATCTTTATCTCGTCACGACGCCGCAGGGGCAGGGTGTTGCCGGCAATATCGCCTCGCTTGCGCCCGGCACCATGGATCATCCCGGGCTGGGCCGAGACTTTCTACACGCGGCTCGATGAAACCGACACCAAGAAACACTCCGCGCTTGTGCGCGTCTCGCAGCTCTCGGGTGGCTTTCGCCTGCTGATCGGCCGTGATCTCGAAGAGCGACGCAGGCTGTTCGGCATCGTCGCCAAGGCTGCGCAGTGGTCTGTGTTGATTGTCGTGGTGCTTGGTCTCGGCGGTGGCATCTTCGTTGCGCGCCGCGTGCTGCACCGGATCGATGCAATGACCGGCACGACCCAGCGGATCATGGCGGGCGATCTTAGCGAGCGCCTGCCGGTGGGACGCAGCGGCGACGAACTTGATCGTCTTGCCGAGAATCTCAACGCCATGCTGGAGCGCATCGAGGCGTTGATGGTGGGTCTTAAGGAAGTTTCCGACAATATCGCCCACGACCTCAAAACGCCGCTCACGCGGCTGCGTAACCGCGCCGAAGAGGCGCTCGCGAAGGCGGGCAACGAGGGCGAGTACCGCGCGGCTCTCGAGCGGACGATCGACGAATCCGATGGGCTGATCCGAACCTTCAATGCACTACTGATGATCGCGCGCGCCGAGTCCGGGCAGGCCCGCGACAACATGATCGATTTCGATGCCGCCGAAGTGGCGCAAGGCATCCAGGAACTCTACGAGCCGCTCGCGGAGGACAAAGGCCTGGCACTTGAGGTGAAGACTGAGGCTGCAACGATCCATGGAAATCGTGAGTTGATCAGCCAGGCGCTCGCCAATCTCGTCGAGAACGCGATAAAATATGGCCAGCCCGGTTGCTGCGGCTCAAGGGTGCACGCAGGACAAAAATACCACTGAGAAAGCCACTGATATTCTGATCGAAGCCCGGCGGGAAGGGGAGAATGTTCATCTTAGTGTCACGGACCATGGACCAGGTATTCCTGAGGTCGATCGTCAGCGCGCGGTGGAGCGATTTGTCCGGCTTGAAGCGAGCCGGACACAACCCGGATCCGGGCTCGGCTTAAGTCTGGCCTCGGCCGTCGCGACGTTGCATGGTGGCGATCTGCAACTCGCGGACGGCCAGCCGGGGCTGTGCGTGACGCTTGTTATCCCGAGCCGGGGCGTGGAACAAAAGAGCGTATGATTTCAACCGCGACGGTCGACGCGGATCGGACCCATCTGGCTGCGCGTTTTGTAACCGGGCCCAAACTATCTGTTCCCGCAGAAGCTGAACGGCGTCTTGCGGACTGGTTTGGCGACGTTTCCCCGGAGCACGCACGTGCGCTCAAAGAGATAGTCGGTCGCTTTCCTTATGCGCAGTCAATCCTGACGGGTATTGCTGAAGCTTCACCTTATCTATTCGATCTGGTGCGCGCCGATGCGGCGCGGACGCTGCGATTGCTCCAATGTGATCCGGACAATCATGTGGCCGTACTGATCGACAATGCGCTTGCGGAGGTCGCTGCCGCGCCATCCGAAGCGGACGTGATGTCTGCTTTGCGCCGCATGAAGTCCGAAGCCGCGCTGCTGATTGCGTTGTGTGACATCGGCGGGGTATGGCCCGTCATGCACGTGACCAAGGCGCTCACGGACATCGCCGTCACGTCGGTTCAGTGCACCATTCGTTTCCTGCTGATGCAGGAGGCTGCACGTGGCCGGCTGCTGCCGCCAAATCCGGATCATCCTGAAGACGGAAGCGGTCTTGTGGTGCTCGCCATGGGCAAGATGGGGGCTGGAGAACTAAACTATTCCAGCGATATTGACCTCATCGTGTTTTACGATCTCGAAGCACCAACGCTCGCCGAGGGACTTGAGCCGTCGCCTTTCTTCGTCAAAGTGGCGCAAGGATTGCCGCGAATTCTGCAGCAACGCACCGGCGACGGATATGTCTTCCGCGTTGACCTGCGGTTGCGGCCTGATCCTGCATCGACGCAGGTGGCGATCTCCACGGCGGCGGCATTGCATTACTATGAACGGGAAGGGCGTACGTGGGAACGCGCCGCTATGATCAAGGCGTTGCCTTGTGCGGGCGATCTCAAGGCGGGCAATGAATTGCTCGCGGATATTTCGCCTTTCGTCTGGCGCAAGCATCTGGACTTCGCGGCGCTCACGGATGTTCACGACATGAAGCGTCAGATGCAGACGTTTCGTGGTCAGAGTGAGATTTCCGTCGAAGGACATAACGTCAAGGTCGGTCGTGGCGGCATTCGGGAGATCGAGTTCTTCGCGCAGACGCAGCAACTCATCGCGGGCGGTCGACATCCCGAGCTGCGCACACGCCCGACCCTGGAAACCCTGGGGGTTCTGGCCGCAGGCAACTGGATCACGTTCGAGGCGCGTGACGAGCTGACATCCGCCTACACTTTCCTGCGCCGCGTCGAGCATCGCCTGCAAATGATCGCCGATGAGCAGACCCATTCACTTCCCGCCGATGCCGAGGCGGTCGAACGATTTGCTCGATTCTTCGGATATGAGAATCGCGATGATTTCGCCAAGGATTTGCTTGCCCACCTGAACTGCGTGCAGAGCCACTACGGCAGGTTGTTTGAGGGGGATCCCAGCGCCGAAGCGTTGCCGGATGTCGATTATGGCGCGGGCCCGGATGATCCGCGGCTTGTCGAGCATCTTCTCAATCTTGGCTTCAAGAAGCCCAGGATGGCGGCTGAGACTGTCCAGCATTGGGTCGGCGGAGAGTATCGCGTTTTCAAGGTCGATGCGACGCGCCAGGCATTTCAGGAGTTCGTCCCTGAACTGATGCGCGGCCTGTCCCGGGCCGAAGAGCCGGACGACGCGGTGATGGCGTTCGATCGTTTCCTGCAGGCGTTACAGCGTGGCGGACGGTTGATCTCGCTGCTGAGCCAGAACAAGGATCTGGTGGCGCTGGTCGCACTCGTCCTCGGCGCGGCGCCGCGTCTCGGGGATATGCTGGCGCGGCAACCACAAATCATGGATGGTTTGATTGATCCGCGCTTCTTCGGCGCCATGCCGGATCAGAACGAACTGTCGGCGCGTCTTGCGACCACGTTGGCAGACGCGAATTCCTACGAAGAATTCCTCGACCGCTTGCGGTTGTTCGGACAAGAGAGCCTGTTCCTGATCGGCTCGCGTATTCTCTCAGGCACGGTGTCGGCGCGAGAGGCGGGCATTGCATTTGCCGATGTCGCGGAGGGGATTGCCCACACGGTCCAAAGTCTCGTCATGGATCAGTTCGCAGCCCAGCACGGGCGTATCGCCGAACAGGAAACGGCCATCGTGGCGATGGGGAAGCTCGGCAGTCGCGAGATGACGGCGTCGTCTGACCTGGACCTGATCCTGATCTACGACTTCGATCACGAGAATCCGGATTCGGATGGCGCCAAGTCGCTGCAAGGCTCGCAATATTTCGCGCGGCTGACCCAGCGGCTCATCAGTGCTTTCACGACGCGAACGAACTATGGCGTGCTCTACGAGATCGATATGCGGTTGCGGCCATCAGGGCGCGCCGGGCCACTGGCATCACGGCTGGACTCCTTTGCCGAATATCAGGACCACGAAGCGTGGACTTGGGAACATATGGCGTTGACCCGGGCGCGGGTGATCTCTTCCTCGCCTGAGTTCAAGGCCAAGATCGAACAGGTTATCCGCGAGGTGCTGACGAGGCGCCGTGATACCCGCATTATCGCCAACGATGTACTTGAGATGCGCCGCGCCATCGCCGAGGAAAAAGGCGAGAGTGACATCTGGGACTTGAAGTACGCCGCCGGCGGAATGATCGATATTGAGTTCATCGCGCAATATCTTCAATTGATCCATGCGGCGGACAAGCCCGATATCCTCGATGTGAGTACGGTGCAGGTCCTCACCAACGCAGCCGGACTCGGTATCCTGTCGCAATCCGATGCTGATGTGCTGCGTGCGGCGGCGCGGCTTTACCACGATCTCACGCAGATCCTTCGGCTGTGCGTTAGCGCGAAATTTAATCCGGAGACGGCAGGCGAGGATTTGTTGCGCGTGCTTACGCGGGCTGGTGATGCACCGGATTTTTCCGCGCTTGAGGCGCACGTGCGAGAGACCCAGATCTCCGTGCGCGAGGTCTTTTTGAAGCTGGTTGAAGCGGCGGGCTGACGGACGCGATCTGTATTGAATGTGGTTCGTCTTTACCTGTTCCCAACGGCAGCTTGACGCACACGATCGTTCCCTTGCCGAGCCTGGAGCGAAGCTTCATCGACCCGCCGTGCAGGTTGGCGAGCGATTTCGCGATCGCAAGTCCCAACCCGGAGCCATGATAGCTTTTGGTCAATTGACTTTCGACTTGCTCGAATGGGCGGCCAAGCTTTGCCAGAGAGTGTGGGGCGATGCCGATACCGGAATCGGCAATGGTCAAAATCACACACTGTCCACGCACGCGGCCGCGAACGGTCACGCGGCCATTGTCCGGAGTGAATTTCACGGCGTTTGACAGCAGATTGACTGCGATCTGCTTCATTGCGCGACGGTCCGCGACAATTGGAATTGCCCCCTCGATATCCGCCGTGATGGCGAGCTTCTTGTTCTCGGCACGACCCGAGACCACGCGCAACGATTCCGTCAATGTTTGCGCGAGGTCGAGTTGCTCGTAATCGAGCCTCATGCGGCCGGCTTCAATCTTCGACATGTCGAGAATGTCATTGATGACTTCAAGCAGGTAATTTCCACTGGTCAGGATATCGTGGCAATATTCCTGATATTTCTCGGAGCCAAGCGCGCCGAACATGCCGCTGCCCATGACCTCCGAGAAACCGATGATGGCGTTGAGCGGCGTGCGCAACTCGTGGCTCATATTGGCCAGGAATTTCGACTTCGTCTGGTTGGCTTCCTCAGCGCGATTTTTCTCTTCCGAGTATTTCTGTGCCAGATCGGCCAGTTCCTGAGCCTGCCGTTCGAGTTCTGCCTGTGAGCGCTTGAGGTCGATCACGTTGGCGGTCAGGCGAAAATCGTTGTCGATCAGCTTCTGCTCATGAAGTTTGATCTGCGTAATGTCGGTGCCGACCGAAACGTAGCCACCGTCCTTGGTGCGGCGTTCGCTGATGTGCAGCCAGCTTCCGTCATCGAGCTGCGCCTCGAAGGTACGCGCGCCGGGCTCGACCACATTCGGCATCCGCGATCGCATTTCGGGCATGCTGCCGACCTGAGCGACCGTCTCATAGGACGTTCCCTGTTTTACCGCCGAAGTCGGGAAGCTTGTGAAGGCGTTTGAAATGCGAATTGCAAAGCACCAGGCGATCCTCGGCATCCCACAGCACGAATGCCTCGGGAATGGTCTCGATCGCGTCGCGCAACCGCAGATCGGCTTCGACGGTCTTTTCGGCAAGGCTCTTTTGTTCGGTGATGTCGACGGCAATGCCGATCAGGTGACAGCCGCCGTCGCCCTGACCCTGGCTCAACTCGCAGCGGACCCGTAACCAGATCCAGTGTCCGTTGGCATGGCGCATCCGGAAGCTTTGGTCGATGTGGTCGATATCGCCGGACATGAGCTGGTTGGCGGTTTCGAACAGGTCGATATCGTCAGACTTCACCAGCGCATTGACTTCGCCGAATGTCAAAAGGTCGCTCCGGCTTTCCAGCCCAAGCAGTGTGAACATCGACTGCGACCAAAAAATACGTCCGCGGGAAAGGTCCCAATCCCATAATCCGCATCGGCCACGATTGAGCGCAGTGTCAATCCGAGCGCGCACGGCGTCGTTAATGAGATCGCCCTCGCGGGCACGGGTGGATTGCCAGTGAAATGCAAATCCCAGAATCAGCACCACGAAACCGGTGGTAGCGGACAGCGTGATCTGAAGAGCGGCATCGGAGCGCCACAGGGATTCGACGGGCTCCTGGATTACAGTGATCTGGCCAGGCAGGGACTTGATGACGCGTTGTGTGGCGAAAGCGGGTCCTTCTTCCGGAAGGTTGACATCCACCACACCGGAATGCGCGCCTTGCAGCGTCAGCAATTGCGTTGCGTTGAGAATGTCGAGGATGCGAACTCGTCTCGTCGATAAAACCTTCCGCGGAAATGCGTGCCACGACGCGCTGATCAACGCCCGTGATGACAATATGGCGGCCAGCGGCGATACCCCAGGAAGGTACCATGTCGGGCAGCAGGCTCTGAAGCCGGTCCGCCGGCGCTGCGCGCTCCTGCCGGGTGAACACCACGTGGTCGAGACGTTCTGCCAGCAGATCGGCCAGCGCCGATAAGTCTCGCTTCATCGATGAGCGCTGCTGCCTGTTCTGATCTACGACCTGAACAAAGGCACCGATGCAGATGGTGACCAGAAAGGCGATGATGAGAATCGGGACGGCCCGACGCAGCGCGGGCTCCGCCACCAGCAGGCGGTGATAAGCCGGCTTCGCAATCGATTGTGCCATCCCCTTGATGGAATCAGATTGGACACATGTCGTCGCTGCGTGCGAACGCGCCATGCCTTCGGCCCCTCGAATTTTCTGTCTGCACCCCGCTCGAAAGGCGTTCCCCGACCTCTCGAAATCGTAGGTCGATTTGAATCCACTTTTCCGGTGCTGTCGAGAGTCAACGAATCCTTAAAGCGAAATAAATCTTATCCAAAGGAGATTGGGGGCTGTCTGACGTGCGCGAAGTGAGTCCGAAACGAGAACGTGTCGTCAAATCGAGGACGAAGCGCTCGAAGCGTCAGTGCGTGGGCTCCGCGTGACTGATGACTCGCTTCACCGATGGATAGGCCCGGCGCAATCCACGCTCAATTGCGTCGACATGTTCGTGGACTTCGAGGACGGTCATCGACGATGCCGCGCGGCAGTGAAAATTGACGACCTCGCCGGCATCGGTGTTGCGCACACGTACATTGTGCACGTCGTGTATCGCTCCCCCGTCGGCAGCGAGACGAGAAAGTGTCTGCTGGATGGCCGCGATCCGTTCGGCGCCGGCGTCTGTACCGAGCGGCAATTCCGAATCCAATGGCTCGATGTGGGTGTCGACCTCGACATCCGCGCCGAATTCTTCCCGAATGGCATGCTCGAGGTCGTGGGCGATGCCGTGAGCGCGATCGAGCGGCATGTCGGCATCGATCTCAAGGTCGATGCCGACCGTCAGCTTCTCGCCAAGGTCGTGTACCGTGACATGGTGGATGGCGAGGCCGGAATTGCGGGCGATCACCATGATTTGCTCGCGGACCGTCTCGTTGTCGCGGGCAACGGGCACTGCGGTAAATGTTAGATCCGCGTCATGGAGTGCGCGAGTGACGGCGTCCTGGGCCTTGTTCTTGATGGCGTCGATGCGATCGATGGGGTAGGTGCGGGGGACCTGCACCGTCGCATCAATGAAGTGCCGGGCACCAACCATCCGCACACGCAGCCGCTCGATGGCGATGATGCCCGGAACGGCCCGGATTGCGTTCTCCGCAGTCTCAGTCGCGCCGTCGGGGGCGCGATCGAGCAGTGTTTCGATAGTGGATCGGCCGAGGCGCAGTCCCAATATTGAAATGAGAACCGCAACGGCGATAGCCGCGCCCGAATCGCCCCATTCATAGCCGAAGGCCGAAAGGCCAAGGCCGATGATGACGGCGGTCGAGCCTAACACATCGGATGCGAAATGAAGCGCGTCAGCCTCGAGTGCCTGGCTCTTGGTGTCCATGGCGGTGCGGTGCAGGGCATGTGCACGCCAGAAATTTACGGCGATGTCGATCACCAGAACGATGAACGGCAAAGCCGACAATGTCGGTGGGGGCGCGCCTTCACGCAGCCGTCCGAATGCCTCGACTGCGATGCCGCCGGCCAGAATGTAGAGCAGGGCGATCACGCCCAGTGCCGACAGGCTCTCGATCTTTCCGTGACCGTAATGATGCTCGGCGTCAGCTGGTTTGTCGGAGATGCGGACCACGATCCATGTGATGATCGTGGCAACGAGATCGACCGAACTGTGCAGCGCCTCGGAAATCAGCGCGATACTGCCGATGGCAATGCCGACGCCGAATTTGATCGCAGCCATGCTCGCGCTGGCCACGATCGAGATAGCTGCGACTTGTTGTTTGACTGCGCTCATTGGCCCCCCTCAATGAGAGGGACTAGTCACCATCCTGCGGCGAGCGTCAACAGAATGAGTTGCTCATCAAAATGAGTTTCATTCGCAGCAAGTCTCAGATTTTCAAGACAATCTTACCGAAATGCTTGTTAGCGGACATATAGTCCACGGCCTGCGAGATATCGTCGAACGGGAACACGCGATCGAGCGGCAGTTTCAACTTGCCGGCTTCCACGGCTGGCCAGATATCCTGCTTGACCTGGCTGAAGATGTCGCGGACCTCGTCGAGCGAGCGGGTACGAAACGTCACGCCGATGTAACTGATGCGCCGCGCGGCATGGAGATCGAAATCAAAATCGCCATGTGTACCGCCGAGGCGGCCGACATTGACGATCCGGCCCAATACTTTGGTCGCGGCGAGATTCTGATTAACGAGTTTGCCAGACACTTGATCAATGATGACATCGACGCCTGCGCCGCCCGTGGCTTCGAGCACCTGATCGACCCACTTCGGATCGTTGGAGTCGATCGCAAGGTCGGCTCCGCATTCCGTGAGCCGTGCCCGGCGAGCAGCATCCGTCGAGGTGCCGACGACGAGTTTTGCGCCCTTGAGCTTGGCGATCTGCTGCGCCATCAGCCCGACGCCTGAACTGGCGCCCTGAACCAGAATGCTCTGGCCGGCCTGAAGTCCGCCGATGGAGACGACGGCGTTGTGCATCGTGGTCAACGCCAGCGTCAGCGACGCCGCCTGTTCGAAACCCATCGATGACGGAATCGGGAGTGCGCGACCGTAATCGGTTACGGCGTATTCGGCATACCCCCCAGGGCCGGAGCCCATCACGCGGTCGCCGACTTTCCAGCCTTTTGCCTCCGGGCCCAATTCTACGATTTCGCCTGCCCACTCCATGCCAAGCACCGTGCCGACGCCTCCGGCTGAACCGTGCACATGACCCTTGATCATGCCGAGGTCCGCGCGGTTCATTCCACAGGCGTGGACCTTCACCAGGATCTGCGGTCCCTTCGGGGATGGCTTCGGCGTATCGTTGATGGCGGCGCCGTTAGCGCCATAGACGTAAGCTTTCATTGGGCGTTCCTGACGTTTCTTGCAGACAGTAAGGCTTACTCTTGACGCAAATCACCGGACCGCGCAAACCCACGATTGCGTGAGACACCAGCGCATAAATGAGAAGCCCGCATGACGTTGCTTCGGCTGCTTGCCGACGATTTGACCGGCGCACTCGATACCGCGGCCGAATTCGTTGGGCTGTGCGGACCGCTGGATGTGTCGTGGACCGACACGTTGCCGTTATCCTTGTCCGGGAGCTTGGTCATCGACAGCGGCACGCGCGAACTCGAAAAGGCGCAGGTGCTGCCGATCATGGAGCGTCTTGTTCCCGCGCTGTATGGTGCAAGCATCGCATTCAAGAAAGTCGACAGCCTGATGCGCGGCGAGTGGGCAGCCGAACTCGCGGTTTGCCTGCGTTCGGAAAAATGGGCGTCTTGCATCGTCGCGCCCGCCTTCGTCTATCAAGGGCGCCGGACACGCGATGGTCAGCAATTCGCACGCGCGCACGATGGAAGTTGGTCTCCGGTCGGCAGCAATATTCTAGAACAACTCGCAGCGGAAGGCATCGAGGTGCGGTCAGGGCAGCCGGACCTGGCACTTCCCCCCGGCGTCAGTGTTTTCGATGCTGAAAGCGAGGACGATCTCGATCGCGTGGTTGCAGTGGGGCGCCGCGCCACCGGTCCCGTGTTGTGGGTCGGCAGCGGCGGTCTCGCGCGCGCGTTGGCGCGCGGCAATGACGTGAGTGCGTCGTCGCGATTAACCGCTCCGGTGCTTGGATTATTTGGCTCCGATCAAGCCGCCACGGCAGCGCAGCTTGCAGCGTGCGGACCGCAAACGGTCACGCTCGTCGAAGGCGTGCCGGAGAATGCACGTGCTCTCGCGCAGCGTCTCGCAGCCGATGGTGCTGTGCTTGCATGTTTCGGGCTGCCTCTGGGGCTTTCAAGGCCGGATGCTGCACAACGGATCGCGCGTGAACTTGCAGCAATCACTTCGCAACTTGAACCGCCGGGAACACTCATTGTTGCCGGCGGAGAAACACTCAAGGCACTTTGCATTTGTCTTGGTGCGCAATCGTTGAAGATCGTTGGCCAGATCATGCCGGGGCTTCCGCGATCCATATTACAAGGCGGCCGCTGGGCGGGCGTTGAGGTCGTGTCGAAGTCCGGATCGTTCGGTGCACCGAACCTTTGGCATGATTTGCTGCACGACAATCATCTCATTCCGGAAAGGATCGAAACATGACGGGTCGACATCTTGCGATCACCATGGGCGACCCGGCGGGCATTGGTCCCGAAATCATCGTGAAGGCCTGTACAAAATTACGCGACCGTCTCGCTTCCGGCGACCTGCGGCTTGTGGTGATCGGCAGCGGCGCGGCCCTGCGCAACGCCGATCAGCAACTATCGGCTGGTTTAGACATCCAGGACGTTGCCGAGACGGATGCAAGCTGGCCGAACCTCTGCCTGCTGCAGGCGGACGAGGAGGGCGAGCCAATCAGGCCGGGAGTGTTGTCGCCTGATGGCGGTCGCTTTGCCTTCAAGGCGATCGAACGCGGCGTTCGTCTCGCGCAAGCAGGACGGATCGGCGGCATTGTCACCGCGCCGCTGAACAAGGAGGCGCTCAATAAGGCGGGCTATCACTATCCGGGTCATACGGAGATGCTGGCCGATCTGACCGGCACACGCGGCTCGGTGATGATGCTCGCGCACGGTAACATGCGCGTTAGTCACGTCTCGACCCATGTCGCACTGGAGGACGTCCCGAAGCGGCTCACTCCTGAAAGGTTGCGGCATGTGATCGATCTGACCGACAAGGCGGTTCGCGGGCTCGGCATCACGCGGCCGAAGATCGCGGTCGCTGCGCTCAATCCTCACGCGGGAGAGGGCGGGCTCTTTGGCCGACAGGATATCGACGTGTCCGAGCCGACGATCGCACGTGCGGTGGCCGACGGCCTTGATGTGGTTGGTCCGGTTCCCGGTGATACGATTTTCGTCAAGCTGCGGGCAGGGCAGTACGACGCGGCGATCGCGATGTATCACGACCAGGGGCACATCCCGGTAAAGCTGCTCGGCTTCGAAATCGATCCGGCGACAGGACGCTGGCAGGAACTGTCCGGCGTCAACATCACGCTCGGACTGCCGATCATCCGCACCTCCGTCGATCATGGCACGGCGTTCGACATCGCCGGCAAGGGCGTGGCGAATGAGCGCAGCCTGATCGAGGCCATCGAGTATGCCGAACGCCTCGCGGCGAATGAGTTTTCGCGTTGACCGGTCTGCGGCCGCTTGCGCGATCAGAATAGCTCGATGGATGCCACGCGATTCAGGACCTGAATCTGCTGAGAGGCCGATGCAGAGGTTGATCCTTCTGCTTCCGAGACGATTTTGAGAAGTTTCTCGTAAGCGCGATCCGCCGTCTCGACAGGAAGCGGCTCTTCATCGAAGGATTCGATGTATCGGCCAGCCATCGCGGCGAGCAGGGCATACAGCGCGCGATGCTCGCTATCGGATGTTGAAAGTTGGAGGGTTTTGCCCCGGAAGGCCTTGTAGGTCTGAAGGCCGGGGTGCTGGCTGGAAAGCCACGTGGTGAGTTCACCCAAGATGTTTCTCCCTTGGTGCAAGAGGAAACAACCGTTTTTAAGTGAGACGAGACTGGCGCGCAACCCCTTATCCGATCACGCTCGTTTGAGCGCGCGAATACAGGATGGTTATTTCAGTTCTCGTTGTAAATCTTGCCGGAAGTTTCAACATTGTGCATACGCCGCATGCAGACCTGACACTGCCGATCATGCGGTATCCCGATTAGATATCCTCACGATTCACCAACATTGATAACCCGTTTCGGAAAGCCCGCAGGATGGATGCAATTTCGGGGAAGTTTCCTCCTGTGACCGATGGCCTTCCTCCGGAGCGCCGGCGCTGGGCGTTGCTTGCGGTTTTCACCGCGCTGGCAATGGCCGCACTTGATACGGCTATCGCCAACATTGCGCTGCCGGCCATCGCTGCGGATCTTCATACGACCCCCGCAGATGTGATCTGGGTCGTGAATGTCTATCAGATTGCGATGGTGGCAACATTGCTGCCGCTCGCCGCGCTTGGCGAGATCGTCGGTCACCGGCGAATCTATCTTTGGGGATTGCTGCTGTTTACGCTGGCGTCCCTGGCTTGCGCCTGTGCGTGGTCCTTGCCGAGCCTACTGGTCGCACGCATTCTGCAGGGATTGGGCGCCGCCGGTATCATGAGCGTCAACACCGCGCTGGTTCGCTTTATCTATCCCGAACGGCTGCATGGACGCGGCTTTGGCAACAACGCGCTGGTAGTCGCGACCGCATTCACCCTTGGTCCGACAATCGCGTCGGGCATTCTCTCGGTTGGTCCCTGGACCTGGCTGTTCGCGATCAACATCCCCTTCGGTTTGGTGGCGATGCTGATCGGCTTGAAGACGTTGCCGCAGACGCCGCGCTCCACCCACACCTTTGACATCCCTGGTGCGCTGCTGACATCCGTCAGTCTCTGCCTCTTTATTCTTGGGATCGGGAGCGCGGCCCACAAGGCTTCGGCCGGGATCGTCATCGTAGAACTGATTGGAGCCGTCGTGTTCGGCGTGCTTCTGCTCCGCAGGCAGGCAGATCATCCGGCTCCAATGCTGCCGATCGATCTGTTCCGCCGACCGATTTTCTCGTTATCGGTTGCGACCGCGGTTTGCACGTTCGCTGTGCAGGGTCTCGCGTTTGTGTCGCTGCCGTTCTACTTCGAAGACGTTTTACACCGGACGCAGGTTGAGACGGGATTCTTCATGACGCCGTGGTCTCTCGTAGTGGGTATCATGGCGCCGATTGCCGGGCGTTTGTCAGATCGCCATCCAGCCGGCCTCCTTGGAGGACTGGGTCTTGCCATGCTTGGCGTGGGCATGGTTCTGCTGGCGATGCTTCCGGCGGAGCCAAGCATCGCGGATATCGTCTGGCGCATGATGATTTGCGGATGCGGATTTGGCTTCTTCCAGTCGCCCAACATGAAAGCCATCATGTCCAGTGCCCCGCCGGGCCGCAGTGGCGGCGCCAGTGGCCTCGTCGCAACGGCACGCCTGATCGGGCAAACCACGGGCGCGGCGCTTGCAGCGCTCTGCTTTGGTCTCGCCGACCGCGAGGGGGCAACGCTTGCTCTGGCGCTTGGTGCGGGATTTGCTGCAATCGGATGCGTAATGAGCTTTCTCCGTCTCGTCGCAACTCCCCGCGCTAAATAGGTCTCGACCGTCATATGTTGCGGAACAGCCGCGTCTTGTGAGAAACAAGACGCGATTTCGGCTGTGCATTTTCGACGGAGTAGACCAGATGAGCAAAGCCACGCTCGCAGTGTTGATCAACGGTGGTACTGACAACTGGTCACCGCAGCGATGGAAAGAGCGTTTCACGGCCGTTTGCAGAGACAGGCCAGTCGTTTTGTTGCCCGACGATGCATATCAGGGCGAAGACGTCGGCTACGCCGCGGTCTGGAAGCCCACCCCGGGCGCACTTGCTGCATTTCCGAATCTGAGGGCCATTTTCAATCTCGGTGCCGGCGTCGATGCATTGATCGCCGATTCCAGTTTGCCGAAAGTGCCGATCGTCCGCGTTGCAATTGTCGATTTGACCGGTCGCATGACGGAATACGTGGTGATGCACGTGCTGATGCATCACCGCCAGCAGCCTTACCTGTCCCAAAGCCAGCAACACAAGATTTGGGAACCAAAGCACCAATGGGCGGCGAGTGAAATTTCCGTCGGCATCATGGGGCTCGGTACGCTGGGCCGCGATGCGGCGGATGTCCTGAGGCGCCTCGGATTTCGTGTCGCGGGCTGGAGTGCGAGTCCGAAGGATTTGCCGGGAGTCGAATGTTTCTCGGGGCAGACCGGATTGAAGGCGTTTCTGGCGCGTACCAACATTCTGGTTTGTCTTCTGCCGCTCACGCCAGACACGCAGCACATCCTCAATCGAAATGTCTTCGCACAGCTCGATCGTAGCAGCCCGCTTGGGGCGCCGGTACTGATCAATGCGGGTCGAGGTGGGTTGCAGGTTGAAGCGGATATTCTCGGCTGTTTGGATGATGGTACCTTGGGAGCGGTCTCACTCGATGTATTCGAGACTGAACCGCTTCCGGGGCAGAGCCCATTCTGGTCACACCCGAAGGTAATCCTGTCACCGCATAATGCAGCCGATACCGATCCTACAGAGATTTCAGCTTACGTTGCGAAGCAGATCGGGCAGTTTGAAGCTGGCCGCCCGTTGGACAATGTCGTTGATCTTGGGCGCGGCTACTAAAATCTGATTCAAAAGGATGGAAGGGGGTCTTCGGGCATGCAGTGTCCGGAGGCTCCGGGCATTCTATCACGCATACGCGTCGACAACGCCGTCGATCAGGTTGCGGCTGTACAACGCCTCGAGGTTGAGGCCCTGCGTTTCGCTGACAGGACGAATGTTCTGAATGATGTTCTCGATCAACTGATGCTCGGCACGGCGGATGGTTTCCGCCTCGTCGCGAGAAACGGCCTTGAACCGAATGGTGCGCCCGGATCCGCGGACGCCGAGCAGGGGCAGGTCCGCTGAAATGACGGTTGCGATCTTCGGATACCCCCCGGTGGTCTGCGCGTCAGCCATCAGGATGATCGGCAGCTTCGAGCCGGGCACCTGGATTGATCCGGTGACAATGCCGTCCGAGACGATGTTGTAGTCGCCCTTGTGTTCGAGCAGCGGTCCCGCGAGGCGGAAATCCCATCCGGTCGGATGCGGGCGTAATGGTGTAGGTGCCGGACAGAAATTCCTGAATGGCGGCCTCGGTGAAAAAATCATCCTGCGGACCGAGAACAACGCGGATCGGCTGATCGAAGCGAAGGTCGCGTTGCTCGCTGAGGGTGACTTCCTCGCGCAGAGCAACGTTATCGATGGTCCCATGCAGGATGTCGCCGCCTTGAAGTTGCCGTCCCGCGAACCCGCCGAACGCGGCGCGGGTGTAGGTCGACTTACTATTGAGACATAATGGCACGTCGAATCCGCCTTCGATGGCGAGATACGAACAGAACGCATCGCCGCCGAGCCGCACGCGAACGATCTCGCCCTTTGTCAAATGAACGGTCTGCCCGGGCGAACAAGGGGGGCTTCGCGCCCGGTGATCTCAAGTCCGCCGCCGCTGCCGATCAGCGCGAGTCTGACTGAACTCACAGACGACTTCCAACTCTGGCCCCGATCCCATCACTTCGAGGCAGGCGGCGCTCTGCGCGTTCCCGACCAGTGCATTGGCCAGGATGAAACCATTGCGATCCAAGGCCCCGGCGACCGGAACACCGACGTGCTGAAAGCCGCGCCGCCCTTCATCCTGGACGGTGGTGTGGAAGCCGGGCGCGATGACCTTGAGAACGGGGTTCACGCTGCAATCTCCGCGCTGTCCGGAACGTAGTCATCGCGCTGAACCGCCAGCCTGATGCGCTCGAATTCGGCCGGCGATACCGGATTGAATTTCACTGCGTCGCCGGGGCCGAGCAGGGCGCCTCGTGCCGATGCCGCATCGAAGAACCGGACAGGGGACGTTCCGATCAAGTGCCAGCCACCGGGACTTTCATAGGGATAGACTGCGGTCATGCTGGTGGCGATGGCGAGCGAACCCGGCGGCACGCGCGTCCGGGGATCGGTCCGGCGCGGGAACCGAAGCTTCTCAGATACATCGCCCATATAGGGAAATCCGGGAACGAACCCTATCATGTAGACGTGGTATTGGATACCGGAGTGAAGCGACACCACTTCGTCGACCGAGAGGCTCGCCGTTTTTGCGATTTCCTCGATATCGGGCGCGAATTTGGGTTCGTAGCAGACCGGAATTTCCCATACCCGCTTGCCGCGGGAGGATTGCGTGGACTGGTTGACGAACGCATTGACGGCCTGTTCCAGCTCGTTTCCTGTCGTTAGCAGCGAGTCATAGTTGATGCTCAGCGAACGAAAGGTCGCGATGACCTCGGTGACCCCGGGAAGCTTTGCATGCTCAAGCGTCTCAGCGAGTGCAAGCACACGGTCGCTGACCTTGCGGTCGATCGTTGATCCGAACTCGATCACAAGCGCGCTGTCCGCAGCTTTCAAAATCTTAAAGTCGGCCATGCCGGATACCCGTTCGCATTGATATTATAGTACCGAAGATAGTATTATTGCGTCAAATCCCTGAATGGGACAGACATGTGCGCATCACGCAGTGGCACTGTGCAAGTCCTGCGCCATGACGGGCGGGTTGTCATAATAGCCGGCAGCCGCAAGTGCAGGATGGCGTCGCTTGCGAGCGTAGCCGATGGCACGTTGCTTTGATCTCATGGTTAGTTATGATCCCCCGCGCAAACATCGAATTCCAATAAGAAGTGACAATGTGTCCAAGCTGTTAAAGGCATATGATCGGAGTCGGGTGCCCCTGTATATTCAGGTGGCTTCGGTGTTGCGAACCCGAATACAGTCCGGACAGTGGAGCGCCGGCGAGAAAATCTCCACCCTTGAAGAGCTTGAACGAGAGTTTGAGGTCGCGCGCGTTACGGTGAGACAGGCCGTCGATATCCTGCGCGAGGAGGGCTTGCTGCAGGCGCGGCAAGGGCTTGGGACGTTCGTTTCCAAAAAGACCCAGGATCGGCATTGGGTCAAGCTCGCCACCAGCTGGAATACCTTGATCGAACTCGCTCAAGGACAACGTGCCTCGGCGTTTGACCATTGATGAAGACGTCTCTCCGCCGAATTTGGGCAATTCCGACGGCGATCCAGCGTCGAGCTACGTCAAATTGCGCAGCGTTCAATACCGGAATGAAGATCCTTATTCCGTCGTCAATATTCATCTCGCGCGCGAGGTTTTCGACTTGAATCCCGCTCGTTTCAAGAACGCGGCGGCGTTGGTGACGATCGACTCCATGGATGAGATTTCGCTGCTCGAAGCGCATCAGACTTTGACGATCAGCAGCGCGGATCCGGAAATCGCCGATCTTCTGAAAATCTCGATCGGGGCGCCGACGGTCGCGGCCCATTGCGTTGTTGTCGATGACGGTGGCATCGCCATTTACGTTGGCGACATCATTTACCGCAGCGAAAGCATCAAGCTGCAGATGGATTTACTTGCGACCAAGCCGGTTCGTGAAAAGAAGGCACGCAATGGCTACAAGGCTGTTGGTTTGACGCAACGCAGCAAAGCTCGCAAAGCCTAAATCCGCGTCAATTCGCTATTTTTCTGCAAATTCTTTGATCGTTGAAGTCGTTGAACGAGGTCTTGCTATCGTCCTAAAAATAGGATGAATTTCGAGGCAGCTGTCATCGGGCCTTCGAGGGAATGTGCATGACGAAGCAGGGTGTGGGCGCGCGGCTCCTGCGCAAGGAAGATGACCGCCTGATGCGCGGGCGCGGAGAGTTCGTTGCGGACATCCGCATGGCCGGAATGCGCGATGTGGCGTTCGTTCGCAGTCCGCTTGCACATGCTCGCATCAAGGACATTCGGATTCCGCCGCAATTCCGCGATAGCGTTTTCACGGCCAGCGATCTTGAGGGTGTGAAGCCGATCCGTGCGGTTTCCGGCCTGCCGGGCTTCAAGGTTTCCGAGCAGCCGATCCTCGCCTTCGAGAAGGTGCGTCAGGTCGGCGAACTGATCGCGATGTGTGTCGCCGACACGCGCGCCGAGGCCGAAGACATCGCCGCCGCTGTCGAGGTCGATTTTGAGGAACTGCCGGCCGTTCACGACATGCTGCTGGCGAAGCGTCCGGATTCGGCGCTGCTTCACGAGCACTGGGGCGACAACGTCTTTCTTGAGACCTTCGTCGATATAAACATGGAAGCGGCGTACGACGCGCCGATCAAGATTACCCGCGAAATTTCGCACCGCGCGCCAGAGCATGGCGCCGATGGAGGGACGGGGCACGGTCGCCTTGTGGCACAAGCGCATGGACCAGCTTGTGCTGTACACGGGCAACCAGCAGCCGCACATCGTGCGCAATGGTTTGTCCGAATGCCTCGGGCTCGAACAGATTAACGTGCGGATCGTGTCGCCCGATGTCGGCGGCGGCTTCGGCTACAAGGGCATTGTGCTGACGGAGGACGTCTGCCTCGGCTGGCTCGCGATGCGCTGCGGCTATCCGGTGCGCTGGATCGAGGATCGCCGTGAGCATCTCACGGCGGGCGCCAATTGCCGCGAGCACCACTACAACATCACCGTCTATGCCGACCGCGACGGCAAACTGCGCGGCGTTGAATGCGAGGCCACGGTCGATTCGGGAGCCTATTCGTCCTATCCGTTCTCGGCGTGTCTGGAAGCTGCGCAGGTCGCGAGCATTCTGCCGGGGCCTTACGACTTTCCGTCCTATCGCTGCCGCACCTGGTCGGTCGCTACCAACAAGTGTCCGATCCTGCCGTATCGCGGCGTGGCGCGCACGGGTGTCTGTTTCGCCATCGAGCTGATGATGGATGCGATCGCGCGCGAGGCCGGGCTCGAGCCGTATGAAGTGCGGCTGAAGAATCTCGTGCAGCCCGAGCAGATGCCGTTCGACAACATCACCAAGAAGCATTTCGACAGCGGCGATTATCCGGAATCGCTGCGGCAGGCGCTGGCCAAGATCGATCTTGCCGCGCTGCGCGAGCGGCAGAAGACGCCGGAGCCCGACGGCCGACTGATCGGCGTCGGCCTGTCGGTCTATTGCGAACAGGGTGCGCACGGAACATCCGTCTATGCCGGCTGGGGCATTCCGATGGTCCCTGGTCACGAGCAGGCCACCGCGCGCATGACGCCGGACGGCGGGCTCGAACTGCGCGTCGGCGTCCACTCACATGGCCAAAGCATGGAGACGACGCTGCCGCAGGTTGCCCACGAAATCCTCGGCATCGACACCTCCAGGATCAAGCTGGTGCATGGCGACACTGAATACACGCCATACTCCACCGGAAGCTGGGGCTCCCGCTGCGCGGTGATGGCCGGCGGCGCGGTGGCGACGGCCTCGCGCGAGGTTGGCAAGCTTGCGCTAGGGATCGGCGCGCATTTGCTGCAGACCGACATCAGCAACGTCAATCTCAGCGGCGGCGCCGTGGTCGGTCCGAACGGTAGCGTCAGTCTGCAAGAAATCGCACACACATGGTATCGGCGCCCGCAGGATCTGCCGCCGTCGGTCGATCCGAGAGGTCTGGAGGCGACGGTCGGCTACAAGCCGGTGCGCGATTCCGGCACCTTCAGCTACGCGACGCATGTCGCGGTGGTCGCGGTCGATCCGGAAATGGGCGACATCGAGATTCTCGACTACGTCATCGTCGAGGACGGCGGCAAGCTGATTAACCCGATGGTGGTCGACGGTCAGATCTACGGCGGCCTCGCGCAGGGTATCGGTACAGCGCTTTACGAAGAGATGAATTTTGACGCGTCGGGTCAGCCGCTGGCGTCGACCTTCGCCGATTATCTGCTTCCGGGTCCGACCGAGGTGCCCGCGCCGAAGCTCGGTCATATGGAAACGCTGTCGCCTTACACCGAATTCGGCGTCAAAGGTCTCGGCGAGGGCGGCGCGATCGCGCCGCCGGCCGCCATCGGCAACGCCGTCAACGATGCGCTGAAGTCGCTCGGCGCGGAAATGCTTCACTCGCCGATCACGCCGCGGAGGGTTCTGGAAGCAATTCAGGAGGCCAAGGACAAGCATCGGACGAAAGCGGGTGAAGGAGTTTCCGCGTGAAGCCGGTCAATTTCGATTATGCGCGTCCCGGCGATGTCAACGAAGCTCTCAAGCTGATCGCCGACGACAGCCTGACGGTAAAGATCATGGCCGGCAGCCAGTCGCTCGGGCCGATGCTCAACATGCGTCTGGTTCAGCCCGATCTGCTGGTGGACATCACGGGCATCGAGGAACTTCGCAGCGTCGAACAGCTTGCGGACGAGATCGTGCTCGGCGCCTGCATCACGCATGCCGATATCGAGGATTTGCGCGTGCCCGACGTGACCTGCGGCGCGCTGCCGTGCGTTGCGCGCGGGATCGCCTATCGGGCGGTGCGCAATCGCGGCACCATCGGCGGCAGCCTGACACACGCCGATCCGTCGGCCGACTGGCACTCGATCATGGCCGCGGTGGGCGCCAAGGTCGTGCTGCGCGGCCCGGGCGGCGAACGCACGATCCCGGTTGAGGATTACATGGTCGGTGCGCTGGAAGCCGACCTGCAGCCCGGCGAGATGCTCGTCGGCGTCAGGGTGCCAAGGCTTAGCCGTTCGGCGCGCTGGGGTTACTACAAGAGCTGCCGCAAGACCGGAGAATTCGCGCACGCCATTGGGTCGTTCCTGTCGGATCCCGATCGCGGTGTCAGCCGTATTGTGATCGGTGCGACGGAAAGCCGGCCGATCGTCGTCACTGAAGCGGGCAACATTCTCGGCGACGGGCGCGCGAAGCAACTCAAGACGGCGTTCGACAGCAATGCCGTCGCAGATGCGATCGAGGCCGCGGGCATGACCGATCCGCTCGACAAGCAAACCCATATTGCCGCGTTGCGGCGCGCTATCGAACAGGCGCAGTCGGCATGAATTTCGTTAGTCTCACGGTCAACGGAAAATCCGTCAGCGCCAGCGTCCAGCCGCGCACCCATCTCGCTGATTTCGTGCGCGAAACCCAGAATCTCACAGGCACCCATCTCGGCTGCGAGCATGGCGTGTGCGGCGCCTGCACGATTCTCGTGGACGGTGTGCCGACACGCTCCTGCATTACTTACGCGGTCGCCTGCCAGCAGGCCGAGGTCACGACCATCGAAGGCCTCGATAACGACGAGATCGCGACCGAACTGCGCGCGGCCTTTTCGCAGGAGCATGCGCTTCAATGCGGATATTGCACGCCGGGGATGCTCGTGTCCGCGCGCGATGTCGTGCTGCGCCTGCAGGCGCCCAGCGAGCATGACATTCGCGTCGCTATGAGTGGAAATCTCTGCCGCTGCACCGGCTACGTCGGCATCATTCGCGCGGTGCAGCGCGTGATCGAGGCCCGCCGCAGCCGCGGCATTGCCGCGATCCCGAACGGCAATCGCACGCGGCTCGGCCCGTCAGGGTCGGGACATGCCGTGCCTGTCACGTCCGGATCGGCGCCGCGCGCCGCCGCTGCGCCCAAGGTTGCCGCGAAAAGTGCACCCGCAGCGTCCGCCGCGCGCATGGATTCGGACTGGAAGCCGCAGACGACATTCACGCAGAGCTTCATGGTCGCCCATCCGGTCGACGTGGTTTGGGATTTCTTCGGCGACGTGGCAGGCGTCGCGTCATGCCTGCCTGGCGCGTCGCTGGCCGGCGAGCCGGTGGACGGCCATGTCGAAGGCCAGATGAAGGTTAAGGTCGGTCCGATCTCGGCGGAATTCCTGGGCGTCGCTGACATCACCCGCGACGAGACGACCCGGACGGGAACGATCAGCGGCTCCGGCAAAGACAAACGCAGTAATTCTGCGACGCGAGGACTGGTCGGCTATACGGTCAAGGAGGGCGATACGCCGGACCAGACACGTGTCGACGTCAGTGTCGGCTTCACGCTGACCGGAGCGCTCGCGCAGTTCAGCCGCTCAGGCCTTGTGCAAGATATCGCCGGGCGTCTGATCGCCATGTTTGTCAAGAATCTCGAGGCCCGTCTCGCAGGGAAGGCAACTGGAGACATGCCGTCAGCAGAGGTCGGCCTTGATGCGGGATCGCTGGTGTTCTCAGTGATAAAAGGTAGGTTCCAAAACCTGCTGAAGCGACTCTTCAGCAGACAATGAGGGTTCAGCGATGGCAAAGGTATTGTCTTCCTAAAGATAGTACCTTATCCTCGTTTGGGCCTGTGATAGATGACTTTTTGCCATTCGTGGTAATCCGGAGCGAGCAATGACGATCAAGATCAATCTCAACGCAGACATGGCAGAGGGTTTCGGCGCCTACAAGATCGGCGACGACAACGGCATCCTGAAAATTATCGGTTCGGCCAACATCGCCTGTGGATTTCATGCAGGTGATCCGTTGACGATGCGGAAGGTCGTCGCCGATGCAAAGCGGGAAGGCGTGACCATCGGCGCTCATCCTGGCTTCAACGATCTCTGGGGCTTTGGTCGCCGTCGTATCGACATGCGGCCCGACGATCTCGAATACATGGTCGCGTATCAGATCGGTGCATTGCAGGCGCTTGCGGCTTATTCGGATGTAAAGGTCACCCATCTCAAGCCGCATGGTGCGCTGAACAACATGGCCGCCGAGAATAGCGAATACGCGCTGGCCATCGGCCGCGCGATCAAGGCGGTTGATCCCAAGATCATCTACGTGGCGCTCGCCGGGTCCGAAATGGAAAAGGCTGGACGTGCGCTCGGGCTGCCGGTCGCGCTCGAAGGTTTCTGTGATCGCCAATACGAAGATGACGGCAACCTGACATCGCGCAAGATTCCGGGCTCGGTGCTGCATGATCCTGCAGCGGCGACCAAGCAGGTCATCGACATGGTGGTGAACAACACCATCACGTCGCGCAACGGCAAAAAGATTCCCTGCAAGGTGCATTCGCTGTGTGTCCACGGCGACGAGCCGACCGCGGTGGCGCTTGCGAAGACCGTTCGCGAGGGGCTCGAGAAGGCGGGTGTCAAACTCGTGCCGCTGACCGAAATGTCGCTCGACTGAGCCAATAGATAATAATCCGATCCAGGGAAGGCCGGTCACATGAGCGCAAAGCCAAGTATTGCTATTCTGGGAGGCACCGGCGACCTGGGTTCAGGTCTTGCGAAGCGGTGGATCGCCGCCGGCTATTCGGTCGTGATTGGTTCGCGGTCCGCTGAGAAGGCGCAGTCGTTTGCCAAGGAATTGGGCGGCAGCGCACGGGGCGACGACAATGTCGGTGCGGCGAAGTCGGCCGACATTGTGGTTCTCGCGGTGCCGTTCGGCAGCCACGAAGCGACGCTTCTTGAGGTGAAGGACGCCGTTCAGGGCAAGATCGTCGTGGACGCAGCCGTACCACTGGTGCCGCCGAAGGTATCGGTGGTGCAGTTGCCGCCGGAAGGGTCCGCCGCTCAGATCGCGCAGAATTTACTGGGCGAAGGCGTCAAGGTTGTGTCCGCTTTTCATAACGTCGGTGCCACCAAGCTGCATGCGGGCGGCCGCGCCGATTGCGACGTGCTGGTATTCGGCAACGACAAGGACAGCACGCGACATCGTGATTGCGCTGGCGGGCGAAGTGGCAACCTGCGGCATCGATGGTGGTGTGCTGGCCAACTCGGCGGCCGCGGAAGCGTTGACGTCGGTTTTGATTGGGATCAACCGCCGCTACAAGGTGCCGGGCGCGGGTATCCGCATTACCGGACTTCCAGCGCCCGCTCCGTAACAGGCGTCTGCCATGGCGAAGAGTGTCACATATTTTGCCGTGCCCGGCATACCGTTGGTCAAGCCGGGTGACGATCTCGCCACGATGATCGGTGATGCTCTCAAGGGCGCGGAGTTCGAGCTTGCGACAGGCGATATCGTCGTTATCGCGCAGAAGATCGTCTCGAAGTCGGAAGATCGCTACGTCGAATTGAAGGATATCGTTCCTTCGGAGAAGGCCCTGCTGCTTGCCGAACAGATCGGCAAGGACGCGCGCTATATCGAGGTGGTTTTGTCGGAATCGGACGAAATCGTGCGTCACCGACCGCAATGTCCTGATCGTCGCGCACCGTCTCGGATTTGTGATGGCCAATGCCGGGATCGATCAATCGAACATCCAGCACAACGACGGCGAAGAGCGCGTATTGCTGTTGCCGCGAGATCCGGATGGCTCGGCAGCCGCGCTGAAGAGCGCGATTTGATGCTGCATTCGGCGCAGATGTCGGCGTCATCATCAACGACAGCTTTGGGCGGCCCATGGCGCAACGGCGTCGTCGGCGTTGCGCTTGGCGTTGCAGGCTTGCCGTCGCTGCTCGACATGATCGGCGCGCCGGACATGTTCGGCCGGCCGATGCAGATGACCGAAATCGCAGTTGCCGATGAAATCGCGGCCGGCGCATCCTTGCTGATGGGGCAGGCGGCTGAAGGATTGCCGGTGGTGGTGGTCCGTGGGCTGTCGTTTTACGCAGCGGCGCGTCCGGCGTCCGCGCTGGTGCGTCCGCGTGAACGGGACATGTTCCGATGAACGCGCAGCGAACGTATCATCGCTTCGCGGCCGGCCGGTGGTCGCGCTGTGTGGCGGCGTCGGCGGTGCGAAACTGGCGCTTGGCCTCGAACGCCTGATTGGTGCGGATCTGACCGTCGATCGTCAACACCGGCGATGATTTCGAGCATCTCGGTCTGCATGTCTCGCCTGATATCGACACCGTGGTCTATACGCTCGGCGGTCTCAGCGATCTCGAACGTGGCTGGGGGCGCGCCGACGAGAGCTGGAATTTCATGGAGGCGCTCGGCGATCTCGGCGGCGAGACCTGGTTCCGGCTGGGCGATCGCGATCTTGCCATGCATGTCGAGCGAACCCGCGCGTTGCGCTCCGGAACAACGCTGACGCGAATTCACCACGGCGATGGCGCGCCGTCTCGGCATTGCGGCTGACCATCCTGCCGATGTCCGACGACCGCGTCGAGACCATGGTGATGACGCGGACGGACCGTTGCCGTTCCAGCGCTATTTCGTCGGGCTGCAATGCGCGCCGGTGGTCAAGCGACTTGAATTCAAGGGTGCGGAGACAGGCCGCGGCGTCGCCGCAGGTTTTGGCGGCGCTGCGAAATCCGGATCTCGCCGCCATTATCATCTGTCCCTCAAATCCCTATCTGAGCGTCGATCCGATCCTGGCGGTCTCGGATATTCGCAAGGCGCTCGATGTCGTGACTGCGCCCGATCGTTGCCGTTTCGCCATTGATTGGAGGACAGGCGGTGAAGGGACCGACGGCGAAGATCATGGCCGAACTCGGCGTGCCCGCGGACTCCGCGAGCGATCGCCCGGCATTATCCGTTCCTGCGATGGGCTGATCATCGATGAAACGGACCGTGCTGAGGCGGACAAAATCGATCTGCCGGTGCACGTGACATCGACCTGGATGCGAAGCCTTGAGGATCGCGATCGGCTGGCTGCCGAATGTCTGGAATTCGCAGGCTGGTCTTGCCGCGTCGTTCAGGAGAAGAAAGGGCGTAGCGTGATGCAGATGCATCACAGACACCGCCGATCATGTCTGGGCCATCGTTCCGGTCAAGCGGCTGAGCCGTCGCAAAGCAGCGGCTTGCGTCGGTACTGTCGCGCAACGAGCGTGCGAAGCTCGCACGCACCATGCTGCACGACGTCCTGACGACGTTGTGCGCGACGCCGGCATTGCAGGAACCATCGTCGTCACCGGCGATCCGATGGTGGCAAAGCTCGCAACATTGTTTGACGCGCGGGTGGTCGCCGACGTCATGGAAACCGGCGTCAACGCAGCCGTCCAACAGGGATTGAAGACGCTCGACGCGTCGTCCGCTGCATTGATCGTTCCGGCTGACGTGCCGTTCGCGACCGCAGCTGATCTTCGGGATGTCATCAGCGAACTCGATCAGTCATCCCGATTGTGCTGGCGCCGGCGCTGTCCGACGGAGGCACCAACGCACTTGCGATGCGTTCACCCAGATCTGATCGTTCCGAGTTTTGGCGACGACAGTTTTGCGCGACACCAGGCGCTCGCCCAGGACTGCGGCATCGACTGTGGTGTCGTTCGCGCTGAAGGCCTCGGACGCGACATCGATTGTCCCGAAGATCTGGTGCCTTGGGCCGGAACGAAGAAGTATTCGCTGACAGCGGCGCTGCTGGCTGAATTCAAGATCGCGGAACGGCTCGGCGTACCGCCGCGCTTCCGGCTTCCGAGAGGCATGTGTGACATGAACGTCAGCGATCCTTTTGCAGAATTTTCCGCTTGACCGTCGGCTGACGCGCGAGGAGGCCGCGAACCTCGTTCACGCTCGACAATCTCGCATGATCTGCTTGACGCCGCGGCGGCTCGTCGCGACGCCGCGCATGGCCGGCACAGTGTCTTATTCGCGAAAGGTCTTCATTCCGCTGACGCAGCTTTGCCGCGACGTCTGTCACTACTGCACGTTCGCGCACCCGCCGCGCGCAGGCGAAAAGCCCTTCCTTTCGATCGAGCAGATGGTTGCCATCGCGCAAGCCGGCAAGAAGGCCGGATGCAAGGAGGCGCTGTTCACGCTCGGCGACAAGCCGGAACTGCGCTATCGCGTCGCGCGGGAAGAACTCGACCGGCTCGGCCACGCGACCACGCTGTCCTATCTCGCGGAAGCCGCGGGCGTCGTGTTCTCGCGAAACCGGACTTGTTGCCGCACATCAATCCAGGCCTGATGACCGGCGAAGACTTGATGCCTTGCGCAAGGTTTCGGTGTCGCAGGGCATCATGCTGGAGAGCGTATCGGAGCGGCTTTGCGAGAAGGGCGGCGCGCATCACGGCTCGCCGGACAAGGTGCCGGCCGCGCGGCTGGAGACGATGCGGCTTGCCGGTGAACGGCATGTGCCGTTCACGTCCGGCATTCTGATCGGCATCGGCGAAACGCGGCAGGAGCGGATCGATTCGCTGTTGGCGCTGCGCGATCTCAACGATCAGTACGGGCACATCCAGGAAATCATCATCCAGAATTTCCGGCCCAAGCCCGGCACCCGCATGGAGAATGCTGCGGCGCCCGATGTCGACGATCATCTCTGGACGATCGCGATCGCGCGGCTGATCTTCGAGCCGGAGATGAATATCCAGGCGCCGCCGAATCTGAGCCCCGGTGCGCTCGGCAGGCTGGTGGCCGCCGGCATCAATGACTGGGGCGGCGTGTCGCCGGTGACGCCGGATCACGTCAATCCCGAGGCGCCATGGCCGCATCTGCGGGTGCTGGAGGCGGCGACCAAGGCCGCCGGCATGGACCTCGTCGAGCGTCTGGCGATCTATCCGGCCTTTGCGCGCGATACCAATCGGTGGGTCGATCAGGGTCTGCGGACGGCGGTGCTCAATCACATCGACGGCGACGGCATGCCGCGCGTCGACGACTGGTGTCCGGGCCATGTCGGCGCAATTGCCGTCGCGTGAGATCGAGTGGATCGGCGAAGGCGCCATCGGTTGATGCCGTCCGCAGAGCTCGGTCGCGTGCTGGCCAAGGCGCAGCGCGGCGAGGCGCTGGGCGAGGGAGAGATCGTCGATCTGTTCCGTGCCCGCGGCGATGATTTCTCGGCGATCTGCCGTGCGGCCGACGAACTGCGCCGCGACGATGAATGGCGACGTCGTCAGCTACGTCGTCACCCGCAACATCAACTACACCAATATCTGCTCGTTCAAGTGCCAGTTCTGCGCCTTCTCGAAAGGCAAGATGAGCGAGAATCTGCGCGGGCGACCCTACGATCTCGACATGGAGGAAGTCGCGGGCCGCGTCAGTCGAGGCGTGGGCAGCGCGGCGCGTCCGAAGTCTGCATGCAGGGCGGCATCCATCCGTCCTACACCGGCCAGAAATATCTCGATATCTGCCGCGCGGTGAAGGATGCGGTGCCGCAGATGCACATGCATGCGTTTTCGCCGCTGGAAATCCATCAGGGTGCGCAGACGCTGGGCATTCCCGTCATCGAATTCCTGCGCGAGCTGAAGGCCGCCGGCCTCAGCACGCTGCCGGGCACGGCGGCCGAAATTCTCGATGACGAGGTGCGCGTGGTGCTGTGCGCGGACAAGATCCGCACCGCAGCAATGGCTCGACGTCATGCGCGCCGCGCACACGGTCGGTTTCCGCTCGACCGCGACGATCATGTTCGGCCATATCGAGCGCTATCAGCATTGGGCGCGGCATCTGCTGCGCATCCGCAATCTGCAGTCCGAAACCGGCGGCTTCACCGAATTCGTGCCGCTGCCCTTCGTTCACATGGAAGCGCCGATCTATCTCAAGGGCCGGGCGCGGCCGGGTCCGACGTTCCGTGAGGCGATCCTGATGCATGCCGTCGCGCGGCTGGTGCTCAATCCGCTGATTCCGAACATTCAGGCATCCTGGGTCAAGCTCGGCGCCGAAGGCGTTCGCCAGTGCCTGTCGGCCGGCGTCAACGATCTCGGCGGCACGCTGATGGACGAAAGCATCTCGCGCTCTGCCGGCGCGTCGCATGGCCAGGAGATGACGCCGCAGGAGATGGAGCGCGATCATCGTTTCGAGCGGGCCGGATTCCGCGGCAGCGAACCACGCTTTACGCCGACGCCGATGATGGCCTTCGGCAGTCGCTCGTTCGATGCCGCAGCAGCGAGAGCATGTGCCGCGGTCGCGACAAGAATGTGCACTGGGCGCCATGCCTTGAGGCAGAGCTCGCTGCTCGACATCCTATTTTACTAATGTTAGTATCATTCAACACGATCGTGAAGCGCGAAAGAAGTTTGCGAATGTCTGCAGTCATCAATCCGGAAATCGTCGACAGCAAGCTGCGGGATGCGCGCGGTCGCGCGGGCGCGCGAACTCGGCGTGGTGCTGCCGACGTTCTCGCAACTCGCCAATCCGGCGAGCATTCCCGCCGAGGTATCGAAGAGGCTCGCAGACGTCGCGCCGGATGAGCCGCGATGCCGAAAATCTGTGGCGCGTGAACTGGTACAACGCGGCCGACCGCAAGAGCCGGGCCGATGTTCCGGGCTATATCGTGCTCCCGGAATCGATCACGCGGCGTGAAGGCGCCGATCGTGGTGCTGCTCGGCCGCCGCTTCCCGATGATCGGCGCGCACAAGGTGCTGCCGGCCTATTCGGCGCTCGCGGCGCAGCTGGTGACGGGGCGTTTCGATCCCGCGACGCCAGAGGGCGATCTGGCCGTCGACCGGAAACTATTGCCGCGGCGGCGTGTCGATCTCGCGCATCCTCGGCTGCCGCGGCGTCGCCGTGCTGCCCGCGGGCATGAGCCGGGAGCGCTTCGAGTGGCTGGAGCAATGGGTCACCCATCCGGACGACATCGTGCGCACGCCCGGCACCGAAAGCAACGTCAAGGAAATCTACGACAAGTGCGCCGAGCTGGAGCGCGATCCGCAGAACGTCATCCTCAATCAGTTCTCGGCGTTCTCGAACTATATGATCCACTATACCTGCACCGGCGCCGCGTGCGAGCATGTGTTCACGCGATTGCAAGGGCAGCGCCAAGTCGTCGGCTCGCGGCCTTCGTCTCGGCCACCGGCTCGGCCGGCACGCATCGCGGCCGGCGACTACCTGAAGAAGCGCCATGGCACGCAGATCGCCGCCGTCGAGGCGCTCGAATGTCCGACCATGCTGAAGAACGGCTATGGCGAGCACAACATTCAGGGCATCGGCGACAAGCACATTCCGCTCATCCACAACGTGATGAACACCGATGTCGTGATCGGCGTCTCCGATCGCGTCACCGACCAGCTCAATCTGCTGTTCGGCTCCGAGGTCGGGCGAAACTATCTCCGGACCGCCGCAAGCTCGATGCGGCGCTGGTTGCATCATTCGCCGATGTCGGCATTTCCGGTTTCGCCAACATCGTCGCGTCGATCAAGCTCGCGAAGCAGCTGCACTACGGGGCGGACGACGTCATCGTCACGGTCGCGACCGACAGCGCGGCGCTCTACGACAGCGAGCGCGACGGCTATCGTGAAAAGCATTTCGGCGGCGTTCGACGAGGTCAATGCCGGCGAGGTTTTCGGCTCCTGCCTGACGTCGATCGCGACGGATAACGTGATCGAGCTCACGGATCAGTCGCGCCGGCAGATCTTCAATCTCGGCTATTACACCTGGGTCGAGCAGCAGGGCGTCAGCGTCGAGGATTTCGAGCGACGCCGGCATCAATCGTTCTGGGACGGCATCGCCGCACAGCCTTCCGGAGTGGGACCGCTGATCGAGGAGTTCAATGCCGAAGTCGCCGGGTCGAACACGATGCAGACAGCTGCGAGCAAGGCGAGGTCATGAGCGTGGATCCTGATGCGGTTCAGCCCTATCAAGACGCTGCGGGAGAACTTGGCGCGGCGCGACCGCAGTCTGCGCGAGAAGGTGGTGTCGCTCGAAGAGGCGGCCTCCTTCGTGCAGGACGGCGCATCGGTCGGCATCGGCGGCTCGACCATGTCGCGCACGCCGATGGCGCTGATCTGGCAGCTCATTCGCGCACGCAAGAAGGATCTCTCCTGTTCGCGCTGCATCATCTCGACCGACGGCGATCTGCTGCTCGGGTCCGGGCGTCTCAAACCACATCATCTCGAGCTGGTTCGCGCAGGGCATCCTGTGGGGCCTTTCCAAGGTGATGCGCCACCATGTCGAAGGCGGGCATGCGCGCTACGACGAATGGAGCCATATGGGCGTCGGCATGCGCTTTCGCGCCGGCGCCATGGGCGTGCCGTTCATGCCGATGCGCTCGATGCTCGGCTCCGACGTCGGCAAGCAGCGGCCCGAGGCCAAGGAAATCGATTGCCCCTTCACCGGCGAGAAGCTGCTGCTCGTGCCGGCGCTCAATCCCGACGTCGCGCTGATCCACGTGCAGCGCTGCGACGCCTACGGCAATGCGCAGATCGACGGCCTGCAGTTCATGGACATCGATCTGGCGATGGCCGCCAACCGCGTGATCCTGACCACCGAGCGCATCGTCTCCAACGACCAGATCCGCCGCGCGCCGGACCAGACCAAGATCCCGTTCTTCTGCGTCGATGCGGTGGTCGAGGTGCCCTACGGCTCCGCGCCGCACGAATGCTACGGCGTCTACGAGCCGATGATGAAGCACCTGGAGGCCTATGTGGAGCAGGTCAACGGCGATCCGGTCGACGGCATGCAGAAGTATCTCGACGACTACGTCTACGGGCCGAAATCCTGGAACGAATTCCTGTCGCTGATCGGCATTGAGGAGATCCTCGACGGCGAGCCGGCAGGGGCAGGAGCATCTTCAATGACTGATCCGATCGCCATACCGCGTCGGAAATGCTGGCGATCCTGAGCGCGCGCGCAGCTGAAGGAAGGGCAGGTGGTGTTCGCCGGCGTCGGCGTTCCGCTGCTGGCCGCGACGCTGGCGCAACGCCTGCGCTGCCCGGGCCTGACCATCCTGTTCGAAGGCGGCGTGATCGGCGCCTTCGTCGAGCCGGGCAAGCTGCCGCCATCCACCAACGACCAGCGCTGCACCAAGCGCGCCAACATGGTGCTCGGCAGCGCGGAAGTGCTGCTGCTGCTGCAGCGCGGCTATGTCGATGTCGGCTTCATGGGCGGCGCCCAGATCGACAAATACGGCAACCTGAATTCGTCCTTCATCGGCGATCCGACAACCCGAAGACGCGGCTGCCGGGCACCGGCGGCGGCAACGACATCTCCAGCCTCACCAACATGATCGTGGCGATGAAGCACGAGAAGCGCCGCTTCGTCGACAAGGTCGATTTCATCACCAGCCCCGGCTTCATCCGCGGCGGCAACAGCCGCGCCGAGAGCGGGCTGCCGGAAGGCGGCATGTTCCGCGTCATCACCGAGCTTGCGGTCTTTTCGTTCGACGACACGTCGCGGCGGATGAAGGTGCTCGCGCTCAATCCCGGCGTCACGCGCGAGCAGGTCCAGGACAACACCGGCTTCGATCTCGATCTTCGACGATCAGCTCAGCGTCACCGAGCCGCCGACCGAGCACGAGCTCACCACGCTTGCGGATGCTCGATCCCGAGCGCCTCTTCATCGCCTAAAGAAACAACGAGGAAGCACCATGACCATACTGTCGAACACGTTCGGTATCGCCGCGCGCAACTTCACGGCCTATCCGGAAATGCCGAACGCGAAGGGCGCTGGTCGAATACGGCGTGCGCGTCGAGGAACTCGGCTACGATTCGCTGTGGGTCTGGGATCACATGCTGCTCGGCGTCGAGCCGCATTTCCCGATCATCGATTCCCTGACCATGCTGACGGCGATCGCCGCGCGCACCAGCGGATCAAGCTCGGCACCGGCATTCTGGTGCTGCCGCTGCGCAATCCGGTGGCGCTGGCCAAGCAGCTGTCCAGCATGGATCAGTTGTCCGACGGCCGCCTGGTCATGGGCATGGCGTCGGGCTGGTACAAGCGCGAATTCGACGCGATGGGCATGCCGTTCGAACAAGCGCGGCAAGCTGATGGACGAGAACCTCGAGATCCTCAACCGGCTCTGGACCGAGGAGATGGTCGACGGCAAGTACATGGCGCACAAGATTTCGGCCGCGGTGATGTATCCGAAGCCGCGCCAGCAGCCGCGGATTCCGATCCTGATCGGCGGCTATGTCGACGGGGTGCTGCAGCGCGCCGCGACGGCCGGCGACGGCTGGCTGACCTATTTCTATTCGCCGGAAAGCTTCACGAAGTCCTGGGCCAAGATCCGCAACTTCGCCACCGAAGGCGGCAAGGATCCCGACAAGCTGCTCAATGCCTCGCAACTGCCGATCATGGTCGGGCCGTCGAAGGACGCGGTGCGCGACGACATGATGGATTGGCTGAACAAGGAATGGGATTTCCCCGAGCACAGCGACTGCTCGCGCGACAGCGCGATCATGGGCTCGGTCGACGAATGCGTCGAGCAGCTGAAGGCGCATCTCGCCGCCGGCGTGCAGAAGATCATCTTCGTTCCCTACAAGTACCAGATGGATCAGGTCGAAACCATCGCGCGCGAAATCATTCCGCGGCTGAAGGCACAAGTAAGAGATCGGCGCGAGCGATGACCGGTCGCCGTGATGATCAGTGTTTTTGACCTGTTCAAGATCGGGATCGGCCCGTCGTCCTCGCATACGATGGGGCCGATGAAGGCCGCCGCGGCCTTCGTGGCGGCGCTGGAGCGAGCGACGAGCGCGCGCAGCCTCAAGCGCCTGAAGGTGACCTTGCTGGGGTCGCTGGCGTGGACCGGAAAAGGCCACCGCACCGACAAGGCGTCATGCTCGGGCTCTCGGGTCTGTCGCCGGAAACGATTGATCCTGACGATGCCGATGACGCGTCGATGGCATCGCGGCGACCAAGCAGCTGGTGCTGCCGGACGGGCAACAGAATCGGTTTCGATCCCGCGCAGGAGATCGTTTTCGATTTCGATGAGCCGGCCCCGGTCCATCCAAACACGATCCGGTTTCGTGGCGTTCGATGCAAGACGGGCGCGAATTGACGAAAGCAGACCTGGTATTCGCTGGGCGGTGGATTTATCCAGCGGGAAGGCGAGGCGGATTCTGCGACCGCCACTGTCGTCAGAAATTCCATTCGACTATCGTGACGCAGCGCGAACTGATCGAGATGTGTGACCGCTCCGGCTCTCTCGATCGCCGCAAATCGTGCTGGCGAACGAAGCTGTATTTGCTGACGAAGCATCCGATCGATGCTCGGGCTGGACCGTCTCGTCACCGTCATGTTCGATTGCATCGATCGAGGAATGCGAACCGACGGCGAATTGCCCGGCGGCCTGAAGGTCAAGCGTCGTGCGCGTGCGCTGCATGACAGGTTGCAGGTGTCGGAAACCCGCAACATGCGGCAGTCGATTCCGGCGATGGACTATGCCAGCCTGTATGCGATTGCCGTGAACGAGGAAAACGCCGCGGGTGGCCGTGTTGTTACGGCGCCGACCAACGGAGCTGCCGGCGTGATGCCGGCCGTGCTGCGCTACTATACCGATCACTGCCAGGGATGCTTCGCAGGAGGGCATCAGGATTTTTCTCCTGACCAGCGCTGCGATCGGCGCTCTTTGCAAGATGAATGCCTCGATCTCGGGCGCGGAAGTCGGATGCCAGGGCGAGGTGGGTGTGGCATGCTCCATGGCCGCAGCCGGTCTGACCGCCGCGCTTGGCGGCAGCAGCCGGCAGATTGAAAATGCCGCGGAGATTGGAATGGAGCATCATCTTGGGATGACCTGCGATCCGATCGGCGGGTTGGTGCAAATCCCGTGCATCGAGCGCAATGCATTCGGTGCGATCAAGGCGATCAATGCCGCGTCACTGGCATTGAGCGGCGATGGGTCGCATCACGTCTCCCTCGATCAGGTTATCCGCACGATGCGGGATACCGGGGCCGACATGCAGGCGAAATACAAGGAAACATCGCGGGGCGGCCTCGCCGTTAATGTCCCCGACTGCTGAAAGAACTTGACGCCGCACGGCTGATGCAGATGATGCTAACATACCAAAAATAGGATGATTGTAGCTAGGGACAAGTAGCCAACGAAAAATACAAACAAGTGCGGACCAACTGGCATAATGCTTGCTTAAAAAATAAGGCGACCGGTTTTTCGCATTCGCGCAACGGAGGAAACAGACGATGGTGAAACATTCGAAGTTATTTACGACGATCGCAGCCACGGCGCTGCTGTCGGCAGGTCTAGCGGCGCAAGCTGCCGCGCAGACGATCAAGATCGGCGTCAACGAGCCGCTGACCGGCCCGTTTGCAGCTTCCGGAACCTACGTCGTCAACGGTGCGAAGATCGCCGCCGATGAAATCAACGCCAAGGGCGGTGTGCTCGGCAAGAAGATCGAGCTTGTCATCGAAGACAACAAGAGCAATCCGACCGAAGCTGCGGCTGTCGCCGAGAAGCTCATCACCGCCGACAAGGTGCCGGTGATGATGGGCGCGTGGGGCTCGAGCCTGACGCTCGCCGTCATGCCGAAGCTCATGGAATACAAGGTGCCGATGGTGGTTGAGACCTCGTCATCGGGCAAGATCACGACGACGGCAATCCTTACATCTTCCGCATCTCGCCGCCGTCATCGGTCGAAGCTGCGGCCTTCAAGAACATCCTGCCAAAGATGTCGGTCAAGAAGGCCGACTTCCTTGTCATCAACAACGACTGGGGACGCGGCGCAGCTGAGGATTTCGGCAAGATCCTCAAGGTCGACAACGTTCAGGTCGGGCTCGTCGAGACGATGGACCAGTCCGCTCAGGACATGAGCGCGCAGCTGTCCAAGATCAAGGCAACGGATTCCGACACGATCATGGTGACGACTGCGGTCGAGCAGCTCACCCTTGTTCTGAAGCAGGCGACTGCGCTCGGCATCAAGAAGCAGATCATCACCACAGGCGGCTCGCAAAATCCCGACCAGTTGATCGATCAGGCCGGTGTCGCCGCCAACGGCACTTACCATCTCACGACCTTCGCGCCATGGTATCCGGAGGACACGCCTAATCCGGCTGCAACGAAGTACTTCCTCGGCGAATGGAAGAAGCGCGGCTTCAATTTCGCCGGCGCGACCGAAAGCTTCCGTGGCTATGACGGCATCCGCACCATCGCGGCTGCCATCGAAAAGGCCGGCAAGGCCAGAGCCCGAAGCGATCACCAAGGCGCTGTGGGAGATCGACCTTGCTGGCCTGAACGGCAAGATCAAGTTCCAGAAGCAGGGACCGGCCGGGAAGGAAAGTGGCCAGAGCATGCCGAATGTCTACCTGATCAAGGTCGACAACGCGAAAGTTGTTCTTCCCAAGCTCTAAAGCAGGTTTGCGTGGGCATCGTCGTCAGACACGATGCCCACGTTATTCATTGCGACGCTGGCGATCTTCGCCGGTCGGTGAGGGTTGACCTGGACAAGGCTCGATGACTGAATTTCTGCAACACATGATCAACATGCTGATCCTCGGCAGCACCTATGCGCTGCTGGGAATCGGCCTGACCCTGATCTTCGGCATCATGCGCGTGGTGAATTTCGCGCACGGCGAGCTTTACGCGTTCGGCGCCTACTTCGTCTATTTCGTCGCCGTCATGCTCGGCCTCAACTTCTTCCTTTCGATCCTCGTCGCGATTGTCGCGGGGTGCCTTCTTGGTGCGCTGATCGAAGTGGTGTTGCTGCGGCCGATGCGTGGTGCGGACATCGACACCACGATGTTGATCATGATCGGCGCGATGATCGTGATGCAGAACACAGAGCAATATGTCTGGGGCGGCGTCGCCAAGTCCGTCTCTACACCGTTTCCGGAAACGCCACTTGTCATCGGACCGTTCTCCGTATCCTGGGTGCGATTGTTCGTATTCTTCGCCGCGCTGGCGTTGATCGCGGTGGCGTACTTCCTGATCAACCGCACCAAGCTCGGGAAGGCGATGCGCGCGACTTTTCAGGATCGCGACACCGCCTCGTTGATGGGCGTCAATATTCAGATGATCTACATGGCAACCTTTGCGATCGGCTCGAGCCTCGCGGCTGCGGCTGGCGCGTTGCTCGGACCGGTCTATGTGATCTCGCCGCAGATGGGGAACATTGCGTCGCTCAAGGCTTTCGCGATCGTCATCCTCGGTGGCCTGGGCAGTATCGGCGGCGCCACGATCGGTGGATTCATCTTGGCGTTCGCTGAAGAGATGGGTGCAGGCTACATTTCGTCCGGCTATCGCGATGCCATGGGATTCCTGATCATCATTGCGGTGCTGCTGTTCAAGCCGACTGGCCTGTTTGCGCGATCGGAGCGAATTGGATGAAGCGTTTGTTCCCCTGGATCGCGCTCGTCGTGTTCGTTTCCGTTCCGATGTGGCTTAACGATCCCTATCTTCTGAATGCCTTTGTCACGACAGGCATCTTCATCATTGCGGCGATGAGCCTCAATCTGCTGCTCGGATATACCGGGCAGCTCAGTCTCGGCCATGTCGCGTTCTTTGGAATCGGCGCCTATACCAGTGCTCTGGTTTCGCTCGGCTTCGATGTTGAACTGATCGGCGGATATCGTGTTGTTCACGAGCCATGGCCGGTCTGGCTCGGCTTCATCATCGCGATTTTGTTCTCTGGCTTGTGCGGCTATCTCGTCGGAAAACTGTCTTTTCGCGTTCGCGGTGCTTACTTCGTTATCGTGACGATCAGTTTTGCAGAAGTCGTCCGGCTGGTGGCGTTGAACTGGGTTGAACTTACGCAAGGCCCCTTGGCGCTTACATCCATCCCGCCAATGACGTTGGGATTTCCCGGGCTTGGCTATTTCGATTTCTTCAGCAAGCAATCGAACTACTATCTCGTGCTCGCGGTGATGGTCATTTGTTATGTCATCATCAGCCGGCTGGTGAACTCGCGCAGTGGGCCGCGCGATGGTCGCGCTCAAAGAGAACGAGTCGTTGGCGGTTTCCGTCGGTATCGACGTGACGCGCTATCTTGTGCTTGCTGCGGTTGTCTCGGCGGGTATCGCTGGTGCGGCGGGCAGTCTTTACGCGCATTATCTGAAGATCATCGATCCGGATGTGTTCCTCTTTCTGTACACCGTGACGATGGTGATCATGGTGATCACGGGCGGGAAGGGAACGTTGGCGGGGCCGATCGTCGGCGGCTTGATATTTGGTTTCATTCCGGTCGTGGCGCGATCGTTCGCCGCTCCGGAGATCCAGTGGATTCTCTATGGCTTGTTCATGATCCTGATCGTGTTCATTCTGCCGCAAGGCATCGTTCCGGCGATCGAGAAATGGTTCGGCGTGAATGACGAGCCGAAAGTCGCTCCGACGGCCGAAGCCAAGATACAGGATGCACAATGATGGAAGCGCATCCCACGCAGAGACCAGCCGGCGCTTTCGATCGAGCACATCGCCGTTCATTTCGGCGGCCTTGTTGCGATTTCGGATATGAATTTCGTCGTGAACGAGGGCGAGGTTGTCAGCTTGATCGGCCCGAACGGTGCCGGCAAGACAACGGCCTTCAACGTCATCACGGGATTTTTGCGGCCGACGAAAGGAGATGTCCGTTATCGCGGAGCATCCCTGAGCAATCTGAAGCCTCATCAGGTGACGTCGCTGGGTCTTGTGAGAACCTTCCAGCGCACGAGCGTGTTCCAGAGCGTCAGCGTGTTCGAGAACGTGATGATCGGTCTGCATCGCCGCGGCCGCTCCCGTCTGTGGGATACGTTGCTGGCGCTGCCGCGTGAACGAGAATCTGAAAGCTGAACTGCGAACGAGGGCCACCGAAATCCTCGCGCTCGTCGGTATCGAACGTCGTTCACGCGAGCTCGCGGGATCGCTTGCTTACGGTGACCAGCGGCTTTTAGGAGTGGCGCTGGCGCTCGCCGCAGATCCATCCATGTTGCTGCTGGATGAGCCTGTATCCGGCATGAATGCGACAGAAACCGCACGGTTCATGCAGCTTCTGGATCGCTTGCGTGGTCTGGGTGTCACCATCCTTCTGGTTGAGCACGATATGCCTATGGTGATGGGCATATCGGATCGTATCGTTGTTTTGAACTACGGCCGGATTATTGCCGAGGGACCGCCAGCGGCAATTCAGGGTAATCCCGAAGTCATCCACGCTTATCTCGGGCAGGGAGCCAAGAAACGTGCTAGAGATTAGCGATCTCGTTTGCCGCTACGGCAAAGTCGAAGCCATCAAGGGCGTTTCGCTGTCCATCAAGCAAGGACAGCTTGTTGCGTTGATCGGTGCGAATGGCGCGGGCAAGAGCACCACGCTGCGCTCCATTTCAGGAATTTTGCCGTCGGTTTCCGGCCGCATGATGTTCGAGGGCGAAGACATCACGCGCTGCTCGGCGCGCGAGATCCTGGCCCGCGGCATTGCCCATTGCCCGGAGGGGCGTCGCGTGTTTCCCGACATGACGGTTGAGGAAAATCTCGACATGGGGGCTTACCTGCGGAAGCGACGCCGACGGCGTGGCCGAAGATCGCGATCGGGTCTTTACGCAGTTTCCGCGCCTTGCGGAGCGCCGTCATCAGGTTGCGGGCACGCTCTCCGGCGGTGAGCAGCAGATGCTGGCAATCGGTCGCGCCATCATGTCCAAGCCGAAACTTGTGATGTTCGATGAGCCGTCACTTGGACTGGCGCCGAATATCGTGGAGCAGGTTTTCGAGATCATCGACGGTATCCGAAAGTCGGGCACTACGGTCCTGATGGTGGAGCAGAATGCCTATTCAGCTCTCGACATGTGTGACTACGCCTATCTGATGGAAGCGGGATCGATCGTGCTGTCGGGCAAGGGCGAAGAGCTGATCGACGACAAGCACATCCGCGAAGCCTATTTGGGTGGATGATCGCAAAATAAGAGCGTCTCATCGTCGCTTGCGTGAGTGGCGGATGGCGCGCCACGCGGCGAGAAGAAGAAATTCGAGCGCAACCAAAGCGGTGATCACGAGCAGGCCGGAGGAGGCCGCGTCGGCACTTCTTCCTTGCAAGCTGTATCCAAGAGCCAGCAAGGGCGCGCTCCAGACAAGGGTTCCGATCAGCGTTGCCATCAGGAAATTGACGATCGCTAAGTTAAGCACGCCGGCTGGGATGGACAGATAAACGCGTACGGCAGGGATGGTTTGTCCCACGACGGTTACCCAGAAGTGGTTGCGTCGATAGGCCCCTGCCATTTGCTGATACAGCGTAGGCTTCAGAAAAATAAATCGGCCAAACCGCTCGAAGAGGAATTGGCTTCGATGCGGTCCCAGTGCGAGGCCAAGACCGTACCACCACAGAGCTCCGATGGTAGAGCCTATCGCTGTCGCCGCAATGGTGACGGCGAGATCGCCGTGGCCCGACGCCGCAGTCATGCCGAAGGACTTGCCTGACGGGACGCCGATCAAGGCGGTTGTTGTGGAATGAAGGCTAACAAGCGAATCGTGTTTGTGCGCTTTGCGCGCCCAACTCGCAAAGGCGAAGCGCCTTTGCGCGGGGTTTACATTTGAATCTTGAGTTTCGAAAGAACGTTGATCAAGTTACTGTTGATTACTCTATTACGCCAACCCCCTAACCCTTCGGTCAAGCGGGACGCTGCGCCGGCAAGCTGGCTCCGCCCCTTACCTCCAACGTTAGCTTTCAAAGAATGCCCCGGCGTCCGACATTCACCGTCCTGCGGGACATTCAGGAATTCTCTCCGGTCGAGGGCAACTGGCGGCGTCTGGATGAGCTACTCGACGAATTATGGTCAGTGGGTACCACCGAGGGATCTTTGCCGATCCTCTTCGGTGTCTTCGAGCGATTTCCGCAGGAAGATGGCGCCGGTGTGCTTTGGAGTATCGTTCACGGTGTCGAATCACTATCGTTCGACTACGAGCCGGCTCTGCGGCAATCATTGCAGCGCACGCCTTCATTCATGGGAAAAGTCATGCTGCAGCGACTTGAGAGGGCCAATGAAAGCTAACTAGCGAATTCAAGTCCGCGCGCTTTGCGCGCCCGACTCGCAAAGGCGAAGAGCCTTTGCTCGCAGCTCATTCGCGGCGTTATGCATGACTGAAGTGATGCACGAACTCAAGGAGCCGGCTTCCGAGGATGCCGTCGCCAGTCTGCGAGAGCAGTTCCCGAACCTGCCCAATGACTATTACGCATTTCTGCTTCGATCGAATGGCGGTGAAGGCTTTGTCGGTATCAGCCCAGGCTACTTCGCCCTGTGGTCTGCCCATGAAGTGGCGCAGTTCACTTCGGAATACCAACTGCACATTTACCTACCAGACTACGTTGCGGTCGGAAGCAGTGGCGGCGGCGATCTTTACGTTTTTCCGACATCCGGTTGGCCGTCTGGTCTATTCATAGTCCCAGCAATAGGTATGGATCTCGGCAGTCTTCAACTTGTCTCTCGCAGCTTCTCGGCTTTCGTCGCCGAGTTCGGCAGACAATGGCATGCACATGCATAACAAGCCGTTCGTGGCGACGCGTCAACCGAATGCGCCATCCTTCCAGAGTTGTGCCCGCGCGCCACAACAGCAGCGTTGGGCGTAAGATGAAGTACGTGGTTTCATTAGCACTTCTGCTGTTAGCCAGCGTGGCATTTACGCAACCGGACGTGCCAAATGGGAAACTGGAGCAGCAAGTGACTGATCTAGGTTCACAGGTCAAAGAAAAGGCGGGGCTGGCGGTTGCTCAGTTTCAAGACCGCGCTGGTGGCCGACTCGACTACTCTGAGAAAAGCCTGGCTACAGTTGAAGAAATGCTTGAAGAGGCGGCGCAGTACGCTGGCCAAATGCCCCAACAAGACGTCAATGCGCTGGTGGAGCTTCTGGGCTCATACATTCTTGAGATTGCCTACAGGGTTCACGGCGGCAGCTTCTACTGGCACGAGCAGAAAAACCAACCTGTCCTAGTCGTGGGTGAGCCGAAGTTCCACGTCGCTATCATGACCTTTGACAAGGTGAGGGGGCGCTTGGGGGGAGATGACGCAGACAACATTCCGTTCTTCTATGAAGGCTTTGCCGCGAGGATTCGCTCGGCAAAGCGCGGCACGAAAGCACTTTATGGCTAGGGTGCCCAACAAGGCCATGCACGCGACGTACGAAGACGCACGCGCGTGATGGCCGGCGTTAGGTGTTTCTATGGGATTGCTAGATCTGTTCAAAAAGAAGCCTCAGCAAGCGGATACCCGATGCGCCATAGTGCTTGCTGCTGCGAAGATGGGATTGGCCATGCTCGCCGCTGCGCCTACGCCTCCGACCACATAACCCGCCGCACCAGCCGCCTCCGGGTGATGCGCCCGGTTCGATTGTCGGACCACAAAACCGCCATTTGAATCAGTGCCGGCGGGTTAGATGAAAAAGCGAACTTTTCTTCCGAAAAGACCGGGAAACCTATCACATGGGCTCCGGACCACATTGTGATAGTCAGAATGGTTTTGACATCGAACCACGATCGAACCGCTTCTCTAAATGCTTGATTTTGCTTATGTAGGGAAAAGCCGGGCCGATTATGAGCAAACCGATAATAGGGCGTAAGTGACTGAAAAAAATTGGAAATTTAGTATCGCCCCCATGATGGATTGGACTGACCGGCACTGCCGGGTGTTCCACCGTCTGCTGTCGCGTCGTGCCCGGCTCTATACGGAGATGCTGACAACTGGCGCCATCATTCATGGCGATCGTCAGCGGTTGCTCGGTTTCGATGCGAGCGAGCATCCCGTTGCGCTGCAACTCGGTGGCTCCAACCCGGCTGACCTCGCGACGAGCGCCGTCATCGGCGAAGATTTCGGCTATGACGAGATCAATCTCAATGTTGGTTGTCCGTCAGATCGCGTGAAGGACGGTCGCTTCGGTGCGTGCCTGATGGCGGAGCCGCAACTCGTCGCGGAATGCGTCGCGGCGATGAAGCAGGCGGTAAAAGTCCCTGTCACGGTTAAATGCCGCATCGGTATCGACGACCAGGACCCCGAGGTCGCGCTCGATACGCTGGCCCATGCGGTGCTCGCGGCGGGAGCCGATGCCCTGGTGGTTCATGCGCGAAAGGCGTGGCTCAATGGTTTGTCGCCGAAGGAAAATCGCGACATCCCGCCGCTCGACTATGATCGCGTCTATCGGCTCAAGGCGGCGCTGCCCAACGTACCGGTTGTCATCAACGGCGGCATCGGCACCATCGCCGCCGCGAAGCTGCATTTGGCTCATGTCGATGGTGCAATGCTCGGACGTGCGGCGTATCAGGAGCCGTGGCGGCTATTGAGTGTTGATCCGGAGTTGTTCGGCGAGGCGAATCCGCATGCCACGATGCACGAAGCCATCGAGGCGTTGATGCCTTACATCGCGCGTGAACTTGCGGCGGGTACACGTCTGCATTCGATCACGCGGCATCTTGTCGGTGCATTTCAGAGCGTGCCCGGCGCGCGGGCGTTTCGTCGCTATCTCGCCGAGGTTTGTACGAAGCCGGGTGCGGGCGTGGCATCGTTACAGGAAGCGCTCACGCTGGTTGACGAACGGGCGATTGCGCCGATCGCAGCGTAGGTTACGGATAGCCGCGCAGCATAAGACGATCGGCCCGGACTTCCCAGCTTTCGAGGCGATTGAGGAAACTCATGCCGAGCAAGTTGGATTTCATTTGTCCGCGCGGCACGACCAGCGCAGGCACCGAGCGCTCGACCAGCTTGCCGACGGCAAGACGATCCAATGTCAGACGCGCTGCGCGAACGCGACCGCCGGCAGTTTCAACATCCACATTGTAATCGAGCAATTCCAGCGGCAGGCCAGCAGCTTTTGCTGTTTCGTAGGTGAGAACGACAGATGTCGCGCCGGTATCGATCACCATCGGTGCACTGACGCCGTTCACCTTTGCGCGGAGTGCGAAATCACCGCTGTCGCTGCGCGTAATCTCCACCGCACGCGATGATGGTTTGGAGTTGAACGGCTTCTCCGCGACGCGAACTATTGAGCCTTTGATATTCGCAAAGGCCACTGGATCGGAAATTGATAGCAGAAAGGTAACTGCTGTCACGACGCCGGCGAGGATGAGGAATGCGCGGATCATGCCGCACCCGTTGCCGCGTGAGCGACGTTGATGGTCAGGACTCGGCGCGCCGCCTTTTGGTGGCTGCTGGAACGGAAAGCCCGGCATCCAGCATGCGTTGCGGTAACGTGGCCATGAGTTCGACGCGTTCGGTGTCGTTCATCGCATGCCAGCGCGCGATTTCGGGCAGGGTACGCCCACAGCCCAGACAGAGGTCGGTTTTCGGGTCGATGAAACAGACCGCGATACAGGGTGTTTCGATTTTCATGAATGACACTGATGGACATTTTGACGGATCGCGCAAGCATGGAGCATCGTGCCGGCGCCGTATAAGCTCGATCGATGGTGATCTTGCGCCTTGGTCTCATGCTCTATAGCCCGGTTCCCGCGCTCATGATTGGGGTGTGACGCGGTCGGCTTTTCTCGCTGGTCATTGTGTCCGGTTGCAGCGGCGGAGACTCTTCCCGCATCGGCGCCAGCGCTGTCATCACCCGTTCAGGCGGATAAGTGACGATAACTTCCGTGCCGACGCGCAGGGTCGATTTCAGCGTGAATGTGCCACCGTGCATGTCGATCAGGCTTTTCGCGATGGGAAGGCCGAGGCCCGCGCCTTGTTCGGCCGATTTGATCGAGTTTGATCCCTGACCGAACGAGGCCAGCACCACCGGGATTTCGTCCTCTGCGATGCCGGAGCCGGTATCCTTGACGCTGAGGTATTGGCCTCCTGATGCAGTCCAGCCGACTTTGAGCCAGATCTCGCCGCCGGGAGGCGTGAACTTGATCGAGTTCGACAACAGATTGAGGACAACCTGGCGCGTGGCGCGCTCGTCGCCCCACAATTTGGGCATGCCCTGTTCGAACATTTCGTGGATGGTGATGCCACGACTGGACGCGCGCAATTTCAGGAGATGGTGACAATCAGCGACCACGTGCGTGAGTGCTACCGGTTCTTCGTTCAGCTCGTAGCGTCCCGCTTCGATGCGCGACAGATCGAGAATCTCGTTGATGAGATTGAGCAGGTGCACACCCGAGTTATGAATATCCGCAGAATAGTCCTTGTAGACCTCCACCGTATGCGCGCCGAAAATTTCACTCTTCATCACTTCGGAAAACCCAAGGATGGCATTGAGCGGCGTACGCAGTTCATGACTCATCTGCGCGAGAAAGCGTGACTTCGAAACGTTGGCTGCCTCGGCGCGATAGCGCGCTTCGTCGGAAATGGCTTTGGCCTGTTCAAGCTCGCCGATCAGAGCATCTTTTTCGGCACGTGCCTCCAAGGTGGCGAGCGTTGTGGAATGAAGCCTATGGGCGAGCAGTGCAAAATACCCTTCCGCAGTAACAGCAAGCGCTGCGAGGATGTAGTCATCGAAGGTTCGGCGCAGCACAAAATTCACGGCAATGACGGTTGCAACCGGTACCGTGGCCGCAAAGGCTGCGATCGGCAGGCTCGATGCGAGCATGCTGGACACGGCAACGACGAGCAGCATCAGGAACAGCATCAGCGTATTCGAGACGACGTCGATGCCGGATGGATGGATCAGAATGAAGGCCCACACCAGGCCATAGAGCAGGTCAAGCGCGACAAATCGCAGTCGCCATTTACGCGTGGTGGTCGGAGCGGATGATGCTTGCGTGAGAAACTTGCGGCAGTAGCGGATGATGATGGCGTGAAGTGTAAGCACGCCGAAGGTCCAGCCCGCCGCGACGATTGGCGGAATCCAGACACTGCACAGGACACCGGTCGCGACCACCAGGAGCACGACAACCAGCGACGCGGAAATCCGTGTCTGGGCGTATTGGCGGAGCAGTTCATGATCGAAAGCGGGGCGGGTTCCGCTGGTCGATGTCAGCCGGTCACGTGCTTCACGCACACGCTGAGAGGCCGCACGGCGATTCCGTGCCGGAGTCACGCCCGGTCCATCCGCGGTTATCGCGGGAAATTCGATCTTGTCGGCGGACTCACTCATTACAACTACGACGCGGAATTCCTGAACCATTGCGAATGTCGCGCATGGTCGAACGCGCAAACTGCAGCCACCATTTTTGACGCTAAAACATTAAGAGGTGGCTTAAAGGTCAATTTAATCGGGTTAAGAAAGTCTAAATTTGAGGGGTGTGGCTGGCTGGAAGCCGGGAAAAAATGGAAAAGGCGGCACCATCGTGCCGCCTTTCGCAGTTCAGGCCCGTAGGACCCCGAAAAAGAAAAATATCAGCGCTGCAGGCGTGCGAGGAGGCTGGAGGTATCCCAGCGTTTGCCGCCCATTTTTTCCACTTCGGAGTAGAAATTATCAACGAGGGCTGTCACCGGCAGGCTCGCGCCGTTGCGGCGGGCTTCCGCGAGACAGATCGACAGGTCCTTGCGCATCCATTCGACGGCGAAGCCGAAATCGAACTTGCCTTCGTCCATGGTCTTATAGCGGTTTTCCATCTGCCAGGACTGTGCGGCGCCCTTGGAAATGGTGTCGATTACAGCGCCGACGTCGAGACCAGACTTCTTGGCGAAATGAATTCCTTCGGACAGCCCTTCGACGAGGCCCGCGATGCAGATCTGGTTGACCATCTTGGTGAGCTGGCCGGAGCCGGCGGGCCCAAGCAGTTTGCACATGCGCGCATAGGCCACGATGACCGGTTCGGCGCGTTTGTAGACGGCGTCGGCACCACCGCACATAACGGTGAGAACGCCGTTCTCGGCACCAGCCTGTCCACCTGAGACCGGGGCGTCGATGAAATGGAAGCCGCGCTTGGTGGCCTCGGCGTCGAGCTGGCGCGCCACCTCAGCGGAAGCAGTGGTGTGATCCACAAAGACCGCGCCTGATTTCATGCCTGCGAATGCGCCGTCGTCGCCGATCGTTATCGAACGCAGGTCGTCGTCATTGCCGACGCAGGCCATCACGAAGTCCTGCCCCTCGGCTGCGGCTTTCGGCGTTGCTGCAGTGCGGCCGCCGAATTTCTCCGCCCAGGTTTTCGCCTTTGCGCCGGAGCGGTTGTACACCGTCACCTCATGGCCGCCCTTAGCGACAAGATGTCCAGCCATGGGGAAACCCATGACGCCGAGACCGAGAAATGCGACTTTTGCCATATCGTATACTCTTTGATGGTTGGGATTGCTGACCGGGACCCGTAGGCCTGTTTGGCGCCGACAGCTATGCGTATGATGTGCTCTGATGCAAGGGCGTTGACGGCGCAGGTGACGCGCGTATGAAGGCCGTGATGCGGCGTTTCCGTCGTTCCGCCGCCCGGGAGAGGCAATTTTGGCTGTCGATAAAAATCAGGTTCTTGCCGCACTTCGGGCCGTGGCGTCGCCACGCGGCGTTCCACTCACCGACGCCAGGGTGTTGTCGGAGATCGCAGCCAGCGATGGAAAGGTTTTTTTCTCCATCAATGTCGATGCTGCTGAGGCACGTGCATGGGAAGACACGCGTGCCAGAGCCGAAGCAGCGGTGCGGGCAATTCCAGGCGTCACAACGGCCATGGTTGCATTGACTGCTGAGCGCAAGCCAGGGGCCGCGCCTGCACCGCAGCATTCTCATGGCGTGAGGCCTGATGCGCAGCATCGCCCGCACGGCGCGCCGGCGGATTCGCCGATGGGCAAGCAGGTTGCGATCCCCGGAGTCGGCGCGATCATTGCCGTAGCCTCGGGCAAGGGAGGTGTTGGCAAGTCGACGACGGCGCTCAACTTGGCGCTGGGCTTGCGTGACCTCGGCCTGAAAGTTGGATTGCTCGACGCCGACATTTACGGCCCTTCGGTGCCCCGGTTGACCGGGGTTCGCCAAAAGCCGCAACTGAACGACGCGAAGAAGATGGTCCCCATCACACGCTTCGGCATACCGCTGATGTCGATTGGTTTCCTGGTGGAGGAGGAGACACCCATGGTGTGGCGTGGCCCCATGGTGATGTCTGCAGTTCGGCAGATGCTGTGGGATGTGGAGTGGGGCGTGCTCGATGTGCTGGTCGTGGACATGCCACCGGGGACCGGCGACGCACAGTTGACGCTAGCGCAGCAGGTGCCGCTGCGAGGAGCGGTGATCGTCTCAACACCCCAGGATTTGGCGCTGATCGACGCGCGACGCGGCATTGCCATGTTTTCCAAGGTCAACGTGCCGACACTCGGCATCGTGGAGAATATGAGCTATTTTCAATGCCCGGAGTGTGGGACCCGTTCGGACATTTTCGGGCATGGGGGCGCGCGGCATGAAGCAGAGCGGCTCAAGGTGCCGTTCCTCGGAGAAATTCCGCTCCACATGGCGATCCGCACATCATCCGATGCCGGCACGCCGGTGGTGGACAGTGAGCCGGATGGTCCGCATGCCGCGATCTACCGCGCGATCGGTGAGAAGATCAAAGCGCAGCTTGTGGGCGTGACGGTTTGAGGCGTCCCCTGATAACTGAGATTTGCACTATTCGACTTTCGTTTAATCCTTGGGCGAGCGGTGGTTCCTGCATTTTCCGCAGGCGAACTTCCATGCTAGAGACCGAGGGATTTCAAAAAAGAAACACACCCCCAAAAGGAGATGCCTAATGAAGCGTCGTGAATTTTTGAAGGTATCGGCCGTTGGAGCCGCCGCTGCTGCGGTGGCTTCGCCGGCGATTGCCCAGTCGTCGCCGGAGATCAAGTGGCGCCTGGCGTCAAGCTTCCCGAAGTCGCTCGATACGATTTATGGCGGCGGTGAATATCTGGCGAAGCAAGTCGCCGAGATGACCGACAACAAATTCCAGATTCAGGTTTTCGCGGCGGGCGAACTTGTTCCCGGTCTGCAGGCGCTGGATGCGACCTCGAACGGCACCGTCGAAATGTGCCACACCGTTGCGTATTACTACGTTGGCAAGGACCCGACCTTCGCGATCTATGCGTCGGTGCCGTTTGGCCTGAACGCCCGTCAGCAGAATTCCTGGTGGTATCAGGGCGGCGGCATGGAGCTCGGCAACGAGTTCTTTAAAAAATACGGCGTGATCGCGCATCCGGCCGGCAACACCGGCACCCAGATGGGCGGCTGGTTCCGCAAGGAGATCAAGACTGTTGCCGATCTTCAGGGTCTGAAGATGCGCATCGGTGGCATCGCTGGCCAGGTCTTGCAGAAGGTCGGTGTTGTTCCGCAGCAGCTCGCTGGCGGCGACATCTATCCGTCGCTGGAAAAAGGCACGATCGATGCGGCCGAGTGGGTCGGACCTTATGACGACGAAAAGCTCGGCTTCCAGAAGGTCGCCAAGTACTACTACTATCCTGGCTTCTGGGAAGGCGGCCCGACGGTTCATGCCTTCACGAACCTCGAGAAGTGGAATGCGCTGCCGAAAAACTATCAGGCGATTCTTGCCAACGCGGCGGCCAACACAAACTCCTGGATGGCAGCTCGTTACGACTTGCAGAACCCCACGGCGCTGAAGCGTCTCGTTGCCAGCGGTACGCAATTGCGTCCGTTCACCAACGAAGTGCTCGACGCCTGCTTGAAGTCAACCAACGAGCTGTGGGCTGAACTGTCGGCCAAGAATGCTGACTTCAAGAAGTCGATCGATGCGATGCAGGCTTATCGCTCCGACGAATATCTGTGGTGGCAGGTTGCCGAATACACCTTCGACAGCTTCATGATCCGCTCGCGCACGCGCGGCTGATCGAACTTCGATCCGAAAGAAAACCCGGCCTTCGCAAGAAGGCCGGGTTTTTTGTTTGCGCTGCGGTTTAATGCGGCAATTTCTATTTGATGCTTGGTGGGCCGAAATCGAGGCTGGGCATTTCGATCTGCGGGATCTCGATCTTGACGTTCGTTGTATCGACCTTGGTGGTGTCGATCCAATAGGTGACTGCACCCGGCCACATGATCACGACGATGACGAGAATGACCTGCATCAGCACCCAGGGCATTGCACCCCAATAGATGTCCGAGCTCTTCACCTCGGGTGGCGCGATGCCACGCAGGTAGAACAGGGCGAAGCCGAACGGGGGATGCATGAATGACGTCTGCATGTTGACGCAGAGCAACACGCCGAACCAGACCAGATCGATACCGAGCTTGCTTGCCACCGGCGCAAGCAGAGGGATGATGATGAAGGCGATCTCGAAGAAGTCGAGGAAGAACGCCAGGAAGAACACGAAGATGTTCACAAAAATCAGGAAGCCAACGACACCGCCGGGCAGGCCGGTCAGCAGGTGTTCGATCCAGCGCGCACCGTCCATGCCTTGGAAGACGAGGCTGAAACACGTCGAGCCGACAAGAATGAACACAACCATCGACGTCAGGCGCATGGTCGATGTCATTGCCTGTTCGACGAGCGGCCATGTCAGGCGGCGATGCATGGCCGCGAGGGCCATAGCGCCGACCGCGCCCATGGCCCCGGCCTCTGTTGGCGTCGCGAGACCCATGCCGATCGTTCCGAGAACCAGGAAGATCAGCACGATTGAGGGGATCATGCCCCACAATACGCGTCTGACGAGCTTCCAGTTCATCGGTTCGCGGGCCGCATCAGGAAGCGGCGGCATCGCGTTAGGCCGCACGATCGAAAGTCCGACAATGTAGAGCAGGAAAATCACGACCTGCAGGATCGAAGGTCCGATCGCGCCGAGATACATGTCTCCGACGGAGCGTCCGAGCTGATCCGCGAGCACGATCAGCACGAGAGAAGGCGGGATCAACTGCGTAATCGTGCCGGACGCGGCGATGACGCCGGTCGCCAGTCGCATGTCGTATCCATAGCGGATCATGATTGGCAGCGAGATCACGCCCATGGCGATCACCGACGCGGCGACGGTGCCCGTGATGGCGCCGAGAATGGCGCCGACGATGATCACTGCGTAGGCGAGGCCGCCGGGAATTTTGCCGAATAACTGTCCAGTCCCTTCAAGCAGATCTTCTGCGAGGCCACAGCGCTCGAGGATTGCACCCATGAAGGTGAAGAAGGGAATTGAAAGCAGCAGATCGTTTGAAATGATTCCGTAGAAGCGGAAGGGCAGGGCTTGCAGAAACGATGGATCGAAGTGGCCTGTATTGATTCCGAGAATGCCGAAAAACAATCCGACCGCTGCCAGCGAGAATGCGACCGGAAATCCGATCAGCATGAACAGGATCATGGTCCCGAACATCAGCGGGGGGAACACACCATGCGAAAACATTAAATCGTCCTGTCTTGTGTGTTCGAAATTATTGCAACGGCGCTTCGTAATGCGTGTCGATACGCAATGCGCCGGTCAGTGCAGCGATGCGCTTGGCAAGTTCTGCAAGTCCCTGCAGGAACAGCAGGGTAAATCCCATCGGCAGCAAAGCTTTCGCAGGCCAGAGGATCAAGCCACCCGCGTTCATGGACATTTCCTTCGACCCGAACGAACTGACGAAGAACGGCCATGTCAGGTAGACGAGGTAGCGCCATCACTGGCAGCAGAAAGACCGTGAAGCCGAAGATGTCGATCCACAGCCGGGTTTTGTCGGACACATTGGAGTAAAGCAGATCGACGCGGACGTGTTCATTCAGACGTAGCGTCTGCGCCGCGCCCAACAGCACGATACCGCCGAACATGTACCACTGAATTTCGAGAAGTCCGTTGGAGCTGTAGCTGATCAGGTACCGGACGACAGCGTTACCCGCGCTGACCAGACAGGCCAAAAGCACCAGCCATTTCGCGATATATCCGAAGACATCGCTGATGCCGTCGATTACGCGCGTGATTTTGACGACGTCCACCGCACATCCCTCGTGATTGGCTTCTACACGCCCGCTTCTTTTTCGCATGTGCGAAATGGCTTTTGTAGCGCGGGTCGTGTGATGCGGCGGCACCATTTCAGCGAGATGCGCTGGCGTCAATTGGTAATTTGACAGTTTGACGCAGGCGAAAGTACCGACGGCGATGGACCGTCGTGTCCCAGCTTTGTGCTGCGCTGCGGTGTTGTCCGCCGGCTGTCAGCCGCCGGTCACGCTCATGTGCCGACTGACGCTCGGGCGATTGTGGCGACGATCGATGATGAAGTCGTGGCCTTTCGGCTTGAGGCCGATGGCGCGATCGATTGCGGCACTCAGCAATTCATTGTCGGGAGAGGCACGGAGCGGTTTGCGCAGATCGGATGCATCTTCATGGCCGAGACAGGTATGAAGCGTGCCCGTGCAAGTAATGCGGACACGGTTGCATGACTTGCAGAAATTATGGGTCATCGGTGTGATGAAGCCGAGCTTGCCGCCTGTTTCGCTGACGCGCACATAGCGTGCCGGCCCGCCGGTATCTTCATCAAGATCGGTGAGCGTGTATCGCGTGGCGAGACGTGCGCGGAGCATCGACAGCGGTACATATTGATCGATACGGCCTTCTCCGATGTCGCCCATCGGCATGACCTCGATCAGCGTGAGATCCATGCCCTTGTCGTGCGCCCATGTCATGAGTGAGGGGATTTCATCCTCGTTCATGTTCTTCAGCGCAACCGCATTGATCTTGACCTTGAGACCAGCAGTGCGTGCGGCTTCAATGCCTCGCAGCACCTTGTCCAGATCGCCCCAGCGCGTGATCTCGCGAAACTTCGCTGCATCGAGGGTGTCGAGCGAGACGTTGATGCGCCGAACGCCGCAATCCTTCAGTTCATCTGCGAATTTCTCGAGCTGAGAACCGTTGGTGGTCAACGTCAGCTCGTCGAGCGCGCCCGTTCCGAGATGGCGCGACAGCGAACGTACGAGAGACATCACGTTGCGTCGGACGAGAGGCTCACCACCCGTCAGGCGGAGTTTGCGAACGCCCTTGGCGATAAAGGCCGAGCACAACCGGTCAAGTTCTTCCAGAGAGAGCAGGTCCGATTTCGGCAGGAACGTCATGTCCTCGGACATGCAGTAAAAGCACCGCAGATCGCAGCGATCCGTCACGGAGACGCGCAAATATCTGATCGTCCGGCCGAACGGATCGGTCATCGCGGACGTGGTTGACTGGAGGAAACTCGGCAAAGATCCGGTCATTCAGTATGCCTTGTGACTGATGCTCCGTTACCGCACAGAGCATCTGATGTCAGTCACAATGTAGGCACTCAGGCGCTGGTATACAACGGATCTCTGGAGGCGCGTTGAATTAGCGAGGAGGCGGGAATGGTGATCCACTGTCTGCCGCGGGGGCAGCAGCTGGTGCGGCGGCAGCGGGAGCCGCAGCCGCAGCTTTCGGCTTCTTGGGTTTCGGCGCGGCCTTCGGGGCTGCCTTGCCCCTTCTGCCCGCAGCAGGCGCCGGCTGCAGTTCTGCATAGACCGGATTTGGATCCACTGTGGCCGGAATTGATGAGCCTGTGAGGCCGTCCTGCTGTTGACGGACAACCTGGACCGGAACGGTTTCAGGCGCATACTTCGGAAGCGAGAACGTAACGTTGAAATCCCCTTCCACAGGGACGGACAACGAGCAGGGCGTCTGGCAGGTTTGGCCGCTCGATGTGCGAGCTTCTGCACCGGCAGGCAGTGATTCAAGCTGGATTGTCACGGCCGCCGGCGTCGACTTGAACATCTCCGGTGTGGAGAACGACGAACAGCCAGCGAGGCCGAGGCCCGCAGCGACAACAACAATTTTACGCATAGTGCATCCGTCAAATAGTGCGGCGAACCGCAAGTCCCCGGAGCGGACAATAGAAGCCTCATTTCACGGGCGCAACCGGACGGTTCACGTTAGTTAAGAAAGGGTTAATGCCACGGTTGGTGGGATGTCTTCTGCTATAATTCTTTTTATTTCAATGTCTTATTGAGCGGTAAATTCAGGCATGAGAGTTTTGATGGCCGCTGGCAGGTCCCTCATATGTGCGATGAGGATATCGGGCTTCAGGTCGGCGATAGGAATTTCAGTGTATCCGAATTCGACACCGATGACGGGAATTCCAGTGCGTCGCGCGACGCCGATATCGGGGCCGGCATCACCGACCATAATCGACGACGAAACCTCGCCCCCCGCGCGTGCAATGGTCTGACGGAGGATTGTTGGGTCGGGCTTTGAAACGCCAAAAGTATCAGCACCACAAATGGCTTCGAAACGCGAAGTCATATCCAGCTTATCGAGCAGAAGCCTGGAAAGGCTTTCCAGCTTGTTGGTACAGACAGCGAACCGGAATCCACATCCCGCCAGTTCGTCGAGAGCTGCGTGAAGGCCGTCGAAAGGGCGGGACGCATCGGCGATATGTGACTTGTAATAGGCAATGAAATCGGCGGTCAGCCGATCGACATCCTGCACACTCATGGTGCGGCCTTCCAGCTCGAGCCCTCGCTCGATCAGCTTGCGTGCCCCGCCGCCGATCATGTTTCGCGCTGATGCGACAGGCACCAAGGGCAACCCTTCGCGCTGGAGGACGAAATTGAGTGCGGCCACCAGATCAGGTGCAGTGTCGATCAGGGTGCCATCGAGGTCGAAAACGATCAGGGGAGAATGAGCCATGATGGATCGCTAGCGGGCGGCGGGCGATCACGCAAGATGCAAGGTCGGAAGATCGAATTTGGGGGGAAATTAACGTCTCCGGGAGCGCAAAACCGGTATCCACGGCTGCTGAAGTCGCGCTATATGCCTCGCGTTCCGGTTGGTTGGAACTTTCGATAAAGGTCGGTCATGTCGATGGATGATCTGAAGCGGCAGGCGGCGGCCCGCGCGGTCGAACTGGCGCAGGACGGCATGAAGCTCGGTCTTGGCACCGGATCGACGGCAAAGCATTTCGTTGAGCTTCTGGGCGAACGGGTACGTGCTGGTTTGAAAGTCATCGGGGTCCCGACATCGGAAGCCACGCGCGCCGATGCAGAGCGATGTGGCGTTCCGCTGACAACATTGGACGACGTTGACCGTCTTGATTTGACCGTTGATGGCGCCGACGAGATTGACCCAAGTCTCAACCTGATCAAGGGCGGGGGCGGGGCGCTTTTACGGGAAAAGATCGTGGCTGCGGCGTCCGACCGGATGGTCGTGATCGCGGACGAGTCCAAACTGGGTGGACGCCCTTGGCCGTTTTCCCCTTCCGATCGAGGTTATCCCATTTGGTCTCGGTGCCACCCGGCGGGCAATTGAGCGGGCTTTCGCGGAAAACGGCGTTTCGGGCCAAATGGATATCCGCAAAGGCAAGGACGGCCATGCTTTTGTCACCGATGGCGGCCACTGGATTATCGATGCCCGGCTTGGGCGAATAGCGGACACCCCTCGACTGGCGATGTCGCTGAATTCGATTCCAGGCGTGGTGGAGCATGGTTTGTTCGTGGGTCTCGCGAGCATGGCTGTGCTCGCAGGGCCAAATGGAATTCGCACTATTGAACGGCCTTCGCGCCGTAACTGAGGAGAATAGAAATGAGAAAGATTCCCGAACATGCTGCTCGCGGCCAGCGCAGCGCTCAGCTTGGCGCTGTTTTGCGCCAGTGCGCAAGCGCAGCAGCCCTCAGCTCCACCGAGCGCTGCGGCTATTGGCTATGCCAAGGAAATTCTCGACATCCAAGCACGTTGAGTTGATCTATCAGGGAGCTGTGCCAGGCCTCGTTCAGCGCACCAAGGACGTGCTGCTCCAGAACAATCTGAACTACCAGAAGGACCTCAATGAAGTGGCTGTGAAGGTGGCCAAGGATCTTGCCGGTCGCGAAAAGGAAATCGGCGAAGAGATGGCCAAGATCTATGCCGCGACTTTCACCGAGCAGGAATTGAAGGAGCTCTCCGCTTTCTACAAGTCGCCACTCGGCGTCAAAGTGATTGCGCAGGAGCCCACTGCTTTCGTTGCGGCCCGGCAATTTATGGACCAGTGGGCACAGAAGTTTTCTGAAGAAATCAACGGCAAGTTTCGTGCTGAAATGAAGGCGCGCGGAAAAGACATCTAAGTCTAGGAAGTCTAGGACGACGGATATTTCTTATGGCCGATTTGGACGTTGATCTGTTTGTCATCGGCGGTGGTTCAGGCGGCGTGCGCGCAGCCCGGATCGCCGCCGGTTACGGTGCCAAGGTTCTCATCGCCGAAGAATACCGGATGGGTGGCACATGCGTGATCCGGGGCTGTGTGCCGAAAAAGCTGATGGTCTATGCGTCGCATGTCCGTCACGAACTGGATGATGCGGCGGGCTTTGGATGGACCATTCCTTCCGCGACATTCGATTGGTCGACCTTGATTGCCAACAAAGATCGGGAAATTGCCCGGCTTGAGGCGGCTTACACATTCAATGCCGAAAAGGCTGGTGCGCGAATCGTCAAGACGCGCGCCGTGTTTGAAGACGCGCATACATTGCGTCTTGGCACTGGTGAGACCGTCAGGGCCAAATATGTGCTGATCGCGACCGGCGGCGCGCCCAATCACGGCGATGCCATTCCGGGCATCGAGCATGTTATTTCGTCGAATGAGGTGTTTCATCTTCCGAAATTCCCGAAACGCATCGTCATCCAGGGCGGGGGATACATTGCGCTGGAATTCGCATGCATTTTCGCGGGCCTTGGCGCGGACGTAACGGTCATCTACCGCGGCGACAACATCCTGCGCGGCTTCGATGATGATGTGCGAGCGCATGTGCGTCGCGAGATGGAGAAATCCGGAATCACCATACTGACCGGCTGCATTGTCACGAAGGTTGAAAAGCACGGCGAAGCCTTCACCTCGCATCTGTCGAGCGGATCAAGCATAGCCTCCGATCAGGTGATGTTCGCGATCGGCCGGCATCCGAATGTCAAAGGTCTCGGCCTTGAGAAGGCGGGCGTTGCGCTCAACCCTGTGAACGGTGGCATTGCTGTCGACGGGTTTTCCCAGACCTCCGTGCCGCATATCTACGCGGTGGGTGACGTTACGCATCGTTTCAATCTCACACCAGTCGCGATCCGCGAAGGACATGCGTTCGCTGACTCCGTATTCGGCAACAAGCCGATACGGGTCGACCACGCCGATATTCCGACGGCAGTGTTCACGCAACCTGAGGTCGGCACGGTGGGGCTGACGGAAGCTGAAGCGTTGACGCAGTTCACGAACATCGATGTCTATAAGGCTGATTTCCGTTCACTGAAGGCGACGTTGTCGGGTAGCGAGTCCCGCATTCTGATGAAATTGATCGTCGATGCGACCACCGACCGCATCTTGGGTTGTCATATCGTCGGCCCTGAAGCAGGTGAACTCATTCAGGTCGTGGGCATTGCCGTGAAGATGAAGGCAACCAAGGCCGACTTCGATGCGACCATGGCGGTGCATCCAACGGCCGCCGAAGAACTCGTGACCATGCGCACCCCAAGCGCAAGGCACGTTCGGCAAGCGGCGGAATAACGCAAACTCTTGTTGGACTAAGCGGCTCGGGCCGGTGTTAACTGGGCCGCCGGGCCTGTGACGCCCCCGCGGGATCTTCGGCTTCAAAAACAATCATCGGGGCGGGAGGACGTCCCATGCCGTTTGGTGCCTCGCGCACGCGCATACTCGTGTGTGCAGCTGTCGCTTTCCCTCTGCTTTGCTCTGGTGCCCATGCCCAACTTGCCGTCTCGGCTAATGACGGCAAGGCTGTGCTCGTTGATGGCGCATCGAAAACGCCGGCGTCGCCTGCTGCCGATACTGTATCGATCATCGATTTGAATGTTTCGCCGCCCAAGGTCATCGGCGAGGTCAAGGCGCCGACCAGCGTGGTCGGGCCGCCGATGAGCGTGGCCGTCGCACCGGACGAGTCGATCGCACTGGTGACGGGGGCGATGAAAATCGATCCTGCCGACGCGACCAAGTCCGTTCCCGACAACAAACTGTCCGTAATCGACCTGAAGGCCAAGCCGCCCGCAGTCATTGCGACGCTGGAAGCGGGTCTCGGCGCCGCTGGAGTGTCGTTCAATCGCGCGGGAAATCTCGTTCTGGTGGCCAATCGATCCGAGGGCACCGTCTCGGTATTCTCGGTGAGCGGCAAGACGCTGACCCCCGCAGGCAAGGTTGATTTCGGTGCCAAGACATCGGGGCCGAGCCATGTCGTGTTTTCCATGGACGGGAAAACAGCCTTGGTCACTCGGGACGGCGACAACAAGATTTCCATTTTGTCGATTGATGGCAGCAAAGTCGAATACACCAAGCGCGACCTTGGAGCTGGGTTGCGTCCCTATGGAATCGACGTTTCCGCGAAAGGCGATGCTGCTGTCGTGGCCAATATCGGCACCAGCGCGGGCGATACGGATACCGTCAGCGTCATCGATATCGCTGCGAAGCCGCCACGTGTTGTCGATACCATCAGCGTCGGTCAGACGCCGGAGGGCCTCAAGCTTTCGCCGGATGGCCAATACGCGGCAGTCGCGGTGATGAACGGCTCCAACAAACCGAAGTCATCGCCGTTCTTCAACGACAATGGTCTGCTGAAGATTTACAGGCTGAAGGACAAGCGCCTGACCCCCGTGACTGAAGCAAAGGTTGGCCATTGGTGTCAGGGCATCGCCTTCAATAAGGACAGCAAGACAATTCTTGTTCAGTGCATGGTCGAGAACGAGATTATGGTCTTCAATTTCGACGGCAAGACATTGACGGCGAAGCCTTCGATCAAGGTCACCGGTCCTGCCGGCATTCGCACCGCGGAGAAATGATGATCGTTGCGGGAAGGGGACCAGCGTTTCCTTCCCGCATACGGTTTATCCAGGGAGCAGCCAATCGGCCGCGTCCTTCCAGAGACTGTCACGGTACCCGGGGCGGAAGAAGCCGAAATGGCCAATTTTCGTCGCGCCCACGCTCGCGGGCGTAGGAGACGAAATCTCGGACGCCAGGGCAATTCCTCCTCGCGTTAGGCCAAAACGGCAATAAAATCGGCAAAAACTGACCTGTCGAAGGCGCAAGCGCTTGAAATGCAACGGCGATTTGCAACTGGCAAGAGAGGGGCCATCTGTGTATAAACCCGCGCTATTGTCCAGACGGTTTTGTTAGGAGTTTCAGCGATGTCCGAGCGGTGGACGCCCGATAGCTGGCGCAAGAAGCCAGTGCTGCAAGTGCCCGAATATCCCAATGCAAAGGCTTTGGCCGATGTAGAGGCGCAGCTTGCGACGTTTCCGCCGCTGGTTTTTGCAGGTGAAGCCCGCAATCTGAAGAAGGCGCTGGGGCGTGTTGCCGCTGGCGAAGCCTTCCTGCTCCAGGGCGGCGACTGCGCCGAGAGCTTTGCGGAACATGGCGCCAACAACATTCGCGACTTCTTCCGTGTGCTGCTGCAGATGGCGGTGGTGCTGACCTATGCCGGTGCGCTGCCGGTGGTGAAGGTTGGGCGTATCGCCGGGCAGTTCGCCAAGCCGCGTTCGTCGCCCGTCGAAAAGATCGATGGTGTCGAACTGCCGAGCTACCGTGGCGACATCGTCAACGATATGGCTTTCACGGCAGAGGCCCGTACGCCTGATCCGCAACGCCAGTTGATGGCCTATCGCCAGTCAGCCGCAACGTTGAACCTGCTGCGCGCGTTCGCGACGGGCGGTTTCGCCAATCTGGGCAGCGTGCATCAGTGGATGCTCGGCTTTCTGAAGGATTCGCCTCAGTCCCGCCGTTACAAGGAACTCGCCGATCGTATTTCCGACGCGCTCAACTTCATGCGCGCATGTGGCCTTGATCTCGAGAGTCATCCGGAACTGCGGGCCACGGATTTCTACACCAGCCATGAGGCGCTGCTGCTCGGTTACGAGCAGGCGTTCACGCGCGTCGATTCCACGACAGGCGACTGGTATGCGACGTCGGGCCACATGCTATGGATCGGCGACCGCACCCGGCAGCTCGATCACGGCCACCTGGAATATTTCCGCGGTATCAAGAATCCGATCGGTCTGAAGTGTGGTCCGTCGCTGAAGCCTGACGAATTGCTCAAGCTGATCGACATCCTCAATCCAGACAACGAGCCGGGACGCCTGACGCTGATCAACCGGTTCGGATCGGACAAGGTCGGGGATCATCTGCCGCAACTGATCCGTGCCGTGCAGCGCGAGGGACGTGTGGTGGTCTGGTCGTGTGATCCGATGCACGGCAATACCATCACATCGACATCCGGCTACAAGACCCGGCCGTTCGATCGCGTGCTCTCGGAAGTGAAATCGTTCTTCACGATTCATGCGGCGGAGGGCACTCATGCGGGTGGCGTGCACCTGGAGATGACCGGTCAGGACGTCACTGAGTGCATCGGTGGTGCAAGAGCCATCACCGACGAGGACCTCAACGACCGTTACCACACGGTTTGCGATCCGCGCCTCAATGCCGAGCAGTCGATTGATATGGCTTTCCTGATCGCCGAACTGCTCAAGCAGGAGCGCGCAGGCAAGGTCAAACCAATGCCGGCTGTCGCAGGCTTCTAAGGTGCTGCGCATCTGGCGCGCCACCATCAACACCAGGAACGGGCTCATTTTCGCAGCCCGTTCCGAGCAGGCCATCCGAGAGGAACTGGTCGCGCTGCTGCTCTCGATACCGCTGGCGTGGCTCATCGGAGTAACGCCGGCGCGCCGTGTTGAGCTTGTCGTCGTGGTACTGCTGCTGTTGGTGGTGGAACTGCTGAATACCGCTATTGAGAAATTGTCCGATCGCCTGACGACGGACCACGATCCTCAAATTGGGCGGGTCAAGGACATGGGTTCGGCGGCGGTCGGCGTGGCGCTGGTCATCGCGGGCCTCACGTGGCTGTTTGCCATCGCAGAGCGCATAGGCTTCATCTAAGCGAGCAATTGCGGAGATCTTACCCGCCGGGCTAAAAGCAAATATGGCCGAGATCTCCCAACTCACGATCACTCTTGCACAGCTCAATCCAGTCGTCGGTGACGTCACCGGCAACGCCGCCAAGGCGCGGGCAGCTCGCGTTCAGGCGAAGGCCGATGGCGCGGATGTTGTTGTCCTGCCTGAATTGTTCATCGCGGGCTATCCGCCGGAAGACCTCGTGCTCAAGCCGGCCTTTCAGGCCGCCTGTCGCGCGGTGGTCGAGGAGCTTGCGCGCGAGACCGCCGATAACGGACCTGCGATGCTGATCGGCACGCCGTGGGTTGAGGACGGCAAGCTTTACAACGCCTGTGCATTACTTGACGGGGGCCGGATCGCGGCCATGCGGTTTAAGGTCAATTTGCCGAATTACGGCGTGTTCGACGAGAAACGCGTCTTCGCGCGCGGACCAGTGGCAGGACCGGTCACGATTCGTGGTGTGAGGATCGGACTTCCCATCTGTGAAGATACATGGATGGAGGAATCTGAAGACTACGAGAATATCGTCGAGTGCCTTGCGGAGACCGGTGCCGAAATTCTCATCGTGCCCAACGGCTCGCCTTACACACGCGAGAAAAACGATATGCGCCTGTCGGTATCGGTGGCGCGCGTGGCCGAAAGCGGACTTCCGCTGATCTACCTCAACCAGATCGGGGGGCAGGACGAACTGGTGTTCGACGGCTCGTCTTTCGCGCTGAATTCCGATCGTTCGCTCGCGCTGCAGCTTCCGGCATTTGCTGAAAACATCACCACCGTCCGCTGCGTCAAGGGCGAGGGCGGCTGGACCTGCAAGGGGCCGATTGCGCCTATTCTTGATGGAGACAAGGGCGATTACGCTGCCTGCGTGCTCGGCTTGCGCGACTACGTCACCAAGACCGGATTCCCCGGCGTGCTGCTGGGTATTTCCGGCGGCATCGATTCGGCTTTGTGCGCGGCCATCGCGGTTGATGCGTTGGGAGCTGACAAGGTGCGTGGTGTGATGCTGCCGTTTCGTTTCACGGCACAGGAGTCGCTCGACGATGCGGCGAAGCTCGTACAAGCACTTGGCATTCAATACGAGGTGTTGCCCATTGCACCGGCGGTGCAGGGCTTCGAGGAGATACTGTCCGGGCCGTTCAAGGGCCTCGAACGCGACGTTACGGAGGAAAATCTTCAGGCACGCACACGTGGTGTGCTGCTAATGGCGATTTCCAACAAGACCGGCGCGATGTTGGTGACCACCGGCAACAAGTCTGAAATGTCGGTGGGATATGCCACGCTCTATGGCGACATGAACGGCGGCTACAACCCAATCAAGGATATCTACAAGACGGAAGTCTTCCGGCTTTCGACGCTGCGTAATACGTGGAAGCCGGAGGGAGCGCTGGGACCGTCGGGCAACGTCATTCCGACCAATATCATCACGCGTCCGCCGACCGCGGAGTTGCGCGAAAACCAGACCGACCAGGACTCGCTGCCGCCTTATGACGTGCTCGACGCCATCCTTGAACGGCTCGTTGAGCGAGAGGAGCCTTTGGCATCCATCGTGGCCGAAGGCTTCGATCGCGACACGGTCATCCGTATCAATCGCCTGTTGAACGTGGCCGAGTATAAACGCCGTCAGGCCGCACCGGGTGTGAAGGTGACGCGCAAGAATTTCGGCCGCGATCGGCGCTATCCGATCACCAACAAGTTTCGCGACAACGGTGTGCCGTTGCCGAAGACGGACGACGCGCTGGTGACACGTGCGAGCCGCGGCTCTGTCGAGGCATTCGACGGCTGAGCCCCTATGCGCGGGTGACACCCGCGCATTTATTCAAGACGTTTCAAGAAGAAGTCGGCCGGAACAGGTTCGTCCGGGCAAAGCGCTGTTGTGAATTACCGCGCTGGAATGAACGTCGGCCCGACCGAGCGGATCGTTTTATTGTCCGATGGAGCAGCATCAGCGGGCGCAGGCGTCGATGGCGCGGGGGTCTGTGCAGTTGTGGCTGGAGGCACGGCGCCCTTCCGTTGAGACACAGGTGTCTGCTGCGGCTGCGACATTTGTTTGGAGCGTTCGTCGGTAACGATAATGTCGCCCTGTCCGACGGATGCCTTGTCGTCGATGTTCTTCAACGCGTCAGACCAGGTCTGTCCCGGAGCCTTGCAGCTGCATGTTTTGTCGAATTGCTGGCGATAGCGAAACGCATTCGGGGACTGCGAATAGGGTTGGCCGCTGAGCGACACCGCCTGATTCATGTCTTCACCGGGATTGCGATAGGTATAGAGCGTCGCGTCGGCCGCAGGGCAAAGGCTCTTGCAGACCTTTTCGTCATCCGCGAAACGGCCGGGCACCGTTGCGAAGGAAATCGGGAAATAGAAACCGTCGCAACTGCGCGCGCACACGGTGCGGAAGGTGGACGAAGGAGCCCCATTATCGATGGGGGGCGCGTCTGTCATCTGTCCGCCGCCGCCCCCGAACAGGTTCTCCAGAAAGCCGCCGCCCGCGGCGCGAGCTGCGTTGGCGTATTGTGGACCGCAACTATTCTGCGCCAGCGCCAACAGCACCGAGCGGCGCTGATTATCGCGTTCCGGGTTGCCAGAGCCACCGCGCAGTCGCTCCAGATTGGTGGTGATCTGGTCGAGATTCGACCGCATCTGCTGGATCTGGGAGTTAATCGGACCGCATTGAGCGGACTGGCCGCTGAACAGCGAGAAAAACCCCGAACTGTCGCATCCCTGGCGTCTTGCCTGGCCTTGCACGCGCTCCAGTTCCGATTGCTGACGATGGGCGGATTCCTCGTAGCGCCGGATCTGTTCGGCCCGGGCGCTGTCTCCGCCGCCGCCATCAATGGCTGAAAGCTGGCCTACAAGGCGCTGGCAGATCGGGCTGCTTGCGCCGGACGCCACGGGAGGCGGAACACCTTGCGCCATTGCCTCTAGACCTGTCGTTGCCACGCTCAAAAGCGCGGCGCAGGCAAGGATGCATCGCTTGGAAAAAAGGTTGGGCAAACTGTCACGATCCGGCTGACTGACCGCGACGCGGTCGACGGATGCTCACATACTAGCTTCCGGCGGCGAGGTCACGTCGATTCCGGGGCGCAGATAAGGCAAAGATTGCAAAGGAATGTGAGTGTGGCCGTTCAGCGCTGGCACGTGATCGCGATGTAGTCGCCGCAGCTGCCGGAGCTGCAGGTCTCGCCTGTGGATACCGGAACTGAGCCTGTCACCTCGTCCGGATCGATGCGACGATAATTGGTGGCCTGGGCAAAATCTCGTGACTGGCAATAGGCCCGCGCGGCGGGTTCGCCACACTTTTCGCTATTGGCGAGGCACTCGTTGACGCCGTAGCCGTCCGACTGATTGGCGATAACAAAGACGCGGCTATCAGCCAGGGTAGGCGAGCTCACCAACAGAAAAGCGCAAAAAGGCAGCGCGGATACGAATCGCATGATGCACCGGGATAGAGAGAAGCAGGCGCATACACGAATAGGCCCAAAGAGTTAAGAATTATTAAGGATGTGGCTCCTGCGTTATGCAAAGGATTGGGGATGTCCTGAAAGCATGCCCCGGTCTTGACGCGGTCCCCCCGGCTGGACCATTGTGCCGGAAATGAACGGTTCTCTCTCCATTTTCGGCATTTGCCGCGGGATTATTCGCTAGCGATTCGCTGGCTGGAGCCGTCTTTTCTCAAAAATGAGATCATGGGGCGCCCGGCCGGAAGGCAAGGGACGGATGCGTTTTCCATGGAACTGAAACTTTACGACACGCTGACCAAGCAGAAGCAGCCATTCCGGCCGCTCGATTCTCAAAACGTGCGCATGTATGTGTGCGGACCGACGGTCTATGACTTCGCGCACATCGGTAACGCACGTCCTGTGATCGTATTCGACGTGCTGTTCCGGCTGTTGCGCCATGTCTATGGCGAGAAACATGTCACCTACGTCCGCAACATCACGGATGTGGATGACAAGATCAACGCAAGGGCTTTGCGTGATTTTCCTCATCTGCCGCTGAACGATGCGATCAGAATGGTGACCGAAAAGACGGCTGCGCAATTCCACGACGACGTTGCGGCTCTGGGCTGCTTGCCGCCAACTTTCGAGCCGCGCGCGACCGATTTTGTTTTGCCGCGCTCCGACGGCAAAGCGGACATGGTGACCTTGATCAAGCAATTGATTGCGCGCGGGCATGCATACGAAGCGGGAGGCGAGGTGTTGTTCGACACCGCGTCCATGCCTGATTACGGATTGCTATCGGGCCGCAAACTCGACGAACAGCAGGCGGGTGCGCGCGTAGCAGTCGATGCGCACAAGAAGAACCCGGCCGACTTCGTCCTGTGGAAACAATCGTCGGACGACGAGCCTGGATGGGAAAGTCCTTGGGGCAGAGGACGTCCCGGCTGGCACATTGAATGCTCGGCGATGAGTGCTGCTTATCTTGGCGAAGTGTTTGATATCCATGGTGGCGGCCTCGATCTCATTTTCCCCCATCATGAAAATGAAATAGCCCAGTCGCGGTGTGCGCATGGCACCCACACGATGGCGAATGTCTGGATGCACAACGGCTTCTTGCAGGTCGAAGGCGAGAAGATGTCGAAGAGCCTCGGTAATTTCGTGACCATCAACGAGCTGTTGCAGGATTGGCCCGGCGAGGTAGTGCGTCTGAATATGCTGAAGACGCACTATCGTTCGCCGATCGATTGGACGCTCAAGGGTCTCGAAGAAAGCGCAAAGACGCTCGATGACTGGTATATGATCGCGGCAGACAGCAAGGGCGAGAATCCGTCCCCCGGGATTCTCGAGGCGCTGTCCGATGATCTGAATACGCCTCAAGTCATTACCTCGTTGCATGGTCTGCGCAGTGCTGCTGCCTCTGGCGATGAGAAACGGCGCGAAGAATTTGCCTCATCGTTGCGCTTGCTTGGCTTCCTGTCGGAAAGCGCCGCTGCATGGGAGGCAAAGAAGCAGCAGGCGAGCGGGATTGATGCTGCCCAGGTCAACAGCTTGATCTCGGATCGCACGGCTGCCCGGGCTCGAAAGGACTTCAAGGAATCCGATCGTATCCGCGATGAACTGGCAGCGATGGGCGTCATCATCAAGGATTCAAAGGACGGGACAACTTGGGAGGTCGCGCGATGACAAAACCGGACACGCCGTTTCCGAAGCATTGGCGTTATTACATCGTTCTCAAGTGGGTTGTGATCGCCGCTGCGATCGTGATCGCGCTTAAAGTATTTGGAGTGTTTTGACATCATGGGACAGGCACTTCCCAAAGTTGGCTTGCGGCCATTCCTTCCTGCGGACACCTCGGTGCTTGCTGCGATTTTCGTCGCAAGCGTCGAGGAATTGACTGAGGACGATTATTCGGAGGCGCAGCGCGAGGCTTGGGCAAGCGCTGTCGAGGATGAAGAAAAATTCGGCAAGCGTCTCGCAGGCCAGCTTACGCTGGTTGCGACAGTTCAAAGTTCGCCCGTGGGATTCATTTCCTTGAAGGGCGCCGACCACATTGACTTGTTGTACGTGCATCCGGGTTTTGTGCGGCAGGGCGTCGCCACGGCGCTCTGCGAGGCTGTCGAGAAGCTTGCCGCTGCGCGCGGTGTGACGGCACTCACGGTGGAATCCAGCGACACGGCTGAGCCTTTTTTTTCCAGGCGTGGTTATGCTGGGGAGCAACGCAACACGATTTCTGTGGGCGATGAATGGCTCACCAACACCACGATGAAGAAATCACTGGGTGGCGATGGCCCGCGAGGTGAGATGCCAGGCAGACCAGCATGAGCCGTGAACGCCTCTATTTGTTCGATACGACGCTGCGCGATGGCGCGCAGACCAATGGCGTCGATTTTACGCTGCACGACAAGCAGATCATCGCCAATATGCTTGACGATCTTGGTATCGACTACATCGAAGGGGGCTATCCGGGCGCCAATCCTGCGGACACGGAGTTCTTCTCAGCCAAGCCGAAATTCAATCATGCCAAATTTACCGCTTTCGGCATGACGCGCCGCCCCGGCCGTTCTGCATCGAACGATCCGGGCCTTGGCGCGCTGATCGAGGCCAAGGCGGATGCGATCTGCTTTGTCGCGAAGTCGTCCGAATATCAGGTGCGGGTGGCGCTTGAGACGACCAATGAGGAAAACCTTGCATCGATCCGCGATAGCGTCAGCGCGGCGAGGGCGGTCGGCCGCGAGGTGATGCTTGATTGCGAACATTTTTTCGATGGCTACAAGGAAAATCCGCAATTCGCGCTGGATTGTGCGAAGGCCGCCTATGACGCCGGCGCGCGCTGGGTCATACTTTGTGACACCAACGGCGGCACAATGCCGAATGAGATCGAGGCAATTGTCGGCGACGTCGTCAAGCATATCCCTGGTGATCATGTTGGCATCCACACGCACAACGACACCGAACAAGCGGTGGCGAATTCGCTGGCAGCGGTCCGTGCGGGCGTGCGTCAAATTCAGGGCACCCTGAACGGACTCGGCGAGCGCTGCGGCAACGCCAATCTCTGCTCGCTCATCCCGACGTTGAAACTGAAGGCGGAATTTGCCGACAAATTTGAGATCGCGGTTTCGGAGGAGAAGCTGGCGACCTTGGTTCATGCCTCGCGTGCGCTCGACAATATCCTTAATCGTGCGTCGGATCGCCACGCGCCCTACGTCGGCGAGAGTGCGTTCGTCACCAAGACCGGCATTCACGCGTCCGCAGTGCTGAAGGACCCGCACACCTACGAGCATGTCGCGCCCGAAGCTGTCGGCAATTATCGCAGGGTGCTGGTGTCCGATCAGGCTGGCCGGTCCAACGTCATCGCGGAACTGGAGCGCGCCAATATTCCGTTCGAGAGGAGCGATCAGAGGCTCACGCGTCTTGTCGAAGAGATGAAGGAGAGGGAGGCGGCCGGCTACGCATATGAGTCCGCCGATGCCTCGTTCGATCTGCTGGCGCGCAGGAACTCTCGGCAAAGTGCCCGACTATTTCAACGTGGTGCAATTCGATGTGAACGTCGAGCAGCGTTACAATGCGCTTGGCGAGCGCGTCACGGTTGCGATGGCGGTGGTGAAGGTCGATGTTGCCGGTGAAATGCTGATTTCGGCAGCGGAAGGCAATGGCCCGGTCAATGCTCTGGACGTCGCGCTTCGCAAGGACCTCGGAAAATATCAGAAATACATCGAAGGCCTGAAACTCGTCGATTACCGCGTGCGTATCCTCAACGGAGGCACCGAAGCCGTCACGCGTGTATTGATCGAGAGCGAGGATGAGCAGGGTGAACGCTGGACGACCATTGGAGTGTCGCCCAACATCATCGATGCATCATTCCAGGCGTTGATGGATTCGGTCATCTATAAGCTGGTGAAATCGAACGCACCGACGTGAGGAGGTTTGATGATCGATCATATCTCTGTTGGAGTCGCCGATCTCGATCGTGGCACGAAATTCTATGAAGCGGTGCTGGCGCCGCTTGGCATGACGAAATTGGTCGTGCGGCCTACCACGATCGGTTTTGGGAAGACATATCCCGAATTCTGGATCAATCTTCGCCCGGGCATGAAGCCTGTCCCGCTTGAGAGCGGGACGCATATTTGCCTGCGTGCTCGGACGACGGCCGAGATCGAAGCCTTTCATGACGCCGCGATCCAAGCAGGCGGCCAATCCGGCGGGGCGCCCGGGCCACGTCTGGAATATCACCCGAGCTATTATGCGACGTTCATTGTCGATCCGGACGGAAATCGCATCGAGGCTGTGACGTTTTTGAAGAACAAGTCCGCCAGCTAGAAACTGCGACCGTCGTTAGAGCCCGCTGGCGACCTTTTCTTCCATGAGCTTTGTCGCTTCAGGGACACGCATCGCGGCTTTTTCCAACGTCGGCAAAATATCCTCGACACGGTCCGCCGTCAGAATATCCACCGACAGATTCGCGCGAATAAATGCGGTGTCTTTCATGTGATTCAGCAGCGCGAGGAGGGGATCCCAGAACCCCTCGATATTGGCGATGAGGATCGGCTTGGCATGACGGCCGAGTTGCGCCCAAGTCATCTGTTCGACAAGCTCTTCAAGCGTGCCAATGCCACCGGGAAGCGCGACGAACGCGTCGGAGCGGTCGAACATCAGTTGCTTGCGCTCATGCATGTTCTTGGTGACGATTAATTCCTGTGCGCGCTTCATCGCGTTTTCGCGCGCGGTCAGAAAATCCGGGATGATGCCGGTGACCGTACCGCCATGGTCGAGTACGCCCGTCGCAACGGCACCCATCAGACCGATAGAACCGCCGCCGTAAACGAGACCGATGCCATTTTCGGCTAGGGCTTTGCCGAAGGCTGTGGCTGCTTGGACGAAGCCGGGATTGGTGCCAGGGCCGGAACCGCAATAAACACAGACATTCTTGATAATTTTCATACTTGGCGATGTGGCACCGCATTACGACATCGTCAAGACGGCTGCATTGCGGGATGAGGAAATCGCATGGGCAAGATCGTCCTAAAACAGGCGTGAATCGGAAAAGAATTGCCGCCAAAAAGGGTGTGAAATATGCCTAAAGCCTCTATATGGGGCTCATGACAATCCGCGACCAAAAAGAGACTGGCGGCTGTGAACGGCCGTTCAATTCGACCGGGATGGCCAATGGCTGACACTGGTACTTCTTCGTCTATTCCAGCTTCCGCTGCTGCCGAAAATGCCCTTGCAGAACTGAAGGCCGAAAAAGCGACGCTGTTCGGAACGCTCGGGCATTTGTGGCCATATATCTGGCCGGGTGACCGCCTCGATCTCAAAATGCGCGTCGTCTGGTCGATGGTGCTGTTGCTTGTCGCCAAGCTGGCGACTCTCGCGGTGCCGTTCACTTTCAAGTGGGCGACTGATGCTTTAACCGGAGAGGGGTCGGCGCCAGTGCAGGCGTCGAACTGGACGCTGTGGCTGATTGCGTCTCCGCTGATCATGACCGCCAGCTACGGTGGCATGCGCGTTCTCATGGCCGTGCTGACACAGTGGCGCGATGGCATCTTTGCGAAGGTGGCGATGCATGCCGTGCGCAAGCTCGCCTATCTGACTTTCATCCACATGCACGAATTGTCGTTGCGCTTTCATCTGGAGCGTAAGACCGGTGGTCTGACCCGGGTTCTGGAGCGTGGCCGAACCGGCATTGAAACCATCGTGCGTATGGTGATCTTGCAACTCGCGCCGACCATCGTTGAACTTGGACTATTGATGGCGGTACTGCTCTGGCAGTTCGATTGGCGCTATGCGTTGGTCACGCTCGCGACCGTCGTCGTCTACATGTATTACACCTACATCGCGACGGAGTGGCGGATCGAAATCCGTCGCAAGATGAACGATTCCGATACCGAGGCGAACACCAAGGCTATCGACTCGCTGCTCAACTACGAGACGGTGAAGTATTTCAGCGCTGAAGACCGTGAGGCAACTCGTTACGACAAATCGATGGAGCGCTACGAGCGAGCGAGCGTCAAGACCTATACATCGCTCGCTGTCCTCAACACGGGACAGGCGGTGATCTTCACTTTCGGTCTCTCCGCGACGATGATGATGTGCGCCATCGGGGTGCGGAATGGAACGAACACGGTAGGCGACTTCGTCATGATCAATGCCATGATGATCCAGCTTTACCAGCCGCTCAATTTCATGGGCATGGTGTACCGCGAGATCAAGCAGGCGATCATCGATATCGAGAAGATGTTCGGCGTGCTTGGCAGAAATCCGGAAGTGAAGGACCTTCCTGGCGCGCAGCCGCTGCAGGTGTCGTCAGGCGTTGTCCGTTTCGACAATGTGCAATTCTCCTACGACCCGGAGCGTCCTATCCTTAAAGGGCTCAGCTTCGAAGTCCCGGCAGGCAAAACCGTCGCGATTGTTGGTCCGTCGGGTGCGGGCAAGTCGACCATTTCGCGGCTTCTATTCCGGCTCTATGATGTGAGCGGTGGACAGATCACGATCGACGGTCAGAATATCCGCAACATCACCCAGGATTCACTCCGTGCCTCGATCGGTATGGTGCCGCAGGACACCGTACTGTTCAACGACACCATCCGTTACAACATCCGTTACGGACGTTGGGACGCGACTAATGCGGAAGTCGAAGAGGCGGCTGCGATGGCGCAGATCGACGATTTTATCCGCAGATCGCCCCATGGCTACGAAACCGAAGTGGGCGAGCGCGGCCTGAAACTATCCGGCGGCGAAAAACAGCGCGTGGCTATTGCCCGCACCATCTTGAAGGGGCCGCCAATTCTGGTCCTTGATGAGGCGACTTCCGCGCTCGACAGCCACACCGAGCAGGAAATTCAAGATGAACTTGAGAAGGTATCGCGCAACCGCACATCACTCGTGATCGCGCATCGGCTGTCCACCATCGTTGGCGCCGATGAAATCATCGTGCTGGATCAGGGACGTATCGTCGAACGCGGCACACACTCACGGCTCCTGGCGGCAAACGGCCTTTACGCCAGCATGTGGAACAGGCAACGTGAAGCTCAGGAAGCGCGCGAGAAGTTGGCTATGATGGCCGATGAAAACATTGCGCTCAACCGGGCGCCTCCGCCGGTCGATGATCCGTTGGTCGCGCCCGCTGCTGCCGAATAATCTAGGTCACATTTAAACACAGGTCTGAAATTTTATGTCCGTCGTCAATTCCATTCGCGCGCAAATTCCTCCGATTCATCCGGAAGGCTATCCGTTCATCGGAGGCTTTGCGTTCGCCAGCTTGATCCTGTTCTGGATCTGGACGCCCTTAGGCTGGATCGGCTGCGGATTGACCGTATGGTGCGCGCTGTTTTTCCGCGATCCGGTAAGGGTTACCCCGGTTCGCGAGGGCATCGTGGTCTCACCGGCTGACGGGCGTGTCTCGATGGTCGTGCAGGCTGTGCCGCCGGCGGAATTGGGGCTGGGCGACAAGCCATTGCCGCGCGTTTCGATCTTTATGAGCGTGTTCAATTGCCACGTGAACCGCAGCCCCGTAGCGGGCCGTATCGACCGTATCGCCTATCGTCCCGGGAAATTCCTCAACGCCGACCTCGACAAGGCAAGCGAGGACAATGAGCGCAATTCGCTGGTGATCTCGACCCCCGCGGGCCGGATTGGTGTCATCCAGATCGCTGGGCTGGTGGCGCGGCGCATCGTGTCGTTCGTGCGTGAAGGACAGGTTCTTGGAGCCGGCGAGCGTTTCGGGCTGATCCGCTTTGGTTCGCGCCTCGACGTTTATCTCCCCGAGGGGGCCAAGGCGCTGGTCTCGGAAGGGCAGACCGCCGTTGCTGGCGAGACCGTATTGGCGGATTTCCGGCTGGGCGACGGTGGACGGACCTACAGGGTCGATTAACCACGCCCGCGGTCGGGCCTATGGGCTTTTTCGCCATAATGGCGGAGCAGGACAGACTTGTTATATAAGGTCTTATGCCAATGGTTCCTGACCCAAGAACGCCTGATCTGCGCCGCCGGCGGTTTCGCCAGATTCCGATCCGGATGCTGGTGCCCAACGTCATCACGTTGCTGGCGATCTGTGCGGGCCTGACGGCCATCAGGCTCTCCATCGAAGGGCGCAATGAGCTGGCGCTGGCCGCGATCGTATTCGCCGCGGTACTGGACGGCATTGATGGCCGCGTAGCTCGCATGATCAAGGGCCAGTCGCGCTTTGGCGCCGAGCTCGACAGTCTCGCGGACTTCGTCAATTTCGGTGTGGCCCCAGCCCTTATTCTCTATTTTTGGCAGTTGCACGATCTCAACAATGTCGGCTGGATCTCCGCCATGATCTTTGCGATCAGCGGAGGGCTGCGCCTGGCCCGTTTTAACGCCACCATGGACGATCCGAACAAGCCGCCATTCGCCGCGAACTACTTCACAGGCGTGCCGGCGCCCGCCGGGCGCGATTTGTGTGCTGCTGCCGATGTATCTAGTGCTCATCGGCGCACCGCAGTTGCCAGCCGCGCTTACGGCCATCTTCACGCTGACGATCGCATTCCTGATGGTGTCGCGACTGCCAGTCTTTTCCGGCAAGATGATTGGCGCCAAGGTCGCGCCGGACATGGTGCTGCCTGTGGTCGTGCTGGTCGTGTTGTTCATTGCCATCCTGATCAGCTATCCGTGGCATCTTCTGACCGGCGGCTCGCTCCTGTACCTTGTCTCTTTGCCTGTCGGATGGATGTCTTATCGCGAGCATGAGCGCCGCGCCCGTCTTGCGGCAGCTTCAAGTGATCTCGGCGGAGGCGAGGCCGCGCCGGATTTCAGCGCACCGGCCGCTGGCGAACAGAGCCCGGATGATCGACCGTCGCGCTTGAATTAACGTCGGGCTGGCATCGCGTGGCTCTCCGTTAGGAAATTCTTAAATCTCCGATAGCGCGCTTTACTCAAAGGTTGAGCTCCGATCGACGACGTCGCCGCACTTCGTCCGATAACCTTTACGCGAATTTAATTGCATCGACGCTAGGGTCTCGTTGCGCGTTTCAGAACGAGGCGCGCCGTACCGTTGCGTTGGGGTATTTCCATGGATATCGCTACCGGAGCCGGCCTACTTGCAGGTGTCGCTGTTATTACCACTCTCGTTCTTTTGGGCGGCGACTTCCGGGCTTTCTACGACATTCACGCCGTTATTATCATCGGAGGCGGCTCGTTCGCTGCAACGCTGATTCGCTTTCCCTTTGTCGCCATTATCCATGGCATGCCGTTGGGACTGAAATTCGCCTTCACCATGCGCAGCACGACGTCGCGTGAGCTGGTGGATGAATTGGCTCATCTTGCCGAGGTTGCCCGCAAGCAGGGCCCGGTTGGCCTTGAAAAAGTTGAAACTGACGATGCCTTCCTTGCCAAGGGAATCCGCTATGTCGCGGACGGTTACGACATGGATTTCATTCGCGATAATCTCGAACGCGATCGCGACAACTTCCTGATGCACCTCGACGAGGGACAGAAGATCTATCGCGCCATCGGCGACTGCGCTCCGGCGTTCGGCATGGTCGGCACGCTGATCGGCATGGTGCAGATGTTCTCCAACATGTCCGACGCGTCCAAGCTCGGCCCCTTCATGGCTGTTGCGCTGCTTGCGACACTGTATGGCGCGCTTGTGGCCAATCTGTTTTGTTTGCCGATCGCCGACAAGCTTCACCTCAAACTGGCCGACGAAGAAACCAATCGCACCTTGATCATCGACGGCATCCTGATGATTCGCGATGCAAAGTCTCCGACGCTCGTTCGTGAAATGCTGCTGGCCTATCTTCCGGAAAAGCATCGCCACGAAGAGGGCGAGCCGGTTCCGGCTTGATCTGAAAACGCCGGGGCAGGAGACAGGTCATGGCCAAGAAGAAACGCGAAGGGCACGCCGGCGGTCACGGCTGGTTCGTCACATTCGCCGATCTGATGGGACTGTTGATGATGTTTTTCGTCGTGCTCGTCGCATTTTCCAATCAGGACCAAAACAAACTGAAGGTCGTTGCGGGCTCCATGCGCGATGCCTTTGGCGTTCAGACACAACGCTATTCGGGCATCATCGAATCCGATGGTCTGCCGACGCGTCCCAAGATGAAGAATGCCGCGCATATTCCCCCGGAAGAGGCATCGCCCACCCCGACGCCAGACCAGGACGACAAGAACAAAATCGCGGGCGCGCGCATGAAGACCGACCGCGACTTCGCGCTCGCGTCCGCGTCACTACGACAGGCTTTGCAGGACATGCCGGAAATTACCGAAATGTCCAAGAACATCATGTTCGAGGAGACCAAAGAGGGCCTTAACCTCGAAATCGTCGATCAAGATGGTCGTTCGATGTTTGCCGACGGCTCGAAACAGCCGTTGGAAAGAACCCGGCGCCTGATCCAGCGGCTCGCTGCGCCCCTGCGGGCAACCCCGCTCCGCGTTTCCATCGTTGGTCACACCTCGGCCAGCTTCGTGCCGCCGCGATCCGGATACGATGCCTTCGATCTGTCTTCTGATCGCTCCAACGTTGTGCGTCAGATCCTTGAGCAGGAAGGCCTGCCGACGTCACATATATTTGCTGTATCGGGCAAGGCTGACACCCAGCCGCTGTTTCCGGATGATCCGATGCTCGCGGCCAACCGGCGCGTGACCATCACATTGATGCGGGAGGATCCGCCGCTGCCTCCCAATCTGAAGCCTTGATTTATCCCTACTATAATACCTCTTTAATCTGATCGAGGAGAACCTGACCTGCATTGTCGCAGGTGTCATTCGGGCTCGGGTGCTATAAGAAGCGCCACTTCAAAACGATCACCGGATGAGTCCGGATCAAAGAAACACCATGGGCGTTCCCTCGATATGGCTGCCAGCGAGACATCGACCGAAGCTTCGCACGAAGTACCGGTAAGCACGGGCTTTTGGGCGCTCACTTTTGGTAGCATCGGTGTGGTGTTCGGAGATATCGGCACCTCACCACTGTATGCCTTTCGTGAGGCGGTCCATAACGCGGCCCATGGCGGTCCGGTGTCGCGCGAAATCGTGCTGGGCGTGTTGTCGCTGATTTTATGGTCGCTGATCGTGGTCGTGACCATCAAGTACGTGCTGCTGCTGCTGCGCGCCGACAACAACGGCGAGGGCGGTACACTGTCGCTCATGGCGCTTGGCCAGCGTGCGCTCGGCCGACGAAGCTGGTTCCTTCTCGCCTTGGGCGTCGTCGGTGGATCGATGTTCCTTGGCGACGCGATGATCACGCCGGCTATTTCCGTGCTTTCGGCGGTGGAAGGCCTGAAGCTGGCCGCGCCCGCGCTCGAACACTATGTCGTTCCGCTGGCGATCGTGATTCTGGTCTGTCTGTTTGCCGTCCAAAGTCATGGAACGGCGCTGGTCGCCAACGCCTTTGCTCCCGTTATGATCGTCTGGTTTGCGACACTTGGGGTCATGGGACTGATGCACATCAGTGATGATCCTACTGTGATGTACGCCATCAACCCCGTGCATGCCGTAGGTTTTCTGCTGACACACGGAGTGATCGGTCTGGTGATTCTCGGCGCGGTGTTTCTTGCCGTCACCGGTGGTGAGGCGCTTTACGCCGATCTTGGCCACTTCGGACGCAAGCCCATCCAGGCTGCATGGTTTTTCTTCGTCCTGCCGTGCCTGCTCATCAATTATTTTGGGCAGGGCGCGTTGGTCTTGTCCCATCCCGCCGCTGTTGAGAATCCATTCTATCGCATGGTGCCGGAAAACGTCCTGGTGCCGTTGATTTGTCTGGCAACCGCGGCGACGGTGATCGCCAGTCAGGCGGTGATCACAGGCGCATTTTCGCTGGTGCGTCAGGCGATCCAACTCGGATTGTTGCCTCGGTTCGAGGTTCGCTACACATCCGAGAACTCATGCCGGGCAAATTTATTTGCCGCGCGTGAATGTGCTTCTGTTGATTGGCGTGTTGCTGCTGGTTGGCCTGTTCCGGACATCGAGTGGGCTGGCGTCGGCCTACGGTATCGCGGTTTCGACCACGATGGTCGCCGACGGCATCATGTGCTTCGTTGTGATCTGGAAGCTCTGGAACTGGCGTGCAGCCACAGCTGCAGCGTTGATCGTGCCGCTGGTAGTGGTGGATCTGACGTTTCTGGCGGCCAACTTGCTGAAGCTGCTTCAGGGAGCGTGGGTGCCGCTGCTGTTCGGTGTCATCATGGTGGGGATGATCTGGACCTGGCGTAAGGGAGCGGCGATCCTGATCGACAAGACTCGTCGCACCGAAGTGCCGCTACGGGATTTGATACGAAGTCTCGAAAAGCGTCCTCCGCATATTGTCACGGGAACTGCGGTATTTCTGACCAGCGACCCGGAATATGTGCCGACTGCACTGCTGCACAATCTCAAGCACAACAAGGTCCTTCACGAGCACAACGTCATTTTGACCATTCGTACAGCGGAAACCCCGCGCGTGGATATTTCGGATCGTGTGCGGATGGAACGCATCAGCGACAAGTTCTCGACGGTCGCCCTGAAATTCGGCTTCATGGAATCGCCGAACGTGCCGAAGGCGCTGGCAATCGCCCGCAAGCTTGGATGGCAATTCGACATCATGTCGACGTCGTTCTTTGTTTCGCGGCGATCTCTGAAACCTGCGGCGCAATCTGGCATGCCGCTCTGGCAGGATCACCTGTTTATCGCGATGAGCCGTTCGGCTAATGACGCCACTGACTACTTCCAGATTCCGACAGGACGAGTTGTGGAAGTTGGTACGCAAGTGACTATCTAACCCGGAAAATTGCCCCGGCTTGTATGTGCAAACGTTTAACCGTGCTGGATGCTCTCGCGGTGCGTCTGGTGTAATTTATCTGTATACTTCGTTGTCTGCCCATGGCGGCGAGGGTTGAGGCACCTGATCCATGACAACCGACACATCGATGACCGCCGCTGACGCGTCGGCAGCAAGCGGCCATGGAGAGACCCATTCGACCGCGTCGCCCGGTGCGCTGATACTCGGCAGCATCGGCGTGGTTTACGGGGACATCGGGACCAGCCCGCTGTACGCATTTCGTGAAGCCGTGGCTGCGGCCGGGACAAAAGCCGAGGTCATCGAACCTGCGGCGGTGTTGGGGGTGCTGTCGCTGATCCTGTGGGCGTTGATCGTCGTCGTGACGCTCAAATATGTGCTGATCCTGCTGCGGGCTGACAACAATGGAGAGGGTGGAACGCTTGCGCTGATGGCGCTGGCACAGCGTGCGCTCAAGTCCAGCGGCGGCGTCATTGTCATGCTCGGGATTATCAGCGGCGCGCTGTTCTATGGCGATGCCGTGATCACGCCGGCGCTTTCCGTATTATCCGCCATCGAGGGCATGAAACTCGCGACGTCCGCTTTCGACCCCTACGTCGTGCCGTTGACGGTCGTCATCCTTGTTGTGCTTTTTGCCGTCCAGTCGCGGGGGACTGCGCGGGTCGCTGCGTTCTTCGGCCCGGTCATGTGTCTCTGGTTTGTCGTTATCGCAATCGCAGCTATTCCCCCAATCCTGCATCATCCGGAAGTGCTGTATGCCCTGAATCCGGTCTATGCGGTGTCGTTCGTTGCGCATCATGGGTTGATCGGACTCGTGACACTGGGCGCAGTCTTTCTGGCCGTCACGGGTGCCGAGGCGCTTTACGCGGATCTGGGCCACTTCGGCAAACGGCCGATTCAGACGGCATGGTTGTCCATCGTCTTGCCGTCGCTGGCGCTCAATTATCTCGGGCAGGGGGCACTCGTCATTGGCAACCCAAAGGCTATCGAGAATCCATTCTTTTTGATGTTTCCGGATTGGGCATTGGTGCCCATGGTATTTTTCGCGACCGCGGCGACCGTCATCGCCAGCCAGGCCGTCATTACGGGCGCTTACTCCCTGACACGCCAGGCCATTCAGCTTGGTCTGATGCCGCGTTTTGAGGTCATCCACACATCTGAGACGCATTCCGGCCAGATCTACATTCCCCGCGTCAACATGCTGTTGTTAATCGCCGTGCTGATGCTGGTGGTCGTGTTTCGTTCGTCCAGCGCGCTGGCATCGGCCTACGGCATCTCGGTGACGGGCACGATGGTCGTCACGGCGATGATGGGCTTCGTTGTGATTTGGAAGGTCTGGAGGTGGCATCCGCTCGCCGCCGCGGCATTGATTCTGCCGTTTCTCGTTATCGACCTGACGTTCCTGACAGCCAACCTGCTGAAGATTTTCGACGGCGGGTGGGTGCCGCTCGCGCTCGGCGGCCTCGTGATGCTTCTGATGTACACTTGGCGGCGCGGCAGCCGCCTGCTTTACGAGAAGTCGCACAAGCAGGAAATTCCTCTGACCGATCTGATCGGAATGCTGCAAAAGAAGCCGCCCCAACGTGTTCCGGGCACGGCGGTGTTTCTGACGAGCAACCCCGATTTCGCGCCGACCGCGCTGATGCATAGTCTGAAACACTACAAAGTCCTGCACGAGAAGAACGTTATTCTCACCATCGAAACTGCGTCGACGCCGCGGATCGATCCTTCGGAGCGTGTGCGGCTCGAAGAAGTGAGCGAGATGTTCTCAAAAGTCGTTCTCAAGTTCGGGTTCATGGAATCGCCGAATGTGCCGAAGGCGCTTGTCATTGCTCGCAGGCTCGGCTGGCAATTCGATATTATGTCGACCTCGTTTTTCCTGTCGCGCCGTGCCTTGAAACCTGCGGCCCAATCCGGAATGCCGCGCTGGCAAGACCATCTTTTCATTGCGCTGAGCCGGTCCGCCAACGACGCGACCGATTACTTTCAGATCCCGACGGGCCGGGTGGTGGAAGTGGGAACACAGGTCACTATCTAGCCGTCCGAACGCTTGATTTTCCTGTCATAAAAAGGGAGTTTGCGGCATCCACGCACCTCCCGGAGGCTTAGATTGTCAGACCAGGCTCACAAAGTTCATGATTTGGTGGCGGACGACGTTGCCAAGGGGATCGCCGAAGGGCGCTATTTGCTGATCGACGTCCGCGAGCCGAACGAAGTCGCGGTCGAGGCTTATCCGGACGCATTTGTGCTGCCGCTCTCGGCCTTCGACTCTTCTGAGATTCCCGACCCGCAGGGCAAGACGATCGTATTTGCCTGCCGCTCCGGCAAGCGTTCGGTGACGGCGTCGCTGGCTGCGCAAGCTGACGGCAAGCCCTACGACTCGCATCTTGCCGGCGGCATGCTGGCCTGGAAGGCAGCCGGTCTGCCGACGAAGACAGGCGGCTGATTTCGCGATGAACAAGATATTCGCGGACCTGCCGGTCACGATCTTCGAAGCCATGTCGCAGGCCGCACGCGATCTCAATGCGATCAACCTTGGCCAGGGATTTCCGGATGACCCCGGTCCTCTCGACATTCGCGAGAAGGCGGCTGACGCCGTATTGAACGGCTACAATCAATATCCTTCGATGATGGGAATCCCTGAGCTCCGTCAGGCGATCTCGACCCATTATGCCCACTGGCATGGTGTCCAGCTTGATCCCATGACTGAAGTCATGGTCACCTCCGGCGCGACGGAAGCGCTGGCGGGAACGCTGCTCGGTCTGATTAAGCCCGGCGACGAAGTCCTCGTGTTTCAGCCGATGTACGATTCCTACGTACCGATCATCCGGCTTGCTGGCGGCATCCCGAAATTCCTGCGTCTTGAGCCGCCGCACTGGCGGTTGCCAGAGGAGGCGATCCGCCGCGCGATTACGCCGAAAACCAAATACGTCGTTCTCAATAATCCACTCAATCCGGCTGCGGTGGTGTATCCGCGCGAAGACCTGGAGATGCTGGCGCGTATCTGCCAGGAATTCGATCTGATTGCCGTTTGCGATGAGGTCTGGGAGCACGTTGTCTTCGACGGACTGAAGCACATTCCTTTGATTTCAATTCCGGGAATGCGCGATCGCACCGTGAAGATCGGCTCTGCCGGAAAGATCTTCGCGCTAACCGGATGGAAGATCGGGTTTGTCTGCGCCGCGCCGCATATCCTGCGCGTCCTGGCGAAAGCGCATCAGTTTCTTGCCTTCACCACTGCGCCAAACCTTCAGGTGGCGGTGGCTTATGGGCTCGGTAAATCGGATGATTATTTTTTCAACATGCGCGCAGACCTCGCACGCAGCCGCGACCGGTTGAGCGAAGGACTCGCAAGCATTGGGTTTCCGGTCCTGAAGTCGCAAGGTACGTATTTCGTCAACGTTGATCTCGCTCCGCTCGGATTGAATGAGACCGACGAGGCATTCTGCAAGCGTCTCGTCACGGAGCACAAGGTTGCGACGATTCCCGTGTCCGCCTTCTATGAAGAAGATCATGTGACGTCGGTCGTGCGGTTCTGCTTCTCCAAGAAAGACGCAACGCTCGACACCGCACTGGAACGGCTATCGCACGTCCTGCGCGGTTGATGAGACGAAAGAGGGCCGATGGGTACGGTGTTGTCGAACGGGATGCGCCTCATAGTCCTGGCCGCGAGTTTGCTGGTGACAGGACTTCCGGCACAGGCCCAGCAACGCACCGTCAATTTCTATAATTGGTCGAACTACATGGCGCCGGGCGTCCTTGAGGATTTCACCAAGGAGACCGGCATCAAAGTCGTCTATGACACATTCGATGCCAACGAGACGCTTGAAACGCGTCTGCTCGCGGGTAAGTCTGGTTACGATGTTGTCGTGCCCACGGCGTATTTCCTGCAACGCCAGATCGCGGCGAATATTTTCCAGAAGCTGGACAAAACGAAGCTGCCCAATCTCGTCAATGCTTGGCCTGAAGTGACCAAGCGTCTTGCGATCTATGATCCGGGAAATACCTATGCCGTGAATTACATGTGGGGCACCACGGGCATCGGTTACAACGTCAAGACGGTCCGCGCGATCCTGGGTCCCGATGCAAAGATCGATTCATGGGATATCGTGTTCAAGCCGGAAAATCTGGCGAAGTTCAAGGATTGCGGAATCCACATGCTGGATTCCCCCGACGATATTTTGCCCGCCGCATTGAACTATCTGGGGCTCGATCCAAATTCGACCAAGCAGGCTGACCTTGAGAAGGCGGCTGATCTTGTCAGCAAGATACGGCCATATGTGCGCAAGTTTCACTCATCGGAGTATTTGAGCGCACTGGCGACCGGCGAGATTTGTTTCGTCGTGGGTTGGTCTGGCGACATCAAGCAGGCGCAAAGCCGGGCTGCGGAATCCAGCAACGGTGTCGAGATCGGTTATGCGATTCCGAAAGAGGGTGCGCAGATGTTCTTCGATAATTTCGCCATTCCGGCGGATGCGAAGAACGTCACGGAAGCCTACGAACTTATCAACTATCTCTACCGGCCGGATGTTGCCGCCAAGAATTCCGATTTCCTGTCGTATGCGAACGGCAACCTTGCGAGCCAGAAGCTGATTGATCCGAAAGTCTTCAACGACAAGACGGTCTATCCGGATGAGGCGACACTGAATCGCCTGTTCGTGATCACCGCGCGCGACCCCGCCACGCAGCGGATCATCAACCGGATGTGGACACGGGTGAAGACAGGTCGCTGACGAGAAGCCGTGTCAGCGCCAGCGACGGTGCAGCCAGAGCCATTGCTCAGGGGTCTCGCGAATCCAGCCTTCGATGACCGATGTGATCGCTTGTGTGGTGCCCTGCACATCGACCTTGCCCTGAGCGTCCCGGACCGGAACGACTTCGTCTGACACTTCGATGCGGAATCGATGGTTCGGCAATCGTACGACACGAACGCCGTGGATTGGAACGTCCACCTGACGGGCGAGGCGGGCCAGTAGGGGGTTGGCTTTTGTTCGGCGGCCGAAGAAGGTCACATCGACGCCGCGTCCGAAATGCTGATCGACCAGCATCCCAACGTGGACGCCCTTCTGAAGCGCCTGCGCGAGCCGCAGCGGCGCGTCATGGGTGGTTGCGATCATCGTGCCCATGTTGACCGCGCGGATATCCTGAATGGCGCGATCTACGGCCGCGATGTTCGGTCGCCGGAACAGCACCGCTGACTCCAACCCGTAGGCTGGCGCGGCAAGCGCCGGCAATTCCCAGTTGGCGAGATGGCTCGCGAACACCAGTGCGCCTTTGCCGTCATCGCGCAGCTTCAGAAATTTTTCGATGCTGCCCGGGGCAGGTTCAATGCGGCCCTTCTCGGGATGATCGGGATCGAGATCCCAGATGTGGTCGAGGTGGGCGAACTCCGCACCGATGCGTCCGAGGTTTTCCCAGACGCCCATAAGAATGGTGTCGATTTCCGCGGGAGATTTTTCCGGAAACGCTGCGGTCAGGTTGGCGCGGCCGACCTTGTGTTCCGGCAACCATGGACCGATCTTGCGCGTCACGGATCCAAACACGTCGGCAGTACGTTGCGGATCGAAGTTAGCGCGTCATGCGCAACACGCCAACCGCGATGCCTCCCAGGATTGCTCCCGTTACGGGCTTCAGTGCATCGCGCAGGCCGGCTTTGGCACGTAGGAGGAGACGCTGCATCAGAAGGTGACGACGATCTTGCCGAACACCTGCCGGCTCTCCATGCGCTTGAGCGCTGCTGCGACGTCACTGATCGGCACTTCGGTGTCGATCACCGGCTTCATGCCACCAGCCATCTTGTCGAGACTCTCGGCGATGTTGCGCATGGTCGCACCGAACGAACCGAAGATGCGGTATTGCTGCTGAAACAACTGCATCAGGTTGATCGTGGTCGTCGGTCCTGACGTTGATCCGCAGGTCACGAGACGTCCGCCGCGCTTCATGGTCAGCAGCGAGCCGTTGAACGTATCCGCGCCGACGTGTTCGAAGACAACGTCGACGCCTTTCTTCTTGGTGATCTTGCGGGTTTCGTGCTCGAAACGATCCTTGCGGTAATTGATGACGTGGTCAGCGCCGAGCGCCTTCACGCCTTCAATCTTGGAATCATCGCCGACGGTGGTGATGACCGTGCAGCCGATTGCCTTGGCCATCATGATCGCGACCGTGCCGATGCCCGAACCTCCCGCATGCACCAGGATGGTCTCGCCAGGCTGAAGCTTCGCATTGTCGAACAGCATGTGCTGAACGGTGGAGAAGGCGATCGGCGCGCAGGCCGCGTCGCGGTCGCTGACGCCGTCTGGGACCGGAATGACCAGCCGTTCGGACAGGTTCATCAACTCGCGGGCAAAACCATCGACATGGAAACCCATGATGCCGGCGACGTTTTCACAGAGATTGTCGCGGCCCGCCTGGCAGGCCGGGCAAACGCCACAGGTCAGCGCGCCGTACATCACGACCTTCTGGCCGGGCTTGAAGCGTGTAACGCCATCACCGACGGACGCGATTTCACCGGAGGCTTCGGCCCCGACCACGAGCGGCAGCTTTCGCTTGGCGAAAGCCATGCCGCGGTAGCCCCACACATCGATATGGTTGAGGGCGACAGCATTGACGCGGATCTGCACTTCGCCTGCACCTGGCGGAGGAGGGGGCGGTGCATCCGCGACCACCAGCTGGCGGTCGGCAACAAGACTGAGCGCACGCATCACTGCGTCTCCAAGGCTAAAGGTTCATGAACTGTTCGGCTGCGTATCGCCGGTTCGAGCGATGGCGTCAACCACATCGACCGGCGAAAACGGGGGTTCAGATGGGCTCGCCGGTCAGGATCAGGGACGCGTTCTGGCCGCCAAAACCGAACGAATTGGACATCACGGCGGTCACGCGCGCATCGCGGGCCTTGTTTGGCACGACATCGAACGGGATTGCCGGATCAGGCACGTCGTAATTGATTGTGGGGGGAATGCGTTGATGTTCGAGCGTCAGCAGTGAGAAGACTGCCTCCACAGCGCCGGCGGCTGAGAGAGTGTGGCCGACCATCGACTTGTTCGACGAAACGGGTATCTGCTTGGCGCGCTCACCGAATACGGTGGAAATGCCGAGATATTCCATTTTGTCGTTCTCGGGCGTGCCGGTGCCATGGGCATTGATGTAGTCGATCTGTTCGACGTCCATACCAGCATCGGCCAGCGCGTTGCGCACGCAGCCGACAATCGGCTTGCCATCCGGGCTCGAGCGCGTGCGATGGAAGGAGTCGGCGAGTTCGCCACAGCCTGCGACGACACCGAGGATTTTCGCGCCACGCGCAGTGGCGGATTCAAGGCTTTCGAGCACCAGCGCGCCCGCACCTTCCGCCATGACGAACCCGTCGCGATTTTTGGCGAAGGGGCGTACGGCCGATTGTGGAGGATCGTTGTGCGTGGAGAGGGCGGACAGCAGCGAGAAGCGGATCAGGGCTTCCGCGTTGACCGAGCCGTCCGTTGCTACACAGAGTGCAGCTTCCGTCTCGCCGCGGCGGATCGCCTCAACGCCGAGCTGGATGGCCGTTGCGCCGGAGGCACATGCGGTGGACAGCGAAATGGGGGAGCCCTTGGTGCCGAACGACTCGGCCAGATGGTCAGCCACCGAGCCGAACACGAAGCGGCGGTGAAGGTCAGTAAATTTTCCGCCGCCGCTGACGCGCAACAAGGCGTCGTAATCAATGCCGGATTTTAAACCGGTGGCGCGGCCGATGTCCTGACGCGGAGGCCACTCGAGTTCGACGGGGGCAACAGCCAGGAACAGCGGTCCAGGGAAATCCCCTTTGGCGCCAATGTTGGCCTGGGCGACGGCTTCTTCAGTCGCAACATCTGCGAGCCGCTCGGAGAGGACCGTCGACGAGAAGGGCTCCATCGGAATGAAATCGACAGTGCCAGCCATCGTGGTCTTGAGGCCGTCAGTCGGGAAGCGCGTAATCGTACGGATGCCGGATTCGCCCGCGGACAGCTTGGCCCAGTTGTCGGATTTGCCGGCACCGAGAGAGGTGACGACGCCCATGCCCGTGACGACGACGATGGGCCGCCCGAATTTGTCGCGTTTCGCTGTCATGGTGTCCCCGTGATTATACAGCTTCGACCAGCGCCATGCCTTCGCCGCGCCAGTGACCCGCCCCGATCACCACAATCTGGGAAGGCGGCGTGGTCATTTCAATCTCCACACCGGCAGCATCGTTTGCGGGAAACAACGCGCCGCGTGAAATCGACAGAGCGGCGAGGGCGATCCCGAGCGGGAATTGCGCTTCCATGATATGGCCGAAAGCGGTGCCGGTCGAGCGTGCGGGGACATCATGATGCTTGGCCAGGAACGCGCGCTCTTCGGCTGTCACCGGAGCTGCACCCGTCGCACCGGTAATGATCGCGCCGCTGCTTCCGAGTTTGCCGACCTGTGACCACAAGCGATCGAGAGTCGTCGTGATGTCACCAGCGTTCTTGCGCTGTGCGTGATCGGCAACGACGTTCGACAATTTCGCGTAAGGCTTTGCTCCGCGCGCCTGTGCATGTTCCTTCGATTCCAGGACCAGGAATGCACCGCCCGAGCCGAGCGCGAAGCCGTTTTCGCGCTCCCACACGGGCAGCGAATTTTTCCTTCATATTGTAATCCGCAAACTCATAGAGCATCAGCAGGTCTTTGCGTTCACCGTTCTGAGCGGCTCCGATCAGCGCAATGTCACTTTGCCCGGCTGCGATACGCGCCAGCGCGATCCGCACGGCATCGACGCCTGCGGCTTCTTCGCCCATGAAGGTGCGCGATGATCCGGTCACGCCATGCACGATGGCGATGTTGCCGGCGAGCAGATTCGAGAGCTGCGCCAGAAACAGCGTTGGGCGCAAATCGTTCATCAGACGTTCGTTCAGGGAGGCGGGGGGCGCGTTCCCTTCGGCCTGGGCGTTGAGGATCGTGGAATCGACAGCCAGATCGCGTTCGCCACCGCCGGCGGCGACAATCATGTCCGTCCGCGAAAGAATGTCGGCGTTGCCCTTGATGCCAGCCGAGTCGAGCGCAAGTCCTGCAGCGTAAGTGCCAATGCGCTGCCAGGCTTCCATCTGGCGCTGATCACCCTTCTTGGGGATCTGCGCGTCGAAGCTTACCTTCGCCATCGGGTGAACGATGTACGGCGCAAACGACGTTACGTCCGCATTGATCTGCTTTGCGTTCAACGCATTCCAGTGCGCGTCCAGGCCTTCGCCCAGCGAAGTGGCGAGGCCGATGCCGGTGATCCAGGTTTCACGCGACCCGCCATTCGATGTGGGCGTTTCAGTCATGAGTCATTGCCTGTTCAGGAAAACCGATCCGCTTTGCCATTGCTTCCATGTGTCCGCGCAGCTCAGCGTTCGGGAATGGTGTGTGGCGGAAGGTGAGTGTGGCGTTGCACTTCAGCTTGCCGTCGACCCGCACTTTTGCCTCGGTGATGGCAAATCCCGATCCATCGTGGACAATGCTGGCGTCGATGGTCAGCAACTCACCGGGCGTAACAAAGTCCCGCATCTTGGCTTCCTTGACGCTGGCAAGAAACGGCATCCGTTCGAACTTCAAGAGTGCGATCAGCAGCCAGCCCGATGTCTGCGCCATCGATTCGATCAGCAAAACGCCGGGCATCAGCGGATAGCCGGGGAAATGTCCCTCGAAGATCGTATTGGTCTGCGGTACCTGTGCTTCGACCGTAATAGTCCGCTCGCCGACATTGAGGTCGGCGATGCGGTCGATCAGTTTGAAGTATTCGAGTTGCATGGCTGGGCGCGTCAGGCGCCCTTGGCCGCGACCAATTCGTCAATGCGGGCGCTAAGGTTCTTCAGGACGAAATACTGCTCCGTGGTCGCCTTGCCGTCATTGACCTCCTGGGTCCACTTTTCAAGCGGCAACTTGATGCCGAATGCTTTGTCGATCGCAAAGGCGATATCGAGGAAGTCCAGGCTGTCGATGCCCAGATCGTCGATTGCATGGCTTTCGGGGGTGATCGTGTCGCGTGGAATGTCGCACGTTTCCGCAATGATCGTGGCGACCTGATCGAATGTAGTCGACATCTATAAGCCTTTGATATTTCGGGGTAAATTTGCCCATTCTTAGCGCGGAGCGCGAACTGGAAAGGCTGTCGCAGCCCCGAAGGGACGAGTTAAATTCCCGTATATCGGAGCACAGCCCTGAGTTCAATGGCGCAGGGAGCCACGGAGGGGGTCTGTCCAGAGGCTAGTTGTAACGGGCGAGATGGGTGTTTTGAGCGGAAATATGGGCGCAATCGCGCCGGCCCATCAGGACGCAGTCCTGTGTATTGCGAAGGTCGGCGAGGGTCATGGCCAGCCATATCCCAATGCCGGTCAGCGCCGCTGTGAAGACAATGGCTGCGACGTTTGCAATCATCCGGTGGCGATAATCTTCGGGACTCTCGTGACCACGTTCGTATTGCGATAGATCGCGTGCGACCTTACCGGTACCCACTTGAGCGACATTGTTAGTCGCGACGTGGTTGGCGTTTTCCTTGGCGGTCGCAGCGGGTGGTCGCGCCAGCGTGCGCGGGCGGAATTTCACTACGCGATGTTCGCCGTCCGTCATCACTGGTCGCTGGATCGTCATAAATCATAAGTCCGAGATTGCTGATCTTTTTAGCACGCCGAACCAAGGTGTCTCGGAAAAAGAAGGTATTCCTGTGATGCCTTATTGAATAGATGGAACCGATCGCGGTCGTCCCGTCTTTCATGTTCGATAAGTCGTGGACTTCGTCTGCATGTTTGCACCGCATCATGTCTCGATCGTGATGTCCGGCCAGCTTCAATTTTCAGATATATTCGGAGTCGCTTACCTACCGGGAGTTGTTGAGACCCATGACCAACAAACGCGAACCGATCCTGCAGCCGGTTTCAATCCTGTCGCTGCGTCCCACGCAGATGACAGTTGGTTTGAGGGAGGTCAACGAGAAGCGCAAGCGATGGCGCACACATAAATCAAAGAAGCGCGCTGAACTCCTCGGCACCCACATGATTCCGGTCGTGGTTGGTCCCGACAAGCAAAATTATGTCATCGATCACCACCATTTGGCACGCGCGCTTCATGAAGAGGGCGAAAAGAAAGTTCTGGTCTCGGTCGTGGCCGATCTCACGATGGTGGACAAGAAGGCATTCTGGGTCGTGCTCGACAACCATCGCTGGGTGTATCCCTATGATGCCAAGGGTGAGCGCCGTCACTACGATGATTTGCCGAAGAACATTACCGGTCTGAAAGACGATCCATTCCGGAGTCTGGCCGGTGAGTTGCGTCGGGCCGGAGGCTTTGCCAAGGACACAACGCCGTTCAGCGAATTTCTGTGGGCGGATTTTCTGCGTCGACGGATGTCACGCAAATCCGTCGAGGCCGATTTCGAAAAGGCGGTAGAGCAGGCACTGTCCCTGGGGAAAAGCAAAGACGCGATTTACTTGCCCGGTTGGTGCGGACCTGCCGCCGACGACTAAGGGGCGGGTGGAGTTTCGCTGGTGTTTCGGCCGCCGAGAAGGCGATGGATCCCACGCTCCAGTGGTCCGCCAAGCACAAGCAGCAGAAAGGCAATGGCAAGGGCGACTGCTACGAGTCGCCAGTGACCCAGACCACACACGACCCCGATGCATGCGGTAAACCAGACGCACGCCGCACTCGTGAGGCCCTTCACTCTATGCTGTTCGGCATGGACGATCACGCCGGCGCCGAGAAAGCCGATGCCGGTCAGAATTCCTTGGATCACTCGACTCGTTGCGTCTGACAGTCTCCCAGCTTCGATAGCCGCGGGGCTAGCGAGCATGACGGCGAGTGCCGTCGCGAGGCCGACCAAGCCCAGCGTACGCAACCCGATCGGCTTGCCATGCAGATCGCGATTGAGCCCGACCAGACCCGATGCCAGAGTGGCCACGCCAAGCCGCAGAATGATGTCAGACCAATCGAGCAACCTCAGCGCCTTTCTGTAGGTGCGTTATGACTTCGGCACGCGACCCATCATGTAGAATTCATCGTTGGGCCGCATGTCCGTGACGCTAGCCATGCGGTTCGACAGCGCAAAGAATGCCGAAATCGCCGCAATGTCCCAGATGTCGTCGTCGCTGAAGCCGTGGGTACGAAGCACTTCGAAGTCCTGCGCCGACGTCTTCTGCGATTCCAGGCAAACCTTGACGGCGAAATCGAGCATCGCGCGTTCGCGCGGGGTGATGTCGGCCTTGCGGTAGTTGTTGGCGATCTGGTCTGCGATCAGCGGGTTCTTCGCGCGAATGCGCAGCACGGCACCATGCGAGACAACGCAATAATGACATTGATTAGCAGCACTGGTCGCGACCACGATCATCTCGCGTTCGGCTTTGCTCAACCCGCCGTCCTTGTCCATCAGCGCGTCATTGTAGGCAAAAAACGCGCGGAATTCGTCTGGCCGATAGGCCAGCGCGAGAAACACATTGGGCACGAAGCCGGACTTTTCCTGCACGGCCAGAATCCGCGTCCGGATATCATCCGGCAATGAGTTCAACGCGGGAACAGGGAAGCGGCTGATGGGACGTTGAGACATTTGGATAGCCCGATGTGAGAACTGGTTGTTGCGAGCATAGGCGAAGACGCCAGCCGCGCAAGCGGCAGCTCCCCCATTGTCGGAATGCAGATCAGGTCAGCGCAGCGGCTTCTTCAACAATGAAAACCGATCAGGATCGAGTCCCATGGACGGTTGTAACATTGGTGCTTCGGACATGCGGGGAATCGGGCGATCACCCATCCCACCACCGAAGACCGGATCGTTCGGCGCTTCGCGATGCGATTGCGCACCTCTCCAGCGTTCCAGCACCGAGCTGACAAAATTGATGTCGTGCCCGCTGTAAGCCGAAGGTGTTGTTGCAATCGTTGCTTCGCCGCGTGGCAATTGATGCGCCGGGACCTCCTTGAAACGCAGGCGCGTCGGCAGGGCGACGCCTTCGCCGAACGCCAGCACTTCACGCGTACCAAGCGAGGGCACGAACGACAGCAGGTTCGCGGCCGCGTCGGAGACAGCGGAGCGCAGCAGTGCCTGGTCGCGGTCGTTCGCGAGCCGCATTGCGAACAGCGTGTTGCATTGGGAAATGATGGTGGCGTCGAGTTCAGCCGGGCGCTGCGTGATCAGTCGCGAGATAGACACCATACTTGCGGCCTTCCTTGGCGATGCGCGAGACGGCCTTGCGCGTTGGTCCAAATCCTACGCCGCGATCGGCGGACGCATAGCGGTGGGCTTCCTCGCAAACGAACAGAAGTGGCGATGCGCCATCACTCCACAATCCGAAATCGAAGGCCATGCGGCAAAGCACGGAGACGACGGAATCCACGACCTCAGCCGGAAAGCCCGCAAGCTGCATGATGGTCATGGGCCGGCCGTTGGCCGGCATGCGGAACAGAAGACTGATGACTTCCGCCATCGTGTCGCCGCCGACGTTCGCGTTCTCGAACATGAACGCATAGCGCGGATCGTTCTTCACGGTTTCGATGCGCGAGATCAGTTTATGATAGACGATGCGTGACGAGCGATTTTCCAGCTTGCCCATACGTTCGTCGATAAGCGAGATCAGATCGACGAGCCGGTAGGGCACGGGCGTATCTGGCGTATAGCCAACGCTCTTTGCATCGATCCGCTTCAAGCCGACGCGATCAGAATTCTGATATTGTGTGTAGGTCGCTTTTGCGAGCGGGATCAGCTCAACGAGCACCTCGAGTTCTTCGGGGACGCCAGGGCGCCCACCAAAGATTACGTCGACGAATTCCTCGAAATTGAACAGCCAGAACGGCAATTTGAGATTGCGTGGATTCAGGACGAGCGACTTGTCGCCAAAGCAACGGCCGTACTCGTTATGCACGTCGAGCAGGAAGACACGTAGATTGGGACGAACGCGCAGAATTTCGTTCAACAGCAACGAGACGCCGCTGGATTTGCCGACACCGGTCGAACCGAGAACGGCGAAATGCTTGCTCAGCATTTCCTCGACATCGACATACGCGATGACGGAAGGATCCTGTTGCAACGTGCCGATGCTGATCTGCTCAGCTTTCGACGGTGCGTAGACGGTCCGAAGCTGCTGGTTGGTGAGCACGTCGACCAGATCGCCGATGGTCGGATAGCTGGTGACGCCGCGTTGAAAGCGGCCAGTCGGGCCGGCCGCGATTTCTCCAAGCAGGTCAACTGAAGCACTTGCGATGTAGTTATCGGTCGTCGGCAGGTTTTCCCTTGTGACCTCGGTAATGATCGCCACGATTATGGTGGTTGCGGTGCGAATTCCGAAGAATTGCCCGACCGTTGCGCGCGGAGCGTTACCCGCCATCTGGCTGGTCGCCAGGATTCCAACGCGGGCCTGCGAGCCGCGAACCGAAATCACGCGCCCAAGCGAGGCAGCCTGCGGTGAGGTCAACATGTGTAAGTTTTGCCTGTCCGGAAGTTTGTACTTTCCCTGACTATGCGGGGCCTTTGCTGCACAAATTGTTAAGCAGGTCTGGAACTTCGGGGCCGGACCAACGGAATTGATTACCGGCCCGAATATTTTCAGACGTTCCGCTGCGCAGCGAGGCGGGCGAAGAGGGCACAGCAGGTAATGCCGGCGTTCCTGTCGGCTATTCGAAATCTCACCTAAGTAGCTGTTTTAGCGACATAATTAAGTCGTTGAAGCGGGCTGCAGGCTTGGGCGGGATGTATCCGCAAGAATATTGCTTCGATGGAAAGTGGGGGTAGACCGCAGCGCGCGCTCGCTCTATATCCTGCGCCACGATTGATTTGCTGGTCCGTAGATTGATGAGCTGGTGCTGGGCGCCCGCTGCATTGGACCCCTGATCGATTGGGGAATAGTTCAACGGTAGAACAGCGGACTCTGACTCCGTCAATCTTGGTTCGAATCCAGGTTCCCCAGCCAGAACTCGCTGCCGCAATCAACTGCATGATCTGAATACGCTTTCCGCGGTAGACGATGGACCGCCAGGGTCAATTCGGACCACGCGTGGGGACCATGCAACCGGCATTTTTCGGGACCTGCTCTCACCGCCATGGAGTCCTCACAGCCGATCGCCCGGCGGGTGAGCAACTGCCTCGTTGACGGGCGGCGAGTGCTCGCCCTTGTGGGCCACACGAGAAGTGACGGCCACTGTGGGTGCATGTTCGGAGAGGGACCGGTATCGACAATCTTCCATGCAAATCGCCGGGGCCCCGCTTCCCACCGGCACCCTCGGCTCCGAGGAGGTCCCTCGCACGCTAATTGTCTGAGTTACTGATTCCGATGGGAAGTCGGTAAAAGACTAGCGACTCCTATCGGGCGATACTCTTCGAAGTTCTGGCCGCATTGCAACTGCGGATCGTCATCGCCTTGCGATGTCCGATAGATCAGGGGCGCAACCCACTCTTGAGCAGGTAACAACCGCCCTTTGGACAACCTCGTTACATAACAAGGTGTGCGCCGGCGTCCATCCTCACAATCTCACCGGTCATGTTGTTCGATTGAGGTGTCGCGAGGAAGCAAATGACTCCGGCGATATCTTCCGCCGTAGAGGCAAGCTTGAGTGGCACCTTGGCGATGGTCGCATCACGTACCTTGGCAGCAGCTTCGGCGCCACGGCCTTTGGTGAACCAGGGGGTGTCGATATAACCGGGGCAGACGGTGTTGACGCGGATCAAAGGCGCCAGCGCACGGCCGAGCGAGCGAGTCATGGTGTTGAGGGCGCCTTTGCTGGCAGCATAGGCCACCGATGAGCCGCCGCCGTGGAATGCGGAAGCGGACGATGTATTAACCACGGCCGAGGGGCGACCCGATGCCTTCGCTCCAGCTTCGAGCAGAGAGCGGGCAGCACGTACCATTTGGTATGGTCCCACCGTATTCACTGCGAAAATGTGCTGGAAGTCCTCGGCCGAAAGTCCATCAAGATCGTTGTGCGGTACATGCTTCGTTGTGCCTGCATTGTTGATCAGCGCGTCGAGCCGACCCCACGGCGCGGCCGCTGCGACGATCCGCTTGCAATCTTCATCGCGCGATACGTCACCCTGGACAACGACGACCTCCGCGCCTTTTGCACGGCAGAGAGCGGCGGTTTGTTCGGCTTCATTCTGACTCGAAGAATAGTTGATAACGATACGTACGCCTGGCCTCGCCAGCATGATCGCAGTCGCCGCGCCCAGGCCTGATGCCGATCCCGTGATGATGACGTTCATTTCGTCCTTAGACATGGTGGTCCCTCATTGAATGTTCTGCGTCGGTTTGACAGTTGAGAGCGTTGACTACGTTTCCATGCCTGTGAGCAGTGAAAACTGGTCGGCGAGCGTTGCGTGGTCTGTCAGCCAGGTCGTGGCCTCGTGATCTTTGGCAATGCGGAGAGACTTCGCGAATTCAATTGCGCCGAACGGCCGCCCGAACACGTGGGCATGTACCGTCAGGTCGAGACAAAATGGCCGACGCGGGATGTCGGTCGCGTTTTCAAGGATACGATGCAGGATGCGCGTGAAGGCTTCCGGCTCATTGCCGTAGCGGATGTAGAGCGGCATGTCGTTCACCTCCATGGTGAACGGCACGGCCATGAGCGGTCCCGATGGTGTCTGCAGGCGGTATGGCAGATCCGTGTCGAAGATGTCGCCGTGCCAGGTGAAACCGGCTTCAGCGAGAAGCGCGGATGTGCTTTGGCTCGGCGTGCATCGAGGGCTGATCCAGCCCCGAGGCTTCATGCCTGAAGCGTTTTCCAACGCCGAAATGCAACGCAGCAAATCGGCCCTTTCTTCGTCTCTGGTCTGATAGGCAGGAACGATATTCTGGCCCCAGCTATGGGCAGCGATGGTGTGACCTGCCGCGACGATGGCCTTCATGAGATCGGGATATCGCCCGGCAAGAATACCGCTGACATAAAACACCGCCTTGACGCCGGCTGCCGCCAGCGTGTCGAGCAGTCGCCATGCACCGACCTGCGGGCCATAGGCCGCCCACGATTGACCTTGCAGATCGAGGATGCCTGCCTTCAGCGGATTACCCATCGGACCAATGCCAGGTGCGCTGTCATCGGTCCAGCCTTCGAGCATGACGCTGACCGAAATAGCGATGTGCCGGCCACTCGGCCAGCTTGTGGGGAGATTCATTTGTTTCATCGAAGTCCGGAGAATGTCTGTTTCAATGAGGGCGCACTTCGATGACTAGACCACGTGATTTTCAAGCGTGCCGATGCCTTCGATCCGGCACGTGACAACGTCGCCGGTCCTGAGCAGGTTCGGAGGCTCCATCGCATAGCCGACGCCGGAAGGCGTGCCGGTCGCGATAATGTCGCCGGGCTCGAGAGTCAGGCCCAGCGACAATTCGCTGATGATACGTGGGATCGAAAAGATCATGTGCCGCGTATTCGACTGCTGCCGCACCTCGCCATTGACGCGCAATTCGACGTCAAGCGATTGGGCGTTTGGGATGGCGTCACGCAGTACGACCCAAGGGCCTATGGGGCAGGTGCCGTCGAGGCCCTTGCCCTTGAACCATTGATCGTGACGCCGCTGCAGGTCGCGGGCGGTCACGTCGTTGAGGATGGTGTAGCCGAAGATATGGTCGAAGGCCTTGGCCTCCGGAATGTTGGACCCGCCGCGTCCGATGATCAGAGCGAGCTCGATCTCGTAGTCGAGCTTGTCAGTAAGGCCGGCGTGTCGCGGAATCGCCGCGCCATGAGCGATGACGGCGGTCGGCGGTTTTGTGAAAAATTGCGGGTATTCCGGAAGCTTGATCTCCGTACCGCGTGCCCGATAGCCCTCGTTGACGTGCTCGATATAATTGCGGCCTACACAAAACACATTCTTCCGCGGTCGAGGAATAGGCGCCAGGATCTTCACTGTAGCGACATCGCAGATCGCTTCCTTCAACTTTCCGGCGTCGGCCAGCGCCTCCATCTCCCGGATTGCCTGGATGCCGGTTTCCCCGGCGTCGATCAGCGAGAGCAGGCTTTCAAACATTCCGGCGGAAGCAGCAGCAAGTTTAGCATCCGAGCGGTCAACGCGTTGCAGGTCGAGAAGCTTGTCGTCACCCAATAATACGCCCAGATGCGAGGACCCGTCCCGTTCAAAAGTCACCAGTTTCATGATCGATCCATATTGCAATTTGCCGTCGCATCACGATAGCGGACACGACACGAGATGATGATAGCTAAGTTTGCCTAACCGCTCTTCATCTCGAACATGCGAGCGGCATTGCCGCCGAGAATGGCGATCTTCTGTTGGTCGGTAAGGCTATCCGTCGCGTAGACGTGATCGACGGGATGATCTTCCCATGGGATCGGATGGTCGGTACCGAGCATGATCTGGCTGGCGCCGACCTGCGCCACCAGATGGCGAAGCGCTTCCGGCGTAAATACCAGCGAGTCGAAATAGAGCTGGTTGAGATATTCCGTCGGCTTCTTCTTGAGTTGGATGTCCTGATTGCAGTTCTGCGGTGAAACGAAGCAGGCGTGATCGGAGCGCGGTGCGTAGGAGCCGAGGTAGCCGCCGCCGTGCGCGGCAAGCACCTTCAGTTTCGGAAATTTGTCCAGCGTGCCTTCGAAGATCAGATGCTGTAGAGCGATGGTGGTATCGAGAGGATTGCCGATGGTGTTGGCGAGCCAACCGTTGCCTTTGAAGCGTGCGTTGAGTTCGACGGTGCCCTGCGGATGGATGAACAGCACGGCGCCAAGCTCTTCGGCCTTGGCCCAAACCGGATGAAACTTCGGGTCGGAGAAATCCGTCCCCACCACGTTGCCGCCGATCGCTGCGCCCCGCAGCCCGAGCTTTTTGATGGCGTCCTCGAGCTGTTGCACCGCGAGATCCGGATATTGCAGCGAGAGCGATGCGAACGCCGCGAAGCGATCCGGCTTCGACGCGCAGAGCTGCGCCAGTTGCTCGTTCTGGATCTGCACAATCTTGGCCGCCAGGTCGCGGTCGGTGCGGTACCAGAATGGATTGATCGATAGCACTTCCATGTCGATCGCCATGGCATCCATCGCCTTGAGGCGCTCTTCAACAACGATGAAATGTTCTTGCTGGCCCTTTGTCGGCGGCAGAATCTGGGGCACCTGATCGCCCATCAGGTCGAGCGCGTCGCGGATGATGCAGTGCGCATGAACGTCGATCGTCTTGACACGCTTGCCGTTCACCACAACCGGCAAGCGATGTGGCCGCGGCTGTTGAGCGTGCGCGGCTTCAAGCATGCCGCAGCTGCAGAAGGCGAGGCCGCCTTTGAGGAAATTCCGGCGTGTCGTCATGCTGGTCGTTCTCCCTGTCATTCCGGTCTGCGCAACACTGCAAGCAGTGATCAGCCGACTCTTTTGATTTTGTCAGTTCAACAACGGTGGCTGGGCGAGGTCGTGGGCCGTACTGCGTCGCTCAGATCGTGTTCTGCGCAATCTGGCGTCGCGTATGGCTTGACATCTTCCCAACGAACGACTTATTGAAACGAACGTTTGTTTTCTAGTCAAGGGGACGGTGGCGCATTGGCCAAATCTTCGCTTCGCCCGGAATCCAAGATTGAGGTTCTCAAGACGAGGCCGGCCGCGCGCCAACGCCTGATGGACGCGTCCGAGCAATTGTTCGCCGAGCACGGCTGGAACGCCGTCAGTATCCGCGCCATCGTTGCCGCTGCCGATGTCAACCTCGCCGCGTTGCACTATCACTTCCGGTCGAAGGAGCAGTTGCTCTCGGAGATTTTTGCTGCACGGGCGAAGCCGATCGCCGAAGAGCGCTTGCGGCTGTTGGCAGAGATTGATCTGCGGAAGTCGCCATCACTGGATAAAATTCTCGAAGCGTTTCTCCGACCCGCTTTGACGATTGGATCGGACGATCGTTTTGGTGGCAGGGCGTTCGTCAAGCTGCGCGCGCGGCTGGCGATGGAGCCTGAAGCCATCAGCCGAAAGATTCTTGCCAAAGCCTTCGATGAATCCAGCGGCGAGTTTCTGAAGGCGCTGGCTTTAGCGTTGCCAGATATTCCGCAGGCGGACCTGGAGTGGCGTTTCCACTTCATGCTTGGAACGATGTTTTACACGATGGCGAATGCCGGCCGCATTCAGTCGCTGACCGATGGACGTTGCGATCCCGGTCGCGTTGAAGATGCATTGCGCCACCTCGTGCCGTTTCTGGCCGCCGGCTTCAGGTCGACGCCAATTACAAAATCAACAACAAAATCGAGGAAGCGCCCCACATGAACAAGACGTCAAATGCGCCTGCAAAAGTCACAAAGAAGGACATCGAATTGGCGGCCGAGCGGCTGAAAAATTGGGGCAAGTGGGGAGCCGATGATCATATCGGGACACTGAACTACACTAAGCCCGAGGATATCGTGCATGCCGCGGGACTTGTACGAAAAGGCCAGGTCATTTCACTGGCGTTGAACTACGACAGCAAAGGACCGCAAGGCGGCAAGACAAAATTTCCGCCTGTTGGACGTTTTAATCCGGTGCACACGATGCTCCGCACCGGGACGGACGCCTATTCCGGCGTGCTGGACAAGCGTGGCATCCGCTCAGCCGACGACATCGTGCTGTTTCCGCTGCAGGCAGGCACGCACTGGGATGGGCTTGGTCACATCTTTTACGGCGACAACATGTGGAACGGCTATGACTGCCGCAATGTATCGTCGTTCGGTGCGGAAAAGGCCGGTATCGAGCATACCAAGGAGAAGTTCGTTGGACGCGGAGTGCTGCTGGACATTGCGCGGCATCAGGGGATGGATTGGCTTCCTGAGGGTTTTGCAATCACCAACGACATGCTCGACAGTTGCGCCAAAGCCCAGAACGTCGAGGTGGGGCGGGGCGATCACTTGCTGATCCGCACCGGCCAGATGGAAGAAAAACTTGCTGCCGGCAACTGGGATGGTTATCCGGGCGGCGATGCGCCGGGTCTTGCCTTTGAGACGCTGGATTGGCTTCAGGCCAAGCAGGTCGCCGCGGTTGCGACCGACACCTGGGGCGTGGAAGTGCGTCCCAACAATTGCGATGACGCGAACCAACCCTGGCACTGGATCTGTATCCCGATCATGGGCCTGACCATGGGCGAAATCTTTAAGCTTGACGAACTGGCGAAAGCCTGCGCCGCCGATAAGGTCTACGAATTTCTGTTCGTTGGGCCTGCGCTTCCGATTACGGGGGCAGTGGGATCACCGATCAATCCGGTCGCAATCCGCTGATCTTCTCCAGAGACGATGACGACCGCGACGACGTCTGTCGTCGCGGACTGGCCGTAAAATTCGCGTAGACGAAGGCCTCGAAAAATAATCACGGTGCAGCAAGCACTGTCATAGGGAGCACGCCATGTCGAAGAAGAGCACTGGTGTTCTGTCGCGTCGGGCTGTCCTGAAGTCGGCTGCCCTGACCTTCGCCGCCGGCACAAGCGCCGGCTTCTGGTCCGGGAGCGGCCATGGAGCGACATATCCAGCACGCCCCATCAAGATCGTCGTGCCATTCGCGCCTGCAGGACCGACAGATATCATGGCGCGCATTGTCGCCCAGCATCTCGGTGATGCAATCGGCGGAACGGCGGTTGTCGATAACCGGGGTGGCGCAGGCGGCAACATAGGGATCGGAATTGTCGCGAATTCCGAACCGGACGGCTACACGCTGCTGATAACATCCAGCGCCTACGTCCTGAATCCGAGCCTCTATGCCAAGATCCCCTACGATCCCTATAAGGACTTCGCGCCCATCGCCGAACTGGGGACGTCACCGAACGTCATCCTTGTCGATCCCAAGTTGGGTATCAATTCGATTCCCGAATTGATCGCACGTGCCAAGGCCGAACCGAATCTCTTCAATTACGCAAGCCCTGGGGTTGGCACTACGCCGCACCTTTCGGCTGAACTTCTGAAGATGGTTGCCGGCATAGAAATGACACACGTGCCGTTTTCCGGTGCAGGACCCGCCATACAGGCCGCCCTGAGCGGCACCGTTCAAGTTTGTTCGGCGGCACTGCCGCCTGCTCATCCGCACATCGAGAGTGGGGCGTTGAAAGCTTTGGCGATCACCGGCGCGACTCGCTGGTTCGATCTTCCCAACGTCCCGACGATGGTCGACCTCGGCTACAAGGATTTTATCGCGGACACTTTTCAGGGCTTTCTCGCGCCGGCGAAAACACCGCCGGAGATTGTCCAGCTGTTGTCCACTAAAACGATAGAGATCCTCAAAGGCGCCAAGATCGCCGATCAGCTGCGCAATGACGGGTTCGAAGTGCTCGCCAAGGGGCCTGATGGCATGCGGAAGCGTATTGCCGACGAGGTACCGAAGTGGCGCGAGATTGTTACGAAGGCGGGTATCAAGCCAGTTTGACCGATCGGAACTCACGTGCGCATCACCGGCATTTTCGAGAGGGCCGTTCCCGTCGCATCTACGATGCGCAACGCGGCGTTCGATTTTTCGGAAATGACGACGTCGGTGGTTGCTGTCGTGACGGATGCGGTGCGTCAAGGCAAGCCGATCATCGGCTATGCTTTTAACTCCACGGGTCGCTACGCCTGCGGCGCGGCGATGCGAGCGCGCTTCATTCCGCGCATTTTGTCCGCCCAACCGGACGAACTGGTCGACGACGCAGGCCTGATTGATCCTGACAAGATCGTGCGACGCATGATGCTCCGCGAAAAACCGGGTGGTGACGCCGAACGCTCGGTGCCGATCGGGACCATCGAAACCGCTGTGTGGGATGCGCTCGCGAAATTTCTCGACCGGCCGCTCTGGCATGTGCTCGCGGAGCGCTTCCACAATGGTGCAGTGGCTCCAACGATTTCCTGCTACGTCGGCGGGGGATGGTACAGGCCGGATGGCGATCTGGCCGCCTTGTCGGACGAGGTGAAGCGTCATCTTCAGTCCGGGTACACGCATATCAAAATCAAAGTCGGTGGCGCCTCGGTCAAGGACGATCTGGCACGCATTGAGACAGCCATCCCCTTGTTGGCCGGACCTGATCACCTGGCAGTCGATGCAAACGCGGCATTGTCGACAGATCGCATGCGGGACTATGGGCGGGCGCTGGAGCCCTACGGGCTGCGATGGTTCGAAGAGCCATGTGCGCCACTGGACTACGCGTCCTTCGCCGCTCTGGCCGAGACATATCGGCCACCGCTTGCCACCGGCGAGAATTCGTTTTGCCAGCAGGATGTCGAGAACCTCTTCAGGTTCGGCGGCTTTCGCAAGGATCGCGACTTTCTTCAGGTCGACCCCCCGCAGGCCTACGGCGTCGGCGCCTATGTCCGAATGGTCGATCGGGTCGATGCACTGGGAGGATCACGCGAGCGCATCTTTCCTCACGGCGGCAACATGATGTCATTCGCGCTGGTCGCGGGATTGGGGCTGGGCGGTTGTGAATCCTACCCCGGCGTATTTGCCGCTTTCGGCGGCTTTGCCGATGGCATGGAGGTCCGCGATGGACAAATTGCGTTGCCCGATCATCCCGGGATTGGATTCGAGGCGCAGCCTGCGCTGCATCAGATCATGCGCGAACTGACAGGTGACTAACGTGTCCGAGCATCGCCGAGCGGATCGTCGGACAGCGGCAAGGATGGATCATGAATTCTGAACGGACCGTGTCATTCGATCGCCTGGCGGCATTCATCGGAGAAGCGCTGATAAAGCTCGGTTTGCCGGAGGCTGACGCGCAGACGGTCGCAACCTTGATGGCAGAAGCGGACCTGCAGGGCTCTGACGGGCACGGTGTCGCCCGGTTACCGCAATACGCACGCCGTATCAGGGCTGGCGGTTTCAACGTCGCCCCGAAGATACACGTAGTTCACGATTATCCTGCAACGGCGTTGCTCAATGGCGACAACGGCATGGGGCATCTCGTCATGAAGCGTGCGGCCGAGATGGCAATCGACAAAGCGCGCATCACCGGAATCGCGTGGGTCAACTCACAGTTCAGCAATCATGCCGGACCCGCGTCGCTTTATGCCAGCATGCCATTGGCGCACGACATGATCGGCCTGTATTTCGCGGTCGGCAACGCCAACCACCTGCCGCCGTGGGGTGGTCTCGATATGCTGCTGTCGACCAATCCAATTGCGGTGGCGATACCTGCCGGCGACGAACGTGCCATCGTTCTCGACATGGCAACGACAGTAGCGGCCTACGGCAAGGTCAAGACCAAGGCGCTGCGCGGCGAGACGATGCCCGAGGGCTGGATGATCGATCGTCAGGGCAGGCCGTTGACCGATCCGAAACGCGCCGACGAGGGCATGCTGTTGCCGCTTGGTGGCATGGAGGCGGGCTACAAGGGATACGGCCTTGCTCTCGTCATCGGCCTGCTGGCCGGGACGCTTGGCGGTGCGGCAATGGGCAGGGACGTCATCGATTTCAATCATGACGACGCCAGCGTCACCAATACCGGCCAGGCCATCGCTGTTATCAACGTGGCGGCCTTCGGTGATGTCGCGGTGTTCAAGGCGAACGTCGACAAGCTGATCAGTGATCTGCGCGACAGTGCGCGTATGCCTGGCGTCGAGCGGATCTATGTGCCCGGCGAACGCAGCCATGAGACCCGCATCCGTCGCGCTCGCTCCGGTATTCCGATTGCGCCCGCATTGATGAGCGGATTGGACAAACTCGCTGATGAATTTGGCATGGCACGCCTCACCTAGGAGAAGTCAGCATGCGTCTCTACCGCGCGTCGATCTCTGCCATTCTGATTTCTGCTCTTTCCAGTGCGGCCTTCGCGCAAGCCGGTTATCCCGACCGGCCGATTCGGATGATCGTTCCGCTGGCGGCAGCGAGTGCTGTGGATGTCGCGGCGCGGATCGTGACGCAGAAGATGTCGGAGAACATGGGCCAGCAGTTCGTCATCATGAACCAGCCGGGCGCCTCGGGCACGATCGGCGCGGAGCAGGTCGCCAGAGCTGCGCCCGACGGCTACACGATCGGCGGCTTCAACGACAGCATCATGACGATGGTGCCGGCTCTGCAGCCCGGTCTGCGATGGGACATCGTCAAGGATTTCGAACCGATTTCTCTGGTGGCGACCGTGGAGTGGGGATTGATCGCCAACGAGAAGTCCGGTTTCAAAAGCGCAGCCGATTTGATCGCCGCAGCGAAAGCCTCACCGGGAAAGATCGACTACGGGTCCGGCGGCATCGGCAGTCCGCAGCATCTTGCAATGGAAATGTTCGCTGCCGGCGCCGGCATTTCGCTGACCCACGTTCCCTATCGGGGCGCAACGCAGGCTGCGAGCGATGTGGTCTCGGGGCAGATCCCGGTTGCATTCCAGGGCCTCGGCACTGTTGCGCCCCTGGTGCGCGGTGATCAGGTCAAGCTGATCGGCGTTACGACCCAGGCACGCTTACCGCAATTTCCCGATGTGCCGACTGTCTCCGAGTTCGGGGCTGCCCGGCTTTTTGTTCAATTCCTGGTTCGCCATTCTGGCTCCGGCGGGAACGCCGAAAGACATTGTCGCGCGTCTGAACGCGGAGGTTCGCAAGGCACTCGCCGATCCTGAGACGCGTCGCAAGCTCGACGAGCAGGGGCTTGTGGTCAGGGGCAGCTCGCCGGAAGAGCTGCGCACGCTGACGCGCGATCAGCTCGCGAGATACGCCAAGCTGATTAGCGATCTAGGCATTGCCGCCAAATGAAACACACGGTGTGACCTGAACGGAGACCAAGAAAAAATGATCAAGGCTCGATACAAACTTGCGACATGTCTTTTTGTCGTTCTGTCCGGTTGGGGTTCGATGCTCCATGCGCAACAGCAGGTCATGGGTGCTCCTGCGGAAGCAAGCAACATGAAGCTTGTGGGCATGAATGATCTGCAGGCGCGCAGCGCCTATCAGCCGACCATTCATCATCAAGGCGATCGCTGGATCGCCTATATCGGCCATCACGGCGGCACCGATGACATTCCCGATCCGGTCAATCCGCAAAACGGAAAGGCTGAGCCGAACGGCACGTCTATCGTTGACGTGACCGATCCGACCCAACCGAAATATCTGCGCCATATCCCCGGACAGGAGGGAAAGTACGAAAGCGGCGGCGCGCAGATGGTCCGCGTGTGTGACGGCAAAGCGCTGCCGAAAGGCGATCCCTCAGCGGTCTACATGCTGCGCACCTTCGGCAGTGAGGCGCATGAGATATGGAATGTCGCCGATCCCGCCAATCCGGTGTTGGTGACGCGGATCGGTGGACTGAAGGACACGCACAAGAGCTGGTGGGAATGCGATACCGGCATCGCCTTTCTGGTGTCGGGTGCACCGGACTGGCGAACACGGCGCATGACGCAAGTCTATGATCTCAGCGACCCCGCACATCCAGTCAAGATCCGCGACTTTGGTTTGCCCGGTCAGGAGCCCGGTGCAACCGGCGCGGTTCCGACTGAAGTCCACGGTCCGATCTCGCTCGGGCCCGAGGGTAACCGCATTTACTTTGGTTATGGCACCAACAAGGGTGGCTTCCTGCAGATTGTCGATCGCGACAAGCTGATCAACGGGCCGAAGGAACCCACGCCGGACAATCTACGATTTCCCGAAGTGGCGCGGATGCCGATGTCGGCCTTCAACGGCGCCCACACGACATTTCCCATGAAGGGGATGCCCATCGCTGAATTCGCCAGAGACAAGGACGGCGCGACGCGGGATATCGTGTTGATCGTCGATGAAGCCATTCTCAACGAGTGCGGCGAGCCGCGGCAGATGGTGTGGTTTGCCGATGTGACCGTCGAGAATCGGCCGATGATGATCTCGAGCTATACGGTCCCGGAGGCCAGTGGATCATTCTGCGATCGCGGCGGCCGGTTTGGCTCGCATTCGTCGAACGAAAGCATGGCGCCGGTGTTCTACAAGAAGATGGCCTTTATCGCCTTCTTCAATGCCGGCGTGCGGGCACTCGATATCCGCGATCCCTATCACCCGAAGGAGGTTGGTTATTTCATTCCCTCGATCACTGCAGCGACCGATAAGCGCTGCGTGACCGTTGACGGCAAGGAACGGTGTCGTGTGGCGATCCAGACCAACAATGTCGAAACCGACGAGCGCGGCTATGTCTACATCGTCGATCGCGCCAACACTGGGCTGCACATCCTGGAGTTGACCGGTGCGGCCCTGGATGTCGCGGGCTTGAAATAGTGTCGCACGTGGGCTCAGCGATGGCGGGGAAGACGGCATTGCTCGGCGCGGCGCTGCTCGGGCTCATCACGTCGTCCGGCATCGCCGCTTATGTCGGAGCCTCGACGCGTGGTGAGGTGTGGCACGACATAGCGTGGCCGTTTCCGCGCGACGGTTGGCCGCCGGGGCGCGCCTACCGCTGTTCGGCGGCCTCCTGTGGCGGCGAGATGGAGTTATACGTTCGCCCGAAGATCGGGTTCTGCAATTGCGATACCGGCGTTGCCGATGATGATGAGGTTGATCGGGTGGCCGATCTCGATCTGATCAGCGCGCGATTTCGCCCGCTGCGGCCGGGGGAGGCGGTACGCATCTCGGATATGTCAGGCCGGATGAGATCCTACGATATCAAGATGAACGATGGATCGCTGCGCCACGCCGTGGGTATGGCGGTGTCGCATCGATGCGATCTGATGGTCGCGGTGGTGCAGGGCAAGGCAAGCGCGGCGGACCTTCAGCGAACGGCACTTGATTTTCTCTCGTCGAACGAAGCGGCTGGCTGGATCAAATCTGCGATGCAAGGTGGATAGCGGCCCAATTGAACTCACAGGATCTCGAACGATAGGCGAATCCCTATGACTTTAAGTTGTCGATCCGCGGCCGGCGCGCCTTCACACAAACGTCAGAGGGTGGCCGACATAAAACATCAGATTTCGTCTCAACAAACGCTAGGATAGGTGGTGAAACGTGGAACCATTCAGCGGTCTATTGCGATAGTGTGCATGCGCTACGTCAAGATCATCTTCGGCGGACTAGTCTGTGTGGCGATTGCCGCTGGTGCCGCACTTTTCATAACGCGACAGCCGGAAATTCCCGCCGTCAATGATGCGCCCCGGTTCGAGACGGCATTGATCAAGCGCGGTGCCGATCTCGCCGCGCTCGGCGACTGCAACACCTGTCATACCGCGGAAGGCGGCAAGACGTTTGCCGGTGGCCGCGATATCCCCACGCCTTTCGGCACGATCTATTCCACCAACATCACGCCGGATCGTGACACGGGCATCGGCACCTGGTCCGAAGCTGCGTTCCAACGCGCCATGCGCAAGGGCGTCGATCGGGAAGGGCATTATCTTTATCCGGCCTTTCCCTATGACCACTTCACGCTGGTCTCTGACCAGGACAATCGCGCGCTCTATGCTTTCCTGATGACGCGAACCGCCGTTCGTGCCCCAGCACGCTCCAATGATCTGATGCCCCCGCTGAACTTCCGGCCGCTGCTCGCGGGCTGGAATTTGCTGTTCCTGCGCGAGGGACCATTCAAGCCCGATCCAACTCGCGACGCGGAATGGAATCGCGGGGCTTATCTCGCGGAAGGCATCGGCCATTGCGGCGCCTGCCACACTCCACGCAATGCTTTGGGCGCGGAGAAATCGAAACATGCATTCGGCGGCGGCGATGCGGAGGGCTGGCACGCTTTCACGATCAATGCTGCCTCGCAGGCGCCGATCCCGTGGGATGCGGATACGCTGAACGCGTATCTGCGGCAAGGATGGCACGGGCTTCATGGCGTGGCGCGGGGCCCGATGGGGCCGGTGGTCGGCAACCTCTCGTCGGCATCGGACCAGGACGTCAAGGCCATTGCGGTGTACGTCGCATCCGTGATGGGGGAGCCGTCCGCCGCACGCCGCGACAACAACAAGGATTTGCTGTCGTCGGTCGATAAATCGGGTACCGGAAGCAAGCCGCAATCCGCAGGCAGCCAGACCGTGGCGAACGCCGACGCGCCTGATGATGCCGGCGCCGTTCTTTACGCCAGCGTCTGCGCATCGTGTCACGACAGTGGCCGTCCCGTCCCCTACGGCGGCATCAATCTCGCGCTGAGCACAGCAGTGAGCTCCGACGATCCACGCAATCTCCTGCACGTCATTCTGGGAGGCGTTCCGGCCACCAGCGGTGCGCGGGGACCGATCATGCCGGGGTTCTCCGGCGTGCTCACCGATCAGCAGGTGGCGTCACTGGCGCAATATATCCGCAGTCGATTTGGCCGGAAGCCGCCGTGGCAAAACCTCGAAGGGCAACTGCAGCAGGTGCGCAACGCGACGCAGGCTTCGAACACGATATCCGCAACACGTTAAGGGAGGCAATCCGCATGGATCTGATGGTGAACGGCCAGAGGCATTCCGTGAATGCCGATCCGGATACGCCGTTGCTCTACGTTCTGCGCAACGATCTCGAACTCAATGCCGCGAAGTTCGGCTGCGGTCTCGGACAATGCGGGGCATGTACGGTGATGGTGGATGGCAAGCCCGTGCTGTCCTGCGTTACGCCGGTCATGCTGTTCGAGGGTCGGCGGATTACCACGCTTGAGGGGCTCGGCACGGAAGACAATCCCGCGCCAATCCAGCAGGCCTTCATCGAAGAGCAGGCGGCGCAGTGCGGCTACTGCATCGCCGGCATGATGATGCGGGCGCAGTCGCTGCTGGAGAAGAATGCGAATCCCTCCGACTCCGATATTCGCAGCGCGCTGCAAACCAATCTCTGCCGCTGCGGCACGCATATGCGCATTCTGAAAGCCGTGCGCCGGGCCGCTGAGCTGATGCGGCAGACCGCGCCGACGGCAAAAGGAGCGATCTGATGAACGCGCCCTTCAATTCTGTCTCGCGGCGTGCGGTGCTAAAGGGCACGGGCGCGCTGGTCATCAGCTTCTCGCTCGCACCAGCGAGCGTAGCGCAGGAAGCGGCTCCTCCACCGAACGCCAAGCCCAAGCTGCCCGGCAGTCTGTCGGTGAATCCCTATCTCGATTCATGGATCCGGATCGATGCCGGCAATGCGGTGACCGTGCTGTCCGGCAAGGCCGAGCTTGGCCAAGGCATCAAGACCGCGCTGATTCAGGTCGCCGCGGAAGAACTCGACATCCCGGCCGACCGCATCACGCTGATCACGGCGGATACCGGCCGCACAGTTAACGAGGGTTACACCTCGGGCAGCCACTCGATGCAGGACAGCGCCACCGCGATCCGCAATGCGGCTGCGCAGATGCGCGATTTGCTGATCGCCGAAGCTGCGCGAAAACTGAACGTTGCTGCGGATCAACTGAAGACCGATGGCAACGGATCGATTGCCGGCCCCGGCACCACGCCGGTGATGTATGGCTCGCTGATCGATTCAACCCTGCAACATGTGCAGGCGCAGCCGGTGTCGAAGTTCCGCGATCCAGCGATGTTCAAGATCATGAACACGTCCATGCGGCGCGTTGATATTCCGGCCAAGGTGACGGGCGGTGAGGCCTATGTGCAGGATATGCGGTTGCCCAGCATGGTGCATGCGCGTGTAGTGCGGCCGCCAAGCTATAGCGCGAAACTAGCCGATCTCGATCTCAGCGCCGTTAATGCTATGCCCGGCGTTTTGAAGGTTGTCCGCAACGGCGATTTTCTAGCGGTGGTGGCGACGCAGGAATTCCAGGCGGTGAAGGCAATGCGGGCGCTGGCAGCGGCGGCACATTGGACGGAAAAGCCAACGTTGCCGGCCACCCATCCATTACCGGATGTCATTCGCAGTCTGCCGTCGAAAGACAGCAAGATTCTCGACAATCATGCGGCGGCGGGTGCCGCAGGAGTTACCATCGAGGCGACCTACACGCGTCCGTATCAGGGTCATGGATCGATCGGCCCATCCTGTGCTGTCGCGCAGATGGCAGATGGCCAGTTGACGATCTGGACCCACACCCAGGGTGTCTATCCTGACCGCGCTGCGATCGCGGAAATGCTTCATATGCCGAACGAGAAGGTCCGCTGCATCCACGTGCAGGGATCCGGATGTTACGGCCACAATGGTGCTGACGATGCTGCGGCCGATGCCGCATTGATTGCAGTGGCCATGAACGGTCCCCCGGTTCGCGTTCAGTGGATGCGGGAGCAGGAGCACGCATGGGAGCCATATGGTCCTGCGATGGTCTCAAAGGCATCGGCGTCACTTGATTCCAGCGGCAAGATCGTCGACTGGAAATACGATGTCTGGAGCAACACGCATTCCATGCGTCCCGGCAAGGCAGGGTCGTTGCTTGCCGCGCAGCACATCGAGGAACACTTCGTGTTGCCGGAGCCGAAGCCGCTGCCGCTTCCCGAAGGCGGTGGAGATCGCAACGCGATCCCGCTCTATGCGTTTGCGAACGCCGAAGTCGTGCATCACTTTATTCCAGAGATGCCGTTGCGGATCTCTGCCATGCGCTCGCTCGGCGCTTATACTAATGTCTTCGCCATCGAAAGCTTTATGGACGAATTGGCCCGGATCGCGAATCAGGACCCGGTGGCATTCCGTCTCAACCATCTCGAAGATCCTCGTGGCCGCGACGTGATTATGTTGGCGGCCGAGAAATTCGGTTGGGACAAGTATCAAGCAGTCGAAGGGCGTGGCCGTGGCTTCGCTTTCGCAAGGTATAAAAATCTTGCGGCCTATTGCGCGGTGGCGCTCGAGATTGAAGCCAACAGGGAGACCGGACAAGTGCGCGTCGTCCGCGCTGTCAGCGCTGTCGATGCCGGGCAGGTCGTCAGTCCGGACGGTATCCGGAACCAGATCGAAGGTGCTATCGTGCAGGCGACGAGCTGGACGCTGTACGAGAGCGTCACGTTCGACAGCACGCGTATCACGTCAATCGATTGGGCGACCTATCCGATCCTGCGCTTTGACAGCGTCCCGGACAGCATTGACGTGCATATCATTGACCGGCCACGTCAACCATTCTTGGGCGCTGGCGAGACAGGGCAGGGCCCGACAGCTGCTGCAATCGCAAACGCCATCGCAGACGCAACCGGACAGCGCATCCGCGATTTGCCATTCACCGCAGTGAAGATAAAGGCCGCGATCGGAATTTGATTCCCGCTATGGAGGCGCGTCTTGCTGCACGAGGCGAGCTTAGTCGCGGTTTAGAATCTTTGGTCGATGTTCAACTTTCCGCGGTCCAGCCGCTGGCCGGGGCACTCCCATCTTCGGTTTGGAAGTCGCAAGAGAAGTTACCCCATCAAGAAAGTTATTGACGATCATGTCTGCGATATCATCGGTTTGGAGGCTAACTGATGTGCCGTGAATATGTTTGCGGATGAGGTAATAGATAACTGTTGAGTGCAGGTGCCACGCGAGCTCCAGCTCCATCGGCGAAAGCTCGTCCTTCTTCTTTGCCTCTGTTTCGCTGCGCAATTCGAGAGCAATCTTGCCGAGTAAGCGCGTCACATGCCCCTGAATGTACCTCTTTGTCAGATCGCTTCCTTCCAGGCTCGAATGCATCGCGACGCGAATCCAGTTTCGATCATCCACGGCCACCAGATACGACCGGAAAAATTCCTGCAGCCGTTCGCGGAGTGGGCGGCTGCGATCGGCGAGCGTCTCCTCCCAGGCGGGATTCCATCGCGACAGAAATGTCTTTTCGTAAACGCGTTCAATCAGGTTCTCTTTCGAGCCGAAATAGCGATAGATCAAAGACTGCGAAACGCCGATGCGATCTGCGAGTGCGCGCGTCTGCGCGCGAAAACCTTCTTCAGCAAAAAAGTTGATAGCTGCGTCCAAAATCATGCGCTCCCTCGTTTGAGGGGAGAGCCGCATGCGACGCTGCGTCACGGCACTCACGTCCTCGCTCGTTCTGGCTTTGGAGGAGCGGGCGTTTTTCTTCGTGGTCATCCTAATTCTCTAGCTTTCGTCCGGGCTTTGCCGGAGGTGCGAGCGAACCTTTTAGATATGGGGAGCCGCCGCGCCAAGCGCACAACTGAATAAAGTCATCCAAGGGTCGCTTGACAACTCTCAATATTATTGAGCAAATGATTACTAATAAAGGTCTAGTTACCCCTAAGAAACATACCTCAGGGAGGCGATCATGGCCGCGTTAAAACGCAAGGTAGTAATAACTTGCGCAGTTACGGGGGCGATTCACACGCCCTCCATGTCGCCACACCTTCCCATCACGGCAGATGAAATCATCGAAAACGCGCTGGGCGCCGCCGAGGCGGGGGCTGCAGTTCTCCATCTCCATGCGCGCGATCAGGAAAACGGAAGACCTGATCAAACCCCCGAAGGCTTCGGTCGCTTTCTTTCCCGCATCAAACAGCAGACCAAGGCTGCGATTAACATCACAACGGGCGGCAGCCCATTTATGCGCGTCGAGGAGCGCGTAAAGCCGGCAGAGCATTTCAAGCCTGAAGTTGCATCATTGAACATGGGTTCAATCAATTTCGGCTTGTTCCATCTTTTGGATCGCTACAAGGATTTCAAACACGATTGGGAGCCGCAGTTTCTGGAATCGACGCGTGATCTGGTTTTCAGAAATTCCTTCAAGGACATCGAGTACATTCTCAAGACTTGCTACAATAACAACACGCGCTTCGAGTTCGAGTGCTACGACATCGCGCATCTCTATAACTTGAAGCATTTTCTCGACCGCGGTCTCGTCAAGCCGCCATTGTTCGTGCAATCCGTTTTCGGAATTCTCGGCGGTATCGGCACCCACTCCGAAGACGTCATGCATATGAAGCGTACAGCCGATCGGCTGTTCGGTGACCAGTATCGTTGGTCAGTGCTCGGCGCAGGTGCTTCGCAGATGCGTATTGCAGCGATGGCGGCCTCGATGGGAGGCAATGTGCGCGTCGGGCTTGAGGATTCGCTTTGGGCAGGACCAGGCAAGCTCGCGACCTCGAACGCCGAGCAGGTCCGGCTGGTTCGCTCGATTATCGAAGGTATGGGTCTCGAGATCGCAACGCCCGATGAGGCGCGTGAAATTCTATCGCTCAAGGGGGCAGATCAAGTGAACTTCTAAGCGGTTGCATGAAGCGGGATGCTGGAGTCATTTCGACCTATGCATCCTGCCATGCACTGCGCGTGCGTCGATCGTCGTTCAACAAAAATGCACAGGGCAAAAGCCCGGCAACAAGGGCACAAGCCCGATCTCAGGGAGAGAGACATGACGAAACTTACGCGTCGCGAAACGTTGTCGCTTGCCGGTGGTGCACTGGCAGTTATGGCGTCGTCAGCACATGGCCAGGCAGCTCCGGTCAAGATTGGTTTTGGTATGGCGTTGACTGGAGGGCTCGCCGGCGGGGGAAAGGCCGCGTTGCTTTCCTATCAAATCTGGGCGGAAGAAGTTAATGCGCGCGGCGGGCTGTTGGGCCGCAAGGTCGAGCTGGTCTACTACGATGATCAATCCAATCCGGCGACGGTGCCGGGAATATACTCGAAGCTGATCGATATCGACAAAGTCGATATCGTGATTTCCGGTTATGCAACGGTGCCGACCGCCGCTGCGATGCCCGTGGTGATGCAGAAGGGCAAGGTATTCCTTTCTATGTTTGCCTTGGCCGCGAATGACGAGTTTCGTTACGATCGTTATTTCCAGATGCAGCCGAACGGACCGCAGGCGAAGTTCGAGTTTTCGCGAGCCTATTTTGAGCTTGCCTCAAAGCTGTCTCCAAAACCGCAAACGGTTGCGCTTGTCGGGGCAGATGCCGAGTTCGGGGTGCTTGCCGTTGAAGGCGCCCGCGAAAACGCAAAAAAGGCAGGAATTAAGGTCGTCTACGACAGGAGCTACCCGCCGAATACGCAGGATTTCGGCTCGATTGTTCGCGCCATCAAGGCAACCAACCCCGACCTGCTGTTCATCGGATCTTATCCGCCGGACTCAGCCGGAATGATCCGCGCAATCCACGAGGTCGGGCTGAACGCCCGAATGGTGGGCGGAGGAATGATTGGGCTTCAGTTCGCCGCGTTGAAGCAGCAGCTCGGCCCGATGCTGAATAATATTGTCGCGTACGACCTTTACGCGCCAGAGCCGACAATGAATTTTCCCGGCGTGGCACCTTTCCTCACCAAGTATCGGGAGCGCGCAGTTCAAGCCGGTGTCGATCCGCTTGGCATCTACATCCCGCCGTTCGCATACGCTGAGATGCAAATTCTTGAAGCTTCGGTCAACGCCATCAAATCGTTTGATGACAAGAAGCTCGCCGACTATATGCGCGCGACGAAATTCTCCACTATCGTTGGCGACATCAAGTTCGGTGATCGCGGGGAGTGGGCAGAGCCTCGCGTTCTGCTGATCCAGTATCGCGGCATCGTCGGTAACGACGTCGAGCAGTTCAAGCAGGCCGGCAAGCAGGTCATTTTGGATCCGGTTGTGTTCAAGTCGGGCGATCTGGTGACCCCGTTTGAACCCATCAAACGCTGACGGAGGTGAGCGCAACCGGAGACGATCATGATTTTCAGTCTTGACCTCTTCTCCAATGCCATCGTCTCCGGCATCCTTTTGGGCGGCTTCTATTGTGCCGTCGCTGTCGGAATCACGATCGCGTTCGGAATGTTGGATATTGTTAACATCGCCCATCCGGCATTCATTATGGCCGGAGGCTTCATCGCCTATTATTGCAATACGCATCTGGGCATCGACCCAGTGCTCGCTTGCGTCATTGCAGCGGTCCCGGCCTATGCGGTCGGGCGGCTTCTCTATCGATTTTACTACCTCGCCTTCGAGAAACGGGGAGAGGAGTCGCTGCAGGGGCTGGCATTCTTCTTCGGTATTCTCTTCATTATCGAAGTCGGACTGATCCTGACCTTCGGTGTCGACTATCGTTTCGTCGAGGCCGCCTATATCGGCCCGACCATATCGGTCGGATTCCTGGCAATCCCATGGAGGCTGCTCGTTCCGCTCATTGTCGGATTGGCCATGGTCGGTAGCATCATGGTCTTCCTGTCAAAGACTTTCATCGGCAAGGCGATTCTCGCTGTGTCGCAGGACTCGCTGGCTCTTCGTCTGGTCGGCGGCAATCCTGTGAAGGTGAAAGAGGTCGCCTTCGGATTATCGATCGCGACGGCAATTATTGCGGGCGCATTGCTCATCATTATTCAACCGATCGAGCCCTCGCTGGGCCGGGATTTCATCGGCCGCGTTTTTGCCATCGCGGTGCTCGGAGGCATGACCAGTCTGCCGGGCACCATCGTCGCGTCGATGATCCTCGGCATTGCGGAAAGCCTTACCACCACGTTCTTCGGTCCATCATGGTCGCCTGCGGTTGCCTTCGGGCTCTTGCTCGTAGCCCTCGCTGTTAAACCCGCGGGGATATTCGGACGATGAAACAGGCCATAGCACAAATGTCCGGCAGCCGGGCGTCCACGAAGCCGATGCGCTGGATTGCGCCTCTTGCTATCTGCGCGGTGGTAGGCATCGCGTCTGTTCAGCTCCTTGATCTTGCTGGAACGGACTACGCATTCCTGGCGGCCTACACTGTTCTGCAGTTCGTCGCGCTTGCGACGGCGTGGAATATTCTTGGCGGCTATGCGGGGTACGTCAATTTCGGTGTCGCGGGCTTCTTCGCAGTCGGCGTCTACACCAGCGTGGTCATCTACAAGACGTTGCAGTGGCCGCTGGTCTTTACCATTCCGCTCGCGGCGGTGATCGCGGGCCTGCTTGGACTGGGGATGGGCTATCTGACCCTTCGGTTAAGGGGCGTCTTCTTCTCCATTGCCACGCTCGCGATGTCCGTCGTTCTCAATACACTGATTGTGAACTGGTCGTTCGTCGGCGGCTCCCGCGGCGTCTACATCCTGCACCCCGAAACGATGCCGTTCTTCGGGACCTATGCGCGCTATCTATTTGTGGTGATGCTCATTCTCGCCATGGGATCAATCCTGATCGCGCGGTTCATCGAGAATTCCTGGATCGGCAACGGTCTGGCGGCGCTCAAGGACGACGAGATGGCGGCGGAGTGCGCCGGCGTGCCGTCGCTGCGGATGAAGCTGTTCGCAACCACGATCAGCGGGGCATTGCTTGGGGCCATTGGCGCGCCGTTCCCGTATTTCGTCACATATGTCGATCCGACCTCCGCGTTCAGCCTGACCATTGCAGTCAACGCGATCGCCATGCCGCTTATCGGAGGCACGGCAACATGGCTCGGTCCGGTGATCGGTGCCCTGCTGCTCGGGACGCTTCAACAGATCGCCACCGTGACGATTTCGTCGGCGCTTAATTTGCTGATCGTTGGTGTGTTGCTCGTGTTCTTCATCACCGTCGCGCCCAACGGGATTATCGGCTTCATCAAGGACATGCGGGAGAAGCGCAAATGAGCGGCTCTGCCATCCTTTCATCTCGCGGGGTTGTAAAGCGCTTCGGGGGCTTCACTGCGCTGAACGGAATTGATTTCGATCTGGGAGACCGCGAGCGCGTCGGTCTGATCGGTCCGAACGGTTCGGGGAAGAGCACATTCGTCAATTGCCTGACAGGTGCTCTTCAACATGAAGGCAAAGTGGTCTTTGCGGATGCGGATATCACCGATGCGCCGGCATGGAAACGCGCGCGTGCCGGTCTCGCGCGGAGCTTTCAAATTCCCCGTCCGTTCCGCGGTTTAACGGTTCGTCAGAATATCGGTGTGCCGCTCTCGTTTATCTCGGGTGTGTCGGACCAGGATGAACTGAACGCAAAAGCGGATCGGGTTCTCGGGCAGGTCGGGCTTCTGGCGCGAGCTGATGCCAGTCCGAAAAGTCTGAGCCAGGTTGATCTGCGCAAGCTGGAGTTGGGCCGGGCGTTGGCAGCGCAGCCCCGTGTTCTCATCGCCGATGAAGCGATGGCCGGACTTTCGGATTCCGAAGTCGATGAGATCCTCGATCTGCTGATGCAACTCAACGATAGCGGCATCGCAATCATTCTGATCGAGCACATCATGCGTGCGGTTATTCGTTTCTCCCAGCGCGTTGTCGTCTTTGTCGCTGGCGCGAAGATCGCAGATGGCGATCCGCGTGAAGTCATGGACCATCCAGAAGTAGTGAGGGCCTACCTTGGGCAATAATCTGACCATCGAAGGTGTAGATGCCGGCTACGGTGCCGTGACCGTGCTGTCGAACGTCAGCCTTCGCGCTGGCGACGGAGAAACAGTCGCTCTGCTGGGGACCAATGGTAACGGCAAGACCACGCTGATGCGCTGTGTCACCGGACAGATCGTTCCGAGCCGAGGGACCATCGTCGCAGAAATCGACGGGCAGCGGCACAACCTTGTTGGCATGTCGACGGAGGAAATCGTCGATATCGGGATCTCACTGGTGCCGGAAGGGCGGCGGTTGTTTCCGAAGCTGACGGTTGAGGAAAATCTCACGCTCGGTGCCTATCGGAAAACGGCGCGAACCCAGATCGCAAAGAACATCGAATTCTGCTTCGAGGCGTTTCCGCGTCTGAAGGAACGCCGCAGCCAGATGGCCGGTTCGATGAGCGGCGGCGAACAGCAAATGCTTGCATTGGGACGTGCGTTGATGGCCGGCCCGCGCATTCTTCTCGTCGATGAGCCATCGGTTGGCCTCGCCCCCATTCTGGTTGCGCGCATGATCGACAAGATCGCCGAGCTTTCATCCGCGCTCGGTCTGACCGTTTTGATGGCAGAGCAGAATTTCGAACAAGCGACAAGAATAGCGAACCGCGGCTACGTGCTTGTTCACGGGCAGGTTGCGCTTGCCGCCGACAGTATCGCCGATCTGAGAAGCAGCGACGTGGTTCGTCGCCTCTATCTCGGAGGCGATTGAGATCCACTACATCCAGCTCAATCAAGAAGAACGGGAGTCGAGAATGGACATCAAGGTTGGCAAGGCCGCTATCGCCGAGGCGAGTGAGAAGCTTTCGAACTGGGGCCGATGGGGCAAGGAGGACCAGATCGGTACCCTGAATTTCGTTACGCCGGATCATGTTACGCGCGCCGCCAAGCTCGTGAAGAAGGGCAAGGTCTTCGGAATGGGGATCCCGCTCGACTCAAATGGCCCGCAGAGCGGCTTGTTCGGCGGCCGCTGGAATCCGATCCACACGATGCTGGCGACAGGAACAGACGCGATTGCCGGCCGGCAGGACGAGCTCAACAGGATGCGTTACGCCGATGATGCCATCAACATGCCGGTTCAGGCTGCCACCCATTGGGACTCGCTTGGGCACGTCTTCTACATCGACAAGATGTACAACGGCCACGATGCCAAAAACGTCGACAGCCGGGGCGTCCATCGACTTGGAATTGAACACACCCGCGATCGCATGGTCGGACGTGGTGTTCTGCTTGACGTCGCGCGCTTCAAGGGCGTCGATTCACTCGATGACGGGTATGCTATCTCAAACGACGAACTCGACGCCGTTGCGAAGAAGCAGGGCGTCACGATCGGAGAGGGTGATTTCGTCATCATCCGCACAGGCCATATGGAACGCTGCATCAAGAACAAGGCGTGGGCTGGTTATGCGGGTGGAGATGCGCCGGGCGTCAAGTTCGAGAACTGCTATTGGTCCCACGAGAAAAAGATCGCCGCGATTTGCTCTGATACCTGGGGCGTCGAGGTGCGTCCTAACGAAGGGCCGGAAGTCGCGCAGCCTTGGCATTGGGTCGTCATTCCCGCTATGGGGCTAACGATGGGCGAGATTTTTTACGTGAAAGAACTGGCTGAGGATTGCGCGGCGGACAAGGTCTACGAGTTTATGTTTGCCGGACCTCCGCTCGTCATCACTGGTGGTACCGGTTCGCCCATCAATCCGCTCGCAATCAAGTAAGCAACGGTTGGGCCCGGCGTGAGCCGGGCTCCCACCGGAGGTCGGCGGACCATTTCAGTACCGCAATAGAGAATTTTCTCGATTGGCGTGTGATGCAGTTACGCAAATTCGAGCGCCAAATTTGGTGTCGTTAGCGGCTCAGATGCTCTTCGGTAGGCTTTGGCTGAGCTTCCTGAACATCTCATTCAGGCAACGCGCTGGGCAATCAAAGTGTGTGGTCACCCAACGAAAGGCCCGTCTCCTGAGACTGCTGCTACACGGTATCACTGGCTTGCAACAGGCAAAGGATTTCCAGATTTTGCAATTGCCACTAAGCCAATGCCGAAGTTTCGCGCTGCCACACCTCGTTGCGCCACCATATACTGGTAAAATTAATATAGACGTCCAACGCTCGGGGCTTAAGACCTGTGCCCAGCGGGTATCGCTCCCGTTGTCAACGGCTTGCGAAACGGTTTAAATTCGTTCCTGGGAGGAGCGCGCCCGTGATGACTGGCGCGCCAAAAAGGTCATGTTCGAGGGACACGATCTCTTTCTCGTCGCCTTGTCGGTGGCGATCGCGATATTGGGTGGATACAACGGATTTGCGCTTGCCGCGCGGATTCGTGGCCGGCCCGATGTGAGCCATCGTGTCTTGCTCGCAGGCGCAGCAGCGTTTCTGGCGCTCGGCATCTGGACGATGCATTTCATCGGAATGCTTTCGGCGCCGCTTCCGCCCGATACGGCTTACCTTGTTCTGCCGACAATCATCTCGTTTCTGATCTGCGCGCTTGTGGTGGGCGTGTCGCTGTTCTTCGTCAGTATCGGCGCGCCGACCTGGCAAAGGCTCGCCGGTTCGGCGGTGCTGCTCGGGGTGGGTATCTGCAGCATGCATTACGTTGGGATGCACGGCCTGTCGGGCCACTTCGAGATGCAGCACGACCCGCTGTTCGTCACACTCTCGGTGTTGATTGCCATCGGCGCGGCCTATGGCGGGCTGCGGGCTTTCCTCGCGCGGCAAGGCGGCATTCAGCTTGCGCTCAGTGCGATTGCATTCGGCATCGCGGTCTCAGGCATGCACTACACCGCCATGGGCGGCTTGCACCTCGTGCCGCCGACCGGGATGCATCATCACATGAGTGGACTTGTTGCGTCGCAACAGATCCTGTCCATTGTGGTGGCGGTGCTCTGTTTTGTCATCGTCGCGGGTTTCCTGCTGCTGCAGGTGCCGGATTCGCGCCTCAAGGCGACGGACCTGACGATGGCATACGCGGGGCCGGGAACGGTGGAACCTGCGTTGGCACTCGACGCGCCTGCGCTTGACGCTTCGACACTTAATAATACGCACGCACTCAAGACCTCGGCCCACAAGACTTCGGCCGAAGAGGCGTCGCCGCCTGCGCATGTCTTTGCCGGTCCGAAGAGCGCGCCGCTGGGCGGTCTCGGTTTGCCGCGCCGTCCCGCTGTGTCGCGGCTTCCCGTCGAGGGCGCGGACGGGACACACTTTATAGAAGCGTCGGACGTGCGGAGCATCCGCGCCGATGCACATTATACGCGTATCCACGACGGCACCCGCGAACGGATGTGTCCGTGGTCCATTTCCGAGGCGGAGACGCAGCTCGACCCTGACTTGTTTCTTCGGGTCCACCGCAGCCACATCGTCGCGCTGTCACACGTGACATTTGTGCGCCGCGAAGGAGATGGAGCAGCGATCGAGTTGGACGGACTGGCCCAGCGCGTGCCGGTCAGCCGCGCCAAGATAGCCGAGGTGAAGACACGCCTCGGACTCGTTCGCCGCACTGCATAAAAGCGCGCCCCGGTTCGTTGCCTCGCGTGAGTTAGGTCCGTCATGCTGACGCATTTCGTGCGCGTCAGTCCGCCATTCGTGCGAAATTCCTCCGTTTGTGCTGCATCCGTGTGCCGCGTCTTGTGCCGTGGTGAGAGTCGCACCAAGCCTTCTTCAAGTCCGCATTAGAACACTTCCAGACGGACAGGAGGAAACACGCGATGATCCCGGGCCCGTTCATTTATCACCGGCCGTCCGACCTCAATGAGGCGGTAAAGCTTTTGGCCACACTGGACGGGGAAGCCCGCCCGCTGGCAGGCGGCCACAGTCTCATTCCCATGATGAAATTGCGTCTGGCGACGCCGGAGCATCTGATCGACCTCCACGGCATCAAAGACCTGCGCGGTGTCCGCCGTGACGGCGACAAGGTGGTGATCGGGGCGATGACCACCCAGCACGACCTGCTGGCATCGGAAGAAATCGCCAAGACGCTGCCGATCCTTTGCGAGACGGCGCTGGTCATCGCCGATCCCCAGGTCCGCTATTGCGGCACGCTCGGGGGTAATGTCGCCAACGGCGATCCCGGTAACGACATGCCGGCGCTGATGATGGCATTGAACGCGACATATCAGCTTGTCGGTGCCAACGGATCGCGCGAGGTCGCCGCGACCGACTTTTATCAGGGCGCTTATTTCACGGCGCTCGAGCCCGGCGAAATCCTCACCGCTGTCTCCATTCCCGCGCCACAGGCCGGCCATGGCTACGCTTACGAGAAACTGAAGCGGAAGATCGGCGATTACGCCACCGCCGCTGTCGCGGTGGTTCTCACCATGTCCGGTGGTCAGGTCGCGACCTGCCGCATCAGCCTGACCAATCTGTCGGAGACGCCGCTGCTGGCCGAGGATGCCGCGAAGGCCGTGATCGGCACCAGCCTCGATACGGCGTCGCTGCAGAAAGCCGCTGCGGCCGCTCAGGCGATCATGGCGCCGGCCGGTGACGGCCGAGGGCCCGTTGAATACCGCCGCTACGTCGGCGGCGTTTTGGTTGCGCGTGCGCTGCGACGCGCTGCCGAACGCGCGCAATGAGGGAGGGAGGGGCAAATGGCAAAGACCCATGTGACGATGAAGGTGAACGGCGAGGACGTCGAAGGGCTCGTCGAGCCCCGCACGCTCCTCGTGCATTTCATCCGCGAGAATTTGCAAATGACCGGTACCCATATCGGGTGCGACACGACGCACTGCGGCGCGTGCACGGTCGATATGGACGGCATGTCCGTCAAGAGCTGCACGGTGTTCGCCGTGCAGGCCGAAGGCTCCGAGATCAAGACGGTCGAAGGGCTCGCCAATCCCGACGGCACGTTGTCCGCGCTGCAGGAAGGCTTCCGCATGATGCACGGTCTGCAATGCGGCTTCTGTACGCCGGGCATGCTGGTGCGTGCCCACCGCCTGCTGCAGGAAAATCCTAATCCGACGGAAGAGGAAATCCGCTTCGGTATCGCGGGCAATCTGTGCCGCTGCACTGGCTACCAGAACATCGTCAAGGCGATCCAGTATGCCGCAGCCAAGCTGAACGGCGTCGAATTCCAGGAGGCTGCAGAATGAACGACCTGACCCCGACGCGAGAGGAACGGACCGCCCGCCTGGAGGGCATGGGTTGCAAGCGCAAGCGCGTGGAGGACATCCGCTTCACGCAAGGCAAGGGCCAGTATGTCGATGACGTGAAGCTGCCCGGCATGCTGCACGGTGATTTCGTGCGCTCGCCCCATGCCCATGCGCGCGTCAAGTCCATCAACACCGAGAAGGCGCTGAAGGTGCCGGGCGTTCTCGCGGTGATCACAGCGGAGACGCTGAAGACGGTGAACCTGGCCTGGATGCCGACGCTGGCCGGCGACGTGCAGATGGTGCTCGCCGACGGCAAGGTGCTGTTTCAGAATCAGGAGGTCGCCTTCGTGGTGGCGACCGATCGTTACACGGCGGACGACGGCGTCGCGGCCGTTGAAGTCGAATACGAACCGCTGCCGCCGCTGATCGATCCGTTCAAGGCGATGGAGGCTGACGCGCCGGTGCTGCGCGAAGACATCAAGGACAAGACGGACGGCGCGCACGGCCCGCGCAAGCACTACAACCATATCTTCGAGTGGACCGTCGGCGACAAGGATCTCACGGACGCCGCCTTCACGAAGGCCGATGTCACGATCAAGGAGCTGATCTCCTATCAGCGCGTGCATCCGTCACCGCTGGAGACCTGCCAATGCGTGTGTTCGTTCGACAAGATCAAGGGTGAACTGACAATTTACGGCACCTTCCAGGCGCCGCATGTCATCCGCACCGTGGTGGCGTTGATCGCGAAGATTCCCGAGCACAAGATCCATGTGATCGCGCCGGATATCGGCGGCGGCTTCGGCAACAAGGTCGGCGCTTATCCGGGCTACATCTGTTCTGCGGTGGCGTCGATCGTCACCGGCAAGCCGGTGAAGTGGGTCGAGGACCGCATGGAAAACCTCACCAGCACATCCTTTGCGCGTGACTACCACATGACGACGGAAATCGCGGCGACCAAAGACGGCAAGGTGACAGGCCTGCGCGTGCACGTGCTCGCCGATCATGGCGCGTTCGATGCCTGCGCCGACCCGTCGAAGTGGCCGGCCGGGTTCTTCAACATCGTGACCGGATCATACGACTTCCCGACCGCGCATCTGGCTGTCGATGGTGTCTACACCAACAAGGCGCCGGGCGGCGTCGCCTATCGCTGTTCGTTCCGTGTGACGGAGGCGGCCTATTGCATCGAGCGCGGCATGGACATCATGGCGCAGAAGCTCGGCATGGACCCCGCGGAATTCCGCATGAAGAACTTCATCAAGGCGGAGCAGTTTCCGTATCACTCGGCGCTGGGCTGGGAATACGATTCCGGCGACTATCACACCGCCATGACAAAGGCGATGGAGACGGTGCAGTATGCCGAGCTGCGCAAGGAGCAGGCGGCGAAGCGCGAAGCCTTCAGGCGCGGTGAGACCCGCGAGGTCATGGGCATCGGCGTGTCGTTCTTCACCGAGATCGTCGGCGCCGGTCCGTCGAAGAACTGCGATATTCTCGGAATCGCGATGTTCGATTCCTGCGAGATCCGGATGCACCCGACCGGCGCGGGCGTGGCGCGGATGGGCACCAAAAGCCAGGGTCAGGGCCACGAAACAACATGGGCCCAGATCATCGCGACCGAGATCGGTATCCCAGCTGACAACATCATGGTCGAGGAGGGCAATACCGACACCGCGCCTTATGGTCTTGGCACGTACGGCTCGCGTTCAACGCCTGTCGCGGGTGCTGCGATCGCGATGTGCGCGCGCAAGATCAGGGCCAAAGCGCAGATGATCGCGGCCTACAAGCTCGAAGTGCACGAAGATGACCTCGAATGGGACATCGACGGCTTCCGCGTGAAGGGTCTGCCGGAAAAATTTCTCGGCATGAAGGACATCTGCTGGATCGCCTACAACTCGCCGCCGCCGGGTCTGGAGCCGGAACTCGAAGCGGTCAGCTATTACGATCCGCCAAACATGACCTATCCCTTCGGCGCCTATATCTGCGTCATGGACATCGACATCGATACCGGCGTGTACAAGGTCCGTCGTTTCTACGCACTCGACGATTGTGGCACGCGCATCAACCCGATGATCATCGAAGGCCAGGTGCATGGCGGACTGACGGAAGCCTTCGCCATCGCGATGGGACAGGAGATCACCTACGACGAGACCGGCAACGTGATGGGCGGCTCGTTCATGGACTTCTTCCTGCCGACCGCGGTCGAGACCCCGCATTGGGAAACCGACTTCACCGTCACACCGTCACCCCATCATCCGATCGGGGCGAAGGGCGTGGGTGAAAGCCCGAATGTCGGCGGCGTGCCGGCCTTCTCCAATGCCGTCAACGATGCGTTCTCGTTCTTAGGGTCAACGCATATCCAGATGCCGCACGATCACTGGCGCAACTGGATGGCTGCGAAGAAGCTCGGGCTCATCAATGAGGCGGCTGTTGCTGCGTAGTCATGAAGAACCGGGAAGAGATCGCCGAACGTCTGGCCGCCACCGGCTACATCGCCGATAGCGAACTGGCGACGGCGGTCTCGCTGATGCAGGCACTGAAGCGGCCATTGCTGCTGGAGGGAGAGGCGGGCGTCGGCAAGACCGAGGTCGCGAAGGCGCTCGCCTCGATCCACCAGACCGAACTGATCCGCCTGCAATGTTACGAGGGGCTCGATCAGTCGGCGGCGTTGTATGAGTGGAACTACCAGCGACAGTTGCTGGCGATTCAGGCGCATCAGATCCAGGGCGTGGATAAAACAGCAGACGGCATTGAAGACCGGATATTCTCCGACAAGTATCTGCTGGAGCGTCCGTTGCTTGCGGCGATCCGGCGCGACAAGCCGCCGGTGCTGCTGATCGATGAAATCGACCGCGCTGACGATGAGTTCGAGGCCTTCCTGCTCGAACTGCTGTCGGATTTTCAGGTCTCCATTCCCGAACTCGGCACCATCACGGCGACGTCCATTCCGCATGTGCTGCTGACATCGAACGGCACGCGCGAATTGTCCGATGCGCTGCGCCGTCGCTGCCTTTATCATTACATCGATTATCCCGACGTCGATCGCGAGGCGCGCATCATTCTGACCCGCGTGGCGGAAACGGGGGCCACGCTCGCGGTTCAGATCGCGTGCATGGTGGAGAGCATCCGCAAGGAAGATTTGCGCAAGGTCCCGGGCGTGGCCGAGACGCTGGACTGGGCGGCGGCCCTTGTCGGATTGGGTGTGCAGGATCTGCACGACAATCCCGAGACAGTGCACGACACGCTGATGTGCCTGCTCAAGACCCATGAGGACAAGGAGCGTTTCAAGCCGGAGGTGACGGCGAGACTTGCTGGGGAGGGTCGCATGACGCGCGGCGTATCCGAGATCAGTGGAAGCGTAGACGGCCTCGTGGGTTTGCGGCTTGCTGGTTTCCTCGCGACGCTGCGCGACAATTCCTTTGCCATCGGTCCGCGCGAGGGTGAAGACGCGATGATGCTGATGGCCTCGGGCTACGCCGAGCGGCCGGCGTTGCTGCGTTCGGCTTTCAAGCATCTGTTCGCGGCACGAAAGTCGGACTGGGAGAAATTCGACGGCATTTTCGATGCCTTCTGGCTTGGCAAACGGGTCAAGTCCCGTTCGAAAATGATGGGTGCCTCGAAGCTTGCCGATACGCCTTCTCTGAAAAGCATTCAGGATCGCAACGACAAGCGGGCCGATGGCGCGCAGGCGACAGATCAGGTGCCGTCGCCGGACGAGATGGCGGACGACCGCAGCGGTGAGGGGCGCATGGAAGGCGCCTCAAGTGCGGACAGCCTCGCTGATGTCGATTTCCGCAAACTGAGCGATCCCGAGCAGATTGCACAGGCGCACGCGGCGGCGGCGCGCCTCGCCAAAGCCATGCGCACCCGTTTGACCCGCAGGGATATCGTGCGTCGTCGCGGCTATCGCCTCGATATGCGGCGGACGATCCACGCCAATATCCATCACGGCGGCGTGCCGATTGACCTTGCGATGCGGCGGCGAAAGGAAAAGCCGTTGCGCCTTGTGGTGCTGCTCGATGCGTCCGGCTCGATGAACATGTACACCAGCCTCTTCATTCGCTTCATCCATGGCGTGCTGGATGAATTCCGCGAGGCCGAGGCCTTTCTGTTTCACACCCAGCTTGCACATGTGTCGGACGCCATGAAGGAGCGCGACGCGGGACGCGCGCTCGACCGGCTGTCGATGATGGCGCAGGGCGCGGGTGGCGGCACCCGCATTGGGCTTTGCCTGCAGACGTTCAATCGCTGGCATGCGCAGCGTGTCATCCATTCGCGAACCTGCGTGATGATCGTGTCCGATGGTTACGAAACCGGGGACGCGCAGCTGCTGGGGCGCGAGATGGCTGCGCTTGCGCGGCGATGCCGCCGGATCGTCTGGCTCAACCCCATGATGGGGTGGGATGGATATGAGCCGGTGGCGGCCGGCATCAAGGCCGCGCTGCCTCATGTTGATCTCTACGCGCCGGCCAATACGCTGAAGAGCCTGCTCGCGCTCGAGCCTTATCTGGCGAAGCTGTAGGAGGCCATCATGACAGCTCATGCCGAGGTGATCGATCTTGTTGCTCAGTTGAAAGCAGCCGAGCAGCCTTTTGCACTGGCGACTGTGGTGCGGACGGTGTCAGTGACGGCCGCGAAGGCTGGTGCGAAGGCGATCATCCGTCCTGACGGGACGATTACCGCCGGGTGGATTGGTGGGGGTTGCGCACGCGGCGCCGTTCTCAAGGCGGCGCGCGAGGCGTTGATCGACGGCGAACCGCGCATGATCTCGATTCAGCCGGAGAACCTTCTGGCCGAACTCGGTGTGAAGCCTGGCGAGAATCGCGAGGGCGTGCGCTTCGCCAAGAACATGTGTCCGAGCCAGGGCACCATGGACATTTTCGTGGAACCGGTCTTGCCTCATCCGTCTCTGGTCATTCTCGGCGCCAGTCCCGTTGCATTGTCGCTCGCGGCGCAGGCGCGAACACTGGGATATCATGTGACGATCGCGGCACCGGCCGCAGATTTTGCCGAGCAGCCGGATGCCGATGTCAAGGTCGACGGCTTCACACCCGGTTATCTCAACGAAGCGAAACGTTTTGTCGTGGTCTCGACGCAGGGCAAGGGTGATGAAGTTGCGCTGCGCTCGGCGCTGGCCATCGACGCGATCTATTACGCATTTGTCGGCAGCCAGCGGAAGATGACGGCGTTGCGCGAGAAGCTGTCGCGCGAAACGAATGCTGTCGGTGTGCTCGACAAGATCAAGGCGCCGGCAGGTCTCGATCTCGGCGCCATCACGCCGGAAGAAATCGCCATGTCCATCCTCGCCGAAATCACCATCGAGCGGCGACGCGGTCAGCGCGCCTCCTCGCAATCATAACTCCCAAGGTCACTTCAAGGATCACTATCATGGAAATGAACGACAGCCAGCGAATTCCTGCCGCGAAAGACAAGGTCTGGGCTGCGCTCAACGATCCTGAGGTGCTGAAAGCCTGCATTCCCGGCTGCCAGTCACTGGAGATGACGGCGCCGAATGAAATGACCGCCACGGTGATTTTCAGGGTTGGCCCGGTCAAGGCAACGTTCGGCGGCAAGGTGACGCTCTCGGAGATCGATCCGCCCAACAGCTACCGGATTTCGGGCGAGGGATCGGGCGGCGTGGCAGGCTTCGCGAAAGGCGGCGCTTCCGTGCGCCTCGAGGCCGAAAGCGACGATGTGACGATCCTGCATTACACAGTCGATGCCCAGGTCGGCGGCAAGATCGCGCAACTCGGCGGGCGATTGATCGACTCCACCGCGAAGAAGCTTGCAGGCGAGTTCTTTGAAACGTTTGCCGAGAAGGTGAGTGGCGTCGCTCCACAGGATGACAGCGCGGCAAAACCGGGCTGGTTTGCAAAGATCACCGGGACATCGGCTGTCGTCGCTCTATTGGCGCTCTCCGGCGTGAACTGGTGCTGCCTGACCGGCGACCATCATCACGCGCAATATATGCCGGGTGCGATTTGCAGCCACGCGCCATCGGCGGCTGATGAGAGCTGAAGCGCGCGCGTGGTGCTGGATCGGTTGATCGAATTTTTCAAACGGTGAGAGCGGCAGTTGTTTCTTGCCGCCGTTGCGCCGCGCGACTGTGGTCTTCGTTCACGATGAACGTTCGATCAGCGTACTGACTTATCAGTTGATGATACGTCGCGGGCGGCGGCTGATCGAGAAAGATGTGGTGACAGTCGCCGAAGTGTCCGCCGCGCACAGTGGCGTTGCGGCCGAATTTGGTGGCATCAGCCACCAGCACAGCCGTTCGGCAATTTGCAGCAATCGCTTGCCGTGCCTGCACTTCGCCAACCTGGAAATCGAGCAGGCTGCCGTCTTCATCAATGCCGCCGACGCCGAACACGCCGAAATCGGCCTTGAAGCCTGAAAAGAAATGAGCGGCCGGGTCTCCGATAATATCCCGATCATGCGGCCGCAGTGTTCCGCCCGCCATCGTGATCTCGATATCCGGATTACCGGCCATGGCGACCGCCGTGTTCAGGCTGTTGGTGATGACCCGCATATTGGCGCGTCCCGACAGCGCCAGCGCAACGCATTCCGGCGTCGTTCCAAGCCCAATCATGACGGACGCCCCGTCCGGAATCAGATTGGCGACAGCTCTGGCGATTTGCTGCTTGGCCTCGAGATTCAGCTTCTGCCGGCTCTGATACGCCAGATTCTGGAACGAGACGGGAAGGCCGACACCACCATGGATTCGGCGCAGCAGGCCCTGTTCGCAGAGGGGATTCACGATCCGCCGGATTGTCTGTTGGGTGACAGTGAAATGCGCAGCCAGATGTTCGATCGAGGCGGAGCCTAGTTCGCGCACCATTTCCAGGATCTGGGCTTGTCGTCGGTCTGTCATCAATCTGTCTCGAGGAAGCCTGTGCGAGCTGGCCGCGCAGGCATTGCACCAATGTTCATATGAACTTGGAACGCTTTAGCATTGAAGTGACCGCAAACAAGACAATTCGTTGACGCTTACCTTGCGTGGCGGGCGCTGATTCTGAAAGTCAGAATCGCGGTCCTGACGCCGCTGTCACATCACGATCATGAAAACGATCTGCCGCCCCTCGATCTGTGACGAGACATCGGGACAGCGTTTCTGTCCGCGGATGACGATAACGTCATGCGACGGAAGAGGGCGGGATCTTCATATCAGCCGCTATTTGAAGGTTAGATGACATCGTTGCTGTGCGCTCGCATGCGATGACCGCTTTCGATGCAGGTTGCTTGTCACTTTATAAATGCGTTCGCGCAGTCTGTGTTTGCGCGACTGAACGACGGCGTGACGCCCGCGCTTTGGAGCTGTGGCACATGTCATCCCCAGAAATTCCATCGGCGGCGAATTCTTTTCTCACGCGTCATCCCAGCAACTTCGAGGTGTCGCTTGCACGTCATCTTAACCATGTAACTGAACATGGCGCGTGATCATATGAACACGCTTTTGTTGGTTTGGACTCAATCGAAGCAGATTTTTCGTTCATATGAACATTTGGCGACACAGAACGGATGAATGCTCCATGCGCGGACCGCGAAGGTTTGGCGGCGCGCTGTTGGAGCCAGCGGCATCGGATCACCTCCGGTCCCGACGCAAGACTTCTCACGACACACCCGAAATTTTCCTCGTCGGTGCAGCGCGGACCTTCGTCCGCGACTGGCCGAACCATCAACATCAAACTTCAACATCACAGCGCTGGAGAACTAAAATGACTGACATCACCCTTTACGGTCATCGTGGCGGCGGCGATCCTGCGCCGGACTCGACGCTGGAATCCTATGTTAATGGCTTGAACTGGGGTGCGGATTTCGTCGAGCCGGATTGTTATCTGACGAAAGACGGCGTGCTCGTCGTCAGCCATGACAATATTGCCGGCGGCTATGCCAACATCACCTACGCGGCAGGCGCTGGCTATCGAATCCGAAACTCCTGACCCTCGGTCAGGTCATCGATCTCGTGAAGGATTACTCGCTCCAGACCGGCCGTGACATCGGCATCATTCCGGAGACCAAGAGCACCGACTACGCGACCAGCGAGGCCATGGTCAAAACGTTTATCGACCATGATTTCACGGACCCGAACCGTGTCGTCATTCAAAGCTTCAGTGCAACGAACCTGCATCAGCTGCACGATACCATCATGAAGCAATACGGCGTCGATTTTCAGTTGGCGCAGCTCTCGACCGGAATCTCCAATCCCGATGATCTTGCATCCTATGCGGATATCATCGCGCCTTCGGTCGGCTCTTTCACCAAGGCGGATGTCGACGCCGCCCACGCTGCCGGCCTCAAGGTGGTGGCCTGGACGATCAACGGCTCGGAGACCGACATCGCGAACCTCGAAGCCATGGGCGTCGATGGCGTTTTCGTTGACAATATGCATAACGCCCGCCCGGGCGAAGCGGACATCAACGGCCTTCACGTGACCTACGGCTCGGTGGATGTCGATCACGTGACGACCGGCTCGGCCAACGATCTGATTTACGGAATGGCCGGCGATGACGTCGTGATCGTCAAGGGCGGTAACGATGTGGTCTATGGCGATGCCGGCAACGACGCGCTGTTCGGCGGCGCAGGCAACGATCATCTCATCGGCGGTGGAGGAAACGATTTCCTTTCCGGCGACGAAGGCACCGACGTGCTCACGGGCAGCACGGGCAACGACGTCATCGTCGCGACTGGCGATCAGGTGATGTTCCGTTCGGGTGACGGCATCGATCTGGTTTCGCTGGACAACACCAGCACGATCAGCTTCTCCGATATCAAGTCGACCGATGTCAGCGTCATCCAGGATGGCCACGATCTCATCATCCGCGCCGGCAACGATGCGATGGTGATTCACGGTGGCGCCGACGATGCAGCTCATCAGCCTGCATCCGTCACGTTCTCCGACGGCGTGACGCTCACCGGCGACGCGCTGGCTCATATGGCGACCGCAGGCCATGACGCTGCTGTCGAGGCCGCGCTGCCTGCTCTCGAGGACACGCTGGCGAACGCGCCGGGCCTTGCGACCGAGACTCCGGTTACGATCGGCACCGATCTCATCGTCAACGGCAGCTTCGAGGACGTCACCGGTCTCTCTGTCGCCGGCAACGGCTGGGGCTGGCTCAATGACTTCGGCTCGATTCCCGGCTGGTTTGACCGTGAAGGTACACCGCGCGGAAGTGCACAAGGACGTGCAGAACGGTGTCGGCCCCAAGGATGGCACCAAATATTTCGACCTGGACGGCAACGGCCACAACGGCACCTTCGTTCAGCAGGTGGCGCATGTCGAGGATGGCGCGACCTATCGTCTGACGTTCTCGATCGCTGATGCTGACGGCACCACCAATGACGACGGCGTCCGCGTGATGTGGAACGGCCAGGTGATCTACGAAGGTCTCCCGGATGCGAGCTGGAACACGTTGACCTTCAACGTTGTTGGTGGCACCGGCGACGGCTCGAACGAACTGATCTTCCAGAGCACCGAGACCGCTCCTAACTGGTACGGCGCGGCGCTCGACGACGTTCACTTCGTCAAGATCGCGAACGCTGGAGACCCGGTGCGCTGACAACCATGCGCCCGATGCCGTGGACGGCAGCGCCGAGGGCTTCAAGAATAGCGTCATCACCGGCTCGCTCACGGCAACGGACGCCGACGGCGACGCGCCGCTGACCTTCGTCCTGAAGGATGGAGCGTCTCACGGCACAGTCGTGGTCAAGGCAGACGGCACCTATTCGTACACGGCTGCAACTGGCTATAGCGGCACGGACTGCATTCACCTTCACGGTGAGCGACGGCCACGGCGGCACGGATACCGCGACCATGAACGTGATCATCGATCCGACGGTTGGACCCGGCGGAAACCTCCTCGCCAATGGCGGCTTCGAGGACACCACCGGCATGACCGCTGCCAGCAACGGCTGGGTCAACACCAGCGGCGCGCTTGCGGGCTGGACCGATGTGAACGGCCATCAGGTCGAAATCCACACCGACACCGAGAACAAAGTCGCGCCGATTGGCACCGGCTATTTCGATCTCGATGGTGGCGGAAACAACAGCAAGATCGCCCAGACGGTCGATGGCATTGAGGCCGGGCGCAACCTATCAGCTTAAATTCTCCATCGCCGATCTCGACGCCGCGACGACTGATGACGGCGTCAAGGTGTATTGGGGCGGACAGCTCGTCTACACGGGCACGCCGCAGAATATCTGGCAGGAAATCATCATCGACGTGGTCGGTGGTGCAGGGGACGGCTCGAACCAGCTCGCCTTCGAAGGCACCGAGACCAACAAAAACGGCACCGGCGTGGGGCTCGACGGTATCTCGATGACCAAGATCGACGAGAATCCGAACCTGATCGTCAACGGCAGCTTCGAGGACCTGACCGGCGTCAACGACGCGGCCAGCTGGGGCTGGAGGAATGACAAGCCCGCCGCGATCGCAGGCTGGACCGACATCAACACCACCAAGAAAATCGAACTCCATGGCCCGCATGCCCAGGACACGACGAACAACCCTGTCGATGCCGCGGACGGCAAATACTATATCGATACGGTCGGCAGCTCACAATGGCGCGAACATCAAGCTCGCCCAGACGGTTAAGGGCGTAGAGGCCGGCAAGACCTACAAGCTGACCTTCTCGCTCGCGGATGGCGACAAGGCGCATACGGACCAAGGCGTCAACGTCTACTGGGGCGGCAAGCTCGTCTACAGCACGTCTCCGGGCTGGGATCCGGCGACCGGCACGATCGCGACGGGCGCGGGAGCGGGCCAGGCGACACCTCCGGCCGGACAGACCTGGCAGGAGATCACTGTCTATGTGACGGGCTGGTGATACCGCGAACGGCGGCGTCGCTAACCAGCTCATCTTCCAGGGGACGGGAAATGCGGCTAGCAACAACGGCGCGGAGCTCGACGACGTCTCGCTTCGGTTGGTGAATAGCGCACCGGTTGCGGTCAACGATACGCTCCCGGATGTGAATGCGGATGGCCAGCCCGTCCTCATCTCGGTCAGCGATCTGCTCGGCAACGACACCGATGTTGACCATGACCAGCTCACCATTACCGGTGTGGGCTCGGCTGTCGGCGGCACCGTGACGATCGACAAGGACGGCATCCACTTTGTGCCGGCCAGCGGTTTCACCGGCGAGGCATCGTTCCAGTACACGATCTCGGACGGCCAGGGCGGCACGAGCACAGCCGAGGCGAGCTTCACGGTGAAGCCCGAAGTTCGGACATCGAGATCGCGGTGGGTCAGGTCCAGACCACTCCGATCTTGGTTACAGGAAGCATGCACATCACCGTCGGCGGCATACTGATGCCGACAGCTGCGGATCGTGCCATCGACGCCAAGGATGCGCTGCCGGACGGCACCACGCTGAAGATCGACGTTCTGGCCAACGGCCAGATCATGAGCAGCGACGATGCGATCCGTATCAACAATGACCTCGTCAATGGTCATGTTGTGATCGACAACGCAGGCCGTATCGTCTCGCAAAACGGTCAGGCTATCGATCTTACCAAGGTCGCCTCGGCCAGCACTGAGATCGTCATCAACAACGAGGCCACCGGCGTGATCCTGGCTTCCAACGCCGATGCCATCCGCGGCGGCGCGAACTCCGTGATCAACAACTACGGCCAGATCATTTCGTCGCAGCAGGTTGAAGACAAGAACGACGCCATCGACTTCCAGGATGACGGTGCCGGCACGGTCAACAACTTCAGCGGCGGCATGATCAGCGGTGCTCATCACGCCATCACCGGCGCGCATGGCATCACGGTGAACAACGATATCGGCGGCACGATCATCGGCAACAGCGGCAGCGCGGTGAACATCGACAACACCGCCGATCCAGCCGAAACCGTGACCGTCGTCAACCACGGCTTGATGATCGGTGCGGCTCACGAGGGCTACGCCGACAGCGACGGCGACGCCATCGATGTCGATGGTCTGCTGAACCTCGATAACTACGGCGAGGTTCGCGGCATCGGTGCCTTCGGTTATCACGATGGCGTTGCCAACGTGTCGGAAGGCATCGCCGCCGGTGGCGGTACCATCCACAACCACGCCGATGGCGGTGATCTACGGCTACGGCCGTGCCATCCAGATCGACGACTCCAACAACGGACCGGCGCTCGCCGCCACCACGATCATTAACGAAGGTTTGATCCAGGGTGACGGTCACGGTCCGGCTGGCGTCGACGCTGCTGATGCGGCTGCGATGCAGGGCCAGATCGATGGCCGCGAGGCGATCGACATCATCGGCTCGTTCGGCGACACCATCGTCAACTCGGGCCAGATCATCGGCGGCATCTTCACCGATGGCGGCAACGACAGCCTCACCAACACCGGCACCATCACCGGTCATGGTCGACATGGGCAGCGGCGACGACACCGTGACGCTCAACGACGGCTCGCAGGTGACGGGAACGATTGTCCTCGGCACGGCAACGACACGCTCACGGCGTCCTCCGCCAACGCGGTGACCGTGGACGGCGGGGCAGGCGACGACCACATCACCGGCGGTGCAGGCAACGACGACGATCCACGGCGGTGCGGGGCAACGACACGCTCGCGGGCGGTGACGGCTCCGACACCTACACCTATTCCTACCATGACGGCGACGACGTCATCGCCGATGGTACGGGGCAGGCCGGCGACACCGACAGCCTGGTGTTCACCGAATATCGGTGATGGTCCGATCACGCTCTACAAGCACGGCAACGACCTCGAGATCGTGATCGAGAACGACGGCAAGATCACCGTCACCAACCAGTTCGCCGGTGGGGGATCGAGAACATCGCCTTCGACAACGGCATCGTTTGGGACCATGACGCCATTGCCGAGCATCTGGTCGATCGCGGACCGGTGGCTGCGGATGTGACGCTGCCGTCAGTCAGCGAAGATGCGCAGACCTTCCTGGTGTCGTTCGACAAGCTGCTTGCCGGTGCCAGCGACGCGGATCTCGACACGCTGTTCGTCAACGGCGTGGCGGACTTCGTCGGCGGTCAGGCGGTGATCACTGCCGACGGCGTGCAGTTCACGCTGGATGCCGACTACAACGGCGAGGCTTCGTTCAGCTTCACCGTGGATGACGGCCGCGGCGGCACGACGGTGGCTCACGCCTCGTTCGATGTCACTGCCGTTGACGACGCCCCGGTTGTCGCGTCGGTTGCTCCGGTGACCACGGACGAAGACACTCCGGTGTCGGGCCAGGTGGTTGCAACGGATGTCGATGGCGATCACTTGACCTACACGATCAAGGGCGACGGTGCAGCCAACGGCGGCGTCTCCATCGATGCGAACGGCAACTGGACCTACACGCCGGGCGCGAACTACCACGGTGGCGACAGCTTCATCGTGACCGTGAGCGATGGCCACACCTCGATCGATACGACGGTTGATGTGACCGTCAATTCGGTGAACGACCTGCCGCAACTCGTCAACGACAGTGCGGCGGTCCACGAGCATGACACCGCGACGTTCGATCTCGTCAGCAACGATACCGACGTCGAGGACGTCTCATCCGCACCTGTCGGGCTTCACTGTCACGGGCGTGGACGGCGTCAATGTGAGCCTCGATGATGCTTCGTCGGCCTTCCATATCGTGGACGGTCAGCTCGTGTTCGACGGCGGCGACATCTTCAGCGGGCTGGACGAAGGGCAGCAGGCCACCGTGACCATCAACTACACGGCGGACGACAACGACGCTGGCCATGCGTCCGGCCAGTTCGTCCTGACCATCGACGGTGTGAGCGATCTGCACCCGATCGACGGCACCAGCGGTGGGGACGTTCTGTCCGACACCACCGGCGCGGACCACATCAGCGCCGGCGACGGCAACGACATCATCTTCAGTTCCTTCGGGGATGACGTCATTGATGCCGGCACCGGCAACGACACGGTCTTGATCCAGACCGGTGACAAGATCGTCAATGGCGGTGACGGCAACGACACCATCTCCGGCGGTACTGGCGACAGCGTGCTGAACGGTGATGCCGGCAATGACAACATCACCGGCGGTTTCGGCAACGAGACCATCGATGGTGGTGCCGGCAACGATACGCTGCTCAGCGGATCAGGCCACGACGTCATCTCCGGCGGCGAGGGCAACGACACCCTGTTCGGCGGGGCCGGCGACAGCGTGCTCAACGGCGATGCAGGCAACGACACCATCAACGGTGGTCTCGGCAACGAGACCATCAATGGCGGTGCGGGCAACGACATGCTGTTGGGTGGAGCCGGCAACGACGTCATCAACGGCGGTGCAGGCAATAACCAGATCTTCGGTGGTCTTGGCAGTGACACCTTCGTCTTCAAGGCCGACGGCGGTCAGGACACGGTGTTCGACTTCCAGGCGCAGGGGACGGGTCATGACGTGATCGAAATCGATCACAGTGCCTTCGCCGACTTCGAGGCACTGATGGCCTCCGGCGCGGTTCACGACGCGGTTGGTGGAACGGCGATCACCTATGCCGACGGATCGACGCTCACATTGACCGGCGTGTCCAAGGCAAGCCTGAATATCAACGACTTCCACTTCGCATAAGTGGGGTTGGACTGAAGCAAAAAGGGAAGGAGGCATCGCAAGATGCCTCCTTCTTTCTTTATATGGAGCGCAGTGGTCGTCGTGCGCGCAAGTAATGCAAGGCGATATTCGACAAGCGCATAGCGCGCGTTCGATGTTTGAAATTGGCGCGAAGCGGACATCATGCGACCTCTGCTTCCGGCGCGGCGCTGATGCACGCGCACGACGAAAGTATCCGTCCGCCGCGTCAGAAGGGCGTCGCCACGAGGCCCAGCGCGCTCGCAGTGGTGGTCGAGGAGTCCACCCAACGCCGGATCGTGCCATCGTACACATCGGCACCGTAAAGCGAGCCGTCGGGCCCCTTCTGCAGGTCGACGATGCCGGGTATGCCCGTATCGACCACCTGGACGTTCGTGACCTGCCGGCTCGCGTTCAACGTGGCCGCGTAGAGATTGCCATTGAGAACATCGTCGAAGATCATGGTGTTCTGATTGTAGAAATCTCCCGCGGTGATCGCAGCGGCATTGTCCGGGCTGCCGTGGCTGCGCGACAGGATGGGGAAGACGGCAGGTTGGTCCGTGGCATTGTTGCGGTTGCCGTTGTTGTAGAAAGTCATTGCCTGCGCGAGGTCTTGGTAACTGCCGGTCCTGCCTGGGCCTTCGAGGTAGGGCCAACCGAAATTGGTCCCGGCCGGGCCGGTATTGATCTCTTCCCAGGTGGTCCAACCCACATCTCCGACCACGGGCAGATTGGTGACCGGATCGAAGCTGAAGCGGTAGGCGTTGCGGACACCGTAGTAGAACACTTTCGACTGGTTGCTGTTTGGATCGCTGGCCTGATAGTACGGATTGCCGGGCGCTCCCTCACCTGTGGTCGGATCGATCCGCAACAGCTTGCCCGAGAGATTGTGGATGTCCTGGACGCGCACGGCGCGAGGATCCGCGAAGTTATATGACGTGCCGTCGCCCACGGTGACGTAGAGATAGCCATCGGGGCCAAAATGAACGGCGCCGATGGAATGCGAGTCGCCGTCCGTCGCGAGATAATCGCGAATGTTCTGATTCTGAATCCCTGCGCGGTCCGGATCGTTGTCCTGCGTTCCGATCTCTATCTGGTTGGCGGGGGCCGTTATGGTGGTGCCGTTCACGATACCTGAAGGAACAATGCTGCGATCGCCGTTGCTGTTCACGTCGGGACGGCTCGTATAGGCCCAGATGCTGTTCTTGCCTAACAGTACGACCTTGCTCGCGGGATCGGCGATCATGGTGGTAGGGTTGACGGTCACCCTCACCAGTCGAGAAGGGCGGTTGCCGTCCTGATCGGGTGCCGCCGCACCCGTCCTGCCCGCCGTCTCGGGCGGATCGTAGGTGTAGAGCAGGTAGATGTAGGGGTTGGTTGCGAAATTCGGGTTGATCGCAATCCCCAGCAGTCCGCGATCACCGGCCGTATTGACCTCGCTCGAAAGATCGATGAGCGGCGTCGACCGCAGTGTGCCGTTGTCCACCACGCGCACGATGCCGCCCTTCTGGGCAACAACCATGTAGCGCCCATCGGGCGTCCAATCGATCGCCGTTGGCTCGCTCAACCCCGTCACGGCGGTCTGGCGCACCAGACTGCCGAGATTGAGGTTGTCGTTGTCGAGGATGCTCACGGTGGTGGTCGACTGGGCGCCGAGAGCGGCACCCGTTGGATTGCTCAAGGTGACCGTGAAGCTCTCGTCGCTCTCCGCTATCGGTATCGTTGATGATCGGGACCGAGATGGTCTGGGTCACCTGGCCAGCGGCGAAGGTGACGGTGCCCGACGAGGCCGTGTAGTCCGATCCCGCGAGCGCGCTGCCGTTGCTCGTCGCGAAGTCGACGGTGGCGGCTTGATCGATGCTGCCGCTGCGCAGCAGCGTGAGGATCGCTGTCGGTGTGCTCTCGGCAACGCTCACCGCCACGTCCGCCATGGAGATCGTGGCGGGGGAATCGTCGTCCACAATGGTGACGAGCACCGTGCGGGGGACTCCGAGGGAGCCGGATCCGGGATTCTGAATGCCGACGGCGAACGTCTCGCTGCCCTCGACGAGCTGATCGTTCACGATCGGGATGGTGAAGCTCTTGGTGCTCTCGCCGGGTCCGAAGACGACCTGGCCCGTGTTCGCTCGACCATTGAACGTGGGTTGGATGAAGTCCAATCCAGCCTGCGCCGCTCCGGCGCTGCCGATCTCATTCGTCGTGTACTCCACAGTCGCTTGAGACTGGAGGTCGCCGGAGCGTGCGACGGTGATGGTTGCGGTGCCGGCCGTTTCACTGACGTAGATCGTCGCATTGTTGAGCAATGAAATGACGGAGGCTGGAGTGAACACGACATCGCGGAAGTAGTTCTCGTTCTGATAGACGAGGGTCGGGAAGACGCCCGCGAGTGTCGTTGTAGACGCCGGCGCCCACCGGGGCGTTCAGGCCGCCGTTGCTGATGCCGGAGGCGAAGCCCTGCGAGGTGAAGGCGTAGTAGCTGTTGGTGTTGACGGAGACGACGTAGGTCGTGCCGGCATTGATGGTCAGCGGCGTGGCGAGCGCCTGCTGTTGCCAGCCCGATGTGCCTTCGTTCGTGAACGTGACCGTCGCCAGCGGCTGGCCCGTGGCCGACCAGATGTGTCCGACATGCGTGCCCGTCTCGCTGGGGGACTTGTAGTACCGGATCGCCTGGATCACGTCCGGGATTGTCGCTGGTGAAGCGCATCCCGACTCCCAATCCACCCCTGGCCCGTCGGTGAAGTTCGGTTGAGCGGGCGTCTGGGTGGTGAAGAGGCTCGTGGGGCCGGAATTCAGCAGCCGCAACCGGCGCCGTTGCCGTGCTCGTCACGCTTTCGCTCGTGCCGAGCAGGTCGGTGTAGGTGGCATTCACCCGGACGCGCTTGCCGACGAGGCTGCTGTCGAGGGTGAGGCTCGACGTTGTGGCGGCGAGATCCGTCCAGGTGGTGCCGTCGGTGCTGCTCTGCCAGCGATAGATGATGCTCGCCGGCACGCCGTCGAGATCCGCGACGCTGGCCGTCAGAATCTGGTTCTGGGTCGCCGTGCCGTTGATCGCGACGGCGCCGACGTCGTTGACGTTGGCCACCGTTGTGACGGTCGCGAGGCTCGCCGGCGTCTCGCTGCTGCCGAGGATGTCCGTATAGGTGGCTGTGGCACGTACGAAGCTGCCGACCTGGGCCTGCCCGAGGGTCAGCGTGCTCGCCGTCGCGCCATTGATGTTGCTCCACGTGCTGCCGTTCGCGCTCTGCTGCCACTGATAGGCGACCGAGGCCGGCACTCCGTCCGCATCGCTCACCGCCGCGGTCAATATCTGGTTCTGCGACGGCGTCCCGCTGATGCTCACCACGCCGGGATGATTGTTGGAGCCTGCGACGAGCGCCGTTGCTGCGCTCGTCACGCTTTCGCTCGTGCCGAGCAGATCGGTGTAGACGGCATTCGTCCGGACGCGCTTGCCGACGAGGCTGCTGTCGAGGGTGAGGCTCGACGTTGTGGCGGTGAGATTCGTCCAGGTGGTGCCGTCGATGCTGCTCTGCCACTGATAGGTGATGCTCGCCGGCACGCCGTCGATATCCGTGACGCTGGCCGTCAGAATCTGGTTCTGGGTCGCCGTGCCGCTGATCGCGACGGCGCCGATATCGTTGACGTTGGCCACCGCTGTCACGGTCGCGGGGCTCACCGGCGTCTCGCTGCTGCCGAGGCATGTCCGTATAGGTGGCTCGTGACCCGCACGAAGTTGCCGACCTGGGCCTGCGCCGAGGGTCAGCGTGCTCGCCGTCGCGCCATTGATGTTGCTCCACGTGCTGCCGTTCGCGCTCTGCTGCCACTGATAGGCGACAGTGCCGGGTACGCCGTCTGCGTCCGCTGACCGCTGGCCGTCAGAATCTGATTCTGCGTCGGTGTCCCGCTGACGCTCACCGTGCCCGCGTGATTGCTGGGATTCGACGATCCCGCAGCGAACACGACGTCGCGGAAGTAGTTTTTGTTCTGATAGACGGCGGTCGGGAAGACACCCGGGGTGAAGTCGTAGACGCCGGCACCCACCGGGGCGTTCAGGCCACCATTGCTGATGCCGGACGCGAAGCCCTGCGTGGTGGAGACGTAGTAGCTGTTGGCGTTGACCGAGACCACGTAGGTCGTGCCGGCATTGATGGTCAGCGGCGTGGCGAGCGCCTGCTGCTGCCAGCCCGATGTGCCTTCGTTCGTGAACGTGATCGTCGCCAGCGGCTGGCCCGTGGCCGACCAGATGTGCCCGACATGCGTGCCCGTCTCGCTCGGGGCCTTGTAGTACCGGATCGCCTGGATCACGTCCGGGATTGTCGCTGGTGAAGCGCATCCCGAACTCCTAATCCACCCCTGGCCCGTCGGTGAAGTTCGGTTGAGCGGGCGTCTGGGTGGTGAAGAGAGCTGGTGGGTCGAACTGGCCGCCGCAACCGGCGCCGTCGCCGGGCTGGTCACGTTCTCGTTGCTGCCGAACAGGTCGGTGTAGGTGGCATTCACCCGGACGCGCTTGCCGACCAGGCTGCTGTCGAGGGTGAGGCTCGACGTTGTGGCGGCGAGATTCGTCCAGGTGGTGCCGTCGATGCTGCTCTGCCACCGATAGGTGATGCTCGCCGGCACGCCGTCGATATCCGCGACGCTGGCCGTCAGAATCTGGTTCTGGGTCGCCGTGCCGTTGATCGTGACGGCGCCGACGTCGTTGACGTTGGCCACCGCTGTACGGTCGCGAGGCTCACCGGCGTCTCGCTGCTGCCGAGGCTGTCCGTATAGGTGGCTCGTGGCCCGTACGAAATTGCCGACCTGGGCCTGCGCCGAGGGTCAGCGTGCTCGCCGTCGCACCGTTGATGTTGCTCCACGTGCTGCCGTTCGCGCTCTGCTGCCACTGATAGGCGATCGAGGCCGGCACTCCGTCCACGTCGCTCACCGCCGCGGTCAATGTCTGGTTCTGCGTCGGCGTCCCGCTGATGCTCACCACACCGGGATGATTGTTGGCGGTCACGACCGAGGGTGTGGGCTTGGCTGGTGCGGTTGTTTTCGGCGCTCCCCAATTGGTCGGAATAGCTCGCGATCACGCGAACTTGCCGGCCGACCTGTGCGGCTTGAAGCGTATAGGTCGCCGCCGTGGCATTGGCGATGTTGCTCCATGTGGTGCCGATCAACTGCTGCCAGCGGTACGTGATCGAAACGTTCGCCAGCCCGTCGGCATCGGTGACTCCGGCCCTCAGGGTCTGCCCTGAAACTGGCGTGCCCGTTATTGCCACAACGCCGACATCATTGACGTTAGCGACCGCCGTTGTCGCCGTGCTGGCGACCGAACTCAGCGCTGCCTGCGGCGTCAACATAGGTAACGACGGCACGGACCAGTCTCGCAACCTGCGCCTGTTCGAGTGTCAGCGCCTTGGCCGTCGCACCAGCGATATCGCTCCACGTGACGCCACCATCCGAGCTCTGCTGCCACTGGTAGCCGATGGGAGTCCCGGACGGGAGGCCGTCGACGTCCGTCACGTTTGCGGCGAGCACCTGGTTCTGCGTCGGAGTGCCACTCAGAGAAACGATGCCGACGTCGTTACCGGCAGGATTGGTCGCAACGATCGACGGCGTAGCCGAACTCGTCCGATTGGATTCAGCCCCGCCCAGCTGATCCGTGTAGGTGACGCGAAGCCGCACCTGCCGGCCGACCTGTGCGGCCTGAAGCGTATAGGTCGCCGCCGTGGCATTTGCGATGTTACTCCAGTGCCGTTGATCAGCTGCTGCCAGCGGTACGTGATTGCCACGTTCGCCAATCCGTCCAGATCGGTAACGCCCGCTGTAAGCGTCTGACCTTGAACCGCCGTACCGGTGATGCTGGCTATGCCCACGTCATTGACGTTGGCGACGGACGCAGTTGCGGCGCTGAAGGCTTGCTCTGCATTTCCCGCGGCATCGGTGTAGCTCACGACGGCTCGGACGAGCCTGCCGACGTATGCCTGCTGCAACCTCAGAGAACCCGTGGCTGCCTCCGCAATCTCGGTCCAGGTCACGCCGTTGTCGGTGCTCTGCTGCCACTGGTAGGCGATGGGGGCTCCCGCCGGGATGCCATCAACGTCTGTGACGTTTATCGCCAAAGTTTGATTTTGAGTTGTTGTACCGCTGAGAGAAACGATGCCTGCAGCCATAACGCCCTCCCGCACATCGAGCTTATGAATTGAGCGAGAAAAAACAGACCACAATCGAGCGACGAAAACACACATCAGAATTGAGCGAGAAAAATAGACTAGCTGCATTCAGCGCGATTGAAAAGCGCTGCGACAATTGATGTATGGCAGCAGGACTGACAGAGATGCCGCGATCGCTTTCGCCGACTCCACGACGCGGTCGGTGGAGCGGCGATCGCCTATGCTGACGGATCGACGCTCACATTGACCGGCGTGTCCAAGGCAAGCCTGAATATCAACGACTTCCACTTCGCATAAGCGGGTTGGACTGAAGTAAAAAAAGGGAAGGAGGCATCGAACGATGCCTCCTTCCGATTAATTAGATCGCTGTAGCAATCGCTCGGCTAAGCCGCCTGTCAGCCATATGCGATGACAGCAACTAGAGTCATTCAGCGCTTTGCATCACGGGCAAGTTCCTGATGGGGCGCAATACGCTGCGCCAAACCACCTATGCCGGCCCGCGCGCGCTGCCGGGTCACGGCACCGCAATGTGTTCGAAGGCTCGTTCGAACGGACGTAGCGCGGACGCGTCAGGCCAATTCGATCGATCCCGTCATCACCGGCACGCAACGGCCTCCGACGTACGTTGCTGTCACAACGCCTTGCTGTTTCTCGGCAGTGGTGAAGAGCAGACTGGGGCGGCCCATCTCGACACCTTGAGCAATCGTCTTCGACAGCGTGATGTCCCGTTCCGGGCGAAGCTGCGCCAGCAGCCCGATCAGTGCAACGTTCGCGCTGCCGGTGGCGGGGTCTTCGGGAATGCCGTGCAGTGGTGCGAACATTCGCGCCCTAATGTCGATGCCTTTTTCATTGACCTGCGTGTAAAGCAGAATGCTGGTCGAACGGTGTTTCGAGACTTCGAGCCTGAACACATCGGCGCGGGCGATCGCTCTGACCAGCGCATCGTGGTTCTTTACTTCGGCAAGAATGAAGGCAGCACCGCAGGACGCGATGCATGGCCGGTGATGTTTGACCTCGATCTCGTCGGTGGTAATGCCGCAGGCCGACGCCACCAGTTCGGGCGCAATGTCACCACTTACAGCGAGGCGCCGCGGCGAAGCCAGTCGCGCGCCTACGATCGTCTCTCCGTCGCGCAGCAGATCGATCGGAACGAGGCCCGCTTTCTCCTCGAAGATCACGCGATCGCCGGTAATGATCCGGCCGTAGCTTTCACCGGCGCGAGCCAGCACGTAGGCCGTGCCGATATTCGGATGACCGGCAAACGGCATTTCACCACGTGGGGTGAAGATCCGCACCTCTGCGGTGTGGGTAGGGTCCTGCGGCGGCGACACGAATGTCGTTTCCGCCAGATTGAACTCCGCCGCAATCGCTTGCATTTGCGATGACGACAGGCCTTCGGCATTCAGCACAACGGCGAGGGGGTTGCCGTTGAACTGATCCGACGTAAACACGTCAACGGTCGCAAATTGCAAGCGTGTGGCCATCGTCAGAACGTCACCACGCCCCGGATCAACTCGCCGCGCTTCATCAGGTCGAACGCCTTGTTGATGTCATTGAGCGGCATCACGTGCGTGATCATCGGATCGATCTGGATCTTGCCGTCCATGTACCAGTCGACGATCTTCGGCACGTCGGTGCGGCCACGCGCGCCACCAAATGCGGTGCCTTTCCAGACACGCCCCGTCACCAATTGGAACGGCCGGGTCGCGATTTCAGCACCGGAAGGCGCAACACCGATGACGATGGATTGGCCCCAGCCGCGATGGCAGGCTTCGAGGGCCTGCCGCATCACCGTGACGTTGCCCGTGCAGTCGAACGTATAGTCGGCGCCGCCGATCTGGTCTTCCTTGGTCTTGGTCATGTTGACGAGGTGAGGGACCAGGTCCTTGCCCACGTCATTTGGATTGACGAAATGCGTCATGCCGAACCGCTCGCCCCACGCCTTGCGCTCGTTATTGAGGTCGACGCCGATGATCATGTCAGCGCCCGCCAGGCGCAGACCCTGGAGCACGTTCAGTCCGATGCCGCCGAGACCGAAGACAATGGCCTTGGCGCCTTGTTCGACCTTGGCGGTGTTGATCACGGCGCCGATGCCGGTGGTGACACCGCAGCCGATATAGCAGACCTTGTCGAACGGCGCGTCTTCACGGATTTTCGCCACCGCGATCTCCGGCAGCACCGTGTAATTCGCGAATGTCGAGGTGCCCATGTAGTGGTGGATCGGCTTGCCGCCCATTGAGAAGCGCGACGTGCCGTCCGGCATCAGGCCCTGGCCCTGTGTGCTGCGAATCGCGGTGCAGAGGTTGGTCTTGCGCGACAAGCAGGATGGGCACTGACGGCATTCCGGCGTGTACAGCGGGATGACGTGGTCACCCTTCTTGACGCTGGTAACGCCCTTGCCGACATCGACGACAATGCCTGCGCCCTCATGGCCGAGAATAGCGGGGAAGAGACCTTCCGGATCGGCGCCTGACAGCGTGAATTCATCAGTATGACACACGCCCGTCGCCTTGACCTCAACCATCACTTCGCCTTCGCGAGGCCCTTCGAGCTGGACCGTGGTGATTTCAAGCGGTTTTCCGGCAGCGATGGCGACGGCGGCGCGAACATCCATGACTGTGTCCTTTCAGGTTTGCTTGTTGGTCTGCGTTTTTAGGCGCGCGGCTCAGCACATTTGACGATTGCTCGATAGCATATGATCAGGCAATCAGTCGCGCAAATGAGCGAGCCTTCCAAACATTCGTCATCAGAATCGATTGCTGCACGTGCTGTGCCGGCAATCTTCGTGCTGCTGTGGAGCACCGGATTTATCGGCACCAAATACGTGCTGGCGGGAGCCGAGCCGCTGACCTACCTCACGGTGCGGATGGTCTTCGTCGTGCTGCTGATGGCGCTCATCGCCGCCATCACTCGTCCGAAATGGCCGAATCGGGCCGGGATCGTCCACAGTGCGATCGCCGGACTGCTGGTGCATGGATTTTATCTTGGCGGAACGACGCTGGCGATTTTCCATTCGATACCGGCAGGCCTATCGGCGCTCATTCCCGGGCTGCAGCCTATCCTGACTTCGACGCTGGCCAATCGCTGGCTTGGAGAGCGTGTGACGCCAATGCAGTGGACCGGCTTGCTGCTTGGACTGGCGGGCACGCTCCTTGTTCTGCATAACCGCTCGACATCGGGAGCCGAGGGATGGGGCTGGCTTGCGTCCGGTGTATCGCTGCTCGGCATCACGCTGGGGACGCTCTATCAAAAGCGGTTTTGCAGCGGCATCGATTGGCGGGCGGGAAATTTGATTCAGTTTACGTTCGCGGGAACTCTTTTTGCTGTCGGGGCATGGCTGTTCGAGACCCGTGTGATCGATTGGAGCCATCAGTTTGTTTTCGCACTGATGTGGCTGGTTATCATGTTGTCGGTTGGGTCGGTGGGATTGCTGTACTGGCTGATCCGGCGCTCCGCCGCGACCAGCGTAGCAAGTCTGTTCTATCTGGTCCCGGGCGTGACCGCGCTGATGGCTTATCTGTTGTTCGATGAGCGGCTGGACATCATCGCGATCGCTGGAATGGTGCTCTGTGCCGCCGCTGTGCTGCTCGTGAACAAAAACAAGATGCGAGCGTGATCCATCTAACCGGTGCGCGTCGTGGCATAGGCTGCGAGAGCCCGTGCGCGCGCTGCTTTGTGATCGATGATCGGTTCGGGATAGGTTTTTCCCAACACAACGTCTGCTGCTGCCAGCTCCATTGGCGTCGCATCCCACGGATGATGAATCATCTTTGCAGGCAGCCGGGCCAGTTCAGGCACCCATTTCGAGACGTAGGTGCCGTCAGGATCAAATTTCTCGCCCTGCAGGACGGGGTTGAATATCCGAAAGTAGGGCGCGGCATCGGCGCCTGAACCCGCGACCCACTGCCAGCTTGCCGGATTGCTGCCGGGGTCGGCATCGACAAGCGTGTCCCAGAACCATTTCTCGCCGTCGCGCCAGTCGATCAGCAGATGCTTGACGAGAAACGATGCGACGACCATGCGAACGCGGTTGTGCATGATGCCGGTGTGCCAAAGCTCACGCATTCCAGCATCGACGATGGGATATCCGGTCTGGCCGCGCTGCCACGCCCGCAGCGCTTTGGCATCGCGACGCCATGGGAATTCGTCAAACGAAGACTGGAGATTTTGTGCTGCCAGTTGAGGCAGATCGAACAGCAGGTGACGCGAAAATTCCCGCCACCCAAGTTCGCTGAGAAATTTTTCGACATCGCTAGTAATGGCAGGCCTTTGCTCTGCGGCGAAATGTGCCGTGTACCAGATCTGACGCGGACTGATTTCGCCAAACCGCAAGTGCGGTGACAGTCTTGAGGTGCCGTCGCGATCGGGGCGATCCCGCAATGTCGCGTAGCCCGTGATGCCGTGATCAAGAAACTCTTTGAGGCGGGCCTGAGCCGATGCTTCTCCCGGCGTCCACGCTTCGCGCAATCCTCCAGCCCAGTCCGGGTTCGTCGGCTCCAGATTCCAGGTTGCGGGATCCTCGCTCTCGATATGCGGTCCAGCTTTCAAGGTCTTGGGCGCGGGTAGGGGTTTCGGCGGATCGCCAAGGCTCAAGATCCGCTTCCAGAACGGTGTGAAGACGCGAAGGCCACGGCCTTCCTTGTTGCGCGCAGTGGAAGGCCTCGCGAGAAGGTCGCTCGCAAAGGCGTGGTACTCCACGCCAATGTCTTTAAGTGCGTGCGCGACCTCGCGCTCGACCGCTGCCTGGCCGACGATATCACTTGCGATCCAGTTCACGCTGGCGGCGTTGGTGTCTTTCGCGACGGTGGGGACGATCTTGGCGGCCTGTCCGCGACGCAGCACCAACGTCTGCCCCAAGCGCTCCAGGCTCGCATCCAGCGCCCGGAGCGACTGCGCGAGCCACCAGCGTGACGCCGCGCCAAGTGGGCGCCCACGGGGAGGACGAGCGGCCATGCTGTCCTCATCCAGCACGTAGAGGCAGATCACTGGCGCACCGCTGCCGGCGGCGGCATGCAGTGCCGGATGATCCGACAGCCGTAAATCGTCACGGAACCAGACGATGACCGGCGCACTGATACTCGTCATCGAGACATGCGGGTCCTTGGAGGTGAAAGATCGTGCCGTCGATGAAAGCGGGCACTGGCCGGACAATGATCATTAATGGAGCGGTAAAGATATACGGTCATAGTTTGGTATTTTAGATCGCAAACCTATTTTCAGGACCCTGCAACATGGCATTCGGCTGGAATAAGAATTCCCTTGCATTCTTCCGATTCAAGCTCGGCCCCAAGGCCGTGATTTGCGCTGCATTTTTGATCGCAATCAACACCGCGATGGTCGTTGGTGCAGCCTATTGGTCATTGAGCAACGAGTTCGACGCTCGTGCCAAATCCGATCTTGAGATCAACCTGCGGACGCTCGCGCTCACATTCGCGGAAGTTTATGGCGACGCAAAGGTCTCGATCAAGGATGGCGTCGTCGACAGGGTTGAAATTCCCGCAATGCCTGAATTCAAGGATCACAAGACCGTCGATCGGGCGACCGGCTATATCGGCGGAACCGCCACGATTTTTGTCTATGACGATGAGAAAAACCAGTTCGTCCGTCGCACGACCAACCTGAAGAAGGAAAACGGCGACAGGGCGGTTGGCACTCAACTCGCATCAGATCACCCCGGGCAGCCGGTGGTCCGGTTTGGCACCGCTTACAAGGGGCCGGCGGTCCTGTTCGGCAATCGTTTCATTACAGCCTACCAGCCGGTGTTCAATGCCGCCGGAAAGGTTGTGGGCATTCTCTATGTCGGAATTCCGACGGCGCCACTCGACACGATGCTGATGCACGCCATCACGATGATGACCATCGCAGCAGTGCTCGGTGCATTGCTCGTGTTGGTGCTGACGATGTTCATCGTGAGGGGGGCAACACGCCCGTTGCGGTCGGTCACCAATTCGCTGACTTCGCTGGCTGAGGGAAATCCTCACATCCAGATCGACCATGTCAATCGCCATGATGAAATTGGCGAGATCGCGCGGACCACTCGGGGTGTTCAAGAATAATTCGCTGGAGCGCCGCCGCTTGGAAGCGGAGCGAAAGGCTGCCGAACAACAGGCCGGTGAACAGCGCAAGGCCGAGTTGCGGAATTTCGTCGATGATTTCCAGACGAATGTGGGTGGGATCATCGATAATGTCCTGAATTCATCCAGCCAGTTCGAAGCGGCAGCAAAGCAGCTAACGGAAACAGCCCGCACCACCGCGCATCTGTCGAATGATTCTGCCGGCGCATCGGAAAAAGCGTCCGAACATGTGCGCAATGCCGCCGCAGCTTCGGAAGAATTGTCCAGTTCCATTACGGAGATCAGCCGGCAGGTTCAGGAATCCAACGGTATCGCGGCGACCGCGGTTCAGCAGGCGGCGCAAACCGACGAGCGCATCGCTGACTTGTCGAAAGCAGGAGATCGTATCGGCGATGTCGTGAAGCTGATTACGTCCATCGCGGAACAGACCAACCTTCTTGCCCTCAACGCAACCATCGAAGCGGCGCGTGCGGGCGATGCGGGCCGGGGATTTGCCGTCGTCGCCCAAGAGGTCAAAAACCTCGCTGGACAAACTGCGAAAGCCACGGACGAAATCAGCAGCCACATTGTCAACATGCAGTCCGCGACCCAGGAATCCGTGTCGGCCATCAGGGCTATCGGGCAGACGATCTCGCGTATCAGCAACATCGCCACCTCCATCGCCGCGGCGGTTGAGGAGCAGGGAGCGGCTACCCAGGAAATTGCGCGCAGCGTGCAGGCGGCCGCGAGTGTGACGACGGATGTTGCGACCAATGTTGGAAACGTTGCGCGTGGCGCGAACGAGACTGGGCTCACATCCGACGAAATTTTTAAGTCCGCGCAGACATTGAGTGACGACAGCCTGCACCTCAAGGCTGAAGTCAACCGGTTCCTTGAGGGTGTCAGAGCAGCTTGAAGCCCTTCACGTTGGCAAATGAAAAAGGGACGCATGATGCGTCCCTTTTTGTTTGGATGGTGACAGCTTACTTCGGCTGCGGAACGATCCGGATATATGGCTTCGGCGATTTCCAGCCGCCCGGATAGATGGTCTTGGCTTCGTCGTCGGAGACTGAGCCGGCGATAATGACGTCTTCGCCTTGCTTCCAGTCAGCCGGCGTGGCGACGCGGTGTTTCGCCGTGAGCTGAAGCGAGTCAATCACGCGCAAAATCTCATCGAAGTTGCGTCCGGTGGTCATGGGATAAACCAGCACCAGCTTGATCTTCTTGTCGGGGCCGATGATGAAGACGGTTCGCACCGTCGCGTTGTCGGTCGCAGTTCTGGAATTCGCGTCACCGGCCGTGTCCGCGGGTAGCATGTTGTAGAGCTTGGCCACTTTGAGATCGGTGTCGCCGATCATCGGATAGTTCGGTGCGAAGCCCTGGGTTTCCTTGATGTCCTCTGCACCACTTTTCGTGCTTATCGACCGGGTCGACACTCAGTCCGATCAGCTTGACGCCACGCTTGTCGAACTCGGGCTTCAGTCGGGCGATGGTTCCAAGTTCAGTGGTGCAAACAGGCGTAAAGTCTTTCGGATGGGAGAAGAGCATAGCCCAGCTGTTGCCGATCCAGTCGTGAAAGTGGATATGCCCCTCCGTGGTGTCTGCCTCGAAATCGGGTGCCACTGCGCCAATCTGAAGAGTCATCGTTTGACCTCATGTGCTTGCGTTTACAGAAAAATTCTATGCCGGGAGATATAACGGGCAGGGTCCTTGAGCGAAACAGGGGAGCAAAAAGGACAAGATTTTTCCCTGGCCGGAACGGTTCGCGAAAGTCCTGTGCTGCCTTTGCTCTCGTTGCCGAATAGTTGTGTCTGCCGGCTTCGTTTTCACGTTTCCGGGATGCCCCGAATTTGACGCCGAGGCGCCGCAATGGCCGCCGACTCCCACTGCCACTCCGTGAACCCTGCAGACGTCGCCTGCGACCAATCTGCAACCATTAAGGAAGAATGTGACTCAATATCGCTTCATTAAGGCTTCGTTTACGTCCGCATGAAAATGCTGCGGTACACAGCAAGAGAAAAGTAACATGTCTGCCCCTTTGAGTTCTACAGCCAATCTCCCCGATTTGATCCGGACATCGAAACCGTCCGCAAGCGCGGACCGCGGTCTTGCGGCCCGAGCGCTTGGCATTGTCCGTGATGGAGTAATCACGGGCGAGGGACCCACGACCGAAGGCCGCGTTCACTTCTCGCGCGCCATCGATGCGGTGGACGTTGCATGGTGCATGCGCATCCTGAATGCGATGGCCGTGGCCAATCTGCCGGTCAGCCGGGCAGAGGCGGAAGCCCTGTTCGAGATCAACGAAGCTGCGTCGGAACGCAGCGATGAGGGTCGTTTCGACGATCTGTTCGCCAAGGCGATCGTGCATCACGCAGCGTCGGCTTCCGGTCTGCCGGTGCCGCCGCGTTCAGTTGCGTTGTCGCCGGACACCGCCATTGAAAGCTGGGCGCCCACCCAGGCCATCGGCGTTAATATCGAAGTGCTGGAATGGATTGCGGCTCAGATGCGCGGCAAGCGCCGCAGCAATCGCAAGCTGATGGCACTCGTCGCGACACTGATCGGTGCCGCGACGCTGCCGCTGGTAGCGTTGCCGAACTATGTTCGACCTCGGAATGTAATTCCGAGGTCTAGAGCTTCGGTTCTGATTGAATCAGGACCGAAGTTCTAGATTTTTGTTTTGACGCGTTTTCTTCACGCGAACCGGTAGCCACTTCGCTCGAAAACGCTTTCGACCGGCAGGCGTTATTTGGCGCCTGCCGTTTTGGTCGCCTCCGGAAGGCCGACCGTGCGTCCCGGAAATCCCGCCACATCGAAATAGCGTTGCTCCAGGACGCGCTGGAACTGCAGCACCGTGCGCAGGCCATTGGCGTGCCGGCTTGCCAGCTGAGCGTGCCGGTGAAGCTCTTGGGCGTTGCTCCGTTCGGCATCGCTTCCGTCATCACGCGGCCGATCAGCGTGCCGTTGGGCTTGCGGTGTGAGGCCGAGAAGCTGAGCAGCGGTGATGCCGACGTCGGCATTGCTGACCGGAAGCGTATTGACATAGCCGGCTTTGAAGTCTGGTCCGATCGCCGCCATGAAGTTCATGGTGTCGCCGCGGCTGAAACTGCCGTGCATGCCCTGGCCCTGCCGCAGCACCGTGTCGGCGACCTCGACCGAACACAGCATCGGCTCGTCGCAACCGCTGGAATAGGAGCGGAAGTTGACGACGATGGACGGATGCGGCGTCACAGCCTTGCCGCTTCAGGTTGAGAGACGACAGCGGCAGCGTGCCGGGAAAGCGTCCCAAGCTTGTCATCGACGAAAATGCCGCTGACGTAATCCTGCTCGAGCAGCGCCTTGCACCGTGCGGTCCGCCAGCTTGCGGTCGCTGTTCGGCAGATAGATCAGATCGGAGCCGCCATTGGTGGCGACGACGAGATCCGGCTTCAGTCGGGTCCTTGCCGAGCAGGCCGTTGCCGGCCTTCGGATAAGCGTTGTCGCCGACGCGCGCGTTCTTGTCGTTGGGATCGAACAGCGGCAGGTCCAGCGCCTTCGACAGATCGATGGCGAGGAAGCCGAGCGGCAGGAAGCCTTCCGGCGTGTCGGGATAGGTGTCCTTTCACCGTCGGACTGGTCTTGCTCTCCTTCGAGATCGTCGAGAAGCCGTGATCGGCGGAGACGATGATGTTGGTCGTGGCGGAGAGGCCGAGATCGTCCAGCGCCTTGCGGAGCTGCGCGAGATTGTTGTCGGCGTTCTTGATCGCGGCAAGCGAGGTCGGTCCGTTGATGCCCGGCGTCACGGTGTTGAGACTGTCGCCCTGGTTGTGCTGCGTGCCGTCCGGATCGCGCGACCAGAACACCAGCACGAACGGCTTGTTGCGCGCCTTGAACATCGGCAGCACGACCTTGCTGGCGACGTCGGCGAAATAATCCTTGCTGTTCGAGATTGGCGACGACCGTGCCGGGCGTCTTCGCGTCGCCGGCCTTGCCGTTGTCGCCGCGTCCCGGGCGCGATGAGCGGAAGGTTCGCGGCGCTCAGCGCGGCCTTCATCTCGTCGGACAGCGGAATGCCGATCAGCTTGCCGTCCTTTTCGACGGCGCCGGTCTGGTCGTCGATGGTGATGGTCTTCGTGCCGGTCCGCTCGGTGTGGTCGAACAGCAGCGTCGGGCCGACCTTGCCGATGGCGGCGGTGCTGAAGCCGGCCTCGCGCGCGGCCTTCAAGCAGGGTCTCCTCGTTGAGATAGTCGCCGTTGAACTGCTCGTCGACATCGCGCAGAACCTGATCGTGCTCGATAAACGGCACGACAGTGCCGTCTGGCTGGGCCGACTGCACCGGGTGGCCGGTATAGATCGAGTTGCTGAACGTGCCGGTGTCGCCGAGATAGTGTCCGGTCGACATGCCGGACGCATTGGCCATGGTGAAGGTCGGGAACAGGGAGTGGGAGTTTTTGAAATTCACGCCCTTGTCGCGAATCTGCGGCCATCGCGGGTGCGGTTTCGGGCGTCACTTTGAGTGCGCGCAGACCGTCCGGAACGAACAGAATCAGGTTGCGAGGCTGGTTGTTTTGGGCGAAAGCCATAGATGGACGATAACGCCAGAAAAGCGAGGGAAACGACCGGGATGGTGCGGCGCATGAGGATCTCGCTTCTGAAGGATGTGCCGAGTCAGTGCAGCTATGCCGAACGGTAAGTCGGTGTAGTTTTTGTCTGCGACAGAATTGTTACAACCCGCCGCGCATGCCAAATTGCGCCCGCTGAAGATTGGCCAGCCCGGAGCCCGCCCTCGACATAAACAGATCAAGAAATAACTCGCATGTTCAAAAAGATCCTGATCGCCAATCGCGGCGAAATCGCCTGCCGGGTCATCAAGACCGCGCGCCGTATGGGCATCAAGACGGTCGCCGTCTATTCGGAGGCCGACCGCGATGCGCTCCATGTCGAGATGGCGGACGAAGCGGTCTTCATCGGACCGCCGCAGGCCGCCGAAAGCTATCTCGTAATCGAGAAGATCGTCGAGGCCTGCCGCCAGACCGGCGCGGAAGCCGTGCATCCCGGCTACGGATTCCTGTCAGAGCGCGAGGCGTTTCCGCGCGCGCTGGAAGCGGCGGGCATCGTCTTCATCGGTCCAAACCCCGGCGCCATCGCCGCGATGGGCGACAAGATCGAATTCGAAGAAGGCTGCAGCCAAGGCGAACGTGTCCACCGTTCCGGGCCACCTCGGCGTGATCGAAGATGACATGCATGCCGTGAAGATCGCCGATGAGATCGGCTATCCGGTGATGATCAAGGCGTCGGCCGGCGGCGGCGGCAAGGGCATGCGCATCGCGCATTCGAAATCCGAAGTCGCGGAAGGTTTCAGCCTCGCCAAGGCGGAAGCGAAAGTCGTCATTCGGCGACGACCGCGTCTTCATCGAGAAGTTCATCGTCGATCCGCGTCACATCGAGATCCAGGTGCTCGGCGACAAGCACGGCAACGTGATCTATCTCGGCGAACGCGAATGTTCGATCCAGCGCCGCAACCAGAAGGTGATCGAGGAAGCGCCGTCGCCGCTGCTCGACGAAGCGACGCGCCGCAAGATGGGCGAGCAGGCGGTCGCGCTGGCGAAGGCCGTGAACTACGATTCCGCAGGCACCGTCGAATTCGTCGCGGGACAGGACAAGAGCTTCTACTTCCTCGAAATGAACACGCGGCTTCAGGTCGAGCATCCGGTGACCGAGCTGGTCACCGGCATCGATCTGGTCGAGCAGATGATCCGCGTCGCCGCCGGCGAGAAGCTGGCGCTGGCGCAGAAGGACGTCACGCTGACCGGCTGGGCCGTGGAATCGCGCGTCTACGCCGAGGACCCGTTCCGCAATTTCCTGCCGTCGATCGGTCGTCTCGTGAAGTACCGTCCGCCGGCGGAGAGCAAGGTCGGATGACATCACGCTGCGCAACGACACCGGCGTGCAGGAGGGCGGCGAGATCTCGATCTACTACGATCCGATGATCGCCAAGCTCGTGACGCACGCGCCGTCACGTGCCGCCGCCATCGAGGCGCAGTCGCATGCGCTCGACGCCTTCTACATCGACGGCATCCGGCACAACATTCCGTTCCTGTCGGCGCTGATGAACCATCCGCGCTGGCGCGCAGGGCAATCTGTCGACCGGCTTCATCGCCGAGGAATTTCCCAAGGGGTTTGGTCCGCGCACGCCGGAAGGCGACGTGGCGCTTCGCATCGCCGCGGTGGGAGCTGCCGTCGATCATATTCTCGGTGAGCGCAAGCGGCAGATTTCCGGTCAGATGAATGGTCGTGCCGTATCGCGTGAACGTCGCCGTGCGGTCTGGCTGGATCGCAACGAAGTCACGCTCGAAGTCGGGCGCGAGGGCGACGGCATCGCCGTCCGCTTCATCGGTGCCGATGGTGCGCTCGGTCAGCCGATGGCGCTGGTGTCGAACTGGACGCCTGGCGACGTGGTCTGGCAGGGCACAGTCGGCGGTCATCCGATCGGCCGTGCAGGTGCGGCCGATGCCGAACGGCTTCCGGCTCGCATATCAGGGCTTCGAGATGCCGGTGCAGGTGTACACCGAAACCGAAGCGGCGGCCGCGCGTCTGATGCCGGTGGGATCGCAGGCCGACACCGGCAAGAAGGTGCTTTGTCCGATGCCGGGTCTCGTCGTGTCGATCGCCGTGACCGAAGGTCAGGAGGTGAAGGCCGGCGAAACGCTGGCTGTCATCGAGGCGATGAAAATGCAGAACGTGCTGCGCGCCGAACGCGACGGCACCGTGAAGAAGATTGCATGCGGCGGCCGGCGCGACGCTGGCGGTCGATGCACTCATCCTCGAATTCGCATGAGGTTGCTGATGGTCCCGAAGCAAAAGCGTGAAGCATTTCGGGCCATCCTGTCGGGACATGACGTTATTCGCCCCGGCTCGGTCTATGATCCGATCTCGGCGCGGATCGCCGAAGATCTCGGCTTCGAACTCGGCCTTCTCGGCGGATCTGCAGCGTCGCTGACGATCCTTGGCGATCCCGATCTGCTGCTGATCACGCTGTCGGAATTGGCCGAGCAGGTGCGGCGTATTTGCCGCGCGGGGAATATTCCCGTGCTGGTCGATGCCGATCACGGCTACGGCAATGCGCTGAATGTCCGCCGCACCGTGCAGGAACTTGAGGCCGCTGGTGTCGCCGGGCTGACCATCGAGGACACGCTGTTGCCGCAGGCCTATGGGCAGGCCAAGCCGCAATTGATTTCCCTTGAAGAGGGTGTCGGCAAGATGAAGGCCGCGCTCGATGGTCGCCTGGATCCGTCGCTGGTCATCGTCGGTCGCACCGGAGCCGCTTCGATCACGAACATCGACGACGCCGTGGCGCGTGCCAAGGCTTACGAGGCCGCCGGCGTCGATGCGTTGTTTTTCACCGGCGTGAAAACCCGCGCCGAACTGCATGCGATCGCGTCGGCGACGACGTTGCCGATCATCCTGGGCAGCTTCGATGGCGAATTGTCGGATACGGTATTCCTCGGCATTCAGCGTGTTCGCGTTGCCAATCAGGGGCATGCGCCGATCGCGGCGGCGACGCAGGCTGTCTACGAAACGCTGAAGTCACTGCGCGATGGCGTATGCGCCGAAAGAGTTGAAGGGGCTGCCGTCGGCGGATTTGACCAATCGCGTGATGCGTGAGGCAGACGTCAAAGCGCGCAGCGCGGATGTCCTGGGATTGAAACGCTAGCTGGGACATCCATGACCGACATCATCCGCCACATCTTCGTTCGAGGTCGTGTCCAGGGTGTCGGATACCGGGCGTGGGTCGAAGGCGAGGCGAGTCGCGCGCAAACTCGAAGGATGGGTGCGCAACCGCAAGGATGGATCGGTCGAGGCGGTCTTCGCGGGTCCGGATGACGCGGTGGAGGCCATGATCGCGAAGTGCCAGTACGGTCCCGGCATGGCGCGGGTCGAGAGCGTCGACGACAAGCCCGACGGTCGCGACGCTTTGGACTCACGGCAGCCGGGCGAACGGTTTTCGGTATTGCCGACGATCTGACGGCTACCGGTTTCGTCTCAGGTGGCGGCTTCACTCAAGCGCTGATCCGCCGAGCCGAAGATTTCATCGAAGGCTTGCCTCAGCGCCACGTCGACATCCTCCATCGTCACCGGCAGGCCGAGATCGACCAGGCTGGTCACGCCATAGCGGGGATCTTCGACGCCGCAGGGAACGATGCCGGTGAAGTGGGTGAGGTCCGGCTCGACATTGATCGAGATGCCGTGCAGCGACACCCAGCGCTTCAGCCGCACGCCGATGGCGCCGATCTTGTCCTCGTGGGTTGGGCCTTTTTCAGGCCGAGCCACCCAGACGCCGACCCGGTCTTCACGCCGCTCGCCGCGCACGTTGAAGGCAGCAAGGGTTCGAATCGTGAGCTGCTCGAGGCTCGCGACATAGGCCCGCACATCCGGGCGCCGACGCTTGAGATCGAGCATCAGATAGACCACCCGCTGGCCGGGGCCGTGATAGGTGAACTGGCCGCCGCGCCCGGTGGAAAACACCGGGAATCGGGCGTCGAGCAGGTCGCCGGCCTTGGCGCTGGTGCCGGACGTATAGAGCGGGGGGTGTTCCAGCAGCCAGACCAGCTCGGGTGCGGTTCCCGGCAGCGATTGCCGCCGCGCGTGATTCCATCGTCCTCGACCGCCTCCTGATAGGCAACCGGCGAGTTCGAGACTCGCCATTCGACGGGAGGGCCGGAGCGGGCGGAAAACGACGTCAAAACAAGGTTTTCACGGCGTTCCTGCGGGGCATTAACCATTGGGTAACCATAATTCGTGATGATCTGCGTGCCATCATTCATGTGCGAATTCAGGATCAAAGTGGCAACCCTCGATAAAGTATCGGTCGATCTGATGGTGGTTCTCGGGACCACCATCGATGCCCGTCCATCAGGTCATGCGGCTCAGCCGCGGCGCCATCATCGAACTCGACGCCACCGAGCAGGACGAGGTCAAGGTGCTGGCCAACAACCTGCCGGTCGCCAGCGGTGATGGTGGTCGTCAACCGCAACCGCATCGCGGTCGAAGTCAAGCAAATGTTGCCCCGGACGCCTGACCACAGATAGTTCGCAAGGCCTCTCGACAAGGTCTCTGCGAGGCCTTGTCCCCCCATCTTCGATTTGTTACATGGGCGCCACTGATCAGCGCCGGGTGCGAATCCGGAGCCGATCGTTCAGCGCTCGTGGCGGAATTGGTAGACGCGCTGCCTTGAGGTGGCAGTGAGTAAAATCGTGGGGGTTCGAGTCCCTCCGAGCGCACCACCTTTCAAAATCATCATTGATATTATTTGGTGTTTTGGCCTTTGGCCGGCACCTTCATGATCAGGCGCGGGAATAGAAGTTTCCGTTTCGGTCCTCGACAGCTTGTTTGCGGCGCCAGTGATAGAAGCAATCATCGTGCACGAGAGATGACGTAAGGCACGTTGGCGGGCCTAGCGTGGATAGTTCTCGCGTCGGGCCTAGGAAGCCTGCCGGTAAGCCGGGCCGCTCCGTCGCTGCACCCCACAACATCCGCTCATTCCTTCGGGCCCCGCTGCAAGCTGGCGGGTATCTTCTCCGTCGGGAATATGCCCTCGTATATCGCGCGGGCCTCTTGAATAAGGCGGGCCCGCTCGAGGTCGCGCTCCGGGATAAATTGTACAACTTCGCCCATTTGCTCATCACGGCTGGAAATTCGGAGGAAATGTTCCGCCAATTATCGCCACCACCGGCAACAATTGGTTTAGGTCTTCTGCGTTGGAAGCGCCTATCACAAGAAGCTTTTTCCGGACGGCTGGCCGCCTCGGATGCATGACGAGCACGATGGTCTGGACGCCGCCGTAACCGGGATCGCCGCAATCGCGTTCGCTGACTACAGTGTCGTCATCAGCGTTGATGGCGGTTCGGACTTGCACCTTCAGTTCAAGCGCACCGTCTCTTCGCCGATTTGACGTTTTCCTTGGGGAGAAAAAAGCAACCACCATATGCATCCGTCAGCCTGACGGCGCCAATTTGGCGGCGTCGCTACGTTTAAATGTTATAACATTACATGTCGGGGATCAATCAGCTTCTGTGCACCCTGGCGCTGCGCCCTGCGCTCGCGGGTACTTTCGACGACGCAACCTCGCCAATTGCCCGCAAAATCAATTGAGCTGCGGGAAGTGCCAATAGGCGCACCGCCAACCGCGCTGCCAACTAAGGCTCATATCACCTAACCCTAAGTGGCCAAAAATCAGTCCTCGTTCACCCGCGTCGGAACTTGGATGGCCTATCGCCCGCCGGACGAACTGCAGATGGCTGTCCCTTGGCTGCCCCCTGCGCAGCGCCGAACGAACGCGACATCGCGTCCGGCGCAACCGTCGAATTCAAATCAGCGTCAGCACGTTCACATCGCGCCGCGAGAAATTCGTTACAAACCCGTAATGAAAATGCGTCTTCTTGCATAAGGCTTTGCATCGCGCGCTCATCACACTTGGATCGCACGAAATTCATTCGAAACTCTTCCCGGATTGGCGATCAATGCCCTCGCAGCAATCAGCAATGACGCTGGATCTGTTCAAAAAGAAAATGTGGGAAGCAAACATGCTCAAGAAGTTACTCGGAGCGGCCGCAATGGCTGCCGTTGGCTTAGCCGTTGTTCGATCTCCGCCGCGAAAATGGCAGGCTGCAGCGGTGAAAACCTAGAGAAGACCGAATCCGCGACCGAAGCCATGGCTGATGGCGCGGGCAAGATCGCGGCACAAAAGGAAATCGCGCATGCGCAAGAGGCTCTGCTCGGCGGCAAGATGGGTGCATGTGCAATGCATCTGTCCAGGGCGATGCACGCGGGCACGATGAACCAAGCCCCGGCCGAAACCACAACCCAAGCCCCGTACCAATCTCAAGGGCAATGGAAAGCGATCAAAGCTGCGGAGTAAGTAGCACAGGGCCGATTACCTCGCGATCGGTCCTTTAGGCCGCAGGATTTGAAGAAAACTTCATGGCGCACGCGCGAGCTGGCTCGCAAATACGCATGTGAGATAGTTGGCTCCGGTCAGACCCAACGTTGGTCACCTCATGGGCAACAATGAGATGATGCATGGTGTCTATCTTCGGTCTGAAAGGACTGGAGGATTTTACGCCCGAGTCCGAAACCAAGGTTCATATCTGCACCGTTCAGGGCTTGGTCAAACGGGTCTTGTACGCTGCTGACTACTTCGAAGCGCCGCCAACTGATCAATATGATCTCATGGTGATCGATGAGCTTTTGGACGATCAGCGTTCTGGCGACAGATATGCTCCGCTCACGCCGCCCCAAGACCTTCGATTGTCGCCATCCTCGAACATTTCCCCGTCCGATGAGTTAACTCCTTTGGCCCGCAATGTGCGGGAAACTTCAGGAGGATCATATGGACGACACTCAGGTCGGATGGATCGCTGCCATCATCATCGGCGGCATAGCTGGCTGGCTTGCCGAGCAGTTCATGCACAGCAGCATGGGCATGCTCATGAACATCACTCTCGGCATCATCGGTGCGGCCATAGCCGGTTGGTTGTTTGGATTGCTCGGCGTCGGCTTTGGTGGGTGGATCGGCTATCTCGTGGCCGGCTTTATCGGCGCCTGCATTCTTATCGGGGCCGGTCGCATGGTACGCCGCACCGCTTAGCCCGTACTTCATGACGGTCCCGCTTGTGGCCCGAGTGATGTAGCAGTTGCCTTGTTGCTCGCCCGCCCGGGGTGCGAGGGTGGTGGGCGGATGTGGACCTGCGCGGCGACGAGGTCCAACTCGTCCCAACGACCGGACATAGCGCAGTACGAACGCCAAGTACGAGCGCCAAGCCAGAAAAGTGCCCATTAGCAGAAATGGCGAGAAGGCTGCGCGACGTCAGCACAACGTCCTCATGCCAGGTTGCACAGGGTCCTAACCAGGGAGGATGACCATGGTAACTTATATAGTACTTACGAATTTCACCGATCAAGGAATCCGCAACGCTAAGGATTCCCCGAAGCGGGCGGATGCCTTCAAGCAACTGGCAAAGACGATTGGAGTAACCGTGAAGGACGTCTTCTGGACGCAGGGACGGTATGACATCGTGACGATCGTCGAAGCGCCAGATGAGTCTTCCGCCATGACACTTAGCTTGAGTCTCGGCGCACTCGGCAACGTCCGCACCGAATCGTTGCGAGCTTTCTCGGCAGCGGACATGGCGACGATTGTCGGCAAGATGGTCTGACAACGGCATTATTGACCGACGTCCGTAGGGCTGGCACCGCGTGGCCTCGAAAGCCGCACCGGGATCACCCGCGTCTCAGGTGAATTACGGAACCCCCAAGCCACGTTCGCGATTGTCTCTATCGGCGAGGCTTCATTGGAGGCTGCGATGGCTGACCATTCGCGAATTCCGGCAGAAGACATGCATGGCACGGGCCCCGAGGAGGCCGCGTACGTCGCTGGCTGGGTGCTGAGTTGCGCTGCAGTATTGGGCACCGTTCTGCTGGTTTGGCATTTTAACGTTTGACCGCCAGCGTTATCGATTAGCTCGCATAAGCGGCGTGGCTTATCGCTGCGGCATGCCTTGGGGGACGATGGTTTGTACGATGGATGCATCCAGCGCTTCGTAGTCGTGAAGTCCAATCATCTCGTAGAGTTCAGC
>CAVVWF010000010.1:0-117324 GCA_963751855.1 uncultured Alphaproteobacteria bacterium | reverse complement strand
CCGGCCTGGCCGCCGAAATAACGCGCGTCGAGCACGGCCGCCGACAGCCCTTCCGATGCCGCATACACAGCCGTTGCCAATCCCGCCGGTCCGCTGCCGACGATGGCGACGTCGTACAGTTTCTTGCAGGAGACGCTGCCGATCATGCCCATCGCGCGCGCAAGCACGGATTCGGAAGGATTGCGTAACACCGTACCGTCGGGAGACACCACGAGCGGCAAGTCACTCTGGGCCGTGGAGCAACGTCCGATCAAATCGGCTGCATCCTTGTCGGAGGCAGGATCAAGCACATGGTAGGGAATGCCGTTACGCGACAGAAAACTTTGCAGACGAACCACGTCACCGAGCAACGGCGAACCGATTAGCACCGGACCCCCGACGCCACCTTGAATGAGATTGACGCGACGAAGGATCAGCGCCCGCATGATACGCTCGCCAAGGTCCGCTTCGGCCACAAGAAGCGCGCGAAGGTTTGCCGACGGAATCAGCAACACCTCAACATCCCCTTCCGCAGTGCCGTCGACAAATGCCGGGCGGTTAGAAAGCTGTCCAACCTCGGCAAGAAACTGGCCCCGCCCCTGATCAATCACCGGGGTGACATGCCCCATTCCGTCACGCTGGGTGATGGACACCGTACCCGACAGCACGACGAACATGCCCGGACCGATCTTCCCGGTTTCGAAGAGCCGTTCGCCGTCCTTGTAGCGACGGGCCTCGCCGAAGCTCCCCATCCGATCGATTTCGGTATCCGTCAGCGTCGGGAATGTCTGCTCGTAACGCGGAAAGGCCTCCTCCGACCGTGGAGTAGCCACGGATATCGGCATCCCGCCATTCGCATCCATCGTCTCTGCTGGATCTGTTGCCATCTCACTCACGCTTTGTATTCGTTGAACCAAAACCGCGCCAAGCCGGGCGTGCCCGACGGTGCGCGAACATTACGGCGCCTATTGGCCGGGCTTTTTGCCCGGAGAGGATGCCTCGTCGTGGGCACGCGCATCGTCTTCCGGCGTCACGACGGTCATGCCGGCGCGGCCGCGTGCCTGCGACTTTCTCCGCTTCAGATTGTCGCGCAGCGCTGCCTTCAGGCGCGCCTCACGGGCAGCTTTGGCACTAGACTCGCTCTTGCCTAATTCGTCCGTCATCGGAGACCCTGTTCCACTCAGCCCCCTGGTCGGGATCGCGGACCAGGAACAGCTGCGCTAATATCGGATTGTGGATCATATCATACGGAGATTTTCATGACCGACGATTTGCGGCTCCTGGCAGCTCCGGTGCAGGAAACCCTCGCCGGCTGGCACCGCTTCGTCGAGACAAAAAGCGAAGATGTGCTTCGGCCGCTGTTTGCAGAGACCACCATTTTCCGCTCACCGTTTGTGCATCATCCGATTCCGAGTCGCGATGCGAGCCTGCTGATCCTCACCAACGTGATCCAGATTTTCGAAAATTTCCGCTATCACCGCACCTTCGTGTCCGGGTCCCACGACGTGGCGCTGGAATTCAGTGCCAATATCGGCGAATTGGACCTGAAGGGCATCGATCTCATCGCCTTCAACACCACCGGCGAGATTATCGAATTCGAGGTGATGATTCGGCCCATCAAGGCGCTTCAGGCGCTCGGGGCGCAAATGAGCGAGCGAATTGCCGGCCGATTGGAAAAATTCAAAGAAATGGGGGCGTCGCGGCGCTAGGTTCCGGCCAAAAGCATTCGTTTCGCCCGGAGGCCGTTCCGCGCTTGCGCCGCCACCAGCCTTATGGCAAGGAAACCCCGCCTTCAAAGGCCTTTGGCTGATTCACGTATTCAGTTACGTATCTGGCTTCGCTGCCGTAGCTCAGTGGTAGAGCACTCCATTGGTAATGGAGAGGTCGACAGTTCAATCCTGTCTGGCAGCACCATCCTTTCTCCCGAAAAATCAATAGCCTATTGGTAGGCTTGAGCTTTTCGCGTCGCCCCTGTTACACCGGGGTGTTGCACGATGGTTTTGAGAATGGCCTGCCCTACGAAGCGTCGCGGTTCCGATAACTGGCACTTCCGACGAAAAATACCTACCGATGTTCGAGCGATCCTTGAGAAGCTGCCCAAGGCGCAGCGCCCCCGGAATTGGTATCGCATCGACATCATGATCTCGCTCAAAACGGCTGATCGGGCGACAGCCAAGGCCCGGTGTCCCGAGGTCGCAGCGGAGGTCGAGAAGCAGATCGCGGGTCTTCGAGCAGGCCCCAAGGCTCTCTCCACAAAGCAAATCTCGGCGCTCGCCGGAGAACTCTATCGGGGCTTCGCAGAGGGCCTTGAAGAGAACCCCGTGCTGTCCTCCAAGCCGTGGCGGGAGACCTCGATCCAATCATTCGGGAACTGCGGGAGGCGGGCGTGACCTCATTCAGCGGGCTTGCAAATGCATTTAACGAGCGGGGCATCCCGACGCCTCGGGGCGGCTCACAGTGGACCGCGACGCAAATCGCGCGAGTAGCCGCTCGCCTTGCGGCATAACGATCTCTAAGGCCCGATCAGTGTTTTTAACTCGGCGATTGGTCGCAGGGGCTCGCCAATGATCGGCTAACAACACTTAGATGTCGTCGAACTAAGGTCTTCGAGAATGACGCATTCTCGTGATGGCCCACCAGCACACAGTGACGAGCAGTTCTCGGCAAACTGCGACAGACTTTCTTCGAGGGCAAGCAACTCCGCCAGTTTCTTGCGAACCACGATGAGGTGTTCTTCGGCGAGTTGCTTTGCCGCGTTACAGTCGCGCTCAGGGTCCTCGATCAGATCGACCAGCTCGCGAACTTTCTCAAGCGGAAACTGAAACTCTCGGCAACGCCGGATGAACGTCAAACGCTTCACGTCTGCCTCTCGGTAGACCCGATGCCCGCTCGGTCGTCGTCCCGCTTTCTGGAGCAGCCCGATCTCCTCGTAGTATCGAATAGTCGGGACGTTGCAGTCGGCACGCTCCGCTAACGCACCAATCGTGAGCGGCGAGGTTTCAACGGACATCAAGGCTCTCCGAAATTAACGCTTGAACCTCAAGTTACTTGAGGTCGTATGGTCGCTGCAAGGTCATCAACGAAAAGTTGAAACGATGTCTCTTGCGATCAAACTATTCGGTGCGGCGGCACTGTGTGCGTTCTGCTGCGCTCTTCCAGTCACCGCGCTGTTTGCTGCCGGCCTCTTACGGATCATCGGTCTAAGCTGGAGCATTGTGGGCGGCTTGGCTCTGCTGGCTGTAGCTGCCGGTCTGTTGATGCTCACGCGCCGTAACTTCACGTCTGCATCCGCCAAATCGCGCGGCTGCTCCTCAGTTCGACGTAACGGGTGCGCTTCCGAGATCGCAGCACCACCAATCGCATGCTCGCTATCCTCTGATGACTATCAAGAGCGCACCAAGTCGATACGCAACCTTGCGAAGCGATCATTGTTGTCGGCACACCGAACGCCGCTCACCTTGCAGCTTGTATATGCCCGCCACGCCTTCGACGACGTCCAATCGCTTGTAAGGGCGGAGCAGCAGTGCTGCGCGTTTCTCCGGTTTGAAGTGACTGAGAACGACCATGCCGTACAGCTACTGATCACCGCGCCAGCCGAGGCTGCGGACGCGACGGACGCGCTTTTCGACCATTTCGCTCCCGAACTTGCTCGCCAATAAAGCTACAGAGGAAAGACACAATGAACTTTGATCGCCGCACAGTCTTGGTTGGTATTGTTGCAACGGCATTGTCTGCGAGAAGCGCGAGTGCCATTGAACGCATCCCCTTCGACCCAGCAGCGTTTCAGGCCGCTCGGGAAGCGGGCAAGACGGTCGTGTTGCAAATCACCGCGAAGTGGTGCGGCTCGTGCCAAAAACAAAGGCCGGTCGTGGCAAGCCTACTCGAACAGCCGGACTTCTCGCGGCTCATCGTATTCGATGCTGACTACGATCTGCACAAGGCCGCGTTGGTGCAGCTGAATGCGCTCCATCTCACAACCCTAATCATCTATCGCGGCATGGCCGAAGTCGGAAGGTCTTCCGGCGAAACGCGCCCAGCGATGATTGAAGCATTCTTGCGAAAGACCGTTTGAGGCAGGCTATGGACTTGATCAGTATCCTACTCGCGTTCGTGGCGGGTCTTTTCTCAATCCTTTCGCCGTGCGTGCTGCCATTGGTGCCAGTCGTACTTGGCGCTGCTGTAGCAGAACACAAACTCGGGCCACTCGCCCTCGCAGTAGGACTGGCTTCTTCCTTCACTGCAATTGGAATGTTTGTCGCAACCATCGGCTACACCATCGGACTTGATGGAGAAGCCTTTCGCTCAATCGCAGCAATACTTCTCGTGGTGGTGGGAGCGATCCTGCTCGTTCCACATTGGCAGGCTCAATTCACACTCGCTGCCGGTCCTGTAAGCAATTGGACAGAACAGAAGTTTGGCGGCGGTCCGAGCCACGGTCTGTGGGGCCAACTCGGCGTCGGGGCACTTCTTGGCGCTGTTTGGAGCCCGTGCGTAGGTCCAACACTCGGCGCAGCATCGGTGCTTGCGTCCCAAAGCAAGGAGCTGGGTCATGTTGCTGTTACGATGTTCAGCTTTGGCGTAGGCAGCGCACTTCCTCTACTTCTACTCGGCACGCTCTCCAGAGAAACGCTTGTGCGATGGCGCGGGAGGATGCTGTCGTTTGGGAAGGGAGGGAAGATGCTTCTCGGGTCTGTGCTTGTCCTAAGCGGCTTGCTCATACTGCTTCGACTGGATAAGGCGCTTGAAGGTTGGTTACTTCAATTCCTCCCCCAGTCACTTCTGGACCTGTCCGCTCGCTAAGGGCAGGCAACGTATGGTGTCGAATGGCCTTTACTGCACTGATCTACGTGGGTGCTGCGGTGGCAGAGATCGCGGGCTGCTTTGCTTTTTGGGCTTGGCTCAGACTGGGCAAATCGGCGTGGTGGTTAGTGCCAGGAATAGCGTCTCTCGTCCTGTTCGCTTACTTTCTGACGCTTGTTGAAAGCGAAGCTGCGGGGCGAGCCTACGCGGCATACGGCGGCGTATACGTCGTAGCTTCGCTGCTATGGCTGTGGTTGGCCGAAGGGCAGCGCCCGGACAGATGGGACATGACCGGCGGGGTCATATGCTTGGCGGGGGCTGCTGTGATCTTTTTTACGCCGAGAGCGTAAGGGCGCGTAACCCTTCGCGTTCATCGGACTGCGGTGACAACTGCTCCCCCAAACTGATACACCAACGCATCGGGCAACGCGAAAAGCTAAGCGCTTTCAAGGGAAGATGGTGACCGCGCCACAGTCTGGCAGCACCAGTTCTTTCAATAAAATCAATCACCTTCAGCCTAACCGCGGCCTTCCGGCTGTGGGCAGCCAATCAGGCAGCGATCCGCTTCTGAAACTCACCCGGCGTCACCCCCATCACTTCGCGGAAGGCGTGACCGAACGCGGCGACGCTTGAAAAGCCGAAGCGAACCGCGACGTCCTTCATCGCTCTTGGCCCGTTGCTGAGCATTTCCGCGGCGGCCATGATGCGTGCGCGCCGTCGCCATTCACGAAACGTCAGACCGGTCTCTGCAGGGAACAAGCGCGTGACCGTACGCGGCGATGCGCCCGCTGCCTGAGCCAGATCACTCATCTCGCGCTCGATCAACGGATCAGCCAGCACCAGATCTGCCACATGCCGCGCACGCGCATCGGTCGGCATCGGCATAAACGTGGCCGGATCTTCCGCCTCCGCCAGTTCAAACAAAACGAGCTCGGCGAGCAGTTCGGCGCGGCGCGTATGAGGCCGGTCGTCGAACAAGGCGAGCACTGACTCCCGCAGCAGCGGACCAACCGCGACGACGAATTCCCGGGCCAACCGCGGCGCCTCCGGATGCGTGGCCAGCCAGTCCGGTTCGGCATAGAGCGTTCGCATCTCGATATCCGCCAGCACATCGATGGCATGCTCGAGCCGAGGCGGCACCCAGACCGCACGGGCGGGCGGCACCAGCCAGCGCCCCTTCGGCGTCGTGACCTGCATGACCCCGCGTTCGGCAAAGATGAACTGGGCCTCGCGGTGCATGTGGGGATCGAGCCGCGTTCCCCGGCGATAGTCGCGCGCGAGAATGCGCATTCCTTCTGAAACGGGGCTCGAAGCCTTATGGCGGCGATTGGCGTCCTGGCGATGCATATCGGCTCCAAATCGATAGACGGCCAGAGTAGGCTGGTTCGGGGCTTGGAGAAAGCCTCTCCGAGTCGAAGCCGCCCGAAGGACATACGCGCCGATGAACCGCCCGCAGACCGTGATCAATTTCGTCAACGCCGCCCATTTCATCGATCATTATGCGATGCTGATCTTCGCGGCGGCGGTCATTGTGATGGGGCCGGTGTTCAGCCTCGCCTATGGCGATCTGCTGCCCTACGCCACCCCCGGCTTCATCGCCTTCGGTGCGGGATCGCTGCTCACCGGCTGGCTCGGCGACCGCTGGAGCCGCAGGCACATGATGGCGATCTTCTTCCTCGGCATCGGCGCAAGCATGATCGCCGTGGGTCTGGTGCAGACGCCACTGCAACTCGGCATTGCCCTGTTCGTGGTCGGTCTGTTTGCCTCGATCTATCATCCGGTCGGCACGGCGATGATCATCTCCTATTCCGACAACAATCTCGGCCGCGAAGTCGGCATCAACGGCGTGTGGGGCAATCTCGGCGTCGCGTCGTCCGCGCTCATCACAGGCGTTGCGGCGCAGATGTTGGGATGGCGCTGGGCCTTCATCCTGCCCGGGCTGATCACTATCGTGCTCGGTCTTGCGTTCATGCGCGCGGTGCATCACGAGGTTCGGACCGGCCACAAGACCGCCGGCGCAACCGCCCGCGTCTCAAAAAATGCGATGTGGCGGGTGGTCGCCGCACTCATCGTAACTGTGATCGCGAGCTCGACCACGTTCAACGCGGTCACGGTGGCGTTGCCGAAGCTGTTCGCTGAACGCCTTGCAGATCTGGCCACGAGTCCGGCGGCGCTCGGGCTGATCACAGCCGGCGTCTACATCTTCGGCGCGGTGACGCAGTACACAATCGGCGGGCTGATCGACCGCTATTCGCTGAAGGCCGTGTTTCTTCCGCTTTCCGTCGTGTTGGCGCCGCTGCTGTATCTCGCCGCCGACTTCCAGAGTCTTCCGCTGATCGTGGTGGCGATCGGAATCGTGATGGGCTTGTTCGGCCAGGTCACGATCAACGACGCGATGGTCGGCAAGTACACCAGCGATCAATGGCGCGCACGGGCCTATTCGGTGCGCTATTTCGTGGGCTTTACGGCTGCGGGTGCATCGGTTGGCCTGGTGGCGTGGCTTCACGAACGCGGCGGATTCGCGCTGACATTGCGCGTCTTCGCGGGACTATGCCTGCTTGTCATTCTCGGCGCCCTCGTGTTTCCACCTGAGCAACGTGTAGCCGCTTCCGCGCCCCAGCCGGCTGAGTAATCAACATCTCAGCACGTGTGACGTGAACGACTCAAATGCGGCTTGATTTCGCTGTGCGGATTACGCGACGTGTCCCGCAATGCACGACTTCCTTTTCGCAATGACCGACGGCGGTCATTGCGGCGCATAGCAGCCCAGCAACCCGATTTCAGGCCGCCAGACTTCCAATCTTCCGAAATTTATTAACCCGCTGCCGCAATACTCCGGGCCGCTCGTTTTTGATGATTTGGATTGGCTGGGGGCACCATGGCTTTGCGATTTAAATTTGGAAAAATATTCAACCGTTTCAGCATTCCGCGAATTAAAATGGGCGTCCGGGGAAATCTCTTCCTTGCCTTCGCGGTGATCGCGGCCATGGCGCTTGTCATCAGCGCCAGCGCCAGCCTGCTGCTTAGACAGCTTGGCGGCGTGGTGGCCGACCTCAACGAACGCGACATTCCCCGGCTCTCGGCCAGCCTGCAGCTTTCAGCCCAGAGCGCAACACTCGCGACCCAGGCTCAGTCGCTTCTCGCGTCCAGCAACGAGACCACGCTGAACGAACGCGCAGCGCAGATGAAAGAAACGCAACAAGGTGCGGCCGACAGGCTGGCCGAGATCGCGAAACTCGGCGCCGACAAATCGGTCGTGGACGCCCTGAGCGAGACCGGCAAGAACATCGGCGACACGGTCATCAGCATCGGTTCGGCGGCAAAGGAGCGGCTTGAGGCTTCCGCTATCCGCGAAACCCAGTCCGTTGCCCTGCGCAAGGCGCAGGCTGACTTCCTCGCGGCGGCGAGCGTCGCAACGCTCGATGCCCAAACCCAGATGAACGCCGTGCTCGGCTCAGCCGCTTTTTCGCCAAGCGATGCGATGGAAGTCTCACGCGCGAATGACGTGCTCGGCAGCATCCTCGCGGACGTCAATCTGATGACGGCCGACATGACGGCAGCACTCTCGGCAACCAGCAGCGACGCGCTCAATCCGTTTCAGGATTCCTTCAATGCGCGAAAGGAAGCACTCGCTGGCAAGCTCAAAGATCTGAAGGAACTCAACGCCGGCGGCGCGATCAGAGAACCGCTGGCAAAGCTGCTGGCGTTTGCTGACGGCAAGAGTGGCGTCTTCAAGATCCGGCAGAAAGAGCTGGATGCCGCCGAGTACGGTCAGTTGATCGTGGACGAGACTCGCAAGCTCAACCGCGGCCTTGAAATCAGCGTGAAGCAGCTCGTGAGCGATGTACAAGCGCAAACCCAGACAGCGGCCGGCGTTGCGCGAGACAAGATTTCGCTGGCAACTTTGGTCATGCTGGTGCTTGGCAGCCTGACGCTTGTCGGCTCGTTCCTCTTCGTCTGGCTCTATGTGGGACGTAACATTCTGGCGCGCATCGCCAACCTTCAGAACGTGATGCAGCGGCTCTCAGACGGCGACCTTGACGCGGAAGTGAAACGCGCCAAACAGCAGGACGAAATCGCAGTGATGGCGCGCTCGCTCGAAGTATTCCGCGAGAGCATGATCCAATCACGCGCGCTGAGCAGCGAGCAGGATCAGGACCGCGTCGCCAAGGCAGAACGGACATCGAGAATCGAAGCGCAAATCGCAAGTTTCGAGAACAAGGTTCGCGTGGCGCTTGAGGGCCTGATGACTTCCGCGAATTCCATGCAGGTGACAGCGGAAAGCATGTCGGCGACTGCGGACCGATCCAGCGCGCTCGTAAGCGCTGTCGCATCCGCCGCCGAAGAGACCTCGGTCAACGTTCAGACCGTATCGGCGGGCACCGAAGAACTGTCATCCTCGATTCAGGAAATCAGCCGTCAGGTGACAAGCTCGACGGAAATTGCCACCAACGCCGTCAGCGAAGCGGGCAAGACCGATGAGACCATGCAGGGCCTTGCAGAAAATGCGAACCGCATCAGCAGCGTCGTCGATCTCATTCAGGAGATCGCATCGCAGACCAACCTGCTCGCGCTGAATGCAACGATCGAAGCTGCGCGCGCCGGCGATGCAGGCCGGGGATTTGCGGTCGTGGCGTCGGAAGTGAAGGGGCTTGCTGAGCAGACAGCAAAGGCCACTGACGAAATCCGCGCGCAGATCACCAGCATGCAGACCGTCACGACATCCGCAGTGGGGGCAATTCGCAGCATCGGCTCCACCATCGGCCAGATCAACGACGTGACCACAGCCATCGCTGCGGCGGTCGAACAACAAGGCGCCGCGACGCGCGAGATCGCCCGCAACATCCAGCACGCGGCGGGCGGAACCAGCGAGGTGTCGAGCAACATCGTTGGCGTCAGCCAGGCATCCATCGAGGCGGGTGCCGCCGCGAGCGAAGTCTTGAGCGCATCCGGCGAGCTCCGCCGCGAGGCGGATACCCTGCGCGCGGAAATCGACACGTTCCTTCTCGATATCCGGGCCGCCTGATTTGAATTTCACAGCCATGCCCAAGGGCATGGCTGTGTTCCATCCGACTCCGCCATCAGATTGACTCTTCTTGGCCCGCATGATCCTTGCTAATCCTCAGACGCAAGGCGCTTGCGGAAGACGCTTGTCCGCGCGGCGACAGATAAAAGTACGACGACAGAACAAAGGATCAGCGCATGAGCACATCGCCGGTTTCGATCAATGGCGGCAAGGATTCATCGGTCACGCCGCGAAGCGATTGGACACGTGCGGAAGCGCAGGCGCTGTACGATCTGCCGTTCGCGGATCTGATCTTCCAGGCGCAAAGCATTCACCGCCGCAACTTCGATCCGAACCACGTCGAGACCGCGAGTCTGCTCAGCATCAAGACCGGCGGGTGCCCGGAGGATTGCGGCTACTGCTCGCAAAGCGCCAAATACGATACCGGCCTCAAAGCGACCAAGCTGATGGACAAGGACGACGTGGTCGCCACCGCGCAACGCGCGAAGGACGCCGGCGCCAGCCGCTTCTGCATGGCCGCCGCCTGGCGCAACCCGAAAGATAAGGATCTCGACAAGGTATGCGACATGGTCACCGCCGTGAAAGATCTCGGCATGGAGACCTGCGTAACCCTCGGCATGCTCACGCAGGCGCAGGCGGAGCGGCTGCACGACTCCGGACTCGATTTCTACAACCACAACGTCGACACCTCGCCGGAGTTCTACGGCAACATCATCACCACGCGCACGATGCAGGACCGCATCGACACGCTCGCACATGCACGGACCGCCGGGCTGAAGGTCTGCTGCGGCGGCATCATCGGAATGGGCGAACAGGTCGACGACCGGCTCGGCATGCTGGCTCTGCTGGCCAACCTCGCCGAGCATCCGGAGAGCGTTCCGATCAACATGTGGAACGAGGTCAAGGGCGTGCCCGTCAATGAGACGGCCGAGCGACCTGATCCGATTGCGCTGGTGCGCATGATCGCGGTCGCCCGCATCATGATGCCAAAGAGCGTGGTCCGCCTGTCGGCCGGCCGTCAGTACATGACCGACGAATTGCAGGCGCTGTGCTTCGTCGCCGGCGCGAATTCGATTTTCATCGGCGATGTTCTGCTGACCACGAAAAATCCACAGACGGTGCGCGACGCAGATTTGCTGGATCGGCTCGGCATCAAGTCGAAGCTCGACGACGCGAAGGATACAACTCCGGCGGCTGCAGTCTCAGGCGCAAAAGTGGCCGCGAACGGCGCGACCGCCGCATAACGCGTTTTAAACGCAAATCGCAAACATGCGCATGACGGCTATGTCGCCGTCTGTCGCAGAACATGAATTTCGGCTGGTATGATGGGGCTTGCCACGTTAAGCCGAAGTTCAACCATGCGATTGCGAAACGATGCACACAACGACCACCACGATTCCCGCCGCCGCTGACGGGTTGCGCTATCCGTTCGAAACGCCGCCCAATCCGGATGAGGTGATCGAAGTTGCGCCCGGACTGGTCTGGGTGCGGCTCACGCTGCCGTTTCGCCTCAACCACGTGAACGTCTATCTGATCGCCGATGGCGATGGCTGGACCATGGTGGACACCGGCCTCGGCAATGAGGCCACCATTGCTGCGTGGACCGCGCTGTTTGAAGGTCCGCTGAAATCGTTCAAGGTCACACGGCTAATCGTTACCCACGCACATCCGGATCACGTCGGACTTGCGGGATGGATCGTCGAGCGCTTCGGCTGCGTGCTCCACATGTCCCAGGTGGAATACCTGCAAGGCGCGTATCACCAGCATCGCGGCTCCGAGGAGCGCAAACTGGCGCAGCGGCTGTTCTTCCGCCGCCACGGCATGAACGAGGACATCACCGATCAACTGCTCGGCCGTGGACAGGAATATCTCAAGCGCGTGTCGATCCTTCCCGGCGTCTTATCACCGCCTGTCGAAGGGCGACGACATCACGATCGGATCGCGAACGTTCACGGTGCTCACCGGCGGCGGACACGCGCTCGATCAGGTGATGCTCTACTGCGAGGCCGACAACATCTTCCTGTCGGCCGATCAGGTGTTGAGCAAGATTTCACCCAACGTCAGCGTCTGGGCCGTCGAGCCGGATGCCAACTCCCTTGGCGAATATCTCGTCTCGCTCGCCGAACTCGAACACCAGCTGCCGGACGATGTTCTTGTGCTGCCGGGTCATGGCGTACCGTTCTATGGCGTCAAGACTCGCATCAGGCAGCTCGCCGATCACCACGAGGAACGCTGCCAGCTCATCGCAAAAGCCTGTGCTGAGACCCCGCAGACGTCAGCCGAATTGGTGCCCGTGGTGTTCCACAAGCATGTCCTCGACGCCCACCAGACCGGTTTTGCTGCCGGGGAGTTGATCGCCCATGTCAATTACATGCTGGTGCAGGGTCGGCTGGCATCTGAGACCGGGCCGGACGGCGTGCTCCGCTTCCGGGCAACTTGAGGACCGTTTTGGCTCGTTCCGGTTGGACAAAGTGACATAGCCGCCGGGCGAAATCCGCCTCGACATCAAACCTGGAAAAGCTCTAAAAAGACCCTGCGGCGGGCAGCGCCTTGCTTGCCCAGACCGTGTTTTTCTGAGTTCCCCATCCGGGAAATTTGTGATGGATTACAACGAGTTCTTTGGCGACGCCCTCGACAAGCTCCATGATGAGCGGCGCTACCGTGTTTTCGCCGATCTCGAGCGTATCGCAGGACGTTTTCCGCACGCCGTGTGGCACTCGCCCAAGGGCGAACGCAACGTCGCGATCTGGTGTTCGAACGACTACCTCGGCATGGGTCAGCACCCCAAGGTGGTGGGCGCCATGGTCGAGACGGCGACCCGCGTCGGCACGGGTGCCGGCGGCACCCGCAACATCGCAGGCACCAACCATTCCCTGATCAAGCTCGAAGACGAACTGGCCGATCTGCATGGCAAGGAAGCCGCGCTGGTCTTCACTTCAGGATACGTCTCCAATCAGACCGGCATCGCGACGATCGCAAAGCTGATCCCGAACTGCCTGATCCTGTCTGACGCGCTGAACCACAACTCGATGATCGAGGGCATTCGTCAGTCCGGCATTTCCTACATGGTGTTCCGCCACAACGATGCAGCGCATCTCGAAGAATTGCTGGTCGCCAATCCCGGCCGGCCGATCCTGATCATCTGCGAAAGCCTGTATTCGATGGACGGCGACGTCGCGCCGCTCGCGAAGATCTGCGATCTCGCCGAGCGCTACGGTGCGATGACCTACGTGGACGAAGTCCACGCCGTGGGCATGTACGGTCCGCGCGGCGGCGGCATCGCCGAGCGCGACGGCGTCATGCATCGGATCGATGTTCTGGAAGGCACGCTGGCCAAGGCCTTTGGCTGCCTGGGCGGCTACATTGCCGGCAGCGCCAAGCTGGTGGATGCGGTGCGCTCCTATGCGCCCGGCTTCATCTTCACCACCGCGCTTCCCCCGGCCGTTTGTGCGGCCGCGACCGCCGCCATCAAGCACTTGAAAACGTCCACCTGGGAACGCGAGCGTCACCAGGACCGCGCGGCTCGCCTGAAGGCGATCCTCACCGCAGCCGGTCTGCCGGTGATGTCGAGCGACACGCATATCGTGCCGCTGTTCGTCGGCGATCCCGAACGCTGCAAGCAGGCCTGCGACATCCTGCTCGAAGAGCACAGCATCTACATCCAGCCGATCAATTATCCGACCGTCCCCAAGGGTACGGAGCGGCTTCGTATCACGCCGTCGCCTTACCATGACGACGCGCTGATCGATAACCTCGCGGAAGCGCTGGTGCAGGTCTGGGAGCGTCTCGGCCTGCCGCTGCACGCCAAATCAATGGCAGCGGAATAGTTCTGAACGACGACGCGTGCGTTCCGCCGCTTTGATCGCGGCGGCACGGCCTGCTCGACCCTCCGCATTGGCAAATCACGCCCCGGAAAGTCCCGGCGCAGTCGATGCGCCCAGTCGTTCGGCTGGTGACACCTCCCCACAACACAACCTGTGCGTGCATGAGGGATATGGTCATTTTATGTGGCCCAAAACCAATGCGCCCAACGACCGGGCCGGTTACAGTCTCTCGAAGGGCTGCGGCCCGCAGGGAGCAATTCGATGCTGCATGACTGGGGCGTGATCGCAGCCGCGTTCGGCTACATCGGCTTCCTGTTCGTCGTCGCGAGCTATGGCGAGCGGCTGACGCAATTCCAGCGCGGCCGTCTCGGCACCTTCATCTATCCGCTGTCGCTCGCGATCTACTGCACATCGTGGACATTCTTCGGCTCGGTGGGATCAGCGACGCGGACCAGCATCGAATTCCTCGCGATCTATGTCGGCCCGATCTTGATGGTCATGTTCTGCACGCCGCTGCTGACGCGCATTATCCATCTGGCGAAGTCGCAAAATATCACTTCAATCGCCGACTTCATCGCTGCGCGATACGGCAAAAGCCAAGCGGTTGCCGCAACCGCTGCAGCCATCGCCATTATCGGCTCGGTGCCTTACATCGCGCTGCAGCTCAAAGCCGTGGCGTCATCACTGGAGACGATCCTCAATCAGGATCAGGACGTCTCCAGCATCCCCTACATCGGCGACATCGCCCTGATCGTCACGATCACGCTTGCAGTGTTCGCCGTGTTGTTCGGCACACGCCAGACCGATGCCACCGAACACCAACACGGCCTGATGCTCGCGGTGGCGACCGAATCGCTGGTGAAACTGGTGGCGTTCATCGCCGCAGGCGCCTTCGTCACCTTTTATATGTTCGGGCCGACCGAATTGATCGAACGCACGATGAAGACCCCGGAAGCGGTGCGCGCGATCCAGACGGCACCCTCCATCGGCAACTTCCTTGCGATGACGTTGCTGTCGTTCCTTGCGATCATGCTGCTGCCACGGCAATTCCACGTCAGCGTGGTCGAGAATTCCTCCGACGCCGAGGTAAGGCGCGCCCGATGGCTGTTTCCGCTCTATCTGGTCGCCATCAACCTGTTCGTCATTCCAATTGCGCTGGCGGGTCTCATTACTTTCCCGTTTGGCGCGACCGACAGCGACATGTACGTGCTGGCGCTGCCGATTTCGGCCGGCGCGACGTTTCTCAGCGTGGTGGTTTTCGTCGGTGGATTGTCGGCGGCAACGGCCATGGTGATCGTGGAATGCGTCGCACTGGCCATCATGGTGTCGAACGACATGGTGATGCCGCTCGTGTTGCGGCCTGCGTCACAAGGCGGCAAGCCGAATTTCGGCGGCTTTCTTCTGACCGTCCGTCGTGTCGCGATCTTCACCATCATGGCGATGGCCTATCTCTACTATCACGTGCTGGGTAACGCGCAGCTCGCAGCCATCGGCCTGCTGTCATTCGCGGCGATCGCACAACTCGCGCCGGCATTTCTCGGGGGACTGTTCTGGCGGCGCGCGACGGCGCAGGGCGCAATGGGTGGCATGTTGGTGGGCTTTGCGGTGTGGGCCTACACCATGTTCCTGCCGAGCTTCGCCGATGTCGATCCGATCGGCACGATGTGGCTCAACGAAGGATTGTTCGGCATCGCCGCGCTGCGGCCACAGGCCCTGCTCGGCACCGAGATGCCACCGCTTATTCATGGCGTGTTGTGGAGCCTCTCGCTCAATGTGCTGACATATGTAGTATTTTCGCTGCTGCGTCAGCCGACATCGATCGAGCGCGTGCAGGCGGATGTGTTCGTGCCCAATGAGCTCGCGCCGATTGCGCCGAACTTCATGCGCTGGCGAACCACGGTCACCGTGCAGGACCTTCTCGGCACCGTGGCGCAATATCTCGGCCCTGAACGCGCGCTATTGTCGTTTGAGACCTTTGCCACACGGCACCGTATCAGTCTCGAACGCAGCGCGCCGGCCGACTTCCAGTTGCTTCGCCATGCCGAACATCTGATTGCCTCATCGATCGGCGCTGCGTCGTCACGGCTCGTGCTGTCGCTGCTGTTGCGCAAGCGCGCCGTGTCCGCAAAAGCCGCCCTGAAGCTGCTCGACGACGCTCACGCAGCCCTGCACTTCAATCGCGAGATGCTGCAGACAGCTCTCAACCACGTGCGCCAGGGCATCGCCGTATTCAATCCCGAACTGCAGCTCATCACCTCAAACCGGCAATTCGGCGAAATTCTCGATCTTCCCGCGCAATACACCCAGATCGGAATCCCGCTGATAGAGATCCTCGAATTCATCGGCAGCAAGGGAAGCGCGAACGAAGGTACTGACCGAGCCACACTCGATCGACGGATTGCTGCCTACACAGCGGAGGGAGAGCCCTACCTCGAGCGTCTGGCGGACCGCAACATGGTGGTTGAGGTTCGCGCCAACCGCATGCCGGGCGGCGCACTGGTCATTACATTCTCCGACGTCACGCCAAGCTTCGAGGCAGCGGAGGCGCTGGAACGCGCTAACGCAACACTGGAAAAACGTGTTCGGGAACGCACCGAGGAATTGACTCGTCTCAATACCGAACTGGCGTCGGCGAAAAGCACTGCGGAAGAAGCCAATATCTCCAAGACTCGCTTCCTTGCCGCGGCCAGTCACGACATCCTGCAACCGCTGAATGCGGCCAGACTTTATGTCACCAGCCTTGTCGAGCGGCAAAGCGGGGGCGAGGACGCGCGGCTCGTCGGCAATATCGACGACTCCCTCGAAGCCATCGAGGAAATCCTTGGCGCCCTGCTCGATATCTCGCGACTGGACGCCGGCGCAATGACGCCGTCGATCACCAGTTTCCGGATCAGTGATTTAATGCGCTCGCTGGAAGTGGAGTTCTCCCCGATCGCGCGGGCGCGAAAACTCAAACTCACATTCGTGACCTGCACGCTGGCGGTCTCGTCCGATCGCGTGCTGCTGCGGCGATTGCTGCAGAACCTGATCTCGAATGCCATCAAGTACACGCCGAAAGGACGGGTGCTGGTCGGCTGCCGGCGTAAGGGAACATCGCTGCAGATCGGAATTTACGACACCGGCCTCGGCATTCCGATTTTAAAGCGCACTGAAATCTTCAAGGAATTTCATCGTCTCGATCAGGGCGCACGGATTGCACGCGGACTTGGTCTCGGCCTGTCGATCGTGGAACGGCTGGCGCGCGTTCTCAATCACGGCATCGCGGTCGAGTCGAACCGCAGCGGCGGCTCGCGCTTCTCAGTCATGATGCCGATTGCGAAGACCGTAACGTATACGGCGGCATTGTCCGGAACCAGCATTTCGGCCAAAACACCCATGAGCGGCACGCTCATTGTCTGTATCGAGAACGATCGCGCCATTCTCGATGGCATGAAGACCCTGCTGACGGGCTGGGACGCCAAGGTCATCGCGGCTGTCGATCCGGCGTCCGCCGCAGATGCGATCGCGACCGCAGGCGAACGGGTCACTGGATTGCTGGTCGACTATCATCTCGACCGGGGCAATGGCATCGCCGCGATCCGCGACATCCGGCAAAAATTCGGCCCGTCAATTCCTGCAATTCTGATCACCGCGGACCGCAGCCCCCATGTCCGCGATGCGGCACGCGAGGACAACATCGTCGTGCTCAACAAACCATTGAAGCCGGCAGCCTTGCGCGCGCTGCTCGCGCAGTGGCGAACACAGCAAATGGTCGCCGCGGAATAACGATCTATTGCGACGGCTCGCCCTGGCGCCATTGCCCGCCGGCAATTTTGGCGGCAGCGATCACTGCCTGTGTCCGGCTCTCGACACCGAGCTTCTGCAGGATGGCCGACACATGCGCTTTGATAGTCGCTTCTGATACGCCGAGTTCGTAGGCGATCTGCTTGTTGAGAAGTCCTTCCGACAGCATCATCAGCACCCGCACCTGCTGTGGGGTCAATGTCACCAGCCGGTCGCGCAGCTTGGTCATGTCGGGATCGGCCGCGGCCGAGATATCCACGTCGGCCGGAACCCAAACATCGCCGTTCATGACCTTCCCGATGGCATCACGCAGCGTCTCGACCCCGAATCGCTTGGGGATAAATCCCGATGCTCCGAAATCCATCGAACGGCGAATGGTAACCGCGTCGTCGCTGGCCGAAACGATGACCACAGGGATCGCAGGGAATTGCGCCCGCAGATAAATCAGCCCCGAAAATCCGCTGATTCCCGGCATGGAGAGATCAAGCAGGATCAGATCGACGTCGGGCTCGCGTTCAAGCAACGCCGTCAATTCCTCAAATGACCCCGCTTCGTTGATCTTTGCAGACGTCACAACAGTCGCGACTGCTTGTCGCAGCGCGTCGCGGAAGAGGGGATGATCGTCGGCGATGACGAGATGGGTGCTGGAAACTGCGTTCATTTATCCCGCGCGAGTACGTGACTGAATCGCCTGAGTGGCCTGACGGATCGAGCAAATCAAGTGTTCACCGCCCTTTCCACTCTGGCAAGTCGAGAAGCTCAGCCAAGCACAATTGTGCGCCGCACCGTAACCCACATCAGCAGCTCTCACGTCCAAAAGTCTTATATGGCGATATTTCACGCCGATGTTACCGTAATTGCAGACTTCTCGCGCTTTCAAGCCGGCGAAAAACCGGCGCGCAGGAGCTGATTTTTCGGGAAACGCATCGGGGAGCATTAACAATGGCAACGCTTACGACGACCTCGTCCAGAGCGACCGGCATGACGAAGGACGAACGTTTCGTCATCTTCGCATCGTCGCTTGGTACCGTGTTCGAGTGGTATGATTTTTATCTTTATGGATCTCTGGCGGCGATTATCGGCGCACAATTTTTCAGTGCTTATCCGCCGGCTACCCGCGATATCTTCGCTCTGCTCGCATTCGCTGCAGGCTTCCTGGTGCGGCCCTTCGGCGCGATCGTGTTCGGCCGCGTCGGCGACATTGTCGGACGTAAATACACCTTCCTCGTCACCATCCTCATCATGGGCCTGTCGACTTTCATCGTCGGCCTGCTTCCGAATGCGGCCACCATCGGCATCGCAGCCCCGATCATTCTGATCGCGCTGCGTCTGCTGCAGGGTCTCGCTCTCGGCGGTGAATATGGCGGCGCTGCAACTTACGTTGCGGAACATTCCCCACAGGGCAAGCGCGGCTACTACACGTCGTTCATCCAAACCACCGCGACGCTCGGTCTGTTCCTGTCGCTGCTGGTCATTCTTTTCACCCGCACAATTCTCGGTGAAGCCGACTTCGCGGCTTGGGGCTGGCGCATTCCATTCCTGCTCTCGGTGGTGCTGCTCGGCGTCTCCGTCGTCATCCGCTTGAAGTTGAATGAGTCGCCGGTGTTCCAGAAAATGAAGGACGAAGGCAAAGGCTCGAAAGCCCCGCTGACCGAATCCTTCGCCAAATGGGGCAATGCCAAGATCGTGCTGATCGCATTGTTCGGCGGCGTCATGGGACAAGGCGTGGTCTGGTACACTGGCCAGTTCTACGCGCTGTTCTTCCTGCAATCGATTCTGCAGGTCGACGGCTACACGGCAAACCTGCTGATCGCATGGTCGCTGCTGTTGGGAACCGGCTTCTTCATCGTATTCGGCGCGCTGTCGGACAAGATCGGCCGCAAACCGATCATTCTCGCAGGCTGCCTGATCGCGGCACTGACCTTCTTCCCGATCTTCCGCATGATCTCGACCAACGCCAATCCGGCGCTGGAAAAGGCCATCGAAACAGTGAAGGTGTCGGTGGTTGCAGACCCCAAGGGTTGTGGAGATCTGTTCAACCCGGTCGGTACCCGCGTGTTCACTTCGCCATGCGATCTCGCTCGCGACTTCCTCGCCAAGTCTTCGGTCAGGTATGACACCGTTGCAGGTCCCGCCGGCTCGCCGGTGAAGCTCTCGATCAACGGTACCGAAGTGCCTTATACCAAGCCGGCGGATTCCAATGCCGGCGCGACGGCAGCGCTTCAGGCCGCGGGTTATCCGAAGCGTGGCGCCAACCCCACGCTGGTGAAAATGTCGAGCCCATTCGATATTTTCAGACCTCAGGTGGCGGCGATCATCGGACTGCTGTTCGTTCTCGTGATCTACGTCACAATGGTGTACGGCCCGATCGCCGCGATGCTGGTCGAACTGTTCCCGACCAAAATCCGCTACACGTCGATGTCGCTGCCCTATCATATCGGCAACGGTTGGTTCGGGGGCCTGTTGCCCGCGACCTCGTTCGCGATCGTGGCATCGACCGGCGATATCTACTCAGGCCTTTGGTATCCTGTGATCTTCGCTTTGATTACGGTGGTCATTGGCTTCTTCTTCCTGCCGGAAACCAAGGACGTCGATATCACCAAGTAACGCGCCGGCCCGCAGCACCGGGTCAGGTCACAAAAGAAAATCGGCCGCGGAGCAATCCGCGGCCGATTTCCTTTTCGATCTGCTCTCAGATTTTTTCGGACAATTTTTTCTGAAGACGAACGGCCATATCGATGAGCCGATCCCAGACACGATCGATCAACGCCAGCAGCTTCTCGTGCTCGAGCGACAATTGCGGCTCTGTCTTTTTGTCGGGAGATGCTTGAGCAGATTTCTGATCGAGATCCTTGCGATCTTCCTTCGAGAGTGGCGCGTCGGTTTTGCCCGCGACCGTGTCGCGCTGCGCAAGTTGCTCTTTCAGCCTTTTGTTGTCCGCCTGCAGCCGGCCGATTTCGGTGTCGAGCGCAGCGCGCTCATCGGGAACCACACGGCACACCCAATTGTCTTTGATGCTGCTGCAGGTGGAAACCGCACCAGTGCGGGTATCGAGCCGAAGAAAGCCTTCAGACACTGGCGAAAAAGCGAAGCGGCCGTTCTCTGTATCAGGCGTGACCTGGGCCTCAGGCGAGACTTGGGCATCAGGCAAGACTTGGGCATCAGGCGTGACCTGGGCGCGGACATCAGCAATCGGTGCCAACACAACGACAGCCGCGAGCGCAACAGCCAACGCGCCTATCGGCTTGAATGGCTGAACTTTCGCGACAGTCTGTTTCAGATACATCGACGTCCGCATCTCATAATCGCATCCTAGACATCAGACGTGTAGGCTTTGCGACCTGATTTCAACGCGTCGCCCAACAATTCGATCCGGTCCTGGCCCCAGAAAACCTCGCCGTCGAGGACCCAGGCGGGCGAGCCAAACACGTCCGTTGCGATCGCGTCCTGGCGGTTCTGCTCATAGATCGCGGCAACGGCATCCGACGATGCACGCTCCACGAGTTTCGCTCCGGGCAAACCCGTCTCATCGGCCAGCCGCGCCACTGTCGACGGATCCGCAAGATCAGCTTGCTGTTCCCACACTCCGATAAAAGCACGCCGCAGGAACGGCTCTGGATTGTGGCCCGCCTCAATCGCGGCAATCACCGCCCCGTCTGCCAATTTGGTATTAAAGGGCCAGTGCTTGGGCTTGATATGAAAGTTCAGGCCCCGCTTGTCGCGCCAACGCTGCATTTCCATCAGGCGGTAGCGCTGCCGGGCCGGGTGGCGCTGGGTGAGAGGCAATCCCCCGGTTTCCGAAAACAAATCAACCAGAAGAACCGGCTTGTAATTGACCTTCAACTGGTGAGCGCTGGCGAGGCCCTGGAATAGAGCGTGCCCGATATAGGCCCACGGTGACTGAATGGAAAAATAGTAGTCAATCTGGCGCGCCATGGGTCCTCCGACTGTACGAATCCATCAAAGCTCGGGATTATCACAACAGACCGAAATGGCCTCGACAAGCAGCGTACCGTCCAATGTGGTTATCGCAGTGCGGCGAGAGCGCGCAGAGTTCAAAAAATTTTAGGATTACGGCAGCGTTTTCAATGTGATAATGAATGATCAGGTAATCTTGACTTGACCGTATGCCGTCAGTATGGTCCGCGCGGTTTCCGTGGGTGGCGGGGCGTTTTTTCTGAAATCGCGCGACGAGCGTGGGTGTCGATGGCAATGGCGAACGGCACGCACAATAATGGTCGCAGTGAAGACAGGCGAGATGACAAACCGCCGGCCGACGAAGCTGCGCTCTCCGCAAGGCTTGACCGTCTGGACCATCGACTTTCCGCACTCCGGAAAGATCGCAAAAGCCAGACAGATCAGTCAGGAAGCGGGGCTGCCTCCGCCAACGCGTCCGCGATGGCACGGGGTTTTCGCCTCTCCTCCGAATTGATTGCAGGTGTCCTTGTCGGAGCGGTCATCGGCTGGGGCATCGACCGTTTGCTGTCGACGTCTCCTTGGGGTCTCATCGTGTTTTTTCTGCTTGGCTTCGTTGCCGGGGTGATCAACGTGATGCGGGCAGCCGGCGTCGCGAATAGTGACGCGTCTGATCGCTCGTGATCGAAGAACGCTCTTGGGATTTTTGAGCCGGTTTCGCTGGCCTATGTTACATTGCCGGGCCACCGGCAGTTTAAGTCAACCGGCGTTGCCGGCAACGATGCACCCCGGCGCAAGCCGGCAGAAATGAAAGACGCGACGGGATGGCCGATCCGATCCATCAATTTGAGATCCACAAGATCTTTACCCTGGGCCACATCGGCAATCAGGAAATCGCGTTCACGAATTCGTCCGCGTATATGTTCGGTGCCGTCGCCCTCGTTTCGCTGCTGATGATCGGCGGCAGCGCCGGTCGGCAGCTCATTCCAGGCCGTTTCCAGTCACTGGCTGAGCTATCCTATGAATTTGTCGGCAATACGCTGAGACAAAGCGTCGGCGACGAAGGCATGAAGTTCTTCCCCTTCGTGTTCTCGCTCTTCATGTTCATTCTCACCGCGAACCTTATCGGCATCATTCCCTATACCTTTACCGTTACCAGCCACCTGATCGTGACCGTCGCGCTGGCGCTGATGGTGTTCCTGACCGTCCTGATTTACGGGCTGTACAAGAACGGGCTGAAATTCTTCAAGCTGTTCGTTCCGAGCGGCATTCCACTGTACATCATGCCGCTGATCATGGTGATCGAGGTGATCTCGTTCCTGTCGCGGCCGGTGTCCCATTCCGTGCGTCTGTTCGCAAACATGCTGGCGGGGCACATCACCCTGAAGGTGTTCGCGGGTTTCGTCACGTCGCTGAGCGCGCTTGGCGCCCTCGGCGTGTTCGGTTCGGTCCTGCCGCTGGCGATGACGACCGCGCTGACCGCCCTCGAACTTCTCGTGGCTTTCCTGCAGGCCTACGTCTTCACGATCCTGACCTGCATCTACCTGAACGACGCGCTTCATCCCGGCCACTAACCGGATTTCTTCAACCCGTTACTCATACCAACATCGCAAGAAGGAGTTTCACTATGGATCCAGTCGCAGCAAAGTACATCGGCGCAGGCATTGCTTGTCTCGGCATGGGCGGCGCAGGTGTCGGCGTCGGCATGATCTTCAGCCAGTTCCTCAACGGCGCGCTGCGCAATCCGTCGGCTTCGCAGGGCCAGTTCGCAAACCTGATCTTCGGCTTCGCCGTGACGGAAGCGCTCGGCATCTTCTCGCTGCTGATCGCCCTGCTGCTGCTGTTCGCCGTCTAAGTTAGACCGAATGGATGCATCACCGCCGATCTCGTGATCCGCGGTTGATGCCAACAGGAGACGCTCATGGCGACGAGTCAGGGCAATGTGAAGGGCGCGACGGCCCACACCGAAGCAGAGGGCCATGGCAAGGCGGGTTTCCCGCCTTTCCAGAAGGAGACCTTTGCCTCGCAGTTGGTATCGTTCGCGATCGCCTTTGCGCTGCTTTACTTCATCGTGTCGAAATTCGCGCTTCCTCGGGTCGGCAGCATTCTTGCCAGCCGTGAAGGCATGATCGAGAACGATCTTGCCGAGGCCCAGAAGCTGAAGGACGAATCCGACGAAGCGCTGAAGGCTTACGAAACCGAGCTCGCAAATGCGCGAGCACGGGCTCAGGCCATTGGCACCGAGACGCGCGACAAGCTGAACGCACAGGCCGAAAGCGACCGCAAGGTGCTGGAATCCAGCCTGGCAACCAAACTTGCGGACGCCGAGAAAACCATTGCTGAGACTCGCAAGACGGCGATGGGCAACGTCCGCTCGATTGCGTCGGACGCGGCTTCGGCGATTGTTCAGCGTCTGACCGGCGTGACGCCCGACAGCAAGTCTGTCGACAGCGCCGTCGATACGTCCTTGAAGGGATAAGACCGATGTTCGAAGCAGAATTTTGGGTCTTTGTCGCTTTCGTCATCCTGATGGGTGTGTTTGGCTACTTCGGTGTCCATCGCACAATCCTGTCAGCCCTCGACCATCGCCGCGACCGGATTCAGAAAGAACTCGACGACGCCCGCCGCCTCAAGGAAGAGGCAGCGAAGCTGGTCGAGGAGTATCGTTCCCGGCGCGCCAGCGCCGAACGCGAAGCCCAGGAGATCGTCACCAACGCCAAGGCGGAAGCGGAGCGGATCGCGACCGAAGCCAAGGTGAAGATGGAAGAGTTCGTCGCCCGTCGCACCAAGACAGCCGAAACCAAGATCGCCCAGGCCGAAAGCCAGGCAATTGCCGACGTCCGTGCGGCCGCTGCCGAAGCCGCAGTCTCCGCAGCTGCGGCAGTCATGGGGCAGTCGGTCAAGGGTTCGGTGGCTGATGAATTGATTTCCAAGGGAATCAATGACGTTCGCAGCAAGCTGAACTGATCGACACGTTTTCACGACAACAAAAAGCCGGCCTCGGATAATCGAGGCCGGCTTTTTTGTTTCGGCAGGATTGGGATCGAACCTATCTCCTTAAGCAACTGCAAGCGTCGTCGCCGCTATTTCTTCTTCCGCCCGCGTGCGGGCGCTTCCGGCTTCAGTCCGGCCGGATCGAAGCCGATATAGAATACATACTTGTCGTTTGCAGCCGGGGTCGGTGCCGGATAGGTGATGTCCTCTGCGACGATACTGAATTCAGCGTTGAGTTCGTCAGGCCCAAGAGTGATGGTGGTTCGGACGGCCTTGGTGGCGACAACCTTCTCCGGGGCACCGTCCTGCACCACAGCGACGCGCATAGGCACATCGATGGTCGACGGTGCACCGGCCGGCCCCACGATAACGCGGCCCAGAATGCCGATACGTGCTGTGACCTGACCGTTCGCCAGAGTGCAGTCACGCGCCGTGCGCGTGATCGTTCCCTGATAACGCAGATCGCCGCCGGAAGCCGGCTTTCCCGGCAACCCGACCGACAACGTCGATGCTCCGTAGCGAATGGCGACACTGGGACAGGTGAGCTCGCTGTTTTCGGTCGCCTGGGTCGACGGGCTCGATGTGGTGGTCGCCTCCTGCGAGCTCGAGCCAAACAACTGGCTAAACCTGCTGGCAATCCCCGAACCGGACGAAGAACCGGGACTCGACGAGGAGCCGAACATGCTGCCGCCGCCACAGCCCGACAGAGCCGTACTCGTCACCATGACCAGCGCGATCCCCGCCGCGCGATTCAAAAATTTGCCCGCCATTGTGTTTCCGCTGGTCCCCTGGATCAGAGAGGGCCTTATAGCAGGGCAAAGGCGGCGAACCAAAGGCACAACATCGCCACGCAGCAAGGCTGGTTAACCGCGGAAATCCTCATCCAGCAGCCCATAAAGGTAGTGGTCCTGCCAGATTCCGTTGATGCACAGGTAACGCCGCGCCAACCCCTCGCGAGCAAAGCCGCATTTTTCCAGCACACGAATGGACGGTTGATTGGTTGGAATGCAGGCGGCCTCGATGCGATGCAGATTTAGTTCGCCAAACAACGTCGGCAGCAGGACCCGCAGGGCAGCGGTCATATACCCCTTGCCTGCATAGGGCTGACCAACCCAGTAACCCACAGTCCCCGCCTGCACGATGCCACGGCGCACATTGGCGAGGGTCACACCTCCGATGAGTGCGCCATCGCTCTCACGTATCACCACGAACGGATAGGCCCTGTCCTCGGCGATATCTTCGGAATAGCGACGCAGTCGACGCCGGAAGCCTGCACGGGTCAGATCATCCGAGGGCCAGATCGGCTCCCACGGGGTCAGAAACGATCGGCTGCTTTCGCGCAAATCGCTCCACTGCACATAATCCGCCATTTGCGGCGTGCGCAGCAGCAGCCCGTGGCCACGCGGCGCAAGCGCCGGGGCGGTCGCAGAAGGAAGGCGAAACAGGGCCATGCAGGACCCCTCTCAGTTTCCAGATGTAGAACGCATCCGCGAAGCCATCAACAATAGCGTAAAGTTCATGCCGCTGTCGCGTGGTTCTCGTCGAGCGCGCTGGACAGGGCAGTTCCGCGTTGGCGGAAGAGCTCTCATCAGTGCAGGAGTGCTCTGGCCTTTGGCTTGGACAGGCCTTCGGCAAAACCCACCGCCGTATCGAGACCGCGACCGCTGCCCAGCGCAACCACCGCAGGGCGACTGCGATTCAGCAGACTACGCGCCGCGTCGCGGGTGGATTCCACGCTGACTGCATCGATCCGGCCAACCAGTTCATCCACCGTCAGCGGGCGCCCATAGGCCAGAATGTGCCGTGCCATCTGCTCGGCACGGGCGCTGCAGCTTTCCAGCGCCATCAGCAGACCGGCCTTCATTTGCGCCTTGGCACGCGCGATCTCAGCTTCGGTCAGTGTCTCAACCGCATTGTTGATTTCATCGACAATCACTTCCATCATTTCCGGCGCATCGGCGGGATCGGTGCCGGTGTAGAGCCCGAAGAATCCCGTGTCGGAATAGGCTGCATGGAAGGTGTAGATCGAATAGCATAGGCCACGCTTCTCCCGCACTTCCTGGAACAGGCGGGACGACATTCCGCCACCAAGAATGTTGGTAAACACCTGCAGGCTAAACAGCGACAGATCCGACTGCGGCAATCCTTCCAACGCCAGGGTCAAATGTGCCTGTTCGAGATCGCGATGAATGACGCGCGAACCACCCTTGCCAAACATCGCGGGCGTAGGTTTTGGCGAAGGCGAGCCATCGAAGCTCGCAAACCGTTTTTCAACTTCGGCAACGATGCGCTTGTGATCGACAGCACCGGCGGCGGACACCACCATTTCCGGTCCGCGATAATGCGTGTTCAGATAGTGCTGTAAATTGTCGCGATTGAAAGCAGCGAGCGTCTGGGGCGTTCCTAACAGCGATCGACCCATGGCCTGGTCGGGATAGCTCAATTCGCTCAGATGCTCGAACACCACATCGTCCGGCGTATCCTGAGCGGCACCGATCTCCTGCTCGATGACGCTCTTTTCCCGTTCCAATTCCTCGGCATCGAACGACGGATTGGCCAGAATGTCCGACAACACTTCGAGCGCCAGCGGCACATCGGCCTTCAGCACGCGCGCGTAATAGGCCGTGGTCTCGGTGCTGGTCGCAGCGTTGAGATCGCCGCCGACAGCCTCGATCTCTTCGACGATCTCGCGCGACGTGCGTGTTGTCGTGCCCTTGAATGCCATGTGCTCGAGCAGATGCGACATGCCGTGCTCGTCCGGCTTCTCATCGCGACCACCGACGCCGGCCCAGACACCCAAGCGCGGCCGTCTCGAGATGCGGCATGGTATCGGTGATCACCGTCAGACCCGATGGCAGCTTGGTGATATCGACACTCATCCGACAACTCCCTGTTTCGCGGCACGGCTCACCGAGAGCACGAACCGTTCGACTTCATTTCGGTCGTTCTTCATCACCGTCATGGATTCAGGCCGGGTCATCAGACCGTCGAGCCAAGCCGGCAGCGCCGGGCGCACACCACAGGCAGCCTCAACCGCATCCGGAAATTTCGCGGCATGCGCGGTTGAGAGCACGATGTTCGGCACCGTCGAGACCGGCTTGTCCTGTTCGGCGACAGTGAGGGCGACTGCCGTATGCGGATCGACAAGATCGCCGGCCTCACGCCACGCGGTGCGAATTGCCGCACTGGTTTCGGTTTCATCCGCACGGCCGGCATCGAAATCGGCACGCACCTTGGCCAACACGGCATCAGGCAGAACAAAGCGCCCTGATTGCGCCAGCGATCCCATCAACGAGCGCACGGCGGCGCTGTCCCGCCCCGACGCTTCGAACAGCAGTCGTTCGAAGTTTGAGGAAATCTGGATATCCATTGACGGTGACGTGGTGGCATGGACTTCACGCACCTCGTAAATACCGGTCTTGAGCGTACGCGCCAGAATGTCGTTGACGTTGGCGGCGATCCGCAAGCGACGCACCGGCAAACCCATGCGCTTGGCAACGTAACCCGCAAAGATGTCGCCGAAATTTCCGGTAGGTACGGTGAAATCGACCTCGCGCGCCGGCGCACCCAGCGCAACCGCCGATGTGAAATAATAGACGACCTGCGCGACGATACGTGCCCAATTGATCGAGTTCACACCGGACAGTGCAACCGCGTCGCGGAATTTGTGATGGTTGAAGAGCCCTTTTACGATCGCCTGGCAATCGTCGAACGTGCCTTCGACCGCGAGCGCATGCACATTCGACGCGCCGGTCGTGGTCATCATACGCCGCTGCACGTCGGAAATACGTCCGTGCGGAAACAGTACAACGAGATCGACATTGTCGAGACCACTGAACGCGTCAACCGCGGCGCCACCGGTGTCACCGGACGTCGCCACCACGATCGTGGTGCGCTGACCGCGCTTGGCGAGAACGTGGTCCATCAGGCGCGACAGCAACTGCATCGCCACGTCCTTGAACGCGAGCGTCGGGCCATGAAAGAGTTCAAGCACGAACAGATGTGGCGTCATCTGGCTGAGCGGTACGACCGCCGGATGACGGAACGTGGCATAGGCTTCGACCGCCATGCGCCCGAGATCGGCTTCGGAAATTTCGCCCCCGACGAACGGACGAATCACTTCGACCGCGACTTCCCAATAAGGGCGACCAAAAAATCCGGCGATAGTTGCTGGATCGAGGTGCGGCCAGATTTCAGGCACATAGAGACCGCCGTCGCGGGCAAGCCCGGTCAGCATCACGTCGCAAAAGCCGAGTTGGGGCGCCTCGCCCCGGGTCGAAATATAGGTCGTCAAAACGTCCTCCAAAGGCTCAAGTCTCTACCAAGCCTTTGATCATGATTGATTATTAGTTTCACCCGCGGTGAGAGCGAGACGCACCATATCGGCTGCGCCCGGGCTTCACAAGGAAGCCACACTGCTGCACTGCGGCTCATGACCGCCGCTGGCTCGCAACCCAGAAGCCGAACGAGACAGCAACCACCAGCGCGAGACCGAACCAGGTGATGGCATATTGCAGGTGATCATCCTTGAGATGGACTGCCAAGGGTCCGGGCTTCGGCACGCCCGACGCCGGAACAGGCGATTCGAGATCGATGTAAAACGGCGCCACCGCGCCCCAGCCCAACGCCTGCGCCATGGCAAGATGATCGCGCAGAAACCATAGGCGTTTGGCAGTGTCTTCGTGCGGTGTGAACCAGCCGGGCCGCTCCGAAAAACGAATATAGCCGGTGAGTTTCAGCGGCGCACCGGTCACGAGCCGCGTCACCGCGCGATCCTGCTGGGCGCGATCCTGCATCGTGTTCTGCACGAAGCCTGCGTTAATCACGACCGATCCGCCATCAGGCAGGCGCGCAGGCAAGAATGCCCAGGTGCCCGGACCGGAGACATCCTCTCGCACCGCGGAGCCCGAGCTGTAGACCATTGCATCGGGCTTGGCATCGAATGTCGCCGTCAACGTCACGCGCCGGAATTCATCACGCGATGGATCGAAGCTTTTCCATTCCGCCGACGATGGCAGCGCGATCGGAGCGGCTGCGAGACGCTCGGTCAGGGCTGCGATCAAAGCGTGTTTCTCGTCCTTGCGATGCAGTTGCCAGACGCCGAGGCCGGCGAGCACGGAAACCATGACCAGCGTGATCAGCGCGAGACCGAAGATACTCCGCTTGCGGGGGGGCGCTTTGGTTGTCTGGGTTATTGTCATTTACGCATCACCACTTGGCCAACACCGGCTCGATAGCCAACACAAACACTCTCATTCGGGCTTTCGTTCGATCAACTGCCCTTCAGAAGCCTTGTGATGATACTGCAAGGCGATCAGCAGCGATTTCATCGCGCGAAGCGGCAACAGTGTCGTCACCAAAATGAGTGGTCCCCAGAGAGCTGCGTGCACCCAGAACGGCGGCTGATATTTGATCTCGACCACCAGCGCAGAACCGACGACGATAAAACCTGCGATCATGATGATGAAAATCGCAGGACCATCGCCGGCATCGATGAACGCATAGTCGAGACCGCATTGCTCACAACCTGGCCGCAGTGAGAGAAAACCCGCATAGAGCTTGCCCTTGCCACAGCGCGGGCATTTGCAGGCAAGACCACGCATGGCGGTCTGCGCCCACGTGGCGGAAGCGAGATCTTGCATGGCCAATCATCCTTCCCGCTTTCGCTACGCCCAGGTGATCCTGATCACAAGGGGACAAACAAAAGGGCGGCCCTGAGGCCGCCCTGATGTGCAAAAGTGGTCCGGCGATCAGTGTGCGCCGTGGGCCATCGTCTCTGCGCCATGTCCCCAGACATAGATGCAGAGGAACAGGAACAGCCACACCACGTCGACGAAATGCCAATACCAAGCGGCGAATTCGAAGCCGAGGTGCTGCTTGGGTGTGAAGTGACCGGCGTAAACGCGCAGCAGACAGACCAGCAGGAAGATGGTGCCGACCAGCACGTGGAAACCGTGGAAGCCGGTCGCCATGAAGAACGTCGCGCCATAGACATGGCCGGCGAAGCTGAACGCCGCGTGGCTGTATTCGAAGACCTGCACAACGGTGAAGCAGGCGCCGAGCAACACCGTGAGGATGAGACCCCACTTCACGCCCTGGCGGTCATTTTCAAGCATCGCATGGTGCGCCCAGGTCACGGTCGTGCCCGAGGTCAGCAGGATCAGCGTGTTGAGCAGCGGCAGATGCCAAGGATCGAACGTTTCGATCCCCTTTGGCGGCCATACGCCGCCGAACAGCGCTTCACGCGTAGCGTGTACCGGATCGGCAGGAAACAGTGCGGCGTTGAAGTAAGCCCAGAACCACGCCACGAAGAACATCACTTCGGACGCGATGAACAGGATCATGCCGTAGCGGTGATGCAGCTGAACGACGCGGGTGTGATCACCCTTGTGCTGGGCCTCGCGAATGACGTCGGCCCACCAGCTCGCCATGGTGTAGAGAACACCGATGGTGCCGATACCGAACAAGATCGGTGCACCGGCGAACATGTGATGCATCCAGGCCACCGCGCCCAGCGCCATGATGAAGGCCGTGATCGAGCCGACAACCGGCCACGGGCTCGGATCGACGAGATGATAATCGTGGTGTTTGGCTTGGCCCGTTGCCATTTGGTCTCTCCGTGATGCCGATGTTATCCGGCGCGTGTTCGTAACTTGGTCTCAGATCAAAGATTGCCCTTGCGGCCGTCCGGCTCCGACGCCGCAAGCGGCTTCGGCCCAGAATCTTTCGCCGGGTAGAACGTATAGGACAAGGTTATCGTGTTCAGATCGTCGTATTCGTGATCGGCGGCGAGCGCGGGATCGACATAAAAGACGACCGCCATCTCACGTTTTTCGCCCGGCCCAAAACTCTGCTCGGTGAAGCAGAAGCAATTGATCTTCTGGAAGAACGCCCCGACCGTCAGCGGCGCCACATTATAGGCGGCCAAACCCGAAGTCGGACGCGCGGATTGATTGGTCACGGTGTAATAGGCCGTGACGACCTCGCCGATCTTGACGTTGATCTCGGTCTGCTCCGGCTCGAACTTCCATGGCAATCCGCCACTGACATTCGCGTCGAAGCGCACGGCGATGCGGCGCCCAATCGATTCGGCGGGCGCCGAGGTCGCTACCTGCGTCGTGCCGTTGAAGCCGGTTGCGCGGCAGAACCAGTTATAGAACGGCACGGCGGCGTAGGACGCACCAACCATCAGCGCGACGACGAAGCCGCAGACCGACGCCACGAAAACATCGCGGCTCACCCGTGGCTTGGCTTTTCTGGTCGGCTGTTGCGTCATCGATTCCGCAGGTCTTTCATTAAATCGGCCGATGAAGGACCGCAGGGCCCTTCACCATCGTCATCGCGAAAAACAGGATCACAAGCACGCCCAACGCGAGCGCAATGGCGATTGAACGTTCACGCTGGCGCTTCTTCTGCTCCGGCGTAAGAACGATGCCTTCCTGTGGCTTCTTGTTATCCATGACGATGCCTGCGCTCATGACCAAACCAGCCGCATCACCGCGGACACAACGACTTCACACAGCAACACGGCAAACAGCGCGAACAGATACAGAATCGAGAACTTGAACAATCCGCGCGTGGCGCGCAGCGCAGCACTTCCGGTGCGGTCGCGGTAGACGCGGATGGCGAGCCAAAGCATCCCGGCGCCGAGGGCAAGGGAGGTCACGCCATAGATCGCACTGAAATATCCCAGCGGCCAGGGCGCCAGCGCAACAGCGACCAGCAGGATCGTATAGAGCAGGATCTGCAGGCGCGTCGCATCAGGACCTGCGGTGACTGGCAGCATCGGCACATTGGCCCGCGCGTAGTCGTCGGTGCGGAACAGCGCCAGCGCCCAGAAGTGCGGCGGCGTCCACAAGAAAATGATGAGGAACAGCATAATCGGCTCCGGCGACAGCGTGCCGGTTGCCGCCGCCCAGGCCACCACCGGCGGCAAAGCCCCTGCCGCGCCGCCAATCACGATGTTCTGTGCGGTCCAGCGCTTCAGCCACATCGTATAGATGACGACATAGAAGAAGATCGTGAACGCGAGCAGACCACCGGCGAGCCAGTTCACCAGAATGCCCAGCGTCATCACCGAGAAGAATGACAACGTCAGACCGAAGGCGAGCGCCTCGCGCGGCAACACACGCCCGCGCGGAATCGGACGGTTCACTGTCCGCGACATCAACGCGTCGATGTCGGCGTCGTACCACATGTTCAACGCGCCCGATGCGCCCGCACCCACGGCGATGCACAGCAACGATGTGATGGCGGTGACCGGGTGGACGTGCCCGGGGGCGATCAAAAGTCCGACCAGCGCAGTGAAAATCACCAGCGACATCACGCGCGGCTTCAGCAGCGCGAGATAATCGGCAACGCCCGCCTCGGAAATCCGGGGCGAAAGGTCGAGCGTATGGTGGTCGACAATCGACAAGATCGAACTCGCTTCCCTTAATGCTCCACCCGCCGCGGCCTTTCGGCCGTGGCGGATGTCTCATCTCCATCGCGGCGCAAACACCGCCGCGACACAACTTGAATTACTGCACCCGTGGCAGAACCTCGAACTGATGGAACGGCGGCGGCGACGACAGCGTCCATTCCAGCGTGGTCGCACCGGGACCCCACGGATTGTCAGCAGCCTGCTGCTTGCGAACGAAGGCATCGATCACACCGTAGATGAAGATCAGCACGCCGAACGCCGAGATGTAGGAACCGATCGAGGACACCAGATTCCAGCCAGCGAACGCATCCGGATAGTCAACATAACGGCGCGGCATGCCGGACAAACCGAGGAAATGCTGCGGGAAGAAGACCAGGTTCACGCCGACAAACGTGACCCAGAAGTGCAGCTTGGCGATGAACTCATTGTACATGTAGCCGAACATCTTCGGGAACCAATAGTACCAGCCGGCGAAGATGGCGAACACGGCACCGAGCGAGAGCACGTAGTGGAAGTGCGCGACGACGTAATAGGTGTCCTGAAGCACACGATCGACGCCGGCGTTGGCGAGCACCACGCCCGTCACGCCACCGAGCGTGAACAGGAAGATGAAGCCCATCGCCCACACCATCGGCGCGCGGAACTCGATCGAACCGCCCCACATGGTGGCGATCCACGAGAAGATCTTTACGCCCGTGGGCACCGCGATGACCATCGTCGCAGCAACGAAGTAGGCCTGCGTCGCCGACGACATGCCGACGGTGTACATGTGGTGAGCCCACACGACGAAGCCGATGCCGCCGATGGCGACCATCGCATAGGCCATGCCGAGATAACCGAACACCGGCTTGCGCGAGAAGGTCGAAACGATCTGGCTGATCATGCCGAAGCCCGGCAGAATCAGGATGTACACTTCGGGGTGGCCGAAGAACCAGAACAAATGCTGGAACAGCACCGGATCGCCGCCGCCTTCAGCCGCGAAGAACGTGGTGCCGAAGTTGCGATCGGTGAGCAGCATCGTGATCGCCCCAGCGAGAACCGGCAGCGCGAGCAGCAGCAGGAACACGGTCACGAGCACCGACCACACGAACAGCGGCATCTTGTGCAGGGTCATGCCCGGCGCGCGCATGTTGAAGATCGTGGTGATGAAGTTGATCGCGCCGAGAATCGACGACGCACCCGCGAGGTGCAGCGACAGAATCGCGAAATCCACCGCCGGACCAGGGTGGCCGGAGGTCGACAGCGGCGCATACATGGTCCAGCCGGCACCGACACCGTTCGCACCCGGCTCGCCTTCAACGAAGGTGGAGATGACGAGGAGCGCGAAAGAAGCCGGAAGCAGCCAGAACGAGACGTTGTTCATACGCGGGAAAGCCATGTCCGGCGCGCCGATCATCAGCGGCACCATCCAGTTGCCAAAACCGCCGATCATCGCCGGCATCACCATGAAGAAGATCATGATGAGGCCGTGGGACGTCACGAACACGTTATAGGTGTGGGATTCGTGAAAGATCTGAACGCCCGGGTACATCAGTTCGATGCGGATCGCGACCGACATCGCACCGCCGATAACGCCCGCCACGATCGCGAAAATAAGGTACATCGTGCCGATGTCCTTATGGTTCGTCGAATATACGTAACGCCGCCACCCGGTTGGGTGATCGTGCGCATGATCGTCATGAGCGTGATCGTCTGTTGCAACGTTGGTGGCCATTTTCAATCCCTTTGAACCTTGCAGTTCCATCAGCCTGTTGTCTCGCGCGCGCCTGCGGCCGCGCATTGTCTGTCGATGCGCTTATTGCGCTGTCGCCCCGATCGAAGCGAATGTATTTGCCGGAGCGCTTGCGAACTTCTTCTTCGCGGCTTCAACCCAGGTCGCGAATTCCTGGTCGCTCACGACGCGAATGGCGATCGGCATGAAGGCGTGATCCTTGCCGCAAAGCTCCGAGCACTGACCGTAATACATGCCTTCCTTGGTCGCCTTGAACCACGTCTCGTTGAGACGACCCGGGATGGCGTCGATCTTGACGCCGAACGACGGGATCGCGAAGGAATGGATCACGTCAGCTGCCGTGGTCTGCACGCGGATAACCTTGTTCACCGGCACGACGACTTCGTTATCCACACCCAGCAGGCGAGGCGCCTTGTCGGCAACCAGAAGCGAGTCGAATTCAAACTTGCCGTTATCCGGATAGGCATAGCTCCAGTACCACTGCTTGCCGGTGGCTTTGATCGTCAGGTCCGCCTTTGGAATGTCGAGCTCCTGGAACAACAGGCGGAACGACGGCACCGCGATGCCGACCAAAACCAGAACCGGAATGATGGTCCAGGCCACTTCAATCAGCGTGTTGTGCGTCGTCTTGGACGGCACCGGGTTAGCCCGGGAGTTGAATTTGACCGCGACCATGATCAGCAGGATCAGAACGAAGACCGTGATCGCGGTGATGATCCAGAGCAGGAAATTATGAAACCAGGTGATGTTGTCCATCACCGGCGAAGCGGACTGCTGAAGGGTCCATTCCCACGGCGTCGGCTGCCCCATCCCCGCGAAAGCAGCCCCGGTTGCGGCCAACGCGGTAGCGGCCACCGCAAAACCCAGAATCCAGCGGCCTGTTTGGCCCTTCGACATCTTCATGCCGCTCTCGCTCCTGCTCTTAATTCACCCCGGCGGTCCTGCCGAACGGCAGGACCTGCTTTTTTCATTCGCGCTCAGGCTTTTGATCACTCGCCAAAGTTAGAACGCGTCGAATTTCCCGCTTCTCAAACCATAATTCGCCGCATATCGCAATGCACGTAATAAGGCGCACAGGCATCCGGAATCCCTTGGCAAATAGGCTAAATCTGACCCGCTGCCTGGAGGAGAACGCTTGACACTTGGATTGCCCGTTGTACCCACAGGCTGGATGGGCCGCAGAACTGCGATTCGCGACTGTGATGCGGTGCGTCCTGAGGATAGACTTGCCCTCATGACGCCGTCATTGCCCTGTCAATCCATGTTTGTCGGGCGGGCCGGACCAGGGAACAGACCCCGAATATGGTCAATAGTATTACCGGATATATTACCGAGACCCCTGCCAGGGGATTTGGCCTAATAGGCTATTCTGATCAGCGAGACGCCAGCGTGCGGAAGAACCTTGTAACAACACATAGCTTCGCCATTACGCCCGTGTGGCTGGCAGTCCTCGCCGTAATGACGCTTCTGGCCGCCGGGACGGTGCCGGCGAAGGCCCAGGGCGCGGTCAAATCAGTTCATGGCGACTGGCAGATTCGCTGCGATACGCCGGCCGGAGCGCAGGCCGAACAATGCGCCCTGATTCAGAGCGTCGTCGCCGAAGACCGCTCCAATGCCGGCCTGACCGTGATCATTCTCAAAACCGCCGACCAGAAGAGCAAGCTGATGCGGGTGGTTGCTCCGCTCGGCGTGCTGCTGCCGTCCGGTCTCGGGCTCAAGCTCGACGACAAGGATGTGGGGCGGGCTGGTTTCGTGCGCTGCTTGCCCAACGGCTGCGTTGCCGAGGTTGTGATGGACGACAATCTCCTCAATCAGTTGAAAACCGCCAAAACGGCGACTTTCATCATCTTTGAGACCCCGGAGGAAGGTATCGGCTTCCCCCTGAGCCTCAAGGGCCTCGGCGAAGGCTACGACAAACTGCCCTGATCGACGCCGGCCGTCCTGCCCCTCGCCCTTCGGCCCGATCACCCCTATCTTAGGGGTTCAATCCTCGATGCGATCCTGATCGGGATCCCGGAGTTTCCATGAGCAATCCGTCCGACACTGTGTCCGCCACTGCTTCGCTGCTTGACCGCGCGGGTCTCAACCGCGACGACGTGCGAGCCCAAATCATCCGTGGGCTGGCCGGGGCGGACGACGGCGAACTGTTCCTCGAATACCGCCAGTCCGAAGGGCTCGGGTTCGACAACGGTCGCCTCAAGCAGGCGACCTACGACACCGCACAGGGGTTCGGCCTTCGCGCGGTCAAGAATGACGCGGTGGGTTACGCCCATTCGTCCGACGTGTCCCTGCCGGCACTGATTCGCGCAGCCGATGCCGTGAGCGCAGTGCGGGGCGGCTACTCGGGCACCTTCGCCACGGCCCCAGGTCACACCAATGTGCGCCTCTACGGCGACGAAAACCCGCTCGATGCACAGAGCTTCGAGACCAAGGTGAAGCTGCTGGCGGAGATCGATGCCTATGTGCGGGACAAAGATCCGCGCGTGCGTCAGGTCACCGTGAGTCTCGGCGCGACATGGCAGGTCGTCGAAATCCTGCGGCCAGATGGTGAAAGCTACCGCGATGTCCGCCCGCTGGTGCGGGTCAACATTTCCGTCGTGGCCGGTTCGGGCGACCGTCAGGAAACCGGCAGCCACGGCTATGGCGGCCGCGAAGGTTATGCGCGCTTCATCGAGACCAAGGCGTGGCGATCGGCGGCCGACGGCGCAATCCGGCAGGCGCTGGTCAATCTCGAGTCGGTGCCTGCACCCGCGGGCGAAATGGATGTCGTTCTCGGCCCCGGCTGGCCGGGCGTCATGCTGCACGAAGCCGTCGGCCATGGCCTCGAGGGTGACTTCAACCGCAAGCAGACGTCGGCTTTCGCCGGCCTGATGGGCCAGCAGGTGGCCGCCAAGGGCGTTACCGTTGTCGATGACGGCACCATCTCATCGAAGCGTGGCTCCCTGTCGATCGACGACGAGGGCACGCCGACCAACCGCACCGTGCTGATCGAGGATGGCGTCCTGGTCGGCTACATGCAGGATCGCCAGAACGCGCGGCTCATGAATATGAAGCCGACCGGTAATGGCCGTCGTGAAAGCTATGCCCACGTCCCCATGCCGCGCATGACCAACACCTACATGCTGGCAGGCGGGCGCGACCCCGCGGAGATTCTGGCGTCGGTGAAGAATGGAATCTTCGCCGCGAATTTCGGCGGCGGGCAAGTCGACATCACATCGGGCAAGTACGTCTTCCAGTGCACCGAGGCCTACAAGATCGAGAACGGCAAGCTCGGTGCCCCGCTGAAAGGCGCGATGCTGATCGGCAATGGCCCCACCGACCTGCATCGCATTTCCATGGTCGGCAACGATCTCCAGCTCGATGACGGCATCGGCACCTGCGGCAAACAGGGTCAGGGCGTCCCTGTCGGCGTCGGACAACCGACGCTGCGCATGGATCGAATCACCGTCGGAGGCACAGGCGCATGAGCGAAACTCCAGTCACCGCGAAACCGGCCCGTCCCTGGTCAAGGGCGTTCGTCGAAATCGCCGCCGCCTTCTTGATTGTGCTTGCAGCCAAGGGCGCGATCGCCGAGCCGTTTTATGTCCCTTCGGGTTCGATGGAGCCGACCCTGTTGATCGGCGATGCCCTGCTCGCGTCGAAGTATCCTTACGGCTACAGCGCGGCTTCGCTTCCCGTCCATGTCGCGGTGCCGGCAACCAGCCGCCTGTTCGGCTCGCTGCCTAATCGTGGGGACGTGGTGGTGTTCCGCTGGCCGGGCGACACATCGCAAGTCTGGGTCAAGCGCGTGATCGGACTGCCGGGTGATCACGTGCAAATGCGCGAAGGCCATCTCTGGATCAACGGACAACCCGTTGACCTCCGACGCGACGGCACCGGCCAGGCAGAGGATGAAGAAGGACGCGGTACTCCTGCGGCCCGTTTTACCGAAACGCTTCCCGGTGGCACGACACATACGCTCTTCAAATTACGGGAACACGGGTTTCTCGATAATACGCCCGACGTCGTTGTACCTGCGGACCGTCTGTTCGTGATGGGTGACAATCGCGACAATTCCGCCGACAGCCGCGTTCCCGTCGATGAAGGCGGGGTTGGCCTGCTGCCGGTCGAAAATCTTGTCGGCCGCGTCGATGCTGTCGTGGGCTCGTGGGATATGGGCATGAAAAATCGCCCGATCTGGACCTGGCTTTCAGGATTGCGGCTCGCCCGGTCCTTCACGACGGTGCACTGAACGATCCGCGCACACTGGCATCGAAAAAGCTGACATCCTTCGATCTGGCGAAAACCAGTCGCGTTCAAAAATAAGCAATCAAGCGGCCGCAGATCGCAACCGCGAGCCAGATCGCAATCGACGTCAACGCACCGGCGCGCGCACCGGACGGCAGCGGTGTTGACGGCGGCAAGTCTTTCACTTTCGGCGTAATGAAAATCTCGAACAGCGCGATATTGATGAGACCCAGGGCAATCAACCCCAGCTTGAGTTGAAACACCCTATTCATGATGACGTGGCTCGCTTCGGCCGTGAACAGGAACGCGCCGGTGACCGCCAGGCATACGAAGCCTGCAATCGCCACCCTTCGCGCTGCCCTGAGCACGAAGCCCGGAGACGTCGCAGCAAGCGCCCCCATCATCCGGCAATCCATCACGGCGATAGCGCCCGCAAACAGCATCAGCGAGACGATGTGACCAACATTCGCCGCCATGTAGAGCCAGCGCGACTGCCGGATCGCCGCACCTAAACCCGAGGCTTCAAGCGCGACAAAGATCGCGGGCGCGCTCTCCGTCATCAGCGCAACTCGTACGTCTTGCCGTCGACCGTGATGCGTTCAGCGCGCATCTCATTCATCTCCACCGTCGAGGGATAGCCATAGGCGGAGACTTTCTTGCCGACCGCAACAACGTCGGCCTGCGCGCCGCGTGCAATCATGCGCGACGTGGGTGCCAATGTCACAGTCCAGATCTTGTCGGCGCCCTTCACGGCAATGGTCGCGTGCGGATTCTCGAACGTGCTGTTCAGAATAGAGCCTTCGACTGTGATCGGATGGTTCGCGTCGTAACTTCCCCAGCCATGATGCGCCATCGCTACCATTGTCATGGCCGCAGATAGTGCGGCTGCAGTGATTGCAACGCGGATATGCTTCATCGGGATACTCCTGATGTCGTTCGGTCCGCCTTTAATATTTTGATGCGCTGAATTCACACGAACCGGCGCCTCTTCGCTCGAAACACTCCGATCCTGACATTGAAATCAGGAAATCGTTTGTCCCGGCAGCCGGACTATCGCACCACTCCGGAAATAAATCCCGGCTTGCGGCGCGGCGGCTTGACGTGATCTTTCAGGAAACAGCGCGCCGATTTTCCGACGTAGCCTGGCCGCGCATAAGTCCAGGCGCGACATTTATTATCGGCCTCACACGCGGCCTTGCAGGTCTCGCCCTTCCCATCGAGCCCGACATCGAGGCTGCGATAATCGCCACCGAGCCTGTCGGTCTCGCCCTCGATCGCACTGTTGCGCTGTTCGATGACGCCGGCACCGCGCACACCCGACACGCAGCAATTGCTCTGGACACGCGCAGGGACGGTATTCTTGAGCCAGCAGATCGCGCCATCAGCACTGACGGTCGGATAATTGAAACTCCACGCACGACAGTGGCGGTCTCGTTCGCATTGAAGGGCGCAATCGGCGGGATCTCCGGACGGCAAAGGCACGCGCGAATAATCGCTCCCGGGCCGGTCAAAATTGGCTTGCGCATGTGCGGGCTGAGAGTTCAGGACCAGCAGCGCAGAGAACACCATGCTGAATATGACGCCGAACGCACGGAATGCGCGAAAGCACGATCTGAAATCGCAGATTCGGAGCATGCCCAATGACTTTCAGCGCAAGACGGACCGGACCGGTGGCCGGAAATCCAGCCGGACAAAGTTCTACTCTCTCGCTGTCTTAATGTATGGCAGATGAACGGCAGATAAACGCCGGAACAACGTTCTCGTGATGGAAACAACGCCCTGAACTAGAAGGCATATTCACTGTAGACAGGATCGACCGAACCACCCCAGCTGTTGTGGAATTTCTCGAGCAGTGCTTCAGCCGGCGTGCGGCCAGCGTCCATGATGTGATCAAGCGGCTCAAGGTAGCGGGTCTCGTCGCGTCCCAAAGCATCAATTCGGCCACGCCGGGCGAGCCCCTTGTGAGCCAGCGCCATACAATCCCTGGCAACCTCGAACAGATAGCGGTTGCCGATCTTCGCCTTGAAGCCGAGCCGTGGCACATCATCACGCAATGCCTGGCGCTCCTGAGCAGTCCAGCGCTTGGCGATATCCCACGCGGCTTCCAGACAGTCATCGTCATAGAGCAGACCGACCCAGAATGCAGGGTGTGCCGGCAATTGCTGCCATGGCACACCATCCGAACCGCGCATTTCCAGATAACGCTTCAGCCGCACCTCGGGAAAAATCGTCGACAGATGGTTGGCCCAGTCGGACAGTGTCGGCTTCTCGCCAGGAATCTTCTCGTTCTTGCCGTCAAAGAAATCGCGAAACGACGAGCCCGACACATCAATGTAGGTGTCGCCGCGCTTGACGAAATACATCGGCACATCGAGCGCGTAATCGACCCAGCGCTCGAAACCCATGCCGTCCTCGAACGCCCATGGTAACATTCCGGCGCGGGCGTTGTCGGTGTCGCGCCAGATTTCCGAACGGAACGACAGGAAGCCGTTCGGCTTGCCCTCGGTGAACGGTGAATTCGCAAACAGCGCGGTGGCGACTGGCTGCAGCGCTACTGAGACGCGCAGCTTCTTGACCATGTCGGCTTCGGACGAGAAGTCGAGATTGGTCTGCACCGTGCAAGTGCGGTACATCATATCGAGGCCGTAACGGCCGACCTTCGGCATGTAGTTGGTCATGATCCGGTAGCGGCCCTTCGGCATCACCGGCATCTGCGCTCGCGACCATGACGGCGTCATGCCGAGCCCAAGAAAACCAATGCCAAGCGGCGTCGCGATCTCGCGCACCTGCGCCAGATGCGCCATCAATTCAGACATCGTCTGATGCACGGTTTCGAGCGGCGCGCCGGACAACTCGAACTGCCCGCCCGGCTCGAGCGAGATGGCGCCGCCGCCGGTGACGTCGTGAAGCCCGATAATATTGCCGTTCTCCATGATCGGATCCCAACCGAGCAGGAGCTTCATCCCTTCCAATATTGCGCCGATTCCGCGCGCACCTTCGTAAGGCACGGGGTTGTGACCTTCCAAAGTGAACGGCGTCTTTTCGTGTTCGGTGCCGATGCGGAATTCCGATTTCGGCTTCACGCCCGCTTCAAGCCACGCGACAAGTTCATCACGCGATTGCAGCGGCGTCATATCGATCTGATCACGCGCCATAGAAATTCCAGGTAAGAGGTTTTGCTTCACAGGTCTGCGCGTATTCTGATCGCAAAATCGACTGCGACCTACACACCATGCGGGCACGTTGGAGAACGCTACGGATGCAAGCATCCGTTGTCACGGGAGGCAGAGAAAAAATCATCGCGCGGGCGCGGCCTCTTTGGACACAGGCTGCGCCGACGGCAAGGCCGCATTGCACGAGCAACCGAGACGGTCAAGCAACCCACTGAGTTTCACCGCATCGGCATCCGACAATTTCGAACCGATGTGTCGTTCGATCGCGGCGGAATATGAAGTCCACATCCTTTTTTGCAGATCCCGCCCGGCATCGGTGATCTCCACGAACAGGCCACGCTTGTCCATCTTGCATTCACGACGCGCGGCCAGCCCTTCTTCGACCAGGCGGTCGATCAGCCGCGACGTCGAGTATTGCGGCAGCAACATCTGCTTTTCGAGTTCGACAGGACGCAACTCTCCGGCCGGTGCGCGCGACAATTCGAGAAGCGCATCATACCAAGCCAAGGGGGGGAACCCCGCCTTCTTGAGATCCTGCTCGACTGCACCAAGCACCCGGCCCTGGACGCGCATCAAGCGGATCCAGACATCCGTCGCTTCGGTTGATGGTTTGCGTTTCATGGTCTTATCCGTGTCGTCCGCCCGATTGTAGCTCAATAAATGCAGTTGCATCAACGTTGACCGCTCCATGCAGATGCATTTAATGGAGCCGCGTTCAATATTGCCAATGCCCGAGGGAAGGATACCTCCTATGAAGCTCTACTATGCGCCCGGAGCCTGCTCGCTATCGCCCCATATCGCCCTGAAAGAGGCCGGAATCCCGTTCGATCTGGTCAAGGTGGACCTGAAAGCCAAGAAACTGGAAGACGGCAGCGACTACCTGGCGCTCAATCCCAAGGGGCAGATACCTGCGGTTGGCATGGATAATGGCGACGTCCTGACCGAGGGCGCCGTGATTGTGCAGATGATCGCGGACAAAGTACCCGGCAAAAAGCTGGTCCCGGCGGCCGGCACAACCGAGCGCTACCGGGCGCAGGAGTGGCTCAATTTCGTGAGCACCGAACTGCACAAGAACTTCAGCCCGCTGTTCAACCCGCGCAATCCCTGATGACGTGAAGGCGTTTTTCAAGGACCGCATCGTAGGCAAGTTCACCTACATCAATAAGGCGCTCACCGGGAACGACTACCTCATGGGTAGCCAGTTCACAGTCGCGGACGGTTATCTGTTCACGATCCTGCGCTGGGCTGACGGGCAAAAAGTCGACATTTCCGGCATGGAGAATCTCGTCGCCTATAAGGCGCGCGTCGCCGCACGGCCGATGGTGCAGGAAGCCCTGAAAGCGGAAGGTTTGATGAAGGCGTCTTGATGGACGCAAATCATCCCTAAAACTCAAAAGGCTGGATCATCGATCCAGCCTTTTTAATTTGTATCTTTATTCACTTACGAAAAGAGGCCCTTCCCCGCTTGCGGGGAGAAGGAGAACCTTATTACGCCGCCTGTTTCTTGGGTGCGAAGCGCACGTAGAACGTCTCACCCTTGGCCGCCATATCAAGCAGGAGCTTGGGTGGCGTGAAGCGTGAACCGAACTTCTTCTCGAGCTTCTGGCACAAATCGACGAACTTTTTCGTCCCCATGAAGTCGATGTAGGACAACGTCCCGCCGGTGAACGGCGCAAAGCCGAAGCCGAGGATCGAGCCGACATCCGCCTCGCGCGGATCGGTGATGACGTGATCTTCCACCGTGCGCGCGGCCTCGACCGCCTGCACCACCAGGAAGCGTTGCTTCAGTTCCTCGACATCGAGCGTATCGGGATCGAGATGCTTGGGCTGCAACGTCTTCAGCTCGGGCCACAGTTTCTTCTGGCCCTTGCCCTTCTCTGGATAGTCGTAGAAGCCCTTGCCGTTCTTGCGACCGAGACGGCCTTGCTTCTCGACCATCTCGACCAGAAGATTCTTCTGGTCCTGCGAGATCGCCTGAGGTCCGAGATCGGCTTCCGTCGCCTTGATGATCTTGAGCGCGAGGTCGATGGCGATTTCGTCGTTCAGCGACAGCGGTCCAACCGGCATGCCGGCCATCTTGCCGACGTTCTCGATCATTGCCGGCGGCACGCCTTCGAGCAGCATCTCGTAGCCTTCGGCGATGTAGCGCAGCACGCAGCGATTGGCGAAGAAGCCGCGGGAGTTGTTCACGACGATCGGTGTCTTCTTGATCTGCCGCACATAGTCGAGCGCGGTCGCGAGCGCGACGTCACCCGTGTTCTTGCCGACGATGATTTCCACCAGCATCATCTTCTCGACCGGCGAGAAGAAATGAATCCCGATGAATTTCGATTGATCCTTCCACTCTTCCGCCAGCGAATTGATCGGCAGCGTCGAGGTGTTGGAAGCGAAGATCGCGTCAGACCGCAGCAGCGGCTGTGCTTTGGCGTAGGTTTCGGCCTTCACCTTGCGGTCTTCGAACACCGCTTCGATCACGAGATCGCAATCCTTGATCGCATTGTAGTCGGCGCTCGCGGTAATGCGCGACAAGATGGCATCGCCATCCGCCTGCTTCATGCGGCCCTTGGACACCTGCGCGTCAACCGCAGCCTTGGCGTGTCCCTTCCCCTTGTCCGCGCTCTCCTGATCGCGATCAATCAAGACGACATCGATACCGGCCTGTGCCGAGACGAAGCCGACGCTTGCGCCCATGAAACCCGCACCGATGACGGCAAGCTTCTTGACCTTGGTGGGTGGCACATTCTGCGGACGACGTGCGCCCTTGTTCAATTCGCCCATCGACACGAACAGGCTGCGGATCATCGCCGCAGCTTCCTTCGAGCGCAAGATCTTCGAGAAGTAACGCGACTCGATGCGCAGCGCCGCATCCATCGGCACCTGAAGGCCTTCATACACACACTGCATGATGGCGCGGGCCGCAGGATAATTGTCGAAGGTCTCGCGGCGGAAAATCGCATTCGCCGGCGGGAAGATCATCGTGCCGCCCTTGGAATAAACGGCACCGCTGGGAGGCTTGAATCCCTTCTCGTCCCATGGCGCGACGGCCTTGCCGCCGGCCTTGATCCATTCCTTGGCCGCCTTGATGAGATCGGCGGCGGGCACCACCGCGTCAACAAGCTTCGACGCCTTGGCCTTCGCGAGATCGACCGCCTCGCCTTTCATCAGCATCTGCAGCGCATCCTGCGTCTGCATGATGCGCGGCAAGCGCTGGGTGCCGCCTCCACCTGGAAAGAGACCGACCTTGATCTCCGGCAGGCCGAGACGCGTCTTCGGATTTTCCGACGCGACACGGTAATGGCAAGCGAGCGTCAGTTCGAATGCGCCGCCCAGCGCCAGGCCGTTGATCGCCGCCACCCATGGCTTGCCGCAGGTTTCGATGGCGCGGAGGGTCAGCGAAAGCTTGCGGCTCTCGTCGAACACATACTTATTGGCGGCTTCTTCGCCCTTGGTCTTCAGCAGTTCGCCGTAGGCGCGATTGATGCCCTCGAGCATGGTCAGATCGGCGCCGCCGGAGAAGGCTTCCTTGCCCGACGTAATCACGACACCCTTGATCGCGGCATCCTTCGTGGTCTGCTCGACGATCGCGGCAAGTTCGGTGCCGGTGGTCTCGTCCACCACATTCATCGATTTGCCGGGAATATCCCACGTCACCAACGCGATGCCGTCTGCGTCGGTCTCAACCTTGAAATTCTTGTAGGTCATGTGCTCGCTCCTCACACCCGCTCGATGATCGTCGCCGTTCCCATGCCGCCGCCGATGCACAGCGTGACCAGGGCAGTGGACTTGTTGGTGCGTTCGAGTTCGTCGAGCACCGTGCCGAGAATCATCGCGCCCGTCGCGCCCAGCGGATGGCCAAGCGCAATCGCACCGCCATTGACGTTGATCTTGCTGTTGTCGATCTCGAAGGCCTGGATGTAGCGCAGCACCACCGAAGCGAACGCTTCATTGAGCTCAAACAAATCAATGTCGCCAAGCTTCATGCCGGAGCGCTCCAGCAACTTCTTCGTCACGTCGACCGGACCAGTCAGCATCATGGCCGGTTCCGAGCCAACATTGGCGAAGGCGCGAATCTTTGCACGCGGCTTCAGACCGCGCTTCGCGCCGCCCTCCTTGCTGCCGAGCAGCACGGCGCCCGCGCCATCAACGATGCCGGACGAGTTGCCGGCATGATGCACATAATTCACGGCCTCAATTTCCGGATGCGACTGCACGGCCACAGCATCGAAACCACCCATCGCGCCCATGACGGCGAACGACGGCTGCAACTGCGCCAACGACTGCATCGTCGTACCGGGGCGCATGTGCTCATCCTTGTCGAGGATGGTGATGCCGTTGATGTCCTTGACCGGAATCACGGAATTCTTGAACCGGCCCTCGTCCCACGCTTTCGCCGCGCGTTGCTGGCTCTGCACGGCGTAGGCATCGACGTCGTCACGCGAGAAGCCGTATTTGGTGGCAATCAAGTCCGCCGACACGCCCTGAGGCATGAAATAGGTCGGCACCGCGATGGATGGGTCCATCGGCCATGACGCACCGGACGAGAGGATGCCGACGCGGCTCATGGATTCAGCACCACCACCGATCGTCATCTCGTGCTGGCCGGACATCACCTGTGCGGCCGCGAAATTCACGGCATCGAGACCCGACGCACAGAAACGGTTGATCTGCACGCCCGGCACCGCGGTGCCGTAGCCGGCGTTGATCGCGGCAAAGCGCGCAATGTCGCCGCCGGCTTCGCCGACAGGATCGACCACGCCGAGCACGACATCATCGATGCTGTCGACTGCGAGATTGTTGCGCTCCTTCAGGGCCTTCAGGGGAGCCGTCGCCAGCGCCAGCGCCGTCACTTCATGCAGCGCGCCATCGGACTTTCCCTTGCCGCGCGGCGTGCGGACGTGATCGTAGATAAATGCCTCAGGCATGTTGCTCTCCTTCGATCCTTTGATTGCTTGCGATTATCGTCTCGCACCGAGGAAGCCGGTGCGATGAAGTCGGGAATTCAGAACGCCTCGGCCGGCAATTCCATCATTGAGCCTGCGCCAGCCTGGATGCGCGACAGACGCATCGACGTTTCCGGCAGCATGCGTTCCATGAAGAATTTTCCCGTGACGAGCTTGGACTTGAGATAGGGCTGATCGTCGCCGCTTGCCAGCTTGCTTTGCGCGACCTTGGCCATACGCGCCCACATATAAGCGAGCGCGACGAGACCGAAGAGGTGCAGATAATCGGTGGACGCCGCGCCTGCGTTATCAGGCTTGGCCATCGCATTCTGCATCAGCCACATGGTCGCCTGCTGCAAATGCTGCACCGACGCGCCAAGCGGCGCGACGTACGGCTTCATCGCCTCATCGGCGCCGTTTTCCTTCACAAACGCAGCAACCTCGTTGAAGAAGCCGGTCATGGCTCGGCCGCCATCCTTCGGCAGTTTGCGGCCCACCAGATCGAGTGCCTGAATGCCGTTGGCGCCTTCATAGATCATGGCGATACGTGCATCGCGCACGAACTGCTCGACACCGGTCTCGGCAATATAGCCATGACCGCCGAACACCTGCTGTGCCGTAACCGCGTTGGCGAACCCGACATCGGTCAACATGCCTTTGACCACCGGTGTCATCAGACCCATGTGATCATCGGCCGCCTGGCGTTCCTTCGGATCATCGGAGCGATGCGCGAGATCACCCTTGAGCGAGGTCCACACCACGAGCGCCCGTGCCGCTTCATTGAAGGCGCGGATCGTCATCAATGTGCGCCGTATGTCAGGATGCACGATGATGGGATCGGCGGGCTTGTCCTTGGCTTGCGGCCCCGTCAACGCACGGCCCTGCAAACGCTCTTTCGCGTAAGCGGCCGCGTTCTGATAGGCAACTTCCGACTGCGCGAGCCCCTGCACACCGACGCCGAGCCGAGCTTCGTTCATCATGACGAACATCGCCGTCATGCCCTTGTTCTCTTCACCGACCAGCCAGCCGACCGCGTTGTCGAAATTCAAGACGCAGGTCGAATTGCCGTGGATGCCCATCTTGTGCTCGATCGAGCCGCACGACACGCCGTTCTGCGCACCGAGCGAACCGTCGGGCTTGATGGCTCACCTTCGGCACCACGAACAGCGATACGCCCTTGATGCCGGCGGGCGCGCCTTCGATGCGCGCCAGCACAAGATGCACGATGTTTTCGGTGAGGTCCTGTTCGCCGCCCGAAATAAAGATCTTGGTGCCGCTGATCTTGTAGCTGCCGTCGGCCTGTTTGACCGCCTTGGTGCGCATCAAGCCCAGATCGGTGCCGCAATGCGGCTCGGTCAGATTCATGGTGCCGGCCCATTTGCCGGCGACCATGTTGGGAACGTAGGTCTTTTTCTGCTCCGTGCGTGCCATGCACCAGCAGCGCGGCCATCGCGCCCTGGGTCAGGCCCGGCATACATTGAAAAGGCCATATTGGCCGAGATCATGAATTCGTTGACGGTCTGCGACAGGGTCGCCGGAAGCGCCTGCCCACCGAATTCCGCCGGTGCCGACAGGCCGAGCCAGCCGCCATCCGCCAGTTGTTTGAACGCATCCTTGAAGCCGGATGGCGTGGTCACGCGGGCATCATCATGGCGCGTGCAGCCTTCGAGATCGCCGACGCGGTTGAGCGGCTGAAGCACCTGTTCGCTGAATTTGGCAGCCTCGTCGAGAATCGCCTCGCGCACATCGGCAGGTGCGTCACTGAAGCCGGGAAGATTGTCGTATTTGTCGATCTGAAACACGTCGTTGAGGAGGAAATTCACGTCTTCAACGGGGGCCTTGTAGATCGGCATGGCGTCCTCACTGAGCTAAAGCGATTCTTCAATAGGAACTTTTTTGCGATGCGGCAACGTGGTGCGCGACCCTATCGTATTCCCAAACGATAGAAAGAACTTGCGACAACATGACTGGGCCGCGCCACCCCAGTTCTGCGAGCCGGCGCTCTGGAACCGGATAGTCCCGGGGGGACAACTTTTCGATCCCTAAACGGCGTCCATTAACCCGGTGTTTACCGTAACAATAAATGGTCGGTACCGGAAACAGGCGTCTCGCGTCCGAATTTGCTTGTCTCTTCAAAGGGGCGCGGGGGGCTGAAAAGCGTCCGACAGGAGTCGGGCGTCGGGACACCGGACGAAACATGACAGCGCGCGTATCGTGGAGCGTAGACGGCATAGAACCGTCGGTCCAGGAAAGGGCCGAGGCTTCCGCGCGCCGTGCCGGCATGTCGCTGGGCGATTGGCTCAATTCGACGATCGGCCATCCCGGTCATGACGGCCGCGAAGCCCAGGACGTCGCCGAAATCCATAAACGACTGGATTCCATCGCCCGTCAGGTCGAGCACATTTCGCGCGGGCCGGCCGCCGCGAAAGGGGACCCGGCCGTTGCACGGCAGTTGAACGACGCGATCTCGCGGCTCGACGCCCGCCTCTCACACATTTCCGGTAACAGCGCCCAAGCAGCGCCTTATCAGGCAGCACCAGCTTTTCGGCCCTCGCCGCCGACAAATCCGGCGATGTCGCCGATGGACTTTTCGATTGCGGAAATCATCGCGCGTCAGGGTCAGCTCGACGGTTTGACGCCGTCACCGGCACCTCAGCCGACTGCGGCGCAGATGCCCGCGCCATCCTTCGTGAGCCCCGCTTTCAATCCCCCGCCGGTTTATGCAGCGCCACCGCTGCAACCGCAGCAGGCCGATTTTTCTGGTCTTGAGCGGCAGCTATCCGAGATCACCAGCCAGATCGCGACGCTCCGGCGCCCCGACGGCATCGAGCAATCAATCGCGGGCTTCCGCAATGAACTCGCCGAGATTCGCCAAGTCATCACCGAGGCGCTGCCTCGCCGCGAGATCGAATCGCTTGAAAACGAAATCCGTTCGCTTGGGCGGCGCATCGACGAGACGCGTCAGACCGGCATCGACAGCTCCGCTCTGGCAGGCATCGAACGCGCACTGAGCGAAATCTATAGCACGCTGCGTACGCTGACGCCGGCTGAACAATTCGCGGGATTCGACGAAGCCATCCGCAGCCTCGGCGGCAAGGTCGACATGATCGTGCGCTCGAGCCACGATCCCGGTACGATTCATCAGCTTGAAGACGCCATCGCGGCTCTCAAGTCGATCGCTTCAAACGTTGCCTCTAATGAGGCCCTGAACGAACTCGCCGGCCACGTCCAGACGCTGTCGGCCAAAGTCGATCAGCTCACGCACGTGGGTAATAACAACGACATCCTGTCAGCTCTTGAACAGCGCATCGCGGTCCTGACCACGGCGCTTGAGCAACGAGATCGCCCCGCGATGGGTGATACCGGTCATTTTGACAATGCCGTTCGCGCGATTTCGGATCGCCTCGATCATCTCCAGGTCGGCAACGACAGCGCTTCGTCGTTGAACCACGTCGAACAGCGGGTTCACCACCTGCTCGAGCGGCTGGAAAGCACCGAAGGTCGCGGCGGCAATTTCACACGGGTCGAGGAAGGCCTGTCCGACATCCTGCGCCATCTCGAACAACAGCGAGTCAACGCCGCAGAGAACGAACAAGCACATCGTTCTGCCGCGCCGATGGACGGCGTTTTCGTCGAAACCATCAAGCGCGAGCTGTCCGACATTCGCTTCAGCCAGTCTGAAACCAACCGTCATACCCAGGATTCGCTCGAAGCCGTTCACAACACGCTCGGCCATGTGGTCGATCGTCTGGCCCAGATCGAGGGAGACCTGCGCGCAGCACGATCCGCACCGGCTCCGCGCGAGGCGCCGCGCGAACATCCAATGCCCGACGCGCGCGCCTACGAAACGTTCGCACCAGAACCGCGAGCACCAGCGCCTCAGTTCCGTCCTGAATTGCCGAATCCAGCTGCCGCGCAGGCACCGATTGAACGCGCCCCTGTTGCGCCGCCCATGCCACCGCGCGTGCCCGCGATTGCACGATATCGCAGTTGCACGCCCGACCGCTGAAACTCAGCAGCCCGCGCCTGCGCCGCAAGCAACCCGGCCTGCTTCTGCGCCGCGCAGCCCGATCGATCCGTCGCTGCCGCCGGATCATCCGCTTGAACCCGGCACCAAGCCGCAACAAAACCGCGCTGGAACACCGTCCGAGCGCATTGCGGCTTCTGAAGTCGTGCTCAACGAGATCTCCGCGGCTTCCCGCGAGACCGGTCAGCCCCTCGAACTTCATTCAGGCTGCGCGACGGGCTGCACAAGCCGCCGCAGCAGCCCCTGCCGCAACATCAGCCGCGAAGCCTAATCGCGTCACCGCGCTGAACGATGCCGCGCGTAGCGCCGCCAAAGCGACGACAGTCGGCGAATCGAAAGTGTCCTCGAGAATCCGGGCGCTGCTCGTGGGTGCGAGCGTCGTCGTGATCGTGCTTGGCACCGTCAAGATGGGCTTGAACCTGCTCAACGGCCAAGACAGCGCGCAATCGCCGCCAGCAGCCGAATCCAGCTCTGCGACACCGGCCTTGCCGCCCGTCAGCGAATGGCGAGCCAAGGTCCGAGAACCTCTCGCCGGCGATGCCATCGATCACGTCGCCGACGCCGATCGACCGCCAGTCCTTGAATGCGCCGCTTCAACCTCCGGCTTTGCCGCCGTCGATCACCGTCAGGCCAGCCATGCCATCGGCTGCAGCCGCAGCTGACGTGACCGGTTCGGTCGTCACTCCGGCAGAACGAATTTCCGTGACGATTCCATCGGCTGCCAAGGCCAAAGTCGCGCTGATACCGGTCAACGACAAACTGCCGGAAGCCATCGGCAGCGCCGCGTTGCGGGTCGCAGCCAACAAGGGCGATCCCGGCGCCGCCTTCGAAATCGGCGTCCGCTATGCCGAAGGCAGAGGTATCGCATCCGACTATCGCGGAAGCCATGAAATGGTACGAACGCGCGTCGCAGGGCGGCATCGTTCCGGCAACTTTCCGCCTCGGCGCGTTGTATGAAAAAGGGCTGGGCGCGAAGAAAGATATCGAGACCGCGCGCCGCTACTACATGCAGGCGGCCGAAAAAGGCAGCGCCAAGGCCATGCACAATCTCGCTGTCCTCGACGCGGACGGCGGCGGTGCCGGCCCTAATTACAAAGGCGCGGCGCAGTGGTTCCGCAAGGCCGCCGAGCGCGGCGTCGCGGACAGCCAGTTCAATCTCGGAATTCTTTATGCGCGCGGTATCGGCGTAGAGCAGAACCTCGCTGAGTCTTATAAATGGTTCAGCCTCGCCGCAGCCCAGGGCGACGCGGATTCCGGCCGCAAGCGCGATGACATCGCGAAACGACTTGATGCCCAGTCGCTGGCCGCCGCCAAACTGGCAATCCAGACCTTTACCCCTGAGGCACAGCCAGACGACGCGGTCGCAGTCGGCACACCCCCAGGCGGATGGGACAGCGCGCCAGCACCGAAGACCGCAACGAAATCCCACAAGCCGGCCGCGACCAAGAGCGCGGCCCGTTAAGCTCAATTATGACCGGCTTAACTCTGACATCACAGTCAGAGACCTAATCGCGCCGTCGCTCCGGATTCTTTAACCCACCCTCACCCGATTTCGGTTAAGCAGAGAACGCGGCGCCTGACCCGCGTCGCGGCAAATCCACTGCTGCGAGGGCTCGATGCAGTCCCGCTGCCGAACCCAAGCGAACGCGCGTGCAACTGTTTCTTCCGATCGCCGACGTTCCGGTCAACGTGTTCCTCATCCTGGCGATGGGCGCGGCCGTTGGTTTCGTATCCGGCATGTTCGGAATTGGCGGCGGCTTCCTGATGACGCCACTCCTGATCTTCATCGGGATCGCGCCGGCAGTCGCGGTCGCCTCGGTGTCCAGCCACATGGCGGCATCGTCGTTTTCCGGCGCCCTGTCCTATTGGCGCAGGCGCGCCATCGACCCCGCATTGTCGATGGTGATGCTCAGCGGCGGCGTGATCGGCACCGCGCTCGGCGTGTGGATCTTCGGGCTGTTGCGCTCTGTCGGCCAGCTCGACCTCATTATCGCGCTGTCCTATGTCGCGCTGCTGACCACGGTCGGCACCCTGATGTTTTGGGAAGGCGCACGTGCCATCCTGCGGGCACGGCACGGCACTCCTGCGCCCACCCGGCGCGCCCGCGCGCAGGGATCGATTCTCGGCCTACCGCTGAAGATGCGCTTCAAGCGCTCCAAGATCTATCTGTCCGTGATTCCTGTCGTCGCCATCGGCCTGCTGATCGGTTTTCTCGGCGCCATCATGGGTATTGGCGGCGGCTTCCTGCTGATTCCGATCATGATCTATGTGCTGCGCGTACCGACCTCGACAGTGATCGGCACATCGATGGCGCTGACGCTGGTCACGATGATTTTTGCGACCGTGCTGCACGCGACCACCAATCATCTGGTCGATGCTGTCCTTGCGCTGGTGCTGATGGTGGGCGGCGTCATCGGCGCGCAATTCGGCGCCCGTGCAGGGCAACGCATCCGCAGTGAACATCTGCGCCTGCTGCTCGGACTTTTGATTCTCTCGGTCGGCATTCGCTTCGCGGTTGAACTCGTGATCAAGCCCACGGAGCTTTATTCCATCCGCGACCTCGGGGGCGGCGGATGAAGCATCGCCTTTTCCTGATCATCGCGGGGCTTGCGATCCTTCTGGCAGTGGGCGGCGGGGCCCACTCCGAGAGCCTGATCGTTTCCGTCTCTAACCACCGCATCACAGTGACGCCGAACTATTCCGGTGAAGAACTCGTCTTGTTCGGCTCCATCGAGCGCGACGGCCAACAACGCCAGCGCACCGACTACGATATTGTCGTGACCGTCAGCGGCCCGCGGGCCGACATGGTGACACGGCGCAAGGAGCGAAAGCTGGGCATCTGGGTGAACGTCGATTCTCGCGAATTCATCCAGGTCCCGTCCTATCTCGGCATCTTTTCCAACAGACCGATCGAGGATATCGCGGCACCGGATGTGCAGCGCCGGCAACAAATTGGATTGAATAATTTTTTCCTGCCGCAACGCGTGGGACCTGACGTCGCCAACGTGGTGGCCAGCGACCCATTCAGATTGGCATTCGTTCGGCTGCGTACGAGCCACGAGCTTTACCGGGAACAGACAAGCGCGGTGACGTTTCTGACACCGACGTTGTTTCGCACAGGCATTCCGCTTCCGGCCGACGTGCCGATCGGCACCTATGATGTCGACATCAAGTTGCTCGCTGGTGGCATGCTGATCGCCAAGACCGAGACCGCGTTTGAAATCGTCAAGATTGGCTTCGAGCAGTTCGTTGCCAATGCCGCTCGTCAGCACGGCTTGCTGTATGGCCTCGCAACAGCGCTGATGGCGCTGATGACCGGCTGGCTTGCCTCGGTGGTGTTCCGCAAAGACTGATTTTCAACAGAACACCACTCAAACAAAATAGCCGACGATCATGGCAAGGACGCATACGGCCATCGCGCCGGTCGAAACCCAGCCAAGCCAGTACAAAGCCCCGCTGATGACGAATTTGTTCATCACGTCATGGCGGCGCGACAGCATCATGAGCAATATCATCACCGGCACGGCAAGGACGCCGTTGATGACCGCGCTCCAATAGAGCGCTGAGATCGGACTGATCGGCGTGAAATTCAGCGCAATGCCGATTCCTGCCGACAGCGCCAACACCGAGTAAAACGCCACTGCTTCGCGCGGTTTGCGGCCGAGGTCCAACAGTCCATCTGCGCCCCTCACCGATGGCGTAGGCCGCCGAGCCCGCCAGCACGGGAACCGCGAGCAAGCCGGTGCCGACAATCCCCAGCGCAAAAATGAACTCGGCGAAGGCGCCTGCGATCGGACGTAGCGCTTCCGCAGCTTGCGCCGACGTCTCAATGTTGGTCTTGCCGGTGGCATGCAACGTCGCGGACGCGGTGATGATGATCGAGATCGCAATCAGATTGGAAAACGCCATACCGGTTATGGTGTCGGCACGGATGCGATGAAATTCCTGCTGCGCGCCGTAGTGCTTCTCGACCAGCGGCCGTTTCTTCGCATCGACGCGCTGGTCTTCGGCTTCCTGCGACGCCTGCCAAAAAAACAGATAGGGCGAGATGGTGGTGCCGAGGATCGCGACCAGGGTCGTCAGGAATGCCGAGGTCCACTGCACCTGCGGAATCGCAATCCCTCTGATTGCTTCGCCCCACGAAACCTTCGTCACCAGCAGCGCGGCCACATAGGCGAACAAGCTCAACGTCAGCCATTTCAGGACAGAACTGTAACGCTTGTAGTCGAGGAAAATTTGCGCAGAAACCGATGTCACACCAAAAAACAGAACGTAAAGAAATCCTGGTCCGCCGATCAGAAGCTTGAGCGCATCTCCCATCGCCGCGAGATCAGCCGCGATATTGATGGTGTTGGCGATGAACAGCAGTGCCACCACGATATTGAGAAGCCATGCCGGGTAGTGTCGACAGACATTCCCCGCGATGCCGCGGCCGGTGACACGTCCCACGCGGGCCGATATTTCCTGGATCGCCACCATGAGCGGAAACGTCAGCAGCATGGTCCAGCCGATGCCGTATCCCAGCTGCGCGCCGGCCTGGCTGTAGGTCCCGATGCCGGAAGGATCGTCGTCGGATGCGCCGGTGACAAGACCGGGTCCGAGCGTTTTTAGAAAATTGCGCAGGCTGAACGGCTCGCGTCCCTGCTCCTTCGAAGCCGTGGTAGATGCCGCCCTGGCCGCGTACTTTTTCAACCCGTTTATCCCTCGTGGCGTGCGGCAACGCCAGACGAGGCCCGCGGTTCCTTTCAGGAGCTTAGGGGCGCCTCGATCTGCGTGGCGACGCCCGGCTCCAGCATCACCAGACGGGCACCGAAACCGAGTGTTCCGAACGAGGCGACAAGATCGCTGCCGCTTTGCTTGAAATGCGCCCAGCCATCGTGATGCACAGGAACGATCGTCGCATCACCGAAGACCTTGGCAGTTTCGATCGTATCGTTGGTATCCATCGTCAGATGGAACGGACCGCGTGTCTGCGCGGCACCGGCAAACGGCATGACGACGCCCGGTCTAAATCGTCGTGCGACTTCCGCAACGCCGTCGTACCAAACGGTATCGCCGGTAATGTAGATTGGCCTTGTACGATTATCGTCGAACGAGAGCACAAATCCGATCACGTCGCCCGACAGCGGCTCGATGCCGGCCGGCCCATGACGTGCGGGCGTTGCAGTAATGCGCATCGATTTGCCATCTGCCGCCTTCAATTCCGTCGATTCCCAAGGATCAAAGCCTTCCGCCTGTCCACCGAGACGCTTGGCGCCAGCTTTGGTCGTCAACACGCGCTTCGCTTTCGCAAGAAAAGCCCGCCCCGAATTGTCGAGATTGTCGCTGTGCTGATCGTGACTGAGCAACACAACATCGACATTCCCCACCTGATCCGCAGTGAGCGCCGGCCCCGACAGCTTCTCCAATTTGACGTGCGGTAGTTGATATTCGCCAGGCGCATCGAAAGTCGGATCGGTCAAAAGCCGCAAGCCACCGATTTCGATCAGCGCGGTTGGGCCGCCAATCAATGTCATACGAAGGTCGTTCATGGGCACTTCCTCACGGTTAGTTCGGACGCTGGGTCGACGGTGCAACCGGGCGCGTCACAAGATAGATGCCCAATGCAACAGGCAGAACACCCAGCAGATCAAAAGTCGCGATGTGCTCATCAAGAATCATCCAGCCGAACAGCATACCGAGTGGCGGCATCAGGAAATGATAGGCACTGGCCGCCGTCGCACCGATTGTCGTCAGCACATGGAACCACAGCAGGAAAGCGATGATCGACCCGAACACGATGAGATAGCCCAGCGCCCAGAACAAGCGTGCACTCGGCACAATGTCGGAAACATTTGAAAACATCAGCGCGAACGGCATCAGCGCAAGTCCACCGGACATGTTCTGGATGCCGTTGCCGACCAGAAGGCTGCCCTTGGGCTCCAAGACCTTGAACAGAATGGTTCCTGCAACGATCGACACCAGAGCAGCTACAGAGAACGCGATACCAACGGGGCTGTCGGTACCAGCCGACATGCGGTGAGCGACGATCAGCGCCACACCGGCGACGCCGAGCAGCAGCCCGACGACCTTTTGCCATGTGATCTGCTCACCCAGAAACACCGCAGCGAGGAGCGCGACGAACACCGGATTGGCGCTCACGATCAGTGCGTTGAGGCCTGCCGAGATGGTTTTCAGACCGATATAACCAAGCCCCAGGTAAAGCGCGTTATTGGCGATACCGATCACGGCAAAAACCAAAACGTCGCGACGTGACACGTTCCATCCACCGCCACGTATCGCAACAAATCCAGAGAATCAATATTCCAGCCGCGAGAAAACGCACCGTCAGCAAGATCAATGGCGGGCACTCGGTCACGCCGATCTTGCCGGCCACAAACGAGGCACTCCAGAGCAGACAGAAGCCGATCACATAGAGCGGCATCAAATTGGTACTGCGCGTGGCTGGTACGGACAAAGCGTGGGTCATGGCACGTCTCCTTGTGCCGACTGATCTAGCCCTCAGCCTTGTTATTTGGAAATTAAATGATAAAATCATTTCCAGTGGAAAAATGAATGGGTGCGCGATGCTGGATCTGGATCTCCTGCGCAGTTTCGTTTCCGTGGTGGACTCCGGCGGTTTTACGCGGGCCGGCGAACGGGTTCACCGCACGCAGTCCACAGTCAGTCAGCAGATCAAGCGTCTGGAGGACGATTTCGGCCGCGCACTCCTCCATCGCAACGGGAAAACCGTGACTCCTACAGAGGACGGCGAACGCCTGCTGTCCTATGCGCGGCGCATTCTTTCGCTCGCAGAAGAAGCGCGCGACGTGTTGGCTCGACCGACCGCAGAAGGCGCAGTGCGGCTCGGCATTCCAGAGGATTTCGCGGCCTATCGCCTGACCAAGCTGCTCGCGAGCTTCGCGCGGTCCCGACCCGGCCTACGGCTTGATGTGCGGGCCGACCAGAGTGTGTATCTCCGGCGCGACCTCGAACGCGGCGACATCGATCTGGCGCTGCTCAAGCGCGACGCGGGCGAAAAAGGCGGCATCGCGGTGTGGCCGGAGCGCGTGCATTGGGTCACGAGCAAAGCCAATCCCATCGACGCGCGAGCGCAATCGGTGCCGCTGATCTTCTTTCCGACCGGCTGCCTTTATCGCACGCGGGCCATTCACGCGATTGAATCCGCAGGACGCAACTGGCACATGGCCTACACCAGTTCCAGCCTGTCAGGCATTCAGGCGGCGGTAGCAGCAGGCCTAGGGCTCAGCATTCTGCCGGAGATCGCGATCCAGAAAGATCATCAGACGCTGACCGCGAAAGACGGCTTCGCGCCAATCGACCGAACCGAAGTCGCGCTGGTGGCATCACCCAATGCAAGCCCGGCGACACTGCGCCTTGCCGATCGCCTCGCGGAATTCTGCAGCGAAGTGCAGGCCAAGGCAGCCTAAGAAATTTCAGTAGCAGCGCGACGCCGCAATGGCATGGACCCGCCGATCGCCGAGCACATGCACGGTGAAAGCAAGCGTCTCAAAAATCGCAGCAAAGGCGATGTCACGAATGCTCAAGCCGCCGGTGTAGGAACCAAAGGCCGGCATAACGGCGCGCGCGCCATCGCTCGCGAAGCATCGCCGCTCGACGGAGCGCCCACGCGTTGATACCCGCGCCTTCGGATGCAGATGTCCGGCAATTTCACCTCTTGCACCGGTCGGCTCATGCCGGAACAGCACCGGACCAATGGCGACTTCATCCGCTACGACGCCGCCGAAATCGCGTGGCAATGCAGGATCGTGATTGCCTGAAATCCAGATCCAGTCGCGCCGCACCTGCAACGCCGAAAGCGTCGCGCGGTCATTCGGCGACAATCTTTCGTGCGCTTCGCGATCATGGAAACTGTCCCCAAGCGCGATCACGGTGCACGGATCATGACACGCGATCACTGCACTCAGTCGTGTAAGGGTCGCGGCTGTATCGAACGGCGGCAGCAGCACGCCGCGTTGCGCAAAGCTGGAACCCTTTTCGAGGTGCAAGTCGGAGACAACAAGCAGGCTTTCCTCTTCCCAGAACAACGCGCCGGAAAGGTCCGCGGCGAAGGTAACGCCCACAACGCTGACGGTCGTCTGCCGATTTGTCATGTGCACGGACTGCATCAATCGCACCAGTCTTAGTGTGGCGACATCGCCTCTTTCACGAGTTCCTCGGCGGCCTCCGCCAGCAACTCATCCGAGGCCTCGCCATAAACCGCTTCGCGGCCAATTTCCAGCATCACAGGCACAGCCAAAGGCGAGACGCGGTCAAGTTCCTTGTGCGTGATTCGCCCCTTGATCCGAACCAGCATATCGCTGAGACGTCGGATATCCAAAAGGCCGGTGGCCGCATCCGTACGCGCCGCACGCAGCAACACGTGATCCGGCTGGTGCTTGCGCAGCACGTCGTAGACCAGATCAGTGGAAAACAGCACTTGCCGCCGCGATTTTTCCTCACCGGTGAAACGACGCGCGATCAAACCCGAGATCACCGCGCAGGTTCGGAAGGTGCGTTTCATCAACGCCAATTCCGCCAGCCACGCTTCGAGATCGTCGCCCAGCATATCGGCATCAAACAACGCATCAAGATCAAGCCGGCCATCCCGGATCATCGACGACATATCGCCGAGCGACCAGACCGCGAGCGCATATTCATTGGCGACGAAACCCAACGGCTTCGCTCGCGCACGTTCCAGCCGCCGGGTCAGCAGCATGCCAAGTGTCTGGTGCGCAAGACGGCCCTCAAAAGGATAGCAAACAAGGTAGTGCTTGTCGGCACGCGGGAAAGTTTCAACGACAAGTTCGCGCGGGCCCGGCACACGCGAGAAAAGCGATTGCAGCGACAGCCACTCGCGCACCTGATCGGGTAAACCCTTCCACGCGCGCTGATCTGCAAGCAGAAGCCGCACACGTTCAGCCAGATAGGTCGACAGCGGAAATTTGCCGCCCATGTAGGAGGGCACTTTCGCATTGGCGTCGTTGGTGCGCGAGACATAGACCTCGTCCTCCATCAACGCCTCGTAGCGCACGACCTCGCCTCCGAAGACGAAGGTGTCGTTCGGCACAAGCCCCTCGATGAAATACTCCTCGATCTGGCCGAGCATGCGTCCGCCACGTGCAACGGCACCGGTCGAGCCCGCCCCTCCGCCTTTGCCGCGCACAAGTTTCACCTTCAGCATCGGCTCTTCGACGATGGTGCCGACATTGAGGCGATAACCCTGCCGCACTTTCGGATTGGCGACGCGCCAGCGGCCCTGCTTGTCCCGCCTGATGCGCGCAAAGCGCTCGTAGCTTTTCAACGCGTAACCGCCAGTGGCGACGAAATCGACGACATCGTCGAAGTCCTTGCGCGACAGACCCATATAGGGCGCCGCGGTTCTGATCTCGCGATAGAGTTCATCAGACTGAAACGGCGCCCCGCAGGCGCAACCCAACACGTGCTGCGCCAGGACATCGAGCGCCCCTGTGCGCTGTGGCGGCGTATCCTGCGCGTTCTCGGCCACGGCATCGATGGCAGCGCGGCATTCCAGAACCTCAAAGCGATTGGCCGGCACCATCACCGCGCGCGACGGCTCGTCGAGGCGATGGTTGGCGCGACCTATTCGCTGCATCAGGCGCGAAGCACCTTTCGGCGCACCGACATTGATGACGAGGTCGATATCGCCCCAGTCAATGCCAAGATCGAGCGACGATGTACAAACCACGCCCCGCAGTTTGCCGGCAGCCATGGCGTCCTCGACCTTGCGGCGCTGCGCCACGTCGAGCGAACCATGATGCAGCGCGATTGCAAGATTGTCGTCGTTCATGCGCCACAGGTCCTGAAACAGCATTTCAGCCTGCGCACGGGTGTTGACGAAAATCAGCGAGGTCTTGTTGCCCTTGATGAGATCGTAGATTTCGCCGAGCGCGTGGCGCGCCATGTGCCCGGCCCAGGGCAGATGCTCGCGGGTATCGAGCATCTCGACGATCGGCGCCGCGCCCGCATCGGCAATTATCAGATCGGCCATGCTGACCATGTCGTCATTCTGCGGCACCAGATAGCGCCGCAGATCGTCCGGCTCCGCCACCGTCGCAGACAGGCCGACGGTCGTCACCTGCGGGGCTAGCCGCCACAAGCGCGCCAGACCAAGCGCAAGCAGGTCGCCGCGTTTGGACGTAACCAGCGCGTGCAATTCATCGAGCACGATGCGCTTAAGCGACGAAAACAGATAAGGTGCGTCGTCCGACGACAGCAACAGCGCCAGTTGTTCCGGCGTTGTCAGCAGGATGTCCGGCGGATAGCGCCGCTGACGCTGGCGCCGTGATACCGGCGTATCCCCGGTCCGGATCTCGACGCGAATCGGGAGCTTCATGTCGGCAATCGGCCGCTCCAGATTGCGGGCGATATCCACCGCCAGCGCCTTCAAGGGGGAGATGTACAGAGTGTGGAGGCCTCCGGAGCGGACCACGGAGTTGCCCGTCGAGGCCACTTTCGCCGAGGACCTGGGTGCGGCCCGCGGCGCACCCAATTCCACCAACGTCGGCAAAAAACCAGCCAGGGTCTTTCCCGCCCCGGTGGGTGCGATCAACAGCACCGAGCGATTTTCGCGTGATTTTTGAAGCAGATCGAGCTGATGGGCACGCGGGCTCCAGCCCCGCGCCTCAAACCAGCGCAGGAAGACATCAGGCAGGGCCTGAGGGACGGGAAGCTGTCGAGGGATAGGGCTCACACCACAAAGGTAAGCATTGTCGCCAGATGGGTCGAGAGCACGGCAAATCCGGGGGACCGAAGTCCTAAAAACAGGAAATCGGAGAGCGGAAAAAATGTTTGGTCGCCAATGACCGACCGCGCGAAAAAGGCAAGCTTTTACGATGCCTTAGCCAATCGAGATTCACGGCGCTGGCGTGTTGCTCCCGGGTTACAGCTTAATCAACTTACGCGGTGTACAGTTCGGCAACTGTGATGGATTCGAAACGACTTTCTGGGGGTCTTATGAAGAAGATTATTGCCGCAACGGCATTAATTGGTAGCGCTGTCAGCGCACAAGCTGCTGATTTGCCAACCAAAGCACCGTACTACAAGGCCCCGATCGTCCAGGCTTACAACTGGACCGGCTTCTACGCCGGTGTGAACGCCGGTGTCGGTTTCAACCGCAGCTACTCCACGCTCGCCACTCCGGACTCCGGCGATGCGTTCCGCCTCGGCGGCCTTGGCGGGCTCGGCGGCGGCCAGATCGGCTACAACTGGCAGTTCGGCAACTTCCTGGGCTTCGGCAACCTCGTGCTCGGCGTCGAAACCGACATTCAGGGCTCAGGCATCAATGATGACCGCACCACGGGCATCAATCAAAAGATCGACTGGTTCGGCACGACCCGTGGCCGCGTTGGTCTCGCCACCGGTTCGGTCTTGACCTACTTCACCGGCGGTTTCGCTTACGGCAACGTCAAGACGACGTTGAACGACCCCATGGACCCCGCCAACTCTTTGAGCTTGAGCAGCACCCGTACCGGCTGGACCATCGGCAGCGGCGTTGAAGCTGCGCTGGGCGGCAACTGGACCGGCAAGATCGAGTACCTCTATCTCGACCTCGGCAATCAGAACGGCGTAACGCCGGTTGATGGATCCATCTTGGGTTCGGATGTCCGCGCAAACATCTTCCGTGTCGGTCTGAACTACCGCATCGGTGGCAATGGCATTTACGCACCTGAGCCAATCGCCAACTGGAGCGGCTTCTACATCGGCGGCAACGGCGGTGGCGGTACAGCTCTCAACCGCAGCAGCTTGGACACGGCCGTGGGCGGTGGAAAGTTCAACCTCAGCCCGGACGGCTACTTCGGCGGCGCTCAGATCGGTTACAACTGGCAGGCTGCTAACTGGGTGTACGGCCTCGAAGCCGATTTCCAGGGTTCAAGCCTGAAAGACGACCGCGTTTGTGTCCGCGGCTGCGCCAACGACTCCTTTGCGTCGTTTGATCAGAAGCTGCAGTGGTTTGGCACGGTTCGCGGCCGCGTCGGCTATTCGCTCGGATCGACCCTGTTTTATGGCACGGGCGGTCTCGCCTACGGCGACGTGAAGACCCGTATTCAGCAGGTCGACACCAACTTCGGCAACCAAGTCTTCGATCAGACCTTCTCCAAGACCAAGACTGGCTACACGGTTGGTGGCGGCATCGAGTCGCCGTTCGAGTTCATGGGCATGTTCGGCAAGAACTGGACCGCCAAGACCGAATACCAGTACATCGATCTCGGCCGCACCACGGACAGCTACACCGTCAACGGCGTCACCAACACCTTCTCCACCCGCGTGCAGGAGCACACCTTCCGCACCGGCCTGAACTATCACTTCAATTCACCGATCGTTGCGAAATACTGATCTCGCAACACTACGATCCAAACAAAAACCCGGCGGAAACGCCGGGTTTTTTTATTGGCTGGATTTCTAAAAACTAGGCTTTGCTCGCGGTAACAACCAGGCCCGGCACAGGATCACCAGCTTCGATGCGCGTGGACGTTGACGTAATTGCGCAAACTGTCAGCCTCGCATCTTGAAGCGTCGTACGCAGATAGTCCTCGCTGTGCGCGTAGCGGAGCGAACGCCCTAGAACGATGCCCTCCCCTGAGTGAGCCTCCACGGTGAATGCCAGCATGCCCTGTGGCTGCAACACGCGCGCGGCCTCGGCCACGATCGGCGCAAGGTCCGGCACATAGACAAACGCATCGGCGGCCATGATCAAATCCGCCCGGCTGTCGCCCTCCGCCTGCAATCCTTGCAGCATGTCGGCGACATCGAGGCGCGCATAGAGACCGGTCGCCCGGGCTCGCTCGATCATGCCGGATGACAGATCGATGCCGATGAATTCATCGACCAGCGCGGTGAATTCCTGCGCGGCAAGGCCGGTACCGCATCCCAGATCAATCGCCCGCCGGAAGCGCGGCTGATGCTCCGCAGGACGTGCGCCGAGCACCGCCTTCAAAAGAACCTCCGGCCCGCGATAATTCAGATCATCGACCAACGCCTTATCGAACTTCGGCGCATATTGGTCGAACAATGCGCGGACGTATTCCGGCGGCATGGCTGCCAGATCCTCCGCACCGAGCCGCATCAGCCGCAACTTTGCCCCGTGTTTGTCGGCGGGATCAGCGTCACGCGCGCGACGATAAGCAATGATGGCCTCCTCCCGCTCGCCGAGCTCTTCACGGAGTTCACCGAGCGAGAACCACGCCGAGGCGAAACCGGGTTCAAGCTCCGCCGCCTGCATCATGAGGTCCGCAGCCGCCGATAAGTCGCCGCGCGATTGCAGGTCACGCCCGAAATCAAAACGACGATCGGCGATCAGATTGCCCGACGACAGGAACAGCCAAGAAGACATGAATACGATCCGGCAGCGAAAGGGGCGAACTGAAGAGCTTTCAGAACTCGAACGGGCTTGTGGGCCGCTTATATAGCGTACATGCGTCCGCAAGACATCCTGATGCCGGTCGCCGCCGGTCTCTGCTGCAAGCCTGGCGGCTTTCACATCGATCCCGTACGCCCGGTGGAACGGGCGCTGATTACTCATGGCCATTCCGACCATGCGCGCCCGGGTCACGGCGCGGTGCTGGCCACGCAGGAAACCCTCGACATGATGCGGCTGCGCTACGGCGATAACTTCGCGCGCAGCACGCAAGCCATTGCCTATGGCGAAACAGTCAAGCTCGGCGACGTCAGCGTGACATTTCATCCGGCGGGCCATGTGCTGGGCTCCGCGCAAATTGCCGTGACCAGCGGCAAGATCCGCATTGTCGCGTCCGGCGATTATAAGGATACGCCCGATCCGACATGCACGCCGTTCGAAGTGGTGCCGTGCGACGTCTTCATCACTGAGGCGACGTTTGGGCTGCCGGTCTTTCGCCACGGCAACGCGGCGGGAGAAATCTCGAAATTATTGGCATCCGTCGCATTGTTTCCGGAACGCGCCCATCTTGTCGGAGCGTATTCGCTCGGCAAAGCGCAACGCGTGATCGCGCTGATTCGCGCGGCCGGCTACGACGCACCGATCTACCTGCACGGCGCGATGGAGAAGATTACTCACTACTATGAGAGTCGCGGCGTCATGCTCGGCGAGTTGCAAGCCGGCCAAGGGGATGAAGAAGGCTGACCTCGCCGGCACCATCACATTGGCACCGCCCTCGGCAATCACCGACATCTGGACACGGCGATTTCCCGATCCTGTCGCAGCCTTTGCATCCGGCTGGATGCGCGTTCGTGCCCGCGCCCGGCAGAAGGGCATCGAACTGCCGCTGGTGATTTCCGATCATGCCGATTGGGACGGCCTGTGCGCGACGATCGATGCGACAGGTGCCGGCGAAGTCTGGGTAACGCACGGGCAAGAAGACGCGCTGGTGCATTGGTGCCAGAGCAAGGGCCTGAAAGCGCGGCCGCTGGATTTAGTGGGCTATGGCGACGAGGACGAAGAAGGCGCCTTGGCGGATGAGGCATCCAGCCCATGAACCGCTTCGCGCACTTGCTCGATCGTCTTGCCTATGAACCCGGCCGCAATAACAAGCTGCGGCTGATCACCAATTATTTCCGCGAAGTGCCAGACCCCGATCGCGGCTACGCCCTGGCTGCGTTGACTGGCGCGCTGTCCTTTCGTCATGCCAAGGCCGGACTGATCCGCGATCTCATTGGTGAGCGCACCGATCCGGTGTTGTTTGCATTGTCGTATGACTACGTCGGCGATCTGTCCGAAACCGTTGCCTTGATGTGGCCCACGGACAAGCGTGCGACCAACTCCCCGCCTCCGCCCACACTCACTGAAGTCGTCACCACCTTCAATACATTGGGCAAGACGGAAATTCCTGGACAGCTTGTGCGCTGGCTCGATGAACTCGACGAGACCGGTCGCTGGGCGCTTCTCAAGCTGGTCACCGGCGGCCTGCGCATCGGTGTTTCGGCACGACTCGCCAAGACTGCTGCGGCAGCACTCGGTGGCAAGGACGCGCACGATGTTGAGCTGCTGTGGCCGGGACTCGCGCCGCCATATCTGGATCTGTTTGCATGGCTGGAGGGGCGCGCAGACAAGCCGGTCAATCGCGATGCCGCGCCTTTCCGGCCTGTGATGCTCGCACATGCCATCGAAGATGCTGATTTCTCGAATCTTGCACCAGAGGATTTCACCGCGGAATGGAAATGGGACGGCATCCGCGTACAGGCCGTTAGCGGGCGCGACGAAAACGACGCCATCGTCACGCGGCTATACTCCCGCACCGGTGAGGACATCACGAAAAGCTTTCCCGATCTCGTGCCTTCGCTGCGGCAACCTGGCGCGATCGACGGTGAATTGCTGGTCCTGCGCGATGGTCGCGTTCAGACATTCAATGTCTTGCAGCAGCGTCTCAACCGCAAGAGCGTCACGCCGAAGCTGATGAAGGATTATCCAATCCATCTGCGCGCCTACGATCTCCTGAGCGATGGCGACAATGACCTGCGCATGCTGACTTTCATTGAACGACGAACGAAGCTCGAAACATTCGTTGCACAACTTGACGACCCGCGCATCGACCTGTCGCCGATCGTGCCGTTCACAACGTGGGAGGATCTGGCCGCGGCACGGGCCAATCCGGCCGATGCAGGCGCTGGCGAAAATTCCGACGCCGTCGAGGGCGTGATGCTGAAGCGACGGGATTCGCCGTACTTGCCGGGCCGCCCGAAAGGACAGTGGTGGAAATGGAAGCGTGACCCGCACATCATCGACGCGGTGCTGATGTATGCCCAGCGCGGTCACGGCAAGCGCTCGTCGTATTATTCCGACTACACGTTCGGCGTCTGGACGAACGGCGGCGAAGGCGATCAGCTTGTACCGGTTGGCAAGGCCTATTTCGGATTCACCGACGAGGAATTGATTCAAATCGATCGCTTCGTTCGCCGCAATACCACCGAAAAATTTGGCCCCGTGCGTCATGTCGTTCACGACCCCGATCAGGGCCTCGTGCTTGAAGTTGCGTTTGAAGGGTTGGCGCGTTCGGCACGGCATAAATCAGGTGTTGCCATGCGGTTTCCCCGTATCAACCGGTTACGCTGGGACAAGCCGCCTCGCGAGGCCGACCGGCTGGAGACACTTGAACGGATGTTAATCTCCGAGACAAAGAATTCACCGCCCGCGCTTGAGGGAAAACATTGACGCGGCGCGCGCGCTTTCCCATCTGGCGTGTTATGCTGTGCCAGGATGCAGGCAAAGCACCACTCGGGAGACCATGATGCCGGACGACGTGAAAGAATTGCCAGCCAGGAACGACAACCTGTCGCGTTTTCTTGGTGGCTCGCCGCTGGCGGTATTGCTGCGGCTGATTTTGCTGTCGATCCTTGTCGGCGTCGTTCTTGCCGCGATTGGCTTCGATCCATGGAACATCGTCGAAAGCATCCGCCGCCTGTTCGAATGGATATGGAATCTCGGCTTCGATGCCATTAGCGGCTTGTGGCGCTACTTCCTGCTCGGCGCGGTGATCGTCGTGCCGATCTGGCTGATCTCGCGGCTATTTGGCACCAATCGGCCACGCTGATTGAGCGAGCCGTTTCAAGTCACCACCAGCCGGGTCTTTGCCATCGCAGGCCCGGCGATGCTGGCCAATCTCACGACGCCGTTTCTCGGCATCGTGGCGACAGCGGTCATCGGGCGACTTGGTGAACCCACACTTCTTGGCGGCGTCGCGATCGCCTCGGTCATCTTTGACTGCATGTTTTGGCTGTTCGGTTTCCTGCGCATGGGGACCGTCGCGTTTACCGCGCAGGCCGTGGGCGCCAACGACCGCGTCGAGGTCCGCGCCGTTTTGGCCGGGCAGTATTGATCGCCGCGACGGTCGGCATCGTCCTGATCATCCTGCAGGCACCGCTGTCAACATTCATTCTGCGCGTGATGGGCGGTAGCGACGCGGTGACCAGCGCTGCACGGCTTTATTTTTCGGTCCGCCTCTGGTCCGCGCCATTCGTGCTCGCGAACTATGTCCTGCTTGGCTGGCTGATCGGTCAGGCTCGCACCGGTATCGCACTCGGCCTTCAGATCATGATCAACGTCGTCAACATGGCGATGACGGCATGGCTGGTGCTCGGTCTCAACGGCGGCATCGCCGGCGCAGCAGTGGCAGCCGTCATCGCTGAAGGGGCCGGATTGATCGCGGGTGCTGTTGTCGCGTGGCGCATTCTCGGCGGTCGCATCGATGTCGCGCGCTCATGTGCTGCTTCGATCGCACCAAACTCCTGCACATGCTGGCCATCAATCGCGACATCATGATTCGCACTGCGGCGCTGATCGGCGCGTTTCTGTTCTTTACAGCCCAAGGCGCACGCGCTGGCGACAACGTCCTCGCCGCAAACGCCGTGTTGAACAATTTTATCCTGATCGGCTCGTTCTTTCTCGACGGGCTCGCGAACGCCGCGGAACAATTGTGTGGCCGCAGCCTCGGCGCGCATGACCGCAAGAATTTCTCGCAGGCCGTCAGGCTGGTGGTTCGTTGGGGCTTTGCCTTTGGCGCGGCTGTCACGATTATATTCGCACTCGCTGGCGGCTTCCTGATCGACTTCATCACGACCAGTCAGCAGGTTCGCAGCGCGGCACGCGATTTCATGTGGCTGGCCGCACTGGCTCCCGTGTGCGGCGTCATGGCCTACAGCTACGACGGCATTTACATCGGTGCGACGTGGGCCCGCGACATGCGCAACCTGATGGTCGTCTCGTTCGCCGTCTATCTGACCGCCTGGGCACTGCTGCTGCCGTTTGGCAACGCAGGTCTCTGGGGTGCGCTGCTCATCTTCTTTCTGGCGCGCGGACTGCTGCAGGCGTGGCGATATCCGGCGCTGGTCCGAATGACGTTCGCCTGATCAAGCTGAGAGTTGCCGAGACATTACTCCGGCCACGGCTCGGCGGTGATAGTCGCGGCGTCCGCGCCGACGATCTCGGAGAGCTGATCGCGTCCAGTGCGCCGTAAGGTAGACACCAGATCCGCCTTGATGTCGTCGACCAGTCCAAGGCCCTTGTAGACGAGCGACGAGTAAATCTGGATCAGACTGGCCCCAGCGCGGATTTTCATCAAAGCGGCACCGCCGGTATCGATGCCACCGACGCCGATCAGCGGAAAGGCGCCCTCAGTGCGCACATAGGTTTCCGCCACCATGCGAGTGGACAGCCGAAGCAACGGCCGACCCGACAAGCCGCCCTGCTCCTTGGCGCGAACCTGATCCCGCAGCGACGCGGGCCGCGACACAGTCGTGTTGCCGACGATCATGCCGTCGACGCGCCGCGAACGTGCGATATGAACCACGTCGTCGAGTTCCGACAGGGTCAGATCCGGAGCGATCTTCAAGAGCAATGGCGAATTGCCGGCGTTCTTGCGCACGCGCTCACGCGCATCCACCACCCGCGCCAACAGATCATCCAGTGCCGCGGCTTGCTGCAGATTGCGAAGTCCCGGCGTATTCGGCGACGACACGTTGACGGTGAAATAGCTCGCGACAGGCGCGAACAGTTCGATCAGCCGGACGTAGTCAGCGGTGCGATCCGGCGAATCCTTGTTGGCGCCGACATTGACGCCGACGATTCCGCCATGCCCCGCGCGGGCCGCCAGCCGCCGCAGCGCGGCCTCGGCGCCATCATTGTTGAAGCCCATGCGATTGATGACCGCGGAATCGCGTTCGAGACGAAACAGCCGCGGACGCGGATTGCCCGCCTGCGGCATCGGCGTCACCGACCCGATTTCGACAAAACCAAAGCCCAGCCGCAGCAGCGCGTCCGGCACCTCGGCGTTCTTGTCGAAGCCGGCAGCCATGCCCACTGGATTGGGAAAGTTGAGACCGAACGCTCGCACTGCAAGTTGCGGATCGCTTGGGCGCGGCTTCCCAGGAGGAAGCATCCGCAATCCGCTAATCGCTAGCCGGTGAGCGTCTTCCGCGTCGAGCCGCCGCAACAACGGCAGAGTGAATGTATCGAAGGCGCGGATCACTTGGGCAGCTCCGGAATATCGTGCGAGCCATCAGAGCGGGCGCGCAAATCAAGAATCTCCTTCACCGCGCCAAGATCCAGTTCGCCGTAAAGATGCGGAAACAACTCCCCACCGCGTGACGGCTCCCACTTCAACGCATCGCCAAGCGCATCGGCGTCCACTGCAATCAAAAAAAGGCCCGTTTGACCGGCAAAGTGTTTTACGACGGTGCCTGGCAGCTGGGACGCTGTGGAAAAGTGGATGAAGCCATCGCGCGTGTCGTCGGCGCTGCCGCGATAGGCGCCCTGACGCTCAGCCTCACGCCACGCCGAGGCGGGGCAAACTTTGTAAATCGTGGACACGGGTTTGTGGATTTCGGTTAGCAGTTGGATTCTTTTCAGGATTTTCAGGATCTGACCGATCCATTCGGTGACCGTATCGACGCGCTTCGGCGACTTCAAGGCCGGCATTCCGGTTGCGGTAGTGGATTGCAGACTTAGCGTCCTTAAGGTAATAATTCCTAGCTTCTTGATAAAATTCACTGCCCGGATCCGGTCGACTGGGCTTAGATCCGGCAAGACGCATGCTCACCCACGGTCAAATCTGGACAGCGCTCGACCGCCTCGCTGCACACGCAGGACTATCGCCATCCGCGCTTGCAAAGCGCGCAGGGCTCGATCCCACGACGTTCAACAAATCGAAGCGTGTCACCAGCGACGGGCGTGAGCGATGGCCATCGACCGAATCGGTGTCCAAGGCGCTGGCTGCGACCGGGACAACCATCCATACCTTCGTGCAATTGATCGATGAGACTGCGCGCGCCGTGCAGTCCGTCCCGCTTCTCGCTTTTGCGGAAGTTGGCGCGAGCGGCTACTTCGACCAAGGCGGCTTTCCGGTCGGCAACAGCTGGGACGAAGTGGGACTTCCATCGGTCAACGACGAACACGCCTATGCGCTGGAAATTTCCGGCGACGCGATGAAGCCCGCCTACCGCGACGGCGACATCATCGTCGTATCCCCCGCCGCACCGGTTCGCCGCGGCGACCGCGTCGTGGTGAAGGCCAGGAATGGCGAGGTCATGCTCAGGGAACTGCGCCGACGCACCGCCAAGACCATCGAACTGCAATCGCTGAATTCCAATCACGGCGATCGCACATTGGCGGCCTCCGATGTCGAATGGATCGCGCGCATCGTCTGGGCGAGTCAATAAGACGAGACCTGACGCCTCTTTCTGCTGTAGCGGCGCCGACGATGGCGCCGCCACCTGACGCGAGGCTAGGTCGATCGCGCCAACGTCCCATCGATCATCGCGATGGCGTTCGGTACGCCATAAACAGCAACGAACGAGCCGAAGCGCGGCCCTTTCTCCTGTCCGAGCAGCACCTGATAGAGCATGTTGAACCAGTCGAGCGAGACGCCCGGGCGGCCATCCTTGCCCTTCTTCACGTGATCAAGGAACGGCTCGCGCCGGCCAATTTCGTAGACCACGTTCTGGATATCCTCGGCCGAGGCATCTGGAGGCAGTTGCGACAGCGCATCCCGCAAATCTTGCAGCGCTACACGTTCGACGTCCGTCGGCTCCCTGAATTGCTTCGTCGGCGCTACGAAATCGCGATAATAATTGATCGCATAGCCCACCATCGCGTCGAGCTTCGGATGAGTCTTCGGCGTAACGCCCGGACGGTAGCGGCCGATGAAGCCCCAAAGGGTTTCGGCATTCTCGGCGTTAGATGACGACACCAGCGTCAGCAGCAACTGGAATGTGACCGGCATGTCGCCCTGCGGCGGCTGCCCGGTATGGATGTGCCAGACCGGATTGCTCAGGCGCTGCTTGCCGTCCTGGCGCGGATAACCGTCGATGAACTGCTGATAGTCGTCGACGTTGCGCGGGATGACGTCGAAATGCAGCCGCTTCGCCGCTTTCGGCTCGCGGTACATGAACAACGACAACGACTCCGGCGAGGCATAGCGCAACCACTCGTCGATGGTCAGGCCATTGCCCTTCGACTTGGAAATTTTCTGGCCCTTGTCGTCGAGGAAGAGCTCGTAGTTGAAGCCTTCCGGCGGCGTGCCGCCAAGCGCGCTGCAGATCTTCGCTGACAATTTCACCGAATTCGATCAGGTCCTTGCCGGCCATCTCGTAATCGACGCCGAGCGCGACCCAGCGCATCGCCCAATCCGGCTTCCACTGGAGCTTGCAGTGCCCGCCGGTGACAGGAACGGTGACGCGCTCCTTGGTATCCGGATCGTCGTAAGAGACGGTGCCCGGCCTTCACGTCATGCGCCACGATCGGCACCTGCAGCACAACACCGGTGCGCGGGGAGACAGGAAGGAACGGCGAATAGCTTGCCGCACGCTCTTCGCGCAGCGACGGCAGCATGATGGCCATCACCTCGTCGAGCTTCTCCAGCATGCGCAGCAGCGTCGCGTCGAAACGGCCCGACTTGTAGTATTCGGTCGAACTCGCGAATTCGTAGTCAAACCCGAACGTGTCGAGGAACGCGCGCAACCGCGCATTGTTGTGCTCGCCGAAGCTCGGATGCGTACCAAACGGATCGCGCACTTGCGTCAGCGGCTTGCCGAGATCCTGCTCCAGCATCTCCTTGTTCGGCACGTTGTCGGGGACCTTGCGCAGGCCGTCCATGTCGTCGGAGAACGCCAGCAGCCGCGTCTTGATCTTGTCGTCGGTGAGAACACGAAAGGCATGACGGACCATGGTGGTCCGCGCCACTTCGCCGAACGTGCCGATATGCGGCAAGCCCGACGGGCCATAACCGGTCTCGAACAACACCTCGTCTTTCGGCTTCCTTTTCAGCCTTTCGACGATTTTCTTCGCCTGCTCAAACGGCCAGGCGTTGGATTGTTCGGCAAGCGCCCGCAGGTCGCTCGCGGTTGACGGCATTTCACTCGACATCGAATTCTCCGCGCACGGACAAGATCAGGATTTTTGCCGGCGCGCGAGCCACCAGCCGACGACGACAAAAACGGTGCCGAGCGCAGCGCAGACGATCAGCAACCCCAATGTATTAAACGCAACCTTGGCATAACCCAAGGTCCCGGCATCGATAAAGGGATAGGGATAAAAACCCGCCAATTTCCCGCGAACGAGGATAAAAGCGAGATAGAACAGCGGATAAATCAGCCACAGCAGCGGATCGTACCACCGCAGTCCCGCCTTGCGCACACATGCCAGCCAGAACGCCACGTAGCTGAGCGGCATCACATAATGCAGCACCGTGTCCGCAACCCATTGCGCCCCCTGCGGAGCCCAGAGATGGCGAAGCAAAACGAAATAAACGATCCCGACCATCGCAATATAAACCGCGACGGCCGAGCGCACGAAAGGATGCACCAGCCATTCGTCCGGGCCGCTCTTGATGGCAAAGGCGGTCAGCACCAACGCCACAAGAATGTTGGACTGAATGGTGAAGAACGAAAAGAACCTGATGGTCCCTTCCACCATCGACAAGCCGAGGGCGTTGGTGCTCTGAATCAACAGGACATACTGGAGCACAAGCGAGGCCCAGCCGAGCAGCGCAAGGCCGCCTGCGGCGGTCCGTTTAAGTTTCGCCGTCCCCTTGGTGTTCATTCAACTGGCCCGGTCAGGCTAGAACGGACTGACGGAAAAATAGCGCAGCCATAAATCCGTGTAGCGGCCTTTCTCCCACAGCCTGAACATCGCCCAATTCAGCGCCTGACGCAGCAGATCGTTGCCGCGGCGAACCCCGATTCCAATTCCCTCGCCGAAATAGCGGCTCTCGACAAAGGGCCCGCCGCTGAAGGCGCAGCAATCGCCGGAATCGGTGCCATTGATCCAGAGCGCGAGCGAAATGGCATCGCCAAAAATAAAATCGACGTCGCCACGCCGAAGTGCCGTGCGCAGCGCGTCATCGTTTGGAAAGCTGACAATTTGCGCGTCAGTGAACAGCGCCTTGAGATAGGCCTCATGCGCAGAGCCAGCGATGGCGCCGACTTTTTTGCCCTCAAGATATTCCGGCCGGACCTCCGCCATCGCCGCATCACGCCGCGACACGAAACGAGCCGGTGCACGGTAGTATGGGTCGCTGAAATCGAGCTTGGCGCGAAGCTGCGGCGTGGCAGCCATGGATGCGATGATCGCATCGCCACGGTTGCTGTTGATCGCGTCGACCAGCGTCTCGAACCGCCGCATCTGGATCGTGCAGGTGACCTTGATCTCTTCACAGATCAGCCGGGCCAGATCGACGTTGAAACCGGCTGGATTGCCGTCAGGACCAGTGAAATTGAACGGCGGATAATCGGTCTCGGTCATAAACCGGATCACGCTCAGGCGTGAGAGGTCGGGGCGTTCGGGCCGCCGGCGCGGGTCCCAAAATCCCGGAACGGCCTGAGGCGCGGCAGCCTGGGGTTTGCTATCGGGCGCCACTGCTTGCGCGAATGCAGTCGAAACCGGGTTCCCCAGAAATGCCGTGCAAACCCATGCAACCGCAAGCAGGGTTGTCCTGGCTGCGTTATGCAGCCCTAAATTGAAAATTCGTGCTATCTGTGGTTGCATTGTCCGAGGCTTCCGCGTGACGGTCTTATAAACCATCCGGGGAAGGACGCGAGTGGCGTTTGATCTCTATGGCACGACCAATGGCAGACAGCGCCTCTAGGTCCCCGCGATGCGTCAGAGATACCGCTTCAGATCGGCGGCGGCGTCCTCAGGCTTGCGCTTGAGATCGAACGGCCGCACGAATTTTCCATCGCGGTCCATCAGGTAGATCAGCGCCGTATGATCCATGGTGTAATCGCCGTCTTTCAACGGGATTTTCTTGGCATAAACGCGATAGGCCGAGATCACACGAGCGATCGCCTCGTTGTTTCCGGTCAGCCCCTTCAAGTGCGGATCGAAGCTCGAAAGATAGTCCTTCATGGCCTGCGGAGTGTCTCGCTCGGGATCAACCGACACGAAATAGGCATTCACTTGGTCAGCGTCGGAGCCCATGGCGCGCAGCACTTCAGACATCTCAAACAGCGATGTCGGGCAAACATCCGGGCAATGCGTGAAGCCGAAGAAAATGATGGTCGGACGGCCAACCAGATTTTTCTCGGTCACGGTCTGGCCAGACTGATCGGTGAGTTGAAACGGCCCGCCAATCGCAGCAGGCGCAGCGACGCCGCGGAAACCGCCAACGAGCCACAGCGTTACCAGCAGACCAAGCGCAAGACTTGCGGCAAACGCCGCGATCACGATCAATGGCCGGGTTGTTCTCTCCATGGGGATCCGTTCCTTGGTCCTGATATCGCACACAAGGGCGACATCAACGCTCGTGTGGTGGTTCAGAAGTTCGCCCGATTTTTCCTGCGAGTCCTATCAGCGAACTTCTGAACCTGAACCACACGAGAATCATAGGTTTGCCAGTGTCCTCTCGAATCCAAAGTTCGCTACAGAGCAGGCTGCACCACGAGGCGAACTTTGGATTCGGGACACTGGCAGGCATCAGATAAAGCCCATGGCGATGCCGGGCAAGCGCCACCAGCGTGCTCTGCGATCACATGACGCGGAGCAAAACCTTGGCAATGCTGAAGAATTGGCCTCTAGCGGCGCGCAGTCGGGTGTGCGGAGGCCTGCGCATCCAGGTAACAGGGCCGATACATGTTGGCGAGTTCGCGGCCTTGCAGGAAAATCATACGCGGCTTCAATCCGCCACGCCGCGAAATCCAGCGGCGGATCGACGACGGATACATCTCGTAGAGCATCTGGGTCGCTTCCCGATTGGTTATCGGCCGGCCACCGGCTCCCGGGTCCCAAGCGGCATGAAATCCAAGACTCGCGCGCGAGGTCACGCAAATCTTGTCACGGGGAACGGCGCCGAGAACAATGGTGCAAGCCGACGCACACAGGCCATCGATCACCACAGTTTCGCCGGAACCGCGAAGGCTTTGATATCGGTCGACGTAGGTTCCAATGCGGCCGCCCCGATCCTCGGAGATACGGATCACGGCATGACTTGCGCCAACACCTGCCAAGAGAAGAACCGCCGCGAGAATCCCCGTCACAAGTTTCATTCACAGGCCCCGTTGCCCTGCGTGATGCAAATTGTCAGGGCATCGCCAGCGTGTTGCGAGTCCGACGTTTTGTCTAGCGGGACCTGCACGTCGAAAACGAATTCTGTCGTGGTGTTGCCAGCTTGCTGCACATGCTTTCACGCGCATGGAATTGGAACGCGATTGCGTCGTCCATTGGACGACTAACCGCCTAAGTCGCGCCATTCGGAAGCTGAAATACCGTTGACCCGACTTCGCCCCCCGCGCTTGAATTGAAATTCTGGGGGAGACAACGAAATGGCGAATGATGCGGATGCAATCATCGTAGGAGCCGGGCTTGCGGGCCTTGTTGCTGCAACGGAATTGGCCGACGCGGGCAAGCGGGTCATTATTGTCGATCAAGAGGGTGAACAGAATCTCGGTGGCCAGGCCTTCTGGTCACTCGGCGGATTGTTCCTCGTCGATACCCCCGAACAGCGGCGGCTCGGCATTAAGGATTTGCACGATCTGGCCTTGCAGGACTGGCTGGGCAGCGCTGGATTCGATCGCGACGAAGATCACTGGCCCAAACGCTGGGCCGAGGCTTATGTCGCGTTCGCCGCAGGTGAAAAGCGCGCCTGGTTGCAGGCGATGGGCCATCGCATCTTTCCGGTTGTCGGCTGGGCGGAACGCGGCGGCTACGACGCCATGGGCCATGGCAACTCGGTGCCGCGCTTTCACGTGAGTTGGGGGACGGGCCCCGGTGTGGTGGAACCGTTCGAGCGCCGTGCACGCGAACACGCCAAGACAGGCCAGATCGAGTTCAGGTTCCGTCATCGCGTCGATGCGCTGGATATAACGGGCGGTAGCGTCGCCGGCGTGAGCGGGAAAATTCTGGAACCGTCATCCGAACCACGCGGTGTCAGTTCGTCGCGCAATATCATCGGTGACTTTGCACTGAAGGCGCAGGCGGTGATCGTCGCCTCCGGCGGAATTGGCGGCAACCATGATCTGGTTCGACAGAACTGGCCAAAGCGCCTCGGCACGCCGCCGAAGAAAATGATCAGTGGCGTGCCCGCGCATGTGGATGGCCGCATGATCGGTATCACCGAGGCTGCCGGTGCTCGTCTCATCAACCGCGACCGCATGTGGCATTACGTCGAAGGTGTCCACAACTGGTCACCGATCTGGCCCGGACACGGCATCCGCATTCTGCCGGCGCCGTCATCGATGTGGTTCGATGCCACCGGCAAGCGCCTGCCTTCGCCGCTCTATCCCGGGTACGACACACTCGGCCAACTCGAGTACATCATGAACACGGGCTACGACTATTCGTGGTTCATTCTCACGCAAAGCATCATCAAGAAAGAATTCGCGCTCTCCGGCTCCGAGCAAAATCCCGATCTCACCAGCAAAAGCTGGCGAATGACCATCCGTCGCGCGCTGAACAAGGGCGCGCCCGCGCCGGTCGAAGCCTTCAAGGAGAAGGGCATCGACTTCATCGTCCGCGACAATCTCGCGGACCTCGTCGCAGCCATGAACAAGTTGAGCGGAGAGAACCTTCTCGACGCTGAAGCCATCAAGCGACAGATCGAAGCGCGCGACCGCGAGATCGACAACCCTTACGTCAAGGATAGCCAGGTGATGGGCATCCACAACGCACGGCGCTACATCGGCGACAAGCTGATCCGCACGGCCAAGCCGCACAAGATCCTCGATCCAGCGCATGGTCCGCTGATCGCCGTACGGCTCAACATCCTCACGCGAAAGACACTCGGCGGCTTCGAAACCGATCTGGACGCGCGCGTCTTCGGCACCGACGGTCAGATCATTCCCGGTCTCTATGCTGTCGGCGAAGCCGCCGGCTTCGGGGGCGGCGGCATGCACGGCTACCGCGCATTGGAGGGGACATTCCTCGGCGGCTGCATCTTCTCCGGACGCAACGCCGGGCGCGCGGCAGCGAAAGCGGTCGCATAGCGACTGATCCCTAGCCCGAAGGCGTGGGCCACCACGCCGGCTTGCAGGATGCGGCAAAACCACGCAGGTTGATTCGCGACACCAAGAACATTCCGGGAGACGACATGACTGCCACGCCAATTTCAGCGCCCGAGCTGAACCCCAAGCCCGTGCAATCCAAACTCGCAGCCGTGCTCCGCGTCACCAGTGGAAATTTCCTGGAGATGTTCGACTTCTTCCTGTTCGGGTTCTACGCCGACCTACATCGCGAACGCGTTCTTTCCTGCCGGCAATGAGTTCGTGTCGCTGATGGCGACCTTCATGACCTTCGGCGCGGGCTTTCTGATGCGGCCGCTCGGAGCGATCGTGCTCGGCGCCTATGTCGATCGCGTCGGGCGCAGAAAGGGCTTGATCGTCACGCTGGCGATCATGGCCGATGGGCACCGTGCTGATCGCGTTCGTGCCATCCTACGCCACCATCGGTCTTGCCGCGCCGGCACTCGTTCTGATCGGACGTCTGCTGCAAGGCTTCTCGGCCGGCGTCGAACTGGGCGGCGTGTCGGTGTATCTCGCGGAAATGGCGCCGCCGAACCAGAAGGGATTTTACGTGAGCTGGCAATCCGGCAGCCAGCAGGTCGCGATCATCGTCGCGGCCATCATCGGCTATGTGCTCAACACATCGATCGCGCCACAAACAATGTCCGATTGGGGCTGGCGTATCCCCTTCTTCATCGGCTCGCTGATCGTGCCGTTTATTTTCATCATCCGGCGCTCGCTGCAGGAGACCGAAGCCTTTCTCGCCCGCACGCGACATCCGACGCTTTCGGAAGTCTTCAGATCGATCATATCGAACTGGTGGATCGTGCTGGCTGGCATGCTGCTCGTGGTGATGACGACCGTGTCGTTCTACCTGATCACCGTCTACACACCGACCTTCGGCAAGAGCGTCCTGAAATTGTCGATCACGGATTCGCTGATCGTGACGTTCTGCGTTGCGCTCTCGAACCTGTTCTGGCTTCCGGTGATGGGTGCCGCTGTCCGACCGCATTGGCCGGCGTCCGATTCTCATGGGCTTTACCATTCTCACGATTCTGACAGCCTATCCCACGATCTCGTGGTTGGTCTCGCATCCGTCGTTCGAACGCATGCTGATTGTCGAACTGTGGCTTTCGTTTCTTTACGGCGGATATAACGGCGCCATGGTTGTCGCGCTCACCGAGATCGTGCCCGCCAGCGTGCGCACGGTCGGCTTTTCGCTCTGCTACAGCCTCGCCACCGCATTGTTCGGCGGTTTCACGCCCGCAGTTTCAACCGCGTTGATCGAGGCAACGGGCGACAAGGCGGCGCCTGGCTTATGGATGACGTTCGCGGCTGTCTGCGGCCTGGCCGCAACCTTGATGGTCTATCGGCGCGGTGAGACACATCGCCTGATGCAGGCCGCGGCAGCATAGCCTGCACCGCAGGACATTCGATCAACACGCGTCAGAAGCCGATCCAGTACGCGTCGACTTCACGAGTCCGATTGCCCCAGTCGAAATCCTTGTTGGCCGCGTAGGATGGTGCCTTGGCAAGCTCTTCATCGCTCATCAGCGTGAGAAGCTCATAGGCTTCCACCGCCGGATTGTACCTCATGCTCGACCAGGGGAGCGGAAAATACTCTTCTCCGATTCCGAGGAAGCCGCCGAAGCACACAACAGCATAAGCGACGTTACCGCTGAGCTTGTCGATCATCAGTCGCTTGACGTGCCCGATCTTCTTACCGTCGGCATTCAGAATTCTTGCCCCCTCTACCCGGTCACTAGCGACGAGGCGGTGAGCACTTTCTCTAACCGAATCTGCATACATGTGAGCCTCCAGAGTTTAAACTCTCAGTCTCGCAGACGGTTCACCCCGGAATGCACGGCATCGCCGTACCGCATTTTCAGGATGACCACACCGGGCTTATCGGAAAGTCGCGTAAGCATCCTCGTCGCCCGGCGATAACATCAGTACGTCAAGAATATAATCCAGGGTGGGTCCTTCAACCAGCGGTTAGCGAGACGGCACGCGCTTTAAATTTCGGTTTTCCCAAAACGTTTTGCGGAACCGATCCGGGAGGTGCAGCTGCGGCAGAATGACCGACGTTACGCGCCGCGGACCTGCTCCGGTGTCAGGCCCGGCGATCCTTTACCCGCCTGTTCGGCGCTCCGGATGAGTGCAGCGATACGCGCCGAAAGCGGCGCTTGCAGGCCGTGACGCATGGCGAGCGTTACGATCACCCCCTGAAGATGGTCGATCTCGGTATGCCGTCCACGCTGCAAATCCTCCCACATCGAGGAGCGCGCCTTCGGGTCGATCTTCACCATCGAACTCGCAATCCGCTCGAACAGGAAGTCCGGCAATCTCAAGACAAAAGGCGTGAGCGAAGCCGGAAGCGGCGTCATCGACACCGGTACGATGCCTTCGGCCTCGAGGACAGCCAGCGCCTCGCGCCATTGGTCCGCGAACAGCGCGCGCCATGGTCGCCGCGCAAGCTGCTCACGCAACGGAAGGTCCGACAAGGCAACAAGCGCATTGTTCAAATTCACCAGCAGCTTGCCCCACTGCACGCCCGTGATGTTGTCCACCCCTCGGAAAGCCAGTTCGGGCTGCGACAAGCGGCCTGCCGTATCGGCCTCATCCTTCTCCAGCAGGACATCGCCGGAGGTTGCACGATGAAAATGACCGTCGCCGAGAGCAATCACATTGAACGGCACCATGCCCGCCAGCACATGACGCCCCGGCAGCTTGTCCCGCAGCACGGCGACATTGCCGGTGCCGTTCTGAAGGCTGATGATGGTCGCGCTCTTTGAAGCGTGTTGCGCGATCAGATCGGCGATCGCAGCAGTATCGTCACTCTTCACCGTGACGAGAATGACGTCCGCATCCGCAAAGAGCGCCGGATCATCGGCGAGCCTGATCTCGGCCGAAGACAGGCGATGTTCGATACCCTCGAAGCTCGTGACTTTCAGCCCGTTCCGGGTGATATCCTCAATGATGCGCGGCCGTGCCAGCAACGACACCGGTTGCCCGCCGGCGCGCAGCATGCCGCCGACGAAGCAGCCGATGCTGCCGGCGCCCGCGACACAAATAGATTTGGGTGATTTGGGTGGCGCCATTGCCCCGCCTGAACTCTGTTGAGTTATGACGGGCGGAGCGTGGCCTAAATCCTGCGGAACGGCAACGCGGGCCCATTGAGCTTGCGCAGGCCCGGCTCCCGCCGCTCCAGCCACCAGCCATACTGCTTGGGCCAGGAATTGAAGGTGCCATCACCGATGTCGCCCTTGGTCTCACGCAAAGCCAGCTCGGCATGCAAAGGCCAGTTCGGATCGAACAGCGCCTCGCGACCAACCGCAACGAGGTCGGTTTTGCCTTCGGCGACGATGTCCTCAGCCTGTTGTGGATGGAGGATCAGCCCCACCGCCATCGTCGTCACCTTGGTCTCGTTGCGGATTTCCTCGGCGAACGGCACCTGAAAGCTATAGCCACGCGGAATGCGCGCAGCGGTGGCCGATCCCATCAAGCCGCCGGACGAACAATCGATCACGTCGGCGCCCCGCGCCTGAGCCTCGCGCACGAACGCGACCGAGTCGGCGATATCCAATCCGCCGTCGAGACCGTCCACCGACGAAATGCGCACGAACAGCGGTCGCTCCGCCGGCCACGCCGCACGCACTGTCTCGATGATCTCCAACGGATATTTCATGCGGCCGGCACGATCGCCACCATAGGAATCGTTGCGCTGGTTGGACAACGGCGACAGGAATTCATGCAGCAGATAGCCGTGGGCACAATGAATCTCGAGCGCCTCGAAATTGGCCTCGACCGCCCGGAGCGTGGCAAGGCGCCAACCCTCACGCAGCTTCTTCATGTCCGCATCGGTGAGTTCGTGCGGCATCAGCCAGCCGTCGTCCATGGGAATGGCGCTGGGGGCAACGATGGTCCAGGGCAGATCGCCCCGCGCACGGTCTTCCGCGGTCAGCGCAGCGTTGCCGAACCATGGCCGCTGCATGCTGGCTTTGCGCCCGGCGTGGGCCAACTGGATCGCCGGCACCGATCCATTGGCACGGATGAAAGCCGCGATCCGCTTCAGCGGCGCAACCTGGCTATCGTTCCAGAGACCAAGATCGCCGTGGGTGATACGCCCCTCCGCGACGACGGCGACGGCCTCCGTCATCACGATACCGGCACCACCCTGCGCGAACTTGCCGAGATGGACCAAATGCCAATCATTGGCCACGCCATCGTCCGCCGAATACTGACACATCGGCGAGATCACGATCCTGTTCCGGGCGGTGACATTGCGAAGCGTGATCGGCGTGAACAATTGCGGCTGCGACATCAGGTCTCTTCTGGGGATGACATGTGGGGGATGACATGAGGAAAGCTGGAGCGGGCGAAGGGAATCGAACCCTCGTATGCAGCTTGGGAAGCTGCCGTTCTGCCATTGAACTACGCCCGCGGCGGTATGACCTTAGCCATACCCTGTGCGATGCCGCAAGATGGTTCCCAGTAGCAGATTTCGGGTGGCGTGTGGCGTGGAAAAACGCAAGATTCTCCAAGTCCAATCATGACACGCCATGTTATTGCGGAGGCCTATCATGACACCCGGTTTTGCATTGTTCGACACCGAAATCGGCCGCTGCGGCGTCGCCTGGGGCGAGCACGGGCTGCTCGGCGTACAACTGCCGGAAGCCAGTGACGCCAAAACGCGCGCGCGCATCCAGCAAAAAGCTCCTGGCTCACAAGAAGCGACCCCGCCACCGGACATCCAGCGCGCCTGCGATGCCATGGCGCGTCTGCTCACTGGCGAGGCGAGCGACCTGTCCTTCATCACTGTCGATATGAGCCATATACCGTCGTTCAACCGCAGCGTTTATGACGTGGCCCGCACCATTCCGCCCGGCGAGACGCTGACCTATGGCGATATCGCCACGCGACTCGGCGACAAGCTGCTCGCACGCTCGATCGGTCAGGCACTGGGACAAAATCCATTTCCTATCGTCATTCCGTGCCACCGTGTGCTGGCGGCCAACGGCAAGACCGGCGGATTCTCAGCCAATGGTGGCGTCACGACGAAGTTCCGGATGCTTGCCATCGAGCGAGCGAAGATCGCCCGGGAAGCAGACGACAGTCCGATGCTGTTCGACCCCGGCTTGTCGATTGCCCCGCGTCGGCACCGAAGATAAATTGACCGAATGCAAGCCAGACCGCTGCTGCAACGAGAAACGCTGTCCGTGATCGACTACCGGTGCAGCATGGGGCCGGACGATACACCGTTCGTCGAGCAGCATCATTGCCACTCGCTGTCCTACGTGCGCCAGAGGCAGCTTCGGCTATGACAGCCGCGGTCAGTCGTACGAACTGGTGGCCGGTTCAGTCATGGTCGGCCATATGGGCGACGAATACATCTGCTCGCACGCCCATCATGTTTGCGGTGACGAATGCCTGTCGTTTCAATTGTCGCCCGCACTCGCAGAAGAGGTCGGCATCAGCGAAGCCGCATTGCGTGTCGGCTGTGTGCCGCCATTGGCCGGGCTGATGGTTTATGGCGAACTCGCGCAGGCGGCGGGTAATGGTGACAGTGATATCGGTATCGATGAAGCCGCAACGCTGTTCATCGGCCGGTTTATTGAGACGATTTCCGGAAAGTCCCAACGGACAACTTCGACCACACCGCGCGACCGCCGCCGCGCTGTCGAAAGCGCAGTGTGGATCGACGCAAACAGCGATAAACCCCTGGACCTTGATACGACGGCAAAAGCCGCCGGTGTGAGTTCGTTCCACTTCCTGCGGCTGTTTTCGACTGTGCTCGGCGTAACCCCGCACCAATATCTCGTTCGTGCCCGGTTGCGTCATGCGGCTCGGCTGCTCGCCGACGATACACGATCCATCACCAGCATCGCCTTCGATGTCGGCTTCGGCGATCTGTCAAATTTCGTGCGAACGTTCCACCGAGCCGCTGGCGTATCGCCCAGACGGTTCCGCGAAGCCGCGCGCGGCGACCGCAAGATTCTCCAAGATCGGTTGCAGGCTCACGCCGTAGGGTCATCTCCATCACAACGGAGATCACCATGTACGACCATATCGGACTGAAAGTCAGAGACCTCGACGCCAGCGTTAAATTCTACACCGCCGCGCTCGCTCCGCTCGGTCACGTGCTGTGCTCACGCGACGACAGCGGAGCGGGATTTGGGCCGAAGGACGCGCCCGCGCTTTGGCTGCATCTTTCGGACGCGACTAAGGGCCCGGGCGCGCATGTCGCGTTTCGCGCCGCCGATCACGAGGCCGTCAAGGCATTTCATGCCAACGGATTAAAATCTGGTGGCCGCGACAATGGCGGTGCAGGCCCACGAACGGACTACAGCCCGACTTATTACGCGGCCTTTCTGATCGATCCGGACGGCAACAACGTTGAGGCCGTCTGCACGTAATGTCGTCTGATCGCGAGGAGATCCAGCCATGGCTTCAATCCACAAAGAACTTATCATCGAGGCACCCTCGGATGAGGTCTGGGATGCGGTACGCGATTTCGACGCCGTCCACACGCGCCTCGCGCCCGGCTTCGTCACAGACGCCAAAAAAGATGGCGACGCGCGGATCGTAACGTTCGCGAACGGCACTGTTGCGCGTGAATTGCTCGTCGATTGCGACGATGCGAGACGGCGGCTGGTTTATGCCATCGTCAGCGAGCGGATCACGCAACACAGTGCTTCGGTCCAGATATGTGACGACAGTGAAGGGCGATGCAAATTCATCTGGACTGTCGATGTGCTGCCGAACACGATCGCGCCCTACATCGATGCAGCAAATGGACATTGCCGTTAGCGCGATGAAGGCGAAACTTGACCACAGGTCGTGATACCCCTGTGGACAAGTCAGATCGTGAGAAGACCGAACTGTTCGAAAATCAGACATCCGAACGACACGATGGACCGTCGCATTTTCTTCGTCCGTGCAAACGGCGCGCGGATTTGCGTTCGACCAGAGATATTTTCTGAAACCAAATGATGGACTTATCGTACCCGCGACGATGCGGAAAAATTTCCAATTGATGATCGATAAAATTTTAGTCTTTGTCGCGCGTTTAACCTTACCCAACTATTCAATCTAACGTTCCAAAGATTCCATATTTGCAACCACCGTCGCAGCGCTAGTTTCCCGCTCGGGGGTACGGAGGTGGTGCATGAAGAATCAGAAGTCGGTACAGGCGGAACGAGTTGCGACCTTCGGTCAGCGCAAGGTTGCTCCGCGTGTTTGCATTGCCGATAGCAAAAAACACATCCGCACATTTCTCGGTGAAGCTCTCGAGGAACTCGGCTTCATCACCTCCGAATGCGCGGCTGCAAGCGACCTGCCATCGATCCTGAAGCTGCAAGTGCCGGACCTCATCGTCCTCGGATTGCCAGCCGATGGCGTCGAGGCAGGGTTGATGCTGAAAACTCTCGTCGAACATGAATATGACGGCAAGGTGCTGCTGATCGGACCGAAGAATTCGATTCTCGTCACCGCTGTCCGCCAGCTTGGCGAAGAGTTTGGCGTGACGATGTTGCCGCCGCTTGCCACGCCGTTTAGCGCAGATGGCTTGCGGGCGAGCGTCGTAACGCTGCTTCCGGTTCAGACACCGCCAAGCCCAGCAGTCGATGTTGCGGAAGCCCTCAAGGCCGACTGGCTGGAACTATGGTATCAGCAAAAGATCGACGCCCGCACGCTTGCACCGCGCGGTGCCGAAGCCCTCGTCCGCCTGCGTCATCCGACATGGGGCGTGGTGCCGCCGGCGTATTTCATCCCAGACGACAGCGATCCAAAGTTCACGGCTCTTTCCGAATTCGTCATCCGCCGCGCGCTCCACGACTGGCACTATTTCATCGATCAGCATGGCCCGGTCGATATCGCGATCAATTTGCCCATCAGCTTTCTTGAAGATCCGGCTTCGGTCGGAATGTTGTGTCGCCTGATTCCGGACCATCCGGCGTTCGGTGGATTGATTATCGAAGTCAAAAGCACCGAAATCATTCAAAACCTCGATCTCGCGCTCGATGTGGCCAAACGGGTGCGATTCCACAACATCGCCATCTCGATCGATGATCTCGGAGTGGATTGGCCGTCGCTGATGGAGCTTTCGAACTTCCCATTCGTTGAAATCAAGGTCGACAAGGAGTTCGTCACCGGCTGCGCTGACAATCGGCTGAAACAGACCGTGTGTCGCCGAATTATCGAACTTGCAAAGTGCTTTGGTGTGCGCACGGTCGCCAAGGGCGTGGAAACGCGAGCCGATCTCGTCGCCATCCACGAAATGGGCTTCGATCTGGCGCAGGGATATCTGTTCGGCAAACCTGTGAATGCAAAGAAGTTTGCCCGCGCCGCCTTGTCACGCCCAGTGACCGTTGAATAGAGCGACCTAGTCCGTTGCGGCGACTGGCGATGCTGCTTTCGGCCCCCAATTCGTGAAACGCACCGCGGCTGCGGCGAGCAGCCCGAGCAAAATCATGGAAGCGGCCGCGAGCCAGAAAAATTGCGCACTGGTCGCTCCCCGTGACGAGAGCCACCAGCCACCCGCGATGATGAAGACAAGCCTCGCCGTCTGCGCCAGCACCGGCCCGAGCACCTTGGCCGCGCCTTGCGAGGAAAAGTAGAGCGAGATCGAAAGGCCGATGAAGGCGAACAAGGGCGCAGCGGTGGACAGATACTGCCGGCTTGCTGCGCGCACGGCGGCATTGTCGGTGAAGAGATCAACCCAGAGATCGGGAAAGACGGCGAAGAAACCGCCAACGCACCCAACGGCCGCAAACGAGACACCGCCGGCTGTCCACGCGATGCGCCGCGCCCGCCTGATGCGGCCAGCACCGATCGCCATACCGATCATCGGGACTGACGCGATGCCGACCGCGAAAGCCAGCGACGTGAGCATGAACTCAAGCCGCGCCCCGATGCCGTACCCAGCCAGCACTTCGGTGCCGAAGACGGCGAGCATATGCGTGAAGATCGTCATCGTCAGCACCACCTGCAACGGCGAGAAGCAGGCGACAGCCCCAACCTTCAGGATGTCGGAGAACATTGCGCGCTGAAATCGGAATCCCTTGAAGTTCAGCTTCACACGGCTGCGCCCCGACAGCAGGTACCAAGCCATGATGGATGCGCCGAGAGAGAACGCAATCAACGTTCCTGCCGCAACACCCCGCATGCCGAACTGCGGGATCGGCCCGAAACCAAGACCAAGAATGCCGCCGAGCACAATCTGAAAGAGCGCAGAATTGAGAATGACAGCGGACGGCAGCTTCATGTTGCCCGTCCCGCGCAACAGAGCCGCCAGCGTGTTCATCACCCATGGGATTACCGCGCCGCCAAAGAATATCTGCGCATAGCCGATTGCTTCATGCAAAACGCGCCCTCGGCCGCCCAGCATCGCAAAAAGCTGCGGTCCGAAGACCAGCATGCTCGTCATAAACACCAGCCCGAAGCAAACACCGATCATCAACGCATGCACCGCCAGGGCCGCCGCACGCTCGGCATCGTCCGCGCCCAAGGCCCGTGCGATCGACGACGCCACGCCGCCGCCCATTGCGCCACCGGACATGGTCATCATCAGAATGACGAACGGAAACACCAAGGCCATGGCGGCGAGCGGTTCGACACCCAGACGGCCGATATAGGACGTCTCAGCGATGGCGACGCAAGTGCCGGCGCTCAGTGCCACGACATTCGGAGCTGCGAGCCGCAGCAATGTCGGCAGGATCGGGCCATCCAGCAGCGGATTCTTGACGCGGGTCCTTGATGCGCGGCAGTGGCGGCTTGTCATCCACCGGCGCAGGTATTTCGGCAACTCCGAGTCTCGGACATGCGCTCCCCCGGGCGGCCATTTTTGTTTTGTGGGGAGCCGCCCTTTTATAAAAGGCATAGCATCGAATTTCTGCAGGACAATACGTGCTCCGCGCATGGGGCTCGTCCGAATTGGCACGGTCAAAGCAGCGCGTTACGCCACCGTCAGCAATCCCGCCACATCCGCCATGCTAGAGGGCGTGTCTCCAAGCAACCGGTCGGCAATGCTCGCCCTCGCTCTCGGGCAGAACGGCGAAAGGGTCCTGCACCGTCAGCCGGTGATCGACAACAAGCCGCGACAGCAGCAGCCGCCGGGCATCGCCGCGCATGGCATGGATTTTGGCTGCCTTCCCACGCGAAGGTAACCGCGCTGGCGACATGATAGAGCGTGCTGGTGGCGCGGCGGGCCTCGGCTTCGTTCTCGGATCGGCCCGCCACCTCGCGGGCAAAGCCGATCGCCTTGTCGGTCAGACCTGCGAAGCCGGTCGCGCCACGCTCTGCGGAATGCCCGTGGCATCGTCGATCCGTGCATGAAGATCGGCCGCCAGCGCCGCTTCCGCGCCATGGCGGCCGACGGCGCGCTTGAGCGTATCGAGCGCGACGATGTTGCCGGTGCCTTCCCAGATCGAGCCAAGATGGGCATCGCGCAGCAACCGCGGCGTCGCGAACTCCTCGATATAGCCGATGCCGCCGCGCATCTCGAGCGCATCGCCGCAGACCTTGCGGGCATCGCGCGTCGCCCGATATTTCAATGTCGGCGTCAGCACCCGCAGCAACGCCGCAGCATCCTGACTGCCCGCTTCGGCGCGATCCAGCGCATCCGCCGTGACGAAAGCTCAGCGAGACGGCCTGCTCGGTCGCCAGCATGATCTTCATCAACTGCCTGCGCGCCAGCGGCAGATCGACGATGCGATGGCCGAACACCACGCGGTTGTTGGCGACGGTGTTCGCATCGTGATGCGCACGCCGCATCAGCGCCGCCGACTTCACGCCGTTAGAGAGGCGCGACCAGTTGACCATCTCGGCCATCTGCACGAAGCCGCGATCGAGACGGCCGACTGCATAGGCAACCGCACCTTCGAGCTTGATCTCGCCCGACGCCATCGAGCGGGTGCCGAGTTTGTCCTTGAGACGGACGATGCGGTAATGGTTCGGCGATCCGTCATCGAGCCGCCGCGGCATCAAAAACAAACCAACGCCCTGCGTGCCGTCGACCGCGCCTTCCGGCCGCGCCAGCAGCATCACGACTTCCGCATCGGCATTGGAGCAGAACCATTTCTCGCCGTGCAGCCGCCAGTGATTGCCTTCCTGCACGGCCGTCGTGGTCAGCTTGCCGACGTCGGAGCCGCCCTCCTTCTCCGTCATGAACTGCCCACCCTGCGTGAGCTTCGTCATGTCGGTCTGCGTGAGGCCGTCGAGATACTTTGCCTTCAGCGCGTCGTCGCCGAAGCGCGACAGCAACCGCGCCGCGCCGTCGGTGACGTTGATCGGACAGCCGAGGCCAAACTCGGCCTGATTGAAGAGAAACGTGAAGGCATGCTTGGCCACGGCCGGATAGGTATCGGCCCAGCCGAGAATACCCTTGCGATGCGACATCGCATGGATGCCGAATTCGCCGTAAGCGGCGCGTTCGAGTTCGCGATAGGCCGGATGATATTCGATCCACTGCCGGTCGTTCCCGAAGCGGTCACGCTGATGCAGCACCGGTCCGTGCTTGTCCGCGAGGCGCGCGCATTCGTCGAGATGACCGCCGGCGAGCGCACCGAGGCGATCGAGATGCGGCTCGATATGTTGAAACAGCGCTGCGGGAAGATGCACGCGCAGCAGGTCGGCGAGGATCGGATCGGCGCGATAGAAATTCATGCCCGACGTGTCGGGCGCGATCAGGCCGAACTCGGATGTCGGCGCGGAAGCAGGCGCGACTCGGAGGCTTCGCTGCGGCGGTCATGGCGTTCCTCCCGAACGGTCCTTGTTTTCAGGAATGATCCGGCATTTGGCGCAGAACGGCAAGCAGACCTAAGAGCCCGAGCCGCAACCGACATGGGAGAACTGTGCCGCGTGAAGGCATAATCCGCAGAGCGGAATCGAGGAGATTAGGTCCGGAAATGCTTCGACAGTTTGAGGCCCTGGCCCTGATAGTTCGACGCGATGCGCTGGCCGTACAGCGCGTCGGGACGTGACAGCATCTTCTCATAGACGAGACGGCCGACGATCTGGCCGTGTTCGAGAATGAACGGCACCTCACGCGAGCGCACTTCCAGCACCGCGCGCGAGCCTTGCCCGCCGGCACCCGCATAGCCGAAGCCGGGATCGAAGAAGCCGGCATAGTGCACACGGAATTCACCGACCAGCGGATCGAACGGCACCATTTCTGCGGCGAAATCCGGCGGCACCTGCACCGCTTCCTTGGACGCAAGAATGTAGAACTCGCCGGGATCGAGGATCAGACTGCGATCCGGCCGCGCACGGATCGGCTCCCAGAATTCGCCGACTGTATAACCGCGCGACGATCGACATCGACCACGCCGGTATGGCGCTTGGCGCGATAGCCGACAAATCCGTCGGAACCTTCGCCGGACAGATCAACACTCAGTGCGACGCCGCCGGCGAGATCGGCATCGTCGCTGTCGACCAAGCCGCTCCGCGGCATGCAGCGCGTGCAGTTCATCAGCGTCGAGCAGCGGATGACCGGTGCGAAAACGAATTTGCGACAGCCGCGATCCCTCACGCAGCAGCACCGGAAATGTCTTCGGGCTGATCTCCGCGTAGAGCGGGCCGTGATAGCCGGCGGCGATCATGTCGAAGCGGCGCGTGCCATCCGCGATCACGCGGGTGAAAACATCGAGCCGGCCTGTCGAGCTTTTCGGATTGGCCGCAGCGAGAATCGTCGGCGGCAGCGCGAGGCTTTCCAGCAGCGGCACGATGTAGACGCAATTGGTTTCCAGCACCGCGCCGTCGGACAGATCGATCTCGTGCAGCTTCAATTCGTCGATGCGTTCCGCCACGGTCGCGTTCGGCCCTGGCAGGAAGATGGCGCGCACCCGGTAAGCGATCTTGCCGAAACGCAGAGTCGAGGCTGGCCGGCTGGATCTGGCTCTCGACGAACGGATATTCCGGCAGGATCAGGCCGGCATCGGCCATCGCCGCGATCATGCGATCCGGCAAAATTCCTGTCGCGTCGGGGGCGAGGGTAAACGGCACAGGCCGTCCTCGGTTGCCAAGCTCCATCCAGCAAAATAGCACAATTTATCGGTTATCCGATGGGGTGCTTGACGGAAAGAGCAGGCAGGACTAAGCCTAGGACTTATCCCGTGGTCATTTGAGCCGGCCGGCTTGCAGCCACGTTAAATAACTCGCTAAACAGGCCGGGGACAGTGTGATCCCGGCCCATGGAATTTTTTCCAGGCCGGTTTTTTTGTGTCCATCTTCAGGGTGGCCACGATGGAGGTCACATGTCTGAGACGTGAACCGCGGCCAATACCTAGCAAACCAATCCCCTACCCCTACCGACCCGAAACACGGCTGGTCCACGCCGGCACGCTGCGTTCACAATATGGTGAGACGTCCGAAGCGCTGTTCCTGACCCAGGGCTTCATCTACGACAGCGCCGAACAGTGCGAGGCGCGCTTCACCGGCAGCGATCCCGGCTTTCTCTATTCGCGATTTTCCAATCCGACTGTCTCGATGTTCGAGCAGCGCATGATCGAACTCGAAGGCGCGGAAGCCGCGCGTGCGACCGCCACCGGCATGGCCGCGGTGACCACCGCGATCCTCGCCCCGCTCCGCGCAGGCGACCATGTCGTCGCGGCGAAAGCGCTGTTCGGCTCGTGCCGTTATGTCGTCGAAGACTTGCTGCCGCGCTACGGCATTCAGTCCACACTCGTGGACGGCCACGACCTCGACCAGTGGCAGAAGGCCATGCGGCCGAATACCAAAAAGCTGCTTCCTTGAAAGCCCGACCAACCCGACGCTCGATGTGGTCGATATCAGCGCAGTCGCAGACATCGCGCATCGTGGTGGCGCACGACTGATCGTGGACAATGTATTCGCGACACCGATCTGGCAAAGCCCGCTCGCGCTTGGCGCAGACGTCGTGGTCTATTCAGCCACCAAGCACATCGACGGACAGGGCCGCTGCCTGGGCGGAGTGATCCTGTCGTCGAACGACTTCATTCAGGAGCACATCCATACATTTTTACGCCAGACCGGCCCCGCGATATCGCCGTTCAACGCCTGGGTGTTGTTGAAGGGGCTCGAGACGCTGAGCATTCGCGTCAAGGCACAGACCGAAACGGCGACCGCGATCGCCGAAGTGCTCGCGAAACCATCCGAAAATCTCGCGGCTGGTCTATCCGGGCCGTGCTGATCATCCGCAGGCGGCAATCGTCAGGAAGCAGATGCGCGGTGGATCGACACTGATCGGTTTCGAGGTGAAAGGCGGCAAGGCTGCGGCGTTCCGCACGCTTAACGCCCTCAAGCTGGCGAAGATCTCAAACAACCTCGGCGATTCCAAGAGCATCGTCACGCATCCGGCGACCACGACGCATCAGCGCCTGACGCCGGAGGCGCGTGCAGAACTGGGCATCAGTGAAGGATTCATTCGCTTCTCGGCCGGCCTCGAACACCACGACGATCTGATCGAGGATTTCACCGCGGCACTGGAGACAGCGTAAGGCTTTTCTTCCGTCGTTATGAGGGCGCAAGCAATGAAGCAATCCGCTTGCGTCCTCGCCAATTCTGAATTTCTTCACTGTTGCCGCAACGATGCCACGGGAATTTTCGCTCACATCGGGCGAAACGTCATGACATTGGTCGGTATATCGGCGCCTGCCTTCACCTGTCCCACGGACTTGATGATGGTGTCGCCGAGCAATTGCGCGAAACAGGCGTAACCCCAATCGTTCATGTGCAAGCCGTCACCGATGACGAACTTGTCGAACGGCATCTTTTCAACTTCGTGCCATTGCCGCATGACTTCAAAGCGCGGAAATACCGCGACGTGCTTGAGCTTCGCGACTTCGGCGATCAGCTTCACCATCGCGCTGGCGTTCTCTGTCTTTGCGGTCACTGCCGGCACATATTGCGGATCGATCAGCACGACGTCGATGCCGCGTGCCTGAAGCTGCGCAATGCCATCCTCAACCAGCGCCGCTGTCGCGGCAATGTCCTCTGCACCACCCTTGATGACTGTGTTGGTCCCGAGCTGCCAGATCACCAGATCCGGATTTGCGGCAAGAACCGCCGCATCGAACCGCTTCATCATCTCGGGCGCATCCTGACCACCCATGCCACGATTGATGATTGTGATGTCGGCGGTTGGAAACTTGCGGCGCAATTGATCCACAAGCCGGTTCGGATAGGTATAGGCTGGCGACGTCGTGCCGTATCCCACCGTCGTCGACGACCCGAAGGCGACGATCGTCACCGGATCACCGGCCGCAATCCGACGCGCAACCCGGGGCAACGAGCCAGGCACTTCAGTCAGCCCCTTGGCGGGCAAGCACGGGACACGCGTTAAAATATCACCGGCCTCGCGTGCAGCACTCTTCGCAGCTTCGAGAGCCTTGGTTGCAAGGCCCTTTTGTTGCACGGGCGGCTTTGCCGTCTCCGTCTTGGCGGCCTCGATCTGCGCGAAAAGCTGGGCCGGCGCGAATGACAATATGCACGTTACGACAATCGCAGTGGCAGCAAAGGTCAATCGGACATCGAAGCGCATCAACGCTGCATCCCAAGCTCCGCCGGATTGATCCGCGACGCCTCAACGATCATGGTCGCGAGCGAGCGGCCGATGCAATCGTGAACCCGTCTTGCCATTCCAAAACCGTGAACCGGACCGAACAGATCGAAATCGCCAGCATCATTCCAATGCCGCATGATCGAGAAGCGATCAAACAGCGGTATATCGTGCTCTTGCGCGACCACACGCATCGTATCGTTGTATGGCGAGACCGAAAGCATCGTCTCCATACGTGGGCTGTACTGCAAATTCATCAAGAGCACATCTGCGCCCGCTTTTTGCAATGCAGCAACTCCATTACCAAGCGCGCTCCGGAAATCGTCCGGGTCAATGGACCGCATCGCATCGATGGTCCCGGTCTGCCAGATGACCAAGGTCGGCTTCTGATCTTCAGGCAATTTTTCGATCAGTGACTCGAAGCTGTCGGCCACTTCCGATGAGATCTTCTTCGGCCTGATATCCGTTCTGACGCTGACAGCCACCTTTGGCAGCTTCTCGCGCAGCGCGGCTTCCAGTCGCGCAGGATAGGCTGCATTTACACCGTCGGACCCGGCCAAAGCAGACGAACCACTACCTATGACAAGGATATTGAGCGGCTTGCTGGCTTTGACGGCAGCGGCGACCTTCGTCAGCGAACTTTCAGTCGCAAGGAGATATGCGGGCACAGTACAGCCGGGCCCGTCCTCTGCGCGCGCAGGGACGAGAGTCAAAAGTGCCGCCAGCACACTCGCAATCAATACTGCCTTCATGATCCGCCTCCGGCGAGGTCGGCATCGCCCTCCGCGCTCTTCGCGCGCTTTCCGCTCTTGCCCACCTCGGCCTTGTACCACGAAAACAGCCAGGCCGCGGCGGACATAATCACGATTCCCGCGACACTGATGAGGAAATGCATCCACGCGCCACCGGAAAACTCCGCCAGAACGAAATGTCCGGCAAACGCCAGAAACACCCCGAGGCAGAAAATCTCGAGCGAGTGTTGGCCGCACAAAATGACGGGGCGCAGCCATGGCGATTTCAGGCCCGGCCAATCCTTCGGCAGGAAGCGCACGGTAATCGCAGCCAATGCGAGGAAGTGCACGAAACGCAGGACATCAAGATCGGTCTTGTTGATCGGGTACATCCAGCTTTCCAGCCAGCGCGGCATGAAGACGTTGAGCTGCGGCACATGCCAGGTCAACGTGACGCAGAATGCGAATATGAGATAGGCGATGCAAAGCCCCAGTGTGATCCGCGACGACAGGATGCGTCCCATTCGCTTGGCCCCGCCGAGCGCGCACCATGCGCCGAATACGAACAACAGCTGCCAAGCGAACGGATTGAAAGCCCAGAAACCATTGGGATAGGCCGGAAGATAGAGATCGAATTCCCAGGTGATCACGTAGAGGACAACCGACAACGCCAGCGTGATGTCCGCCTTGCGCTGCATCAACCACAGGATCAGGGGCAAAAACAGCATCAACACGATGTACAGCGGCAGCACGTCCATATTCACTGGACGAAACTTCAGCAGCAGCGCCTGAACGATCGTGACGTCGGGCTGCTTGAGAAAATCAAGTATGCCCATTTCTTCCGCGTAGAGCGGATTTTCGAACCGGGTCGCAATATAGGAAATCTCGGCAAGGTAGATCGTAAATAGAAATACGTGTGCGACGTAGATTTGCCAGACGCGCTTGAAGATCCGCGCGCTTGCCACCACCAAGCCGCGATCGAGCATCGCGCGACTGTAAACAAACGCTGCCGTGTAACCGGAAATGAAGATGAAAATCTCGGTGGCGTCACTGAACCCATAATTGCGGATCGTGAACCAGGTCAGAATATTGGGCGGCAAGTGGTCAATGAAGATCAGCCACAGGGCGATGCCGCGAAAGAGGTCGAGGCGCAACTCGCGCTCACCTGTGGCCACCGGTGGGGTCGCCTTAACAGACGGCACTTCAGCGACGGCCTGATCGGTCAGGTGGGGGATCACGAGCGTCATTCGATTTCGGCACCGTCTGGAAAACCAAGCTTCCGCTCCGCACTCTTACGGAAGATCAATACGGCCCGCAATTTGCAAGCATTCAAATGGACAGCTCTCCCGAAGCATGCTGGATAAAAACCTCGTGAAACAATGATCGTTCCGGTTCGTATCTTTGCTGCCGATACCGGAGCTATTATTGAAAGCAACCAATGAATGCTTAGCAGAGGTCCTCAGCATTGTTATGATAGAGCAGATTTGGACATATCCATGTACCGCGCCGTAACCCGCCAGATTGAAGTCATCGTCGAGCCGACCTTCCTGCCGGAACGCTCGTCTGCTCAGGATGGCCGGTTTTTCTGGGCTTACACCATCGTGATCGTCAACTCCGGGCGTGAGACCGTACAGCTCAAAACACGGCATTGGATCATTACCGATGGAACAGGGCGGAACCAGGAAGTCCATGGCGAAGGCGTTGTCGGAGAGCAACCCGTACTCGAACCAGGTGAGCGTTTCGAATACACGAGCGGTGTCCCGCTCGCCACGGCTTCCGGGTTCATGACCGGCAGCTACCAGATGGTCACCGAGAATGGCGAACCGTTCGAAATCGATATCCCGGCGTTCTCGCTCGACAGCCCTGGCCAGAGGCGGACGCTGAATTAAGTTTCCGCCGCTTGATTCCCGGTATCCGGCCCAACACCCGCTTCATCCGGCGTGAATTCGTAGACCGAACTGCAGAATTCGCAGGTGACGACAACCTTGTCGTTTTCCACCATGCCGGCGCGATCTTCCGGTGCGAAACTGGATAGCATTCCCGCCACGGCATCGCGTGAACAGGAACACTGCGCCCGCATCTCCTGAACCGGAAACACCCGCACGCCACGCTCGTGGAATAGCCGGAACAGCAAGCGCTCCCCCGACAACTCGGGATCGATCAGCTCGACGTCCTCAATGGTGGCGAACAGCGACTGCCCTTCGGCCCAGGCGTCATCTTCCGGGACGTCATGCGCCACGAGCCCCTCCGGGGCATCACCGGGGTGCAGGTCAGGTTGCCGCGCACGCTCTGGGGCCTTGGGCAGAAACTGCATCAGCATGCCGCCGCCGCGCCAACGATGCTTCGGTCCGTCGCCACCGCGAAACTCTTCGCCGACAGCAAGCCGCACGCGTGTCGGAATCTGCTCCGAACGCAGGAAATATTCGTGTGCCGCGTCTTCAAGATTGCCGCCTTCCAGGGCAACCAGCCCCTGATAGCGGCTCATATCGGCACCCTGGTCAATGGTCATGGCGAGATGGCCATGACCAAGCAAGGCTGCGGAATCCTGGCCTGGCTCGAGCCTGCTGGCATCAAAGCGGGCGTAAGCACGCAGCCGATCCGGCGCATGAAAATCGACCACGATCAGCGACACCGGACCATCGGTCTGCGTTTGCAGAATGAACCGGCCATTGAATTTCAACGTCGAGCCGAGCAGCGTCGTCAGCACAATGGCTTCGCCGAGCAGCTTGCCGACAGGCGCCGGATAATCGTGCTTGGTCAAAATCTCGTCGAGGGCCGAACCCATTTTCGTCAGCCGCCCACGCACATCCAGCGCGCTCACCTCAAACGGGAGTACGGCATCATCGACGGGTGTGGCTGACGGAGCGCGAACGGAAGTCTCAAGCGTCATGACGTGGGCATTCTCTGATGAGATGAATTTGGCTTGCCGCAGACGAATGCTCAAACCAGCGGACGCGCGATTTCGGCAACACGGAGTGTCACCCGAAGCAACGCTTCCCTAATATAGGGCACTTCGCCGTACAGAAAAGGGACCGGATTGAAGCCCGAAATCACGCAACCGCGCGAAGACACCAGGCCAAAATACCCTTTTGAGCGTGAAGACGGTTCTCAGCCTCATCGAACACCACGGATTGTGGACCGTCGATCACTTCGTCAGTCACTTCATCGCCGCGATGCGCCGGCAGGCAATGCATGAAAATCGCATCAGGCTTGGCGAGCGACATCAGCTTGGCATTGACCTGATAAGGCTTGAGCAGATTGTGGCGGTGTTCACCGTCCTTATCACCCATGGACACCCATGTGTCAGTGATGATGCAATCCGCGCCGCGCACCATTTCCTCCGCACTCGTGCCCAGCACGATTGGTGCATTCGTTGCCTTGATCCAGTCCTTCAGCAGCTTGTTCGGCGCAAGCTCAGGCGGCGTCGCGACACGAAGATTAAAGCTGAAATCGCTCGGCGGCATGCGCCCATGACGCCAGCACATTGTTGTCATCACCGGTCCAAGCCACTGTGCGTCCCTTGATGGGGCCGCGATGTTCCTCGAACGTCATGACATCCGCCATCACCTGGCAGGGATGGGAGCGCCGCGTGAGGCCATTGATTACCGGCACCGTAGCATGCGCTGCAAGCTCGACCAGTGCATCATGACTAAGGATCCGGATCATGATGATATCAACAAAACGAGATAGCACACGTGCAGTGTCTGCGATGGTTTCGCCGCGACCAAGCTGCATTTCGGCACCGGTCAGCATGATGGCCTCGCCGCCGAGCTGCCGCATGCCGACGTCGAAGGAGACGCGCGTACGCGTGGAAGGCTTGTCGAAAATCATCGCAAGCGTCTTGCCATCGAGCGGCTTGTCCGGCTTGGCGCCGCTTTTGAGCTGTTTCTTGATCGCGACACTGGCATCGAGAATCGACCGCAACTCCGCGGTCGGCACATCGAACAGATCGAGAAAATGGCGCGGAGCTGTACTCATTGAGCCGCCCCCCGCATTGCTGCCCCCTGCGAAAATTTCGCACAGGCCCGCTCAACGCGCGAGACAGCGTCCTCGATCTCGGCTTCGGTGACGATCAATGGCGGCAACAGGCGCACGACGTTTTCGCCGGCGCCCACAGTGAGGAGCTTTTCATCGCGCAAAGCAATGCCGAGGTCACCGGCTGGCACGACAGCTTTCAGGCCGATGAGAAGGCCATCCCCACGCACGTCGCTCACGACATCAGGATAGCGATCGACAATCGATGCGAGCTTCTGCTTCAGAAAAAGCGACATGCGTTGCACGTGATCGAAGAATCCCGGCGCGAGCATCACATCCAGCGTGGCATTGCCCGCGGCCATCGCCAGCAGATTGCCGCCAAATGTCGAGCCGTGCGTTCCGGGCGTCATCCCGACAGCCGCCGCCGACGTTGCGAGGCACGCACCCATCGGAAACCCGCCGCCAAGGGCCTTCGCCAACGCCATGATGTCAGGCGTTACGCCAGTGCGCTCATGAGCGAACAGAGAACCTATACGCCCCATGCCGGTCTGCACTTCATCGAACACCAGGACCAGATTGTGCTCATCGCACAGCTGCCGCAGGGCACGGAAGAACGCGGGGTCAGCGGCGCGTACACCGCCCTCTCCCTGCCACGGCTCGATGATGATACCCGCAGTATGCGGACCGATCGCTTTCTTGGTGGCTTCGAGATCGCCAAGCGGCACCTGATCGAAGCCTTCGACCACCGGTCCGAAACCTTCGAGATATTTCTGCTGGCCGCCTGCTGCGAGCGTCGCGAGCGTACGGCCATGGAACGCGCCCTCGAAGGTGATCAGGCGATAGCGCTCCGGCTTGCCGTTTGCGGCCTGGTATTTACGCGCCATCTTGATGCAGGCTTCCATCGCCTCTGCACCGGAGTTGGCGAAGAACACAACGTCGGCAAAACTCGCTTCGCACAGCCGCGCCGCAAGACGCTCGCCTTCCGGAATCCGGAAAAGATTTGAAACGTGCCAGAGCTTGCCGGCTTGTTCCTGCAACGCCGCGACAAGATGCGGATGCGCATGACCAAGCGCATTCACCGCAACACCACTGGTGAAATCGAGATAGCGGTCGCCGTTGGTCGCGATCAGCCAGGGACCTTCGCCGCGCTCGAACGCGACATCGATCCGCGCGAAAACCGGCAACATGTGGGACTCGACTTGCGACGTGACGCTTTGGCTCATGACGACCTGATTGCAGTGTTAGGCTGACAGCTTCGCGAGCGCGTTGGCGCCTTTTGTTCGCTTGCCTGCCCTGGAAACAAAACGTGCCGCCCGAAAAGGCGGCACGTATCCTTTATTCTATTGGCGAGCCTACAGGTGTCAACACGAACAGACACCGTTTCGGCGTCATCTGGCCTTCAAAAACGACGCGGGAACGCTCTGCCGGGTGCAGACGTAGACCCGCGGATGCTGCGTGAGCGCCATTCGCAACATGACAGAGCGACGAATTCGGTTGCTTTTTATTCGGAACATGTGGACGCGCAACGCGCCAACTCTTGCGCGTGAGTCGCGCCATATTGTAGCTTTCCACTGTCGGATACGACATCTCGTGCGGCAGTTCTGATCCTCGATGGTCCCGGTATAGGCGTAAACGCCCGGTCGTTTTCACACGACCGGCGAGGGCTAAGGGATTCTGACCGCAGGGATTTTGGAAATTTGCAATCGCGACGCTGCGCCAAGAACGGCCGGTGCGATATCAAAAGGAAGTGTGCGATGACGGTAATGAGCTGGACCGACGATCGCGTTGAACAACTGAAAAAGCTCTGGGAAGCCGGCCTGTCGGCAAGCCAGATCGCAGCCGAACTCGGAAACATCACCCGGAATGCCGTGATCGGCAAAGTTCACCGGCTGGGGCTTTCCGGCCGCGCAAAGAGCCCCTCCTCCGCGGCGCCGCGCCAGCGCAAGGTGCGTCCCGCCCAACACATGATGCGGATCAGCCGTCCGGTGTCGCGCGGCAACACAGCGCTGGCTCAGGCCTTCGAGATTGAAGCGGAACCGGATCCGATCGCTTATGACAACGTGGTGCCGATGAGCCAGCGACTGTCTTTGCTGGAGCTGAATGAAAGCACCTGCCATTGGCCGGTTGGCGATCCGGGCAGTGCAGATTTCTTCTTCTGCGGCGGCAAGGCCCTGAACAGCCTGCCCTATTGCGCACATCACTCGCGTATCGCTTATCAGCCGGCCGGTGACCGCCGCCGGCACGCGCGCGCACCGGGCAAGTAACGCAAAATCTTCAAGTCTGGAATGAAAGCCTCATCGGCCGTCCGATGAGGCTTTTTTGTTACCGGGTTGTCGCGGACCTTGCTCTGGCCGGCGGACTTACGGCCGTGCGGCGTGATGATGCCGAACGTGCGATCTTATTCCTTTGCGGCACCTTTCAGCCCCGGAAAGCATGCCGTGAACGTCGCACCGTGCCCAAACACGCTTTCGATCAGCAACCGCCCGCGATGTCGCTGCACAATATGCTTCACCAGCGACAGACCGAGACCAGTGCCACCTTGCGCGCGGCTGTCACCGACATCGACGCGATAGAACCGCTCCGTCAGTCGCGGCAAATGCTCCGGCGCTATGCCCGGCCCGAAATCGCGGACCGCGAAACGAATTTCGCTGCCGTCCTTCGTAGGGGGTTCCGTCAGCGAAACAACCACACGGCCGCCGGCCGCACCATATTTCAGGCCGTTTTCGATCAGGTTCTCGAACAACCGCAGCAATTCTTCGGTGTCGCCGGCGATGGTCACCGGCGTCTTGGGCAATTCGGCCTCGACGGCAACCTGTCGTTCACTTGCCAACGGCTCCAATCCGTCAATCACCTGATGCACCAGCGGAACAATATCGACCAGCGTATCCGGCCGCACATGCGCGCTGAGTTCAACCCGTGACAGCGACAACAGATCGTCGATCAGCCGCGCCATACGCGTGGCCTGCGCATGCATGATGCCGAGAAATCGCTCGCGCGCCCTGACGTCATCACGCGCCGGACCTTGCAACGTGTCGATAAATCCGGACAACGCCGCCAGCGGCGTGCGCAGTTCGTGGCTGGCATTGGCGACGAAATCCGCGCGCATTTCCTCGACCCGCCGCAGCGGCGTCTGATCGTGGAACGTCATGAGAATGCAATATTCAGTGCCGCCGAACGCTGTCGGCAACAACAAGGGCGTCACGATCACTTCCATCCAGCGGTCGATGGGAACGTGATCGACGTAAGTCGCGCGCTGCGGTTCGCGGGTCGCGATCGCCTGGCGCAGCGCGGTGATGATCTCGGGCGTGCGTAACGCAAACAGCGCAAGCTCATTCTTACGCAAGGCTGGCGCAAGCTGGCCCGCGGCAACATTGAAATGCAGCACCCGGCCGGCGCGATCGAGCAGCACCGCGGCTTCCGGCATTCCGCCAACCAGCGCCTGAACGACAGGCGCCTCGGCGGGCCTCATTCCGGCCTGATCGTCGGTGACGGGAACCGCGTGATGCAAACTCCATGGCACCAGCGCGGCGCCAAGCACGCAAATGAAGATCAACCCTGCATGCGGAAACGAGAGACCGCCAAACACCACCGAAGCGGACAAGCCAAGCATCACGGCCATCAGCACGATAGCCGAACGCCTCAGCCGATCGGGCCACGGTGCAGAGCCTGAAGTTGATGAATTTGTTGTCGTCATGCCGCCGGAAAACTGCCTGTGCGAGTAAATGCTGTCTCGATTTATGAGGCGGGAGACCGCGAACCTTCGGCCGATTGCGGCTTCGCAGCTTCATCGAGCCTGCGCAAGGCCGCTGCGACCCGTTTCGCCCGAAGAGCGACGATAAGCTCCCGAAGCGAGAGCAAGATGACGGAGAGAACAAAAGGCACAAGATAATAAAGCACGCGAAACAACAGCATGCCCGCCAGCAATTCTTCCTTGTCGTACTGGAACAGCCCGACCAGCATCGCTGCATCGAAAACACCAAGACCGCCTGGCGAATGACTGGCGAAACCGAGCAGCGTCGCTGACACGAAGATGACCGCGACGACGACGAAGCTCACATGCGGCTCATCCGGGACCAGGAAATACATCGCCAGGGCGCAAAAACCGAGATCGACGATGCCGATCGCAATCTGCAGCAGGGTCAGCGGGCCGCCCGGCAATGTGACCGTCCAATTGCCGCGACCGACGTTGCGCGGCCGGATCGAAACCCAGGCCACATAGATCGCCAGGGCAACGAGGATGCAGATCGCAGCAAACCGGTTGAGCCAGATGGGCAACTTGTCGATCGAGGCAGCGGCCTCCGGGTGATACGCCACGCCCATCCCAAGAACGGCTGCATTGCCAAGCCAAAACGTCAGGCCGGCGAGAAAGCAGACTTTGGCGACGTCGATGGCGGAAAGACCGTGCGCCGAGTAGATGCGATATCGCACGACGCCGCCTGTGAACACGCTGGCGCCGACGTTATGGCCGATGGAATAGCTGGTGAACCCAGCGAAGGCTGCGATGCGATATGGCACCTCGTGTGACCGATGTTCCGCAGCGCAAACAGGTCGTAAAACGTCAGGGTAAAATAGCCTGCGGCGACGCAAAGGCCGGCGAGGATGACCGTGCGGGCTTCGGTTTCCCGCAATGCTCCATAAAGATCGTCAATATCGAGATCCTGGAGCATATTATAGAGGATATAGCAGGCAGCAGCGATGATCGCGACACTGAGCGCAACGCCGAGCTTATGAAGAAGCTGCTTCTCGCGCATATACGCGATCGCTCCGCGCAGTGTTTCCAGCATCCAGACCTCGAACTCGACATGACCAGCACGCATGCATGACCCACGGTAATATCATGCATTGGTTTAACAAAGGTCCTAGCAGACCTGCCAGGCCATCGCGAGGCCGGCGAGATTAATTCGAATGTTTTGATGCCTCGATGACGCTTTTTAATGCTGCCGTCAGGGCTTGGCCGGCCAGGGCCGTTGCCGCTTAAAAAATAAGTCCAATTCGGAGCCTTCCAAGGAAGGCCTAAAAGTACGCGCATGCAACAAAATAGGGCGTCAGGGCCACCGTCTCAAGAAGCCGGCCTGTCGCGCGAAACCACCAGATTGCGCAGCCATGATCCGACCGCACAGCCCGCAATATAGACGGCAAACATGACAAGGCCGAGATCGAGCCAGTAACCCGCCCGGCCGGGCGCGAGGTGCAGCGCAGAAGCAACGATCAGGGCCGCGACGAACACGCCGATCTTCTGCATCGTGACGTTGGACAATCCCTGCCCGCGATGAACCACGGCAATCCATCCCATCGCCAGACCGATTACGGCCGACGCCAGCAACCAGGCCCAGTTGAACATGGCGAGATACATCATTGCCCTTACCTCACCACGAAATCGATGCGCCGGTTTTTGGCCTTGCCTTCGTCAGTATCGTTGTCGGCAACCGGACGGGAACTGCCGTAGCCCTCCGCCTTAAGCCTGTCGGGCGGCAACCCGGCCTTGATCAGATAGTCCGCCACAGCCTGCGCGCGCTTCTCAGAAAGCGCCATGTTGCCCGCGTCATCGCCATCGCTATCGGTATGGCCCGCAACCTCGATATTGGCGGAAGGACACCGCAACGCGGTTTCGATCAGGCGATCAAGGAGACCAATGGAATCGGGATCGATCGTCGCCCGCCCAGAGTCGAATTTGATCTTGGCCTTGCCCAGCAGTTCGACAAACAATTGCTGGCAAACCGTCGCATCGACAGGGCTTGCGACCGGCTTGACCGACACTTCCGCATTCGCCTTCCAGCCTTGTGGCAGATCGCTGTTCAGACCGCCGCGTATCTGGTTGGCCGCAACGGCATAGAGCGCATCACCGGACAGTTTGACATCGCGATCGGAGACCACCAGCGATCCGGTCGAAACCCGCGACAGCGCGCCGAGCGCTAAAATCACAGCGTTTGAAAATCCGGATGGCGCGCCGGTGCTCGCCTTGAGATTGTCGACGATCTTCTCGCTGAAGAACTTGCGGCCGACTGCGGCGACGATCGCCGCATGCACGTTGTTGTCCGGAACATAGCCGGCGAGCGTGATCGTGTTGGCGACCGGGTCCTTGTTGGCCTGGAAGATGTAAGGCGGCGCCTTGATGGCGTTCTCCGCCACCGAATAGCCTTCGGGCAGATTCCTCAGCGCCGCAGCGATCGCCTCGCGGCTGCCGATTTCACGCGCCATGCCAGTGAGACTGACGCTGGTGTCGCTGAGAGTGATCTTGCCTTCCTTGAGCCTGCCGATCTGATCGATCAGCAACAAAACCGCGCTGTCGAAGCGCGGCGGCGCGCCGCGCGCCATCGTCATGCGGTCCGCAATTTCGGTCCCCTTGAGAGACGCTCGTGCTGCTTCCAGGAGCTTCGCCTTGACCGCGGGCAACGGTGCACTGCCGCCAAGCGTGGCCCTCACGACATCGCGTTCTGCGGACCACACGAACGGTTTGGCTTCGGCGACAAGACGGGTGTCGTCGTTCACAAGCCGGGTGCCAACAACAGCCTCGACCTGCGCGATGGCGCTGCGTCGACCTTCTTCCGAGAATGCCTCCGCCGACAACTTGACGTCACGGCCGGAGACATCGACGCGGGTCTTGTCGAGCACCGTGTCCTTGAGTGCGTCGACCGCCCGCGCACCGAGATCTTTCTCGATGGGCGCGCTGCTGGTCCAGATCGCGGCGATCCAGATCACGGCAAGAGGGATCAACCCCGGCCACCATTTACGTCCCCAGCGGGAAAATCGGCTCATTCCAACCCTTTACCTGATAGAAAACAGACAAAACAAACCCTTGCCTGAGTGTCAAACTAGAAATCAATCCGGGTGTTTTCGCCCGCCTTTTGCCTGTGCGCCTAACCGTTTGTTCAGCCGTTCCGGCAAATATCCCGGCTCCGACACATGAGTTGGCCCGGGCCATCGCTAATGAAACAGTTTCGCAATAACGTCATCCGCGCCGGCCTTGACGCGCTGTATTTTACCGGCGCCCACCATGTCTTACGGCCCATTCTGGCAGGCGTGGGCACCATTTTCATGCTTCATCACGTCCGCCCGGCCCGCGACTTTTTGTTCCAGCCCAACCGGCACCTCGAAATCACGCCCGAATTCCTCCGCGAGGTCCTGGCGCACGTCCGCGCGCTCGATGTCGATATCATCTCGATGGATGAGGCGCACCGGCGGATGACCGAACGCGACTTCGCCCGCCGTTTCGCCTGTTTCACGTTCGATGACGGCTATCGCGACAATCGCGATCATGCGCTGCCGGTGATGCGCGACTACGGCGCTCCTTTCACTGTCTATGTCGCCAGCGATTTCGCTGACGGTCGTGGCCGGCTGTGGTGGGTGGCGCTCGAACGATTGATTGCCGCAGTCAATACTCTCGATGTCGAGATCGACGGTGTCGCGACGCGGATTGACGCAAGCAGCCCCATCGCCAAGCAGGACGCATTCAACCGACTCCACGACTGGCTTCAGGGGCTACCGAGCGACATGCACGTCCAGCATGCCGTCAGCAGCCTGTGCGCGCGGCACGGCATCGACGACGCCGTCATCGCACGCGAACTTTGCATGTCGTGGGATGAACTGAAGCCGTTCGCGAACGATCCCCTGGTGACGATCGGTGCCCACACCGTCAGTCACTGCAATCTCGCCAGGGAAACCGAAGCCGACGCATCGCGGGAAATGCGTGTCAGCCGCGAGCAGATCGAGGCGATGCTGCAAAAGCCCGCGCTACATTTTGCCTATCCCTATGGCTACAAGACCGCAGCAACAGCTCGCGAATTCGCCATCGCGCGCCAGCTCGGATTCCGGACGGCCGTCACCACGCGCCCCGGCATGGTCTTTCCAGAGAATGCAAATCACCTCACGGCTTTGCCGCGCATTTCGCTGAACGGCAACTACCAGAACACGCGCTTTCTTTCGGTGCTGACATCAGGCGCCGCCACCGCGATGTGGAACGGCTTTCGCCGGGTCGACGCGGCCTGAGTTCGTCACGAGTTACCAGCATCGTCTTCGAATCAAAGGTGCGTTTCAAACGCTTTTCTCGCGTCAGCTTTCCTTGACTCTCCTGTTGCGCCGGGCGCTATATCCGCGTCAAACCAACAGGAGGAACTATGTTCGAAAATCTGTTTTCGCTGAAAGGGCGCGTCGCAGTCGTCACCGGCGGCTCGCGCGGCATTGGCAAGATGATCGCCGGCGGGTTTCTCGCCCAGGGCGCCTCGAAGGTTTACATCACCGCGCGCAAGGCCGGCCCCTGCGAAGCCACCGCCAAGGAACTGAGCGAGACATACGGCGGCGAATGCATCGCACTGCCGATCGACATTTAGCAATACATGTACTGGAACCAGTAAATATGAACATAAACATGTCATTACGTATTGCTCAGGAGCAGGGGTGCACATTTCGACGCTGTGGATTTTTCCAACGCCCGCCTGCCAACATCGGTGTTCGTTCAATACCGATCGGCTCCGACGCTCGATCGCCGGACCAGGTCCCGGACTCCGAACACCTGGCCCTGCTTGAGATGCGCGGTGATCGAGTCTTCAAGACGCGTAACTTCAGCGCGGGCTGTGCCAGTCACTAGAGGTCAAGACCGCCGTCGTCACACTCTTTTGTCAATCGTCAACTTATCCCCTCCAAGGAGGAGTTCCGAGTGAGCAAGAACATTCTTCACACCAGTGACGCCACGTTCGATCAGGACATTCTCAAAGCCAGCAAGCCGGTGCTGCTCGATTTCTGGGCGGAGTGGTGCGGTCCGTGCAAGGTCGTGGCCCCGCTCCTCGACGAGATCGCCGAGGACTACGAGGATCGGCTCACCGTCGCCAAGATCGACATCGACGAGAATCCGCAGACGCCGCCCATGTTCGACGTCCGTGGCATCCCGACATTGCTTCTGTTCAAGAACGGCACGGTGGCGGCTCAGAAGTCGGCGCGGTCTCGAAATCGCAGCTCGCCGCCTTCCTGGATAGCAACCTGTAGGGAGCCGCAGCCATGTCCACCGAGCCGAAGACGATTGCAGTCCTTCTCGACGCCAGCCCGTCAGGGAAAAAACGCGCGGCTCATGCGGCGGCACCGGCTCAGCGCTTCGGCGCCCGGCTCATCGGGATACATGTGATCTACGCCGGCGTAACGTTGCCGCCCGCCATGGCATACGCCCGCGGCGCCAGTGCGATCCAACATGTCATCACTCACGAGCGCGTGCTCGACACCGCCGCCGAGGAAGCCGCGGCGCGGTGGCAGAGCGCTTTCGAGCGCTCTGCACCGGCGCCAACGTCGCGGGCGAGTTCCGCGGCATAGGACGAGCCGAGACCGCAAAGGGCGCATTCCTCAACTCGCTCCGTTCCGATCTGCTCGTCAACTCGCTGCATTCCGATCTGCTCGTCGTCGGCCATCCCGATCCGTATGGTGTTCCCGATGACGTGTCGGCCGAGAGCCTCATGCTCGAGAGCGGCGTGCCGACGCCCATCGTGCCGGATGCCTGGGAGCGTGACACCATCGGCGAGAGGAAGTGATCGGCTGGAATGCCACGCGCGAGGCTAAGCGCGCCATCGCTGATTCAATGGCATTCCTCGTCGCTGCGAAATCCGTGACGGTGCTCGTGGTCGACGCGGCCCGAAACCTTCGACACGGCGAAGCGCCTGGCGCTGACATTGCCCTGCACCTCGCTCGCCACGGCGTAAATGTCGAGGTGCACGCGCTACATCCGACGGCATTCCGATCGCACAAGTCATACTCGAGCGCGCGATACGAGACGGTTCGGACCTGCTGGTCGTCGGCGCCTACAGCCATGCACGTTTGAGGAGCTGCTCCTGGGTGGTGTCACCCGATCCCTGTTGGCGCAAATGCCAGTGCCCGTTCTGATATCGAGATGACACTACACACCGAGCGCGGCGAGGGATGCGGATATCGCCGCGATGGTGGAGTGGATCTCCTCTCGCTCAAATGAAGGGATCCCGACCCCGCATGACCGCACTCAATGTGAATGGCAAAGCCCGAGAGGTCGAAGCCGCCCACGAGCATGCCGCTCCTATGGGCTTGCGCGATGTGCTCGGCATGACCGGCACCAAATTTGGCTGTGGTGTGGCGTTGTGCGGCGCGTGCACGATTCATGTCGACGGTCAACCCATGCGCTCCTGCAGCACGCCCGTCGCGGCCGCGGCGGGCAAGCGCATCACGACGATCGAAGCGATCGGAGCGACGCCTGCGGGCAAGAAGATCCAGCAGGCCTGGGCCGAGCTGGATGTGCCGCAATGTGGTTATTGCCAGTCGGGCCAGATCATGTCGGCCAGCGCCTTGCTCGCGAGCAATCCGAAGCCCAGCGATGCGGACATCGACAGCGCCATGGCCGGCAACATCTGCCGCTGTGGTACCTATCCGCGCATCCGAGCGGCGATCAAGCGCGCTGGCGGGGAGGTGAGACTCGGCGACGAACAAATGAAGCGTGTCGATCTGCCCGCACTCTTCACGACGCGATTTCCTCAAGCTGAGCGTGAGCGCCGCGGTCGGCGACCTGCTCGGACATCAACCTGCAGGCATTCGCCGTGATCAGCGATGAAACGAGCACCGGCGCAGCGTTCGCGCCGAATGCGTTTCTTCGCATCGACCGCTCGGGGCAGGTCACCTTCGTCATGCAATTCATCGAGTATGGACAGGAACCGAGCACTCATTCCGATGCTGATTGCGGAGGAGCTCGAAGTCGACGTCGACAAGGTTGTCATCGAGCATTCACCGCCCGATGACAAGGTCTACGTCAATCCGCTGATCGGTATCCAGATGACGGGTGGTTCGACGGCGATCCGCGCCGGCTGGGAACCGATGCGCCGCGCCGGCGCCACCGCGCGCGTGATGCTGGTGAGTGCGGCTGCAGCGCGATGGGGCGTCGAGCAAGACGACGAGTCGAGCAGCAGCAACAGCTACGACGTATTGCTGGATCTTCGCCGCCCGCAGCCCGGAGACCGCGCAGAAGTCGTGCTTCACGGGGCGCCGCGGGGACCGCGATCATCGGCATCGCGTTCGCGATGGTGGCCCTCGGGGCGTCGTCGGTGCTCGGTCTGACCACCGAGAACGGGCCGATCCTGTTCCAGCTCCTCGACGACTACGCGCCGTCCGGTCTGACGGTCCTCGTCCTGTCCGGCATCGTCGCCGCGTTGTTCTCGACCGCGTCCGGAGCGATCCTCGCGACGTCCGCGGTGGCGGTCCGCAACATCTTCGGGGTCCGCCGCGTGGTCTCCGGTGAAGGAGGAGGGTGCCGCTGACCCGCTGCTGCTGTGGACGCGGGTCGCGATGATCCCGATCGTGGTGCTCGGCGTCTCGGTGGCGCTCAAGGTGGCCCAGACCGGCATCCTGCTGACGCTCGCGTTCGACCTCATGCTCGCCGGGCTGCTGGTGCTGTTCATCCTCGGCCTGTTCTGGAAGCGCGGTGGCACGCGCGCGGCCGTCGCGGCCCTCGTCGTCGTGTCACGGTGCGCCTCGTGCTCTTCGTGCTCACCCCCACCGTCTACGGCGTGCCGAACGACGTCTGGTACATCCCCAACCACCTGCATCCACGCCTCGTTCTACGGCTGGCCTACGTTCTGGGGCTTCGGCGCCTCGCTGCTCGCGTACCTGGTGGCGGCGGCGGTCTGGCCGCGGACGGTCACCGAGGAGGCCGGGCGATCGCCGACGGCATGCCCGACGAAGCCTGTCCCCGTACCGCGAGCCCGAGCCCGCCGTCTGACCGGCTGACCGGACGGGCCCGGCTCCGCGTCGGGGGCCGGGCCGTGCCACGCCCTCCGAGCCCGCGCGGCTAGGTTGGCCCGATGTCCTTCCGTGTCCGCCCCGCCCTGCCGGCCGACGTCCGCGCGATCCGCGGCCTGGTCGAGCCGTACGCCGCCGAGCGCATCCTGCTGGCCAAGGAGTGGGTCGGGTACTACGAGGCGGTGCAGGAGTTCCTCGTGGTCGAGGCCGATGACGGGAGCGTCATTGGGTGCGGGGCTCTGCACGTCATGTGGCAGGACCTCGCCGAGATCCGCACCCTCGCGGTCGACCGGGCCTGGCGCGGCGCCGGCGTCGGCCACGCGCTGCTCGACGCCCTGCTGCGCCGCGCCGGGGGGAGCTGGGTGTGCGCCGGGTCTTCTGCCTGACGTTCGAGGTCGCGTTCTTCGAGTCGCACGGGTTCCACGTCATCGAGGGGACACCCGTGACCCCTGACGTGTACCTGGAGCTGCTGCGGTCGCACGACGACGGTGTCGCCGAGTTCCTCGACCTGGCACGTGCTAGCTGAACACCCTCGGCAACACGAGGATGCTCATCCAGCTCGGCTGACGAGCCCGAGCGGTCGCGCGAGCGAGCGGTCCCCTGGACCGAGCGGCTCAGCGGGACCAGCGGTCAGCGGGACCGAGCGGGTCAGCCCAGGACCAAGCCCGATGCCCGACGGCGTGCCGGACGTCGACGACGCAACGCACCGTGCCGTCCGGGAGCCGCACCGTCGACACCGTCACGACGGCAGCCGGTACGTCGGGGGGTCGTCGTCGCTCGCCGCCGGGTCCCGGGAGACCAGCCCGTCGGCGACCAGGCCGTCCACGCACCTCGGCCAAGCCGGCGGGGCGTCTGGCCAGACGGCGTCGACGACGGCGGCCGGCACCGGGCCGAGCGCGTCGCGCAGCAGGGCCGATGACGCCTTCCGATGCACCTGGCCGGTGCGGCGAATCCTGGACCTGCCCGGTGGCCGGCCTTGCCCTGGTGGCCGGCCTGTGGCGAACCAGGCGCACATGTCCTGCACGGGGCAGGCGTCGCAGCGCGGCGACCGCGCGGTGCAGACCAGCGCGCCCAGCTCCATCGACGCCGCCGCCCACCGGGGCCGCCGTCGCGTCGTCGTCGGGGACGTACCGGGCGGCCCGGCGGACCTCGTCGACCGTCTGGCTCGGCGCCGGCAGCGCGACGCCGTCGACCGTGCGGGCCAGGACGCGACGCACGTTGGTGTCGAGCACCACCGACCGCCGCCCGTAGGCGGACGCCAGCACCGCGGCCGCCGTGTACGAGCCGATCCCGGCAGCGCGAGGAGCTCCGGTTCCGACGACGGCACCACCCCCTCGTGCCGGTCGACCACCGCCCGGGCACACTCCTCCTGCAGGCGCAGTGCGCGGCGCGGGTAGCCCAGCCGGTCCGACGCGCGCAGCACGTCGGCCGTCGATGCCGCCGCCAGGTCGGCGGGCGTCGGCCAGTGGGCCATCCACTGACCGCCACGCCGGCTCCACGCGGACCACCGGCGTCTGCTGCAGCATCACCTCGCTGACCAGCACACCCCACGGCGTGCGGTCCGCCGCACGCCACGGCAGGTCGCGCGCGTGCACGCCGAACCAGTCGAGCACCGGCTCGCGCAGCTCGGTCGGGGTCGTGGCACCTCGCAGACCCGCTGATGCCGACTCTCGTCACCCGGTCGGCGGCTGGGGCGGCCTGCATCGACCCACCTAGGGTGCGCTGCGAGAAGGGTCGGCGACGGGGACGAGGCAGGGCGTGGCACGGCTTGTGGAGGCGGCGGAGGCCCGGTTCGAGACGGACTTCGGCATCGTCGACGCCCTCCAGGACGACGGACTGGGTGACACCCCCGGCACCTTCGCGAGCGGGACGAGCGGCGGCGTCGTGATGGCGGCCGGGACCCGGAACGCCGACGCGTTCGTGCGTGTCGAGCGGTGGGACGCCGAACCGCCTGAACCGCCCGAGCACGTCGGGTGGGAGGACCGCGACACGGTCGTGTTCCACGAGCTCCCCGGCTGGGCCCGCACTGATCCACGGTTTCGACCCCGTGCCCGGCGATCCTGGCGTGTCGATCGACGGCATGGGGCGAGGGCTGGCGCGGGTGCAGGCTCGCGGTCGGCACGACGACCCGCTGGACACCGGGCGCTCGAGGCCAGCGGGGATGCCGAGCGAGGAGTGGTGGTTGAGCTGTACCCGGACCCGCAGGGTGGGCGGCACTGACCCGCTCCTGCTCCTGCCCCGTCGGGTCGCGGGGCAGCCGTTCGCGCGGCCCACGCCCACGGCCTGGCAGCAGGCGCTGCAGGGCTGGTGGTCGCACGGCTGGCGCTGGACGATCCAGGGGACCCCGGGCTTCCTCGAGCTGGAGACCGTGCTGCGGATCGCCGGCGCTCCCGCGAGCTACGACACCCTCCGAGGGCTGTGGGACCAGGTCGGCGCTCCCGGCGACCGGCTCGCCGACCTGAGCCCGACGCCGGGGGCGCTCGCGATGCGGACCGCTGCGGCCGCGCGCACCGCCGAGCTCGCAGGCATGGCGGCGATCGAGACGTGGGCCGACCTGGTGGAGGCGCTCGAGCGGCTGGGGATGATCATCGCCTGGCGGCGCGACGGTGAGACGCTCCTCGTGGTCAACCCCGGTCTGGGTCCCGTGGCGATGCCGTGGCGCTCACCGACGACGAGCGGGCATCCGTCCGCGACACGTCGATGACGTCGCACGGCGCGGAGGCGCGGGACGTCGCCTCCCTGATCCGGTGGGACGCCGCCGGGATGCGTCGGACGAGCATCGCGCAGCTTGCCGCGCGTCTCGACTGGCCGCACCACAAGGTGCTCGAGGGCCTGCGGGCGTGGGCGTACGGCTGGCCGACGCGTCCCGGAGTACGATCTCGACGACCTCGGGGCGCACGACGACCTGGTGCTCCGGCTCGTCCCGCACGAGTGAACCTGGGAAGTGCCGTGGGCCCGCCCCTCGGCGCCGCCGGCCGGCCTCGGCGGTGACCGGCGGCGGGCGCGTCGTCCGTCTCGCTCTCTGAGCGGACCCGCGCGTCACCCGGGCGGGTCGGCGAGCCTTGCCCCTGACGGTGTCGGCGCCGCGAGGTCGCGCGGCGCTGGTCCAGGAGGATGCATGAGCGAGTCGCGACGTCTGCCCGCCCGCGTGTACTGGGTGCGTCGCTTCGTCGGTGCTGGGCATCCCGCTGATCGTCATCGCCGTCGGCGTGGCTGTTCGTGGGGCGCGACGGGGACGACCCGGCCCCGCAGGGCAGCACGTCCTCGGCCCCGGCCGAGACGACGCCCGAGCCGGAGGACAGCGACATGACGTGCGACCCGGCGAGCGTGGCCATCGCGATGACCGCGGACGCCACCACGTTCGCGCCGGGCGTCAGCGCCACGTTCACCGTCTCGATCACCAACACTGGCGACGAAGCCTGCCTGGTGGACGCCGGCGAGGCCCAGCGGGAGATCGTCATCACGTCCGGCTCGGACCGGGTCTGGTCGAGCCGCGACTGCATCACGCCCGGCACCGAGACCCGCACCCTGCTGCTCCCGGCCGGAGCGCAACGACACGACACCCTTCGCGTGGAACCGCATCCGCTCCGCGGAGGGCTGCCCCCCGGACCTGCCCGTCCCCGGGCCTGGCACCTACGACGCAACCCCAGCTCACCCTCGGCGGCGTGAGCGCACCGGCGGCGGTGTTCGGGTCGGCTGAGGGCTGGATCGCGGGCTCGGTCGAGAGCGGGCTAGACGTACCGCTCGAGGATGCTCGACTCCGCGAGCCGGGACAGCCCTTCGCGGACGGCCCGGGGCGCGCTGCTCGCCGACGCCGTCGACGGCCAGGAGGTCCTCGATCCCGGCCGCGAGCAGCTTCTGCAGGCCCCCGAAGTGCGCGACGAGGCGGTCGACGATGGCGCCGGGCAGGCGGGGGACCTTGGACAGCAGGCGGTAGCCGCGCGGGCCCGCGGCCGCGTCGAGGGCGTCGCCACCGCCGGGCAGGCCCAGCACGCTGGCGATGGGCGTTGTCCCAGAACGGTCGAGTCGAGCTCCGCCAGCTCGTCGAGGACCGAGTCGACCTCGCGGCGGCTGGTGTCGACGTAGTCCCGGATGATCAGCGCGCGGTCCGAGCCGATGCCGCCCACCAGCTCGTCGAGCTGCAGCGTGAGCAGGCGACCGTCGGTGCCCAGCTCGACGACGTAGCCCTCGATCTCCTCGGAGATGCGGCGGACCATCTCGAGGCGCTGCACCACCGCGGACACGTCGCGGACCGTGACCAGGTCCTCGATCTCCAGGGCGGACAGGGTGCCGCTGACCTCGTCGAGACGAGACTTGTAGCGCTCGAGCGTGGCCAGGGCCTGGTTGGCGCGGGACAGGATGGTGGTGGAGTCCTCGATGACGTGCCGCTGACCGCCGACGTACAGGGCGATGATCCGCATCGACGCCGAGACCGACACCACGGGAAGGCCGGTTTGCTTGGCGACGCGCTCCGCGGTGCGGTGCCGGGTGCCCGACTCGGACGTCTCGATGGTGACGTCGGGGAGCAGCCGGACGGCGGCACGCAGGATGCGCGAGATGCCCGCGTCGACCACGACCGCGCCGTCCATCTTGGCCAGCAATACGGTACCGGTCAGGCGCTCCAGAAGAACATCTCCTCCTCCTCCTCCAGCTCCAAAAAAAAAAAACGCGAAAAAAAAAAAAAAAAAAACGTATTGCTGATATCGCTGATGGTGCTAGTGTTGAGTTGGAGCATGCGCCACCTAGGATGGCAAGACCTCGTGCTTGTAGATCAGCTTCTTGACCGCGGCGATGGCACCCTCGGGCTTGCACAAGTTGTTCCTCGTGGTACGAGGACGAGCTTGCGCCCGTGGAGCCCACCTTTCTCGTTGAGCTTGTTGAAGTATACCTCGACACCGTTCATGCTGAGCTTGCCGTAGATGTAGACCGGGCCGGTGAGCGGCCCGAACGTGCCCACCTTGATCTCGGTGTCGCTGACGCCCGCAACGTCGGCAGCCTGGTCGTGCCATCGCGGCAGTGATGGCGGCTGTCATGACAACAGCCGCGCAAATGGTAGTGGCTTTTCGTTTCATCTAGAGCCTCCCGGGTTTCATGAAGTAGGCATCGCGCAAATCACCAGTCGGCGAGTTGCCATGTGCAGCCGCAGCCAGCGATGTAGACAGGCATAGGTCGCCTCTGCCCAATGCACGCCGGCGGCATCGTCAGGAGAGCGTGCCACCCATCTCTCGGCGCTAGAGCAGGCTGCCTCGCAACAGTCCACGAAAGCCTTGTCTCGCGGCATCAAGCTGTTCGACACGTCAATCTGCCGGAAACCTGGAAAGTTGTCCACCGCAAGCCAGGGAACGCGGCCGCACGCCTAGTCGGCGACCTTCCCGCGATGCGGCGCCGGAAGCCGGTCGAGCCGTTCGAACGCGTCGGCAACCGACATGACATCGGCGTACTTCTCCGACATGTCGAAGAGATTGACCGCGTGCGACACCTGGCTGCGATCGTAGACCGCATCCCACGGCACCAGCACTCTGAAGTTATAGGCGAAGGCGTCGACCACCGAGCCGCGCACGCAACCACTTGTGGTACACCCGGTAACGACCAGGGTATCCACGCGCAAATCGATGAGATAGCTGGCGAGCGGCGTGCCGAAGAAGGCGCTGGGGTGCTTCTTGGGTAGCAACACATCGCCTGGGCGCGGCGCGATCTCGGCCGGAAACTGATAGCCCTTTCTCCGGAATGGTCATGATGCTCGGGGTCTTCTCTGCGAGCCGGCCGACATCGAATTTCTCCTTGGGCGCCACATACGAGAGAGCACGGGCCAGCTGCGTGCGCGAAAGAGCGCCAGCAGCCGTTCGATATTGTGCACGGCTTTCCACGCGACCTCACCGCAGTTCGTCGGAAACTCCTTGATTGCCTCCCAGAACGGCCGCGGTACAGTCCCCGTGGTGCGGTATTGCACGTCAATGATCAACAGGCCCGGCCGAACGCCGAGACCGGAACGCCCGCCGAAACCGGCCGCTCGATAGGCCTCCTGCTCCTGCTGGCTGATGATGCCATCCCAGGGTTTGTCCATTCGCTGTCTCCTTCGCTCTCCTGCCGACTGCAGCCTCACGCCCGGGGTCCGCCCGTGACGCCCACTTCGTCCTCGCCGCTAGACCTGCTTCAGTCGAATCTCGAGCTTCACGCCGAATTCTCGCCCTCGCGTTTCCAGACCGCATCGAACACGCGCATGAAATTGCCACCCAGGAACTTCACGACGTCCCCGGAGGTGAAGCCGAGTTTCAACAGTCCTTCGGTCAGGTTCGGCAGCTCGGCATTGGACTGCATCCCTTTGGATACGTCCATTTCATGCGCAGTGCGGCAATGCCGTTGACCGTCGTGCTCCGCTCGCTGACGCTGGTAAAGACGGACGCATCCCAATTCTCCATCAGATCGGGGCCGATGCCGATGCAGTCCGTGCCGCCGACATCTGCAATATGCGCGATGTGACGCAAGAGGTCGTCGAGCGTCGGACCGTGCTTGTCGCTGATGAACGCATCGAGTGCGTGAAAACCGATCACGCCGCCGCCCTTGGCTATGCCGCGTATCAAAGAGTCTGTCAGGTTGCGCGGGTGGGCACAAAGACTGCGCGCGTTGGAGTGAGACGCAATGATGGGCTGCGTGCTGATGGCAAGCGCGTCCTCAGTCCCTCTGTCGGACAGGTGCGACACATCGACGACGATGCCGAGCCGGTTGCATTCTTCGACGACCTTGGCGCCGAAGTGTGTGAGGCCCCCGGCGACTTCGCTCCCGCACGCCATCACCGATCTCGTTGCGGACATCGTGCGTGAGGCCCAGGCAGCGCAGGCCGAGGCGATAGAAATTGCGCAGGTACGAAAGCTCTTGCTCCAGCGGCGCGCCGCCTTCGAGGCAGATCACGACGGCAATCTTTCCCTCGCGCTTGGCGCGGCGGATGTCCGCGGTCGTGTTCGCCAGAATGAAATGCTCGGATGCCTCCACTTCGGCATGCGTGTGATCAAGCGCGCGCATGAAGCGCTGCAGATAGGTCGTCGAAAGGCGTGTCGCGGCAGGTATCCGTAGGGGGCATCCCGCCAACGTGATCGCATATCACGGTCACGCCACCCCTGCGCAAGGTCGGCAGATGCCGACGGTCCAGCACGCGTCGTTCGCCACTCTCCCGTCGCCAATCCACATCGGACGCGACTATGTCGCTGTGGCCTACGACGACGATGGCCTCTTCATGCAGTTTGGATGCTCTGTGAGACATTGACTGAGCACCTTCGCGACGGTTGGATTTTCCGGATCCGTTCGTGGGGGCCCGGGCCGCGTGCTCGCCGACTATATGGCAAGTCAGCCGGACACGAAGCTGCTTGCGGTTTTTCGACGACTTGATCGAATTGTTCTTTGGTACGCGGCGAAGCTGAGATCGGCATCCACCAGATGCTGGCGCTGATGCCGCGCAAGATTGTTCTCGTCGCGGGCGCCTCAGGCTCCGTCCGGCCACGCCGCCATGAAGCATTTTACGGGCGGCGCCGCTTGCGAGGTGATTGCCTTCTCCCGCTGGCGGCCAGACCAGACAGCAGACGCCAACCGGC
>CAVVWF010000009.1:0-304631 GCA_963751855.1 uncultured Alphaproteobacteria bacterium | reverse complement strand
GAAGGGGCGGGCCGAGATGGCGGCGGCGGTGATCGCCGCGGCCGTCCGGGACCGGCAGCAGGTGCCACGCCGGCCGATCGAGCTCGTCGTCGAGCAGCAGCGGGTGCGGCTGGACCGCGACCTCGTCGCGCAGGCCCGCACCCGGGCCCGCCGGTCCCGCAAACCGCACAACGAGGCCAAGCGGGTCTTCGGCAGGGAGGCCGTCCGCCTGCTCGCCGAGCAGGTGGCGCGCAGCCTCGGCGGTCGGGGTCTGTTGCACTCGGGCGACCTCGCCGACATCCGCGAGGAGCTCACCGAGAGCCGAGCGCTCACCCGCGAGCTCGACGCCCTGTGGCCATGCTGCCGCCGAGGAGCTGCTCACCGACCTGTTCGCCGACGAGCGTCGGCTGGTCGGCGGCCCGGGCCGGCTCTCGCCGGCCGACCGCGCGCTCCTCGCCCGCCGCGCCCCTGGCTGCCGACGTTCCGCCGGAGCTGCGGTGGTCCCCCGCCTATGTCCTGCTGCTCGACCAGGCCGCCGAGCTGCTCGGCGACGATGGCGCCGAGGCCGCGGCGCGGGAGGCGGCGGCGTTGCGCGAGGAGATCAGCTACGCGCAGGGCGTGCTCGACGTGCTCGACCTCGAGGAGGACCTCGACCCCGAGCTCCTGCGCCTTCGCGAGCCGCACGTTGGATCGCAGACGGCCGCCGTTGAACACCGGCTGCGTCACCTGTGGCACGAACTGCCACACGCGCGCCGGGCCGGTGAACAGGCTCGAAAGCTGATCGCTCTGAAATCCGAGCAGACCGGTCAGGCTGATGCGCGGCAGATACGCCGCCCGCGCGACCTCGACCTGCGCGCTCGTCGACGCGAGCGCTGGCCGTGACCGTGCCGAACGTTCGCGTCTGATCGACGCCGGCCGGCAGCGGAAACGATCCGCTCGCCGCGTTCCGTGCGGTCGTGATCCCCGCGCCCGCGTCGACCGTCGGGAACTGATCGGCCCGCGTGATGCCGAGGTTCGCGCGCGCCGCCTCGACGCGCACCACCGCCTCGCGCAGGTCGTAGTTGCGCACGAGCGCCGTGCGAATCAACTCGTGCAGCCGCTCGTCCTTGAACACCTCGAACCACTTCAGATCCGCGAGCGACGCACCATCGGCTACCGCCGCGGGCGCGCCGAAACGCCGCCGGCGGCGCGATCGCCGGCTGCCGCTTCGTCACCGGCCGTGCCGCGCATCCAGCGGAATGACCATTACGCCCGCCGCCACGGCGATCGCGACCATCGCCGCCATCACGTGAGCGCTCAGATGCGTCCTCATGCGAGCGACTCCTCGTGCCGCCGCTGGAGGTCTATCGCCGGCGCATCGTCAACAGCCTCTTCCGCCACGCGCGTGCGCGTGCGCGCGACCAGCACGTAAATCGACGGCAGCACGAACAACGTGAACGCCGTGCCGATGATCATCCCGCTGACCAGCATGATGCCGATGCTGTTGCGCGCGCCCGCGCCGGGGCCGCTCGCGGTGACGAGAGGGAAGTGACCGACGACCGTGGCCGCCGTCGTCATCAGAATCGGCCGCAGCCGCGTGCCCGCCGCTTCGATCATCGCCGACAGCTTGTCTTTGCCGGTCTCCTGCAGGTGATTCGCGAACTCCACGATCAGAGATGCCGTTCTTCGCGATCAACCCGACCAGCGTGATCAGCCCCACCTGGCTGTAGATATTCAACGTCGTCAAACCGAGGAACGAGAACATCAGCGCGCCGGAGATCGCCAGCGGCACCGATCCCGCCAGGATGATGAACGGATCGCGGAAGCTCTCGAACTGCGCCGCCAGCACCAGATAGATCAGCACCGCCGACAGCAGGAACGTGGCGAGAAACGTGCTGCCTTCCGTCCTCAGCTGACGCGACTCGCCGGCGTAGTCGATGGTGAAGCCTGGAGGCAGCATCGCGCGCGCTTCGTTCTCGAGAAACGACAGCGCCTGATCGAGCGGCACCGGCGGCGGAATCACGCCCTGGATGCGCACGGCGTTCAACTGCTGGAACTTCTTCAGCTCGCGCGGCTCGGCGGTGTTCTGCAGATTCGCGAACGTCGACAGCGACACGAGCTGATTCTCCGCGCCGGTGATGTACATCCCCGTCAGCTGATCGGGCGTCAGCCGCTCGGTGCGCTTCACCTGCGGAATCACCTTGTAGCTGCGGCCCTGGATGCTGAACCGGTTGACGTAGTCTCCGCCCAGCAGCGTCGACAGATCCTGTCCCGCCTGGCTGAGATCCACGCCCTGCGACCGCAGCTTGTCGCGATCGAACACCACTTCCGTTTGCGGCTGATCGAACTTCACGTCCGCATCCGCGAACAGGAACAGGCCGCTCGCGAACGCCTTCGGCACGAGCTGATTCGCGAACTCGCGCAGCCGTTCCGGCTCCGCCGGCGACGCGATCACGAGATCCACCGGGAAAGTCGCCGCCACCGGGCAGCGGCGGCGGTGTCAGCGGAATCGCGCGGATGCCGGGGATCTGCGACAACGGTCCCGCGATCTCCATCAGCAGCTGCTCGGTCGTGCGCGTGCGCTCGCTCCACGGCTTCGTCACGAAGCCGCCGAATCCGCCCGTCGGAAACGTCAACTGGAAGATGCTCGCCGTCTCCGGCAGCTCCCGATACACATCGGCCACCTGCTCCGCGAACATCCGCGTCTGATCGAGCGTGGAGTTCGCCGACGTCTGCAGCACGGAGAAGACGACGCCCTGATCCTCGTCGGGCGCGAGCTCGCGCTGCGAGAACATGTAGAACGGGACCATCAGCACCGCGACGATCGCCCAGAACACGAACACCACCGGCCGGTAGCGCAGCGTGCCGGTCAGCAGGTTCGCGTAGACGTGACGCAGGCTGTCGAACCGCCGGTTGATCCAGCCCGCGAATCCGCGCTCGCTCTGACCCGAGCGCAGCAGCTTCGCGCCCATCATCGGCGACAGCGTCAGCGCCACGACGCCCGAGACGATCACCGCGCCGGCGAGCGTGAACGCGAATTCGCGGAACAGCGCGCCGGTCAGACCACCCTGGATGCCGACCGGCGCGTAGACCGCGGCCAGCGTGATCGTCATCGCCACGATCGGTCCGACGAGCTCGCGCGCGCCATCGATCGCCGCCTGCACCGGCGGTTTCCCCATCTGGAGATGCCGCTCCACGTTCTCCACCATCACAATCGCATCGTCCACCACCAAGCCGACGGAGAGGACGATCGCGAGCAGCGTGAGCAGGTTGATCGTGAATCCGGCGGCGAGCATCAGGAAGACGGCGCCGATCAGCGAGATCGGGATCGCGACGATCGGGATCAGCACGGAGCGCAGCGATCCGAGGAAGAGGAAGATCACCAGGATGACGATGATCAGCGTCTCGCTCAGCGTCGTGAGCACTTCGTCGATCGCGTCTTCGATGTAGGCGGTCGCGTCGTACGGAATGCTCGCCTTCATGCCGGCCGGCATCTGCGCCTGGATGCGCGGGATCTTCGTCGCGCACGCGCTCGATCACTTCGAGCGAGTTGGCCGTGGGCAGCACCCAGATGCCCATGAAGACGGCGGTCTGTCCGTTGAAGCGCACGTCTTCTTCGTAGTTCTCCGCGCCGAGCACGACGTCCGCGACGTCGCCGAGGCGAACGACGACGCGGTCTTCTTCCTTGACGATGAGCTGACGGAACTCCTCGGGCGTGCGCAGGTCGGTGTTGGCGACGAGGTTCACCGACACCATCGAGCCCTTGGTGCGTCCGAGCGCCGACAGGTAGTTGTTGCGCGCGAGCGCCTCGCGCAGCATGGTGGGCGAGATGCCGTGCGCGGCCATGCGATCGGGCTTCAGCCAGATGCGCATGGCGAACGTGCGATCGCCGAGAATGTCGGCGCGCTGCACGCCGCTGATCGCGCTCAGCCGCGGCTGCACGACGCGAATCAGGTAGTCGGTGATCTGGTTCTGATCGAGATCGGCGGACGCGAAGCTCAGATACAGCGCGGCGAATTGCGTGTCGGCGTTCTCGACTTCGATGATCGGCGCTTCCGCTTCCGGCGGCAGGTCGTTGCGCACCTGCGCGACCTTGGCCTGAATCTGCGTCAGCGCGTCGTTGGTGTCGTAATTCAGCTTCAGATGCACGGTGATCGTGCTCAGGCTCTGCGCCGAAGACGACTCCATGTAGTCGATGCCGTCGGCGCTCGCGATCACGCGTTCGAGCGGCGTGGTGATGAAGCCGCGCACGAGATCGGCGTTCGCGCCCGTGTAGACGGTCGAGACTTTGACGACCGCGATGTCGCTGCGCGGATATTGACGGACGCTGAGCGAACGGATCGACTGCAGGCCGGCGATCAGGATGACGAGATTGACGACGATCGCGAGGACCGGACGTTTGACGAAGAGGTCGGTGAATCGCATGAGCGATCTCAGGCTGTCGCTCCGGCTGTCGCGCGCGATACGTCCTCCGGCTTCGGCGCGGCTGCGGGCCTTGTTGTTCACCACGACCGCCGCGCCGTTGCGAAGCTTGAACACGCCGGAGGTGACGATCTCTTCGCCGGCCTTCACGCCGGAGACGATCGCGACCTGATCGCCGCGCGCGCCGCCCAGCTTGACGAACTGCTGCCGCACGCCGCGGTAGCTCTTGCCGTCTTCGCCGCGGAGGTCGCTGACGATGAACACGGAGTCGCCGAACGGCGCGTAGCTGATCGCCGAGGCCGGCAGCGCGACGACCGGCGCGCGCCGAGCCGAGCGACAGTTCCGTCTGCACGAACATGCCGGGACGCAGCCGCCCGCCGGGATTGTCCAGCGTGGCCTGGACCTGGACGTTTCTCGTGGCCTGTTCGACGATCGGCTCGATGGCCGTGACGCGGCCGTCGAAGCTGGCGTCGGCGGCGCTGGCCGCGGCGGCGCCGGTGGATGGTGCGCCGGCGGCGGTTTCGGCGACGATGATGTGGACGCGATGGCCGAGGCGAATTAGGCCCACGTCCTGCTGCGGCACGCCGAAGTTGACGTAGATCGGGTGCAGCGACTGCAGCGGCCCGAGCGGATCGCCCGCGGCCAGGTATTGGCCGAGATTGACCTGGCGGATGCCGAGCAGTCCCGAGAACGGCGCGCGGATCGTCTTGCGCGCGATCGCGGCGCGAATCTCGCCGACCTGCGCGTCGGTCTGCCGCTCTTCCGCGGCGGCGCGATCGAACTCGGCTTGCGAGACGACGCGATCGCTCAACAGACCCTTCATGCGTTGATAGTTCAGGCGGGCGAGATCGCGCTGCGCTTCGATCGCGGCCAGTTGCGCGCGCTCCTGCCGCGTGTCGAGCTCGGCGAGGACGTCGCCGCGGCGCACCGCGCGTCCCGAATCGAAAGAGAGCTTGTCGACGATGCCGGGAAGGTCGGCGCTGACGGTGACGCCTTGCACGGCGGCCATGGTGCCTATGGCGCCGAGCGTCGCCGGCCATTCGTCCTGACGGGCGACAATGGTGGTCACGGCTTCAGGCGGCGGCTGGAAGGCCGCGCCCTGGGCCATCGCGGTCTGAATCTGCTGGAACTTGAAGAAGCCGAGCGCTCCGATGATGACGACCATCACCACGAGCATCACAATCATTCGTTTGAGCATGCATCCTCTTGTACGTGGCCGCCGTTCGCTGTATCAATAACCTCTGAGGTAATGTCAGAGCTGCCGGGATGGCCGCTCCTCGCGAAACACTCGCCGAGGAACAGCAACAGCTCTTCCGTGGATCGGAACCGCAGTTCACGCGCTGAATCGACCTCTTCGATGCGGCCGGCAAAATGACGCTGAGACGGATTGGTATCGGACGCGAGCTGGATGACGAACGCCCACCGCATGACTCGATCACGATATGAGGGCGCGGCGGTGGAAGGCGTGAAAGCGGCGTAGGTCCGGCGTGAAAATTTCGTGTAAGTTGCCGTGGAGAATCGGGCGTGCCCTGGAATCATTTGGACACTTCCACTCGTCACACTAACTAGTCATGAAGTCGTTCGGACCATTTCGTCTGGATGCGGCGAATCAGAGCCTGTGGAGAGGCGACACACGCGTGCCGCTGATGCCCAAGCCGTTCGCCGTCTTGCAGCATCTGGTCGACCGCGCGGGACAACTGGTGACGCAGGATCAGTTGCTCGACGGCCATCTGGCCCGATACGTTCGTGCAACCGGAAGTATTGCGGCGCTACATCCTCGAAATCCGCCGCGCGCTCGACGATCAGGCCGGATCGCCGCGGTTCGTGCAGACGTTCCCGAAGCGCGGCTATCAGTTCATCGCCGAGGTGATCGACGTTCGTCCGATCACCACATCGGCCATTCGGACGATGCCGGGACAGGGCCGGCGGCCGGGACGCTGGTGGGACGCGCGAGCGCGCTCGCCGACCTGCGCCGCTATCTCGCGCAGACCCTCACCGGCCGTCGTCACGTCATCTTCGTCGTCGGCGAGCCCGGCATCGGCAAGACGAGTCTGGCGGATGCGTTTCAGCGTGCTCAGCGCCGCGCATGGACGGCGTGCCCGTGGCGGTGGCGCGCGGGCAGTCGGTCGAGGGCTTCGGCGGCAAGGAGCCGTACTATCCGCTGCTCGAAGCGATCGGTCAGCTCGCCCGCGGTCCGTTCCGCACGCTCGTCGTCGACACACTGGCGACATACGCGCCGACCTGGCTGATCCAGTTTCCGTCGCTGATGCGGCCGGAACAGCAGGCGGCGCTGCAGCGCGAGATTCTCGGCGCGACGCGGGAACGCATGGTGCGCGAGCTGTGCGAAGCGCTCGAAGTGATCACGCAGACCATGCCGCTGGTGCTGATCCTCGAAGATCTGCACTGGGTCGATCACTCGACGCTGGACGTGATTTCGGCGATCGCGCGGCGGCGCGAGCCCGCGCGCCTGCTCGTGCTCGGCACGTTGCGGCCGGCGGAATTGATCCTCTCCGACAGTCCGCTGAAAGCGTTGAAGCAGGATCTGCTGCTGCACCGTCTGAGTCATGAAGTGGTGCTCGAACGGCTGCAGGAAGCCGACGTGGCGGCGTATGTCGCGGCCGGATTCGCGCCCGGCGAGCTTCCGGCGGGATTCGCCGCGCTGATCTACCGGCACTCCGACGGCAATCCGCTGTTCATGACCGCGATGATCGATCACCTCGCGCAGCGCGGCGTGCTCGTGCAGACGTCGGAGCGGCGGCACGGCGGCTGGAGGAGGCGGACGCTGGCGCGTCACCGTGCCGCTCGAGCAGGTCGATCCCGGCGTTCCCGACACGCTGAAGCAGATGCTGGAGATGCAGCTGCGCGACGCGAGCGACGCCGAGCAGCAGCTGCTGACGTGCGCCAGCGTGGCCGGCCAGCACTTCACCACGTGGGCGGTGGCGACGATGCTGGAGTGCGACGCGGCGCGGGTGGAGGAGCTGTGCGAGGCGCTGGTCGAGCGGCAGCAGTTCCTCAAGGCGTCCGGCGTGCGCGAGCTCGCGAACGGGCGATCGAGTCCGGAGTATCAGTTCCGGCACGCGCTCTATCGCGAGGTGCTGTATCGCCGGTTGAAGCCCACGCCGCGCGAGACGTTCCATCGGCGGCTCGCCGAGGGGCTGGAAGGACTGCGGCCGTCGGTGGAGCCGGAGATGGCCGCGGAGATCGCGCTGCACTTCGAGGAGGGCTGCGAAGTACGAACGCGCGGTGAAGTATCTGCTGCTGGCCGCGCACAACGCGTCGCGCCGCTATGCGCACGCGCAGGCGATCGTCGTGCTCGAACGCGCGCGCGAGCTCGTGGCGAAGGTCGACTCGTCGCGGCGGCAGGAGCTCGACCTGCACGTGCTCGAGCGGATCGGCAACGCGTATCACGCGCTCGGCGACATCGAGCGATCCGTCAGCACGTATCGCGGGACTCGCGACGCAGGCCGCCGAAGCCGGCCTGCTGACGGCGATCGCCGAGGCGCTGGTGCGGCGTCCGCATGCGCTCGAATCGATTCCGTTCTTCGAGCGCGCGCTGGAGATCGATCCGACGTTCGGCTCCGCGTACGTCAGCCTGTCGCGCATCTACAGCAATCTCGGCGAGGCCGGCCGCGCCGCGCGAATACGCGCGCAAGGCCTACGAGTGGCGCTATTCGGTGGCCGGCGACGAGCGGCTGTCGATGGCGTATCAGTATCACTACGAGGTGACGGGCGATCAGGCGCGCGCGACCGAGACGCTCGAAGAATGGAAGCGCGCGTTTCCGCTCGACTTCCGTCCGGTGAACAGCCTCGCCGTCATCCACAACTTCCTCGGACGGTTCAAGCGCGCGATCGCCGAAGGGCGCGAGGCGGTGGCGAGAAATCCGGCTCACGGGTATCCGTATTCGAATCTCGCGCACGCGTATCGCGGCAGCGGGCGTTTCGCGGAAGCGCGTCAGGTGGCGGAGCAGGCGGTGGCGCGCGAGGTGGAGACCCTGCCGACGCGGCGGCTGCTGTATCAGCTGGCGGTGATCGCCGGCGATGCGCAGGAGGCGGTGCGTCATCTCGACTGGGGACGCGATCAGCCGCGCGAGTTCGACATGATTGGCGCGCGCGCGCAGGTGCACGGCTGGTTCGGCCGCGTCGCGAGCGCGCGTCAGCTCTACGAAGACACGGTGCGCGTCGCCGAGCTCCGCAATCTCCCCGACGTCGGCACCGGTCATCTCGCGTGGGCGTTGTCGATGGAGCTGACCTACGGCTACGTGGACGCCGCGCGTCAGCTGGCGCGGCGCGTGCTGGCGCGCAAGCCTGGCTACGATGCGCGTCTGCGCGCGGCGATCGTGCTGGCCGCGACGGGCGACGACGCGGAGGCCGAGGAGGCCGAGGAGATGGCGAGGGCGCTGGCCGCGGCGCATCCCGATCACACGTTGATCAACGCGGTGCTCGCGCCGATCGTGATGGCATCCGCCGCGCTCGGGCGCGGGCAGCCTGACAGCGGCGATCGAGGCGCTACGGCCGGTGGCGCGCTACGAACTGGGATTCATCGCCGCGTTCGCGCCGATTCATCTGCGCGGTCAGGCGTATCTGACTGCTGCGCGAGGGCCGTCGCGCCGCCGCCGAGTTCCAGCGCATCCTCGATCATCGCGGCACCGATCCGTTCTCGCCGTTCCACGCCTTCGCGCCGCTCGGCCTCGCCCGCGCGTATCACCTGATCGGCGACGTCACGGCCAGCCTGCGCGAATACGAGCGCTTCTTCACCAACTGGGCGCAGGGCGACGCCGACGTGCCCGATCCTGGTGGAAGCGCGCGCCGAATACGATCAGCTCGAACGCATCGCGAGCGAAGGCGCGGAAGCAGCCGCCGCCGAGGGCTGATTCGCGGCAGCCGTCACCGCGCGCGGCTGATCGCAGCTGCCTCAAGGCCGCACTGCGCGTTACGCGCTTACGCGGCCGAGGCCACCGGAGGCGCGGCGTACTGCGCTTCGACGGCCTTCGGATCGCGCTGATAGAGCGCGCCGAGCTGCTCGGAGAACGGGTCGGGGAAGATCTCCTCGCGGCGCGCTTCGATGCCGTCGAGGATCGCGTTCGCCGCCGCTTCGGCCGAGATCTTCTCCATCGGGAAGTCGCGCGCCATGTCGGTATCGATCGGGCCCGGATAGACGCCCGCGACGTAGACCTGCTGCGGCGCGAGCTGGGCGCGGATCGCCTGCGTCAGCGAATGCGACCGCCGCCTTCGACACGCTGTAGGTCGTGATGATCGGGAAGTTCACCAGGCCCGCGACGGACGCCGATGTTCACGACCGCGCCGCCGGGACGGCTCGTGAGCGCCGGCGCGAACGCCTGCGTCACCGCCAGCACGCCGATCACGTTGGTCTCGAACTCGTCGCGGCCGGCCGCGATCCACTGCGGGTCGGTGAAATCTCCGCCGAACTTCTTCACGACGCCGGCGTTGTTGATCAGCAGCCGGACGTCGCCCGCGGCCGCGGCCGCCGCGCGGATCTGTTCCGGATTGGTGACGTCGAGTTGAAGCGGCACGACCCGGCCGCCGGACGTGGCGACGAGCTCCTTCAGCGAGTCGACGTTGCGCGCGGTCGCGTAGACCTTCGCGGCGCCGCGCGCCAGCAGCGCGTCGACGAGGGCGCGGCCGATGCCGCGATTGGCGCCGGTGACGAGCGCCGTGGTGCCATTGATCGGGATAGGTGTGGCGGTGTTCTTCTCGATAGCCATGAGGGCCTCCAGCGCGTGTCGCGCGGCGTGATGAAGCGAACGAATTCGTCCGGCCGCTGAGCGCTATCACTAGACCGACCGGTCTGTCTAGTCAGCGTGTTGATACTAGACCGACCAGTCTGTATAGTCAAGGGGTAGGGTGTGGCTATGACACGCAAGGCACAGGCAGCAGCCGGCAGCGGCGTCCGCGCGCAAGGCAGCGTCGCCGAGCGGATTCTGGCGACCGCCGATGAGCTGTTCTATCGGGAAGGGGTCCGGGCGGTCGGGATCCAGCGGGTGATCGACGAGGCGGGCATCGCCAAGGCGTCGCTCTACGCGCACTACGCCTCGAAGGACGATCTCGTCGCCGCCTGCATGGAGCGCCGCGCGCAGGCGACGCGCGCGGCGGTCGACGCCGCGCTCGACGCGGCCCCCGACAATCCGCGCGCGAAGCTGCTCGCGCTCTTCGACTTTCAGCGCCAGGCCGTGATCGATCCGGGATTTCACGGCTGTCCGGTGCAGAAGACCCACGCCGAGCTCGCCGAATCCGATCATCCCGCCAAGCAGGTCACGGCGGCCCATCGTCAATGGCTGCTCGAACTGTTCGCGCGGCTGGTGAAGGAAGCGGGCCTGACGTCACCCGACTACGTCGCCGGCGCGCTCGTCGTGCTGTTCGACGGCGCGATCGCGACGACGATGGTCGATCGACGATCCCAACGCGACGCGCTACGCCCGCTGGGCCGCCGAACAGATCATCGACGCCCACCTGCCGTAGGCTCTGTCTCATCCCACTGCCCGCTAGGACCCTGTCATCACTCCCGCTCGAGCACTCTCTCGCAGTCTACAGGCTTGACACACCGAGTCACGTGTGAAATAAGATTGTCCGACAATCGACAATCGACATTCACCAATGCCGATCCAACGCTGTTCGACCAAGTTCTGACGAGAGTGACTCATGCGACAATCTCGCCCCCCGGTCGCTGTTCTGTTCGTATTTCTCTGCTGCCTGCTGCTGCCTCTCCGCCGCCCGGCCGCCTTCGGTCAGGGCACCTCCGGCCGCCTGGTCGGAACGATCACTGAAGCCGGCGGCTCCGGCGCGGTCGTGCCCGGGGCCACCGTCACCGCCGTCAACCTGGATACCGGCTGGCGGCAGGAGGTGGTCAGCAACGACAAGGGCGACTACCTCATTCCCAACGTGCCGATCGGCCGCTATGAAGTGGCCGCCGAGCTGACCGGCTTCAAGCGGGTCGTGCAGTCGCCCGTGCCGCTCGACGTCGATCAGGTCGCGCGCGTCGACTTCTCGCTCTCGCTCGGCGACATCGCCGAGACCGTGAACGTCGTCTCCGAGCGGCCGGTCGTCAACTCCGAGACCTCGTCGATCGGCCAGATCATCGACGAGAAGCAGGTGCGCGGACTGCCGCTGAACGGCCGCAACTTCATTCAGCTCGGCCTGCTCGTCCCCGGCACCACCGAAGGGCCTCCGGGCGCGGGCACCGTGCCGTCGCGCCAGGGCGGCGTGGCGATCAGCGCGAACGGCCAGCGCACCGATCAGAACAACTGGATGCTCGACGGCATCGACAACAACGCGCTCTTCTTCGGCCTCGCGGTGATCGTCCCGTCCACCGAGGCGATCGAACAGTTCCGCGTCGAGACCAGCAACTACTCCGCGGAATTCGGCCGCGCCGCCGGCGCCGTCGTCAACCTGCAGATCAAGTCGGGCACCAACCGCTTCTCCGGCGTCGGCTACGAGTTCCTGCGCAACGACGCGTTCGACGCCAAGAACTTCTTCGACACCGAAAAGGCGCCGCTGCGCTTCAGCCAGTTCGGCGGCAGCCTCGGCGGCCCGATCATGCGCGACAAGGCGTTCTTCTTCGGCAACTTCGAAGGCCGCCGCGTCAAGCGCGGTCAGACCGTCGGCGGCGTCGTGCCGACCGCGGCGCAGCGCCGCGGCGATTTCTCCGGGCAGGCGACGATCTTCGATCCGCTCACCTACGACGCCGCCACCAATCGCCGTCAGCCGTTCGCGAACAACCAGATTCCGGCCAGCCGCATCAATCCGATCTCGCTGAAGCTGCTCGAATCGATTCCGCTGCCGAACAACGCCGATCCCGCGCGCAACTACGTCCGCCAGATCACCAATGTGGACGACGGGAATCAGGGACACGTGCGCGTCGACTACCGGTTGAATTCGAGCCACGCGTTCATGGGGCGCGGATCGCTGTACAACACCGACGCCGCGAACTTCGGCGCGCTGCCGACGTCGGGCGATACGCAGGTGAACCGGCATCGCGGCGGCGTGGGGCAGTGGACGTGGGTGGGGCGCAACAACCTCGTGAACGAGCTGCGCGCCGGCGGCAACCGCTACAACTTCCGCTTCGATCACGAGACGGCGGGGCAGGACTTCCTGTCGTAGCATCGGCTTGCCGTTCCGCGCCGGCGATCCGCGGCTCGGCGGCTTCCCGGGACTGTCGATCACGGGCCTCGCGGCGCTCGGCGGCAACACCGCCGTGCCGCTCGATCGCGTCGAGGACACGTTCCAGATCGTCAACAACCTCACCTGGATCGCCGGCGATCACGCGCTGAAGATCGGCGGCGAATTCCGCTTCTATCACGGCACCAACTATCAGCCGCAGCGCGCACGCGGGCAGTACAACTTCTCGGGCGTGTTCACCGGACAGGCGGGCACGAGCTATGCGAACGGCCTCGCCGACTTCCTGCTCGGCTATCCGGTGCTGCAGCAGCTGCTGACGCCCGAAGGCCTGACGCCCAACGAGCCGCAGAACAAGCGCATCAACCTGTACGTGCAGGACGACTGGAAGGTGTCGTCGAGCATCACGCTGAATCTCGGCCTGCGCTACGAGCGCGACGGCGCGTGGACGGAAGCGAACAACCGCTGGGGCGCGTTCGATCTCGCGAACGGCCAGGTGGTCTACGCGAAGGACTACGACATCCCGTTCCGCATTCCGTTCCCGCACCGCTTCGCCGACACCAACGTGATTCAGGACACCACCAACGGCATCTCGCCGCGCCTCGGCGTGGCCTGGCGTCCGCTCGACGACGCGCGGCTGGTCGTGCGCGGGGCGTACGGGCTGTTCTGGGGACAGGTGACGGGCCAGGACTTCATCAACTCGGGCCTGCAGGTCCCGCCCGGCCTGATCGTCGACGAACAGCGCAGCGGCAGCGTCACGCCGCAGATCACGTTCGGCGGCTTCAACTTCGGCGCCGATCCGTCGACGCTGATTCCGACCGTGCCGTCGTTCATCATCGTGCCGTTCGGCGAAGGCACGAACGAGAACCCGCGCGTCCATCAGTGGAACGTCGGCGTCGAGCGTCAGATCGGAAGCACCTTCTCGACGTCGGTGTCGTACGTCGGCAACCGCGGCGTCGCACCTGCGCGAGCGGTATCGCGAGAACGCGGCGCTGCCGCCGGGCCCGGGCAACCTGCAGAGCCGCCGGCCGTTCCCGGCGTTCGGCCGCATCGATCTCGCGGGATCCGACGGCTGGTCGTCGTATCACGCGCTGCAGGTGCGCGCGGAGCGGCGCTTCAGCGCGGGGCTCGGCGTGCTCGCGTCGTACACGTGGGCGAAGGCGATGGATCAGCAGGGCGGCGAAGCGGAGAGCCGCGGCGGCGGCATCCAGAATCCGCTCGATCGCGAAGCGTCGCGCGGACGCGCCAGCTTCGACCTGCAGCATCGTCTCAGCGTCGCGCTGAACTACGAGCTGCCGTTCGGCCCGGGCAAGCCGCTGGCGCAGACCGGCGTGCTCGCGGCGCTGCTCGGCGGCTGGCAGACCAGCAGCATCATCTCGATCCGCACCGGCTATCCGTTCTCGGTGCTCAGCTCGGGTGACAGCGCGAACGCCGACGCGGGCAACGTGTTCGCGGATCTGGTGGGCGACAATCACGGGAATCTGCCGGGCAGCGAGCGGACGATCGATCGCTGGTTCGACACCGAGGCCTTCACGCGTCCGGCCGCGTTCGCCTTCGGCACCTCCGGCCGCAACATCGTCGAGGGCCCCGGCTCGGCGACGGTCGATTTGAGCGCGGTGCGCGACTTCCCGCTGTTCTCGAATCACCGGCTGCAGATTCGCGCGGAAGCGTTCAACCTGTTCAACCGGGTGAACCTGGGCCTGCCGAACTCGACGCTCGGCGCGGCCGGCTTCGGCGCGATCCGCTCGACCGCGACGAACGGCCGCGAGATGCAGCTCGCGTTCAAGTACATCTTCTAGGGTTCAGGGTGATGCGACGTGAACAAGCTGCTCATCCTGATTGGCCTGGTGACGGTCGGCGCTGCTGCCGCTCGCGGGCGGTGTGGCGGCGCAAGCACGGCGCGGGCGCTGGCGCGCGGCGCCGTCGGACTCGCGCGTGATTGCGCTCGGCGATCTGCCGCTGCTGTTCGTCGACGACAGCGGCATCGCGAAACGTGACAGCGTGGTGCGCACGCTCCATGCGGCGAAGACGCATCCGGCGCCGGTGATTCAGGCCGATCGGAAGTGGGAAGGCGATCGCGTCTACATCTACGGCGCGGTGCAGCGCGACGAGAAGTCGGGCGAGCTGCGCATGTGGTACAACACGGCGCCGGTGCGCGAAGGCGGTCCCGAGCGCAGCGGCAAGGTGCCAGGCCTGCGCCGCAACGGCGCCGACCTCGTGCTCTACGCGACGTCGACAGACGGGTTGAAGTGGACCAAGCCGGCGCTCGGCCAGTACGCCTACGACGGCGACACCGCACAACAACATCGTCTTCGACGTCCACAGCCCCAGCGTGATCGTCGATGCGCGCGAGGCTGATCCGGCGAAGCGCTACAAGATGCTCGGCGCGGAGAAGCCGGGCAACTACGTGGCCGCGTATTCCGCCGACGGGTTGAAGTGGACGAACTATCCGAAGAATCCGGTGCTGCAGTACAGCGACACGATCACGTTCGCGCAGCATCCGCTGACCGGCGCGTACCTGGCGTATCACAAGCGGCCGGCGACGGTGCGCGGCTTTCCGCGGCGCGTCGTGTGGCTCTCGACCAGTCCCGACATGCAGACCTGGAGCGAGCCCGAGCTGGTGTTTGGCGCGGACGAGATCGACGATCAGTGGGTGACCAGCAAGGTGGAGCGCACCGAGGTCTACAACATGTCGGTGTTTCCGCACGCCAGCGGGTTCCTGGGATTGCCGACGATCTTCAGGGTGATTCGTCAGCTGGAGCGATCGCAGGTCGCGCCAGGACAGAGTCCGCTGGACGGACCGATCGACGTCGAGCTCGCGACCAGCACCGACGGCCGCGCCTGGCAGCGCACGTCGCGGCGGACCATCGTCATTCCGCGCGGTGCGCCCGGCACGTTCGACGGCGGCGCGATTCTCGGCGTCGCGTCGAATCCCGTGCACACGAAGGATGAGACCTGGGTCTACTACACGGCGCTGACCACCGGACACGGCGCGCCGATCGGGCCGAAGAAGATCTCGATCGGCCGCGCGGACTGGCGCCGGAACGGCTTCGCCTCGCTGGATGCCGGCCCAGACGGGGGGCGTGTGGAGACGCAGCCGCTGCGGTTCGCGTCTCCCACGCTCGTCGTGAACGCCAACGCGAGCCGCGGACGCGTGCGCGTCGCGCTGCTCGAAGAAGACGGCCGCGCGATCGCCGGCTACACGCTCGACGACAGCGTCCCGCTCACAGAGGACGCGACGCAGCACATCGCCGCCTGGCGCGGACAGAAGGGCGTGCCGACGGATCGGCCGGTTCGCGTCGTACTGGAAGTGACGAGCGCGCAGGTGTTCAGCCTGTCGGCCGGAAACGTGGCCGCGAAATAACAGCAGCGACGTAGCGAACTAGCGCCATTCTCGCGACAGCGGATATCACTTCGATGACCTGGATCGACTACACCATCCTGATCGTCTACGCGCTCGGGATCACCGTGACCGGCGGCCTGTTCGCGGGAAAGCAGCGCTCCCTCAAGGAGTTCTTCCTCGCCGACCGCAACATTCCGTGGTGGGCCGCCGCCTTCTCCGGCATCGCGACGATCGTCAGCGCCATCTCGTATCTCGGCGCGCCTGGACAGGCGTTCCGCGCCGATCTCACGTTCCTGCAGTACCGGCTCGTCGTGCCGATCGTCCTGGTGATCATCTGCGTCGTCTTCATCCCGTTCTTCCACCGGCTCGAGCTGTTCACCGCGTACGAATATCTCGAACGCCGCTTCGATCTGAAGACGCGTCTGTTCGCGAGCGTGCTGTTCCTGCTGTTCAAGTGCGCCTATCTCGGCATCGGCATCTACGCGCCGGCGCTGGTCATCGCCGGGATGACCGACATTCCGTTCAGCGTGCTGGTGATCGCGCAGCGGCCTGATCACCACCGCCTACACGATGATGGGCGGCATGCGCGCGGTGATCTGGACCGACGCGATTCAGCTCGTCGTGCTGGTGATTGGCCTCTTCGTCACCGCGTGGGTGATCGGCGCGCGCATCGACGGCGGCTGGGGCACGGTGATGACCGTCGCGTCGGACGCCGGCAAGCTGCGCTTCTTCGACTTCTCGTTCAGCCTGGAGAACGAGCTGACGCTGTGGGCCAGCCTGCTCGGCGGCATGGTGCTGCTGCTCAATCAGTACGGCGTCGATCAGGCCGAGATCCAGCGCTTCCTGACCACGTCGTCGGTCCGCAAGAGTCAGGCGGCGGTGGCCTCGGCGATGATCTTCGCGTCGGTGATCGGCTTCGGCCTCTTCTTCATCGGCATCGGCTTGTTCGTCTTCTATCAGCAGTTCCCGGACAAGGGCGGCCTCGCCGTCGCGCCCGACCGCGTCTTCCCCAAGTTCATCGTCGAAGAACTGCCCACCGGCTTGAAGGGCCTGCTGCTCGCCGGCGTGTTCTCGGCCGGCATGTCGACGGTGAGCTCGGTGCTGCACTCGCTGTCGACCGTCACGATGGCGGACTTCTTCGTGCGCCGCGGCAAGTCGCCGACGGTCGCGGCGGCGCGCTGGGCGACGATCGGCTTCGGCGTGCTCTGCACGGGCATCGCGCTCGTCGCCGATCGCTTCGGCAATCTGCTGGTGGTGTCGACGACGGTGAACAATCTGTTCGGCGGACCGCTGGTCGGCGTGTTCCTGCTCGGGCTGCTGACGCGGCGCGCCAACGGCACCGGCACCTGCATCGGCGCCGCCGTCGGCTTCGCGAGCGCCGTGGCTGATCGCGGCGCTGACCGACGTGTCGTGGATGTGGTACGGCTTCTTCTCGGTGGTGATCACGATGGGCGTCGCGCTGATCGTGTCGCCGGCGTTTCCGGCGCCGTCGACGGAAAACCTGCGGCTGGTCTACGAGCCGGAGGCGTCGTCTGCGGCGAAGCAAGGCATGGCGCGGCAGCAGGGAGCGGAGGCATGAGGCAGTTGACGAGTGACGGCGATGGCCGCCGCGTTGACGATCGTGGCGATCGCGGTGAGACGCCGGAAGGCCCGAAGCCGGTGGCGATCACCTATGGACAGGAAGTGGATGTGCCGATGCCGGCGGCGTTCCACGTGTTCGCGGCGCGGCCCGCGGACTGGGACGGCGACGGCCGCATCGATCTGCTCGCCACGCCGGCCACCGGCGGCGCCATCTATCTGCTGAAGAACATCGGCACGCCAAAAGCGCCGCGATTCGACTTTCCGTACGCGGAGCCGCCGCTGCTCGGCAGGCGCGCGGCCGGTGGACGCTGTTCGATTTCATCGACGATCAGTACGGTGCCAACGGCGAAGAAGCCTGCGGCAGGCGCAGGCCCAGAACGCGGCCAGCGATCCACCGGCAAGCAGCGACCTGCCGATCGGCCGCACGTTCGACGTCGCCGACATGGACGGTGATGGCGATCTCGATTTCCTGCTCGCGCGCACCAATCAGGTCGCGTGGCTGCGCAACACCGGATCGAAGGCGAAGGCCGCGTGGGGATCGCCCGAGCCGATCGTCGATCAGCAGGGAAAGGCGCTCGCGTTCGACGACGTGTGGGCGACGATCAATCCGGAGAGCGTCGACTGGGACGGCGACGGCCTGAACGATCTCATCCTCGGCATGTGGCATCCGTCGCGCTACGGGAATGGCGCCGACATCCGCATTCTCCAGCCGCGCACGCCTACGGACGCGATGGCGGCCACGCCTACTGGCTTCGCAACGTCGGCACGAAGACGCAGCCGCGCTATGCGGCGCCGCGTCGCGCTCGCGTCGAATACCGGCGTGATTGCCGGACTCGGCCTCGCGCTGACGCGCGCCGTCGACTGGGACGGCGACGGCGATCTCGACCTGACGGTCGCGTTCTACGACGCGTCGATCCGCTACTTCGAGAACGTCGGCACGCGCACCGCGCCGCGCCTGATGAATCGCGGCTTCATCGAAGCCGACGGCGCGCCGATCGCGTCGGCGGTCGTGTTCCGCCCCGATCAGGCGTTTCTCGATCTCGATGGCGACGGCGACCTCGATCTCATCGCCGCGGGTCACGGACTCTACGTCGGCTGGTTCGAGAACACCGGCTCGCGCACGGCGCCGCGCCTCGCGTTTCGCGGAGGATTGCCGATGCGCGCGACGGCGAAGACGCCGGTGCATCTCGGGAACATCATCACGCCGTCGACGTTCGACGTCGACGGCGACGGCACGTTCGATCTCCTGTCCGGCAACGAAGCCGGCCTGATCGTCTGGTCGAAGAACAGCGGCACCGGCCGGGCGAAGCCTGTGTTCGGGCCGGTGCAGCCGCTGCCCGGCACCGACGGCAAGCCGCTCGAGATGTTCTCGAAGGACCTCGGCATGTCGATGTGGGGACCGCTCGAAGACTGGGATGAACGCACCAGCCCCGTGCCGGTCGACTGGGACGGCGACGGTCTGTGGGACGTCGTGACCAGCACGATGAGCGGCCGTGTCTACTGGATCCGCAACGCCGGCACGCGTCAGGCGCCGCGCTTCGAAGCGCCGCGCGCGGTCGAAGGCCCGTCGGGTCCGCTCGTCTGAACGCCGCGCTCGCGCCCCGGCGCGCTCGACTGGAACGGCGACGGCGTGCCCGATCTCGTCGTCCCCGATGAACGCGGCGTGCTGACGATCTATCTCGGCGCGCGCGGCGGCGGCGGCACGAAGGCTGCGCAAGGCGGCCGTCCGCCTGACGCGCACCATCGTTCCTGTCGTCGCCGAAGGCGCGATGCGCTCGTGATGAATCCCGTGCTCGGCAACACGACGTCGGGCCGTCTGCAGCACGACGTCGCCGACTGGGACGGCGACGGCAAACTCGACGTCTTCGTCTCGACCCGCCGCGACACGTCGCCGCGGCGCTACGTCATCATGTGGTACCGCAACATCGGCACCGCCGATGCGCCCGTTCTCGACGGACGCGAGCTGCTTCCGTCCGTCGACTCCGGTCACGAAGCCGGCCTCCACGTCGTCGACTGGAATCAGGACGGGACGCTCGACGTGATCACCGGCGATCAGGAAGGACGCGTCTGGCTCTGGGACGGACGCCAGCTGCCGCGATGACTGCGATGACTCCCGCATGCACCAGCGATGTCTGGATGCAGAACGGGCGCGAATCTCGAGGCCGACGTCGTCATCATCGGCGGCGGGGTCGGCGGCTGCGGCGCGGCGCTGGCCGCCGCGGAGGCCGGTGTCCGCGTCATCCTGACCGAAGAGTCCGACTGGATCGGCGGACAGTTGACGACGCAGATTACGCCGCCGGATGAACATGGATGGATCGAGCGGTTCGGGTGCACGGCGTCGTACCGGAAGTATCGCGACGCGGTGCGTGCGTACTATCGCGAGCAACTATCCGCTGACCGATGAAGCGCGCGCGAATCCGCGGCTGAATCCTGGCAACGGCTGGGTGTCGCCGCTCTGCCACGAGCCGCGCGTGGCGCTCGCGGTGCTGCAATCGCTGCTCGCGCCGCACGTGGCGAGCGGACAATTGCAGCGTGCTGACGCGTCACGTGCTGACCGGCGCGTCGCTCGGCGCGGGCGACACGATCGCGGCGGTGGCCGTGCAGGATCTGGAGGACGGCGTCACGCGCTGGCTGCGCGGACGCTATTTCCTCGACGCGACCGAGCTTGGCGACCTGATTGCCGCGTCCGGCGCCGAATCGGTCACCGGCGCGGAATCGCAGGCGGAGACCGGCGAGCCGAGCGCGCCAGCCGATCGCGAATCCAACGAACGCGCAGGCGTTTTCGGTGTGCTGCGTGTTCGATCATCGGGCGGGGGAGGATCACACGATCGAGCGTCCGGCGCGCTACGACTACTGGCGCGACTTCGTGCCGGCGCTGACGCCGTCGTGGACCGGACGTCTGCTGTCATGGACGGCGCCGCATCCGCGGACGATGGAGCCGATCACCTACGCGTTCGCGCCGAACGCCGAGTGCGCGAAGGCATTCGCGGGGCTGTGGAGCTACCGGCGCATTCTCGATCGCACGCAGCTCACGCCTGGCGCCGCCGCGACAGCGATCTCTGCGTGGTGAACTGGGTGATGCTCGATCACACCGGCGGCGACCTGGTCACCGCTTCCGCCGCCGAGCGGCGCGCGCGTGAAGACGATGCGCGGGAGCAGACGATGTCGGTGGTGCATTGGCTGCAAACCGAAGCGCCGCGCGCGGATGGCGGCGCGGGCTGGCCGGGGCTGCGGCTGCGCGGCGACGTCACGGGGACGGACGATGGACTGGCGAAGTCAGCCTATATTCGCGAGTCGCGCCGGCTGCGCGCGCTGACGCGGATCGTCGAGCCGCACGTGTCCGCGACGCTGCGCGCCGAGACGCATCCCGGCGACATGCTCGGCGAGCGCTACGCCGACAGCGTCGGCATCGGCTATTACCGCATCGATCTGCATCCGTCGGTCCACGGCGACAACTACATCGACGTGGCGGAATTCTTGAACTCGATCGTCGCGTCGGCGAAGCCATCGACATCTATGTCAACAACCGCCTCGTTGCCCGTGGCGAAGTCGTCCTCGTTGAGGACAAGCTTGGCGTTACCATGACGGAAATTATCAAGGCGGAACGCGCCTAAGTCATTTTAGCTTAACAACCTGCCGCCGCGAATGGTGCGGGATTTCAACAGGAGCAAACCATGCGGCTTCTCATTGTCGGCACTCTGAAGGGCCAGCTCACCACGGCGACCAAGATCGCCATGGCAAGTGGCGCAACGGTCACCCACGCCGAGGACAGCGAGCAGGCAATGCGCGTTGTCCGCGGCGGCAAAGGCGCGGACCTCTTACTGGTCGATGTCGCGCTCGATATCCGCGACCTTGTGATGCGGCTCGAGGCTGAGCACATTCATGTGCCGATCGTCGCTTGCGGTATCACCACCGACGCCCGCGCCGCTGTCGCGGCGATCCATGCAGGCGCCAAAGAATACATCCCTCTGCCACCCGACCCGGAATTAATTGCGGCGGTTCTTGCTGCTGTCGCCAACGACTCTCGCGATCTCATCTATCGTGATGACGCGATGGCGAAGGTCATCAAGCTGGCCCAGCAGATTGCCGGCTCTGATGCCTCTGTCATGATCACCGGCGAATCCGGCACCGGCAAGGAAGTCCTGGCGCGCTACGTTCACACGCGCTCGAACCGTTCCAAGCGGCCGTTCATTTCGGTGAATTGCGCGGCAATCCCCGAGCATCTCCTGGAATCCGAACTGTTCGGCCACGAGAAAGGCGCGTTCACCGGTGCCATTGCTCGCCGTATCGGCAAGTTCGAAGAAGCAACCGGCGGCACGCTGCTGCTGGACGAAATTTCGGAAATGGACGTGCGGCTGCAATCGAAACTGCTGCGCGCAATTCAGGAGCGCGTGATCGATCGCGTCGGCGGCACGCGCCCTGTCCCGGTTGATATCCGCATCCTCGCGACCTCGAACCGCAACCTCGTCGATGCGGTGCGCGAAGGCACCTTCCGCGAAGACTTGCTGTTCCGGCTCAATGTCGTGAACCTGAAGATTCCGGCGCTGCGCGACCGGCCGGCTGACATTCTCGAACTGGCTCAGCACTTCGCAAAGAAGTATTCCGACGTGAACGGAGTTCCACTGAGGCCCATCTCCGCCGATGCGCGACGTGTGCTGACCACCAACCGCTGGCAAGGCAACGTCCGCGAGCTTGAAAACACCATGCACCGCGCGGTGCTGATGGCAAACGGCGATGAAATCGGTGCCGACGCCATCCTGTCACCTGATGGAGATCGGCTTGATCTCACCAAGACTGCCCCGGTCGTGGCTCACGCGACGCTCGCGGCAGAGCAAGTCACGCGCGCACTGGTCGGTCGCACGGTGGCGGACGTTGAGCGCGATCTCATTCTCGAGACGCTCAAGCACTGCCTCGGCAACCGCACACACGCCGCAAACATCCTTGGCATCTCGATCCGAACGCTGCGCAACAAGCTGAATGAATATGCTGACGACGGCCAGCCAATCCCGCCGCCCGGATCGGGCGAATTGCGGGGCGTTGCCGCCGCCTGATCGCGAACTGTTCTACAAAACGCCGGCGCGAATCAGCTTCGCGCCGGCGTTTTATTGTTCGCTTCCACCAGCCCTTTGATGCTGGCCAGTCCCTTTTCCATTTCACCACCCAGCATCTTGTCCATGCTGATGACCAGGCACATTGCCTTGCCGATGAAATCATTCTCGCCAAAAATCGTCCAGGACACTGCGGTGCCATTGTCCTGCGGACGCAACACGAATTCGCTGTAGCTGCTGCCGACGAACGGCTTCACGAAATCCGTTCTGACCCTGACGAGATCGCTTGGAACGCTCTCGATCAGCGTCATCCGCCCCTCGCCAACCTTGCTGTTGCCGGACCACGCAAAGATTGCACCCTTGCCAGCTGTTGGTCCATCAAACGACGCCTTCGCCGCGGGATCGAGCTTGGCCCATGGCGACCAAGCTTCCCAGCGGTGAAAGTCGTTAATCTGAGCAAAGATGTCCGGCGCGGGTGCCGCCATACTCAGCGTCCGGGACACGCGATATTCGGACGGCTGGACGATGATGATCGTGACCAGCACAACCATCAGCGTCACAAGGCCGAACAGAATTTTCCTCAGCACGAGTGTCTCCCAGATTTCTACTTCGCGGCCCGCTCTACGTTCGCAATCCTGCTCGGTACGCCGAATTCGCGGCGGCAGACTTCCGCCAGCGCGGCCACGCCTTCACGTATCTCTCCCACCGACGGACTGGCGAAGCAAAGCCTGAGCCGGCTTTTGCTGTGCCCGGCGTTGATGGACCACTCGGTACCCGGATTGATCGCAATCCCGGATGCCAGCGCCTGCTGATACAGCTTCAGCGTATCGACATTGTCCGGCAACTTGACCCACAGGAAGATGCCGCCCTTCGGCTCGTCGAATTCTGCCGCGGTGCCAAACTGCTCTGCCAACGCCTCCATCAATGCATCGAGCTTCGCGCGGAGGCCGCGCGTCAACTTTGGCACATGGTCAGCGAAATGCGCCGCGCAAAATTCCGCCAGTACCATTTGTTCAAGTGCACCCGATCCAGCATCTGTCTTGATGGGAAGGATGCGTGACAACACCTCCCAAGGTGCAACGATGTAGCCGACGCGCAAGGCCGGAGCGACCGACTTGGAGAACGAGCCGATGTGGATAACGCCACCAATTTTGCTCATGGCATAGAGCGCAGGCGGGCGCTGACCGTTCCAGATCAGGTCCGCGTAGCAGTCGTCCTCGAAAATCGGCACGCTATATTCCGCCGACAGCTTCAGCAATTCATGACGGCGCTGCTCACTCAAAACCGTACCAGTGGGATTTTGCACCGTGGGAATGGTGTAAATGTATTTCGGGCGAATACCCTTGCGTTTGAGATCCTCGAGTGCCGCCGCAACTGCGTCGATCCGCATTCCCCCACTGTCGAGCGGAATGCCGACGATGTTGACACCTCGCCGGACCAGCCGTGTGATTGATCCCTGATAGCATTCCTGTTCGATCAGCACGGTGTCGCCAGGTGACGTCAAAATGCCGTTGACCAGATCAAGACCTTGCAGGGAACCCGACGTGATAAGGATTTCGTCCGCCATGCAGGAAATGCCGGCGTCCCGCTTGAGCTTGCCGACCAGAAATTCCCGCAACGGTCGATAGCCAAGGGGGCCGCTGTTGAGACCGTAGGTCGACAGCGTCGCCCCCTCCCGCGTCAATACCGCTGTTGACGCAGCAAGCAGTCGATCGACAGGGACCTGATCGGGGTCGTTATTTCCGCCGACAAAATTATATCTTGGAAAACCGGTCCATTTCCCCGCAGCGGGTGGCAACCCTTCAGCCAGCAGCGGCGCAAAGTCGAACGATACAGAACTCATGAGGGCGTCTCTCCATTTTTGTTGGTTGTATGAGGCTTCCCCTCATTCGCCGTTTCCCGGCTGTCTTGACGCATTTATAGGAGCGCAGCTGGCCGCCGCGCAACCTGTACTGGCGCCGCATCAGGCACGTGACGGCCGATCGGACCGCTCATAGATCACCGGAGGCCTCGGCCCGTCACCAGATGTGTAATGGCGGTAAAAATTGAATGCGAACAGGCCAAACACGGCAATGACGAAAATCATGACGACCGCGACGACGAGACGCTTGAAAAGCTCCACCCTGCACTCCGTTCGAGACCACCGGCCAGCCGCCTCAATGTGGAGACCGCATTGCTAAATATACGAAAGTAGCCGATCAATGCGACCGCTGTTTCGACACGATAAGATCTATTATTTGCACCCTTTAATAGTGTCGAGTTCAGCTATGCATCTGGCCAACGTTCCATCCTCTCGTTTTCCATAAGTTGCCAAACACATCGTCATGCCGAGTTTCACACCGCATCAAGATCAGGCCCTCCGCGCCGTTTCGGAATGGCTTAAAGCCAAACCTGGGAAGGGCAGCACGCCGCCGGTCTTTCGGTTGTTCGGCTATGCCGGCACCGGGAAGACGACGCTGGCACGGCATATTGCCGACGGCGTCGATGGCAATGTGAAATTCGCAGCCTTCACCGGCAAAGCCGCGCTGGTGATGCGGAACAAGGGCTGCGACAACGCTTCCACAATTCACTCGCTGATTTACCGCACCCGCGAGTCCGGCGAAGAGCAGCCAAGTTTCGAGTTGTGGGACGACGCGCCTGCCTCAAAAGCCAAACTGATTGTCATTGACGAGTGTTCAATGGTGGATGCGGAACTGGGCCGTGACTTGATGTCGTTCGATTGCCCCCTGCTGGTACTTGGCGACCCGGCGCAATTGCCGCCGATCCAGGGCGGCGGCTTTTTCACCGACTCCGAACCGGACGCCATGCTGACTGAAGTTCATCGCCAGGCACAGGACGATCCGATCGTGCGAATGTCGATGGCGGTGCGCGAAGGCCGCACACTTGATCTCGGCACTTTCGGCGACAGTGAGGTCGTTCGGCGCGACAGCCTCAATCCCGACCGCGTGATGGCAGCCGACCAAGTTCTCGTCGGCCGCAACAACACCCGCCGCTCCTACAACATGCGCGTGCGGCAAAAGCAGAATATCGAGGACCCGTTGCCGGTCGCCGGCGACAAGCTGGTGTGCCTGCGCAACAACCGTAAGAAGGCGCTCTTCAATGGCGGGCTATGGCGTGTGAAAGCGCGCGCGCAGTCAAAGTCCCAAATCATCACCATGCGGCTGTCGCCCGAAGAGGAGTTCGGCGCGAAGGTCACCAAGGTCTCGGTGCGCGCGGATTGCTTCGCTGGCGGCATTGAGGACATTCCGTGGGAACAGCGTCGCCCCTACGATGAATTCGACTACGGCTATGTGCTCACGGTGCACAAATCCCAAGGGTCGCAATGGAATGACGTCGTCCTGTTCGATGAAAGCTTCGCGTTTCAGGATAGCCGCGCCCGCTGGCTTTATACCGGCATCACCCGCGCAGCAAAGCGATTGACGATCGTGGTCTAATACCTTTTTCCGATACAGACTCCCGCACTGCAAAACGTAATTTGCTTGAGCAGTCGTTAGCCCCCCACCTATGGTTTAGCCAAGCCGGCCCAAGATGCCGGCAGGGGGAGATCGTCGCAGCATGCGACGAATGGGATGAGGGGCGTCTACAGGAATGAGCGATTCCATTACCGGACAGCTCGGACAAGCCGAGCCGGGACTGTCTGCGCCTGCCAATTTTCGCGCGCGATCAAAGCGCTGGGTGCGTTGGATCGCCGAATGCAGCGCATTCGATCTCGCATCGGCCGGCGTGCTGATCGCCCTGATCGCATTCGTCTTCTGGACCTTTCAGGACTACGCTGTTTCCAACGATGAAGGTCTGCAACACCACTACGGTGAACTCATCATCGCTTATTATAAAAGCGGTTTCGCCGATCAGTCGCTGTTCAAGTTCGATAACCTCTATCTTTATGGCGGCCTGTTCGACGTTGTCGCGGTACTGCTCGGCAACATCCTCCCGGTCGACACTTATGAATTCCGACATCTGTTTTGCGCCCTGATCGGCGTTGGCGGCATTTGTGCAGCCGGCGCGACGGCGCGACTCATTGCCGGTCCGCGCGCGGGATTCTTTGCCATTGTAGCGCTCGCGTTGTGCGGCTCTTGGTATGGCGGCATGTTCAACCACACCAAGGGTATCCCGCTGGCCACATTCATGGCTGGCGCAACCTATTTCTTGATCCGCGCCACACGTGACTTGCCAACTCCGCGCATGGGCCACGTGGTCGGCGTTGGCGTCATGACCGGGGCGGCGCTCGGAATCAGATCGCTCAGTCTCTTGATGCTTGGATATGCCGGCCTTGCCATATTGATCAACATGCCGCGGCCGGTTGTGGGACATTGGAAGGAACGTACGCAATTCGTGCTGACATCGGCGCTGTGGTTTCTGCCCGCACTCGTCGTCGCTTATGTCATCATGATTGTGGCATGGCCTTATGCGGCGCTCTCGCCGCTCAACCCGATCCGCGGCCTGATTTCATTTGGCGAATTTCACTATCGTATCCGGACGATTCTCTTCGGCCAGATGTACGAGATGGCCGATGTCCCTCGTTATTACATTCCCACCTACATTGCGATCCGGCTTCCGCTGCTTACGCTGGGCGCGTGCACTCTTGATGACCTGGGATCGGGCTGAGCGGCACGTACCGCCGTGCACCGGGTGTCGCATTCCCGCGATCTTTCCTGTGCGTGTCAGGTCGTCACGAAGGACCGGCGCTCGATGGCTGCCGTCATTTCCTGTTCGTGTTTCCGCCGATCGCAATTCTGCCGGCATCGGCTCAGCATCGACCTGTTGGCGCGTTGGCATCGCAACGCGATGATGGTCGGCTTGCTTTCATTGCCGCTTGCTACGCCTGGACAATGACCAAACTCGTCGAGCTCCACCCTTACGAATATCTCTACTACAATCAGTTCGTCGGCGGTCTGGAAGGCGCATCGCGTCGCTTCGTGACGGATTACTGGGTCAATATCATGCCGGAAGCGGTCGAAGAGTTGCATGATTTCCTGGACCGCACGGAGCCAGTGATCGCGAAGACGCATAATTATCGCGTCGCCGTGTGTGGCGAACGGGTCTCCTATGAAGAAGATGCACGATCCAACCTGCACTGGATCAAGATGCCGGATTGGCGTTACGCAGACTTTTACATCGCACCGACACACATGAATTGCGACCGCAATCTTGATGGCAAAACAATTGCGACGATCGAGCGCGGGGGGGGTGATTATCGGCGTTGTGAAGGACCTTCGCGCAATCCGCGCGCACGGCTACAGGCCAACGGAGTAGATGCGGTAAATAAGCCGCGTTCCGAAACGCGGCAATTGACACGGATTTTTAATCCGCTTTTCATCAAACCCGTGGCATGATTGCATTGCTTCGCTGTGCGACGGACTAGATCCATCCACGTTACAATCTCAAAAAAAGGAGCACACATGCGAACAGCAAGACGTCTTGCCGTGGCGCTGCTCGTCAGCTCGACGACGCTCGCCTCCTCGCTACCTGCAACGTCGGCGCCGCTGATGAACAACGTCGGTCTCGTTAAAGCCGCCTCCTCCAGTGAAGTTGACGAACGTGCAGTATCGCCGCTGGCATCGGCACGGCTACTATCGTGGCGGCGGTGGCGGCGGCGCTGCGGGACTCGGCATCGGACTTGCCGCCGGCGCGATCATCGGTGGTGCGATCGCCGCTTCGGCTGCCCAGGCCAATCAGAACGCAGCCTACTGCGCGCAGCGCTACCGCTCCTACGACCCACGTTCGGGAACTTATCTGAACAACGATGGCAACAGGTATCCTTGCCCGTAACACGTGACATAGGCATTTGATCCCGCACGGGATCGAAGAACCGCGAGATTCTGTCTCGCGGTTTTTTGTAGGCGTCATTCCTCGATTGCGGTGGTTTGCTACGGTCTGCTCGGATAGGCTGCCAAAATGTCGCTTCACGACACAGATAGCCTGTGCTGAACCCGGGGACATACTCAAATGATAGTCCGCATCATCGCGTCCGGCGCATTTGGATTGCTCGCTCTCGCTAGCATCGCAATCCCGGCGTACGCACAAGCGCCTGAGGCGAAGCCGCTTCCCACCGCCGCACAAACCGATCCGAGAGTGCTCGGCATGATGCAGGGCTTTCCACCGCCGCCAGACAAAATCATCCGTTTTGCCGACGGTACAAGCTCGCGCTTTCCGTACACGCGCTGGGCGTTCAGCCACATTCGCGAACTGGTGCCGACCGCCAACGTCTCACGCGGTGAAGGCACCAGCGACGTCCCGCTGCCGCGTGCCGAGCGCGATCTAGTCGAATGTCGCGTTCACCACGCTCGACGGCAAGTCGATTACCTTCAACGACGCGCTCGCCTTGACCTTTACCGACGGCATCCTTGTGCTGCACAAGGGCGAGATCGTGTTCGAGAAGTATTTCGGCGCGGGCGGCCCGCAACGGCCGCACATTGCATTCTCGGTGACAAAATCCTTCGTTGGCACTCTGGCCGCTATGCTTGCGGCCGAGGGCAAGCTCGATCCGGCAGCGCCGGTGACGAGATACGTACCGGAACTGAAAGACTCCGCTTATGGTGACGCGACCGTCCGCCAGGTGATGGACATGACGATCGGCGTGAAGTTCTCGGAAGATTATTCCGATCCGAAGGCCGAAGTGTTCGACTATGCGCGCGCCGGCGGAATGGCGCCGAGCGGACCGAACTATCAGGGCCCGCGCAGCTTCTACGATTTTCTCGATCACGCTGAAGAAGGACGGCAACCACGGAGAAGCCTTCGCCTACAAGACAGCGAACGCGGAGGTTTTGGCGTGGATCGTCAAGCGCGCCAGCGGCCAGTCGATGGCCGACCTTCTGTCCAACGCGATCTGGTCGAAGCTCGGCGCAGAGCATGACGGCTACTTCATGGTGGATAGCATCGGCACCGAATCCGGCGGCGGCGGATCTGAACACCACACTGCGCGATCTTGCACGCTTCGGCGAGATGATGCGCAATCACGGGCAAATTCAACGGCCAGCAAATCATTCCTGAAGCCGCCGTCGCCGATATCGAAAAGGGCGGCGACAAGGACCGATTTCGCGAAAGCAGGCTATGCCTTGCTGAAGGGCTGGTCCTATCGCGACATGTGGTGGATCACCCACAATGAACACAACGCATACGTGGCACGCGGCATCTACGGTCAGAGCATTTACATCGATCCTAAGGCCGAGATGGTGATCGTCCGTTATGCCTCGCATCCGATAGCCGGCAATGCCGCCAATGATCCGGTCTAGTCTGCCGATGTACATGGCGGTGGCGAAAGAGTTGATGAAGTAGGTTGTCCCAGCCATCCCCTTGCGATGGAGAAGCCGATGATAGACGGGAAGATAACAAGCGCCCGGAAGCTTGCCGGAAAATGCCTGTGCGGTGCCGTCCACTATGCTGTGACGGACGAATTCGTCTACGCCGCAAATTGTCATTGCTCAAATTGCCGGCGGGCGACCGGTGCAGCATTCAAACCGTTCGCCGGCATCGAGCGCGACAAACTGGAGATCACCGAGGGGGCCGACAGTCTCATGCGCTTTGGCGACGAGAGTGGCCATGACGCACATTGCAAGGTGTGCGGCTCGCTCCTTTATTCGGTCGTCCGTGACGGCGGCTTTGTCCATGTCACCATGGGCACCCTGGTCGATGATCCGTCGATTCGACCAACCGCACACATCTTTGTTGGCTCCAAGGCGCCGTGGTTCGCGCTCACCGACGATCTTCCCCAATACGAGGAGCATGCGGTCCTCGCCAGACCTGCCAGGACACAGACGTTGTAGCCGAGACTGAGTTTTCCGCCTCAGCTATGCGACATTCCGCCTTGACGTCACGTTCACCTCCAGCATCGGCTGCTCGGAAACCAAATCCAGAACCTGCCTTAACTCCTCTTCGAGATATTCATTCGCGATGATCAAAGCTTTGAGCGCTCCGCGAAGGTCGCCGCCGCAGGTTGCAATGGCGCCATCGACTGCCCGGTCATAGCGATCGATGTCACTTTGGGTTGCCGGTTCAAACATGGTGCCCTCCGTTGTTGCTCGTCACACTGACAAGCCGGCTTTCGGCTGGCGAGTCATTTGTTCGCTATTTGTTCTTTTTCCACAGCGACTGTCAATTGCCAGGTGCGGATAAACACATGCCTCGCTTTGGCTTGGGACAGATCTCGTCCTGCCCGCGCAGTCCAGAGTGACGGCGCAGGCAAGCGAGCGCCCGCCTCGCAAATTTTTCCCCTGGAAGCTCTCGTCGGCGTCGCGTTGCCCGGTGTGCAATGGCATCAGAGTCCCGATAGCCGATGGAGCTGTCATGCCCGTTTCGGGTTCACAAACATGTGTGGCCATGGGAATGTAACGGTGCCGGTTTCATCGCGTATCTGTGGCATCCGTAACGCGATTTGATGACTGTTAAGGAAATCCCATGCGCAACGTTTCATTCCGCCGGACCTCAATCGCCCTTGCCGCCGCAAGCGTACTGGCATTGTCGTGGTTCGCCTCGCCCTCACGCGCAGCTGAGGAAGCCTTCATCATTCCACCACCGGTGTCGGATGTGGCGCAGAGCGACGGTTTGAAGACGCTGGTGCTCGCTGGCGGCTGCTTCTGGGGCGTTCAAGGAGTCTACCAACACACCAACGGCGTCGTGAAAGCGGTCTCGGGCTACGCCGGCGGCCTGGCCCGCACCGCGAACTACGACACGGTTAGCCGCGGCACCACAGGTCACGCCGAGTCGGTGCAGATTACCTACGACCCGAAAAAGGTCACGCTCGGCAAGCTGCTGCAGATTTATTTCTCTGTGGCGCACGACCCGACGCAACTCAACCGTCAAGGACCCGACAGCGGCACGCAGTATCGATCGACCGTATTCACGTCCGATGCGCAGGAACGCAAGGTGGTCGAGGCCTATATCGCGCAGCTCAATGGTGCGAAGGTTTACAAGAAGACGATCGCGACCACGCTTGAGCCGCTGCAGGCCTTCTATCCGGCAGAAGATTATCATCAGGACTACCTGACACTTCACCCGAACCAACCTTACATTGTGTTCAACGATTTGCCGAAGATCGAGAATCTGAAAAAGATCTTCGCCGAAAGCTATCGAGAGAAGCCAGCACTCGTCAGCGACACGCGGGCTTCGAACTAACACAAACGTAAAGCAGCCCAAGAATGACCGACATCAAGACCAAGCCCGGCTCCGGCGAGATCGAGAAATCTGATGCCGAATGGCGCAGTGAACTGACGCCGATGCAGTATGCCGTACTGCGCGAGAAGGCGACCGAGCGGCCGTTTACCGGTGAGTATGATCACTCGTTCGACCCCGGCACTTACGTCTGTGCAGGTTGTGGACAGCCTCTGTTTGAATCGGACGCGAAGTTCGATTCGGGGTGCGGTTGGCCGGCATTCTCGCAGCCCGTCGGTGATGGCAGCATCGACGAGGAACGCGATTTCTCGCACGGCATGGTTCGCACCGAGGTGCTGTGCTCGAAATGCCAGGGCCATCTCGGCCACGTCTTTCCGGATGGTCCTGGACCAACCGGACTGCGTTACTGCATCAACTCGGCGGCACTCAAACATCAGCCGAAGTAACGTTTAATCGAACGTAACATTCCCGTTGCAAGGGAGACATGTGTCGTGCGCGGCTTATTTCAGCCGCGGCGGCACCTATTTATCGATGCTCCACATCTGCCGCCAACAACAAGAAACGCTGCCAAAGAACTTCCAGGATTTTCCATGTCAACAACGTCGCGCCACATAGTTTTAAGCCTCGGCCTCGCGGGCCTTCTCATTGATGCCGTGATCTCTCATCCCGCTTTCGCAATTAACAGGGTGACGCTCTTCAAGGTCACCACGCCCAAACAGGAAATCGTGATTGGCCTTACCGCGACAGAGCTCAAGAAAATGACTGGTAAGGATGCCGGCGCAGTCGAGAAAGCGCTTCGCGACGGCGGCATGCTAGACGCATGGCAATATGCAACGCGGCGTGGTGTCAGCGGCGAAATGGAAGAAGCGCCTTTGCGCCACATCAGGCTGGCGTCAAGCGACGATGTCCATGTCGAAACTTATCCGACCCAGCTAAAAGTTGTTCCAGTAACCGAGGAAAAGATGGCTGAGATCGCGACACAGCGCGGTTCGCGCTTCCACAAGTCGGCCGTGGTGAACTAACGACGATCGTGCGACCGGGTCGCAAGTAGACTCGTCTCGCGCTTCCGCTAGAGCCTTGATTTTCAAGCGATAATTAAGCCATGAGAGCGTGTTGATCTCGTTTATCATATAACCCATTCACGGGTCGCAATCGGCAAAAAAAGGCCTATATTAGGGATTGTTCTTGCCTGATGACGCAGCGCCGCGCGGCCCCGGTTCCCGTGCCCCGCACGTCGTTGGCTTCCATCACATCCCCAATCAAAAGGCCGAGATCATGGCTGCGTTCAATTTCAACACCGAAGCCGAACTCTTTCCTGCGGCGATCCGCAAGAAGAAGCGCGCCGGTTTTGCTTATCGCCGGTTTCCGACCGCAGCCGAGGCCGTGCAGTTCGCGATCGAACAACTCCCTGCCGACTCCCTGAATGGCGCCTATCTGCAGGTGGACGAAGCGCGCTTCGACCAGAGCGGCATTCGCACGCTGTATGAAAGCGATGCGTTCCCGCTTCAGCGCAACCGGCCGGAGCCAGTTGAGGTGGACGAAGAAGCGGACGAGGAAAAGCAACGCGCTGCCGGCTGATCTTTAGAACCGATCGCGCGGCTTTCTCTATCATTCCTATCTTTGAGTTGCCCTTTTCAAGCTTGTCTTGTTCAGGGCTGCCTCGGTTGCTTGTCCATCCAGCGCTTGAGGATGCGCATGTTGCGCATATTGGCGCGGAACATAACGTCGAACGCGTCACCAACGAACGGCACCAGGCCGACCACGCCATCGAGCGCGACGTTGGCGAGCATCCGCGCCACCACATGCCGCGGCGCACCGAGCGCGCGTGCCTCACGAACGATCCACAGCGAGATCGCCGTGGTGAAGAGATCTCCGATGATGGGAATAAGCCCGATCAAGCCGTCAATGCCATAGCGCACCTTGGTACCCGGCAGGACGAAGGCGACGTCCAGCAGCTTCGCTAGGGCATCGATCCGTGCGAAACGCTGCTCGCGCGTCAGGGGGCCAAAAAACGGACCGGCACCGAACTGGATGCCGCTGAACGCATCGCCGGCACCGTTAAAATTGAAGCCGGACCCGCCAAAAGCCCCCCCGCCGGGGTGTACCTCGTTGCCATCCTGATCGATAATCGGTGGACGACGGCCGCCGCGGCGCGCGGTGGTCCGGTAAAACAGGCTATCGTCTGTCATGGCGTTGCAGAGCCGTCCTTTGTTCACAAGTTCACGTAGATAAGAACCCGCCAGCCTCACGCAAGTTGCGGCAAACCATCGCGGTCCAAAAGGCTGGAAACCCTTTAGTATAGGGAACCCATGAGCAGAGCATTCGTCAAGGAGCCGGACGGGAACGGTCCGATCGATTTGCCCGAGCTGTCGATCTCCGAACATCCGAACGACGTCACCGCAGAAGGCCTCGCGCAGATCGAGGCTGAACTTGCGCGCGCCCACGACGCCCTCGTCAAGGCCCAGGCCGAGAACGGTGGCGAGAGTGACGCTCTGGCGCGGGCGGCACGCGACATGCGTTACTGGGAAGCGCGGCGCGCGACGGCGCATGTCGTGCACAATGCAGACACCACCGAATACATCCGCTTCGGCCACACCGTGAAGCTCGCGCGCGACGACGGTCGCGAGCAGACCTTCCGCATTGTCGGCGAGGACGAGTCCGATCCAGTGAAAGGCAAGATTTCCCATGTCGCTCCGCTGGCGCGGGCATTGTTCGGCAAAAGCGTCGGCGATGTGGTGCGCGTGGGGGAGCACGAGCTGGAGATCCTCGATATCCGCTGACCCGGCGTCATGGCGGCTTAGCAGGACCTTACGCATCGCGCCTAGAACGCAACTCCGCAAAAATAATTGTCGCGCCATATCACCTTGCAGTGGCGCGTGGTGCGAAAGCCGTCGAAGGACAGATCGAACTCAAGTGGAAAGAGATGAACATCCTGCAGGCGAATGCCGGCGCCTGCGGAGCCAATGTCCCGGACGTGACACGGAAAAACTGAACGCTGCCCTTTAAAGTGGACCAATGCCTGCCGCGAAATCACGATGCGCGGACGTGTGCGACGTTCACGCATGATCGCCTCGCCGCGAAATGCATTGCTTATAGATCCAGCGACGCCGGTCGCGGCGGCGCCACACCGTGCCCCATGCGAGCCGCCCGGTGATGGTGCGCCGTGGAATAACGACATGCCACGGATGCCAGACCGCGCCGTGAACGGGCGGCGTCTGCGAACTCAGGAAACGAAAAAAAATCTCATCGACTGAAATCATGACCGCGCCCTCGGGGTTCAAACGAAGCCGCCGGGCGCAATATACCGCCCGACGTCTTCGCCACGCAGTGTCCGGGCAAGCTGCAATGTCCCGGAGCAGCAACGCTAGCCAGTCTGTGCGACATCGCAACGAAACCCGTGCGGCAACCTTAATAGGTGTGCTGGAGGTTAAATCGGGAACTCGCGGCGATGAGTACGCGGGGCATGCCACACGCGGAAAATGACGCCAGACGGGACTACCGATGCGTCAACGGCTGCGCACAACACATACCCTGCTACCGTGTATCCGATTTCGGATGCGGTCTTGCCAGTCCTGTCGTCCCTGGCGGCGCGCTATCTCCTGCAACAACGACTGGCTTGTGATCCAGCGTCGTAACCACCGCCGCGCCGAATACCGCGACAAGGATCAGCGCGAATATCAACACAGGTGCAAGGGCCATCGTCTGCGGCCTGCGAGGATCTTCTTCCATAGCCTGCACTCCCTGTGAGTACCCCAAATCAACTTTCTTTCATTCCTGTGGTTCCACGCACTCATAACGACAATCGCCGGGCGGTGCAGCCCGGCGACGATTTCACGTCAGAACAAGTTCGAGGCGATCAGACGCAGCTGCGGTTCAAGCCACGCGGGTTGCTGCGGTCAGACAGTTTGACTGAGAAATTCCGTTGTAGGCGCGAGCGGCGGCACATCCTCATGAAGTGCGCAGCCGTTCTTGCCGTTTTTCTTGGTGATATAAAGAGCGCGATCCGCCTCTGCGATAAGTCGATCGGGATGCCGTCCGATTTCGGGACGCCATTGCGCGACGCCGATCGACGCCGCGAGCGGAATCGACACGCCATGCCAAGCAACGCATTCAGCGCGGCAGGCATCAAGCACCTGTCGCGCGACGAGAGCCGCTTCGCGCAGTGTGGTCGACGGCAGTACCACGCAGAATTCGTCGCCGCCGATGCGCGCCAACAGATCTCCGGTGCGGAGCCGCGCCTGCAACGAACGGGTGAACACTCGCAGGCACTCATCGCCGGCAGCATGACCGTATCCGTCATTGATGTCCTTGAAACCGTCCAGATCGATCACCAGCAACGCAAACGGCTGCATCGCGCGATCGGAGCGCGCGCATTCTTCATCCAGTCGCACCAGCAGCTGGCGGCGGTTGGCCGCGCCGGTCAGATCATCGAACATCGCAAGATCGGCAACCTCGCTGCGAAGCCGATCAATCGCCATCAGCAGGAAGCCGAAGTTCCACATCATCGACAGGAACACCAGCACCAGCACCAGCACCGACTGAAATGCATTGAAATGCATCATCGACACTTCCCCGCCGATATGCAGCAAAGCCATGAGGGAACGGACCACATTCACAGCAATGATCAGGATAGCGATACAGCCCGCCAGGCGCGCGCCGGGATGTTTACGCTCGCGCTGTTGAGACAGCGTGAGCGGCAGCGTCAACCCAATGACGATCGACTGTCCCACAGAGTAAGTGACGATGCGCATCGCCGTGCTGGACTGCCAGGCCGCGAAATAAGTCAGGCCGGCGAAACTGAGCACGAGAACCAGCGCATGAATGCGCCATGACACGGGGCGTCCGTAAAACCGTTCGATTCCCATCGCAGTCAGGCTGCAGGCAGCGATCAACATCGTGCCTCCGATCATCAACGGCACCAGCGGAGGCATGACGTCGCGCAGCATCGCCAGCGCAGCGCCAAATGCGGCGACAAACGCCGCCGCGGTCCAGAAGCGTGCGGCATCAAAATTCGGATAGCTGCGCATGACGTAAGTCCAGACCAGACCCAGCGCCAGGAAATTGGTGACGAAGACAGTCCACAGCGTCGGCACACTCAGCATTGTTGCCGCTCCCGGGCGCAAATCGCCCATTCCGCGCTGACGCTCATCATTTTCATCCACCTCTAATGCGAGGCGACGATGGAGCCGGAGCACTTAAGGAATCTTCACTCCAGCCAAGCAATCAATCACGTGGTTTTCAATCGATAAATAAGCCGAAAATCCATCAATGGCAGCTTGAATCAACGGGCGGTCGGGTCCGCATGTTGGCGAGCAGCCGTCATGCGGTCTTGAGAAAAGGCTTTGAAGTTTCTGCCGGCTCAAGCAACGGCGCGTCCTCGTGGAGCGCGTAGCCGTTCTTGCCGTCCTTCTTGGCAATGTAAAGCGCCCGGTCGGCTTCCGCGATCAGCCGGTCGGAATGACGGCCGATCTCAGGACGCCATTGCGCGACGCCGATCGAAGCGGATAGTGAAATTAATGTGCTGTTCCATTGTGCGCATTCGGCGCGGCAGACTTCGACGATCTGACGGGCGACGATCGCAGCCTCGCGCAGCGTGGTTGACGGCAACACCACGCAGAATTCATCGCCACCAATGCGCGCCAGCAGATCGCCGGTACGCAACTGCGCCTGCACCGCGCGGGTGAACAGCCGCAGGCATTCATCGCCGGCGGCATGGCCATGCCCATCATTGATTTCCTTGAATCCGTCAAGGTCGATCACCAAAAGCGCGAAAGGCTGCATCGCGCGATCGGATCGTGCGCATTCCTCCTCAAGCCGCGCCAGTAATTGGCGGCGGTTGGCCGAACCGGTAAGATCGTCGAACATGGCGAGGTTCGCGACCTCGGCGCGCAGGCGATCGATCGCCATCAACAGGAAGCCGAAATTCCATGCCATCGCAGCGAACACCAGCAACACCACCATGATGGCCTGGAACTGGTTGAACTCGATCAGCATCACCGGGCCGCCGATCTCGAACACGGCCGCGATCGAGCGCACGGCATGCACAACGACAATGAGAAAGGTGATGGATGCGGCCATCCGCGCACCTGGGTTCAATGGCTGCTTTTGTTCCGACAGCAAATCCCGTAGCGACAGCGCCAAGGGTAGCGTCTGTCCGATCGAATAGATCACGATGCGGGCGACCATGTCGTCATGCCAGATCTTGAACAAGGCAAGACCGGCTACGCTCGTGCCCGTAATCACAAAAGCCGGCAGCCAGGAGATCGGCCTGCCGTAGAAGCACTTGATCCCCATCGCGCCGATGCAGCAGGCGAAGATGATCAGGCCGTTGCCAAGCAGGATTGGAACCAACGGATCGACCTGCCCGCGCAGCAACGCCAGCCCCGCCCCCAGTGCAGCAAGTAGCGCCGTCGCGCACCAATAGCGTGCTGCCCTGAAATTTGGATAACTGCGGGCGACGTAAGTCCACACCAGGCCGATCGCCAGAAAATTGACGACAAAGACGACAAACAGTGTCGGCACGCTCAGCATGCTCAGATCCCGACCGCGCGACAATGCACGCGGGCCGCCCATCGCTGGCTCTTGTTCTTAATTCCACGCATTAGCCCAAACCCCGAATGCGACTTGCTGAAATACTAATTCTCTCGGAATGCGCGGCATCCTGCGCCTGCACGCTTAACGGAATCTCACCGCGATCGCAGAATCCACAGCGTGGTTGTGAAACCATGAAGGAAGGCGCGTGAGTTGGCGTAGATGAACGAAGCTCGTTCAACGGACGCTACCGTCTGTCCGTTTCCGACATTCGTCACCAAACTCTTCGCCGATCGTTAACCGTATAGCCCCTGCCGTCGATCGCGAAAGGCACTCGGAAACGTCATAAATTCTGCACAACTTTGGAAAGCGCAAGACAACGCAACGCGAATCAGTTCGGATTGTCGTGAGGCTGCTGCACCAAGGCCCTCTGCCGAGCAAGCCTCGCCTGACGTTGTCGTCAACTCAAACCTGAGAGGTTGCTATGGCGAAGAAAGCCAAGAAGGCGAAGAAGGCAGCGAAGAAAACGACGGCGAAGAAAGCCAAAAAGACAAAAAAAGCCAAGAAGAAGTAACGCGACAAAATTTCACGGCTGAAATGGCTCGGGCGGAGCCATCCGCCCGAGCATCATTTTGATTTTGATACTTATTTCGTTAGACGTCGTGCTTGGCCTTCTCGCAGAGAAGCGATCCGGCACACAGAGCTGTCGCGGCTTGTGGTGGCCACAACGGCGCATCGGTTGGCAATGACCATTCATGCACCTGACAACAACAATCAAGTCTTAAGCGGTGCAGTTGCTGCAATGGCCCGTGCAAGTGATTGAGCGCGCGGCACGATGCTGTCCACCACCAGATATTCATCGGGACTGTGCGCCATTCCTCCGACCGGTCCCGTCCCGCAAAGGGTTGGTGTGCCGATGGCCGAGGTGAAGCCTGAGTCCGCACAGCCACCGGTGAACTCACCTTCCAACGTCAAGCCGCTAAGCCGCGCCGCCTCCTGATAGATGGATAGAAGGCTCGCATTTCCCACGGTCTGCTCGAAAGGCAGAAATTCACCCTTGATCCGCAGGGTCGCGGACGTGCCCGCGACGTGTTCCTTACTGACGATTCGTTCGATTTCGCCAACGATGCGGTCGCGGTCGGCATGTCTGGCATATCGCATATCGATCTCGCCGGTTGCCGACGGCGCCACGGTGTTGACCGACTGTCCGCCGGAGATCAATCCGACGTTCAGCGTCAGGCCGATCGAAAGATCGGTCAATGCCGCAATATCTACTGTCTTGTGAGCGAGAGCATGAATGGCGCTATGCCCATCCTGGAAATTGACGCCGGAATGAGCAGCCTTCCCGATGACGTCCATGACCATGAAGATGCCGCCCTTGCGCCCGGAGACGACGTTCCCGCTCACTCGCCCCGGCTCGGAGTTATAGACGGCGCGTGCTCCGCGTGCGGTTTCTTCGATCACGCTGCGCGAGTGCGGAGAGCCGATCTCCTCGTCCGACGTCAGGAGCGCCACCAGCGGCGCGGAATTTCCGCCGAACTTCTTGAAAGCAGCCAGAACGTAAGCGTTCAAGACGAGGCCACCCTTCATATCCATCACGCCCGGACCATAAGCACGGCCATCTTTCACCGTGAAGGGACGGCGCGCGGCCTCTCCCTTGGGAAACACGGTGTCGCGATGGCCCATCATGATGATCGGCGCGTTACCCGGTCCCGAGATGCGAGCCCGAAAGATATCGCCGGACGTGCTGCTTGGCAGACGTTCAACGTCGATATCATGGCTTCTGAAAAAATCCGAGAAGACCTCTCCCACCGCATCGACGCCAGCCTTGTCGTAGGATCCGCTGTCGATATTGACGACCTTCTCCATCATCGCCAGCATCGCGTCCTGCTGTGACGCCAGCCACGCACAAATTTGTTCAGACATCTGCCTACGGAATCCCTATCAAGGTCTGATTGCTGTTCGCGTTGATTTATAAGCTATCGCACATTCGCCATGGGCGATACGCATAGCAAAAAGCGGCATTGCTGCCGCTCCTGGCATTCGCAAAATTACTGCCCCGCTAGCCGATCTGCGAAATAGGCAATGGTTTTGCGATAGACCTCCGCGCGATTCCACTCGCGCATCGCATCGAAATTTTCCGAGCCTTCATGATAGTCCCCGCCGGCCCGCCAGCCGTTGGTCTTCAACAGATTGGCGGTGGAGGCCAGCACGTCCGGCACGCTGTGGCGCAGATCGACATGGCCATTGTCGTCGAAATCAACGCCATACTTGATGTAAGACGATGGGAGAAATTGCGTCTGCCCGATCTCGCCGGCATAGGCGCCGATCATATCGCGCATGGTAAGATCGCCCCGCTGTACGATCTTCAGCGCCGCCAGCAACTCGCCCTGAAACAACTCGGTGCGGCGGCAGTCATGCGCCATGGTTGCCAGCACGCGGAAAACCGGCAGCTTGCCCATATCGCCCTTGCCGAAATCGCTCTCCAGCCCCCAGATCGCAACAAGGATCTCCGGCGGCACCCCGAACTGCCGCTCGATGCGCGACAGCAGCGAGGCGTTACGCAGCAGCATCGCCTTGCCGGTGTTGATCCGCCCCGGCCCCACGCGCGTCGCCACATACTGCTCGAATGTCTTGTTGAAAGTGCCGCGCTGGCGCCGGTCGAACGCCAGCACCGCGCCATCCTGCGTAACCCCACCAAGCGCCTCCGAGATCACGCCCTGCGAAATCCCCGCCGCCTGTGCTTCGCGCGACATGCTTCCGATGAAGGTCTGGAAATCTCCGCCACATTGGGCGGCTACGGTGGGAGTGGCGGTGCAGGCAGAAAGAAGGACAAGAACGGTCGCGAATGTGCGCGCGATCATGATGAACCCCGTTTTGAAATTACTCAACAATGATGACATGGCCCATGCGTCCGGACAATGACGTCTGCGGCCGCCTCTGCCTTGATCTGATGTGCTTGGGTCAGACTTCGCTCAACATTCTTTGATCCCCGTTGCCGGTCGCGATGCATTAGACATCTCCGAATCCTCGCCATTACCCACCTGCGCAATACATCAAAAGATTGATGCATTCTTGCGGTATCAACCGGGCACACGCCTTCGTTCACTATCCCTCGGGATACCTCACTTGAAACCACGCTGCCCGGAGAATCGCCATGTCGCATCCTGCCCTTGTTCCCAATGCCGTCGCCGTCATCACCGGCGGAGCGTCCGGCATCGGCCTGGCCGCAGCAGCACGGTTTGCGCAGCTCGGCCTGAAAATCTGCATCGCCGATCTGGGCAAGGCGCGGCTTGCCGAAGCCGCGACCGTCGTTGCCGCTACCGCGCCGGGCGGTGCGGCCGATGTCATGACCATGGAAGCCGACGTCAGCCGCCGCGACGAGATCGAGCGGCTGGAGACTGCGGTGCGCGACCGCTTCGGCGGCACCGATGTGCTGATCAACAACGCCGGCATCCAGCCCGGCAGCACCATGTTTGGTCCGCGTGAAAACTGGGAGCGCGTGCTTGGGGTCAACTTGTGGGGCATCATCAATGGCTCTCAAGTATTCGCACCCGGCATGATCGCGCGCAAACGCCCCGGACTGATCATCAACACCGGCTCAAAACAAGGCATCACCACGCCACCGGGTGATCCCGCCTACAATGTTGCAAAAGCCGGCGTGAAAGCCTTCACCGAGGCGCTGCAGCACGAACTGCGCAACACGCCTGAGTGCCAGGTGAGCGCCCATCTGCTGATCCCGGGCTTCGTGTTTACAGGTCTCACCGCGCGTGGCCGCACCGAGAAACCTGCCGGCGCATGGACAGCTGAGCAGACCGTCGATTTCATGATCGAACGGCTCATCGCGAACGACTTCTACATCCTCTGCCCCGACAACGACGTGTCGCGCAAACTGGATGAAAAGCGCATGACATGGGCCATGGGCGATGTCGTCGAGAACCGCCCGGCCCTCTCGCGCTGGCATCCCGATTACGCGGAAGCGTTCAAGGCGTTTGTGGAGGGTGTGAAATAACGTGGTTAGCTGTTGCCGATGAAGATGCCGGCGGCGAGCACCAGTGCGCCGCCGAGCACGACCTGAAAAGCCGCTCGAAGAAACGGCGTCTCCATGTAGCGGTTTTGAATCCACGCGATCGCCCACAACTCGCAGAACACGACGATGCTGGCGAGCGCCGTCGCCGTCCAGAATTGCGGAATGAGATAAGGCAGCGCGTGCCCGAGGCCGCCGACTGTGGTCATCAATCCCGACGCCAGACCGCGCTTCACCGGCGATCCACGCCCGGAGATGACGCCGTCGTCGTGCGCAGCTTCGGTAAAGCCCATGGAGATGCCCGCGCCGACCGACGCCGCGAGACCGACGGTGAACGTCGTCGATGTCGACTGCGTCGCGAAGGCGGTGGCGAAAATCGGCGCGAGCGTTGAGACCGACCCGTCCATCAAGCCGGCGAGACCGGGCTGCACCCATGTCAGGACGAACTGACGCCGCGCCTTGTTGTCTTCCTCCATGCGCGCCCCGCCCGCCAGCGTCGCGGATTTAAGTTGCTCCGCCCTGTGCTCGTGCTGGCGTTCGGCGGCGGCGAGATCGCCAAGCAGCTTGCGTGTGTCAGGATCGGTGCTGGCCTGCGCGGCACGGACATAGAACTGCGCCGCGTCGTCCTCCATTCGCTCCGCCTCCGCGCGGATGCGATCGAGGCCGAGGTTCTGCACGAGCCAGACTGGACGTCGGGAATAATAACCCGCCACATGTTCGCGCCGGATCAGCGGGATCACCTGGCCGAAACGCTTCTTGAAAGAGTCGATCAACAGTTGCCGATGGCCGTCCTCCTCCGCCGCCATCTCGTCGAACATTTTCGCTGTCGCCGGATAGGACTCGCGTAGTTGTTCGGCGTAGCTGGCGTAGATCCGCGCATCATCTTCCTCGGAGGAAATGGCGAGCGCCAGCACTTCGGCTTCGGACAGATCGCGGAATTGCCGCCGCGCCGCGAGACCCTGAAACATGAAACTCACTTTAGAATTATTCTAATGTTAGTTTTAGCGTGGGCGGGCGTGTGGTGCAACCGTCATCTCCAGTCGCTTCGATTAACTAACGTCCAACTAAAACGGCGGGCCTTTGGCCCGCCGTTTTATTTCGATGAAGTCAATATTGACTGTAAAGCTTAGTTATCCAGGAAGCTGCGCAGCTTCCGTGACCGGCTCGGATGCTTCAGCTTGCGCAGCGCCTTCGCCTCGATCTGACGAATACGTTCGCGCGTCACCGAGAACTGCTGGCCGACTTCTTCCAGCGTGTGGTCGGTGTTCATGCCGATGCCAAAGCGCATGCGCAGCACGCGCTCCTCACGTGGCGTGAGCGAAGCGAGCACGCGCGTCGTGGTTTCGCGCAGGTTCGACTGGATCGCCGCGTCGATCGGCAGGATCGCATTCTTGTCCTCGATGAAATCGCCGAGGTGCGAATCTTCCTCGTCGCCCACCGGGGTTTCGAGCGACAGCGGCTCCTTGGCAATTTTGAGGACCTTGCGGACCTTCTCCAGCGGCATGCCGAGCTTTTCGGCCAGTTCTTCCGGCGTCGGCTCGCGGCCGATTTCGTTCAGCATCTGGCGCGAGGTGCGGACGATCTTGTTGATCGTCTCGATCATGTGCACCGGAATACGGATGGTGCGCGCCTGGTCGGCGATCGAGCGCGTGATGGCCTGACGGATCCACCACGTCGCGTAGGTCGAGAACTTGTAGCCGCGGCGGTATTCGAACTTGTCGACCGCCTTCATCAGGCCGATGTTGCCTTCCTGAATGAGGTCGAGGAACTGCAGGCCGCGGTTGGTGTATTTCTTGGCGATCGAAATCACGAGGCGTAGGTTGGCCTCGACCATTTCCTTCTTCGCCTGACGCGCTTCGCGCTCGCCCTTTTGCACGCCGAGTACGATCTTGCGGAATTCACCGATCTCGAGGCCGGTCAGCGCAGCGAGCTGCTGGATCTCGTGACGCAGTTCCTTGATGCGGTCCTTCTCTACCGCAACGAAATTCTTCCAACCCTTGGCGGCGAGTTTCGAGACGCGGTTGAGCCAGCGCGGATCAAGCTCCGAGCCCTGATAGTTGCGCAGGAAGTCTTCGCGGCCGACGCCGTGGCTGTCGCCGAGGCGGAACAAGCGGCCCTCATAGGACACGAGCTTCTTGTTGATGTCGTAGAGCTGCTCGACGAGTGAATCGATACGCGCCTGGTTGAGACGCAGCGACTTCACCTCGACGATGATTTCGTCTTTCAGCTTCTTGTACTTGCGCTCCTGCGACGGCGAGAGCGACTCGCTCTGAAGCTGGTTCTGAATGTCCTGCTCCTGCAGGCGGCGCAGCTTCTTGTAGGAGTTGGCGATCTTGTCGAAGGTCTCGACAACCTTCGGCTTCAGTTCGGCCTCGATGGCCGCGAGCGACATCTGGTTCTCGAACTCGTCGTCCTCGTCCATGTCCGCTTCAGCGGCGGTTTCGCCCGGGTCCTTCGGCTCACTGGCAGGTGCTGCACGGAACGGCGTCGCCGATGGCGGCGCTGCCGGCGGCGCGATATGCGCAGGCGCGGCCTGCGGCGCCAGCACTTCCACAGTGCCGTCACCATTCACGACAGCCGCGGTCTGCTGACCGTCTGCGCCCACGGGGCCAGCGATCATCGCAGTGTTGACGCCGTTCTTGCCCTCGGGGCCGGCATAGGTCGCTTCGAGATCGATGATGTCACGCAGGAAGATCTTTCCTTCGTTCAGTTCATCGCGCCAGATGATGATGGCCTGGAAGGTCAGCGGGCTTTCGCAAAGACCGGAGATCATCGCCTCGCGGCCAGCCTCGATGCGCTTGGCGATGGCGATTTCGCCTTCGCGCGACAGCAGCTCGACAGTGCCCATCTCGCGCAGATACATGCGCACGGGATCATCGGTGCGTTCGCCGGGCTCGGATTTCTTGGTTTCGGTGACGGCCTTCGACGTGACCTCGACGAGTTCGTTATCCGTCTCGTCGTCGGCTTCGTCCTTGCTTTCTTCCTCATCGGCGTCGTCATCGGACTCGGACACGTTGATGCCCATGTCGGAGAGCATCGCCATGATGTCTTCGATCTGCTCCGGCGAGGTCTGGTCGGACGGCAGCACTTCATTGAGCTGATCGAAGGTCACGAAGCCGCGCTTCTTGGCCTGCTTGATCATCTTCTTGACGGCGGCGTCGGAGAGATCGAGCAACGGCGACGGGGCGTCCGCGGAATCCTTCTCCGGGGTGTCGGCGGCTTTCGGATCTTTGCTCGTGTCTTTGATCGCTGCCGTCTTTGCCTTGGTGGCCATTCACTGCTCCTGAAACGCGCTTACGACGTGGGCGTCGCAGCCCGCGTAGAAATAGAATTGTTGGTCCGCTTCGTGCGGAAAGGGCGGCGCTTGTGAAGGCACCACCCGGCCGGATTTGACCTGTGTCCCAGCTTTTAACCCAAGGCCGTTAAGCCTCAATTAACCCTGTTTTTGCGGCTAAAAAACCGGTTTGGCGAGTCTTTTTAAGGCCTTGGCGAAGGCCTCGCACCATATCAAGTCACACGTTGCGCTGGAACCGTCCCGAGGATTCGCCAAATCCCTCGATCAGCGCTTCAAGGCCGTCCACATCGGCGAGCCGGGCTTTCACATCGCGCAGCCAGCCATAATTTGCTTCGCTGCTGTCTTGCCCAAGAGCCAGTTCGGCGTCCTTGAGTTCTCTAAGTAAGGAGTGCCATTGCCGATGCAAGGCAACGAGCTGATGCCAGGTGGGAAGAACATCCTCTGTCGCGGCGCCAGCCCGCGCGCCCCAGACGTTCTTGGTGGTGATCGCTCGCTCAACCCTTTGAATTTGCTCTGAATATCCACCCTTCTCGAGGCCAGTCCGAAGCCGGGCGCTTTCCGCAGCAGGATCGTCGGTGTGCGAATAATTTGAAAAGGCCGCGATAATCCCGGCCCGCAGCTTGTGCGCCTCGGGATGGGCCAACTCCAGCGCCGCCACTTCCTCCAGATGGTCGTGCAGCAGCCAGGGGTGATTGAGCAGAGATTGCAGGATCAGCGCCTCCCGCCGGGAGATGGCACTGCGCTGGCCGCGCATGATGGAACTCGCCGCCAGCTGCGGGCTGGCGACCTGATAGGGGCCACGGCCAACGGCGCGCATACCTGTGGATAGTCCGCTCCCGCGCCCGCCTGCTCCCGGTGAAAACGGCGCCCGTGGCGAAAAACGTTGGGCTGATTTGCCCCTGCCCGCGGACGGATAGCCGCCCCGGAAGCCGCCACGCTGACCGCTGCTGCCGGTTTCAGGCGCGAATGCACGCTGCAGCCGCTGCTGGAAATCCTGTCGATAATAGCGCCGCACCACCTCGTCACGGATGCCGGTGGCGAGTTCGCCGATGCGGGCCTCCAGCGCCGCGCGGCGCTCCGGCGTGGCGTAGCTGCCGCCTTCGATCTCGCGCGACCACAGCACGTCCGCCAGCGGCTTCGCCAGATTGATCACTTCCTCGATCGCACCACGGCCGCCGGAGCGCGCAAGATCGTCCGGGTCCTGTCCCTCGGGCAGCAACGCGAAACGCAAACTCTTGCCCGGTTTCAGATGCGGTAACGCCAAGTCCGCCGCGCGATAGGCCGCGCGCTGTCCGGCGCCATCCCCGTCGAAACACAGGATCGGTTCATCGGCCATCTTCCACAGCAGCGCGAGCTGGTTTTCCGTCAGCGCCGTGCCGAGTGGCGCGACAGTCGCGCCGAAGCCGACACTAACCATGGCGATGACGTCGACATAGCCTTCCACCACGATCAGTGGTGCGCCGTCATGCGCGGCCTGCCGTGCGGTGAAGAGGTTGTAGAGATTGTCGCCCTTGTGAAACAGCGGCGTCTCCGGCGAATTGAGATATTTCGCCGGCACATCCTTTTCGAGTGCGCGTCCGCCGAAGGCGATGATGCGCCCGCGCGCATCAGTGATGGGAAACATCACACGATCGCGGAAACGGTCGTACGGCACCGGAATATCCTCGCCGCCGATCAGCAGTCCGGCTTCGACCATGTCCTCGACGGGAATACCGAGACCGCCGAGATGCTCCTTCAGCGCAAAACGCTCACCCGGCGCATAGCCGATACGAAACTGCAATTGCGTCGCGGGCTGAATCGAGCGGTCGCCGAGATAGCCCCGCGCCTTGGCCCCGTTGCGCGAGGCCAGCGTGTCGGCGAAGAATTTCGCAGCAAGGTCCATCACATCGTACAGCGTCTTGCGCCGCTGCTCGTGGCGCGCGGCGTCCGGCGTTACCGCCGGCAACGCCATGCCCGCCATCGACGCGAGACGCTCGACTGCCTCGGGGAAGGTGACGCCTTCGGTCTCCATCACGAAACGGATGATGTCGCCGTGCCGGCCGCTGGAGAAGTCGTGATAAAATCCCTTCTGGTCATTGACCGTGAAGGATGGCGTCTTCTCCTGATGGAACGGCGACAGACCTTTCCATTCCTTGCCTGCCCGCTTCAACTTCACGCGCCGGCCCACGACTTCCGAAACCGGAAGCCGGGCACGCAGCTCGTCGAGAAATTCAGGCGTAAAGCGCATGGAATGGGAAAACCTTTGCAACCGATGACAAATATAGGATCACTCGGCGATTGGCCCAACCCGGATCGGATTGTCCCCGCTCAACACAGGCCCTATTGTCCGGCGCCATTCCCGTTGTCGCCGGTTTATTCAACGAAAGCAACAAAATGACCTCTGCCCCAAAATCGCTGCTCCAGATCGCCGGCGCACCGCTGCATCCCAGCGCGCTCGACAAATCCGCACTCGTGATCATCGACGCGCAACTCGAATACACCAAAGGCAATCTGCCGCTCGACGGCGTCGACAACGCAATCCTCGAAGCCGAGAAGCTGCTGACGCTGGCACGCAACAGTGGTGTGCCGGTGTTTCACATCGTCCAGCATGCGCCGGCGGGACGTCCGCTGTTCGACGAGACCGGGCCTTACGCCGCGATCGTGCGGGAGTTGACGCCCGCCGCAGAGGAAGTCGTTGTGCGCAAGAACCTGCCCAACGCATTCGCGGGCACCGATCTCGACGCATTGGTGAAGAGTACCGGACGCACTGAGCTCATCCTCGCAGGCTTCATGACCCACATGTGCGTCAGCGCCACGGCGCGCGCCGCACTCGACCTGAAGTATCGCACCACGGTCGTCGCCAACGCGACCGCGACGCGCGATCTGCCAGATCCGCTCGGCGGCACAATTCCCGCAAGCGTCGTCCATCGCGTTGCCTTGTCCGAACTTGCGGATCGCTTCGCCATCGTGGTGAAGGACACGGCTGCCCTGACGACTGCGGCGAAAGCCGCTTAATTTCCCAAACAGCCTCAATTTCCGGCAGTCATTGTTTCAGCAGCCATGCGTTCACGCGTGGCTGCTGTGATCTCCCGCCGCTGCAACCACCCTCGCCGCTCACCACATCGTCATTATTCCATCGCAGCGTATCGGTTATAGAGGCGCCTCCATTGGCGGCCCGCATCGGCCCCGCCTCCCAGAGATTCAAATGTCGTCCTCTTCGCAAACGGACTCCTCCAACGGAGGACCCGGCCCCTGGCTTATTTTGTCGCTCGCCATAGCGGGGGGTGCCACCGTCGCAAACCTTTATTACGCCCAACCGCTGATCGGCCAGATCGGCAAGTCGTTTGGCGTGGATGTCTCCGCAGCAGGATTGATCATCACGATGCTTCAGCTTGGCTATGTCGCCGGGCTGTTCTTTATCGTGCCGTTGGGCGATCTGATCGAGAACAAGCGGCTGATTCTGATCACGCTCGCGGGGGTGATCATCAGTCTGATTGCAGCAGCCACCGCGACACAGGTGTGGATTTTCATCGCCGCGTCGCTGTTGCTTGGCCTCACCGCGACGGCCACGCAGATGATCGTGCCCATCGCCGCCCATCTCACGCCGGAACACAGACGCGGACAAGTGGTCGGCACCGTGGTGAGCGGCCTCTTGATGGGCATCCTGTTGGCGCGTCCACTCTCCACCCTGTTCGGCGGGCAGTTCGGATGGCGCGCCATGTACGGCTTCTCCGGCGTCGTGATGTGCGCTGCGCTCCTCATCATGGCGTTCGCGTTGCCACGGCGAAATCCCAAGCCGGGCCTGACCTACGGAGCCCTGATCGCATCGCTGTGGCATCTGTTGCTCACCACGCCGGTCCTGCAGCGGCGCGCCGTGTATCAGGCCTTTTTCTTCGCCGCCTTCACGATGTTCTGGACCGCCGTGCCGTTACTGCTCGAAGCGCCGCCATTTTCACTGGGACATGTCGCGCTTTCGGCCGTGATGCTGAGCGGCGTAATCGGTGCTTTCGTCGCGCCGCTTGCCGGACGTCTCGCCGACAAGGGCCACGGCCGGCTCGTGACGGGCATTTCCATTGGCCTGCTTGCAATCACATTTGTCCTGACATGGCTTGGAGGCTCTGGATCGCTGGTGCTGTTCGTCATCGCGGGAATTACGCTTGATGCGGGCACGCAGGCCAATCTCGTCGTCGGTCAGAAAGCCATCTACGCTTTGCCGGCCGAAATCCGCAGCCGGTTGAACGCGCTCTACCTTGCAATCTTCTTTCTCGGCGGTGCGCTCGGATCAGCACTGAGTGGCTTCGCTGTCACGCGCGGCGGCGCCAGCGCCTTCAGCGCCATCGGCCTTGGATTCGCCGTTCTGGCATTTGCGCTGTTCGTCACGGAATTCCGCGCAGGACGCCACGGCTAGCCAAAGTGAGTTGCCGGGCTGAATTGTCCGGAGGCGATACGCTGAAGATCGGCGACCGGGCGGTTGTAAATATACATCCACGCTTCGACGCTTTCTCCGCTGCTCGTCACAACCGTCTGCTGCAGCCGCCGGTATTCGGTCGGCTCACGATCCTCGGGGCCGCACTCCTCGTACCGGTCAAGCGTCACAAGAAAACCGGGATCGCTAACTACGAACACCTCACCCCGAACCCACTCCTCGGGCATGTCGGACGGCACAACCGCAGGATAGTGCGAGACCAAATAAAGACGGCCGTTAAAGCGCGCCTCGCCTTCAAACGTGGCACGTTGCATCAACTCTTGCGCCAATGGATGAGAGGATGCACGCATCAACGTGCCGTAGACAAACAAACGCTCCAACATTCGCGGCCCTGTATAAACTGTGCAGCTCTTCACCTCACGACGGCCGGCGACTTACATCTGCCGCGATCGACCGGGAAACACAGCGATACTGGTCTTGTGGTGAATCACTAGCGAGCGCATCGTGCCGCTCAGTCATACACTCGGCCGATAGTCGAATCGACCAACCTGAGGCTTCAATTGCCGCACAATGCCAGCCAACCACTGATGCTCCAGCAAACCCCACCTGACACTTCTCTACTTCTCGCCACAGACGAAGTTTCTCCGGTGTTCGAGGAAAACGTCGACAGCCAGTCGCCGTTTTTCTTCACCTGCGATCACTACGGGCGGTTGATTCCCCGCGCGCTGGGCGATCTTGGTATCGCAGAAAGTGAACTGGAACGGCATATCGCCTGGGACATCGGCATCGCCGGTGTTGCGACTCTGCTTGCGAAAGATTTGGGTGTTCATCTGATCGCGCAACGCTATTCGCGCCTTGTGATCGACTGCAACCGGCCGTTTAAAAGCTCCGGCTCCGTGCCGCTGATCAGCGAAGCCACGGAAATCCCCGGCAATGGCGGGTTGACGCGCGAGCAGATCACCGCGCGACAGCAGGCAGTCTTCGCGCCCTATCATGCGCGCATCGCGCAAGCGCTGGATGCACGCAAAGCGTGTGGCTTGCCGACCATTCTGGTGTCGCTGCACTCGTTCACACCGATCTATGCCGGGATCGCGCGGCCATGGCACATCGGCATGCTCTATCACTACGACGACCGGTTGCCGCACATGCTGCGGGACAAGCTGCGCGCGGAGGGCGACCTCGTGGTTGGCGACAACGAGCCTTATGCCGTAAGTGAGACGACCGACTACACCATTCCCGTGCATGGCGAGAAACGCGGCCTGCTGCACACCGGCATCGAGATCCGGCAGGATCTGATCATGGATCAGGCTGGACAGCATGAGTGGGCGGAGCGCCTTGGGCGCATTCTTCGCGAGGTTGAAGAGACGTTGCACGCAAAGAAGCTGATGCCGGCGTAGGACGCATTCGGATCGAGGGATCATCAGATGTCTGGGACACTTCCCATCGTTCTCGTCCCCGGCCTCGCCTGTTCACCACGCATCTTCGCCGCGCAGCTTCCCGCCCTGTGGCAGCACGGCCCGGTGTTTGTTGCCAACCACCTTCGCGACAACAGCATGGCGGGAATCGCCACGCGTACTCTTGAGGACGCACCGCCGCGCTTTGCGCTCGCGGGCCATTCCATGGGCGGTTATATCGCCCTCGAAATCTATCGGCAGGCACCCGAGCGGGTCGCGCGGTTGGCGCTGCTGAACACGTATGCGCGTCCGGATATGCCTGAAGCGGCCGAGCACCGCCGGAGCTGGATCACGGAGGTGAGACAGGGCGGCTATCACGCCGTGCTGGAACGCCTCTTCGTTGACGCGGTCCATCCAAAATTGGCGAATGACGCCACCTTGAAACAGATTGTCCTCGATATGGGCGACGAGGTCGGGCCGGAAGCCTTCGTTTGTCAGTTGGAGGCAATCATGACGCGGGCCGATGCCCGGCCGGGGCTGGCGTCGATCACATGCCCGACGCTGGTGCTCACCAGCGACAGTGACAACGCAGTGCCGAACAAGGCCTCCTTCGCGATGGCGGAGGCAATTCCCGGCGCGAAGCTTGTGGTCATCCCCGAATGCGGTCACCTGTCTCCGCTCGAAAAGCCCGATATGCTGACCGCGGCGCTGCGCGACTGGCTGACAACGTGAGCTACCTTTCGACGAGATCGATTGACGGATTGTCCCGGCCAGATTGAGATCCCATCGTAACGATAATAATGAACAGGAACGCCCCGTGTCCAAATCGCTTCCCATTATCCTCGTCCCTGGTCTGGTTTGCTCACCGCGCATCTATGCGCCTCAGATCCCCGCGCTGTGGCAAAGGGGGCCGGTGATGCTCGCCAACCACATCCGCGACAGCACCATGGCGGGAATCGCGAAACGCATCCTCGACGAAGCGCCCCGAGCGCTTTGCCATCGCCGGCCATTCCATGGGCGGCTTACATCTGTCTGGAGGTGATGCGGCAGGCGCCGGAACGCGTCGACACGGCTGGCGCTGCTCAGCACATCCGCGCGCCCCGAAACACCGGAAGCCACCGAGCGTCGCCTGGGCTGGATCGCAGAGACGAAGGCCGGCGGTTATCACGCCGTGCTCGACAAATTGTTCGCGAACTTCGTGCATCCGTCGCGGACGAAGGACGCCGACCTGTACAAGGTCGTCCGCGACATGGGTGACGATGTCGGCCCCGAGGCGTTCGTGCACCAGCTCGAGGCGATCATGACCCGCGCAGATTCGCGCCCGCTCCTGCCCTCAGATCAAATGCCCGACACTGGTGCTGACCAGCGACACCGACAACACAGTGCCGAACGCATTCTCCACCGAACTCGCCGAAGGCATTCCCGGGCGCAAAGCTGGTGGTGATTCCGGATTGCGGCCACCTCCCGCAACTGGAGAAACCCGAGGCAGTGACAGCCGCGATGCTCGACTGGCTCGAAGATGTGAGTTGCGCGCGGTTGTGCGAAACCGCGAAACACCTTAAATCACGAAGCAATTCCAATTTATGGCTTATATGACCGCGAGGGAGACGCCGATGCTGCGCGATGAGATCAACAATGCCGTCAAGGACGCGATGAGAGCCAAGGACGAGCGCAAGCTGTCCACACTGCGCATGGTCAATTCGACGTTGAAGAATGCGGACATCGAAGCACGCGGACAGGGCAAGCCGCCGCTGAGCGACGATGACATCCTCGGCGTGTTGCAGAAGATGATCAAGCAGCGGCAGGAGTTGGTCGAGCTCTACGACAAGGGTGGCCGCGCCGAACTCGCCGACCAGGAGCGTGCGGAAATCGCAGTGATCTCGGCCTACCTGCCAAAGCAGATGTCCGATGATGAGGTGAAGGCCGCCATTGCCGCGACCATCTCGGAAACCGGCGCGGCCGGCATGAAGGACATGGGCAAGGTGATCGCCGCACTGAAAGCGAAGTACGCCGGCCAGATGGATTTCGGCAAGGCCAGCGGCCTGGTGAAAGCCGCGCTGGCAGGCTGATTCTCTGAATTTGTCGTCCTCGCCTTTGCGAGGACGACATCGCACGTATGGTAACGGCTGCACGCAATCTCGAAAGTGCTCGACATGCTCACCGAAACCAGCAGCTACGACGATCTCTATCGCAATTTCCGCTGGGATGTTCCGGGGCGATTCAACATCGCGACGGCCTGCTGCGATCGCCACGCCGACGGCACCGACAAACTTGCGCTGATCTACGTCGATGAGAACGGCAGCACGCAGCGGCTGTCGTTCGACGAGATCAGCGACCTCTCCAAGAGCTTTGCCAATGTGCTGAAGGCCGACGGCTTGCAGCGCGGCGACCGTGTCGCGGTGTTCCTGTCGCAGTCGGTCGAATTGCCGATCGCGCATCTGGCGGCGTTCCGCTCAGGGCTTGTCTCCGTGCCGCTGTTCACGCTGTTCGGTGAGGACGCGCTGGAATTCCGGCTGTCCAACAGCAATGCGAAAGCCGTCATCACCGACGAAAGCGGCTGGGACAAGCTGACGAAAATCCGCGATCGCCTGCCTCATCTGCAAGACATCTATATCACCAGCGGCACGATCCATGCCGGCGCCAAGCCGTTCTGGCAGGCCATCGAGGAAGCATCTGAGGATTTTACGACGGCCTACACCAGTGCCGACGATCCCGCCATCATCATCTACACGTCCGGCACCACGGGAAATCCGAAGGGCGCGCTGCATGCGCATCGCGTGCTGCTCGGTCACATGCCGAATGTCGAGATGGCGCACGACTTCTTTCCAAAGTCCGGCGATCTGATGTGGACGCCGGCCGACTGGGCGTGGATCGGCGGGTTGTTCGATGCGCTGTTTCCGGCGTGGTACCACGGCGTGCCGATGCTCGGTCATCGTGCCAAGAAATTCGAGCCACAGGCAGCGATGCAGTTGATGGCGGATCACGGCGTGCGCAACGTGTTCCTGCCGCCGACGGCGCTGAAGCTGATGCGTCAGGCCGACGTCAAGCATGACGGCGTGAAGCTGCGCAGCATCTTCACCGGCGGCGAGTCCCTTGGCGCCGAACTGCTCGACTGGGTGCGCACCACCTTCGGCGTCAACGCCCACGAGATTTACGGCCAGACCGAATGCAATCTCGTGGTCGGCAACAATTCAAGCCTGTTTCCCGATCAAGCCCGGCTCGATGGGCAAGGCGACGCCGGGTTTCGATGTCCGCATCGTCAACGAGCGCGGTGAGGAACTGCCGCGTGGCGAACGCGGCATCATCGGCGTGCGCGCGCCGAACCCGTGCATGATGCTCGAATACTGGCGGAATCCGGACGCGACGGAGAAGAAATATGCCGGCGGCTTCCTGCTGACCGGCGATCTCGGCGTGCAGGATGACGATGGCTACTTCTGGTACGTCAGCCGCGAGGATGATGTCATCACCAGCGCCGGCTATCGCATCGGCCCGTCCGAGATCGAACACACGCTGCTGAAACATCCGGCGGTGGCGATCGCCGCCGTGGTCGGCATTCCCGATCCGATCCGCACCGAGGCGATCAAGGCGTGGATCGTATTGCGTCCTGGCCATGCGCCGAGCGACACGCTCGCGCGCGAGATTCAGGATTTCGTCAAAGTGCAGCTCGCGGCGCACGAGTATCCACGCCACATCCAGTTCACCGATACATTGCCGCTGACGGCGACGGGCAAGGTGTTGCGACGGGAATTGCGGGCGCTGGGCTAGCGGGCATTGGGTTAATTGTCAGCTTCGTGTCGTCCCCGCCTTCGCGGGAACGACATCACATTTCATCCGACCAGCCGCACTGTCTCACGACGGAACGGTAACTCCCATCTTCTTGAGCGCCTCCAGCATACGTACCGGCGGCTCCATCTTGATGGACATCGTGGTGCCGGTCTCGAGCAGGCTCTTGAGGTTGGACAGGATCGCGGGCCAGCCCGCACGACCACCGGAAAGAATATCGTCATCCAGTGGACGATCGTTGGCCTGCGTCATCGTGAGACGAACGGAGCCGCCCGCCTGCTCGATATCGTAGGTCACGAGCGTCGAACCAAGATTTTCGACAAGGCCGGGCCAGTTCACGTCCCACGTCACGGTCAGCCTGCGCGGCGGGTCGCACTCGACAACTTCACCAGTAATGTGATCCGAATCGTCCGGCGCACGAACGCGAAACTGCCCGCCAATCTTCAGATCAATTTCAACGCCAAATTGGGAAAAGTACTTCCTGCTGAACTCGGCGGACGTCAGCGCTTCCCAGACTTTTTCGGACGTCGAGGCAATGTAGATCGTATAGACGACAGTGGGCCTGAAGGCGGTCACGTCAATCATGCTTGCAGCTCCTCAAAGCCGAGCGCCTTGAACGGGATTGTCAACGCCTGACCGGTTTCGAGCATCGATTTTAGGCTCGACAGAATCGCCGGCCATCCCTTCGAAATGCCATCGAGCACCACGCTGTCGGGTAGGAAGTCCTCATGCGTGAGCGTGAGCTTCACGAGCTTGCCGTGCGACTCCAGCACGAACGTCACCTTCGATGGCTTTTCCTTGCGCGCCGCCTCGCTGAGAACGTGATGGAACGAATAGGACAGCAGGCGTGGCTTCTCCGCCTCCAGTACTTCACCGACGTCGGTGGTCTTGCCGTCCATCACCAGTGAGAACGGCGATCCGACCTTCCAGTCCGACACGAGATCGGTGCCGAACCAGTAACGTCGGGAAAATTCGCTGCTGGTCAACGCCTCCCACAGCTTGTCCGCCGCGGTCTCGATGTAGGTGACGTAGACGAATTTCGGTTGGACGAATTCCGGCTTACTCATCACGCTTCTCCAATTGCCGTTTCAATTCACTGAGCGCGACGAGCTTCGCCCGCTCGAATTTCTTGATCCATCGCTCGCCGATTTCGTGAATCGGCACCGGATTGAGATAGTGCAGCTTCTCGCGGCCCTGCTTGATCGACGTGACAAGATTGGCTGCTTCCAGAATCGCAAGGTGCTTGGTCACGGCCTGCCGCGTCATGGCGAGGCCATCGCAGAGTTCGAGCAACGTCTGGCCGTTGCGAGCATGAAGCCGGTCCAGCAGCGAGCGTCGCGAACCATCGGCCAGCGCCTTGAAGACTTCATCCATGGTCAGAACCATAGGCAACTAATTGGTTGCCTGTCAAGCAACGCTCAAAAGGAACTTCAATCGCTTGCATTTGCGCGTGGTCTCATCCTTTGATGCCGAGCCAATCACACGGAAGCATCATGTCGCTCCAGCTCTATCTCGCTTATGTCGCCGCCTGCGTTGCGCTTGCCATTCTACCCGGTCCCATCGTCACGCTGGTGATCGCAAACGGGCTGCGTTACGGCACGCGCGCCGCGCTTACCAACATCGCCGGCGCACAACTCGGTCTTGCGATCGTGATCGGCATCATCGCCGTCGGCTTGACGTCGCTGATGGCAACGATGGGATATTGGTTCGAATGGGTGCGCATGGCCGGGGCGGCCTATCTGGTCTGGCTCGGCATCAAGTTGATCCGCGCCCCCGCCATGCTGGGAGAGACTGACAAATCACCGCCACCACGCGGCGGCTTTTTCCTGCAGGGCTTTCTCGTGCTCCTCAGCAACCCGAAAGTGTTGGTGTTCTTTGGCGCGTTCATTCCGCAGTTCGTTGATATGCAGCGTGATCATCTCCCGCAGGTCATGCTGCTTGGTATTACATTCATGGTGATCGCCGCGTTGTCCGACGGCTCATACGCACTGCTCGCCGGCCGCGCAGGAAAAATCCTTTCCGCGCGCCGGGCGCGCCTGATTTCGCGCCTGTCGGGTGGGTTCATGATTGGCGGCGGCATCTGGCTTGCACTGTCGCGTGCGCGGTGATGCCGGTGCTTAATCTGCCGTGGTTCGTCTATGCGATGCTGTTGGCGCCGGTAGCGCTCGTCGTCTTTGCCGCGATTTACAAGTATCTCGAAGTCCGCGCCGCCGCCGACTGGCCGAGCGTGCCAGGCAAGATCGTCACTTCAAATTCGGAGGTGCGACGGGTGAAAGTCCCCGACAGCAGCCGCGAAGATGGCCACAGGTTCGAGGGGCGAAATTTCGCGAACATCGTCTTTGAATATGCGATTGCGGGCCAGACCTATCGCAACAACCGCGTCACAATCGGCGAGGATCGCGGCAATTTCAACGTCGCGGAGACCATCGCGCGCTATCCGGTCGGCAAGCCCGTCACCGTCTACTATAATCCGGCGCGACGGAACGAAGCAGTGCTCGAGCGCGAGATGCCGAAAGGCTTGTCGGGCTGTGTCGGAACCCTGGTGGCCGTTGTGGTCGCAGTCATCTTCGGCTCGGTGATCGGTTTCAACACACTTACCGAATATGCCGCTTCCCATCTTGCCGATCCCAAGCGATCCTTGCCCACTGTCGCGTTAGCGATATTCGGCACCGCGGCGGCGCTGTTCGCGCTGGCGTTGCATCGTCGCGCATCGCTTGCGCAAAGATGGCCGACCGTAAAAGGAATGATTACGGCCTCCGGTCTGGAACAATTCCGAGGCGCGGCATCAGAAGGACGGCGCGGATCTATGATGTTCAAAGCGCATTTGAGGTACGCCTATCGCTACAACAATGTCGACTATTCGAGCACGGTGGCAAGCCTCGGCGGAGAGGTCACGTCCACATCTTATGGATTGTTGCAGCGCCTCCCGAAGAAATATCCGGACGGCAAGATCGTCGACGTTTATGTCAACCCGGACAACCCCGCTGAGGCGGTGCTGGAGCCGCGCGCGAACGGCGTATGGATTGTGTGGATTGCCGCCGTTGCGCTATGGGCACTTGCATTCTACGTGGCCCACCGCGCGTAGCGCCCGCGTTCGGACTACGCCACGCCGCGTGCACGGTCTTTCCAATAGGGCGCGCGGAGCGCCTTGCGATCGATTTTACCGAGCCCCGTCACCGGAATCACATCGACGAAATCGATGGTCTTCGGCGACCACGGCGCGCCGCGCTTGTCCTTCACGTGCGCCTGCAATTCCTTCACTTCGTTTGTTCGCACCGGTCTTCAGCACGACGAAGGCCTTCACCGCCTCACCCCATTTGTCGTCGGGAATGCCGATCACTGCGGCGGATGCCACCGCGGGATGCGACATCAGGGCGTCCTCCACCTCTCGCGGATAGATATTGAAGCCGCCGGAGATGATCATGTCCTTGGTGCGATCGACGATATAGAAGTAACCCTCCTCATCCCTCACCGCGACGTCGCCGGTATGCAGCCAGCCGCCGCGCAACGTCTCCGCATTGGCATCGGGCCGCTTCCAGTAGCCGTCCATGACCAGCGGACCGCGAACGCAGATTTCGCCCGGCTCGCCGACACCAACCTCGCGCATGTCGGCATCGAACAATTTCACATCAACCATCGGGCTCGGCCGGCCACAGGAGCCGAGCCGGTGCGGCTTGGTCTCGTCGTGGTCGGTCTCTGCGCATCGAGGTAATGACCTGCGGCGCTTCGGTTTGGCCATAGAGCTGCACGAACACCTTGCCGAAGATCTTCATCCCCTCAAGCAATCGGTCCGGCGACATCGGTGCCGCACCATAGATAATCGTCTCAAGCGACGACATGTCGTGACGCGCCCGCAAGTCCGCGTTGTCGATCAGTGCGTAGATCAGCGTCGGCACCAGAAACGTCGCATTGATTTTTTCCGCCGCAACGGTGCTCGCATAAACCTCGGCATCAAAGCCCTGCACCAGCCGCATCAGGCCGCCGCGCATCATGACCGGAAACAGCGTGACGCCTGCGGAATGACTGATCGGAGTGGCAGCGAGAAAGCGGATGTCCTGCGGCCAGTCCCAGTCCCCGAACATGAGCATCGTCATCGTCACCAGCGCACGGTGCGACAGCATCACGCCCTTGGAGCGCCCTGTGGTGCCGCCAGTATAGGCCAGAAATGCGATCTCATGCGCTGCGCTCTCATCGAGCAGCGGCGCCAGCGCGGCGTTATCAAGATCGGGCAGCACATCGCGGGCGCCCTCCATGGTGCCGAAGGCGATCAGATGTTTGAGGCCCGGTACACGCGCCTTGATTGCCAGGCCGCGCGCGGCAAACTTGGCACCCTCAACGATCAGCACATCGATTTCGGCATCCTCGATGATGAAAGCATGATCGTCTTCCGCCGCCATCGGATGCAGCGGCGTGTAGCGCACGCCCATCACCAGCGCGGCACAGATCGCAGCCCATGATTCTGCGCGGTTGCTGGACAGGATCGAGAGCGCACTGCCTTTGGTCAGACCAAGCGACCGGAACAGCGTGATGAAGCGCGCGACCACCTCGCCGAACTCCTGATAGGTCCATCGCACGCGCCCATCGGCAATGGCGGGGCGGTCCCCGAACCGCGCGATCGCGTTGACGATCAGGCCACCGATCGCGCCGCCGGAATGAATCTGACGCAAATCCGGCGTATTGCCCGCTGAACCCATTAACCAGTCTCCCGCCCTGTCGCCGCTTGTTGTGATCCTGCGCGGCTGTTCGGCTCAGATTAGGGAGCGCCTGTCGGGTGTCAAATATGTGCGAATGGCATGGATTTCCGGCCGTTCCGCCTTTGACGCGCCGCAGCGCAGGGGTTATGTCATGGGCTTATGACAACATCCGATAATTCCTCAGCCTGGCCGGACCTCAAACCGACCGCGCTCCTCGTGCTCGCCGATGGCACCGTGCTGGAAGGCTTTGGCCTCGGCGCGGAAGGTCATGCCGTGGGCGAAGTCTGCTTCAACACCGCGATGACCGGCTATGAAGAGATCCTCACCGATCCATCCTATGCCGGGCAGCTCATCACCTTCACTTTCCCGCATATCGGCAACGTCGGCACCAACGACGAGGACATCGAGACGGTGAACATGGCGGCAACGCCGGGGGCGCGTGGTGTGATCCTGCGCTCATCCATCACCGATCCGTCGAACTATCGTGCGACGAAGCACCTCGACCAGTGGCTAAAAGCGCGCGGCATCATCGGCCTGTCGGGCATCGACACGCGCGCCCTGACAGCGCTGATCCGCAGCAAAGGCATGCCGAACGCCGTGATCGCTCACGCCAAGGACGGCAGGTTCGATCTGCATGGCCTCAAGGAAGAAGCGCGGGAGTGGCCGGGGCTCGAAGGCATGGACCTCGTGCCGATGGTCACCAGCGCCCAGCGTTTCGACTGGAACCAAACGCCCTGGCAGTGGGACAAGGGTTTCGGCACGCAGGACAAGCCGGAATTCAACGTCGTCGCGATCGATTACGGCATCAAACGCAACATCCTGCGGCTGCTTGCTGGTGAGGGTTGCAAGATCACCGTCGTCAACGCCAAGACGTCCGCCGAAGATATTCTGGCGATGAAGCCGGACGGCGTTTTCCTGTCGAACGGTCCGGGCGATCCGGCCGCGACCGGTGAGTACGCGGTCCCGGTCATCAAAAAGGTCATCGAACTCGGGCACGCCGACCTTCGGCATCTGCCTGGGTCACCAGATGCTTGGCCTCGCCGTCGGCGGCAAGACCATGAAGATGCATCAGGGCCACCACGGCGCCAACCATCCGGTGAAGGATATGACTACCGGCAAGGTCGAGATCACCTCGATGAACCACGGCTTTGCGGTGGACAAGACCACGCTGCCGGACAACGTCGAACAGACGCACATCTCATTGTTCGACGATTCGAACTGCGGCATCGCACTGAAGGACAGGCCGGTCTTCTCGGTGCAGTACCATCCGGAAGCTTCACCCGGCCCACGCGACTCGCATTACCTGTTCAAGCGCTTCACCGATCTGATGCGCGCGAAGAAGCGGGCGTAATATCGCTTTTCCTCTCCCCTTGCGGGAGAGGAAAAGACCAGCGCCTCACGACGCCGCGGCGCTCAGTTCGGCCCAGTCGAGCTCCTCTTCCAGCCGGTGAAACGCGTCGTCGCCGATCTCACCGGAGCTGCGCATCTCAAATAACACCCGCCGCGCGGCGCTGATGGCCTGACGCCGCAGCGGATCGGCGGGCAGCTCGCTTGACGTCAACCCGTCGGGATTGCTTTCAGCCCGATCAAGCATCTGCCGATATTCGAGCCGTAGCATTTCAGCTTCCGCCGACGTATCGCCATCAATAGCTTCTAGTGCCGCGTGAAACGCCGCACGGCGCGCCCAGCCTACTTCGTGCGAGACGGGATCATTATCCTCAAGCGCAAGCCAGCCGATCAGCGGGCGCAGCGTCATGCCGTTAACGACCAGCGTGCCGAGCACCACCGCGAAGGCGCACAGCAGGATCAGATTCCGATATGGGAAGGACTCCGGCAGCGCGAACGCCGCCGCCAACGTCACGATCCCACGCATCCCGCACCAGGAAACCAGGATGGCCCCCTTGAAGGTCGGTCGCGACAATGTAGGCCGACGTGGCTTGTAGCCGAGGTACCGGATCGCAGCCCGCAACGCAGTATTGTAGCTCACCAACCAGACAATACGCGTCACGATGACGGTCACAAGAACCGCTCCGGCAACAACGCTGTATTGCCAGCGCAGGGACGTATCGAACCCCTCCCAGATCGGACGCAGCTGCATCCCGATCAGGATGAAAGCCATGACGTTCAGCAGGAAAACCGTCGTCTCCCAAACAGCGTAGGACGGCACACGGATCCTGGCCGGCGTATCGGCCGGTGCGCTGCGCGCAAGCGTTACCGCATAGACGACGATAGTCAGAATGCCGGACAAGCCTACTTGTTCGGCCAAAATCCACACCACGAACGTGCCGACGAATTGAACGATGATGACGGTTGGAACGTCGTTGATAGAGCGATTAATCACCAGCGCGGCGCGCCCGAGGACATGGCCAACGATAAAGCTACCGAATACTGCCGCGGCAACGGTCGGCGCTACATGGCTCACATTGAGTGACGACGCCATGGCCGCTCCGACCGCGACACGGTAAATCAAAAGCGCGCTGGCATCGTTGAGCAGGCTTTCGCCCTCGAGAATTTTCAAGATCCGATAGGGCAACTTCACGCTGCGCAGCACTGTGGTTGCCGCTGCGGCATCGGGCGGCGCCACAATGGCCCCGAGCGCGATCGCAACGGCCAGCGGCATCTCGGGCACCAGCCAGCGCGTGACAACGGTCACGGCAGCCGTCGTAAGAGCAACAGCGACCACTACCAGTGTCGCAACGGGCAGCCAGTTGTCGCGCAAATCACGCATCGAGGTGTCGAACGCGGCGTCCAGCAGCACGGGCGCGACGAACACCGCAAGCGCGAGATCCGGTTCAAGCGTCCACGCCGGTGCATTGGGAAGAAAGGCGATACCAATACCGCCAAGCGCCAGGAATGTCGGGTATGGAACACCCAGCCGTCGGGCCAATGCCGACAGCAACATGGCCCCGATCAACAGGCCAATCATCCATTCAAACGCGAGCAAATAGCCTCTCTTCTGCAGGAGCAGCGCTGTTGCATGCCCCCGCGACAAATAACTTTGAGATGAACTTCACTGAAGTCTAAGCGATGATGCCGGTCGCCGCAAAACTGTTGCGCCTCTGAAGCTCAGTTCATCAGTCTCACGGCTACCCAAATAACGAAAACGCCCGCTTTTGAAGCGGGCGTTTTGCGATGTCGATCAAATGGGAGCTTAACTTTCGTTGGCGCCTTCCTGACGGCTTGCCTCGAACAGGAACCATGTCCGCCGCTCGGTGGCGTCGATGAAATTCTCGAGAATGCTGGCGGTGGCCGAGTCATCGTATTTGTCGGCGACCTCATGGGCCTTGCGCATCGCGACGACCATCTTCTTGTTGTCGTTCATCAGTTCGCGCAGCATCTCGCGCGGCGGGACGAATTTGTCGTCGTTGTCCTCGATGGTCTTGAGCTTGGCGAGATGGCCGACTGAGCGCAGCGTGGTGCCGCCGATCTTGCGAACGCGTTCGGCCAGTTCATCGATGGATGCGAAGACGGCGTCGGCCTGCTCGTCGAGCATCAAGTGATAGTCGTGGAAATGACGACCGCTGACATGCCAATGGAAGTTCTTGGTCTTAATGTAGAGCGCGAAGGCGTCAGCGACCAACGGGTTGAGCGCCGCAGAAATTTTCTCGACCCCCTCCTGCGACAAGTCGGTGGGTGTATCGAGTTCGGGCGAGACGGCATTCTTGGTTTTGCTCACGGCGGACCTTCCTGTTAGGAAATCTGGGATCATTGCGATGGACAGACATCGCCTGACGATCTAACGCATCCTACACCCGCCGGTTCCTCGACCGGAACCCCAAATCATCCGGACAGGCCCGATGGAAGACTGGATCGATTATTACAATTCAACCCATACGATTTATGTCAGCAAACTGCACCGCGACGTGCATTTTCGCGTGGTTGCGAAAGACATCATCAATTACGTCTCCTCACCCGAGGCTGTAGTCCTCGACTATTCCTGCGGCGAGGCGCTTTCTGCACCGGACGTCGCTGCCGCCTGCGGACAATTGATCCTGGCCGAACCTGCGCCCGGCGTGCGCGGCCGTCTGACCGCCCGTTTCGGACAAAATCCAAAAATCACCGTCCGCTCGCTCGATGAGTTGCAGCAACAACCGAACAATTCGGTCGATCTCGCGGTGATCAATTCGGTGGCGCAGTACATGACGCCGGATGAATTGGACAAAACGTTGATGCTGATGCGGCGGGTGCTGAGGTCCACCGGCAAACTGGTGCTCGGCGATATTCTTCAGCCCGACATCGGCGCTCCGGCCGACGTGATCGCCCTTCTCAAGCTCGCAGCAAAGAACGGCTTCCTCATCGACGCGTTATGGGGACTGGCACGCACCGCCCTGTCCGACTACTGGCAATTGCGTCAGAGCATCGGCCTGCAGCGCTACGGCGAGGCGGAGATGATCGCCAAGCTCAAAACTGCCGGTTTCTCGGCCGCGCGTGCGAAAGCCAATCTCGGTCATAACCCGGCGCGCATGACCTTTGTGGCCACGCCATACGGTTAAGAGTGGCCGAATTGGTGGGTCCAGCGCGTCAAATCCCACATATTCCGGCAATCGCCGGTTAACATTAAAAAGGACCAATGCTGGGCGATCAAACGGAAGCTCGCTAGTGTGACGGCATGGCCCGGTGGCGGAATGTCTACGCGGGGGCGCCGCAAACGCTTCATATCCTGGTTCAAATCCAGGCTGGGCCTCCAATCTTCCCCCGGCAGATACGTCTGTGACACCGGAAATTGCCGGTTGATTGCCGCCTTAAAAGCCTTCCCCGACTGTGAAATCTGGTCTAAAGACAGCCCCGCGCGCAAGGGTAACCTAGCGCTATGGCTCAAGGGACGCGCGGATGCGCGCCCTTTTTTTGTGCCCAGTTTCCTGCCCGTGAGACTTAATGCCTAAAAGAACCGACATCTCGACGATCCTCATCATCGGCGCCGGCCCCATCGTGATCGGCCAGGCCTGTGAATTCGACTATTCCGGCACCCAGGCCGTGAAAACGTTGCGCGAAGAGGGCTATCGCATCGTCCTCGTCAATTCCAACCCGGCCACCATCATGACCGATCCGGAATTGGCCGATGCGACCTATATCGAGCCGATCACGCCCGAGATTGTCGCCAAGATCATCGAAAAGGAACGCCATGTCGTTCCCGGCGGCTTTGCGCTGCTGCCCACCATGGGCGGCCAGACCGCGCTGAACTGTGCGCTGTCGCTGCGCCGTATGGGCACACTGGACAAATTCGATGTCGAGATGATCGGCGCCACCGCCGATGCCATCGACAAGGCAGAAGACCGTGGCCGCTTCCGCGAGGCGATGACCAAAATCGGTCTTGAAACCCCACGTTCGATGCAGACCAAGACGCTGCCGGACGCGCTACGCATTCTCGACGACATCGGCCTGCCCGCCATTATTCGCCCATCCTTCACCATGGGCGGCACCGGCGGCGGCATTGCCTATACCAAGGCTGAATTCATCGAGATCGTCGAGCGCGGCATCGATGCCTCGCCGACCGACGAAGTGCTGATCGAAGAATCGGTGCTCGGCTGGAAAGAATTCGAGATGGAGGTTGTCCGCGACAAGAAGGACAACTGCATCATCGTCTGCTCGATCGAGAATCTCGATCCGATGGGCGTGCACACCGGCGATTCCATCACCGTCGCCCCGGCGCTGACGCTGACGGACAAGGAATATCAGATCATGCGCGACGCCTCGCTGGCGGTGCTGCGCGAGATCGGCGTCGAAACCGGCGGCTCGAACGTGCAGTTTGGCGTCAATCCCGCCGATGGCCGCATGGTTGTGATCGAAATGAATCCGCGCGTGTCGCGTTCATCCGCGCTCGCCTCCAAGGCGACTGGTTTTCCGATCGCGAAAGTCGCGGCGAAGCTCGCGGTCGGCTACACGCTGGACGAAATCGCCAACGACATCACCGGCGGCGCGACGCCTGCGTCGTTCGAGCCGACGATCGATTATGTGGTCACCAAAATCCCACGTTTCGCCTTCGAGAAATTCCCTGGCGCATCCATGACGCTGACCACGTCGATGAAGTCGGTCGGCGAAGTCATGGCGATCGGCCGCACCTTCCAGGAGAGCCTGCAGAAGGCATTGCGCGGCCTCGAGACCGGACTCACCGGCCTCGATGAAATCGAGATCGAAGGTCTCGGCCAGAGCGACGACAAAAATGCGGTCCGTGCCGCGCTGGGGACGCCGACACCGAACCGCCTCCTGCAGGTCGCGCAGGCGATGCGGCTTGGCTGGTCGAACGAAGACATCTTCACATCGTGCAAGATTGATCCGTGGTTCCTCGCCGAGATGCGCGGCATCATCGACATGGAAAACAAGGTCAAGGCCAACGGCCTGCCAGCCAATGCCCATAGCATGCGCACGCTCAAGGCGATGGGCTTTTCCGATGCCCGTCTCGCGGTGCTTGCCGGCAAAACCGAAGCCGAGGTGAAAGCCGCGCGGCGCGCACTCGACGTGCGTCCGGTGTTCAAGCGCATCGACACCTGCGCCGCGGAATTCGCGTCACCAACCCCGTATATGTATTCGACCTATGAAGCGCCGTTCGCAGGCCAGACAGCGGACGAAAGCGCGCCCTCCGACAAGAACAAGGTCATCATCCTTGGCGGCGGGCCGAACCGAATCGGTCAAGGTATCGAGTTCGATTATTGCTGCTGCCACGCCTGCTTTGCGCTGCACGACGCAGGCTACGAAACCATCATGATCAACTGCAATCCAGAGACGGTGTCGACCGATTACGACACCGCGGACCGTCTATACTTCGAGCCTTTGACGGCCGAAGATGTGCTGGAGATCATCGATACCGAACGCAGCAACGGCACGCTGCATGGCGTGATCGTGCAGTTCGGTGGCCAGACGCCGCTCAAGCTCGCGCATACGCTGGAAGCTGCCAACGTGCCGATCCTCGGCACCTCGCCCGATGCCATCGACCTTGCGGAGGACCGCGACCGCTTCAAGCGCGTGCTCGACAAGCTGCGATTGAAGCAGCCGAAGAACGGCATCGCCTACTCGGTCGAACAGGCCCGCCTCGTCGCCGCGGATCTCGGTCTGCCGCTGGTCGTGCGTCCGTCTTACGTGCTCGGCGGCCGCGCGATGCAGATCATTCGCGAAGAATCGCAGCTCGGCGATTACCTGCTCGGCACGCTGCCTGAACTGGTGCCCGCCGACGTCAAAGCGCGCTATCCGAACGACAAGACCGGGCAGATCAACACTGTACTCGGCAAAAATCCGCTGCTGTTCGACCGCTACTTGTCGGACGCCACGGAAATCGACGTCGACTGCCTGTGCGACGGCAAGGACACCTTTGTTGTCGGCATCATGGAGCACATCGAGGAAGCCGGCATTCACTCCGGCGATTCCGCCTGTGCACTGCCGCCGCATTCGCTCGAGCCCTCGGTGATCGCCGAACTTGAGCGGCAGACACACGAACTCGCGCTCGGCCTCGATGTTGTCGGTCTGATGAACGTGCAATACGCCATCAAGAACGGCGACATCTACGTGCTCGAAGTCAATCCGCGCGCATCGCGCACAGTGCCGTTCGTTGCCAAGGTGGTCGGCATTCCGGTCGCCAAGATCGCCGCGCGCATCATGGCCGGTGAAAAGCTCGCCGACTTCAAGCTAAAGCCGCCTAAGCTCAACCATGTTGGCGTCAAGGAATCCGTCTTCCCCTTCGCGCGCTTCCCGGGCGTCGATACAGTGCTCGGCCCCGAGATGAAATCGACCGGCGAAGTGATGGGCATCGACGGTTCATTCGCAGTTGCTTTCGCCAAGAGTCAGCTCGGCGGCGGCACCCGGGTGCCGCGCAAGGGCACTGTGTTCGTATCGGTGCGTGAAATCGACAAGGCCCGCATCCTCGACGCGGTCAAACTGCTGTCTTCGCTCGGCTTCAAGGTGATCGCGACGTCAGGCACCCAACGCTTCCTTGTGGAAAGCGGCGTTCCTGCCGAAAAAATCAACAAGGTACTGGAAGGCCGGCCGCATATCGTGGACGCCATCACCAATGGCGAGGTGCAACTCGTTTTCAATACCACCGAGGGGCCGCAGGCGCTGGCCGACAGCCGTTCGTTGCGGCGCGCTGCCCTCTTGCATAAAGTACCGTATTACACCACTCTTTCAGGTGCACTGGCTGCCGCACAGGGCATCCGGGCCTATCTGGGAGGGGACCTCGAGGTCCGCACCCTGCAAAGTTACTTTTCCGATCTCTAGAATTGTTAAAAGAGCGTGATACCGAAAAGTGCGAAGCGGTTTTCGGTCGTCATCATGTTCTAAGAGATGGTCACATTTCCGACCTTTGATCAGATCGAGCAAAGATCGGAAATGTGATCAGTGCTTCACGTCCGGCACTATAAACGTGGGAACTGCGGCGGGAACCGGCCCGTCGTGAGGATGTTCTCTTTGTCTTGCCCAGGGCCGCCGAAGACCGACCGGGCAAAATCAGAATGTTTCGTGCATCGACGCAAAGCGTCCGCTGCACGAAATTGAAGGACGAAGACGAAATGGTTGAAAAGGTACCGATGACCCAGGGCGGGCATACGCCGCGCTGGAAGTTGAATTGAAGCAGCGCCAGTCGGTTGATCGTCCGCGCATCATCGAGCAGATCGCCGAAGCGCGCTCGCATGGCGACTTGTCGGAAAACGCCGAATATCACGCCGCGAAGGAAGCGCAGTCGCACAACGAAGGCCGCATCGCGGAGCTTGAGGACAAGCTCGCGCGCGCCGACATCATCGACGTGGCCGAAACTGTCCGGCGACACCATCATGTTCGGCGCGACCGTCACGCTGATCGATGAGGACACCGAGAAGAAGGCCGTCTGGCAGATCGTCGGCGAGCCGGAAGCGGACGCCAAGAAAGGCCGCATCTCGATCACCTCGCCGCTCGCGCGCGCGCTGATCGGCAAGAAGAAAGGCGCCTCGGTGGAAGTCGTCGCGCCAGGTGGCGCGAAGGCCTACGAGATCACCAAGGTCGACTGGAAGTAATCACGACATCTTCGACACTTGCCAGTTGCGACGTTAGAAATGGCCGGGATTTGCCCGGCCATTTTCATTATAGTGGAATGCCTACCGGAGGGCTGCGCCTTTCGTACGGTGTGCGATCACGGTCGCGGAGGCATGAATGCGACGTTTCAAATTGATGATCGTGGTCATGGCGACTTGCGACGGCGCCAATGCGGCGCGTCGCAGCCGAACTCGACGTTCCATCGCCAGGCACAATCCAAAGAACTATCGGTCTCACGTCAATCAGCCGAACTGCACGTCGCTGGACCGATGAGTGCGTGACCTGCACCCGGGAGCCGACACGGCGACGCGCCGACATGTTCGAATATCGGAATCGCGTGTCAGCCGAAGAAGATCCGCTGTCTGCCGTCCGAGATACTCCACAGGGCGAACCACGCAAATAACTAGTCGGCGGTACCACAGCGCGAAACTGAAGCCACACGCAACACTGTCGCGTCTCGAATTATTCCATCCGTTCCACAAAATCGTTATTGATTTCGGCCGCCGCCTGCTTTGACTTGTCCTCGTCCGACGCGATAACAATGTGCGTGGAATCCAAGCAGGGGGATTGCTATGAATTCGAATTTCTCGCGCCATACCGACCGCAGATTCTCAGCGTGCTGCGCATCATCACCGGCCTGCTGCTGTTTCAGTACGGCGTTGCTAAGATGCTTCAAGTTTCCGGTGCTGCCGTATTTCGCCAACATCCCGCCGCTGATCGTGGCCGCCGGCACCCTCGAACTGGTTCTCGGCGCGCTGCTGATGCTCGGCCTGTTCACGCGCCTGCTGCGCTTTCATCCTCTCCGGTGAAATGGCGTTCGCCTACTTCATGGGTCACATGTTCAAGACCGGCGAACCGGTCTGGCATCCGCTGAACAACGGCGGCACCTCGGCGATCCTGTTCTGCTTCACGTGTCTTTATCTGGCGAGCCGCCGGTCCCGGCCCCTGGAGCGTCGACGCGTCGCGCGCCGCAAGTGCCTGACCTTTACTCAGCGCGCCTGCATCCGTTAGCTTTAAGAAAGAACACAACAGTCAAACCCGCGCCGACGGCCACCACCGCGGCGCGGATTATTTTTTCCGGCACGATGCGCGCGAGACCGACGCCGTAGTAGCCGCCGAGCGACGACGCCGCGATCGTCACCAGCGCCTGCGGCCAGTGCACGAGACCGCCGGCGATCAGCAGCGTCGCCGACACCACCTGAATCAGGAACGCGACGACGATCTTGGTTGCATTGGCCTTGTGATAGTCGCCGCTCGCGATGATCGACAGCGCAGCCAGCATCATGATGCCGATGCCGGCTCCGAAGAATCCGCCATAGATCGCGACGATCATCATCACGCCGTAGGCGACGAGCTTTGCGGCGGTATGCTGACCCTCGAGACCACGGCTCGACGAACGGCGAATTCTGCTCGCTGAACGCGAACATCAGCGTCGCGACAGCAAGCAGCCACGGCACCAGCGGACGAAAGCCGCCGTCGCCGAGCCAGATCAGCAACAGCGCACCGACGCCGCCGCCGATCAGCCCGATGATCGCGAACGGAATCATCTCGCGGAAATGCGTGCGGACTTCGGAGCGGTAGGCCGCGACGCTGGCGAGATTGGCGGGCGTCAGCGCCACCGCGCTCGTGGCGTTGGCATCGAGCGTCGGCAATCCGCTGACGACGAGGGCGGCGAACGTCATGAACGTGCCGCCACCGGCGATGGCATTCATCGTGCCCGCAGCGAATCCCGCCACCGCCAGCACGGCGATCTGGAACAAGAGTCAAACGTCAGTCCCCTTCACGCAAGTGGGCGCGAGGGAAGCGCCCGGCATGCGGCTTTTAGAGACATTGCGTTACGAGAGGCAAATGCCGCGGTGCCGGTGGGGCACCATGCGCAAACGAAACGTCCTGCACGACGCAGCCGGTGGTCTCAGCCGTGCGGGACTTTCAGCTCGAGCGGCACGTCCGGCGCGTCCTTGGAATTGTGCAGCACCAGCGAGGTCCGCACGTTGCGCACATGCGGCGCGGCGGTGAGATGCGAAACGAAGTTCTGAAACGTCGCCATATCCGGCGCGACGCATTTGAGAATGAAATCGACCTCACCCGACAGCATCCAGCATTCACGCACCAGCGGCTCGTGACGGACGAACTCCTCGAACGCGCGCAGATCGGCGTCGGCCTGGCTCGACAGATGCACCGAAGCGAACACCGTGACGTCGAAGCCAAGCGACGTTGCGGATCCAGCAATCCGCGATAGCCGCGGATATAACCTTCCTCTTCCAGCGTCCGGACCCGGCGCAGGCACGGCGGCGGCGAAATGCCGACCCGCTTGGCCAGTTCGACATTGGTAATTCGGCCATCGGCCTGAATTTCACTGAGAATTTTCAGATCGATTTCGTCGAGGCTCTTTGACACGAGTGTCCTAATCCTCGGCGGCCGGGCGTTCTCCGGCCGATTCCGAACGTTCTAACCAGCAGTCGGGCCTTCACGCAATTTTATTTCGCGCCGGCGGTATGTCATGTCCAGCTGGGGAAAATTTCATGATATGGGTTGCATATCTTGCATAGCTCGCCAGATGGCCTACACTTCGCATTTGACACTTTCGACGCCGCAGCGATGTCTTTGCGGGCATTTCCCGCCTTCTCGCTGACCTTTCCACCCCCAAAGCCTCCAAGGTCGCGATCATGGCCGCTCCCATTCATGCCAAAGTCGTCATCATCGGATCAGGTCCTGCCGGCTACACCGCCGCCATCTATGCCGCCCGCGCTATGCTCGAGCCGGTGCTGATCCAGGGCATTCAACCCGGCGGCCAGCTCACGATCACCACCGATGTCGAAAACTATCCGGGCTTTGCCGACGTCATCCAGGGCCCCTGGCTGATGGAGCAGATGGAGAAGCAAGCCGCGCATGTCGGCACCAAAATCGTCACCGACCACGTCAACAAGCTCGAACTCGGTCAGCGCCCGTTCCGCATCACCTACCGACAGTGGCGATGTCTATCTGGCTGAGGCCGTGATCCTCTCGACTGGCGCCCAGGCGCGCTGGCTCGGCCTTCCCTCGGAAGAAAAGTTCAAAGGCTTCGGCGTATCAGCCTGCGCGACCTGCGATGGGTTCTTCTACCGCAGCAAAGAGGTCTTCGTGGTCGGCGGTGGCAATACTGCCGTCGAAGAAGCGTTGTTCCTGACCAACTTCGCCTCGCACGGTGACATTGGTGCATCGCCGCGATAGCCTGCGCGCCGAACGCATCCTGCAGGATCGGCTGTTCAAGCATCCCAAGATCAAGGTGATCTGGGACAGCGAGATCGATGAAATCTGTGGATCGGAAAATCCCTCGAAAGTCACTCATGTGCGCCTGAAGAATCTCAAGAGTGGCACCGTGACCGAACACGCCGCTGACGGCGTGTTCATCGCTATCGGCCACGCCCCGGCGACCGAGCTCGTGAAGGGCCAGCTTGAAACTCAAACCATCCGGCTATGTCGAGATCGCATCGCATTCCACCGCGACCTCGGTGCCCGGCGTCTTTGCCGCCGGCGATGTCGCCGACGAAACCTATCGCCAAGCTGTAACGGCAGCTGGACTTGGGTGCATGGCGGCTCTGGAAGCAGAACGCTTTCTGGCGCACAGCGCCGTCGAACGCGCAGCAGCGGAATAAGTGGATGTCACGAACACGCGACGGATTTAAGCGACATGGATTGGGACAAGCTGAAGGTATTTCACGCGGCTGCGGAAGCAGGAAGCTTCACGCACGCTGGCGAGCAGCTCGGGCTGTCGCAATCGGCCGTCTCGCGCCAGGTCAGCGCACTGGAGCAGGAACTTTCCGTTTCACTGTTTCACCGCCACGCACGTGGGTTGATTCTCACCGAACAGGGCGATCTGCTGTTCCGCACCGCGCATGATGTCTTCATGCAATTGCAGGCGGCTCGCGCCAAGCTGACCGACAGCCGCGAGCGGCCGAGCGGCGATCTCAAGGTGACGACAACACCGGGGGTCGGCATCAATTGGTTGATTCCACGGCTCGGCGAATTCACTTCGCTCTATCCCGACATCCGCATCTCGCTGATCGTCACCGACGAAGAGCTCGACCTGTCGATGCGAGAGGCCGATGTGGCGATCCGCACCCGCAAGCCAACGCAGCCTGATCTTATTCAACGCAAGCTGTTCTCGATGGGCTTTCATGCCTACTGCTCGCCGGAATACATCAAGCATTACGGAACGCCGCGCACGCTCGAAGAACTCGACAGTCATCGTCTGATCATTCTCAGCGATCACAACGTCCCGCAACACCTGCAAAACAGAAACTGGCTGATCGAAGCCGGCCGCAACGGCGCGGGAATGCGCGAGCCTTTCTTCAAGGTCAACAACGTGCTTGGTCTCGTTCGCGCGTGCCAGCAAGGCCTCGGCATCGCCGCTCTTCCCGACTATCTCATCGAAGACACCAATCGTTTGGTGCAGTTGTTCGGCGAGTCGGATTTGATTCAATTGGATACTTATTTTGTGTATCCCGAAGAATTGAAGTCGGTGGCGCGCGTGCAGGTGTTCCGCGACTTCATCGTGAGCAAAGCGCAGCGCTGGCCGTCATAAAACATTTGTTTGAGCCCGCATTCTCCGCATGACTGACATACCGGGATTGGAGTTGCCCGCATAGCAAAGCGAGGCTCATACTCTCTGTACACTGAGAGTTCGCCCCGCAAATTGTCCCCCTCCTCCAGCGGTGCGGGAACTCAGTTATCCCTCTTGGAAGGTGATTGTGTCGGCCTCACGTGGCCAAAAACTAAACAAGCCGGGCTTTTTGTGCCCGGCTTTTTTTCTGCGCGCATCTCTGCATATGCCGCTGATGTTATGTCAGCCGCGCACGAGCCAGCCGAAGCGCATTCGCGATCACGCTGACTGATGACAGCGCCATTGCTGCGGCGCCAACCATCGGTGACAGCAGGATGCCGAAGATCGGATAAAGCACGCCGGCCGCTACCGGTATTCCTGCTGCATTATAGACAAAAGCGAACACCAGATTTTGCCGGATGTTGCGCATCGTTGCTTTCGACAACTGCTGTGCTTCAACCAAACCCATGAGATCGCCGCGCAGCAGGGTAATTCCCGCGCTTTCGATCGCGACGTCCGTGCCGCCACCCATCGCGATGCCGACATCAGCGGCCGCGAGTGCCGGCGCATCGTTGATGCCGTCACCGACCATTGCCACGATATGCCCATCGCCGCGCAGCCGTGCAACCACATCGCTCTTTCGTTCCGGCAACACATCGGCTTCGACCTCGCGGATATCAAGCGTTTTCGCCACCGCTTGCGCCGTGGTGGCGTTGTCGCCGGTCAGCATCACGATACGCAACCCGTCGGATCGCAGCGCCTTCAGCGCCTGCTGTGCGCTCGCCTTCACGGGATCGGCAATGGCAATGACACCGGCTGCGTGACCATCGACGGCAACATAGATCGCGGTCGCGCCGCTTTCGCGGTGCGCGTGCGCTGGCGCCTCCAGCATCCGCGTATCGACATTCGAGTGCTGCATGATCATCGTGTTGCCGAGAACAATCGATTTTCCATCGACCGACCCTGCAGCCCCCTTGCCTGCTGGCGAGGAAAAATCGCGCACTTCGCTCAACGAAAGCTTGCGCTCAGCAGCGGCGTTGAGGATTGCAAACGCCAGCGGATGCTCGCTGGCTCGCTCCACGCTCGCCGCAAGACGCAGCAATTCGTTCTCGTCGAACCCCGCCGCCGGAACGACCGCGACAACCCGAGGCTTGCCTTCGGTCAGCGTGCCCGTTTTGTCGATGACCAACGTATCCACGCGCTCCAACCGCTCCAGCGCCTCGGCATCGCGGATGAGTATCCCGGACCGCGCCCCACGTCCGACGCCAACCATGATCGACATCGGTGTTGCCAGGCCCAGTGCGCATGGACACGCGATGATGAGCACTGTCACCGCAGCAACGAGCGCGAAGGTGAAGCGCGGTTCGGGTCCGAACACCGCCCATGTGGCGAACGCCACACCCGCCGCGACAAGGACCAAGGGCACAAACCATCCTGCGACCTGGTCGGCGAGACGTTGTACTGGCGCACGCGAGCGCTGCGCCCGGCCGACAAGATCAACGATACGCGCCAGCATGGTATCGCGCCCGATCTTCTCAGCGCGCACGACAAGACCGCCGCTCTGGTTCACGGTGCCACCGATGACCTGAGCACCCTCGGCTTTCTTCACTGGCATCGCCTCGCCCGTAACGAGCGATTCATCCACCAGTGACGTCCCCTCAGTGACCACACCATCGATTGGAATTTTTTCGCCGGGACGAACGCGCAGCAGATCACCCACCGCGATCGCATCAATGGCGATATCCTCATCGGCATTGATGCCGATGCGCCTGGCAGTCTTCGGCGCAAGCCCAAGCAGCGCACGGATCGCACCTGATGTTCGCGCTCGCGCACGTAACTCGAGCACCTGCCCCAGTAGCACGAGAACCGTAATCACTGCCGCGGCTTCGAAATAGACCGCGACGGCGCCATGCATGTCGCGAAACGCCTGCGGGAAAATCTGCGGCGCAAGCGTAGCAATGACGCTGTAGACATAAGCGACGCCTGTTCCCATTGCGATCAATGTGAACATGTTGAGGTTGCGCGTCAGCAGCGAGCGCCAGCCACGCTCGAAGAACGGCCAGCCCGCCCACAGCACCACCGGCGTCGCCAGTACAAACGACAACCAGTTCGACATCTGCGGCGACAACAGATGAACGCCCCCGAGATGTGCGGTCATGTCGATGACGAACACCGGCAACGTCAATGCCAGCGCAATCCAGAATCGCCGCGTCATGTCGATCAGTTCGGGATCAGGCTTGTCGTCGAGTGAAATGATTTCAGGCTCGAGTGCCATGCCGCAGATAGGACAGCTTCCGGGACCCACCTGCCGCACTTCAGGATGCATTGGACAGGTGTAGACCGCGCCCTCGGGCACATTCTCCGCCGGAGCTACAGATTTCGGCTGCAGAAACTTCTCGGGCTCTGCTTCGAAGCGCTCCCGACAACGTCCGGAACAGAAGAAATAATCCTGGCCCATGTATGCAAAGCGATGTTTCGCCGTCGCGGGATCGACAGTCATACCGCACACCGGATCCAGAACACGCGCCACACCATCGTGATCGTGCCCAGCGTCGTGAGAATGACCCGGATGACCATGCGCGGTGTGATCCGCGTGGGCGTGGCTGCCATGTCCTCCGCAGCAGCTGCCTTTCTCGTCGTTCTTCTTCGATCCCACCGCTGAATTCCTTGCTTGCATCGTATACCCCACGGGGGTATATAAGGCGTCATGCGCCAGGAAATCAAGTCGTCGTGCCTGAAAAGGCTGAAACGGATCGAGGGCCAGGTTCGCGGGCTCGCGGGCATGGTCGAGGATGATCGCTATTGCATCGACATCGTGACGCAGATCGCAGCGGCCCGCACGGCGTTGCGTCGTGTCGAAGAGGAGATCCTGCGCGATCACGTCGCGCATTGCGTCGAGCATGCGATCACATCGGGCGACAAGGCTGATCAACGCCGTAAGATCGCGGAGCTGATGGATGTGGTCAGCCGCGCTGATCGTTGATCAGCGCAAGGACAGGTTCCGTCCCGCATGGTTTATCGCGTGTTAGCATTCTAACGCGGTGATAAAAGCATTAAATTTTACCGATAGTTCAGAAGCTCCTATTTTACAGGGAGTTCTGGGCACTACACGGCCAACGCGCATCGCACCTTTCAACGAAGCTCATTCAGTTTGTGGCTGCACGACGTTTTGCGACGCTTGCGGATTTACCGCTTCTTACGCAATACCGCTTAGTTATCGCGCGATAACATTGCTCTCGTATTGCGGACTGCCGGATGTTGAAAGTTTATAATTGTATCGCCACAGCGCACGATCTGTGGCTCGTCGGGCTGGCTGCCGTCATCTGCACACTGGCCTCCCTTGCTGCAATCAATCTGCTACGGCATGCGCGTGGATCAACCGGCCACATGCGCGGTGTCTGGCTAACCGTTTCCGCGATCTCAACCGGGTTCGGCATCTGGTCCACGCATTTCATCGCCATGCTGGCTTTCTCGCCGGGACTTCCGAGCGGGTACAACATCGCCCTCACTCTGTTGTCGCTCGCCGCTGCCATTCTCCTCACCGGTGCAGGGCTCGCGCTGTCGATGTTTCCGAAATGGCGACTGGGGCCATGGCTTGGCGGCGCCATCGTCGGAGGCGGCATCGCCACGATGCATTATCTCGGTATGGCCGCCTTTGAAATCGAGGGCGTGGTGATCTGGGATCCCGCACTCGTCGTGGCATCCATATTGCTCGGAACACTGATCGGCGCAGTCGCGTTGCCTGTCGGACTCCACAGACAGGGCGACAAGTGGAAAACCGCCGGCGCCATTCTGCTAACCCTCGCGATCTGCAGTCATCACTTCACTGCGATGGGCGCGGTTTCGATCATTCCCGATTCCAGCATCAAGGTTTCGCAGGCCGCCATACCCGCTGCGTGGCTCGCCGTGGGCGTCGCCATCGCAAGCTTCGCAATCATCTTGATGTCACTGGCCGGCCTGGCACTGGATATTCGCGAACAACGGCGTTCGCTGCTTGAAACCGATCGGATGCGCGGATTAGCCAACGCCGCAGTCGAAGGACTACTGGTTTGCGATGGCGACATCGCAGTCACCGTCAACACCAGCTTCGCACAACTTGTCGGATCGTCCTCGGAAAAACTGGTCGGCACACGACTTGAAAATTACGTACCCGATGAAAGCGTGCGCGCAAAACTATTTGCCGGAGCCGACCAGCCTGTCGAGGCTGATCTGCGTCACGTCAACGGCACAATGATCCCGGTCGAGTTGATTCTGCGATCGATCGATTTTGCCGGCCGCGCACATCATGTGATTGCCGTTCGCAATCTGCAGGCCCGCAAGGAGGCCGAGCAACACATTCTTTATCTCGCGCACCATGATGCGCTGACATCGATCCCCAATCGCGCCAGCTTTCATGCGCGGCTTGATCAGGAAATCGCAGCAACGCTGGGAGGCGGTCAGAAGCTCGCGGTGCTCTGCTTCGATCTTGACAGGTTCAAGGAAGTTAACGACCTGTTTGGTCACGCCGCAGGCGACAAGGTTCTGCAGCACGTCGCATCCCGTGTGACCAAAATTATCGACAATACATGTATGGTGGCACGCCTTGGCGGCGACGAGTTCGCCGTTCTCATCCCTGGACTCACCAGCCCGATATCCGCCGGCAGGCTTGCCGAGAAAATTCTCGACACCTTGAAACCCGAAAACGACGGGTCGGAGAACGACGTCATCTCGTGCAGCATCGGCATCGCAATCTGCCCTGATGACGCAACCGATCGAGAGACACTGCTCAATCACGCCGACACCGCACTCTATCGCGCCAAAACCGAAGGTCGCGCCACCTATCGCTTCTTCGAAGCGGGCATGGGAGCTGCCGTGCGCGACCGCAGAATGCTGGAACACGATTTGCGGCAGGCCATCGCCCAGGGCGAGTTCTCGCTGGTCTATCAACCGCAGGAAGATATCGAGACAAAGGGAGTTGTCGGCTTCGAGGCGCTGTTGCGCTGGAAGCATCGCACGCGTGGCTCGATTTCGCCGGTTGTATTCATTCCCATCGCTGAGGAGTCGGGAGCCATTCTCGGTATCGGCGAATGGGTACTGCGCGAAGCCTGCAAGCAGGCCGCAAGCTGGTCAAAACCACTCACCATCGCCGTCAATGTCTCGGCGGTGCAGATCTACAACGAGCATTTCGTGCAACTGGTGCATGAAGTGCTGCTCGAAACCGGCCTCCCACCGAGCAGGCTCGAACTTGAGATCACCGAGACCGCGCTGATCCGCGACCTCAATCGCGCGCTGACGACCTTGCGGCGCATCAAGGCGCTCGGGGTGCATATCGCCATGGACGATTTCGGCACCGGATATTCATCGCTCTCGAATCTGCGCGCCTTCCCGTTCGACAAGATCAAGATCGACGGCTCGTTCATCAAGTCGGTCAACACCAATGAGCAGGCCGCCACGATCGTGCGGGCTGTGCTTGGCCTCGGGCGCGGTCTCGGCCTGCCCGTGCTCGCAGAAGGTGTCGAGACGCCGGCAGAGCTGGAATTCCTGCAGGACGAGCTTTGCAACGAAGTTCAAGGCTATCTGGTCGGCCGTCCAGCCTCGATCGGGAAATTCCGCGCGCTGACGCACGGCGATGAAGTAACGATTGAAGCAGGTGATGAGGGCCGCGTTCTTCAAGCGCAATCGGCCTAGCCGCTATCCCGTAAAGCAATCGCCACTCTTGGGTGCGCGAAACGGGGTGGTACAGTTGGGTGGGATCGAACCACCGACCTCCGGATCCACAATCCGGCGCTCTAACCAGCTGAGCTACAACTGCATTTTCGGTTGGACGGGACACATCGGCCCTGCCCAGCGTGCCGTCTAAAAGACCGCTCGAATGTGCGGGAAACTAGGTGCAATGCCCGGCTTTGGCAAGACCGGTAATAACCCAAACAAAAAGCCCGGATCAAAAAATCCGGGCTTTGAGCTGTGGAAAAGATCGCTGATCAGGCAACGGTCTTGAAGGCTTTCGCAGCACCAGCCTTGATCGGCTCTACGGTCTCGGTGGCGACCTTCTGGGTGATTTCGGCGAGATCCTTGGACTGGGCAGTAAGAGTTTCAAACTGCTTGCGCGCGTGGCTGTTCACCAGCTCAAAAGCGTCCGGCAGCGACTTCACACCCAACAACGCCTGCGCAAAATCGAACGCCGATTCGGTGTTGGTCTTGGCGATCTCGATCACCTTCGCAGTGAAGTCACCGGCACCCTTGGTAGCCGACGTGTAAACGGCTTCCATAGCGCCGTTGTTGGTTTCCGCCGCTTCCTTGAGCTTCTGGTAGCCTTCACGCGCCTGGGAAACGCCCTTCTCGGCGAATGCGCGGACCTGCTCAGGAACCTGGAACGGGACGACGGTAGAAAACGGATCGTTCGCACTCATGGAGATATTCCTCTCGTTGAACTCAGAACCGCTGACCCAACAGGAGGCAATAAATCACCGTCGCGATGGGCTGCCGGGTAGCCCATTAGGGCCGGCACATCAGGTCAATATATCAGCGACATTGTGCATCGCAACAAGTATTGCGGTGCGGAACCCGGCAATCGATCCGGCTCGTCAGGAGAGTTAACGAGATTAACAACCTGAAGTTATTTAGGTTTTGCCACGTCCATGGCGGCGCGGGTGACGGTCTGTCCCATTTCGCTGGCCTGCTCCGCCAAAGCACGCATCTGGGCCTGGACGTACTCCGTGTGGAGGCGCATGACCTCAGTCAGATCCTTGGCGTGGACAAGCCGCTGTGCATATTCCAGCGAAGCCTGCACGTTCTTTTCCGCAAAGGCGATGGCCTTGGCACTGATGTCCTTGGCGCTGGTGCGGGCAGCATCACTCTTCCCGCCAAATGTTTCGGCAGTCTGCTGGGCGCTGCCGATGAAGGCCTCAAACGCCTTGCGTGCCTGTTCGAAGCTGGCTTCCGCCATCGAGCGCATTTCCTTCGGAATCTCAAAACGTTCGGTTTCACCTGCCATGGTCCCACCCTCCCTGTTGCAATAACCGGCGCCCTTGGGCGACCCCGTGCCTCTTCATCCACCTTTATTGCCGGACCACATCGCAGGTATGACGCAATGCACTGAGATATCCCGGCGAGCCATCGTGATCCTTTGAATTTCTTTTGCAACACCCCAACGCAGCCCCAGGCATGAAGGTTCAGCTTGCCGGATCAATTAAGGTTATCGCCGGTTTCGGATGATACCGTCGCCGCAGGCCGTGGACCTCCCGCGGGTCACGCCATACTAATGATTTGTTAACGCTGTCCGATCCGGCTACCGCCGGTGTCCGACACGATGAAAGCGAGTAAGAGCCCGCCCGCGGGCTGTCCCATAATGAGTGATGCCGGTTTCCAACTGCAGGGTGTCCGCGATCCGCGTCTGGCGGTTCACGCGACCGGCAGCATGCCCGCATGGTTCTGGGCGACGAACGGCACGCGCGTGCTCTGGGCCAATCCGGCAGCGGCCAAAATCTTTGGTGCAAACAACTCCGCCGAACTTGCCGCGAGGACCATTAGCCCCGCAGACCAACATCGCCGGCAGGTCGCGCAACTTGCCGCGCGGCTGTCCCCCACCGGGGCGACCAGGCTCGAGCGGCTGCGGGGTTTCGGTGCCCAACTCGGGCGACTGCTGACATGTGCCTGCACACGACTGACCTTGGCAGACGGCACAACGGGCATCCTTGTCGTGGCGGTGGAATCCGCAGGGCGATCGATGCAACTGAACGAGCGTCTCGCCCACCTGATCGACAGCATCGCGAAGCCGGCAATGGCCTTCACGCGGGACGGCAAGTTTGCCGGCGCGAACGAGGCTGCGAAAAGCTTCACGTCTCTTTTCCACGATTTGTCCAGCGACGGACTGGATAAGGCTCGCGACGGTGCGCTATGCGACGGACAATCCCTGGTGCAAATGGATTTCGGCCGCGTGGCTGTCCATCGCGTTGGGACCGGCGCCGCGACTGCATTGGTCGCAGTGATCGACGCCGTGATCATACCGCAGCGACAGACCACAACATCGCCACCGATAGTTATTCCAGCTGCCCGGACCGTTCCGGAAGATAAGCCGCGCGCTCCGGACACGACAGCCGATGCTGTTTCGGAAACGGTCACGCAGCCTGAACACCAATCGATCACAGAGCCCACAACAGAATGGACTGCTGCTTCGTCGCCCGAGGACGCAGCCCCGGCGACAGTCGACGAGATGCCCGCCGATGCCATCGGACTTGTCCAAGCTGCAACATACGATTCCATTGAGCGCGCTGACTCTGCCGATGATCAAATGGCGGCTGACATTCATTCTGACATCGAGCCGCACACTCCCACCGATGCGCCGCCATTCGTCGCACAACGAGCAATGGCTGAGGAGCCTCGCATCGAGGAAGAGCCAGTCCAGGATAACGTGGCCACGATAGTTGGGCCTGTGATCAGTTCCACGCCCGCCGATATTTCCGAAACGGATCTGCCAGGGGCCGAGCCCTTGAATGCCGAACCGGAAACACCTGTGGTGGAAACACCCGACACGACGCCGGTGTTCGCGCAACACGCTTCTGTTCCGTCCCCGGTGGATTTGAGCCACATCTCCGCGACGTTGTCGCAGATGGAAAGCCCACCGACGGTAACTGCTCGCCGGCATCCGCTGCGCTTCATGTGGCAGATGGACGAGGACAGCCGCTTTTCGCTCGGTTCCGACGAATTCACACGCCTGATCGGATCGCGCACCGCCGCCGTTTTTGGGCGGCTGTGGAGCGAAATCGCGGAGGTGCTGGGCCTCGATCCGGAAGGCCGAGTGGCGGCTGCGGTTGCCACGCACGACACCTGGAGCGGCATCGTTGTGCACTGGCCTGCGGACGGCTCCGGTACACGCCTGCCAGTAGAACTGTCCGGCCTGCCCCTCTATGATCGCCAACGGAAATTCACGGGCTACCGGGGTTTTGGCGTCTGCCGTGACCTCGAGGGGCTGGTACGGCTGGCCGCGCAACGGCGAGATGACGTGCTATACTCGTCCTCGCCGCCGACGGCCTCGCCTCCGAAATTGGATGCATCTGCGGCGGAAGCACCATTGTTGTCAGATACGAAATTCTCCGTTGTCGGCACGCACGACACGCCACCACACACAGAGCCGGATCTAGCCGTGGACGAAACACCCAAAAACGTTTTGCCGTTCCGGCCACCAACCGAACCGAAGTCACCGACACTGACTCCGGGCGAGAGCAATGCTTTCGACGAACTCGCGCGACGTTTGTCTGCGCGGCTCGAAGGCGCGAACGAGCCTGCCGATGTCGTCGAGCCCGCACCGCCGTCGGCCGAGATCACGCCGCCACAAGCCGAAGCTCCGCCTGCTCCCGCGATCGAACATCCCATTGCATTCCTGCAGCCGGAAGCTCCGCCGCCGCGCGCAAATGCGATGCAGGACCCGCAATTTTTGGATCGCCTTCCGGTCGGCGTACTGGTTTATCGGCTCGATCGGCTGATTTACGGCAACCGCGCGTTTCTCGACGCAACCGGCCACGACAGTCTGCATGCGCTGAGCGAAGCCGGCGGCCTGGACGCGCTGTTCGTCGAACCCGGCGCATCGACAGCCAGCAGCACGTCGGAAACCGGAACACCTGTGATTATTTCCGCAGCGAAGAACGGCAGCGGCAAGCCCGCCGACGCACGGTTGTTTGCGATTTCGTGGGACGGCGAACCCGCACACGCGCTGATGTTTACCGGCACGCATGCGGAACCAATGCCCACGCCAGCCGTGGAACTGGTCTTGGTACCAAACGACGACGACGCCACCCTGGCCGAGGAATTGAGCACCATTCTCGACACCACGGCCGAAGGCATTGTGATGTTCGACAGCCTTGGCCGTGTCGTGTCTTGCAATCGCAGTGCCGAAGCCTTGTTCGGCCACGACGATAGCCATATGACGGCGCTCAATTTGATCGACCTGTTCGCGCCGGAAAGCCAGCGCGGGGTGCTCGATTATCTTGAGAGCGTCAAGGGCACGAGCGTTGCGAGCCTGCTCGATCATGGCCGCGATGTGCTGGGTCGCGTACGTGACGGCGGCATCATTCCGCTGTCGATCACGATGGGGCGAACAAGGCCGGACGGCGCCCGCTTCTTCGTGATCTTCCGCGACCTGTCGCAGGTTAAGAAAAATGAAGGCGAACTGGTACAGGCGCGACGGCAGATCGAGCGTTCCGCCACCGCGAAGTCAGACATCCTGAGCAAAATCAGCCACGAGATTCGCACGCCGCTGAATGCCATCATCGGCTTTGCTGACGTGATGATCGAGGAGCGCTTCGGCTCGCTCGGCAACGAACGTTATGTCGAATACATGAAGGACATCCGCGCCTCCGGCCAGCGTGTGATGGCGATTATTGACGACCTGCTCGACCTGTCGCAGATCGAATCCGGCAAGATGGAGCTGTCGTTCACAAATCAGGATCTCAATAGCCTGGTCGAGCAATGCGTCGCGGTGATGCAGCCACAAGCCAATCGCGAACGCATCATCATCCGCACCTCTCTCGCTCACGCATTGCCGACTGTCAAAGCCGATGCGCGCGCGCTGCGCCAGATCGCACTCAATCTGATCGGCAATTCAATTCATCTCGCCAATGCCGGCGGACAAGTGATCGTCTCCACCGCCACCACGGATTTTGGTGACATCGTGCTGCGCGTGCGTGACACGGGTCCAGGGCTCAATGACAGCGAGATCGCGGCTGCAATGGCACCGTTCCGCACGCCGCTTGCGACGGATGAGACGACGGATAATTCCGCGGCCAGCCTGTCGCTGACGAAAGCACTGGTCGAAGCCAACCGTGCGAAATTCTACATCAAGACCGCGCCGCATTCCGGCACGCTGATCGAAATTGTGTTTTCTCACGCGAGTGCGATCGCCTAACACCTCTCTGGAATCTCTCTAAAACACCGATTTCGCGACATTGCGTCGCGGGAGCGTGTAAGGTTTGCTGCGTTACAGACACCGGCATCACAGCGCATTGCGAGGATTTGGCTTTGCGCTGCTCGTTAATGTTGCCGGAGCTTCCATCATGACCCGTATTCGCGCCCTTGCCGCTGCAACCGCCATCGCATCCGCAATTGCCTTGAACACATCAGCACTCGCCCAATCTGGCGAGGTCAATGTCTATACCTATCGCGAGACCAAGCTGGTGCAGCCGTTGTTCGACGCATTCACCAAGGACACCGGCATCAAGGTCAATGTCGTATCGGCCAGTTCCGGGCTCGAGCAACGCATGAAAGCCGAAGGCGCGAACAGTCCAGCCGACGTGTTGCTGACAGTGGATATCGGCCGCATCGACGAGGCCGTGCAGGCCGGTGTGACACAACCGATCAAGTCAGACGTCATCGACAAGATCGTACCTGCGCAATATCGCGATCCCGATGGCCACTGGGCTGGCATCTCAATGCGCGCGCGCGTGATCTACGCCTCAAAGGATCGCGTGAAGCAGGATGCAATCACCTACGATGAACTTGCCGATCCAAAATGGAAGGGCAAGATCTGCATTCGCTCCGGCCAGCACATCTATAACAACGCCCTGTTCGCCGCTTATGTCGCTCGCCATGGCGAAGCGAAGGCCGAGGAATGGCTGCGGGGGATGAAAGCCAATCTTGCCCAGAAACCATCCGGCGGCGACCGCGAAACCGCACGCGATGTCGCGGCGGGCAAATGCGATCTCGGTATCGGCAACACCTATTACTGGGCGCTGATGATGAACAACGACCCCGACAAGAAGCCGTGGGCGGAAGCTACACGTGTGATCTTGCCGACGTTCGCGGGCGATGGCACGCATGTGAATCTGTCCGGAGTGTTGCTCGCGAAGAATGCGCCTAACAGAGCCAACGGCGTTAAACTGATCGAATGGCTGGCCGGCGAAAAGGCGCAGCAGCTCTATGCCGACGCCAACTATGAGTACCCGATCCGCGCCGGTGTCGCCGTCAACCCGACCATCGCGGGTTACGGCAAGCTCAATGCAGATACCCTTCCCATCGCGAAGATCGCAGCGAGCCGCAAGGCCGCCTCGACACTGGTGGACAAGGTCGGCTTTGACAACTGATCGCGTGATCGTCCGGGTATCCCAATGGGCGAGGCATTCTCCTTCTTCACTTCTCTCCGTTTACGGGGGGAAGCCGGCGCGCAACGTCAGGTGAAAAGCAAATCGTCCCAAGGTGGCCCTCTCCCCGCAGAAGGGAGCAGGGAAGGATCCATTCGCGTCACATCTGCGGAAACTGTCGTCCTGATACTGGCGCTGTTTACAGCAACACTTGTCGCAATGCCGGTGATCGCCATAGGTGTACTGGCGTTGCAGCCAGCCCCCGATCTCTGGCCGCATCTGCTCGACTATGTCCTGCCTTTCGCATTGCGCGACACCGCGTTGCTGTTGCTTGGTGTTGGAGTGGTCACCCTCGTTATCGGCGCCGGCACCGCATGGATGATCTCGCTGCATGAATTTCCCGGACGCAGCATGCTGCTCTGGCTGATGCCGCTGCCACTCGCGATACCGACGTACATTGCAGCTTATGTCTACGTGGATATGTTCGAACCGCTGGGCGTCGTGCACCGCATGCTGGCCCTGTGGTTTCCGGTCCAGGACGCTGTTGTCGCTCTGCCCAACCTGCGTTCCCTGCCGGGCGCGGTCATTGTCATCGGACTTGTGCTTTATCCTTATGTCTACCTGTCCGCTCGCGCGATGTTTCAATTGCAGAGCGCTGAATTCACCGAAGCCGCCAAAACGCTCGGCGCTGGCCGATGGAATATTTTCTGGCGCATCTCGTTGCCGATGGCGCGCCCGGCGCTGGCGGTGGGGCTCGCGCTCGTCGCGCTCGAAACGCTAAACGACATCGGCGCCAGTGAATATCTCGGCGTCCGCACACTCACGGTGTCTATCTTCAGCACTTGGCTCAATCGCGGAAGTCTCGCGGGCGCAGCGCAGCTCTCGTGCTTCGTGCTGGCCATCGTATCCGGGCTGATTGCACTGGAACGTTACGGCCGACGCAACGCCAATAATGAATTTTCCTCGGAGAGCCCGAGACTCACCCTTCGCACCACACTTTCGGGCGTAAAAGGCTGGTCGGCCTTTGCCGCCTGCTTCATTCCCGTGTTGATCGGCTTCATTGTGCCGCTGTTGTTTCTGCTGCATCAGAGTACACATCGCGGGTTGTTCACGAACTCCGGGACGGTGTGGCGCGATGCGTTCAGTTCGGTGGCATTCGCAACGCTCGCCACAGTCATCGCGCTTCTTCTTGGCTTCGCAACCATCCTGGCTAACCGCTGGCGTCCCGACGCATGGAAATCGATTTCGGCGAATATCGCGCAGATGGGTTACGCGTTACCCGGACTGGTGCTGGCGCTCGGTCTGCTCACTCCGGTGCTCGCTATCGACAACGGGCTGAATACACTTGCCGGATGGATCGGAAGTTCGCTGCCTGGCCTTGTTCTGATGAGCTCAGGTGCCGCCGTGGTGACCGCTTACGTGATCCGCTTTCTGGCGGTGCCGACCGGCTTCATCAAGGCCGGATTCGAACGTATTCCCCTCGACTACGACGACAGCGCACGAAGTGTCGGCGCTGGGCAGATCACATCGATGCGGCGTATCCATATTCCGTTGTTGCGGCCCGCGATGCTCGGCGCGATCATCATTGTGTTTGTCGATTGCCTGAAGGAGTTACCGGCCACGTTGCTGTTACGTCCGCTGAATGTCGAAACACTCTCCACCTCGATCTACCAATACGCCAGCCGCGGCAGCTTCGAGGAAGGTGCGCTTGCCGCGCTTTTGATAGTAGCGGCCAGCATCGGCCCGGTGGCGTGGCTGACGCGGTTCTCGGATATGCCAAAGGGGCCGGTCTGACAATTGACCGGCGATTACCGGCAGACTTCAACGCTGTTACGTTCAACAGGCTTTCATGGAGAGCCGACATGCTTGCAGGGCAACTTGCGCTGATCGTCGCCGCGGTGTTCACCGGAGCCGCAGTTTATGTGAGCGTCGCGGAGCAGCCGGCGCGTTTGAACCTCGATGACCGCGCGCTTCTCACCGAGTGGAAGCCCGCCTACAAGCGCGGCTTTGCCATGCAGGCTCCGCTGGCGATTATCGGCTTTTTGCTGGGAGTGCTGGCGTGGTGGCAGACCGGGCACTGGACCTGGCTACTTGGCGCCGTCGTTCTGGTCGCGAACTGGCCCTACACGCTTCTGGTCATCATGCCGACCAACCAGAAGCTCATGGACATGGAACTGGCGAACGCCGGTCCCGAAACCCGCGGCCTGATTGAGAGATGGGCTACGCTGCACGCGGGACGAACCGCGCTCGGGGTCGCGGCCACCCTGATCTACCTGTGGGCGTCGATCAGATGAACTGACCGACGCGGCAAAACACCTTCAGGCGTTCTTTAGCGCAACGCGGAAGTTTGCTTCCGTCTTCGCCTTCACCTCGTCGAGCGTGACACCGTCGGCAAGCTCGATCAGCGCCATGCCGTCCTTGCCATGCTTGTCGATAGTGAATACGGCAAGATCAGTTACGACCATGTCGACAACGGCCTCGCCGGTCAGCGGCAAATTGCAGCGATGCAGGAGCTTCGCTCCGTCCTTGGCCGAGTGTTCCATGACTACGACGACGCGCTTGACGCCGGCGACGAGGTCCATCGCGCCGCCCATGCCCTTCACCATCTTGCCCGGGATCATCCAGTTGGCGAGATCACCGTTCTCCGCCACCTGCATGGCACCGAGAATGGAAAGATCGATATGACCACCACGCACCATCGCGAACGAATCTGCGCTGGAGAAATAGCTGGTGGTCGGCAGTTCGGTGACGGTCTGCTTGCCGGCGTTGATCAGGTCCGGATCTTCCTCACCCTCGTAAGGGAACGGCCCCATGCCGAGCATGCCGTTCTCGCTCTGCAGCTGAACGTCCACGCCGTCCGGGATGTAGTTCGAGACCAGCGTCGGAATGCCGATGCCGAGATTGACGTAGTAACCGTCGCGCAATTCCTTCGCTGCGCGGGCAGCCATCTGTTCACGGGTCCAGGCCATGGGGCTCTCCTGTCAGGAATGTGATTATGCGCGCTGGCGCAGGGTACGCTGTTCGATGCGCTTCAGCTTCGGATCAACCGCGACGATGCGCTTCACGAAAATGCCGGGGGTGTGAATGTGATCCGGATCAATCTCGCCTGCGGGAACCAGATGCTCAACTTCAGCAATCGTCACCTTGGCGGCGGTCGCCATCATCGGATTAAAATTTCGCGCCGTTTTGCGGTAGACAAGGTTGCCGGCGGTATCGCCTTTCCAGGCGTGTACGATCGCAAGATCGGCAACGAGGCCGGTTTCCATGATGTACTTCTCACCGTTGAACTCGCGCACTTCCTTGCCTTCCGCAATCAGGGTGCCGACGCCGGTCTTGGTGAAGAACGCCGGAATGCCCGCACCACCGGCGCGAATGCGCTCGGCCAAGGTGCCCTGCGGATTGAATTCAAGTTCCAGTTCGCCGGCGAGGTATTGCTGCGCGAACAGCTTGTTCTCCCCGACATAGGACGAGATCATCTTCTTGATCTGCCGGGTTTCCAGCAGACGGCTCAATCCGATGCCATCGACGCCAGCATTGTTGGAGACAACCGTCAGATTCTTGACGCCGGATTCACGCAGCGCGTCCGAAAGCACCTCGGCGATACCGCACAGCCCGAAGCCGCCCGACATGATCATCATGCCGTCCTTGAGAACACCTTCGAGCGCGGATTTCGCGTCGGGAAAGACCTTGTTCATTGTGATGTGACCTGATCGAGGGAAAGCGGCGGAGCCAGCCGGGGTGGTGGGCGATTATTAGGCGAAATCTTCGAGACACGTCAATCACGGCTTAACAGGGGCCTTTAGTATAGGGGATGACGAGCGTTTGGGGCCGCCGATGGCCTTGAAAGCGTCAAGAAAAGCCATCAAGTTGCGGCCTGCGCGGCAGGAGGGAGAATCTGCCAGCGCCTTCATGCCACCGCCCCTTACCGGATGATTTCATTGACGATGGCCCAAGGGATAAAACGCCTGGGGATACCGATTGCGGCATTGCTCGCAGCCGGATTGATCGGGCTTATCGCCACGTCCTGGCTCGTCGATCGGAACGCCGTACGGCTGTCCGTGGAAAGGCAGATCCGTGCCGCAACCGGCCTCGATCTGGTGGTTAACGGCGATGTTGATGTCTCGATCTTTCCCGGGAGCTACGTCACACTGCATCAGGTCGGGCTCAAAGGCACCGGCACACGCGGCAGCGGTTTCGCTGACGAGCCCCTCGCGGTCGACGAACTGACCGCAAATCTGCGTCTGCCGTCCTTGCTGTTGGGCCGCTATGACATCGCCGATGTCACGCTGCTGCATCCGCACATGAACGTGAAGCACGGTGTCGATGGTCACAGCAACTGGACTCCGATTGTCGAGACGCTGGCGCGTACGCTCAAGCCGGGCGTAGACAGCCCGGTCTCGTTCTCGGAAATCCGCATCAAAGACGGCGTCCTCGCCTACCAGAATGCGCATGGCAGGACCGAGACCATCAACAGTATTGATCTGTCACTGGCGTGGCCATCGATTTCGCGCTCGTTTGCTGCGACGGGTCAGTTCGATTGGCGCGGCGAACGCGTCGATGGCAGCCTCAACATCGGTGACTTCGTCGCGGCTCTTTCCGGCGACCGGTCGGTGCTCAAGGTTCGCGTTGTAAGCGCGCCGTTGAAATTTGCATTCGATGGCACGATGGCAAATCGAACAAGCCTGCTGATGGAAGGGACCCTGACGGCTGACAGTCCTTCCCTGCGTAATGCTCTGCGCTGGGCCGGACAGGACACGCCCGCCACCGGCGGGCTTGAGCGTTTTGCGCTCAAGGCCCGCACCAATGTCGTCGGTGAATCAATTGCGCTGACAAACGTCAATCTCGAACTCGACGGCAATTCCGCAGAAGGCGTGATCACCTACAGCAGGAGCGACCGGCAGACTGTGCAGGCGACGCTCGCTGCCGATGCACTCGATTTCACGCCGTATATCAACACCGTGCGCTGGCTCACGAGCGGTGCTCGCGACTGGAACCGGCAATTGTTCGATCTTCGCGGGCTGTCGGCGACCGATCTCGACATGCGCCTGTCCGCAGCGAAGGTCACCATTGGCCCTTCGAAGCTCGGCCGCACCGCGGTGGGCGCCAATCTGCGCAACGGCACACTGGCACTGAGCATCGGTGAGGCGCAAATTTATGGAGGCGTTCTCAAGGGATCGATCGGCATCGCCCGGTCTGACGCAACTGCCGACGTGAAAGCGCAGTTCCAATTCACCGATGTCGATCTGGCGACCAGCGCCAATGAGATGTTTGGGATCAGCAAGTTGACCGGACGCGGCAATCTCAATCTGGCGCTGGAAGCGTCCGGCTCCAGTCCATTCGGGCTAGCCCAGTCGCTCGACGGTACTGCAACCCTGGTCGGCCATGATGGCGCGATCGGTGGCCTCAATGTTGAACAGCTGCTGAAACGGCTGGAGCGGAGGCCATTGTCAGGTGCCGGCAATTTCCGCAGCGGCAGTACGCCATTCGACACGTTGAACATGGCCATTCGCTTTAATGATGGTGTTGCCACCACCGAGGATGCCCGTCTTGAAGGACCGAGCGCGAACGTCACACTCAGCGGCACAGCCTCCGTGCCTTCGCGCGAATATGACCTGAAAGGCGTCGCCAGTCTGGTGACGGCGAAAGACGCTCCTCCATCCTTTCAACTCCCATTCGTGGTGCAGGGCCCGTGGGACGATCCGCTCATTTTCCCGGATTCGGATTCCTTGATCCGCCGCTCACCGGCATCCGCGCCGCTGCTTGATTCATTGAAGGACCGCAAGACACGCGATGCCGTAAAGTCCGTCATCGAACGTTTTACCGGGGGAAAAAAGCTCCCGACAATGCTGCACCAGGCAACAACCCGCCTGCGGCGGCCACCTCAGACACACCGCCGCCGGCAGCCTCCCAATCGGGTACGGAAAAATCAAATTAAAGCGGCGCGGCGCTTTCGCCCTGCTCGCTCGAAAGCTTGGAAGCGAGGGATGCGGCGACAATCACAAGTGCGACCGCACCAACCACCAGCGTACAGATTGCATTGATCTCCGGCTTCACACCGAGCCGCACTTCCGAATAAATCCTGATCGGCAGCGTTGCCGACCCCGGCCCGGTGGTAAAACTTGCGATCACCAGATCATCGAGCGAGAGCGTGAAAGCCAGCAGCCATCCGGCGGCAATCGAGGGCAATATTAACGGCAATGTCACTGCAATGAACGCCTGAGCTGGTGCACAGCCGAGGTCCATCGCCGCCTCCTCCAGACTGCGATCGAGGCCACTCAGCCGTGACTGAACCACCACCGCCACGAAGCACATGGTCAGCGTGGTGTGCGCAATGGTGACCGTCCAGAATCCACGTTCGGCATTGGTCGCGACAAACAGCAACAGCAGCGACAGACCCGTGATGACTTCCGGCATCACCAGCGGGGCATACAACATGCCAGAGAACAACATCCTTCCACGGAAGCGCTCCCCGCGCGACAGCGCTACCGCTGCCAGCGTGCCGAGCACCGTCGCAAGTGTCGCCGCGACCAGTGCCACGCGCAGGCTCATCCATGTGGCCGACAGCATGGCCTGATCGTTGAAGAATTCCAGATACCAGCGTAGCGACCACCCGCCCCACACCGTCACCAGGCGGGACGCATTGAAGGAATAGATAACGAGGATCACAATGGGCAGATAGAGGAACGCCATCCCGACCACGACGGAAGCCATGTTGAACGTCGAGAGTTTCTTATGACCGCGCGTCGCCATCAGCGCAGCGCCTCGAGGTGACGGCGCTGCAATTTTTCGTAAACCAGCAGCGGCACCAGCAGCAGTGCGAGCAATATCACCGCAATTGCGGACGCCACGGGCCAATCCTTATTGGTGAAGAATTCAAGCCACAACGTCTGCCCGATCATCAGGTTGCCCGAACCGGCCAGGAGGTCGGGAATGACGAACTCACCGACGATCGGAATGAAACACAACAGCACGCCAGCGCCGATGCCCGGCAACGACAATCGAAACGTCACCAGCCAGAATGCCTTGGTGCGCGAGCAACCGAGATCGGCGGCAGCTTCCAGCAGCGCCTCGTCCATTTTCGACAAGGTCGCGTAAAGCGGCAGGATCATGAACGGGAAATACGAATAGACGATGCCAAGATACATCGCCGCATCGGTCGCGAGCCAGACCAGCGGCTTATCGATGATGCCCAACAACAAAAGAGTCTTATTGAGCAACCCGTCATGCTGCAGGATGTTGATCCAAGCATAGATGCGGATCAGGAACGACGTCCAGAATGGGACGATGACAAGCATCATCGCGATGGGCTGCCAGCGTTGCGGCAGCCGTGACATCCCGTAAGCAACCGGATAGCCGATCAGCAGGAGAATGGCGGTCGAGCTCAGCGCGACCGCAAGACTGCGGACATAAGACAGGACATAGAGATCGTCCGATGCGAGCAGCTTGAAATTATCGGACGACAATGCCGCCAGCGCCGATTTGAAGTTTTGCCACCCGGCAGCAAGATCAAATAACGGCACATAAGGCGGCTGCGCGATGGCGGTCTGCGACAGCGCAATCTTCAGCACGAAACCGAATGGCACCAGGAAAAACAGCAGCATCCAGAGATATGGCGCAATCGCTGCGACCCGCGCCGGACGCGTGAAGATGCGCCGCGCGCTCATTGGTCCAGCACCACGACATCGTCCGGCGCAAACGAAATGCTGACCTTTTGTCCAACCGAAAATCCATTCGCGGCGCTACGTGTGGCATTGGACGTCGCAACCCGCAGCACAGCACCTGATGCGAGCGCTACTTTGTAAATCGATACCCCGCCGAGAAATCCAATATCGATCAACTCGCCGGCGAGCGTGTTGGGAGATTGTGCTGCGCTCCGTTCTACGTACGCGAGCCGGATTTTTTCCGGACGGATCGCAACGCAGACAGCCGACCCGGTTTGCGGCGCTTGCGACGCCCTGATCTCCCCCGCGACCGGCGTGCGGATCGTGACGCCGTTTACGTCACGCGACGAAATCTGCCCTTCGATCAGATTGATGTCGCCAACGAAACCCGCGATCCAGCGTGAGTTCGGTGCCTCATAAAGCTGGCGTGGCGGCGCGACCTGTACGAGCTGTCCCTTGTCCATCACGCCGATACGGTCGGCGAGCGTCATGGCTTCTTCCTGATCATGGGTGACGATAATGAAGGTCATGCCGAGGCGACGCTGAACGTCCATCAGTTCCGCCTGCGTCTCCTCACGCAGCTTCTTGTCGAGTGCAGCCAGCGGTTCATCAAGCAACAGCACCTGCGGGCGGCGGGCAAGCGACCGCGCCAGGGCCACGCGTTGACGCTGCCCTCCGGAAAGCTGATCAGGCCGACGTTTCTCGAAACCGCCAAGGCGGACCAGCGTGATCATTTCTGTCACACGTGCATCGATCTCGGGCTTCGGCAGTCCGGCACGCTTGAGGCCGAATGCAACATTGCTTTCCACTGTGAGATGCGGAAACAACGCGTAATTCTGAAACATCATGTTTACAGGCCGCCGGTGCGGCGGCACATGTGCGATGTCTTCGTCGTTGAGGTGAATCGCGCCGGCGTCCGGCACCTCGAAACCGGCAAGCATTCGCAACAATGTGGTCTTGCCGCAGCCGCTCGGTCCCAGCAGGGCGAAGAACTCGCCCGCCTTGATGTCGAGCGACAGGCCGTCTACCGCCGTAAATCCGCCAAAGCGTTTGACGACCGATGCGATCCTCAATAGCGGTGCCTGCTGCAACTGATCGATGCTCATGCCGCCGCCATGAATCTGTTCAAGGCTTCGCGATCTCTCGCAGGCATGGTCAGGCCGAGTTTGGAACGCCGCCAGAGAATGTCGTCTGGGAACCTCGCCCATTCTTTCGCCATCAGATAGTGCACCTCTGCCCCGGTCAGGTCATCGCCAAATACTGGGCCGAGATCATCCAGACTTTCTGCCCCATTCAAAACATCCCCCATCCGTGTGCCGTAGGTCGCCGCCAGGCGGCGCACATGACGCTCGGTTAGAAAAGGCCAGCGCCGCCGGCTGTTTTCAACCAGATCGTCGTAGTCATCCCACGAAAAATCGCCTCCCGGCAGGGGCGAAGTCGCGGTCCAAGGCGGTCGCGTCATAAAAAATAGCGAGAGCTGCGCCATGGCCATCTCCGCGCGACGCCGCGCCGTGGTCGTGACGCCGCCGAAGACCGTCAGCAGAGGCGCCTCACCATACTTTCGGTCGAGCTTCATAAAGCCGTCACGGTGTTGACTGCCGCGATTATTCGTCACATCGGGACCGGCCATGGCATGAACGACATCGACCGGCTCGATGCGCTCACGAAAATACCGATTGGCCGCCTTGCAAAGATAGCCAATATCGGCCGATGTCACCGGCATGATTGCCGGATCACCCTTGAAAGCTTGCTCGGCCATTCCGATGAGCGTGAAATCCTCGTGATAAGGCACGGCATAGATCATTCGCCGATCGTTGTTCTGGAAAGCATAGGTGTGGGTGACGTCGAATAGCCTTTTTACAACAATCTGGCTGATCCGCGCGACGCTCACCGGAACGGTCGGCACATGCAGGACGGTTTCGGCAACTGTCGGCGACCAGGCACCAGTCGCATTAACCAGTGCACGCGCGGTGACAATTTCACGCCGGCCGCGATTGATCACGGCGAGTTTCCAGACCTCTGAGCGATCCGCGCGAGCGCAACGCGCGCCGGTATGGATCGCAGCACCGTGCTCCGCCGCATCCCGTGCGTTGAGCACCACCAGCCGTGACTCATCTACCGTGCAATCGGAATACGCGCAGGCGGTTCCCATTGAACGCTTGAGAGGATGTCCGGTTGCATGAATCGTCAGATCGAGCGTTTCGGAGCGAGGCAGCGGACTGTTCAAAGCGAGGCGATCGTACAGATAAAGGCCCGCGCGCAGCATCGCGAGCGGCCGCTCCTCGGAATGCACCGGCAGAACGAAACGCGTCGGCCGCACCAGATGCGGGGCGATCCGCAGCATCACATCACGTTCAATCAACGCCCGGCGCACACGCAAGGCGCGGCGGTGCTCGAGATCGATGAAGTTGCCATGTATCAGGTGAGGAGAAGCCTGAGGACCACTGCCGCCAAGATCATGTTGTTCGAAAAGAGCAACCCGCAAACCCCGGCCTGCAGCATCGCGCGCGATCGTGACGCCGTTTAGTCCCCCGCCGATGATCGCGACATCAAAGTCAGTCATATCGCGATGATCTCCGATGAGCGTCACTACAAGTCAAGTCATCGGATGATGCAGGAATACCGTAGACGACGATAGACGCGTCACCCGGTCTTGCGCGCTTCCGCGGACGTAGGCTTGGCGCGGCCTACCCATTCGGCATAGTCGGGAATCGGTGCCGGCTTGCCCAGGAAATAGCCCTGCACCTGATCGCAAGCCTCGTCGGAAAGGAAGCTGAGCTGATCCTGCGTTTCCACACCTTCGGCCACGATTGAAATGCCGAGACCATGACAAAGGCCGATCATTGCGCGGATGATGGCTGCGGATTGCGTATTGCGTCCAAGATTCATCACGAAGGCGCGGTCGATCTTGATCTTGTCGAACGGAAACGCCTGCAAATAGGTCAGCGACGAATAGCCACTGCCGAAATCGTCCATTGCGATCCGCACGCCCAGAGCCTTCAACCGTCGCAGCAGTGATAGCCCACGGTCGAAGTCGTCGATCAGGACGCCCTCGGTGATTTCCAGTTCCAGTCGATTGGGCGTCAAGCCGGTCTCGATCAGAATCGAATGAACCAGGCTTACAAGGTCGCCATGTGCGAACTGCGCCGGTGAAAGATTGACCGAGATCTGCAGTGGCTTCGGCCAGGAAGCCGCTTCGCGGCATGCCTCGCGCAAAATCCACTCGCCCATCTCAACGATCAATCCGCTTTCTTCGGCCAACGGAATGAAGTCGCTCGGCGGAACAAAGCCCCGCTTCGGGTGGACCCATCGCGCCAATGCCTCGAAGCCGATGACGTCAGCACCTGAAAGATGATGGCGGGTTTTTGCCTGTGGCTGATAGTGCAGCGACAATTCACCGTTGCGGATCGCCGCCGAAAGGTCCTGGTGCAAGGCGCGGCGGTCGCGAATCTGCTGATCCATCTCCGCTTCATAGAAGCTGACTGACCCGCGCGACTTCGCCTTGGCGCGGAATAACGCAGCATCGGCATTGGAAAGCAACGCCTCGCCATCGCTGCCGTTATGGGGAAATACCGCGATGCCGATGGTCAACCCAATGCGCAGCGATCGTCCGTCGACAATGAATTCTTCCTGCATCGCCTCCGATAGGCGCACGGCGAGCGCCTTGGCTGCATCCGGCTGCACGCCGTCAATGATCAGGCCAAATTCATCACCGCTCAGGCGAGCGACCACCGCACCGGGCGCCGCACTCTCGATCCTGCGCGACACCTCGATGAGCAGCTTGTCCCCAACCTCGTGACCGAACACGTCATTGATGTCTTTCAGACGATCAAGATCGACCGACAACACCGCGAATTCTTCACCGATGTCGGCGCAAGCATCGATCATCTGGGCCATCGCCTGCTGGAATGCAGCACGGTTCGGCAGGTTAGTCAGCGTATCGTGATAGGCCATATAGGCCATACGCGATTCAGTCTCGCGCCGGTCGGTAATGTCTTCGTGGGTCTTGATGAGATATTGCGGTTCGCCGGTCTCGTTCAGAATGGTCATGCGCCGGGTCAGGAACAGGCGCAATCCATTCTCGGTCTGGATCGGATGCTCTTCGGTGACGATACCCTTTTTGCGCACAGCATCTTCGTCGCGCTTCAGGATGAGCTGCGCGTCGCTCGGGGTGCAGATGTCCTCAACGGTCTGGCCGATGACGTCTTCACGGCGGCGGCTCAATGTCGTCTCAGCGCCGCGATTGGCCAGAACGAACTGTCCGTCGCTGAGCCGCTTCACGACGAGCGCAACGGGGATATTGTCGACCACGAGCTCGAGAAATTTCTTGGCGCTGCGGCGCTCAGTGACGTCCTCGAACAAGGCGACCAGATACTCAGGCTCGTTCTTCTCGTTGCGCGCAATCACACGGTTGCTCGCGAGCGTGCGCTTCTCGCCTCGCCGCTCGATGAAGAACTCGCTGCGAACCTGCCCCTCGGACGAAGAGATTGTGGCCTGGTCGGCCTGTGTAATCGTGCGCGCCGTATGCGGCGTGTAGAGATCTTCCGCGGTTTTGCCGACAATCTGCTCGCGGCTCAGTTGCGAGAACTGTTCGAAAGCACGGTTGGCAAGGATATATCGGCCGTCGTCGATCGTTTTGGCGGCGACGCAGACCGGAATATTGTCGATAACCGATTCAAGGAAGTTCTTGGTCGTGGCAAGCTGCTTTGCAAGAGTGCGTTGCGCGGTGCAGTCCTCGTGCGTGGCTACACCCCCGCCCTTCATCAAATCCCGGTGCTTGATCAGGATCGAACGGCCGTCCTTTAGCTCGCAGATGTAGCCCTCTGGCGAGTGAACCTGCTTGTAGTATTCGTCGATACATCCCTCGAGCGTCCCGCGCGCCGCGCGCAGCTCGATCAACTGCCGGCCGGTCATTCCCTTGAAGATATCAGCCCGCGACAGCCCGTAGATTTCGAGATAGCGATCGTTACAGAAGACGACACGCCTGCGTGCATCCACCATGACGACACCTTGGCTCAGGTTATTCAGCGCCGTTGAAACAAAGGCCGCGCGGCTGTTGTTGGCGCGACGCATCTTGCGCAGGGCCGTTGTGATCCAGAGAATAACGCAGGTCAGGAAGGCGAAAATAACGAACCCGCCGACGAGGATATTCCAGATCATCCCGGGGTCGGCATAGGATGCCAGCATTAGCGTTGGTGCGGAGGTCGCGGAAGCGGATGCTTCCGACATGGATGCGGCTGCCAACAGGCCAAACGACAACGTCGAGGTCCTTGCGGGACTCGTCATCAGCGCACTTGCTTGCTTCTGCCAGCCAGTCATTCCCATTCCAACGGACTCTTCCGTGAAGCATTGTCTGGCTGTTGCCGTTTGAATCGGGTAAATGCCTACCCCGCACGCGACGTAATTTTGTCTAAAATACGGGCAAAGGCGGTTCGTGCTTAATGAGATCCTAACGCTGGTGCGCCGCGCAAATCCTGAACTGACGCCTTGGCGTGGGCGACCTGAAGCGACTTCGAAGAACTCCTGCACTGCGGACAGCGAATGGACAGAATTGATTGTGTGGTCGTGGGTGCGGGCGTTGTCGGCTTAGCCACAGCGCGACGGATGGCCCAGGCCGGCCTTGAAGTTATCGTCGTCGAAGCCGCGGAAGACATCGGCACCGGCACGTCGTCGCGCAACAGCGAGGTGATCCACGCCGGGATCTATTATCCCGCGGGAAGCTTGATGGCGCGGATGTGCGTCAGCGGCAAAAAGGCGCTCTACGCCTATTGTGACGATCACGGCATCCCATATCGTCGATGCGGCAAGCTGATCGTGGCTGCCACTGACGACGAAGTTGCCAAACTTGCCTCGATCAAGGCCCATGCCGAAGCGAACGGCGTCGATGACATGAAGACCCTGACAAGCGAAGAGGCGCGTGCGCTCGAGCCCGCGCTGAATTGCGTCGGTGCGCTTCTGTCACCATCGACCGGGATTATCGACAGCCACGCCTACATGCTGGCGCTGCGCGGCGACGCAGAGAACGCGGGGGCAGCGTTCGCATTTCATGCGCCACTTATTGGCGCAAAAGCCACGGCCGATGGTTTCGTACTTAGTGTCGGCGGTGAAGCGCCGATGGAGATCGGTTGCCGATTGCTGATCAATTCCGCCGGACTTGCCGCACCATCCATCGCGCGCGCAATCGATGGCATGCCTCCTGATTGCATTCCCACGGCCTATTACGCAAAGGGCAACTACTTCAGCTGCAGCGCACGCGCACCATTCTCGCATCTGATCTATCCGGTGCCAGAGCCGGGTGGCCTCGGCGTACATCTCACCATCGATCTCGGCGGGCAGGCGAAGTTCGGGCCGGATGTGCAATGGGTCGATGCCATCGACTACGCCGTTGATGCTGCACGCTCTGAACGCTTCTATCCGGCGATCCGGCGCTACTGGCCAGCGCTGCCGGACGGGTCGTTGACCCCGAGCTATTCAGGCATCCGACCCGAAGATCGTCCCGCCCGCCGTAGCAAAGCAGGACTTTCTGATTCAGGGGCATCAAGACCACGGCGTGTCCGGACTGATCAATCTGTTCGGGATTGAATTGCCCGGCCTGACCTCGTCACTGGCCATCGCGGACGAAGTCGCGCGACTCTGCGAACATCCACGCTTAGTGTGAAGGCCGCGACGGCTGTTGCCGTCACAGTCATCACAGTGCTGCATGGGCAATGGTTTGCGAAGTCAGTGAACCGTCGAACTGGCCGCGTGCCGGATACGTTCGATTTGGTCCTTTAGCACCAATTTTCGGCGCTTCAATTCGATGATGCGGAGGTCGTCTGTGGAAAGATGCTGAAGAGCATCGTGCAATTCGTTTTCCAGAACTTCGTGTTTTCGTTCCAGTTCAACGAGATGCGACTTGATCGCCATATGTATCCTCCTTTGTTGGTTAATTTCAAAGTTGGATGAAACGCGTTATCAGGCGAGCGGCATAGGTTCGCGTGAAAACGCGCTCCTCTAGCTGAGACCGAACATACAAACCACATGACTTGTCGAATTCGATCCGGACGTACAAGTGTACATGACCTGACCGGACTGTCGACAAAGATCGAAGACGTGTCTGAAAAATCTTTCACACGATTAAAAATCGGTTGTGAAGGAACCTTTTCGCAATACCATTGCTGGAAATTATTCCTGTTATCTGCAATGACAGTGCGCACACGACACACCATCTAGATCAGCAGGTTTGCTGAAGCCCGGCAGAGCTAACTCACCGACGGTTATGGTAGATCAGGACAACAACGAATTCGCTCTCGAACTCGCGCGGCTACAACAGGAGCATCGCGATCTGGACGCCGCTATCGAAGCGCTGCATCAGTCGCCGGCACCAGATCTGCTGCGATTGCAACGGTTGAAGAAGCGCAAACTGCAACTGCGCGATCGTATCTCATTCATCGAAGATCAGATCACACCGGACATCATCGCCTGAGCAGAGAGTTCTGCTGTTCCTCTCCGCTCAGCCTTTCGGGCGTACATGGCCTGATCCGCATGCTCCAACGCCAAAGTCGCATCGTCCATCGGTCTGAGCATGGCGACGCCGGTTGAAGCGCCTGCCGCCACAGCCTGCCCCTTGAACATGAATGTCAGGGAATCGATCGCGTGCTCGAGTGCCGCGGCCTTGGCACGCGCATCATCCTCGGAGAGATTCCAGAGCAACAACGCGAACTCGTCGCCCCCGAGCCGCCCGACTACATCCGATGACCGGATATGCCGCATCAGCACCGCGACCACGCCTTTCAGCACCATGTCGCCTGCCGCATGCCCGAAAGCGTCGTTGATCGGTTTCAGACGATCGACATCCAACACAATCAGCGCGCCGGTCGCCTGATATCGGCGAATGTAAGCGACGGCACGGCCGAGTTCCCGCTCAAAGCCGCGGCGGTTGTAGATGTTCAGCAGAAAATCCGTGTCCGCCCAAGCCTGCAACTCGTCAATCTTGGCGAGCGCGGTTGCAAGTTGCGCCTTGAGCGCGAGAATCTCCCGCTCCGCCTTGTCTGTCGCGGGCCTGGACAGGGATTTGCCCTTGGCGGTTCCCGTAATCGGTCGCTGAGCAGTTTTGCCGCCCGATTTGGTCTGAACCTTGGTGCGGGACTTCCTGCTCCGCGGGGGAGCTTTTTTGCGCCCATCCGTCCTGCAGCCGCCCTGGTTTTCGATGCCTTCAAATTGGCGCCTCTCCCACGGGCTCATTTTCAGCGCGACACAGCAAAACGGCAGAGAATCGCCCTTGCCGGTGTTGACCATGAAAGGATAGTTCATTCCCGGCGGGTTGCCACGCAAAAGTGCAACCCTATAATCCGCGTCTCTTTTTTCCGGCCCCTTTTAAAGATTTTCGCATGACAGCTGCCGTTGCCATCATCATGGGAAGCCAGTCCGACTGGGAGACCATGCGTCACTCCGCCGAAACGCTGACCGCGCTCGGCGTTTCGCACGAGGCGCTCATCGTCTCGGCGCACCGTACCCCCGAGCGGCTGTATGCCTTTGCCAAGGGGGCCAAGGCGGCTGGCTTCAGGATCATCATTGCGGGAGCCGGTGGGGCCGCTCATCTGCCGGGAATGGCGGCAGCCCTGACGGAACTTCCGGTGCTTGGTGTCCCGGTCGAATCCAAGGCGTTGTCCGGCGTCGATTCGCTCTATTCGATTGTGCAAATGCCCGCTGGAATCCCGGTTGGCACCTTGGCGATCGGAAAGGCGGGCGCTATCAATGCCGCCCTGCTCGCCGCAAGCATGCTGGCTCTCAACGATGCCGGCCTTGCGACCAAGCTAGCCACATGGCGAAAGCAACAGACCGAGGCGGTCCGCGAGCGCCCGGAGGACTTCAAGTGACATCTACGAAGCGGGTGACGCTGAAGCCAGGCGACACCATCGGAATTCTTGGCGGCGGACAGTTGGGTCGAATGCTGGCGCTTGCCGCTTCGAGACTTGGCCTTAAGGCGCAGGTATTTTCACCGGACCCGGATTCGCCCGCCTTCGACGTGGTGCAAAACGCAACCTGCGCCGAATACGCCGATGTCGAGGCGCTCGAACTGTTCGCGTCTGATGTCGATGTCGTCACCTACGAATTCGAGAACGTCCCCTCCGCCACGGCGATGATCCTCGCGGCCCGGCGCACGGTACTCCCCGATCCGAAAGTGCTGGAAACCACACAAGATCGGCTGGTGGAAAAAGACTTCGTCACCAAGCTCGGGATCGCTACCGCGCGTTATGCGGACGTGTCGTCCGCGGATGGATTGAAGGCAGCCATCGCACAAATCGGTCTGCCCGCGGTGCTCAAGACAAGGCGCTTCGGCTATGACGGCAAAGGCCAGATCGTGGTGCGCGAGGGCGATGATCCAGAAGCCGTTTGGGCCGAACTCGAAACCCGTTCCGCGATCCTCGAAGCCTTCGTGCCCTTCGAGCGGGAAATTTCCGTCGTTGCCGCGCGCAGCGCCAGTGGTGAGGTGGTCTGCTACGACGTCACCGAAAACGAACATCGCGACCATATTCTGAAGGTCTCACACGCACCTGCCGCAATTCCTGAACCGCTGGCAGCGCAGGCCCGCGCTGTAGCGGAGAAAATCGCCACCGCACTCAGTTATGTCGGTGTGCTGGCGGTGGAAATGTTTGTGGTTCCCGGCGCGAATGGCGCCGCGGCGACGCTGTTGGTGAACGAAATCGCTCCGCGCGTGCACAATTCCGGACACTGGACGCTGGATGGAGCGTCGGTGTCGCAGTTCGAACAGCACATCCGCGCTATCGCCGGCTGGCCGCTCGCTCACCCGGTTCGCCACGGCAATGTCACCATGACCAATCTGATCGGCAACGACATTCTCGATTATGAGAAGTGGCTGACCATCCCTGGCGCCACCGTGCACCTCTACGGCAAGGGCTCTCCTCGCCCGGGCCGCAAGATGGGCCATGTGACAGTCGTCGAGAAAGCCTGAGACCAAAAAGCCCAAGACAAATAGCCTAAGACAAAAAAAGCGGCTGCCACGATCGCTCGCAGCAGCCGCTCGCTTGGATCAAGCCTTACCTGTTGCCGGCGACCGTCCCTGTCGGCTCGTCACTGAGCCAGCGATAGACGACACCGCCAATGACGCCGCCAATCAGCGGTGCAACCCAGAACAGCCACAACTGCTGCAACGCCCAGCCGCCAACGAACAGCGCAGGACCCGTGCTGCGCGCCGGATTCACCGACGTGTTGGTGACAGGAATGCTGACCAGATGGATCAGCACCAGCGCGAGGCCGATGGCGAGCGGCGCGAAGCCGGCCGGAGCCTTGCCGTGGGTCGACCCCATGATCACGAACAGGAAGACGGCCGTCATCACGACTTCCATGACGAAACAGGCGACCAGGCTGTATCCGCCGGGCGAATGGGCTTCATAGCCATTCGAGGCAAACCCCTTGGTCACATCAAAGCCGGGAGCGCCGCTGGCAATCATGTAAAGCAGCGCCGATGCCAGGATGGCTCCGATGACCTGCGCGATGATGTAAGGCACGACCTGACCGCCAGGGAACCGCCCGCCGGCCGCCAGACCGACGGTCACCGCGGGGTTGAGATGACAGCCGGAAATATGGCCGATGGCATAGGCCATGGTCACGACGCTTAGGCCAAACGCGAACGAAACGCCCAAAAGTCCGATGCCAACCTGCGGGAAAGCCGCAGCAATGACGGCGCTGCCGCAGCCCGCGAACGTCAGCCAGAAGGTGCCGATAGCCTCAGCCGTATATTTTTTTGCGTTCATGTGTTTATCTCCGCTGGACGAAGGGTTCCGATTAACGCCTTGAGAACCTGTAGGAAGCGCCTTTAAGGGACGCTGAATTTCCCGACTCAAAAGCCCGGGATCGGCATTCTGGCCGGTATTTATTGCATCCCTACACGCCGAAAATCATTGTCCACAGGTGGACATTCCCGGTTTGATCTGGTACATCCGCGCCCTTGATGGGAAGGGCATGGCCTTTTGTCGGCCCCTCCAACGTCTTCCGAATTACAGACCGTTCAAACAAGAGGATGCCGCGTGCAGGTTCTCGTCCGCGATAACAATGTTGACCAGGCTCTCAAGGCGCTCAAGAAGAAGATGCAGCGCGAGGGTATTTTCCGCGAGATGAAGCTCCGCGGCCATTACGAAAAGCCGTCCGAGAAGAAGGCCCGCGAGAAGGCGGAAGCCGTTCGCCGCGCTCGTAAGCTGGCGCGCAAGAAGCTGCAGCGCGAAGGGTTGCTGCCGATGAAGCCGAAGCCGGTGTTCGGCGCTGGTCCAGGCGCAGAGCGTGGTGGTGCTGGTGGCGGCCGTGGCGGTGCTGGCGGCGGCGCAGGCCCACGTGGCCCTCGCTAAGCGACATTCAATTTTCCGATAAAAGCGCGGGCCTCTTGGCCCGCGTTTTTGTTTGGCAGAATGCCAATCCCTTCCGCTACTCGTCACCGGCCATGAAGGCGCGCGCGACTGAGACAGCGCCTTGATCATCGAGATTGACGTGCGTCCCGCGCGGCAGAGCGACAAAGCGCTTCCGGCCCGGCGCGAGATCGAACAGCCGCCTGCCGATCTGGATCGGAATGACCGTATCCTTCTCGCCATGCATGATCAGCAGCGGCACGTCGAGTTTCACAATCCGCTGATCAGAGTGAAAGCGATCGCGCATCAGCCATCGCACCGGCGCCCATGGAAACGCCGAGGCCGCGACATCGACAATCGACGTATACGGCGCTTCGAGGATAAGTTTGCCGACGGGCCGTGCCGTCGCGACAGCAACCGCGACACCACTGCCAAGGGAATAGCCCCACGGCACGATGCGCGACGACTGATAATGAGCCGCAGCGAATTCGTAAGCTGCCATTCCGTCGTTCAGCAAACCCTCTTCGCTTGGCCTGCCGCTTGAACCGCCATAGCCGCGAAACGACAGCGCGACTAAACCCGTGCCGTCAGCGGTAATCGCGCGAAATCGCGGCACGCGCCACGCCAGCACCTCGCCATTGCCATGGAAGAAAAGCACCACCGGCTTTCCGTCCTTCGGCGGGACGTGCCAGATAATCACCTTCTCGCCGTCTTTCGTATCGAGAACGACTTCCTGCGCTTCGGGAAATCCGACCGATGCCGGATCGGTTCTGGATGTCTGGGGAGCGGGATAGAGCAGCGTTCGCTGAAAGACATATAAAGCGCCGATCGCGGCGACATAGATCGCCACCGCACACGTCACAATCCATGGAATAATTTTCATGGCTCAATGCTTGGAAATGCAATCGGGTGCGAAAACCATTGTGTTGATCATACGCCGACAATTCCGGCAATTTGCAGAAGCGATGCTCAAATAAAAACGCGAGCTGTGCGCTCGCATGCGCTGTCCTTAGCGCACCTTGCTCTCCCCTGCCTCTGCCGAAGCAATCAAAAAAATCGGGTGAGACATCGCCAATGATGGAGTGGCGATGTCTCACCCGCAGGAGGAAGGGAGGTTTGGCTCAGACGTTCAGATTCATCCACACCGCCTTGGGCTCGGTGAAGTTGTCGATCGCGGCAGTGCCGTGTTCGCGGCCGAAGCCGGAATCGCGCTCGCCGCCCCATGGCAACCGCACATCGGTATAACCATAGGTGTTAATCCAGACCGTTCCGGCGCGCGCCTTTTTGGCGAAACGCTGCACGCGGCCGATATCACGGCTCCAGACGCCAGCCGCGAGGCTGTAAGCCGTGCCGTTGGCGATGCGCAGCGCGTCAGCCTCATCCTTGAACTTGATGACGCTCACCACCGGACCAAAGATTTCTTCCTGCGAGATCCGCATCTCGTGCTTCACGTTCGCGAAGACCGCCGGGCTGATGAAATAACCGAGGTTGCCGACACGCTCACCGCCGGTGGTCAGCAGCGCGCCTTCCTTCTGGCCGATGTCGACATAGTCGAGAATGCTCTTCATCTGCTTCTCGGAAATCACCGGGCCCATCATCGTGGCTCGGTCCTGCGGATTACCCATACGGATCGCGCTTGCGCGCGCCGTCAAACGCTCGACCACTTCGTCGTAAACCGTTTCGTGGGCGAGCACCCGCGAGCCTGCAGAACACACCTGGCCGGCATTGAAGAAAATGCCCGATGCCGCAGCCTTGGTAGCGGCATCCAAATCGGCATCGTCAAAGATCACGTTCGCGGATTTTCCGCCGAGTTCGAGCGACACGCGTTTGAAGTTGCCCGCCGCGCCACGCAGAATGCCACGACCAACTCCCGGCGAACCGGTGAAGGTCACCTTGTCAACGTCCGGGTGATTGACCAGCGCATCGCCGACCACGCGACCAGGGCCGGTCACGACATTGAAGCACGCCGGGCGGCAGACCGGCTTCGAGCGCCAGTTCACCAATACGCAACGCCGACAGCGACGTCAGCTCCGCCGGCTTCATGATCACCGTGCAGCCACAAGCGAGTGCCGGTGCCAGCTTCCACATGCCGATCATCAGCGGGAAATTCCAGGGCACGATGGCGGCAACGACGCCGACAGGTTCGCGCAGCGTGTAGGTGAGCGCTTCGTCCCGGGTGGGGACGACCTCGCCATGAATCTTGTCGGCCCAGCCGGCGTAGTAAGTCAGCGTATCGATAGCCGCCGGGAGATCCTGCCGCAGCACGCCTGCGATCGGCTTGCCGGCGTCGAGGCTTTCAAGTTCAGCGATCTCATCCGCATGTTGTTTCATCAATTCCGCGAGGCGCAACAGGATCTGTCCGCGCTCGGAGGCCCGCATCGTGCGCCAGGTCCCTCGAAAGCGCGACGCGCGGCGGCAACGGCACGATCCACGTCATCCGCATTACCTTCGGCAATGGTGGCGATGACCTGCTCGGTCGCGGGATTTAGGGTCTTGAACGTGCGGCCGCCCAGCGAGGCGACGTGCTGACCATCAATCAGCAGCAGTTTTTCAGTCGAGCTGGAACCGAGGGACGTTTTTTCACGGGAATAGTCATATGCAATCGACATCATATTCCTCCTGTTCTTGTCCCTTAATCTGTGTATTAAATATGCCAGCGTAAATATGAAATGGCGTGCCGATGGCCCACAAATATATGAAATTAATTTCATAAACTTGGCGCACAAATGTTACATATCGAGATCGAAACCATCTGGCGATTTCACAAGGAAGGCAGCCCGCAGACCGCTGTGGTGATGCTCGGGATCCTCAACGAAATCCGGAAGACCGGAAAACTCACCAGCGCCGCCGACCACGCCCAGCTCTCCTATCGGCATGTCTGGAATCTCGTCGAACAATGGTCCGAGTTTTTCGGCGTGCCGCTGGTCGAAACCCGTCGCGGCAAGGGCACCACATTGACGGCCTTCGGCGAAAAACTCGTCTGGGCCGGAGAACGCATGCAGGCGCGGCTTGGCCCACAACTCGAGAACGTCGCACAGGAATTGGCGACGGAAATCAAACCGTTCCTGCATCAACGTCCGTCTGTGATCCGCGTTCACGCGAGCCACGGCTTCGCGGTCTCCAAACTACGTGAATTGCTCGACCGTGAGCCCGGCATTGGCGTCGATCTGCGCTACGTCAGCAACCAGCACTCGCTCGCGTCATTGGCCCAGGGCGCCTGCGACCTCTCCGGCGTTCATCTTCCTCACGGCGAACTGCGGGCGAAAAACATTCAGGCTTGCCGCGAATGGCTCGATCCGCGCGAGGACCGCGTCATCAGTTTCGTGACACGCGAGATGGGCTTGATGGTGAAGCGCGGCAATCCGCTGAAGATCGCGTCATTGGAAGATCTCGTGACGAGTAAAGCGCGGTTCGTCAATCGCGACCATGATTCCGGGACACGGCTGCTGTTCGATCAACTGCTTGCCTTGCACAAAATCGACGAGACAAAAATCAACGGCGCTCAGCAGATGGAATTCACCCATGCCGCCGTCGCGGCCTATGTCGCAAGCGGCATGGCGGATGCGAGTTTTGGAGTCGAGGCCGCAGCTCGGCAGTTCGGATTGGATTTCGTCCGACTGCTCACGGAGGATTACTTCTTTGTGTGCCGCCGGTCATTTCTCGAAACCGAGCCGATGCAACGCGTGCTCGACATCATGAAGGGCCGCGAGTTTCACGAAGCGGTGGCAAGCCTGCCAGGTTATGTCGAGGCTCACGCCGGATCTGTCAGCACAGTGAAGGAGTTTCTGGAAAGCGTGGAAGTCGGAACGCCAGCAAAGGCCAGCGTCAAAGCCACATCGAAATAGCGGGCATCCGCGTTATCGCGGCACGACAGCCTGAAACACTGACTTCGCAGCCGATACGACATCCTCGGCGACCGAAGGGCGCTCCCGTCCGCCGTGCAGATCGGTCGGACGCGATGGAATATCGGCCGGCGGCGTCAGACGCATCGAATCGTCGATTTGTGCTTCGGTCGACCGCGGCGCGGAGACCTGCGGTGCCGGCGTCATCACTCCCGTTTCACTGGGAGCCGGCGCGACTGTCACGGCGGGCGGCAGCGGCTGCATCGATGACGGCGGCGTATAGACGACGCTGTTGACCTTGCGCTCCTGCGGCCGTGACGGCTCGATCACGCGAACTGTCTCCTGAGCCTGCCCCCGGGGCGGCTCGGCCTGTCGTGGCTGTTCGGCGCTGCGCAGACGCTCGATGGCCGCGCGGGCCAGATCGTTGGCATCGCGCTTGTCATCTGGAGCGGCATTGGCTTCGGCAGCAGGCGGCGTGACCGGCGCGGATTTGGCGACCGCCTTTTCACGGGCACGACGGGATTCCGCCTCGGCGGCTTTTTCGGCCTTTTCAGCCTGCGCCTTCTCGGCAGCAAGTTTTTCTGTAGCGGCTTTTTCGCTGGCCAGTTTCTCGGCGACAGCCTTGTCCGCAGCCGCTTTCTCGGCAGCCTTCACCTTGGCAGCCTCAGCTTTGGCCGCCTTTTCAGCCTGCGCGCTCTCGTCAGGCTTGACCGGCTTGCTGCTAGCAGCCGCGTCAGGAGCCTTGGCGGGGTTCGTCGAAGGCGCCAGGTTTGTTGGGGAAGCCGGATTTGTCGGGGAAGCCATGGCCGCCTGCGGCTTGTCGGCGTCGGGCTTGTTGTTGATGTAGTGCGTCACGATGTAGGCGCCGACCACCGTCGCCAGAATCGATGGAATAACCTCCAGAATGTATTTGGACAGAAATTTCCTGAGCATCGTCAACTCCCCGCACCGATTTGAATGCTGGAACTTTGGGGCCGATTGAGGGATCAACTGCGACGGATCAGTGGCAAACACCCAGATCCATCGTCTTTTTAGATCACAACCGCTTCAGCCGACCGGACAGCTCCGGAATCGCAGCAAGCATCCACAGCAAAGATTACCGGTTGAACGTTAACCGATGCACCAATCGGAAAGCAGTTGGTGAAACCAAGCAGCGGTTCCTGTTTCGCAGAGCGGTTCGGCTGGAAGACCAGCTGGCATGCATGGCGGGGACGATATGGACGCAAGTGCCCCGGCATCGTAGCAAGGAACTGGCTCCCGGCACTCGTGCCACCCGGAAGTCGCGCTCTCTCCGACCAAAGCCCTTTGGAGTTTCACGATCGTGACCGAACATCCGCCAACAGTCTCCATCGACGCGGTCGAACAAGGCCTGGCATCGGCGGGCTACATTGCCAGCCGTCAGATCGCGACCGCCGTTTATTTGTCGGAACGGATAGAAAAGCCCATTCTCGTGGAGGGGCCGGCCGGCGTCGGCAAAACTGAACTCGCAAAGGCAATCGCAGCGTGGCGCGGCCTCAAGCTGATACGCCTGCAATGTTACGAGGGGCTCGACGAAGCCAAGGCACTTTATGAGTGGAAATACGCCAAGCAGCTTCTTTACACGCAGATTTTGAAAGACAAGCTCAGCGAAGTGCTTGGCGAAGCCGAGACGCTTCCGGCCGCACTGACCAAGCTTCACGATTTTGGCGACGTGTTCTTCTCCAAGGAATTTGTCGAGCCGCGGCCGCTGCTCCAAGCGCTCGAACAGCCGCAGGGTTGCGTGCTGCTGATCGACGAAATCGACAAGTCGGACGCCGAATTTGAATCCCTGCTGCTCGAAATCCTGTCCGATTTTCAGGTCACAATTCCTGAACTCGGCACAGTGTCCGCGCTGTCAGCACCGACCGTGATCCTGACCTCCAACAGCGAGCGCGATCTCGGCGACGCCCTTAAGCGGCGCTGTCTGCATCTTCACATCGGTTTTCCAGAGCAAAGGCTCGAGGAGCGCATCGTCGAAGGCCGCGTCCCCGGTATTTCCCAATCGTTGCGGCGGCAGGTCGTCAGCTTCATCAATGACATACGCACGCTTGATTTGAAGAAATTGCCCTCGGTCAGCGAAACCATCGACTGGGCACGTGTTCTTGTCCTGCTGCAGGCGAACGAACTCGATCAGCAAATGGTCAAGGACACGCTCAATGTTCTCCTCAAGTACGAGGCTGACATCGAGACCGCCCTGCCCCAGGTCACCACCTTCATCAGCAAGACACGTCGCGAAAACGTCTTCGGTTAGGCCGGATGAGAGAGAATCTCCATCGCTTCTTTCGGGCGGCCCGCGGGGCCGGAGTACGGATTTCGCCGTCGGAAAGTATCGATGCGATGAGAGCGGTTGCCGACATCGGTTTTACCGACCGAAGCGTGCTGCGCGATACACTTCTGCTGACCCTCGCCAAGACCCAGGAAGAGAAGCAGTCGCTCGGCCAGTGCTTCGACCTTTTCTTCCAACAGCCGGAACTCAGCGGTCCGGTGACGAAGGAGAACCAGTCAGAGGCGCCGCTACCTCAGCAGACGCCCCCCGGTGAAGCCGCGCCTTCCGCACCCGCCCTCGGATCGCTGGCCCAGATGCTGATGTCCCAGGATCGCAACGCCATCACAGCCGCAATGGCGAACGCCATCAATGCCGCCGGGCTTTCGGAGATCCGTTTTTTTACCCAGCGTGGCATCTACTCGAGCCGAATCCTCGACGAACTCGGCATCATGCAATTGAGGGACGACCTCGATGCATTGACCGTGACCAACCCGGCGCAGGCGGAGCGGCTCGCCGCGGCGACTGAAGCGTTGCGCGCGACTGTCCGCGACGCTGTCTCACAGGCGCTGCTTTTGTACGGTCGGGAGGAAAGCGAAAATCTGCGAAACGATATCCTTCGGAACGCTCCGATGTCACAACTTGATCAGCGGCAAACCGAGCAGATGCGCACACTGATCCGCAAGATCGCGCGCCGGCTGCGCGAGCGCTACAGCAAGCCGCGAAAGCGACCGCGACGCGGCCATCTCGACGTGCGCCGCACGATCCGGCGTAACGCTGCATGGGGCGGCGTTCCGTTCCTGACCACGTGGAAGCGCCGTCATCGCGAAAAGCCGAGGATCATCGCCATCTGCGACGTCAGCGGCTCGGTCTCCCGGGTTTCGGATTTCTTCCTGCTGCTGATCTACAGCCTGCACGAGGTGGTCTCAGACGTTCGTTCTTTTGCCTTTTCGAGCCATCTCATCGAAGTCAGCGACATTCTCGATTCGAAAGAATCGGCTCAGGCCATGCAGGAGATCATGTCGAAGGTCGGGTTTGGTTCGTCTGACTACGGCAAGTCCCTCGCCGATTTCGAGAAACTGTGTCTCAGCGCCGTCACGCCACAAACCACGGTGATCGTGTTGGGTGACGCAAGAACCAACAATCTCAATCCTCGCACCGACATCCTGCGGCGCATCGCGGAGCGATCGAAGCGGCTGGTTTGGCTTAATCCCGAAGGCCGCATGGGGTGGGGCTGGGGCGACTCGGAAATGCCGCGATATGCCACCTATTGCAACGTCGTGCGCCAATGCGCATCGGCCAAGCAGCTTGAGCGTGCCATTACCGATATCGTTGCATCGTATCAGTAGCCCAAGCACAAACCCTATGGCTTAAGGCACCAGCACCAAGAAGATGAATACCGCGAAAATCAGCGCATGCACCATGCCGGACAGGATGTTGGTGCGCCCCGTTCCAAATGTCGTCAGGCTGACCAGCATGGTCATGACCAACAAGACTATGTCACGCGGGTCGAGCCCCAGCACCAGCCTCTTGCCAAGCACATAAGTCGCGATGGCGACCGCCGGTATGGTCAAGCCAATCGTCGCCAGCGACGACCCCAGCGCAAGATTGATGCTCTTTTGCAGGTCGTTCTTCCGCGCAGCGGAAAGCGCTGCGATGCTTTCAGGCAGGAGAACCAGAAACGCCACAACGACGCCCGCGAACGCTGGAGGCGCCCCGATGGCCTCTGCGCCGGCATCGACCACCAGCGAAAACTTCTTGGCCAGCAGCACCACAGCGCCGAGCGACACCAACAACAAGACAATGCTCAGGATAAGTTCGCTACCCGCCGCCGACGAATGCTCGGCTTGCTGTTCATCCGTTTCGACGATGAAATAATCGCGATGGCGGATAGTCTGGGTGTAGAGAAACACGCCGTAGAGCACGATCGTAACGACGCTGACAAAGCCGAGTTGCAGTGCGGAGTAGACTGGCCCAGGAGTTGTCAGCGTGTAGTTCGGCAGAACCAGGGTGATGGTCGCGAGAACGATCAGCACACCAAGATAAACGTTCACACCCGTGACCTGGAAATCCTGCTCCCGGTAGCGCAGCCCGCCCGCCAGAATGCAGATGCCCACCAGGCCGTTGCAGACGATCATGACCACCGCAAACACGGTGTCGCGTGCCAGTGTCGCCGCGGCCTTGTCACCGAGCATGATGGTCGCAATCAACGCGACCTCGATCACCGTGACCGCCAGCGTCAGCAACAGCGTTCCGTAAGGCTCGCCGACCCTGTGGGCGATGACCTCGGCGTGGTGAACCGCCGCGAACACCGTGCCGAACAGGATCACCAGCAAGACTGCCGCGAACACCAGTCCCGCCGGCGAGTGCGTGAAGCCAATGCCCAGTGCGGGAATTGAGGTGGCGATAAAAAGCAAAACGGCCAGCGCGGGATAGACCCAGGCTGACCGTGGCATGTGAGTGTGAGCGCTCATGCTCTCACTTTAACCGATTTGCGTGACGCAGCTACATCGCCTTGACGATATTCTCGGTCATCTTCTTGGCATCGCCCAGCAACATCATCGTGTTGTCACGATAGAATAGCGGGTTGTCGACGCCGGCATAGCCCGAGGCCAGCGAGCGCTTGATGAACATCACCGTGCCCGCCTTCCAGACCTGAAGCACCGGCATGCCGTAGATCGGCGATTTCGGGTCGTCTTCCGCCGCCGGGTTGGTGACGTCGTTGGCGCCGATGACGAAGGCGACATCCGCCTGCGCAAATTCCGAGTTGATGTCCTCGAGTTCGAACACCTCATCATAGGGCACGTTGGCTTCTGCGAGCAGCACGTTCATGTGGCCCGGCATGCGGCCCGCGACCGGATGAATGGCGTACTTCACCTCGACGCCTTCCTTCTTGAGCGTGTCGGCCATTTCGCGAAGCGCGTGCTGCGCCTGCGCCACCGCCATACCGTAGCCCGGCACGATGATGACCTTCTGCGCGTTCTTCATGATGAAGGCTGCGTCGTCCGCTGAGCCGAGCTTGACCGGCCTCACTTCGCCGCCGCTGGCCGCCGCCGCACCACCACCGGTCTCGCCGCCGAAACCGCCAAGAATGACCGAGATGAAGGAACGGTTCATCGCATGGCACATGATGTAGGACAGGATCGCGCCCGACGAGCCGACCAGAGCGCCAGTGATGATCAGCGCCGAATTACCCAGCGTGAAGCCGATGCCAGCTGCCGCCCACCCCGAATAGGAGTTCAACATCGAGATCACGACCGGCATGTCCGCGCCGCCGATCGGGATGATCAGCAGGGCACCGAGCACCAGCGCGATGATCGTGATGAGCCAGAAGTCGACATGGCTCTGCGACGACACAAGGCCGTAGATAAAGAACACCAGTGCCAGGGCCAGCACGATGTTGATGATGTGGCGCGCCGGCAGGATGATCGGCGCGCCGCTCATGCGGCCCGACAATTTCAGGAACGCGATCACCGAACCGGTGAAGGTCAGTGCGCCGATGGCGACGCCGAGCGACATTTCGACAAGGCTCGAGCCGTGGATGTTGCCGGGGGTGCCGATGTCGAAGGCCGCGGGTGCGTAGAACGCACCGGCCGCCACCAGCACCGCCGCCATACCGACCAGCGAGTGGAAGGCCGCGACCAGCTCCGGCATCGAGGTCATCGGCACGCGTCGGGCGATCACCGCACCGATGCCGCCGCCGATGCGCGATACCGAGGATAACGAGAATCCAGCCGGTAGCACTGGTCGGCGGATGCGCGGCGAGCGTCGTCGCCGACCGCGATGGCCATGCCGGTCATGCCGAAGAAGTTGCCCTGGCGTGAGGATGCCGGGCTCGACAGACCACGAAGTGAAAGGATGAAAAGCGAACCTGCGATCAGATACAGGACTGCGGCTAAATTGGCGTTCATCGACAGCCCCTGCTCACTTCTGCTTCTTCTTGTACATCGCCAGCATGCGCTGGGTGACCAAGAAACCGCCGAAAATATTCACACATGCAAAAATCAATGCGACGAAACCAAAAGCGCGCGCCCACAACGGGCCGTCGTCATTGCCGACTGCCTGGACGCCGACAGCGAGCAATGCGCCGACCACGATGACCGACGAAATGGCGTTGGTCACCGACATCAGCGGCGTATGCAGCGCGGGCGTCACCGACCACACCACGAAGTAGCCAACAAAAACAGCGAGAACGAAAATTGACAACCGGAAGACAAACGGATCGACAGCCTCAATCCCGTGCATGGCGGCTCTCCCTTATGCTTTCGGCTGGAAATTTGGATGAATGACAGCCCCGTCCCTGGTCAGCGCGGTGGCCTTCACCAGTTCATCGTCCCACTTCACGGCGAGCGACTTGCTCTCCTTGTCGTAAAGCGTCTCGATGAATGCCTGGAGGTTCTTGGCGTAGAGACCCGACGCGGACGCCGCGACCTTGCCGGCAAGGTTCGGGTAACCGACAATCTTGACGCCGTCGACATCGGCGACTTCGCCCGACTTGACGCCTTCGACGTTGCCGCCGCGCTCGACCGCGAGATCGATCAGCACCGAACCCGGCTTCATCGACTTCACCATATCGAGGCTGACGAGCCGCGGCGCCGGACGGCCCGGGATCAGCGCGGTGGTGATCACGATGTCCTGCTTCTTGATGTGCTCAGCCGTGAGTGCAGCCTGCTTGGCCTGATACTCTTTCGACATTTCCTTGGCGTAACCGCCCGCGGTTTCGGCCTGTTTGAACTCCTCGTCCTCGACCGCGATAAACTTCGCGCCGAGCGACACCACCTGTTCCTTCACCGCCGGGCGAACGTCCGTCGCGGTCACGACGGCGCCGAGGCGGCGCGCGGTCGCGATGGCCTGAAGGCCTGCGACGCCGACACCCATAATGAAGACTTTGGCGGCTGGCACGGTGCCGGCGGCGGTCATCATCATCGGAAAGGCACGGCCGAACGCTTCAGCGGATTCGATCACCGCGCGATAACCGGCGAGGTTGGCCTGTGACGAGAGAACGTCCATGACCTGCGCGCGGGTAATGCGCGGCATCAATTCCATGGCGAACGCGGCAACGCCGGCATCTGCCAGCGCCTTCAGCGCCGCGTCATTGCCATAAGGGTCCATGATTGCGATGGCGAGCGCGCCCTTCTTATACTTGGCGACCTCGGCGGCTTCAGGACGCTTCACTTTGATGACGATGTCGGCATCCTTCACCGCATCGGCGCTCACCGTCGCACCGACAGCCTCATAGTCCGAATCCCGCAGACCCGACTTGATGCCCGCGCCCGGCTCGATCGCAACATCGATACCGAGCGATTTAAATTTCTTTACGCTGTCAGGCGTCGCCGCGACACGCGGCTCGGCTGCATCGATTTCCTTGGCAATCGCAATTTTCATGACGCCTCCCGCGACCTCTTAAAGCCGCGCATGACTTAGGCACCGGCGTCGCCGCCAGTGACGACGAATGATCGGATCAGAGCAGGAAGATCGCCATCAGGACGAGAATGGCGATGACACCAATTGTGCCGTATTTGGTCAGCGCCAGAAAACCTTCATAGGTCTGCTCGTGCGCAGGATAGTCGTTGCCATCCGCGGTTGTGTAAGCGACTTCACTATGATCGGCCATTGGTCCCTCCAGCACCATTCAAAAGGTAGCGGGAATTAGCCCAATTGCAGCGCAAGGGCAACGTCCAGCAGCCTTCAACCGGCTGATTAAACAGCCCACATGCAAGCTATGCAACGTAATCAGCAAAGTTTTTCCACGATACGGAACGGGCAGCGGTCCATGGCCGCCCGGGGAGCCGCTCAGCCCATCGCCTCCAGCTCCGAAATCAGGCTCTCGATCACCGACAACCCGCCGTCCCAGAATTTGGGATCCTTGGCGTCCAGCCCAAACGGCTCGAGCAGCTCCGAATAGTGCTTGGTGCCGCCGGCCGAGAGCATGGCGAAGTAACGCTCGGCGAAGCCTTCTGATGCGTTCTCGTAGACCGCATAGAGTGAGTTTACGAGGCAGTCGCCGAAAGCATAGGCGTAGACGTAGAACGGCGAATGGATGAAGTGCGGAATATACATCCAGTAGGTTTCATAGCCTGGCTTGATCTCGATGGCCGGACCAAGGCTCTCGCCCTGCACGCTTAGCCAGATCTCGCCGATGCGCTCAGCGGTCAATTCGCCGTTGCGCCGTTCGGTGTGGATCGCGCGCTCGAACGAATAGAACGCGATCTGGCGCACCACCGTGTTGATCATGTCCTCGACCTTGCCCGCGAGCAGCGCCTGGCGCTCCTTGGCGTTCTTGGTCTGGGTAAGCAGCCGCTTGAAGGTCAGCATTTCGCCGAACACGCTGGCGGTCTCGGCGAGCGTCAGCGGTGTCGGCGCCATCAGCGCGCCGTTCTTGGCCGCAAGCACCTGATGCACGCCGTGGCCAAGCTCATGGGCGAGCGTCATCACGTCGCGCGGTTTGCCCTGATAATTCATCAGGACGTAGGGATGTGCCGACGGCGTGGTGGGATGGGAGAACGCTCCCGGCGCCTTGCCGGGACGGACCGGCGCATCGATCCAGCGATCATCAAAGAAGCGCTCGGCGATGCCAGCCATTTCCGGGGAGAAATCGCCATAGGCTTTCAGGATGGTGCCTTTTGCATCGTCCCAACCGATCTGGCTGGTGGCTGCGAACGGGAGCGGCGCGTTGCGATCCCAATAAGCAAGCTTCTTCTTTTTGAACCAGCGCGCCTTCATCGCGTAGTAGCGATGCGACAGCCGCGGATACGCAGCACGCACGGAGGCCACCAGCGCGTCCACCACTTCGCGTTCGACCCGGTTCGCGAGATGGCGCGAATCCGCGATATCCTGGAAACCGCGCCAACGGTCAGAAATTTCCTTGTCCTTGGCGAGCGTATTGGTGATGAGCGCGAAGGTGCGCTCGTTGGCCTTGAAGGTTTTTGCCAGCGCCTCAGCCGCCGCCTTGCGCTTTGCCGGCGCACGATCCTGCAGCAACGTCAGCGTCGGCTCGATGGCAAGGTCCTTGCCGCCCACCTTGAAGCGCAGTGCGGAAATGGTTTGATCGAACTGCCTGTTCCACGCAGCGTAACCGCTGACCGATTTTTCGTGAAACAGCTGCTCGACGCGATCCTCGAGCTGATATGGCTTGTCCTTGCGCAAATCCTCGATCCACGGCCGATAGTGCCCCAGCGCGGGCGTTTCCATGGCCTGTTCGATCAGGTCGTCGTCGACGCGGTTGAGTTCGAGCGCGAAGAACAACAGATGCACCGACGCCGCCGTGATGCGCTCGGACACGTCGCCGTAAAATTTCGAAATCGCAGGATCAACGGTGTTGCCAGCATGCGCGAGCCCGGCATAGGAGGCGAGCCGGCCGGCCAGATCATCGATGGCTTCGTAGCTCTTCACCGCTGCGGCCAGCCAGTTCCCCCCATCGGGTCCGGCGACATGTTCCGCAATCTTGCCCTTGTAGGCCGTCTCGAACGCCACACAGTCAGCGTCGAGCTTGTCGAGGTCGCGAGCGACCTCGGGCGCGTCGATCGATCGATAAAGATCGGTCAGATTCCACTCCGGCAGCTTGCCGATCTTGCCTGATGCTTTGGCGGCCCCTTTGGGCTTTGCAGCGGATTTGGCCTTGGCCACAGATGTCTTGGCCGCCTTCTTGGCCGCAGACGTCTTGGCTGCAGACTTGGCTGCCGATTTGGCGGGAGATTTGCGGAGAGCGGATGACGAACGCGAGGCCATGCTTTTCAAACCTGTGGTTACGTTTCAGACCGGCTTTTCAATGCGACACTAGCAAACACCAACGCAACACAACGCGACTTGTCTAACCCGTTCGCCGCGACAACGTTGCGACAACCTGCCGCCAACTCTTAAGAGGTCGTTAATCGGCATCGGCGAGAGTGCCTCGAATTCGAGACAGATAAAACTAAAATGCGGGGAACGCCATGGCTGCAACCATTCTGATTGCCGACGACGACGCAGTACAGCGGCGCCTCGTCGAAAACATGGTGCAGCGCTGCGGCTATGAGGCCGTGACGGTCGATAACGGCGATGCGGCTGTCGCCCTGCTGATGGATTCCGACGCGAAAACCATTGATGCGCTGGTCCTCGATCTTGTCATGCCCGGCCTCGACGGGATGGGTGTCCTGGCGAAAATCCGCGAAGCGGGTCTCCACCTTCCGGTGATCGTACAGACGGCGCATGGCGGCATCGACAATGTCGTTTCCGCAATGCGCGCAGGCGCGCACGATTTCGTCGTGAAACCGGTCGGCGTTGAACGGCTCCAGGTCTCCTTGCGCAACGCGCTCGACTCCAGCGCGCTGAAGGGCGAACTGCAGCGCATCAAGCATAGCCGCGAAGGCAAGCTGACTTTCTCCGACATTGTCACGCGCTCAGACGTGATGACCAGCGTCATTGCCATGGGCAAGCGCGCCGCCTCCTCGACCATTCCTGTCCTGATCGAGGGTGAATCCGGCGTCGGCAAGGAACTGATCGCCCGCGCCATTCACGGCTCCAGCGAACGCAACGCCAAGCCGTTTGTCGCGGTCAATTGCGGTGCGATCCCTGAAAATCTCGTCGAATCGATCCTTTTTGGCCACGAGAAAGGCGCCTTCACCGGCGCTACTGAACGGCACGCAGGAAAATTCGTCGAAGCCACCGGTGGCACGTTGTTTCTCGACGAGATCGGCGAGCTGCCGCTAGCGGCCCAGGTGAAGCTGTTGCGTGCACTGCAACAAGGTGAGGTCGAGCCTGTCGGCGGCCGCAAACCCGTCAAAGTCGACGTGCGGATCGTCTCAGCTACCAACCGCAACCTGTTGAACCATGTGAAGGCCGGGCATTTCAGGGAAGATTTGTTCTATCGCTTGCACGTGCTGCCGCTGACCCTCCCGCCGCTGCGCTCCCGGCGCGAGGACATCCCGCATCTGGTGCGGCACTTCGTGGCGAGATTCTGCGCTGAGGAAAACCGGCGGATCAACGGCATCAGCGGCGAAGCCATGGCGCTGCTGGGACGGTTGCCGTGGCCGGGCAACGTCCGGCAGCTCGAGAATGCGGTGTATCGCGCGGTGGTGATGAGCGACAGCGATCAACTCGGGATCGATGATTTTCCGCAAGCCGGAACGATGCAGGTTGATTCATTAATGGCCGCAGTCGAGCCGCTCACCATCGAGACCTCCACGCGCCAGTTGACCGAAGTGGTCATTGGTGCTGACATACCTATCGCGCCGGCTCCGACTGCCGCCGGCTTCCCCTCCGCGTACGGCACCCTCGCCATGATCGGCGAAAACGGCGAAGTTCGGCCGCTGGAGGAGATGGAAGCCGAGACGATCCGTTTCGCCATCTCGCATTATCGAGGACAAATGTCGGAAGTCGCACGGCGGCTCAAGATCGGCCGCTCGACCCTGTACCGCAAGCTTGATGAGGCGGCAGTCTCGGAAACTCCCATCCGACCAAAACCGCTGACCCGCCGAATCACCGCGGACTAGTGAGGCGCAATCTTCGTTTTTATTTGCCGCCCTTTGAACCGTTGCGGCCCGGTGACAGACCAAGGAAAAGCGCGCGGCGATGCGCGCAAACCGTTGCACGGGATGCCGAATTGAAGTCATTTCTGTGAGATGACTTTGAGTTGATCTGGCCGTGGCTGGCCGCCTCAATCCGGCGCGTGTACCGTCTCGCCGAACTTCAAAGGGCGAGATGCGTTGCAGTTATCAAGCCGGCGCTTTTGCGAAGGTTCTGACGGAACAATTATGAGCTGTTCCATAGCGGAACAGTTTCACCCAAGGGGTGCGATAATGCATGACTTTTCGACTGGCCGCCGAGGTGGCCTAACGGGCTTCGAGCGGATCGTGGTGGCCGTTGCAGCAACTTTCCTTTCGGTCGCATCGACCGCAGCCATTGCCCAATCCAGTCCGGCAAAGACACCTTCGGAGCTCGCCATCGACGCGGCAGTTCCCGTCCCTGAACCTGCCAACGTTCCGCCTCCGACAGCCGCCGATATCAAGCTCGACACCACCGCGACGGCCCCGGCTGCTCTCTCGAAGAAAAATGAAGAAGTGGCAGCTCCGGCCACGCCCGCCCCTGTCGCAGCGCCAGCGGCTTCAACCGCTGCAGCACCAGCGATAGTAACCCCTGATGCCGCGCCGGCAACAGCCACCGCGACCCCGGCAACGGATGCAACGAAAGCCGCTCCGGCAGTTGCCGCCGCGGACCAGCCGGTTGTGGACAAGCTGCGCGACTTGATCGCCGCCAAGGGGGCCAAGTATTTCGACCGTAAGGCCGAACGGACCGCCGTCGAGACCTTCTACAAGGATCGCAACTACGCGCCGGTTTGGAGCGAAGCCAACGCGGTGACCGCACGGGCCAAGAGTGTCATGGCCCGTCTGAAGGATGCTGCCGCAGAAGGCCTGAATCCGAGCGATTACCCGACGCCTGATTTCACTGCTGCGACGACGCCCGACGCACTGGCTGAAGCCGAACTGAAACTGACAGAGAGCGTGCTTGACTATGCTCGTCACGCCCAGAGCGGCCGCATGCACTGGTCGCGCGTCAGCGGCGACATTCTGTTTCCGGAACATCCGATCGATCCGACGGAAGTGCTGACCAACCTGTCGACAGCAAAAGACGCGTCCGCGGCGCTTGATGGCTACAATCCTCAGCACAAGGATTACCAGGCACTGAAGGCCAAGCTCGCCGAGCTGCGCGGTGTCACCGATGATCCTTCCAAGCAGGTCGCCGAAGGCGAAACGCTGAAATTCGTTAAGCCGACGAAAAAGAATCCGGCACCGATCGTGATGGAAGACGAACGGGTCCCGGCATTACGCGCCAAACTGAATGTTGCCGAGAACGCCAACGACAAGCATTACGATGCAAGCGTTGCCGATGCGGTGCGCAAATTCCAGGCGAGCAATGGTCTCAAGGCCACCGGCGTTTTCGACAACCGCACTGTCCAGGTCCTGAACGGTCCGAAGAGCGACCGCCAGATCGATATCGTGCGCGTCAACATGGAACGCTGGCGCTGGTTGCCGCGCGAGCTCGGCGCGAAGTCGCTGGGCAACGCTTACGTGATTCTGAACGTTCCTGATTACACCCTCAAGGTGATGCATAACGGCGCCCAAGCCTGGAAGACTCGCGTTGTCGCCGGCAAGCCAGGCACCCACGCGACGCCACTGCTGACGGAGACGATGAAGTACATCACCGTCAATCCGACATGGAACGTGCCGCCGTCGATCATCTACAACGAATATCTGCCGGCGATGCAGCAGGACCCCACGGTTCTGCAGCGCATGGGCCTGAAGTTCGAACGCAATCGCGACGGCAGCATCCACATCTCGCAGCCTCCGGGCGAAGGCAATGCGCTCGGCCGCATTCGCTTCAACTTCCCGAACAAGTTCCTCGTCTATCAGCACGACACGCCAGACAAGTATCTGTTCGCGAAAGAAGAGCGTGCCTTCAGCCATGGCTGCATGCGCGTGCAGAATCCTGACCAGTATGCAGCAACGCTGCTCGGCATCGTGCTGCCGAAGGATAATTACACGCCGGAAAGGATCCGCGGCATGTATGGCCGCAGCGAGATCAACATCAATTTCCCGACTCCGATCCCGGTCAACATCACCTATCAGACCGCGTTCGTTGACGATGCAGGCAAGCTTGAATTCCGCAAAGACATCTACGGCCGCGACGCCACGATGATCGCGATGCTCAAAGGCGGCAGCGGCAAGGACCTCGAAACCGTCGTTGCCCATTCGCAGCCGAACTACGTGCGCCCGACCGCGAATGTGAATGTTCCGGGTGACACCTACGCCAGCAACACCAGTGGCATGGGCTTCTTCGAGCGCCTGTTCGGCGCTCCGACCCCGCCGCCCGCTCCGGTGCGCGGACAGCGCCGGATTGTCCGCTAAGTTGCGGATCGGACAGTAGAATTAACCCCTGCCCGTAAAAATTAAAAAGGCCCCGACCGAGTTCGGGGCTTTTTTATTAACCATCGCTGGCAATCTCTCCCCCGCCGGATCGGCTTACCGGCCCTTTTTTGCCATACTCCGGGGGTCATATCGATTTGGGTCTTCAAGAACTGGCGACTGACTTGGGTACATTCCGACTTGGGTAAGTTCAGACTTGGGTAAGTTCAGACTTGGGTAGAATTGCTTAGGGTAAACGTGTTCGGGGTGGATTTGGGGATGACTAAAGCTCGGTTAACCCTCCTGCCTTAGGACTGCGTTCATCAAAATGACATCCTCCCTCGTTGCGTGGGGTAGCGGGGGATTTTCCAACCGGCTGGGCAGCTGACGGGATTCTGAGTGGCGGGCGGTTTTCCACGCAGCTTCGACTTTGGACGACTTTCGCGGACCAGCGTTCGCGTGGGTCTTGCATCCCTGCTGCTGATCGTGACCGGCGCCCGGTCCGTGCATAACGCAACAGCCGACGGCGACACCCGCACCCTCTCTTTTCACCACACCCATTCCAGCGAAGATCTCACCATCACCTTCAAGCGCAATGGCCGTTATGACGAAGCCGCGCTGAAGAAGCTGAATCACTTCCTTCGCGACTGGCGCAGCCAGGACGAGACCACGATGGATCGACGGTTGTTCGACATCATCTGGGAGGTCTATCGCGACGTTGATGGCAAACAGCCGGTCCAGATCATTTCCGCCTATCGCTCTCCGGCCACCAACGCGATGCTGCGCCGCCGCTCCTCGGGGGTCGCACGCTTCAGCCAGCATATGCAGGGCCACGCGATGGATTTCTTCATCCCGGGTGTTCCGCTTGAGCAGATCCGCTTCGCCGGGTTGCGCCTGCAGCGCGGTGGCGTTGGTTTCTATCCGACCTCCGGATCACCCTTCGTCCATCTCGACACCGGTAGCATCCGCCACTGGCCACGCATGAACCACGATCAGCTCGCGCGTGTGTTCCCGGATGGTCGCACGGTCCATGTACCCTCCGATGGCAAGCCGCTTAAAGGCTATGAGCTGGCCTTGGCCGATATCCGCAAGCGCGGCGATGACGCCGATGCTCCGTCCAAGAGCAAGTCCAGCTTCCTGGCTTCGTTGTTTGGCCGGAAGCAGCAGTCTGACGACGAAGAAGAAGGCTCTGCGAACGATGCGGCTGGCGGCAATACAACAGTAACGGCATCAGCTGCAGCCGACACCAAGCCGAGCGCCCTCGCGAAACTAGCCGAGATTGTACCGCTGCCGCGCGCCAAGCCGAAAGCTGCGACCTATCAAGTTGCCTCGGCCGCCTCGACGCCCGTCGCACTCCAGCAGCCGGCCGCGACCGCAACGGCTGCCCCCTCGGAGCCGAGCGCGCTCGATATCATCAATGCACGCGGTATCTGGGATAACGAATCGGCAGAAAACCATGCGCCTCCGGCGCAGGTCGCAGCTCTCAGACGGCGGGGCGCGATCGTGGCCGCCGACCCGCAATCGACCGCCAGCCTGCCGGAGAATGTTTCGGATGCACTGGCTTACGCGCCGCCGACATCGCCGCTCGACCGCAGCCAGATCGTCGCCGCCAGCGCACCCATCCCACGCATTCGCTCCGCATCGCTTGCATCAAATCCCTTGGGAACGAGCGACGCCTTGATCGCGAAGAACCAACAGGGCGCAATCGCCAGGACGGTTCGCGTGAAGCCAACGTCGAAGACCAACGATATCTGGCTGCGCGCAATGATTGTCACGCCAAGCGCCAGCAAGACGCTAACTGCCTCAACGATTGGCGATCAGGACATGACGGTGATGCGCACGCATTTCGTCAAACCGAACGCGGCAGTCGCGATGACATTCTCCGACGATCCGCAGATGGGCGTGATCTGCGAGCAATTTACCGGTTCGGCGATCGCGACGCTGCCGACCACATCCTTTGCGATGCGGACCGCATCGCTGCGGTAACTATCTTGCCGGCTATTTCGTATTCTGAAAATTGTCTTGGTTTGTCATGCGCGGTGCGAGACCGCGCATGACAATCAGACGGTTCAAACAGCCGCTATGACAGCATCCCCAGCGCCTGCATGTAAGTTTCCAGGATGGTTTCCTGTTCCTGCCGCTCGTCGGCGTCCTGCTTGCGCATACGAATGATGGTGCGCAACGCCTTGACATCGAAGCCATTGCCCTTGGCTTCCCCGTAGACATCCTTGATGTCGTCGGAAATTGTTTTCTTCTCTTCCTCGAGCCGTTCAATGCGCTCGATAATCGACTTGAGCTGATCTTTCGCGAAACGATGCGCGGCTTCTTCCGTGACAGCGGCAGCGGCGGTGACCATCGGATACTCCTGAACTGGTGATGGTTAGGAAGCGCGCACCCTCGCGGCGACACGTCATCTCCACTTCACACTCAAGAGTGCGGCCCGCTACGTCAAGACAGCGGCACCGCTCATCCACAGCGACCCACAGAAGAAAGAAAAATCCTCACGGAAGCAGCAATTTAACTTGCCACCACGAGGCGAAGTGTTCCGCAAACTTGCTTTGCGACACCCCGCGCTCAGTGACCAGCGAGGCTCTTTTTCATGGCCGTGATCTGCTCAGGCGTTGCCTCGTTTTGGTACTTTGCCTTCCAGTCGTCATACGGCATCCCGTAAACCGCCTCGCGGCTCTCGTCCTTGCTAAGCGCGACACCCTTGGCGTCAGCGGCATCCTTGAGCCAGTTCGATAAGCAGTTGCGGCAAAAACCCGCGAGATTCATCAGGTCGATATTCTGCACATCGGTGCGCCCGCGCAGATGTTCGACGAGCCGGCGAAACACAGCCGCCTCCAATTCCGTCTGGGTCTTGTCGTCGATCGTCATGGTCATTTTCCCGAAATTATCGTGATCTACGTTGAGCTTAACATGGGTATCGTCACACAATCTGCCATATCCCGGACCAAAACAGGTTCAAATGTGCAACTGGCTGATCCGGCTATGTGCGCGGTTTGGCGATCAGGCCAGGCGCCTGTATGATGAACCGAAGCGGACCGAACGCGAAAGAATAGCAGCCACGGTTTTTGCCGGTCACGCGCCACGTGTTACGCGAAATCAATCATTGGTTGATATACACTCGATTAGATGACAGCCCCTGCCCCCCGACGCGCACTCTCCCGCCGCACCATCGTCGCCAGCCTCACCGGGCTCGTTGCGTTTGTGGCCTTGTGCGCGTGGACCAATCCGGCTGCTGCGGATTTTCGGCTTTGCAACAATACGTCGAGCCGGGTCGGCATCGCGCTTGGGTACAAAGACAACGAGGGCTGGGTCACCGAAGGCTGGTGGAATGTGTCATCCAACAGCTGCGAAACGTTGCTGAAAGGCACGCTTGTCGCGCGCTACTACTACATCTACGCGATCGATTACGACCGCGGCGGCGAGTGGTCGGGGCAGGCCTTCATGTGCTCACGCGACAAAGAATTCACCATCAAAGGCACCGAAGATTGCCTCGCGCGCGGCTTCGACCGTACTGGATATTTTGAGGTCGACACCGGTGAACAACGCGCGTGGACCGTACAGTTAACCGAGTCCACCGAACAAAACCCGAAACGCTCGCCGGGGCTTCCCGGTATGCCGAACTCGCCGGGAGCCGCACAACCAGGTGCACCTCTTCCCGGCACTGCCCCCGGAAGTCCGAAATGAGACGCCTGCGTCGTATCAAGATCCTCGCCACGTTGGGACCTGCGTCATCTGACAGCGCCACGATCCGTAAACTGTTCGAGGCGGGTGCGGACGTTTTCCGCATCAACATGAGCCACACCTCGCATGACAGAATGCGGGAGCTGGTGGCCACGATCCGCAATGTGGAAAGCAGTTATGGGCGGCCGATCGGAATCCTGGTCGATTTGCAGGGACCCAAACTGCGGCTCGGCGCCTTCACCGAGGGCGCGGTTGAGCTCAACAATGGCGCGATGTTCACGCTGGATTCGGACCCCACGCCAGGCGATAAAACCCGTGTCCATCTTCCGCATCCGGAAATTCTCCGCGCGTTGAAGCCGGGCCACGCACTGCTGATCGATGATGGAAAACTACGCCTGATCGCGGAGGAGACCTCGCCCGACCACGCCCTCGTGCGCGTGGTGACGGGCGGACGCATGTCCGACCGCAAGGGCGTCAGCCTGCCCGACACCGATCTGCCGATGTCGGCGATGACGACGAAGGATCGCGCCGATCTCGAAGCCGCACTGGAAACCGGCATCGATTGGGTCGCGCTGTCATTCGTACAGCGGGCTGACGACGTGATCGAAGCCAAGAAGCTGGTCCGTGGCCGCGCTGCGGTGATGTCCAAGATCGAGAAACCACAGGCGATCGAGCGACTCGCGGAAATCATGGAAGCTTCGGACGCCTTGATGGTGGCGCGTGGCGACCTCGGTGTTGAACTTCCGGCAGAACGCGTGCCTGGCCTTCAAAAGCAAATGACGCGGATGGCGCGACGTGCCGGCAAGCCGGTGGTGATCGCGACACAAATGCTTGAATCCATGATCCAGTCGCCGGTACCGACCCGCGCTGAGGTCTCGGACGTTGCCACGGCGGTGTTTGAGGGCGCCGACGCGATTATGCTGTCGGCGGAATCCGCCGCGGGAAAATTCCCGATCGAAGCGGTGATGACCATGAACCGCATCGGTGAGGAATGCGAACGCGATCCGACCTATCGTGGCCTCATTAGTTCGCAACGGCCTGACCCTGAAGCAACCGTGGGCGACGCTATCGCCGATGCCGCACGTCAGATCGCCGAAACACTGGAGCTGTCGGCAATTATCTGTTGGACCAGTTCGGGCTCAACGGCACTGCGAGTCGCGCGCGAGCGCCCCAAGCCGCCTGTCGTCGCCATTTCGCCCAATCTCGCCACCGGACGTAAATTGTCGCTACTGTGGGGCGTGCACTGCGTGATCGCTGAAGATGCCCACGATCAGGACGACATGGTCGATCGCGCGGGCCGCATCGCGTTTCGTGATGGCTTCGCCAAAGCCGGCCAGCGTGTGATCATTGTCGCAGGCGTGCCGCTTGGCACTCCCGGCACCACCAACATGGTGCGCATCGCCTATGTTGGCCCCGACCGCGACGCGGATATCTGACGCGCATGTGAACCTTCAGGAGACTCGGGCGCGATAATCCGCCCGACAATCTCTCTCGCCCGAAGGTATCCCTTGCGGGCGGCGGTCTCTCCATTCATGCTGGCAATTCAGCTTGGGTTACCGGTTTCCTGCCCGGATGCCAGTGCCGAAGGATGAAGGCGACATCAGATCGCCGGAACGGACTGCTCGTCCAATAGGAGACCACCATGATCGACAGACGTCGTCTGATCACGGGATCGGCCGCAACCATTGCAGCGCTTGGATCCCAGACAATACTTTCCTCGTTCAAGGCTATCGCGGAAACCGTCACCTTGCCGTTCGACAATGGCGAACGGCCGTTGGTGAAATATCCGCAGAAGCGGACGATGATCGGGCTTACAGCCCGTCCGCCACAGCTTGAAACGCCCTTTTCCGTTTTCAATGAAGGCGTCATTACCCCCAACGACGCCTTCTTCGTGCGCTATCACCTCGCGGACATCCCTCTCGACATCGATCCCGACACCTTCACACTTGAAATCAAAGGCAAGGTCGACAAGCCCCTGAAGCTGTCTCTGGCCGACATCAGGAAAATGCCGTCGGTCGAACTGGTGGCTGTCAACCAATGCTCGGGCAACAGCCGCGGCTTTTTCAATCCGCGCGTTGCGGGCGGTCAGCTCGGCAACGGTGCCATGGGCAACGCCCGCTGGAAGGGCGTTCCGCTCAAGGCCGTTCTCGATAAGGCCGGCGTACAAAGCGGGGCCAAACAGGTTGTGTTTGGCGGCATGGACGGACCTGTCAGCGACAAGACACCGGATTTTGCCAAAGCGCTCGATATCGACCACGCCCGCGACGGCGAGGTGATGCTGGCTTATGGGATGAACGGAGAATATCTCCCCGTTCTCAACGGCTTTCCGTTGCGCCTTATCGTGCCTGGTTACTACGGCACCTATTGGGTCAAACACCTCAACGAAATCACCGTCATCGACAACGTGTTCGACAATTTCTGGATGAAGAGCGCCTACCGGATTCCGGACAATGAGTGCAACTGCGTCGAACCGGGCACGGCACCAAAAGCGACGATCCCGATCAATCGATTTAACGTGCGGTCCTTCATCACCAATCTCACCGATGGAGCGAAGGTGAAGGCCGGTAAAAATACACGCCTCAAAGGCATCGCCTTCGATGGCGGCAAAGGCATCAAGGACGTGGTGATCTCCACCGACGGCGGGAAAACCTGGATGCCCGCAAAACTCGGCAAGGATCTCGGCAAGTATTCATTCCGTGAGTGGAAGGCTGCCGTCAGGCTCCCGGCAGGAGTGCACGAGCTGAAAGTCCGTGCCACAAACAACGCAGGTCAAAGCCAACCGATGGATCCGTTGTGGAATCCGGCAGGCTATCTGCGCAATGTCGTCGAAACCGTACGCGTTACGGCAGCGTGAGGGGGGATGGCCACCATGAAATCATCGCTCCTCATCACGACAATCGGCTTTATCGCCCTGACGGCCGGCGCAGGTTTTATCGCTCAGGCCAAGCCGGTGAAGTATGCGCTGCCGGAGGAAACCGCTGCTCTGAAGCCCGGGCCAAATCAGGATGTTGCGCTGAACAATTGCACCGCGTGTCATTCAGCCGACTATATCCAGACCCAGCCACGCGGCCCGAAATTCAAAAAGGATTTCTGGCAAGCGGAAGTGACAAAGATGATCAAGGTCTACGGGGCTCCGATCGATGATGCCGACGCGGCCAAGATTGTCGACTATCTGACTGCGACATATTGAGACCACTTCGATTCCCGAAAAGATCTGCGATATCGAAGCGCCAAACAAGCCTCGGTATCGCAGACACACTCATCAGAACGCTACTGCGCTGATCCCACCGTCGTCTGGTTCTTCACCACCGACGGCGGATTCCATTTTCCTGTCAATGCATCGGATTTTGGAGAATAGAGGCGCATCGTCAGGTTGAACGGTCCTTTGGGCGCCGGAAGCCAGTTAGCTTCCTTGTCTTTGCCCGGGTTCTCATTCTGAAAATACAGAGTCAGCGAGCCATCCGGATTGTACTTGAACGGCATCCAGCTGCTGACGGCGAAGCGATTGAGCGCGTTGGCCACCTGAAAACCATCGCTGTCGTAGAGTGTCACCGACCAAAAGGCATTGACCGGCGGCAGAAGCTCCTTGTCAAAATCAATCGTGTATTTGTTCGCACCGTCGAGCGGCGCGCCAGTATCATCCGCGAGATTTCAGCGGATAAATCGCATCTTCGGGCAGATTTGCACCAAGACCGAGCTGAGTGACGATCGCTCGTTTGAGATAGTAATTCCCGTACACCCCCATGGTGTCGGTGTTCATCGACCACCCATTGACGACGCGGGCAAGCGTTGCGGTTTTCCAACGCATCAATTTCTGCGCGGTTTCCGGCGCAGCATCGAGTGCCTTTCTCACCACAGGATCAGCCTTAGCCATGTCGAAGCTCTTCCCGCGCTCAATGCCCAGCCGCTTCATCTGTGCAAGAATTGGCTCATCCGTGATGTGCGGGGGATTGATCTTGATAAGTTCAGCTGCGTACGCGAAGTACTTGTCCGCCGCCATCGTATCCACCTGGATCTTTGGCGGCGTCTTCATGTCGACATCAGGGTCGATCTTGGTCTCAATAGTTTTTTCCGGCTTCCCCCACTGCGACAAAGGCGTGATCTTGAAGCCCGCCTGGATCTTGTGGACTGCAGCGTAGTCCGCCGGGCCGTCCGTCTTGGTGCGTCCGATGATCCAGACATGTGGCGTCGGCGCGTTGATAAGCTGCGTCTCCTTCGGAAGCTTGAACTCCTGGAGATACTTGTCTCGCAGATCGAGCTGCCAGTTTGACGGAACGACCAGGAAATTGGCCGCCTGAGTGCCGGTGGTGCGCGTACCCGGCGCCGCGAAGACATCGGTCCACATATCAAGCATCGGAAGAAGGTAATAACGCCCACCGGTATCAGGAACGGAGACGACGACGGGTTCTTTCGTCATATCCAGATATCCGCTCGAATAGAGCGTATCGAAATTCGGGCGCACCACGGATCTCATGTCGGCGGCTGGAAATGCAGGAACATTGGCAAACGTGTTCATCGGACCGCCGATGCCTTTGCCGGGTTCCATGTTCGTCAATTGCTTGCGTGTCACATCCATTGTGATCAACGAGTAGAAATAGAGGTAGGCGTCGGTCGCGACGGCGCGAGCTTCCTGCTCCGACAGCTGAGCGGTTTGCGCCGCGGAGGGAGTTGTTTGCACCGCTGCTGCTAAGGCGAGCAGGGTGAGTAATGACAAACTGAAGCGGCTTCGTTTGGCTATAGCAAACATCACACGACCTCCATTGCTGACTTAATTTCCCCTAGTAGCTTGCGATGACCTTCCCATTGCTGTTTGCGCTGTGCAGTGACGCCCTTGAGGACGCCATCTCATCGCATCTTATCGCGCGAAGACCGGGAGCTTGGAATTGGGTTCGTGACGCTGAAGCAGGTCTTCCGCGGCATTTGACGAAAACGATTTAATCAGTTGCTTCAAAATAGAAACAGCGCACCAGCAGCCGCCGATCGGAGGAGATTACCTCTCGATCTGTCGTGCAGGCAATTAAATGCGGCTATTAGGTCAAGCAAGCTGACCCGATAGGAACGCCTCTTATATTTGGAGTGAAAGAAGGAGATTGATACGCGTGAAAGGTGAAGTCAGACCGAGATCAGCGCACATACACTAGGTGAAGGTAACATCCGACATGCGCCACATGGCGCATGTCGGCAATTGATCAACGTAACGCTTTGTTCAAAGCAATACTTTCAGGCCGCGCGATGGGTCTCAACAGATGCATCGGCGTGTTCCTGGACTGCGCGCGCCGTCTCTTCCACGACGCCCTGCGAGATCTTCATCATGCGTCGCGCTTCCTCGCCGTACTGCGAAAAGGCGTTTTGCCAAAACTGAGCATAGGCGTGCTGTATTTCCGGCAAGGTCCTGCAATGACGCAGGGTGTCGAGCAGCTGCTGATCTTCGTGCAAACGCGCTCCGACGAATTCGGTCCATTCCTTACCGATATTCTGCATGGTTGCGCTTAGCTTCGCGTTTATTTTTGCGGTTTCCGTCAACACGTTTCCGTTCATTTCGCTCACGCGCACGAAATCAAAGAAAGGCAGGGATGCTGCCGGCTGATGGGAAGAGCTCTCATAGTTTGAGGTGATTGACATTTGCGACCTACATTTTGCTGGAGCAGAACAAGGACGTGCAACAACCTTACTCAATCATCGCCAGATGGCGGTTGTGTGATGTTTGGTCAACGCAAACAAAAAAAGAAATTTTCAAGTTGCTTTGCACAAAGCCAAACGAAGCGCGATCTCGTTTGGCTTGGCGCAATCGAACGCGATGCAGCGCAGCAGCTAGACAGCAGCGGCTGCGCGCTCTTGCCGCAACACCAGCCAACCGAACAGCAGCATGTCGACCAGCACGATGATCGAGCCGATGCCCGCAAACGGCTCGCCGGAAGGGCGACCACTATGGATCATGCCAACACCGATGGTGAGGAGAATAGTACCGACGATCCATGCACCAACCTGTACGCGAGCCATCACAGCCTTATCCAGCAGAGGATGCAGACGATAATAGATGCCGAACAGAAACAGTGAGACCCAGCCAAGCAAGTTGAGGTGCGCGTGGGCCGGCATCGTAGAGTGATCGTGAGAGACGGCCATCATGATGCCCCATGCCATGCCAACGAGGCCGGCGAAGACGGCAATCAGAAAACTCAATGACGACGCTTTCATATTGATTCTCCAGAATACGAATTTTGCAGCTGCGAAAGCGGCGGAGCTATCAGCAGAACGTTGGAAAATCAATGAAGTTGGCTAGCCGAGGATGCTCAATCAGTTTCAGAATTGAGGTTATCTGCTCGATCCTTCGGACACCCGAGCCAACGGTGTCATCAAGCCAGGAGGCCTGACCCGGAAACTGCGTGCAGTCTCAAATATCCCGGCCCTCGACCTTCTCGGTCAGCGACTTCACCAGGTCGGGAACGCGCTCCAGATGCGGATTGATCGCGAGCGCCTTGCGGAATGCGTCCAGCGCATGTTTGTCGTCGCCGGTTTCCTGCATGATCATGCCGAGACCCGCCAGCGCCCCGAAATGACGCGGCTCGCGGATCAGCACCTCACGAATGTCCTCCATCGAGCGGGTATAATCGTTCTGCAGATAGTAGAGAGTCGCCCGTCGATTCCAGGCCTCGACATACTCGGGGCGAAGCTTGATGACGGCATCAAGAAGCTTCAGCGCGACATCCATGTCCTTGCTGTCCATCGCGGTCTTCGCACGCAACATCAAAAGTGCCGCAGTGTCGCTCGGCGTCGCCGTCCATGCCGCCCAAATTCGGGCTTCAACCGCCTTCGCGCTCTCCTCGTCGGGCGCGGCCTTCAATGCGCCGAACAGGAAGTCCAGGTTCTTGGTCTTGTCGCCGGATACTTTGGGCAGCTTCGCAGGTGCCCCGGGCAGGGTCTTTTGTTTTCCGGGCGGCGTCAGTTGTGGATCTTGGGCTGAAGCAGGCGTCACAATCGCTCCCGCGACAACGAGCACGCCCACCAACTTTGCTATGGATATCGATCGTGTTGTCATGATCGAAAGTCTAAACGCGAAAAACACCGCCTGCAAAGTGCAAGCGGCGTCAAAGGCACGTGATGTCCAGAATTTTAGCTGCCGCACCAAGCACGGCAAGCACCGATCAGCCCTGACGAGCCTTGAAGCGGCGCTGGACCTTGTTGATGACGTAAACCCGGCCCTTGCGGCGGACCAGACGGTTGTTGCGGTGACGACCGCGCAGGGACTTCAGCGAATTACGGACCTTCATGGGACAATGCTCTCTGGAAGGCCGCGTTGCAGGGCCGTTGCTGGAACTTTGTTAGAATTGGCAATATCCCGTAGGCGAGGCCACGCGAGACAGGGCGGTTTCTAGGCTATCTGAGGCTGGAATGTCAATCCAAACCACGGCTTTGTTGCCACCTCAGAGGCCATTTTGCCGCTCGATTAAACTGTTTTCTCCGTTTTCAGCCTGAATCCGCACCGGATTGCGATTTATTGTCCCAACAACATACCCAACCCGGTAACTGCCTTCATCTTGGGCGGCGCTTCGGATAGACAGTCAATCGCCACCGCGCTCAGACAGGAACCGTGACCGCCGACATGACAGATCATCCGACGGCACCCAAGGCAGCAATTCTTGCGACTGCTGATTTGACACCATCCCAAGCCCCCTACCAGCGGCTACCGCTGCCTGTCGGAGTCATTCTGCAGAAAATCGACTGGCCGATCGCTTCGGTCATTCTGCTTTATCACCTGCTGGCCCTGCTCGCGGTCGGCCCATGGTTTTTCAGCTGGACCGGTGTGATCGTCGCGATCGTCACCGCACGGCTATCGGGCCTGCTCGGAATCAATATCTGCTACCACCGGCTGCTGACCCATCGCGGCTTCAAATGCCCGAAGTGGTTCGAACATACCCTGGCAATCATCGCGATCTGCTGTGTGGAGGATACCCCGGCCCGCTGGGTCGCTGTGCACCGCAGGCACCATGAACACGCCGATGAACAACCCGATCCGCACAGTCCATTGGTCAACTTCCTGTGGGGGCACATCGGATGGATTATCGTGAAGAATCCCGAACTCAGCCGCCTCGGCATCTATGACCGCTACGCCAAGGACATCCTGCGCGATCCATTTTACGTCGCCCTGGAACGCAACTTCCTGCAGCTCAAGATCATCCTCGCTCAATGGGTTGTGTTTTTCGGCGCGGGTTTCATCGCCGAAGCGGCAATGGGCGGTACATTAGCAAGCGCCACGCAATTCGGCCTGAGCCTGCTGGTTTGGGGCGTGTTCGTACGGACGGTTTTCGTCTGGCACCAGACCTGGGCCGTCAATTCCGTGACCCATCTGTGGGGCTACCGGAACTATCAGACCGACGAAGACAGCAGGAACAACGTCTTCATCGGCCTGCTGGCGCATGGCGAAGGCTGGCACAACAACCATCACGCCGATCCGCGTTCGGCCCGCCATGGCCACAAGTGGTGGGAATTCGACACCACCTATCTCACCATCCGGCTTTTTGAAATGGTGGGACTTGCCCGCGATATCGTCGGCCCAAACCCGCACGTCATGGCAAAAGCCAGCGGTCAAAGCGTGACGACGCGGGGCGCCACCGACGCACCCACAGACTAAACGCGGTTCCTCAGGCAATCACTCCAACGGCACGTTCGCAGTCTTCACGACGGCGGCCCATTTCTTGATCTCAGCATCGACGAATTTCGAGAAATCCGCGCCGACGAGCTTTCCCGGTTCAACGCCTTGGGTCGCGAATTTCTCACGCGTCGCGGGTGATGCAAGAATGTCCTTCATCGCGGCGACAAGCTTCTTGTAGGCCGCATTATCGTTCGCCGCCGGCATGTAGAGCCCAAACCAGGCTGTGGCCTCGAACCCCTTCACACCCGCTTCGTCAAGTGTCGGAACGTCCGGCAGCGACGCGGCGCGCGTGAGACTCGTTACCGCCAGCACACGAATGTTTCCGGCCGCGGCCGCAGGAAGCACAGTCGGCAATGTGTCGAACATCATCGGGATATGGCCACCGATCAAATCGTTCATCGCTGGAGCGGCGCCCTTGTAGGGGATGTGCATGATGTCGACGCCGGCCATCTGCCTGAACAGTTCGCCGGAGAGATGGTTGGCACCACCGGTGCCGGCGGAACCGAATGACAATTTGCCGGGTTCTTTCCTCGCCATCGCGATCAGGTCAGCAACGGTCTTGGCCGGAAAGTCCCGCGTCACAACCAGCGCATTCGGCGCGGAGGCGACGACCGCGATCGGCGAAAACTCTTTCTGGGTGTCGTAAGGCAGCTTCCGATAGAGGCTCGGGTTGATGACATGATGTGTCGCGGTCAGCAGTAAAACGCTGCCGTCATTGGGCGACTTCGCGACCATCTCTGAACCGATGGCTCCTGACGCGCCGGGACGATTCTCGACGATGGTGGTGACACCGAGTTTGTCGCCCAGATACTGAGCGACAAACCGCGCCAGAATGTCGGTGGTGCCACCGGCTGGAAACGGCACAACGATCTTGATCGAACCTGGCAGGGAATCCTGTGCGTGAAGAGGCATGACACCGCTTGTCATCACGGCAAAACATAAAGGCAACAACGCAACGATCTTCTTGAGACGTCCCATTCCAAATTCTCCCTGAATATACGTGATGCCTTTCCGGACCGCTTTGTCGGCCTCTTGTTTTGATTGCGTTGCTGCTAAGCCGAGGCAGTGAGCGGGAATTCGACCATTGCTTCGCCGGTCGCAACTTTTTCGTCGTTCTGATTGCGCACGAGAACGTCGATCAACACCCAGCGCGAATTCTCGGTGACCTGCTTCGCCTTGATGATGCCGACGGGTTGAATGGTGTCGCCCGGCTTCACCGGTTTGACCCAGCGTGTCTCGAGGCGCCGATGCACAGCCCCCTGCGGATAGGCCCAATCGGTGATCATGCGAGTGATCAATCCGAAGTTGTTCATGCCGTGCATGATGATGCCGCCGAAGTTGGTCTTGCCGAAATTGCCCTTCATGTAGTTGTCGTCGAGATGCAGCGGATTGTAATCAAGCGAGCCATCGCAAAACAGGCGGATGGATTCACGCGAGACCGCGAAGGTCGGGCCTTCAATGCTGTCACCGGTCGAAAGGCCGTCGAATGTCTTTGTCATGATCAATCTCCTCAAATCGACGGTTACATCGGCCGGATGGTCTGGCCGCGGCCAGAGCAAATGACATCGCCGTGCTGGTTGAAGAAGACGTTGTCGTGCACCACGAACAGCCGCTCACGCTTGATGAACTTGTCGAGCGCACGTGCCTGCAGGGTGATGGTGTCACCGGGGCGTGCCGGAATATTGTAGCTCCAGGATTGCCCTGCGTTGACGGTACCTGGCGTTCGCATCCAGTCGTCAGTCGGCGTGCATGCGAACATCAGCAGGATGTGAATCGACGGGGGAGCGATAAGACCGCCGTAGGGCGTGGTCTTCGCGTAGGCCTCATCGAAATACAGCGGATGATCTTCGCCGACCGAGCGGCAGTAGAGCTGAATGGCTTCCTTGGTCAGCAGATAGGGAAGCGTCTTGCGAGGTTCGCCGGGGACGATGTCGTCCCACACCTTCCGCAGATTGGCATCCTTCCAAAAATCGGTCTCGAAAGCCTGGGCTTGCGCCATGTGGTTCTCCCGTTTATTGTTCGTCAGACGAACTTTTTAGTCGCCTTACGAACATTATGTGCAGATCCTTTCCGCCTGACAAGAGAGCGGTTTTTTGAAAGGGCTAAAATTATGGCCAAGGAGAGCGACGGATTCGTCCGCGCAATCGCGCGAGGATTCTCGATTGTCGAGGCTCTGGGTCGTCCGCCGGGACGGCATACGCTGTCGGAAGCGGCGGTCGCGGCCAGTCTCACGCGTGCGACCGCGCGGCGCATACTCGCGACTCTCGTTGCGCTGAAATATTGCGAGGCCGATGGCCGCTATTTCAGCCTTCGCCCGCGCGCACTCGGTCTGGGATTGGCTTATCTCAACGCGCTGCCCTATTGGGGCTATGCTCAGCGCGCGCTGGAAGATCTGCGCAACGAGATCAATGAATCCTGCGCGCTTGCGGTGCTCGATGAAGGCGAGATCGTCTACGTGCTGCGCCTGCCCGCGCGGCGCATCCTGTCTTCAAATCTCGGTATCGGGAGCCGCCTGCCCGCCCATGTGGTTTCGCTGGGCCGTGTCCTGCTTGCCGCGCTGCCGCCCGAACAGCGCGCGCACTATCTCGCGACAGCAGAGTTCAAGCCAGTCACACCGCATACCATCACCGATCCAAAGCTTCTCGGCCTGGAATTGGATCGCGTAAGCGCACAGGGCTATGCTTGGGTTGACGGTGAACTTGATCCTGCTATCTGCGGCATCGGGGTGCCCGTGCGCGACCACAGCAACGCGGTCGTCGCGGCCGTCAGCATCAACACGATCTCAGGGACTGTCGATGAGGCCGAGGCCAGGCAGCGTTACCTCGTCGCCTTGAAGCGGACCGCGCAGGACATCCGCACCCAGACGGCGGCAAGCGGATAGCGCACGTCGATCAGCTTGCCTTGCCGAAAGCCTTGCGCAATTCATCCTTCGCGGCTTCGAGTTTGCGTTTGCGCGTGGCAGGCAAGTTCTTGCCGGCCCGGTTGATATAGAACACCAGCATCGACATGGCCGAGCGATACGGATCGCTCTTGCGGCGATGGCTACGCTCGGCGGAACGCTTCAGGGATCGCGCGATCGCTTTCGGACTATCCAGCTTGAAGACATTGTGCCTGAGATCCAACGCATCACTTGTTGCGGTGACCAGGCCCGACCATTTACGAACTGGGCGCTTCGCACTCCTGGGCGCGGATCGCGCCTTGCGCGGCCGCCTCGCCGGTGCCCTGCGTGTGGTGGTATGCGTTGTCGCCGATTTGCGAGTGGTTCTTGCCATGCTAGGTCTCCTGCGGACTTCGTTCGCGCGCTCCGCGCGAGTTCCTTCCCGACAGGACAAAGCATGAGCATCGAATTGGTTCGCGCGTTCTTTGCAGAAAACGCGCCCGACATTTCCGTGATTGAATTGGACAAGAGTTCCGCCACCGTGATGCTGGCAGCCGAAGCGTTCGGCGTCACACCCGCGGAGATCGCCAAAACACTATCCCTGCGCGTCGGCGACCGCGTGCTGCTGGTCGTAACCTGTGGCACCGCCCGGCTCGACAACAAGAAAGCCCGTGCAGTGTTCGGCGGGAAGCCACGCATGCTGAGTGCTGAAGAAGCGCTCGAGGCTACAGGCCACCCGGTCGGAGGCATCTGTCCATTTGGATTGAAAACGCCGCTGCCGGTTTACTGCGATGTTTCGCTCAAGGACTTCGCGGAAGTTGTGCCGGCCGCCGGTTCGATCAACAGCGCAGTGCGCATTTCGCCACAGCGCATGGCCGACCTGACAAAGGCCGAGTGGGTAGACGTCAGCGAAGTTCTTGCTCCGGCGCAGTCTTGATTGATCAAGACTGCGCCGATGCCATTCGCGATCAGACGAACTTGTTCTCGATCCGGCCGATGTTCGAAATTTCCATCGCGACTACATCGCCGGACTTCAGGAATTTCGGAGGGTTGAAGCCGATACCGACGCCCGCCGGTGTTCCAGTGGCAATAATGTCGCCCGGTACAAGTGTCATGCCCGCCGAGATGGTCGAGACCAGCGAGGGGATGTCAAAGATCAGGTCGCGCGTGTTGGCGTTCTGACGCAATTCGCCGTTGACCCAGCACTTCACATCAAGATTTTCCGGATCGAGCTCGTCGCTCGTGGTGATCCACGGCCCCATCGGACAGAACGTGTCGAGCGTTTTGCCGAGAAACCACTGCTTGTGATTTTTCTGGCGATCGCGCGCGGTCACGTCGTTGACGATCGTGTAACCGAAGATATGGCCATAGGCGTCAGTCTTTGAAATGTCGCGACCACCTTTCCCGATGACCAGCGCCAGCTCAACCTCGTAATCAACACTTGAGGTGATGTGCGCGTGCAGGTTCACATTATCATCAGGACCAACGACCGTGTTGGGCCCTTTCGAGAACACCGCAGGGTATTCGTCAATCTCCGCGCCCTTCACCGCACCTGCTTCAAATCCGCTGTTGGAGAACTCACGCGCATGCTCACCGTAATTCTTGCCGACGCAAATGATGTTGCGCGCCGGTGTGGCAATAGGCGCGAGCAGCTTCACCTCAGACAGAGCGATGTCGGCACCTTCCGATTTCAGCGACGACTTCATCTGATCATAACGCGCGATCAGATCCACCATGCCGCTGACGCCACTGACTGGACGCACGCGGCCAGCCGCTACATCAACGATACCGATATGGGACGAGCCTTTATGAGAGAACGAGGCAAACTTCATATTTGATTTCCACTAAGCACATGAACAAGAAACGAGACAGTTGAAGCACCAAGCATTATTCGACCTTGCCGATCTTCTTGACTGCAGCGATCAGGCGGGCGCTGTCAGTCTCGACGAATTTGGCGAATTCCGGTGCGTCCATGTAGGCGACTGGGCTTCCAGCCGTCTCGAAGGTTTTTTTCACTTCAGGCGCCAGCACCGCTTCGCGCATTCCGTCCCGCAGCTTGGTCATGATCGGCTCGGGCAGCCCCTTTTGGGCAAACAGACCGGCCCAGATGTAGAACTCCACATCCTTGTAACCGAGCTCCTGGAATGTCGGTGTATCCGGGAAGCTTGGCACGCGCTGCGAACCCCAGCACGCCAGTACGCGCATCTTGCCGTCGTCGACCTGCGCGCGCAGCGTGCCCGGTGCCGAGGCAACCGCCTGGACAGTGTTGGTAAGCAGTCCGGTCAGCGCGGGTCCCGCGCCACGGAACGGCACATGCAACAGCTTGATACCGGCGCTGGCGGCGAACATCTCCATCGCGACGTGCAGCGTACCGTAGGGTCCAGACGAGCCGTATGGAATTTCGCCGGGGCGCTTCTTGGCGTCATCAACGAATTCCTGCACCGTCTTCCACGGCGCGGAAGCAGGAACGGCAAGCATCGTCGGATCGGCAAGGACCCGTGCAACGGGAGCGAATTGCGAAACCTCATACGCCACCGGACGATCGAACAACCGATCCGCTTCCGGTAACACCGCGAGCGAGGACAGAGTCATCAACAGCGTATAGCCATCTGGCTCGGCGCGTGCCGCAGCAGCGTTGCCGACCGAACCACCGGCGCCGCCCGCGCGGTTGTCGACGATCACAGGCTTGCCGATAATCTTTTCGAGCGCGGCGGCAACCGGCCGTGCGGCAAGATCCGCCTGGCCACCGGCCGGAAACGGCACAATCATGGTGATATTACGCGTTGGCCAAGCCGCCTGCGCCTGCGCGCTTCCGGACAATGCAGGCCATGCAAGTTGCGACAGCGGCAGCGCCGCGCCGGCTTTGAGAATCTCACGCCGATTCATTCCATACCTCCCGAGATTTTATTTTTTATGCGGAGTGACTAGCACACTCTGGGAGGCACACAAGCGCTGTCGGGGCGGTCCTTGCGAGCTTATGCCGCGCCAATTCGGGCCCCCCCGATGGCAGTTGACGGCGTCATTGGCAATTGAAGGTGACGAACGCTACGCCGCGCGAATATTGGCCAGGAAACGATCGACGTCGGCACGCAGCATCGCTGCCTGGCTACTCAGTTGTTCGGCCGAGACGAGCACCCGCCCTGCAGCGACGCCGGTTTTGCCGGCAGCGTCGTTGACGCCGACAATATTGCTCGACACCATGCCGGTGCCCTGTGCCGCTTCCTGAACGTTGCGGGCGATCTCCTGAGTCGCAGAACCCTGCTGCTGGACGGCCGAAGCGATGGCCGTGGCGATCTCATTGATCGTGCCGATCGTTCCACCGATGCCCTCGATGGCCTGGACTGCTTCGGTGGTTGCCCCCTGCATGGCAGCAACTTGCGCCGAGATTTCCTCGGTCGCCTTCGCGGTCTGGCTGGCGAGTGACTTGACCTCGCTGGCCACCACGGCAAATCCCCTGCCGGCTTCACCGGCACGCGCTGCTTCGATGGTTGCGTTCAAGGCCAGAAGATTGGTCTGTCCGGCGATGTCACTGATCAGTTTGACCACATCACCAATTTTTTGCGCAGCAGCCGATAGCCCCTGGACAGTCACGTTGGTGCGGTTCGCCTGCTGCACCGCCTGTCCGGCAATTTTGGTCGAATTCAGACACCTGACGCCCAATTTCCGAAACCGAGGAGGACAACTCCTCCGTTGCGGCTGCAACAGTCTGCACATTGGCTGAGGCTTGCTCTGCCACCGTGGCCACGGTCGTGGCCTGGTGGCTGGTTTCTTCGGCGGTGGAGGACATGCTCTCCGATGTCGAGCGCATGTCAGTGGCCGCTCCTGCAAGCGCATCAAGCGAGCCGCGAATGCCCTTCTCGAAATCGTCCGCCATTTTGCCCAGGAAGCCCTTCTTTTCGGCTTCGGCATGGCCCTTCATTTCATCCTGCTCGCCACGCAGCCGCACCGCTTCAATCATATTGTCCTTGAAGATCTGGACCGACTGGGCCATTGCACCGACTTCGTCGCGACGGTCCTGGGCCGGAATCACAGTCGCGGTCTCGCCGTTGGCAAGCTTTCGCATCGCGGCAGTCATTGCGGTAATCGGCCGAACGATGCTGCGGCCAAGCAGCAGGCACATGCCGACGACGAGCAAGAGTGCAATGCCAACGATCACGCCAATCCTGATGACCTGCGTCCAGAAGATTGCATCGACATCGTCGAGATAGATGCCGCCACCGATAGTCCATCCATAGGGCTTGAACTCAACGGCGTAAGAAATCTTGGGCAAAGGCTGGTCCGCACCGGCGCGGGGAAAGCGATAAGCCACGAACCCACCGCCTTTGGCTGCCAATTCGATCTGCGCACGTGAGAAGAACACGCCGTCCGAATCCGGCACCCCATACAGGTTCTTGCCTTCGACCTTGGGGCTGGGATGCGCCACGAGGACGCCCTCCTTGCTGAGCGAGTAGAAATAATCGTCCTTGCCGAAGCGCAGTCCGCGCAGGAGTGCCTTGCCCTTTTCCACGGCTTGCGAATCCGAAAGCCCAGCCTTGCGAGACGACTCATAGTCGTTTTCAAGCGCCTGTCGTGCCAGGAGAACAAGGTCCTGAAGCTTGGCCTTGCGATCCTCCAGCAAATTATCCTTGAGCGCAGAAAGGCCGACACCGGCCACGGCGACAATGCCGAGCACCGACAGACCAACCATGATCAGGAGCTTGGAGGAAATTCGCAAGTTGCCGAGCATGGTGCACCTTTTCCGGAATAAGCAGTCGCAGGCGGGTTCTACGCAGTCCATTGTGCTATCGCGAATTTGTGAAATAGCTCCTAACGATGGGCAGAATCTCCATCCGCTGCGGCCAAACCGGCGGCCCTCCATGATTTTTCATCGGTTGTGGATCAAGGTCTGCGGACTAGTATCCGCCTGGCGAATTTTCGAGGAATGGATGCCCGGATGACGATCAAGGCAGTTGTGTTCGATGCTTACGGCACGCTCTACGATATCCAGTCGGTCGCCGCAGTCACGGACGAGGCGTTTCCCGGCTATGGCGAACTCATCAGCCAGATCTGGCGGCTGAAGCAGCTAGAGTACACGTGGCTGCGTTCGTTGATGGGACGCTATGAAGATTTTTCCGTCATCACCCGTCAGTCGCTGACCTTCACACTCCGGACGCTCGGCCTGACGTTCGATGAAAAGGTCTTCGATCGCATCATGGACAAATATGTTCACCTCGATCTCTATCCTGATGCGAAACACGCGCTTGAAGCATTGAAAGGCCGCAAGCTTGCGATCCTGTCAAACGGCAGCACCGACATGTTGAATGCGCTGGTGCGCAACACCGGGCTCGATAAAATTCTCGATGCGACCATCAGCATCGACTCGACGAAAACCTTTAAGCCGAGCCCCGCAAACCTACACGCTCATCGAAACAAATCTCGGCGTGAAGCCGCATGAGGTGTTGTTCGTCTCTTCCAATCCGTTTGATGCCTGCGGCGCCAAGGCGTTCGGACTGAACGTGGCGTGGATCGAGCGGGTTACACCGCAAGCGATGGCAAGTGAATTCACGAAAGCCGACCTCGTCCGTCCGCTATCGATGTTCAAGGCGCTGCGCATGCAAATGGACGAGTATGGCTGGGAACCGGACTATCGCATTTCCGCATTGAGCGATTTGCCAAAGATTGCGGGAGCAAAAGCCGACTAAGGGCGTTTGCCACTGACGGTTGTTCGATTCGCTACATAAAAAATTGCAGCTCAGACATGTCACTTGGCTGGGTTTCGCCTTTCAATTGGCATGATTGATGCTTCGCATAGACCTCGGAGGAGGTGATGTGATGCGCTCAATCATTTTCTTGCTTTTGACGATGGGTTTGTTGACCCGCGTCTGTTTTGCTCATGACGCTCAAGGACGACCAAACTGGATCGCTGAAGGGGCTTACAGAGGCCCTGACGGAGTCCACTGCTGTGGCCCCAGCGATTGCGAGCAATTGAGTTCCGAAGAAGTCCAGGTGCGGCCCGATGGAATCTGGCTCACCCGCTTCAAGGAGCTTGTTCCCTTCGATCAAGCAACGCCAAGCGAAGACGGCAAGACATGGCGATGCCACAACTATTCCGGAGAAAGGCGGTGCTTTTTCATGAAGTATGGCAGCATATAAACGCGATGGACTGAAGCGTCCCGCTCATCCAGTGGAGATGGATGCGCGAGACGCATTGGATGAAGCGTCACAGGCCGAGCGCGACGCCGTCCTTGCGATGGTCGGTCGCGCCGAAGAGTGCTCCTCGTTCGTGATCGATCCAGATCGCCTGGCAACCGCCGATTGCGGATTCCGACCAACTGACGTTGTGACCACGGGCGGCAAGCTCGTTGCCGATATCCTTCCCAAAGGTGGGCTCCAGCGACAAGACGCCGTCGAAGTCGAACGACCGAGGCGCTTCGGACGCGGCCTGAATATCCATTCCAAGATCGAAGACGTTGGACAAGAAGTTGCCGTGGCCGGTCGCCTGATAATGGCCGCCCATCACGCCGAACGGCATCTGGCAGCGGCCGTTCTTCATCACCATGCCCGGAATGATGGTGTGCATCGGCCGCTTGTTGGGACCAAGCGCGTTCGGATGTCCCGGCAGCAGCCTGAAACCATAACCACGGTTATGCAGCAGCACCCCCGACTTGGGCGCATAAATGCCGCTGCCGAACGGATTGAACAGTGAGTTGATGAACGAGACCGCATTGAGATCTCGGTCCACCACCGTAACGTAGACAGTATCAGTGTGTTCGATATCGTCCCAGTCGGCCTTGGTGGTTGCGCGTTTCATATCAATCTTGCTGCGGATCGCGCCGATATAATCATCCGAAAGGAAATGCGCGGCATCGACCTTGCCGTGCGCCGGATCGCAGAAGAACGCGTCGCGGGCGCGATACGCGGCCTTGGTTGCCTCAGCGAGCAGGTGAACCTGATCCACCTCCGGCAGGGATTTGATGTCGTATCCGGCGAGCACGCGCAGGATCATCAGCGCGGCAAGCCCCTGCCCGTTCGGCGGACATTCGAGGATATCGTAGCCATGATACTTGGTCGAAATCGGCGTCACATCTTCCGAGAAGTGTGCGGCGAAATCCGCGACCGTATGCTCGCCGCCGAGCCCCTGCAGCACCGCTGCCATTTCTTCCGCAACCTCGCCTTCATAGAAGGCTGAGCGGCCTTCGCGGGCGATACGGCGCAATGTTTTGCCCAGTGCAGGCTGGCTGCGTTTATCGCCGACGGCCGGTGCAACGCCGCCCGGAAGGAAGTGCTCTTTTGCCGCGGGATTGCTTTCCAGCCGCGCCTTGAATCGCGCCCAATCTGACGCCACGCGCGGCGTGATGCGAAAGCCGTTTTCGGCGGCATCGATGGCAGGCTTCAGAATTTCTTCGAGTGACTTGCTGCCGTGAGCGGCAGCGAGCTTGCACCACGCATCAATCGCGCCCGGAACCGTAACGCCTTCGATCGATGTCGGCGCAAGATCCTTCGCGCCTTTCATCATCGTCTTTGCAAGATCGGTCTTCGCCGGCGTGCGTCCGGAGCCATTTAGCGCGACCGGCGTGCCTGCCTTGGGCGAATAGAGCACAAAACAATCGCCGCCAACGCCGGTCATCTGCGGCTCGACCACGCCCTGCAGCGCAACCGCGGCGATGGCGGCATCCATCGCGTTGCCTCCCGCTTTGAGGATATCGAGTGCAGCCAGCGTGGCTTGCGGATGGGACGTTGCGGCCATGCCGCGTTCGCCCACCGCTACGGAGCGGGATGGAATAATGAAATTGCGCATGAGAAGGAACCTTCGGGAATGGAGCTAGTGTCCCGAATCCAAAGTTCGCCTTATCGTGCGGCGCGTTCCTTAGCGAACTTTGGATTCGAGAGGACACTAGTAAATTTATGATTTTAGTGTCCCGATTTCGAAGTTCGCACGAGCTTGCCGCTTGCTCGGATGCGAACTTCGGAATCAAAGGGACACTAGCAAGTCTATGATACTAGTGCCGCTTTTGGATTTGAAGTTCTTCAGCGAGCTTGCGGCTTCACTCGGAAGAACTTCAAATCCGCGGCACTAGTGTGGTTTAGGTTCAGAAGTTCGCTGGAAGGACTCGTGGGAAAGATAGAGCGAACTTCTGAACCACCACACTAGCACCCTAACTTCACAGATCGAGACTGGCTAGCGCCGCTTGCGCATAGGACTGCCTGACAAATGCTTCGCCAGGAACTCTGCAAGCACCTCAACCCGCGCCGGACGAGGGCCGCCGGGCGGCGTCACCAGATGCACCGAACCCTCGAGTTGACCCCAATCTTTCAGGATGGCTTCGACCTTTCCGGACGCCAGCGCCTCGCCAACAATGAAATCCGGCAGATCGGCAATGCCCAATCCCGCAACAAGCGAGGCAAGCAACGCTTCGCCGTTGTTGACGCGCAACTGCCCCGACGGGCGCACAGAGGCCTGCTCACCGGCGGCGTTGGTGTAGTGCCAGACACTCGCGGTCGAAAGATAGGCATAAGCAAAACATTTGTGCTGCGCGAGGTGCATGGGATGCGTCGGCCTCCCGTATTTTTTTAGATAAGACGGCGCTGCCACCGTGTAGCGCGGCATCGGGCACAACCTGCGCGCAACGAGTGACGAATCCGGCAGACTGCCAATGCGAACTCCCGCGTCGAAGCCATCCCCGATCAAATCGACAGTGGCGTCGCTGAGATGCAGATCGATCGAGACTTCCGGATAGGCGGCGAGGAATTCCGGCAGAAGCGGTGAGATGACCTTCACGCCGTAGGTCATCGGCACCGCGAGCTTGACCAGCCCGCGCGGCACCACGGACTGCGCCAGCGCGTCGTTCTCGGCGGCTTCGCCGTCGGCAAGGAGCCGCGCCGCCCGCTCCGACAGCCGTTGCCCCGCGTCCGTCAGCGCCAGTTGCCGCGACGTCCGGTTGAACAGTCGGGCCCCGAGCCGCTTCTCGATACGGGTCACCGCCTTGGACACCGTTGCTTTCGACAGCGCCAGTTCGGACGCCGCTCCGGCAAATGACCGCATTTCAACGACCTTTGCGAAGATCGCCAGTCCTTCGAAATCCGGCAGTTTCGACATGGCGATGTCCCCTTGGTGCAATTTTGGAAACGATGAGTTTCAATAGTTTCTATTTATGCACCATTCAGGACGGCATATCCAGATGCGAACAACAACGGCAATGAGCTTACGGAGAATTTCCATGTCCAACACACTCAAAGGCAAGGTTGCTCTCGTCACCGGCGGATCCCGCGGCATCGGCGCTGCCAGCGCCAAGGCCCTCGCCGACGAAGGCGCTGACGTCGCCATCGGCTACTCAGCATCAGCAAGCCCGGGGACATCCTTCGTCACCGGCACCGTTCTCAACGTCGACGGCGGCTTCGGCGCCTGACACCGCCTGCCCCCTAACGCATCAGGCGCATGGCGCCTGGACTTCCCTTCACTCAAGAAAGGTCAATCCAATGATTGAACTGCGTCCTTTCAATAAGCTCGGCACCGCTGATCACGGCTGGCTCAAGGCCAAGCATCACTTCTCGTTCGGCAGCCACCACGATCCGGACAACATGGGCCACGGCGCTTTGCGTGTCTGGAATGACGACGAGATTGCGCCGAACACCGGTTTCCCTGCGCATCCCCATTCCAACATGGAGATCATCACCTACGTCCGCGAAGGTGCGATCACCCATCAGGACAGTCTCGGCAACAAAGGCCGCACAGAAGCAGGCGACGTGCAGGTGATGAGCGCTGGCTCCGGCATCCGCCACGCCGAATACAACCTCGAGCCGGTGAAGACGACGCTGTTCCAGATCTGGATCGAACCGACACAGGATGGCGGACAGCCGACATGGGGCGCGAAACCTTTTCCAAAGGCTGACCGCTCAGGCAAGCTTGTAACTCTCGCCAGCGGTTTCAAATCCGATACGGATGCACTGCCGATCCGTGCCGACGCGCGCGTGCTCGCCACGACCCTGAAGGCCGGTGAGACCGCGGAATACACACTCGGCAACGATCGCAAAGGCTATCTCGTGCCTGCGATTGGAGCCATCGAAGTCAACGGCGTACGTGCCAATGCACGCGACGGCCTCGCTATCGCAAACGAAACGAAAGTGAAGATCACCGCGCTGGAAGATTCCGAACTCGTGTTGGTCGATGCCGCCTGACCCTCAACTTTCTGTCGTCATGTCCGTGCAAAGCGCGGGCGTGACGGTGGACGAAACTCAAGCACCTTCAACTTCACATCATAACTGAAACCACCGATCCGCAAATGGAGACTACAATGACTAAGGTTCTCGTTCTTTACTACTCGGCTTACGGCCACATCGAAGCAATGGCGAACGCCGTCGCCGAAGGCGCCCGCGAAGCTGGCGTTACCGTCGACATCAAGCGCGTGCCGGAGCTGGTGCCTGCCGAAGTCGCAAAGGCGTCGTATTACAAAATGGACCAGGCCGCGCCGGTTGCGAAGATCGAGGATCTTGCAAATTACGATGCGATTATCGTGGGTACCGGTACACGTTTCGGCCGCATGACTTCGCAAATGGCAAACTTCCTGGATCAGGCCGGAGGCCTGTGGGCGAAGGGCGCGCTGCACGGCAAGGTCGGCGGCGCATTTTCATCCAGCGCCACACAGCACGGCGGCCAGGAAACCACACTGTTCTCGATCATCACCAACCTGCTGCATTTCGGCATGGTGGTCGTTGGCTTGAATTACGGGTTCGCAGGGCAAATGGGCGTGAAAGAAGTCACCGGTGGTTCGCCTTATGGTGCGACGACCATCACCGACGGCGACGGTAGCCGCCAGCCAAGCGAGAACGAACTCAACGCTGCACGTTACCAAGGCAAGACCATCGCGGAAGCCGCGAAGAAGCTGCACGGTTAATCGAGCACGCGGCAGCATTGGCATCAGTGCTGCCGCGCGCATTCCGTTTTTGCGATACCGAGACTCCCATGATCGAAGCGATGCACATTTACTACCTGGCACTCCATCCGCTGATCGCGATGGCTCGACGTTGGGCGTTCTCGAATGTCGCATACTATCCCGCGAAACTCCGGCGCGACACTCGTGAGACTTTGAAGAACCGGCATTCGCTTTCCTGACGACAGCCAATGTTGGTCGCGCAAATGCCACGAGGGCCCGCTAAGCTCTTCGCGCCGGGTTTCGAGTAATCTAGAGGGGATATCAAAATGCCCACCATTAAAGTCAAAGACGGTACCGAAATTTATTACAAGGATTGGGGCTCGGGACAGCCCATCGTTTTCAGTCACGGCTGGCCTCTTTCGGCTGATGACTGGGACACGCAAATGCTCTTCTTCCTGAGCAAGGGCTTCCGAGTGATCGCCCACGATCGACGTGGCCACGGCCGGTCCAGCCAGACCGGGGACGGTCACGACATGGACCACTACGCCGACGATCTGGCCGCGCTGACCGCGCATCTCGATCTGAAAAACGCGGTGCACGTCGGCCACTCAACCGGCGGCGGAGAGGTCGCACACTATATCGGACGTCACGGCGAAAGTCGGGTCGCCAAGGCTGTCCTGATCAGCTCCGTGCCGCCAATCATGGTGCAGACGCCGAGCAATCCCGGCGGCCTGCCGAAAGCCGTATTTGACGACCTTCAGGCGCAGCTCGCCGCCAACCGCTCGCAGTTTTATCGCGATCTCCCCACTGGACCGTTCTATGGCTTCAATCGACCGGGCGCGAAGCCCTCAGAAGCCATCATTCAGAATTGGTGGCGGCAGGGGATGATGGGCGGTGCCAAGGCGCACTACGATGGCATCGTTGCGTTCTCTCAAACAGACTTCACTGAAGATCTCAAGAAAATCACCGTGCCGGTGTTGGTGATGCACGGCGACGACGACCAGATCGTGCCCTACGCCGATTCTGGACCGCTGAGCGCAAAGCTGGTGAAGAATGGCACCCTGAAAACCTACAAGGGTTTCCCGCACGGTATGCCCACGACGGAAGCCGAGACGATCAACGCCGACCTGCTTGCCTTTATCAAAGGCTAAACAAAAGAAAAAATGCGACGAATGAGAATGCCGTCATCCAACAAGGATGGCGGCATTTTTCGTTGCAGGAACCGCTTCGCAACACCGGATACAAATCTCACGGTTTCGCACGTCGACGGAACCCTTTGTCATCACGATGGTTACTTCGGCAGATCGGGAGGATCATCATGGATAAGGACAGAGTTGCAGGCGCGGCGAAAGACATGGCCGGCAAGGTGGAAAGTGCCTTCGGACAAGCCACTAACGACGCGTCGCGCGAAGCTTCGGGCCGTGCGCGAGAAGCTGCCGGCGCCGCGCAGAATATTTACGGCCAGGCGAAGGACGCTGCGCGGGACGTCGGCGAAGCCGCAAGTCATGCGGCCAAGGACGCGATTGACGCAGGCAGCGACTACTATCGCGAGGGCAGCCGCGCGTTGGCGTCCACAGTGAAGAACCAACCCCTGGGATCATTGCTCGTCGCAGGCGCCGTTGGCTTTATGTTGGCCTTGGTGCTGAACCGGCCGCCACGCCGACGGCAACTACGCGACTATTATAGCTATCGATGAAGCCGCGCAGTGGCCGCTCGGACTATTTGCCGAGATGCCGCCGTACCGCAGCGACTGATGGACCAACTTTCGCGATGGCTTCCGCAAGATCCTGCGGCGAAACGCTCAGCTTGGAGGCCCAGTAGTTAGTCGCAGAATTGTCCTTCGTGTCGATGACTGCCGGAGGTTTCACACCGGTGTTCGACGACAGAACCGAAGCGACTGTCACGAGCCTGAGCATTCTCAAACACTAGCACAGACGACACCGGCCCGCATTGCGCGGGCCGGTTCAGCGTTAACAAAGCGGAAATTGCGGCTGTTGTCCGTCTATTTTATTCCCGCGGCTTTCACGAGTTGCGCATTGGCGACAAGCTCGCGTCCAACAAGCTCATCCATCTCCTTGGTCGTCATCGGCCAGGGCTCAACACCCAGACGCTTGAGACCTTCTTGCATAGCGGGATTTGCCAACACCTTGATTCCCGCCGTGTGAAATTTCTCGACAACGTCACGCGGGGTTTTCGATGGCATGAAGATGCCGAACCAGATGGCGCTATCCGCATCCTTGTATCCGGCCTCCAGCGGTGTCGGTACATCGGGAAGGTCGGCGACCCGCTTCGACGTGGACACGACAAGTGCACGGACCTGACCTTCGCGGATCAAGGGAAGTGCTGTCGCGAGCGGGCAGAAATAGAAATCGATGCGGCCGCCAAGAATATCGGTGATCGCTTCCGATCCGCCACGATACGGAATGTGCGTCGCATCAAAGCCCGCGGCGAGGCGGAATTTCTCGGCGCTGATATGCGTCGCCGTGCCGATACCCACCGAGCCAAACGTGATTGCTGAATTTTTCTCTTTCGCCGCGGCGACGAATTCCTGCACCGTCTTCCACGGCTTCGACGGCGAGACGATCATCACGTTCGCGCTGTAGCCCATCATCAAAACAGATGAGAGATCTTTCACGGGATCGTATTGCAGATCGGCAAAAATCGACGGCGTGATGGTGTACGCGGACGAGTGAGCCAGGATCGTGTAGCCGTCCGGCTCCGCACGCGCCACCGCAGTGGTCCCAATGGTCCCGCCTGCTCCGGTGCGGTTTTCAATGACGATCGGCTGGCCGAGTTCAATCGCGACACGTTCGAGGATCATCCGCGGTACGACGTCGGTGGCGCTGCCCGCGCCATAAGGAATAACGGCCTTTATCAGCTTCGATGGCCAAGGGTCGGCTTGGGCTGCAAAGGAAAGCAGCAGCCCTGCCAGGACGAGTGGCCATCTAAGGCGCTTAATCATAATGTCGGCTCCGTTCATCACCATCGCGGGACCTGCTCCCGCTCAGAAAAGTTTACGCGCCCGGAACTTTGCAAGATTCATTCCGCCGGAATGCATCTGAATCCACCAAAAGGGGGCTTCGATAATCGCGATCGAGGCCAGTATCGCCGAATCTTCAGAAATGCCAAACGAGCGCCGCCGAATCAGCCAATTTCAGACATAACGGGACAGCGAAATCGATTTCTTCCATAGCATCGAGGGCACGCGTGGTTTTCAAGTCATTCCCTATTGTTTTGCTTGCTCTTTTTGCAATCACTGGTTCCGCGGCGGCGCAATCGCCAAAGCCTGCGGCTGTCACGTCTGCTCAACCCGACGCCGACAAACAACCTGACACCGGACGAGGCCCGACGCGCACTCGAGACGCTGCAGGATGATACCAAGCGCGCGCAATTCATCGACACGTTGCGCGCTCTCGCCAATGCCAAGCCGCAATCGCCACAGCCTCAGGCCGCGACACCTGCTCCAGCCCCTGCCCCCGCAGCACCAGAACAAGTGGCAGGCGTGCCGGTGGATTCTGATGGCCTGGGCGCGCAACTTCTTCTGCAGGTGTCCGAACAACTCGGAACCATTTCGAGCCAGATTGCCAGCTGCAGCAAATGCAGTCACGCACTTCCCATTGCTGTGGCACTGGCTGCAGCGCAGCGCCACCAATCCGGCCACCTATGATCTTCTGCTCGACATTGCGTGGAAGCTCGCCCTGGTGCTGGGCTCCGCATTGGTCGTCGAATGGCTTGTTCGCCGTGCCTTGCGGCGGCCAATCGCGCTGCTGGACGCGCGCATCCCGAATTCCGCGCGCACCACTGCGACTCCCACTCTGACACAGGACGAAATCGCATCCCTGCCAGCGGAGCCGGCAGAAGCGGCGGTGCAGACGCGGCAACGACGCATCAAACTGGTCCACGCCTGGCAGGCGTTGATGCGCGTCCCGTTTGTGCTCGGCCGGCTGGTGCTCGAACTGTTGCCGGTCGTCGCGTTCGCCACCGTCGGCAATCTGTTGCTCGGCACCGAGATCGGCGACATGGCGACGTCGAGACTGGTGATCCTCGCCATCGTCAACGCGTATGTGCTGCGCCGGGTGATCATTTGTCTCGCGCGCACGCTGGTGTCGTCCGGACAACTCAGCATCTTCACCGTTCGCGGCGAGACCGCCGCCTATATCGAGATTTGGGTCCGCCGCATCGCCACCGTCGGCGTCTTCGGCATAGCTATGGCCAACGTCTTACTGCTGCTCGGTCTTTACCGCCCTGGCTATTTCGCGTTGCTGCGGCTCGTGATGCTGACCGTCCATCTGCTGGTGGTCGTTGTCATCCTGCAATGCCGCCGCCCCATCGCTCAACTCATTCGCGCCGATGCCAGCGACGGCATGATGGCCACAATGCGCAACCGGCTGGCCCATTTCTGGCACTACATCGCGATCGCATTGGTGCTTGGGCTTTGGGCGCGTTTGGGCTCTCAACATCAAGAACGGCTATTCGCTGCTGTTCCAGTATGTCGTCGGCTCCATCGCGGTCATCCTGATCGCGCGCCTCCTGTCGATCGTATTGCTTGGCACGATCGACCGCGTCTTCCGCGTGCCGTCCGACATCGTCGAGCGCTTCCCGGGGATCGAGACCCGCGCCAATCGCTATCTGCCGATGCTGCGCAAGATCGTTTCTTATCTTGTGACCGCGATCGGCTTTGTGGCCTTGCTGGAGGTCTGGGGAATCGATGCGCTGTTCTGGTTCTCCGCCGGCCAAATCGGCGGTCGCCTGCTTTCAGCCGTCGTCACCATCGGTATCGCGACCTTGATCGCCGCGGCGGTCTGGGAAGTCAGCAATGCACTTCTTGATCAGCAACTTGCGCGACTGACGCATGACGGTCATTTTGCGCGGGCCGCACGGTTGCGAACCTTCCTGCCGATGCTCCGCACGGCACTGTCGACCGTCATTATCGCCGTCGTCGCCCTGACCGCGCTCAGTGAAATCGGTGTCAATGTGGCGCCGCTGCTCGCGGGTGCCGGTATCGTCGGCATCGCGGTCGGTTTCGGATCGCAAAAGCTGGTGCAGGATCTGATCACCGGACTGTTTCTGCTGCTGGAGAATGTCGTACAGGTCGGCGATACCGTGACGGTGTCCGGTCTTGACCGGCACCGTGGAGAACCTGTCGATCCGCACCATTCGGCTGCGCGCCGGGCGACGGCGCCGTGCATATCGTCCCGTTCAGCGCGGTCACCAGCGTCACCAACAACAGCCGCGGCGCGGGCAATGCGGCGGTCAGCGTCAACGTGCCTTACAAGGAAGACACCGACCGTGTCGGGCAGATATTGAAGGACATCGCATCCGAGATGCGGCATGAGCCAGAATATCGCCATTTGATCCGCAGCGATCTGGAGCTGTGGGGTGTCGACAAGGTCGATGGCTCGATGGCCACCATCGTCGGACAGATCCGCTGCACGGATTTGGGCCGCTGGCCGGTCCAGCGCGAATTCAATCGGCGGATGATGCGCCGGTTCAAGGAATGCGGCATCGAGATCGCAAGCAGCGGCAGCCAGACGATTTTGATGCAGGTCCCGCCTGCGGACGAGCACGAGGCTGAACCGGAGCGCCGCCGCGCCATCGCCAAGGTATGATCGGCAAGCCACATCGCGTTGCCCCCGCGTGCAACGCGATGGCGGACGAGGCCCCTCAGTAATTTGCATCGCTTCGGCGTGCCTCGTGCTGGACAGAACGACAGTCACATCTCACACTGTGTGAAAGCTCGAAGAAGCTCAGCATGGGAGATGACGCAATGGGACTGTCCAGACGTGAGTGGTTGAAGGGCGCAGGCGCCCTCGCCGCGATGAGCACAAGCACTTCGTTTTTCCCCGCGATCGCCCAGCAATTATCCAGCAAATCTCTCGTCATCGACTGTCACGGCCACTACACGACCGAACCCAAGGGGCTGCTGACCTTCCGGCAAGCCCAGATCGCTGCGCTAAAGGATTTATCGCCAAAGCCGTTGTTCGACAGCCTCAAAATCAGTGACGACGAATTGCGAGAAAGCGTCCAGCCTCAGTTAAAACTCCAGCGCGAGCGCGGCACCGACATCACAATATTCTCGCCCCGCGCCGCCGGCATGAGCCATCACATCGGCACGCCGGAAACGAGCGCCGACTGGTCGCGCGCCTCAAACGAGCTCATCCATCGAGTTTGTACCCTGCTGCCTGATAACTTCATTGGGGTCGGACAATTGCCGCAGTCACCGGGCGTGCGACCGGACAACTGCATCGAAGAACTCGAGCGCTGCGTGAAGTCTTACGGCTTTGTGGCGATGAACCTCAATCCCGATCCGTCCGGCGGATACTGGACCGACCCGCCACTCACCGACCGCTGGTGGTATCCTCTCTACGAAAAGCTCGTCGAACTCGACGTCCCCGCGATGGTTCACGTCAGCGCGTCCGTCAATCCGAACTTCCACGGCACCGGCGCGCATTACATTGCGGCGGATACGACGGCCTTCATGCAATTCCTGACGTCGGACCTGTTCAAGGACTTTCCGACATTGCGGATGATCATTCCGCATGGTGGCGGCGCAGTCCCCTATCATTGGGGCCGCTACCGCGGACTTGCACAGGATATGAAGAAGCCGCCCCTGGAAGAACTGCTGCTCAAGAACGTCTACTTCGACACCTGCGTCTATCATCAGCCCGGCATCGACCTGCTGTTCAAGGTCATTCCCGTCGACAACATCATGTTCGCGTCCGAAATGCTCGGCGCTGTTCGCGGGATTGATCCCCTGACCGGTCGCTCGTTCGACGACACCAAAAAGTACATCGACGCCTTGGCACTCTCCGATGATGACAAGCGCAAGGTTTTCGAGGGCAATGCCCGCCGTGTCTATCGGCTGGACCGCACGGCTCTCGGCACGCGCCGCGGCTGACATTCGTCCTCTATCCGATCGGTGATCAATGCAAGTTGACGTTTCTGTGGAACATAACCTCAGGGATATTCCTCTCCCGTCCGGTATCCGATCGCGCCGCGTTGCAGGCGTCAACGGCCTTACAATGCATGTGCTGGAAGCCGGCTTTGAAGTGCCGGGCCGTCCATGCGTTTTATTGCTGCACGGCTTTCCCGAACTGGCCTATAGCTGGCGCAAGGTCATGCTGCCTTTGGCGAACGCTGGATTCCATGTGATCGCGCCGGACCAGCGCGGCTACGGCCGCACGACGGGATGGGACGCAGATTACGATGGCAATCTCGCCTCATTCCGACTGCTCAATCTGGTCAGGGATGCATTGGGCCTCGTCAACGCACTGGGCATTCGCTCTGTCGCCTCTGTGGTCGGCCACGACTTCGGGTCATCCGTTGCAGCATGGTGTGCACTGGTGCGGCCCGATGTCTTCCGGTCCGTTGTGCTGATGAGCGCGCCATTCGCCGGTCCCCCAGCTATTCCGTTCGATACCGCCAATACAAAACTGACAGACAAAACGCCGGATCGCGTTCATGACGAACTTGCGGCACTGCCACGGCCTCGCAAGCACTATCAATGGTTCTATTCGACGCGCGAAGCCAATGACGACATGCGCAATTGCCCGCAGGGCCTGCATGCTTTTCTCCGCGCCTATTATCACCACAAGAGTGCCGACTGGCCGGACAACAAGCCCTATCGGCTCGAATCGTGGTCTGCGAATGAACTGGCAAAACTACCCGATTACTATGTGATGGACCGCGATGCGGGCATGACGGAGATGGTCGCGCGTCAAATGCCTTCGGCAACGCAGATCGCTGCATGTAAATGGCTGCCGGAGTCGGACTTGCATTTTTACAGCTCCGAGTATGAACGGACCGGTTTCCAGGGCGGCCTGCAATGGTATCGTTGCGGGACGAGCGGAACACTTGTGTCCGAGCTCGAAGTCTTCTCGGGCCGGACCATCGACGTGCCATCATGCTTTATCGCAGGCGCCAGCGATTGGGGCATCTATCAGAAGCCCGGCGCGCTTTCGAAGCCATGCAACAGCGCGCCTGCACGAAGATGATCGGTTGCCATCTGATTGACGGCGCAGGGCATTGGGTCCAACAGGAACAACCGGAGCAAGTCATCGATCTGCTACTAGGGTTTCTGCGGGCTGCAAAGGCTGGAACCAATGCGACCGACGCGAGTCATGGCAACTGACGTTGATTTTCGAAAGAGCGAGATCCTATGGCCCAACCCCTGATCGTCTCCATTCCTCATAAACTGGGGAAGGACGAAGCAATCCGGCGCCTGAAGGCCGGGCTGGGAAGCGTTCGCTCGCAATACGCCCAGGTTCTTCAGGTGAACGAGGAGATATGGAGCGGTGATCGTCTCGCATTCAACGTGACCGCGCTCAAACAGCAAGCCAGCGGCACGGTGGACGTTGCCGAAGACCACGTACGTATCGAAGTCACGCTGCCGTGGCTGCTCGCCGGCCTTGCACACGGCGCGCAGGCCATGATCCGGTCCCGGGCGACGCACATGCTGGAGAAAAAGTAAAAGGCCCGGCCGGTTGCCGAGCCTTGATTGTCAGGCGGTTGTTCTAACCGTTGTTGGCTTTCAGCTTGAGCCAGGTGGTGTGAACGTTCTCCTTGACCTGCCCCCATTCGCTGGCTGCCACATCCCAGTTGACGATCTGGCGGGAGGTGCCGGCGGCAGCGCCACTGGCAACCGTCGATGTCGCCATCGAGTTATGAATATAAACGACGGCGATCGTGAGCAGGCAGCCAAGTATCATTCCCAGAAAAGTTCGCATTGTATTCGTCCTCCTGCCCAACAACGCGAGAGCGACGACACGGTTCCCGGGAAGCTTCTGATGACTGGCGTTACTTCTGAGCCTTCTCGTGCTCTGCCATTCCGACCGCCTTATAATCATAGGTCGGATAAAATTCGGTCCGATAACTTCCCCAGGCAGTGTCTTCCAGCACGCGATTGACTTCGCGGATACGGGATGCAGGAAGCCTGAGCGTGATGATCTGCCCGATTCCCATTGCCACGTACCAGCTCACCACTTCCATTCCTGCAGGCGGAAATGCCTTGTAAAATCCCTGTTTTGCAAGCTGTGCATTCAACTCACCAAGCGGGCGTGATTGATCGTGCTTGAGGAACACGGTGAGCAGGATCGCATTGTCAGCCGTCGCGCTGGCAGCTCCGGTTTGGGGGGCTGCAACGGTCTGCGCCTGGGCATAGGGGGCTGATGCCACCGTCAATGCCAAGACCACTGTTGCCGTCAAAAGCCGAAATGAACTCATCATGGTCTTTAATCCTCCTATAGGCGGCCACCGAGATTGCGCTGCGCGATCGCGGGGTGTTCTCTCGCGACCTTCCAAGACATTGTGATGACGAATAGAGCGGAGCGATGGTTAAGTCGCCTCATGTCGTTCCGAAGCCTGTGAGCTCAACGGATTGTGAATTGGCGGGGCCTATACAGACGTTGATTCTCGCCCCGCTATCCAACTTCCCAGCAACGTCGCATCTGCGCGGAGACAATTATGACCGATACCCCGATCTTAACGTCCGATATCGTCGGATTGACCAAGGCTGCGCCACTCTCGCGCCGTGGCTTCATGACCACATCTGCCGCCGCCGCAGCCGGCTATACCTTGGCTGCTGGCCCCGTACGCGCCGATGTCATCACCACAGACACCAAAGGCCTCGAAGCTGGTGACGCAAAGATCAAAGTGGCGGACGGCGAAATGCCAGCCTATTTTGCGCGGCCAGCCGGTGTGAAAAATCCTCCCGTGGTTCTCGTGGCCATGGAGATTTTCGGGCTGCACGAATACATCAAGGATGTCACCCGTCGGCTCGCCAAACTGGGCGCCTTTGCCGTTGCACCGGATTACTACTATCCGCAAAGGCGACCTGACCAAAGTCACCGAGATGTCGCAACTCATTCCGCTTGTGAATTCCAAGCCGGACTTAGAATTGTTGTCCGACCTCGACAGCACGGTTGCCTGGGCGAAATCGCAAGGCGGAGACGTCAGCCATCTTGGGATTATCGGATTTTGCCGCGGCGGCCGCACCGTGTGGGAATACGCGGCTCATAGCAGCGCCCTGAAGGCAGGCGTGGCCTTCTACGGACCGCCGGTCGACGCACCAAATCCTCTGTGGCCGAAGAGCCCCATGCAACTCGCGCCCGAGATGAAAGCGCCGGTTCTTGGTCTCTATGGCGAAGCGGACCAGGGCATCCCTGTCGCGCAAGTGGAGGAATTGAAGGCTGCACTCGCACGCGCAAACAAGACCGCCGATTTCAAGATTTATCCCGGCGCACCGCACGGCTTCCATGCGGACTACCGTCCGAGCTACCGCAAGGAAGCGGCCGAAGAGGCATGGAATCAGATGCAAGCCTGGCTGAAGAAATACAAAGTTCTCGGCTAAGCAAAACATGAAGCGCTCAAACAATCATTCGCCCCGCCGAAGCGGGGCGAATGACGCAGGATTAGAAACTAGATTCTTCCGAGCAAAATAAGAATCAACAGAATAACGATCACGAGGCCCAACCCGCCTCCGCCGTAATAACCTGTCCCGTAGAACGGCCCGCCGCCGACACCGCTAAAGCCGCCCAGCAGGGCGATGATCAAAATGATAAGAATGATCGTACCGATTGACATTTAAAGCCTCCATGCTGCGGTCAACAACCGCCCTCACATGTATGACCTCGCAAGCGGTATTTTGTTCCACCATCGCACTGCGCACCTATCTCGCACCGATGATCACTCTCTCCTTCACTGCCTCGTTTAATCGCGCAGCATCGATAAACAGCGCCCATTCTTCGAGCGAGACCGGCAAGCGTCGACGCCAATTCGGATGCTCGTTGATCGTGCCTGGAATGTTTGGCTGATCGACGACGCCAAGCAGATCCTCGATCGAGACGCCGAGAATGCGGGACTTCGTTCGCGCCAGATAGTTCAGCGTCGAATAAAAAGTCGGATCGCCCTGCTGGACGCCATTTAACGCGCGTGCCAGCATTGTCGATGCATAGGCTCTCGCGTCGCGCGTCTCGCCTGGGTCAATTCCCAACGAATACTTCAAATCGATATCGTGACCCGATTGCCAGCCGGCAAATGTCGGAAGGTCATGCGTGTTGAACGTCACCATCGAATTCTGAGGATAGTGATCAAGCGGAAGAAATGAGCCATCATATCCCCGTTCAAACATCATCACGCGATACGACCAGATGCCCCAGTCCAGCAATCTGTCTCTAAAGCCCTCAGGCACTGTCCCCAGATCTTCTCCGATCACCACACAGCAATGCTTGACGCTCTCCAGCGCAGTCACCGCAAGGAGCGCCTCGAACGGCATTTGAACATAGGCGCCCTGGCTTGGAAGATATCCCGACGGAACGAGATAAAGTCTATTCAGCCCCAGAACGTGATCAAGACGGATGGCACCGGCATATCGCATCGATGCGCGCAGCACGGCACGAAATGGCTCATACGATCGCAACTCGAGTCCCGACGCATTGAATCCGGCAAGCCCCCAGTCCTGTCCCGCCGTATTGAGCAAGTCCGGCGGCGCTCCAACTGACAATCGCCGCGAAATGGCGACCTGCTCGTTCCATGCATCGAAGCCATCGGCTTTAACGCCAACCGCGATGTCGAGATAGAGCCCGATCGGCAATTCCAGACGATCTGCCAGATCATGACAGGCTTTGAGTTGCTGATCGGCGCACCACTGCACGTATTCAACGAACTCAACTTCCAACGAATCCGATCCATGCCGAAGTTCGCTTAGCGCGTCATCGTCCGGTGACGACCATCGATCCGGCCAGTCCCACCAAGGACCTGGAAATTTCTTGCGCAGAACCTCGAAGCACGCAAACCTTGATAATAGAGAGCCACCGTTACGCCGAAACTCATCGAAGCTCGTCTTGCGCTTCAACGTCGTCTTCGATCTGAAATTTTGAAATGCCTGACGTAACGCCTTCAGCTTGAGATCTGCGACGCGGCGGTAATCGACAAATTCCGCAGCACGCAGGTCTTCGATCAATGCAGCGTGCTCAACGGAGAATTCAGGTGGACACTCAGGCAGACGGGACACATCAACATAAAGTGCGTTTAGAAACAGTCGGCTGTTCGGCGAATAGGGACTGCAGTCCTGCGGATGATCGTCGAACAGAGCGTGCAGCGGATTAAGTCCGATTCCGGCGGCGCCTGACTGCGACGCCCACTCGATCAACGCTTCCAGGTCGGTAAAATCTCCAATACCCCAGTTTCGGCTCGATCTGACGCCGTAAAGTTGCACGGCGAGGATCCACACACGTTCGAAATGTCCCGGGAATGCGCGCTGGGGTGCGGACAGCAGGTTGGTCTCATCGGCGATGCCGGCCGCATCCGTGATACAAAAGCGATAGACACCCTCTGCGAGGTGCGGGAGATCGAGCCGGCGCTCATGCGCCACTCCTTCAGCGACCACATCGCGAAGGTCATCCAAAATCTGCCACGTGATTGGAAGACTTGCCTCGCCGGAAAAATCAACGGGTTCCCACTCCCCTGGACCGCGACGGACGATAGGACCGGTCAACAACGGGTGCGGCGGCGTGTGAGGGACGCACTGAAGGAGCATCTGAAGTGCGAGTGGATCAATCTCGCGGTGCTGCCCTGTTGCATCTGTAAACGAAGTCTCAATTCCCAACTGCGCGGCTTTTGCAAGCACGTCCATTTTGAATCCTTGTCTGCTCATTTTGGCGTGAGTGAAGCAACATCCCCGAATGACGACGGTTCCAATGGAACAAAATCGCCACAAATAGCTTTCTAGATAAGGGTTCTCTCCTGCACTGAGAGATGGGGAAGCAATGTCGGTATCGCCGCCCGTGAGACAACGTAATTTGCCGAATATTCCGCGTGTCAGTTCTGGCACGTTTCATATTGAAGACATCTATCCCAGCATCGATTGTGGACGGTTTCCCGTCAAGCGTGTGGCAGGCGAGGCCATTGATGTGTGGGCCGATGTCTACAGGGATGGTCACGATATTGTCGCAGCCGAATTGATATGGCGTTTGGAAGGCGAGACCGAGTGGGCTCGTGAACCAATGACCCACCACGGCAATGACCGGTGGACCGGGACCTTCCAGCCGATCAAACCGGGACGATATGTTTACGGCATCGAGGCTTGGACGGACGAATTCGCGACATGGCGTCATGGCGCAATTCTGAAAAAGAATGCCGGTCAGGATATCGCCCTGGACGCCCTTGAGGGCGCGGCGATGATCACCAAAGCGCGTCCGACCGACCGGACTGCGGCCTCCGTGCTGACTGCCGCGTGCGAAAAATTTCTCGAGACCGGTGATTTCGAACCACTGCTCGATGAGGACGTCCTGCTCGCGATGTCGCGAAGCCAGACCCGCACGGACAAGACGTTGTCAGATTTGTTCCCGCTTGTCATCGATCGCCAGCGTGCGGTGGCCGGCGCCTGGTATGAGATGATTCCACGCAGCCAAAGCTCCATCCCCGGCCAGCACGGGACCTTTCGCGACTGTATCGCGCGCCTGCCAGACATCGCCGCGATGGGTTTCGACGTTCTCTACTTCACACCGATTCATCCCATCGGCCGCATCAATCGCAAAGGACGGAACAATGCACTGACGGCTGAGCCGGGCGATCCCGGAAGTCCATATGCGATCGGTGCCGTCGAGGGCGGCCATGACGCCATTCATCCTGAACTTGGGACGTTCGACGATTTCCACACGTTGATCGAGGCTGCGAAAGCGTTAAACATGGAGATCGCGCTCGACATCGCGGTTCAATGTTCTCCCGATCATCCCTGGATCAAACAACACCCCAACTGGTTCAGGCGCCGCCCTGACGGCACTATTCGCTATGCGGAAAATCCTCCAAAGAAGTATGAGGATATTCACAATCCCGACTTTCACTGCGATGACGCCGCCTCGCTGTGGGCGGCGCTGCGTGATGTCATCCGGTTCTGGATCTCGCATGGCGTCCGCATCTTCCGCGTCGACAATCCGCACACCAAACCGTTTCCATTCTGGGAATGGCTGATCAAGGACATCCAGGCACACGATCCGGACGTGATCTTTCTCGCTGAAGCCTTTACGCGCCCGAAGCTCATGAAGGGTCTCGCCAAGCTTGGCTTTACCCAGTCTTACACATACTTCACGTGGCGAACGCAGAAATGGGAATTTGAAGAGTACTTACGTGAACTGACCGGATATCCCGAGCGCGAATACTACCGTCCCAACTTCTTCGTCAACACGCCCGATATTCTGCCGTTCCATCTCCAGGGCGGCGAAGCATGGATGTTCAAATCGCGCGTGGCGTTGGCCGCGACACTGTCCGGCACCTATGGCATCTACAATGGGTTCGAACTTCTCGAACATGAACCCATTCCCGGCAAGGAAGAGTATCTCAATTCCGAAAAATACGAGATCAAGGTCCGAGATTGGGACAGCCCGGGAAACATCAAGACTTACATCCGTGATTTGAACATGGCCCGGCGGGCCAATCCGGCCTTGCAGCAAACGTCACGCCTGCAATTCCTGACCATCGATGACCCGAACGTTATCGGCTTCTTCAAGACCTCTGCAGACAACAGCAACATCGTCGCCGCGGCGATCGCGCTGTCTCGCGATCCGCACGAGATCTGGTTTCCTGTTGGTGGTATCGAAGTCGGTCCGCCGGGAGCTGCGAAACCTGTTGCCGCGTTGGAGAATACCGTCACCGGCGAACGGCATGCCGTCGAGTGGGGCGGCATCCATTTGCGGATTGATCCGCAACGCGATCCCGCACTCCTTTTCCGATGTCTGGCGTAGGTGCATCCATGAATGTGATGTCGCCGGTCGATACGGAAACAACCCTCACGGAAAATGACCTTTGGTACAAGGATGCCATTATCTATCAGTTGCACGTCAAGGCTTTCGCCGACAGCAACAATGACGGGATTGGCGATTTCGCCGGCCTGACCGAAAAACTGGACTATCTGCAGGAGCTCGGCGTCACCACGCTGTGGCTTTTGCCGTTCTTTCCGTCGCCGGGACGCGACGATGGCTACGACATTGGAGATTATGGCGCCATCAATCCCGACTTCGGCACGATGAAGGATTTTCGCCGCTTCATTGCAGAGGCGAAGCGGCGCGGCCTGCGTGTCATCATTGAACTTGTCATCAACCACACGTCCGACCAGCACGATTGGTTCAAGCGCGCGCGCCGCAGTTCGCCGACCTCAAGTGCCCGCAACTGGTATGTCTGGAGCAATACCGACCAGAAGTATCAAGGTACGCGGATCATTTTCACCGACACCGAGAAATCAAACTGGACGTGGGACCCGGAAGCCGGTGCGTTCTACTGGCATCGTTTCTTCTCCCATCAGCCCGACCTCAATTTCGATAATCCGCGCGTCGTCAGCGCAGTCGTACAAGTCATGAAACGCTGGCTCGATGCCGGCGTCGATGGATTCCGGCTGGACGCAATTCCCTATCTTTGCGAACGCGAAGGCACCAACAACGAAAACCTTCCGGAAACGCATACAGTCATCAAGACGCTGCGCGCTGAACTTGATGCCTATGCAAAAGGAAAGGTTCTTTTGGCGGAAGCCAATCAATGGCCGGAGGATGTGCAGGAGTATTTTGGCGACGGCGATGAATGCCACATGGCCTATCACTTCCCGCTGATGCCGCGTTTCTATATGGCGATCGCACAGGAAGACCGCTTTCCGGTCACCGACATCCTCCGTCAGACACCCGACATTCCCGCCAACTGCCAGTGGGCACTGTTTCTGCGCAACCATGACGAACTCACGCTCGAAATGGTCACCGACGTGGAGCGAGATTATCTGTGGTCGACCTATGCGAATGATCCCCGGGCGCGGATCAATGTCGGCATCCGTCGGCGGCTGGCGCCGCTGATGGACAATGACCGGCGGAAGATCGAGTTGATGAACTCGCTGCTTCTTTCGTTTCCGGGAACGCCGATTATTTATTATGGCGATGAAATCGGGATGGGCGACAATATCTATCTCGGAGACCGCAACGGCGTACGCACGCCCATGCAGTGGACACCAGACCGCAACGGCGGCTTCTCAAGATCCGATCCGGCCCGTCTTTATGCACCAACAATCATGGACGCCGTCTACGGATATGAGTCCGTCAATGTCGAAGCGCAGTCGCGGAGTCTGTCTTCGCTGCTGAGCTGGACCAAACGACTCATCTCAGTGCGCAAATCCAGCCTCGCCTTCGGCCGCGGCACCATCACCTTCATCCGTCCGTCCAATCGCTCGGTGCTGGCATATGTCAGGCAGTACGAGGATGAGGTGATTCTTTGCGTCACTAATCTGTCCCGCTCAGCGCAAGCGACAGAACTCGACCTCGCGCAATGGAAAGATCGTGTTCCCCAGGAAATGCTGGGCCGGACAAATTTTCCTCCGATTGGCGAACTGCCCTATCTGGTGACCCTGGCCCCTTACGGATTTTACTGGTTTCGGCTGAATGAGAAGCCGCAGACATCTCCCGAACAGCAGATGCCCGTGCCGGAGTTTGAGACCCTTGTCGTTCCTCATGGCTCAACATGGATGACGCTGAGCCGTACACGCACGATTTTCGAACGCGACGTCCTGCCGGCGCATCTGGCACGGACACGATGGTTTCCCGCAGCGCTCGGCGTTTGCGATCTCGACCAAGGTGACTGCCGCCATTCCGTTCACCCACGAAGGCAAGTCGCGGCCATGGCTTTCGATTTTCGAATCCGAACGGGACGGCAAAACGACCCGATACGCCATGCCAATTCGCATCGATTGGGTTCGCTTCGATCGTGAGCGATACAATCCGAAGGCGCTGGCGGCCGTCAGACAAGCCTCCCGCGAAGGGACCTTGTTCGACGTCGCGTCCGACAAGGATTTTATCAGGCAGCTTCTTGCCAATATTCGGTCGTCCGAAACGATCACAGAACATGGCAGAAGCATCGAGTTTCAGGCGAGCGACCGACTGCAGACAATTCCCGATACGCCGCTCGAAGTCTGTCCACGCTGTCGAAACTGAACAATCCAACAGTACGTCGCTGGTCGATGAAACCTTCGTCGTCAAGCTGTATCGGAAGCTCGAAGCGGGCATCAATCCCGAAATCGAGATGGGCCGCTTCCTGACGGATGTCGCCAACTACGCGAACACCCCTGCTCTGCTTGGATCTGTGGAAGTTGTGGAAGGCGATTCTGCGCAGCGCGCTCGCCATCGTTCACGAGTTTGTTGCCAATCAGGGCGACGGATGGGTCCTGACCTCGGGATATCTGGATCGATTCGTCGATGAACAGCGCCTTCTGAGCGCGAGTGATCAGTCTTCCGAGAGCGACGAGCAAACTGCCTATATGCGCTACATGCAGCAGACCGGTAAGCGCGTTGCAGAAATGCAAGTCGCACTGGCAAGCCGCGATGATATCGACGCATTCAGGCCCGAGACGACCACGCCTGGCGATATCGACGCATGGATCGAGAACGTCCTTGCCTGCGCGGAACGCGTCTTCTCTGGATTGCAGCGTTTAAGCAAGCCTGCGAGGGAATCCGATCGAGTATTGATCGACGAATTGGTGAAGTACCGGGATGGCCTCCGGCTCTTCCTCGAAACTCTTCTGCCGCGCGATGTGCAGGGTCTCAACATTCGCCATCATGGCGACCTACACCTCGGGCAGCTTTTGATCGTGAAGGACGATATCTTCATCATCGATTTCGAAGGCGAACCACGGCGCTCGTTGGCCGAGCGGCGCCGCAAGGCCCCCGCCGCCCGCGACATCGCGGGGCTCATTCGTTCAATTGATTATTCAACCGCCGCCGCATATGAACGCGCGCTTCAGATGGTTCCGGATGAAAGCGGTCAACTCGCGGCCGGCCTGGAAATGTGGCGTACGAATGCCGTCGCGGAGTTTCTTTCGGCGTATCACGAAAACCTGAACGACGAGAGGCTCTGGCCTTCTGACGCCGCCGCAGCCACACGATTGCTCAACTTCTTCCTTGTCGAGAAGGTTTTCTACGAAATCGAGTATGAGCTTGCGCATCGTCCCGAATGGCTGCGAGTGCCGCTCAACGGCGCGCTGCGCATCCTCGCCTCCGGAGACGAGACTGCATGACGAAACTCCCCGCAGAAGCCTACGCGATCCTTGAGGGTCGGCATTCCGACCCATTTCATTATCTCGGTCTCCACGTGGAGAACAACAAATCGGTCGTGCGTGCATTTCTGCCAAACGCATCCCTCGTCGAGGCGGTCGAGGAAAGCGGCGAAAGCGCCGTATTAGAGAAAGTTCACGATGCCGGCCTGTTTGTCGGACCGGCCCCGGGACAGTCAAAACGCTACAAGCTACGCGCAACATTCGGAGAGAACGTCGTCGAACTTTACGATCCGTACGACTTCCCGCCGATATTGAGCGAATTCGACCTGTACCTGCTTGGCGAAGGCACTCACCAGCGGCTCTATGACAAACTCGGCGCGCACATGATGACGCTTGATGGCGTTCGCGGCGTCGGGTTCGTCGTATTCGCTCCCAACGCCAGGCGTGTCAGCGTCGTCGGCGATTTCAATTTCTGGGACAATCGCCGTCATGCGATGCGTGTTCGCGGCAAAGGTTATTGGGAAATCTTCGTTCCCGGCGTCACCGCGGGCGATTGTTACAAGTTCGATATCGTCGGACCGCATGACCAGCGCTTGCCGCTAAAGGCTGATCCCCTGGCGTTCGCAACGGAAATGCGTCCAAACACAGCGTCGATCGTCGTCGACCAAGCACGACTACCACCGCCATTTCCCGTTCCGGGTCAGCCGAACAAGATCAGCGCGCCGATGTCCATCTACGAGGTGCATCTTGGATCGTGGCGCAAGAAGGAAGGCGATCATTGGCTGACCTATCGCGAACTCGCCGAGACCCTACCGCAATACGTCCGCGATCTCGGCTTCACGCATATTGAATTTCTTCCAATCAGCGAGCACCCCTTCGATGGCTCGTGGGGCTATCAGCCAACAGGCCTTTTCGCGCCCACAAGCCGCTTCGGAAAGCCTGAAGACTTTGCAGCGCTCATTGACGCCTGCCATAGGAAAGGATTGGCGGTCCTGCTCGACTGGGTACCCGGGCATTTTCCCGACGATCCGCACGGCCTCGCGATGTTCGACGGCACAGCACTTTATGAGCACGCCAATCCGTTGCAGGGGCGGCATCTCGATTGGGGCACGTTGATCTACAATTACGGCCGCACCGAAGTGACCAACCTTCTTGTGTCTAACGCGCTGTTCTGGCTGGAACGTTACGGCATTGACGGACTGCGCGTCGATGCCGTCGCCTCCATGCTTTACCTCGATTATAGCCGCCCAGCCGGCGAGTGGATTCCGAACAAATATGGCGGGCGAGAGAACATCGAGGCAATCGAGTTTCTGCGACGCTTTAACACTGAAGTCTTCGGCAAATTTCCGAACGCGACGACTGCCGCTGAAGAATCCACCGCATGGCCCCAAGTGTCACGCCCCGTCGAATTCGGCGGCCTTGGATTCGGTTACAAATGGAACATGGGCTGGATGCACGACACGCTGAACTACATCAGCAAAGATCCCATTCACCGCCGATTTCATCACGACCAGATTCTGTTTGGCCTGCACTACGCGTTTTCCGAAAATTTCATCCTGCCGCTCTCTCATGATGAAGTCGTACACGGCAAGCGCTCCATTCTCGGCCGCATGCCCGGCGACGAATGGCAACGCTTCGCCAACCTTCGCGCCTATTACGCCTTCATGTTCGGTCATCCGGGTAAGAAGCTGATATTCATGGGCAGCGAATTTGGTCAGGAGCGAGAATGGAATCATGATCATTCCCTCGACTGGCATCTGCTGGGCCAATCGAAGCATCGCGGGATTCAGTCTCTGATCCGCGACCTCAACAATCTGCACCGATCACTGCCCGCGCTGCACGAACTCGATTGTGACCCGGCAGGCTTTGAATGGATCGTCAACGACGATGCGAGCCGCAACACGTTCGTTTGGTTACGCAAGGGAAATGCGGCGCGTGACCGTTGCCTTGTCGTCGTGAATTTTTCTCCGAACGTCTATCATGACTATCGCGTCAAGGTCCCGTTCCCCGGGCACTGGCGTGAGGTCTTCAATTCGGATTCCGCGCATTATGGCGGCACGAATGTCGGAAACGTTGGCCGCATTGAAACACTAAAGGGCCCTGTTCCTTATCTCAATCTGACGGTGCCGCCGCTTGCCGCGATATTCCTCGTACCGGACATGTGACATGCGCCTGTCAGCTGGCACGAACCATCGTCTCGGAGCAACCTGGGACGGACGCGGTACGAATTTCGCGCTGTTCTCTGCCAATGCGGAGAAGGTTCAGTTATGTCTTTTCGACAATCAGGGGCGCCGTGAAATCGAGCGCCTGGACCTTCCGGAACGCACCGAAGATGTCTGGCACGGCTATCTGAACGATATCTCCCCCGGGCAGCTCTACGGGTATCGCGTATATGGTCCTTATGTACCGGAGCACGGTCATCGCTTTAATCCCAACAAGCTGCTGTTGGATCCCTACGCCAAGCGCCTGGCGGGCCGGCTGGTATGGAGCGACGCCCATTTCGCCTATCGCACCGGTAGCTCTCGCGAAGATCTATCGTTTGATCGTCGTGATAACGCCCGGGGCATGCCAAAGGCTGTTGTCGTCGACGAGACCTTCAACTGGGGCCGTCGGGAAAACCGTCCCTATGTGCCATGGGAAGATACGATTATCTATGAGGCGCATGCGAAGGGCCTGACGCAGACCCGTCAGGACGTTGCTCCGGGTCTGCGTGGTACATTCCGCGGCTTGTGTTCGCCGGCGATGATCGGTCATTTCAAACGCATCGGCATCACGACTGTCGAGTTGCTGCCTATCCATGGCTTCATCGATGACCGGCAACTCGTCGAAAAAAAACTCTCGAATTACTGGGGCTACAATTCGATTGCCTTTTTCGCACCTGAGGCACGCTACGCATCGGAGAACACGCTCGACGTATTCCGGACAACGGTCGCACGTCTCCACGATGCAGGCATCGAGGTGATGCTCGACGTGGTCTACAATCATACGGCCGAAGGCAATCATCTGGGGCCGACATTGTCATTCCGCGGCATCGACAATGCATCGTACTACTGGCTGAAGCCGGACGATCCACGCTTCTATGACGACTTCACCGGAACCGGAAATTCGCTCAATCTGACACACCCGCGTGTCTTGCAGATGGTGATGGATTCGCTGCGTTACTGGGTCGAGGTTTGCCATATCGACGGCTTCCGCTTTGATCTTGCTACCACTCTGGCACGGGGGCCGGACGGCTTTGATCGCGGCTGTTCGTTTTTGAACGCAGTCCGGCAGGATCCTGTGCTTGCCTCCGTCAAACTCGTCGCCGAGCCGTGGGATCTTGGTATGGGTGGCTATCAGGTCGGGGCGTTCCCCTCACAATGGTCAGAGTGGAATGACAAATACCGCGCGACGCTGCGTCGTTACTGGTCTGGCGAAGGCCATCTGATCGGCGACGTCGGCGCGCGAATGACCGGCTCATCCGATACATTCAACCACGACGGGCGGACGCACCGTGCAAGCATCAATCACATCACGGTCCATGACGGTTTTACGCTGACGGATCTGTTCAGCTACAACGAAAAACACAACGAGGCCAACGGCGAGGATAATCGCGATGGCTCCAATGACAACAACAGCAACAATTGCGGCCATGAAGGACCGACGGATGATCCGACAATCGTCGCATTGCGTCGACAGTTGCGAAAAAATCAGCTCGCGTGCCTACTCTTGGCTCAGGGCGTGCCGCTCATCCTTGCTGGAGATGAAGTCGGCAACACGCAGAATGGCAACAACAATGCCTATTGTCAGGACAACCAAATCGGTTGGGTGGGATGGGAGGGCCTCGGACGCGAGGGCGATGATCTGATCGACTTCATCGGCTATCTGACCGTCCTTCGAAGTCGCTTTCCACAAATCAAATCGCGTCGCTGGGTCGATGGTCGGCGTGCGGATGGTTCCTATGGTGTGCTGTGGCTGACGCCGCACGCGGTGGAAATGACCGAGCAAGACTGGAATTTCCCGGAGGGACGCTTCCTCTCCTACGTTCTTGGCCCGGTCGAAGACAACACTGATCCTATTTTCATCGTCCTGAACGCGACACCGGAGCCAATTCAGTTCACGATGCCGAAACTCCCTGAGTACAAGCAATGGACCCGCGCGCTCGACACGACTGGGGCGCAACAAACCAGTGTGTCTTACCAGTCAGGCGTCAACGCGGAAGCTCCGGCCAGATCCGTGCTCGCCTTCATGGGGGCCGCATGAATGGCAATCGCTTCGGTGCTCATCTGGCAAAAGACGGAGTGGCGTTTTCCCTGTGGGCCCCGGCCGCGAGGTCGGTCGACGTGATGCTCGATAAAATTCACGCGATGCAGAGTGACGAAGGCGGTTGGTTTTCTACTCACATTTCCGATGCACAAGCGGGCGGACGTTATAAATTTCGCATCGATGGCGAGATCGAGGTTCCTGATCCGGCCTCGCAATTTCAGCCGAACGACATTGCAGGCGCCAGCGAGATCATCGATCACACAACATATCACTGGCGCGCTGAAAATTGGCACGGACGCCCGTGGAAAGATGCCGTCTTCATCGAGACTCATGTCGGGACGTTCACGCCGCAAGGCTCGTATCGGGCGATGATCGACAAGCTTGATCATCTTGTTGCTACAGGTTTCACTGCGCTGGAGTTGATGCCGCTTGCGGATTTTCCCGGCCGCAGAAACTGGGGATATGACGGCGTGCTGTGGTATGCGCCCGACAGCAGCTATGGACGTCCTGAAGATCTAAAAGCGCTGATTGATGAAGCCCATCTGCGTGGTCTGATGGTGTTTCTCGATGTGGTCTACAACCACTTCGGACCGGAAGGTAATTACCTCGGCCGCTACGCGCCGAGCTTCTTCTCAAAGTCTCAAACACCGTGGGGAAATGCGATCGACTATCGCGTCCCGGAAGTCCGCCGGTTTGCGATCGACAACGCGCTGCATTGGCTGAAGAACTACCAATTCGATGGATTACGGCTCGACGCTGTCCACGCTATTGCCGAGACCGGCACCGAGCACATTCTGCACGACCTGAGCAAGGCTGTCGGCGAATATTCGCAACGGTGCGGACGTCACATCCATCTTGTCCTGGAAAACGATGACAACTGCGCTAGCCTTCTCGATCCCACCACCGATCCGCCTCACGGAAATTTCCGCGCTCAATGGAACGATGACTATCATCATGCGTGGCATGTTCTTCTGACCGGGGAAACGAACGGTTACTACGGCGACTATCCGGCGCCACGACAGAGCATCGGCCGCATCTTAAGCTCAGGATTTGCATATCAAGGCGAAGCATCTGCTCATCGGAGCGGTGCATTGCGCGGCGAATTGAGCGCGCATTTACCGCCCGCAGCATTCGTCAATTTTCTGCAAAATCACGACCAGATCGGAAATCGCGCGCTCGGCGACCGTCTGGAGGTGAATGCCGATCCTGCTGCTGTCAAAGCTGCGCTTGCAATCACACTTCTCTCCCCCATGCCACCACTGATGTTCATGGGCGAGGAATGGGGCGCGACGTCACCATTTCCTTTTTTCTGCGATTTCAGCGGGGACCTGGCGGAAGCAATTCGTCAGGGGCGCCGCCGGGAATTTCATTCGGCCTACGAGAAATATGGCGACGAAATTCCAGACCCACTGGATGAAACAACATTCAGGTCCGCGCAACTGAATTGGAGCGCTCTCGAACAACCACCTTCTAGCGACCGATTGAGTTTAGTGCGCAAGCTTCTCGCTGTCCGCCGTACTGAACTCACACCGCACCTTGTCGGCAGCCGGTTCGGTGATGCTCATGTAGACGAGGATGGCTTACTTTCCGCACGATGGATTCTGGGAAATGGGCAGACGCTGCGGCTGACCGCCAATCTCTCAGACAGCCCCACCAAGAATCTTCCCACCTCCCATGCTGGTCGCTACATTTGGGGACAGACCATAGGCGACAGGCTCGCTCCATGGACCGTGATCTGGGCGTTGGGAGAGCAATAATGCCTCCGCCAATTCCGCTCTCGACCTATCGCATTCAGCTTACCTTCGCTTTCGGGTTCGACGAAGCGGCGAAAATCGTGCCGTATCTTAAGCAACTCGGCATCACGCATCTTTATGCTTCGCCTTTCATGAAGGCGCGAAGCGGCAGCACGCATGGCTACGACATTGTCGATCACAATGTCATCAATCCGGAACTTGGTGGCGAAGATGCGTTCAACCGGCTGAGCGCTACACTGAAGGATAACGATCTCGGCCTTATCCTGGATTTCGTGCCGAACCATATGGGCGTGCATTTCGCAGACAATGCGTGGTGGCTGGACGTCCTCGAATGGGGCCAGACGTCTCCCCACGCCACATTTTTCGATATCGACTGGGATACGTTACCTTATCGCGCAAAAGGCGGCGTTCTTCTTCCTATTCTAGGCTCATCCTACGGCGATGCCCTGGAGCACGGAAAAATTGAACTTCGATTTGATCCAAAGGAAGGAAGCTTCTCAGCGTGGTATTTCGAACATCGCCTGCCGATCGCGCCGCAGCGATACAACGAAATACTTCGCGTTGTTGTCGCGGAGGCTGACGCCGCAGCAACGGCCACGGGGCAAGAGCTTCTTGAACTTGCGTCACGCTATACCGGCCTGCGCCGTCCCAGTCGATCCGAAGCGCCTAGCTTCAGGGCGGCACTAGCCAACAATCCGGATTTTCAACCCGTCATTGAGCGCGGATTGAATGCTTATCGAGCCGGGCCCGATCGCCCATCTCAGACGCAGGCCCTGCACTCTCTCCTGGAGCGTCAGTACTACAAGCTCGCCCATTGGCGCCTGGCGACCAGTGAAATCAACTACCGGCGGTTCTTCGACGTCAACAGCCTTGCGGGACTGCGCGTCGAGGATCAAACGACCTTTGACAGCATTCACGGACTCGTCAAACGGCTCATCGCCGAGGACAAATTGCAAGGGTTGCGGCTCGATCACATCGATGGCCTGCGCGATCCGGCCCAATATTGCCAAAGGCTCACGCGTCTTATCGGGGAAGCCCGCGGACATTCGCGACAGCCTTTTTATCTTCTGGTCGAAAAAATTCTTGGCGAGCATGAACATCTCCCACAATTGCAAGGTGTTCACGGCACAACCGGCTACGAATGGCTCAACACCGTTACCCAGGTTCTGCTCGACGAGAGTGGCCTGGACGCCCTGGACGAAACCTGGCGGCAGGCGAGTAATATTCCGCCGAAGCTTGCCCCCGTGCTCGAAGATTCAAAGCGCCGAGTCCTCGAAACATTGCTGGCCAGCGAATTCACCGTGCTGTCACGATTGCTCGCCCGGATCGCCGGCGGCCATTACTCAACGCGCGACTTTTCTGCGGACAGCTTGCGCCAAGCGCTCGAACTCTATGTTCTGCACTTTCCGGTGTACCGCACCTACATGGCCTCGACGGGACCGTCCCCGATCGACCGCGAACTGATCACACACACCGTCGAAAAGGCCCGCGCCAATTGGTTCGGTGCGGACGAAGGAATTTTCGATTTTCTGCGTGATGTACTGACCCTTGATCTCACAAAATCAGGGCGCGTTGCACCCGGCAAGCCGCGCATTCGCCGCTTTGCGTTGAAGGTCCAGCAATTTACCGGGCCGATGATGGCCAAATCGCTGGAGGATACGGCCTTCTATCGATTCCATCGTCTGCTGGCGCTCAATGAAGTGGGCGGCGACGCCGCTGCGCAAGGAGTGTCTGCCGATACCTTTCACGCCACGATGCGTGAGAGGTTCGAAAAATTACCCTATGGCATGACTGCCACCGCAACGCACGACACGAAGCGCGGCGAGGACGCTCGTGCGCGGCTGCTCGCATTGTCCGAGTTAGCCGACGAATGGGCCAGCATGGTCGGCCGATGGAAGGGGATGAATGCTCGCCACGTCACGACCGACAGCGACGTGCGCAGTCCGTCGCTCGCGTCCGAATACATGCTGTACCAGGCGTTGATCGGTGCATGGCCCGATACGCTGGACGGTACGTTCGTCGAACGAATGAAGGCCTACGCGATCAAGGCGGCTCGCGAAGCCAAACTGGAGACCAGTTGGCTCAATCCGAATGCACGCTACGAAAGTGCACTGGAGAGATTTATCAAGTCTATTCTCGATACCTCTCAATCCCTGGATTTTCTCAATTCCATTCGACCATTTGTTCGCCGCACATCATTGCTCGGCGCATTAAATTCACTGGCCCAGATCACGTTAAAGACAATGATGCCGGGCGTGCCCGATTTCTATCAAGGCACGGAATTCTGGGACTGTTCGCTGGTCGATCCCGACAACAGGCGACCGGTCGATTTTGCCGTCCGTCAATCTGCACTTATCGCAACAGAAAACCCGGACTGGGACAGTTTGATCGAGAACTGGCCGGATGGACGCATCAAGCTGGCCTGGACGCAAGTCCTCCTCAAGATGCGTCACACGCTGCCGGATGTTTTCACCCACGGTGAATATGAACCTATCGCCGTGAGTGGTCCTGATAATCGCCACATCATTGCCTTCACGCGCCATTACAAATCAGATGCTGTTATCGTTGTGGTCGGCAGACATCTTGCAAAATTCACCGAACACGGACGCGTCTGGCCGCGCAAACCCATCGATGCAACGCTTGACCTCAGCGGCTATGCCAACGATTTCGCCGCGGCAGAAATGAGTACCGATATGGTCCCTTGCAGGGTGTTGTTTACTAACTTTCCGGCGGCAGTCCTGAGAGCCAAAATTGTGCGGCCCGTTACAAACAAAAAGCCCTCGCAAATGAGGAAGGCCGCCCGGGAGCATGGCCGGACGGCCTAGCGGATGTCGTGCCGACTCAAGGGCCGGTTCCCTCCTACCGCAGCGCTAACGTAGTAATGGGCGACGAACACACGCAAGAATGCAGCCCGGCAATGGGAACTTCTCAACACGAAATTCCTTATTGCACGGCAATATAACAGGCCAAAATAACGAGACTAACAATGGCCAGCGATACACCGGCCGACCCCACGGGGTCGATCTTGCTCAACATCCTGACCTGTCCGGACTGCGCAGCAACCATGACGCTCACTCATATCGTCCCCGGCGACCCAGGCTATCACCGTCTCATATTCAGATGCGAGACCTGCCACCGAAGTGAGGCAATCATCGTTAGAACGAAGCTCAAAGATTAGCCGTCAAAATGTGGCCGATAAGATTTGGTCACTTCGAGAACAATGAGCACAGGGTCTCTCTTCAAGATCGCACTTCGTCGGAATTGGTGACATGAATATGCTATATAGTGGGCATCTCGGAATGCAGCAGCCAGATACAGAAGATGCGGTTGCAGGCATCAAAAGCGCGATGCTTGCGAAGATTGTGCTGATGGCGGGCAAAGATGCGAACCGCGCGACCAACCGCGACTGGTACATTGCGGCCGCACTCACCCTGCGCGATCGCATCATCCACCAATGGCTTCAATCCAATCAAGCCGCACACAGTAACGGCGAGAAGCGAGTCTACTATTTCTCGCTCGAGTTCCTGATCGGGCGGCTGTTCACTGATGCCCTGAGCAATCTCGCACTGACAAATTCGTTTCGAGCAGCGCTGGAAGATTTCGGCATTGACTTTGATGAACTGAAGACAATCGAACCAGATGCGGCGCTCGGCAATGGCGGCCTTGGTCGCCTGGCCGCATGTTTTATGGAGAGCATGGCAACACTCGGCATTCCGGCCCAAGGCTACGGTATCCGTTACGAGCACGGCCTTTTTCGTCAAATCATTTCCGACGGGCGGCAAGAGGAATTTCCGGAGCAGTGGTTGCTGTCTGGAAATCCATGGGAATTCGAACGCCCTGAAATTACTTATCGGATTCACTATGGAGGGCGTGTCGGACGCAACGATCCGGACCATCCTGAACGATGCGTCTGGCTCCCCGATGAAACGGTTGAAGCTGTCGCCTATGATACCCCGATCGTCGGGTGGGGCGAGCATCACGTCAATGCACTTCGTCTGTGGTCGGCTCGCGCCGTCGATCCGATGAACCTCAAAATCTTCAACAGCGGCGATCATCTAGGCGCCATGTCGGAGATGGCCCGGGCGCAGGCGATATCGAAATTTCTGTATCCGAGCGATGAGACGCCGGCCGGGCGGGAATTGCGATTAAGACAGGAGTACTTCTTCGTCTCGGCCTCCTTGCAAGACATCATCGCCCATCATCTGAAGGGCGACGGTAATTTGCGAACGCTATCGTCCAATGCCGCCATTCAGATGAATGATACGCATCCAAGCCTGGCAGTCCCGGAATTGATGCGACTGCTGGTGGATGAACATCGGATCGGTTGGGACGAAGCGTGGCAGATCACCAACAAGACCATTTCCTACACCAACCACACGCTGCTTCCGGAAGCGCTCGAAACATGGCCTGCCGACCTGTTTCAACGGCTGCTACCGCGTCACCTCGACATCATCTATCGGATCAACGATTTCAACCTTGCGGCTGCAGACAAGCATGCTCCCGGTGATATCCGCTTCCGCGCCTCTGTGTCACTGATCGACGAGACGGGCGGCCGCCGCGTTCGCATGGGACATGTCGCCTATGTCGGGTCACATCGGGTCAACGGCGTGTCCGCCATGCACAGCGAACTGATGCGCGGCACCGTGTTCGCGGACCTCAATGCACTTTATCCTGGACGCATCACCAACAAGACCAACGGCATCACGTTTCGCCGCTGGCTGCATCAATGCAATCCCCATCTTGTGCAGCTTCTGCGTGAAGTATGCGGCGATGTTGTACTGGACGATCCAACTCACCTGCGAGAGCTGGAGAGATTGGCGGATGACCGGGCGTTCCAGCAGCGCTTCATGGCGGCGAAATTCAAGAACAAGATCAGTCTTGCCAATATGATTTCGTCTCGACTTGGCGTCCATGTCGATCCGTCGGCGATGTTCGACGTCCAGATCAAACGTATTCATGAATACAAGCGTCAGCTTCTCAACGCTCTTGAAACCGTAGCGCTCTATCTCGCCATCAAGGCGGATCCGACGCTTAACTGGACGCCACGCGTCAAGCTTTTCGCCGGCAAGGCGGCCGCGAGCTATCAGCAGGCCAAACTGATCATCAAGTTCATCAATGATGTTGCGGTCACGATCAACAACGACCCGACTGTGCGAGATGTGCTCAAGGTCGCGTTCATTCCCAATTACAATGTCAGTCTGGCTGAAGCCATCGTGCCCGCAAGTAATCTCTCCGAACAGATTTCAACGGCTGGAATGGAAGCCTCGGGGACCGGCAACATGAAACTAGCCTTAAACGGCGCCCTGACGATCGGCACCCTCGATGGCGCCAATATCGAAATTCGTGATCATGTCGGCGAAGAGAATATCTTTATCTTTGGGCTTCAGGCCGATCAGGTCGCCCAGCGCCGCGCACAAGGCCTGGATGCGGTCGAACTGATTGCCAGATCACCGATCCTGTGCAGCGTGATCGACGCCATCGACCGCGGAATGTTCTCACCGAACGATCCGGGACGCTTTACACCCATCACGCACAGTCTTCGTCACCTCGACTACTACATGGTGTCGGCGGATTTCGACGACTACTATCGGACGCAACGTCTTGTTGACAAAAAATGGGATACCCCCGACTGGGCACGCATGAGTATCTTGAACGTTGCACGCATGGCCTGGTTCTCATCTGACCGGACCATCCGCGAATACGCGGAAGAAATATGGGACGTGCCTTTTCGGCGTTAAGCTCAAGCCTGACGTTCACAATATCGCGACAGGGCCAGTGGAACATTTGCGGCGGTGCGAAGTTTTCCGTCCACCCTGCCCCTGTTCCGGGCTGCATGACCGCGTCGCAAGTCCACGGATATTCCATGAGCACAGCGCAGTTGAAAGACGGAAGCCAACAGCGTCATGAAACTGGCTCGATCGACGACATTTGCGTCAATACGATCCGCACGTTGACGATTGACGCTGTTCAAAAAGCAAATTCGGGCCATGCCGGCACGCCTATGGGTGTGGCACCGGTCGCCTATACGCTCTGGCAGGAGGTGTTGCGTTACGATCCAGCCGACCCGCTTTGGCCCAACCGTGACCGTTTCGTACTTTCCGCCGGCCACGCGTCGCTGCTGCTTTATTCACTGATCCATTTGTCGGGCCTGAAGCGTGTTCAAGACGGTCAAGTCACGAACAAACCCGCTATCTCACTCGACGATATCAAAGCCTTTCGCCAGATCGACAGCGTCACGCCGGGGCACCCCGAATATGGCCACACGACCGGCATAGAAACGACCACCGGTCCCCTCGGACAAGGATGTGGGAATAGCGTTGGGATGGCGATCGCGTCGCGTTGGTTGGGCGCTCACTATAACAAGCCCGGCCTCACGCTGTTTGATTTCAATGTCTATGTGATCTGCAGCGACGGCGATTTGATGGAAGGTGTCGCCAGCGAGGCTGCGTCGCTTGCGGGACACCTTGGTCTCGACAATCTCTGCTGGATCTACGACAGCAACACCATCACCATCGAAGGTCATACCGAACTCGCGTTCAGTGAGAATGTCGCTGAACGCTTCCGTGGTTATGGCTGGCACATTGTGCACGTTCCAGACGCCAATGATCGCCATCGCGTGTGCGAAGCGCTCGCTGAATTCAAAGAAACACGCGGACGTCCGACCCTGATCGTGGTCAACAGTATCATCGGCTACGGCGCGCCGGACAAGCAGAACACGGCTTCGATTCATAGCGATGCGCTCGGCGAAGACGAAGTCCGCAAAACCAAAAAATTCTACGGTTGGCCGGAGGACGCCCAGTTTCTGGTGCCTGACGGCGTCTATGATCGTTTCGCAAACGGTATCGGCAAACGCAGCGCGGCCTTGCGCGCAGCGTGGGAAAAGGCCTTTGACGATTATCGTTCGCAGCATCCCGATACCGCGAACGAGATCGCCAGAGGTCTCAAGCATGGCGTTCCTGATGGCTGGGATCGCGATCTGCCGAAATTTGACGTTGATGCGAAGGGAATCGCCACGCGAGACGCGTCGAGCAAGGTCCTCAATGCACTCGCGGAGCGAATGCCCTGGGTTCTTGGCGGCGCCGCGGATCTTGCGCCCTCGACCAAGACCAAACTTTCATTCGACGGCGCCGGGACATTGACGAAGTCAACGCCCGGCGGACGAAACATGCATTTCGGCGTGCGCGAGCATGCGATGGGGGCGATCGTCAACGGCATGGGCCTCTGCCATCTGCGAGGCTTCGGCGCGACATTCCTGATCTTCAGCGACTACATGCGGCCGCCCGTGCGTCTTGCCGCGCTGATGAAACTGCCCGTCTTCCATGTGTTCACCCATGATTCCATCGGCGTGGGTGAAGATGGTCCCACGCATCAACCGATTGAACAACTTGCCGGGTTGCGCGCAGTCCCGGGACTGGTTGTGCTGCGCCCGGCGGATGCGAACGAGGTGCGTGAGGCTTATAAGGTCATTATGGAGCTCGGGGACGAGCCTGCCGCGCTCGTACTTAGCCGGCAGGCTCTGCCAATCTTCGACCGAAGCCACTATGCAGCGGCCGAGGGACTTGCGCGGGGCGCCTACGTCATGGCTGACCCGGCCAGCGGCCCACCGCAGGTCATCCTCATCGGCACCGGCAGCGAGGTTCAGCTCTGCGTTGCGGCCTTCGAGACACTGAAGTCTCGCGACATCGGGGCGCGTGTAGTCAGCATGCCGTCATGGGACCTGTTTGAAAAGCAGGACAAATCTTATCGCGACAGCGTCCTGCCGCCGGATATCAAGGCTCGCGTCACGGTCGAGCAAGGCTCCGTCATCGGCTGGGATCGGTACGCGGGGGCTTCCGGTGAGATCATCGGCATGCATACATTCGGCGCGTCAGCGCCGCTAAAAGACCTTTTGACAAAATTTGGCTTTACGGCAGACAAGGTGTTGAGTGCTGCCCTACGCCAGATCGAACAGAACAAGAGATCATGAACCCAGTCAAAAAGCTTCAAAGTCATGGCCAGGCTGTCTGGCTCGATTTCCTCGCGCGCGGCTTCATCGCCAAGGGCGATCTCAAGACGTTGATCGAACGGGATGGCGTGCGCGGCGTCACCTCCAATCCCTCGATTTTCGAAAAGGCCATCGGCGGCAGCGACGAATATGACGATGCGATTTCAGCATTGTTGAAGCAGCATGACCGACCTGTGATCGATCTCTATGAAGCCCTCGCGGTCGAGGACATCCAAAGAGCGGCTGATGTTCTGCGTCCGGTCTATGACGAATTGAACGGCGCTGATGGTTATGTGAGCCTTGAGGTCTCGCCGTACCTCGCACTCGACACCGAAGGCACCATTGCGGAAGCCCAGCGGCTCTGGAAAGCGGTCGGCCGCGATAATCTCATGGTGAAGGTGCCCGGCACCAGCGAAGGCCTGCCCGCCATCGAGAAGCTGATTTCGGAAGGTATCAGCATCAACATCACGCTTCTGTTCTCGCATAAAGTTTACGCTCAGGTCTTGGAAGCCTATCTCGCCGGTCTTGAAACCTTTATCGCAGGTGGCGGAGATCCAGCCCGGATCGCAAGTGTCGCGAGCTTCTTCGTCAGTCGCATCGATACGGCCGTCGACAAGCAATTGGACGACAAGATTGCTGCAGCCAATGACAAAGATCAAAAGGCGCGGCTCGAAGCGTTAAAAGGCAAGGTCGCAATCGCCAACGCCAAGCTGGCCTACCAGCACTACAAAAAAGTGATCGCCTCCGACCGCTGGAAGAAGCTCGCAGCTAAGGGCGCCAAGGTTCAACGGCTGTTGTGGGCCAGCACCGGCACCAAAAATAAAGCTTACAGCGACGTGCTGTATATCGAGGAATTAATCGGCCGCGACACGGTCAACACCGTGCCGCCGGCGACACTTGATGCCTTCCGCGACCACGGCAAGCTGCGCGACAGTCTGGAAGAAGACATTCCGGATGCCGAGCGCGTCCTCGCTGAACTCGCAAAGTCGGGAATTTCGCTCGATGCGATCACGGACACGCTCGTCAAAGAAGGGGTGCAGCTGTTCGCGGAAGCTGCCGACAAGCTGCTGGGTGCCGTCGCGCACAAGCGCACCGCGATGCTCGGTGCCCGCGTCGATACACAAGCCATCAGCCTTGCGCCAGACCTCGACAAGGACAGCAACGCTTTGACGGAGCGCTGGCGCTCAGACGGCAAAATTCGCGCGCTGTGGGCGCGTGATGCCTCGGTCTGGACCGGTAAGGACGAAAGCAAATGGCTGGGCTGGCTCGATATCGTTGAACGCGAACGCGGGGAAATTGCTCGCTATGACGCTTTTGCGGGATGGGTGAAGAGCCACAACTTCACCGATGCGATCGTGCTTGGCATGGGCGGCTCCAGCCTCGGGCCTGAAGTACTGGCCATGACATTCGGCCAGATGGACGGATTCCCCAAACTTAGGATTCTGGATTCCACCGACCCGGGACAGGTCCGCCGTATGGAAGCGGCCATCACCCTGGGCAAGGCGCTGTTCATCGTATCGAGTAAATCGGGTGGGACGACCGAACCGAATGCGCTGATGGATTACTTCTTCGCACGCGTCAACGAAGAGACAAACGGCAAAGCTGGCGAACATTTTGTCGCGGTCACTGATCCCGGCTCTTCACTGGAACAGGTGGCCAAATCACGCAGCTTCGCTCAGGTCTTCTATGGCGACCCCGGCATTGGCGGCCGCTATTCGGTGCTGTCTCCGTTCGGCCTCGTCCCAGCCGCTGCCGCGGGTATCGATCTCGGTAAGTTTCTCGATCTTTCAATCTCAATGGTCCGCGCCTGCGGCCCTGACGTGCCGCCCGCAGAAAATCCCGGCGTACAACTCGGGTTGGCCTTTGCGGTCGCAGCCAAGCACGGCCGGGACAAGATCACGCTTACCGCCTCCCAACAAATTGCGGACTTTGGCGCATGGGCCGAACAGCTCATCGCGGAATCCACGGGCAAGAACGGCAAGGCGCTGATTCCGCTTGAAGGCGAGACACTCGGCAAGCCGGGTGTCTATGGCAACGACCGTGTTTTCGTCGACCTGCGTTTGAAGGATGACACCGACACATCCCGCGAAGCCGCGCTTGCGGCACTGGAAAAAGCTGGACATCCGGTGATCCGCATTCACGTCACAAGCCCTTATCATATCGGCCAGGAATTTTTCCGCTTCGAGATTGCGACCGCTGTCGCCGGCGCGGTGATGGGGATTAACCCGTTCGATCAGCCAGATGTGGAAGCCGCGAAAGTCAAAACCCGCGAGCTGACATCGGCCTTTGAGAAGTCAGGTTCGCTGCCGTCCGAAGGTGCCGTTGCGACAGACGACGGGATCGAAATCTACACCGATGCAAAGAATGCCGAGGCCTTGCGCAAGGCGGGAGCGAACAGCGACACCGGGTCGTGGCTCAAGGCGCATTTCGGCCGCATCCAGGCCGGTGACTATGCGGCTGTACTGGCCTATCTCGATCATAACGACGCCGATATTGCAGCGGCTCAAGATATCCGCATGGCGATCCGGGACAGGAAGCATATTGCGACCTGCGTCGGTTTCGGGCCGCGTTTCCTGCATTCGACCGGCCAAGCCTACAAGGGAGGGCCAAACAGCGGCGTGTTCCTGCAGATTACCGCCGACGACGCGAATGATCTTCCCGTCCCCGGCCACAAGGCCAGCTTCGGCATCATCAAGGCGGCTCAAGCGCGTGGCGATTTCGATGTCCTGACAGAGCGTGGGCGCCGGGCGTTGCGCCTGCACATCAAAGGCGACGTCACAAAGGGCCTCGCGACAATTCGGGCAGCCGTTCAGAGCGCATTGTCATAGGAACGATAAGCATGCAGATCGGACTTGTCGGCTTAGGGCGCATGGGCGGCAACATCGTTCGCCGCTTGATAACCAAAGGCGATCATAAGGTCGCGGTCTATGACACCAACGCGAAGGCTGTGGCTGATTTAGCCACAGCTGGAGCAACGGGAAGCGCATCGCTCGACGAGCTGGTCAAGAAGCTTGCCGTGCCTCGCGTTGTCTGGGTGATGCTGCCTGCCGGCAGGATCACCGAAGAAACCATCGCAACGCTCAGTAAAATCATGGAGAGCGGTGATACGATCATCGATGGCGGCAACACGTTCTGGCAAGATGATGTTCGCCGCGCCGGCGAGTTGAAAGAACGCGGAATTCACTACGTCGATGTCGGCACCAGCGGCGGGGTCTGGGGTCTTGAACGCGGCTATTGCATGATGATTGGCGGCGAGGCCGAGATTGTGAATCGCCTCGATCCGATCTTCGCGAGCCTCGCACCCGGTCTTGGAGACATTCCGCGCACATCCGGACGTGATGGACGCGATCCCCGCGCCGAACAAGGCTATATCCACGCCGGCCCGAACGGCGCCGGCCATTTCGTCAAGATGGTTCACAACGGCATCGAATACGGCCTGATGCAGGCCTACGCTGAAGGCTTCGACATTCTTAAGAACGCGAATATCGACGCCCTGCCACCCGCGCATCGCTTTGATCTCAACATCGCCGATGTCGCCGAGGTGTGGCGACGTGGCAGTGTCGTGAGTTCCTGGCTACTTGATCTCACGGCTGCCGCACTGGCGAAAAACGAGACCCTCGAAAGCTATTCCGGCTTCGTCGAGGATTCCGGCGAGGGCCGCTGGACCATCAATGCCGCCATCGACGAGGCAGTCCCGGCTGAAGTGATTACCGCAGCGCTCTACGCGCGTTTCCGTTCGCGCAAGGAACACACCTTCGCGGAGAAAATCCTCTCCGCCATGCGCCATGGCTTCGGCGGCCACACCGAGCCGCCAAAACCTGGTGGTGCTTCCCGGTAAAAAAGCTGCTGAATGACAATCGAAAGAGCTGCCGATGAATTCTGATACGACTGCAAAGCCCAGAAGTCCCCGATTCATGTTGCTTTGTGGTGTTCGGCATCACCGGCGATCTCGCTCACCGGCTCGTGATCCCGGCGCTCTACAATCTTGCCGAGTCTGGATTGCTGCCGGAAAAATTCTGTGTGGTCGGGATTACGCGCACGGAGATGCAGAGCGAAACGCTGCACGACGACTTGATGAAGGGACTGCAGCAATTCGCCACACGACCGATCGACAAAGCCATCGCCCAAAAATTGTTCGACTGCATCCTCAGCATTCACGCTGATCCGGCAGAGCCTGGCTCATTTGATAGGCTGAAGGCACATCTCGATAAAATCGCCAAAACCGAAGGCATCAAGAACAACCTGTTCTATCTGGCTGTGCCGCCCAACGGCTTCAAACCGATCAGCGAAGAACTCGGGCGTCTGGGGCTCCTGACCGATCAGCCCGACGGCTGGCGGCGCCTCGTGATCGAGAAGCCTTTCGGGACCGATCTCAAGTCGGCGAAGGAGCTGAACCATGATCTGCTCAAACTCGTAAACGAACATCAGATCTACCGGATCGATCACTATCTTGGGAAAGAGACGGTACAAAATATTCTGGTGTTACGGTTCGCCAACGGCATGTTCGAACCGATCTGGAATCGAAACCACATCGATCACGTTCAGATCACGGTTTCGGAGATGCTCGATGTCGGGCGCCGTGGGAGCTTCTATGAAGCGACCGGCGCCTTGCGCGACATGGTCCCCAATCATCTCTTTCAATTGCTTGCGCTGGTCGCGATGGAGCCACCGTCGCGATTCGACGCTCATTCGGTCCGGTCAGAGAAGGGAGAAGTTCTTTCCGCCATCCAGATACAGACCGAAGAAGAAGCGCTGAAGAATTCCGTGCGCGGGCAATATGTAGCAGGCCATGTCCGCGACAAGGAGATCGACGATTATCGCAGGACCAAGAACGTTTCCCCCGATAGCGTTGTTGAGACTTATGCTGCGTTGAAACTCACCATCGACAATTGGCGCTGGGCAGGCGTGCCGTTTTATCTCCGCACCGGCAAGGCAATGTCTGCGAAACGCACCGAGGTCGCGATCCGCTTCAAAGCAGCGCCGTTTTCAATGTTCCGCGCAACCGAGGTCGAACGTCTATCGCGCAATTACCTCGTCATCGGCGTCGAACCGACAGAAAGCATCACGCTCCAGTTCAATACCAAAGTGCCGGGGCCGTCCGTCACGGTCGACGGCGTCGAAATGAAGTTCAAGTACAAGGACTATTTCAAGTCCGCGCCCAGCACTGGCTACGAGACATTGCTTTACGACTGCATGATTGGAGACAATATTCTGTTCCAGCGGGCCGACAGCGTCGAGGCCGGCTGGCAGGCGGTGCAGCCGTTTATCGATACCTGGAAGAAAGCCAGTGGAAATGGTCTGTCGCTGTATCGTGCCGGCACGGACGGACCGAAAGAGGCGAACGAACTGATCGAGCGCGATGGCCGCCGCTGGCGGCGGATCGATGGCGAATGAATACGCCCGTATCCAAGCGCGCACTCATCGTCGTTCCCGACAGCAAGTCGCTGGCGGAAGCCGCTGCAAAGCGACTGGTTGCGCGTATCGCAGCGAATCCACAGCAGGTGAGAGTTTGCTTGACCGGCGGTTCGACGCCACGACGGCTTTACGAATTGCTCGCGACTTCGCCCTGGCGTGAACAGATACCCTGGTCGCGCGTTCACTGGTTCATGACCGATGATCGCTTTGTGCCGTCGGACGACACCTTGAGCAACATCGGCATGGCGCGAACAGCGTTCCTCGATGCATGTGCTCCGCTGGAGAATGTGCATGCCATCCTAACAACAACGGCAACACCCGGTGAAGCCGCAGAGCTATACGAACGTGAGCTCAAATCGTTTCATAACTCTGGCCTCGATCATGAGCCACCGTTGTTCGACCTCGTCCTGATGGGTATCGGTCCGGACGGTCATACGGCATCCTTATTTCCGAACTCTCCTGCCCTCGCAGAACGGACGCGATGGGTGGTCGGCGTCCCGCATGCGAATGTTGCGCCTTTCGTCCCTCGGGTAAGCCTGACATTTCCTTGCCTGGCATCGACGCGGGAAATGCTGTTTCTGGTGTCCGGTAGCGACAAGCGGGATATTCTTGCCCGCGCGTTTTCAGGCGAGGATCTCCCGGCCATGCACGCACAATCCATGCGTGGCGAAACAGTATGGCTGCTCGACCAGGCGGCGGCACCAAGCAATATCGACAGCAATCATGCAAGCGCCGGCTGACATTTCCGCCATCATCGTGATGGGCGTATCAGGCTCCGGCAAGAGCACGATTGCCGAGGCGCTCGCCAGGACCATCGGCTTCGCTTGCGAAGATGGAGATTCCTATCACCCGCCGTCCAATGTGGCGAAGATGCATGCCGGAACTGCGCTGACAGACGATGACCGTTGGCCGTGGCTACAGGCGATCGCCGACGATATCGACCGCAAGGCCGATGCCGGTCATCCCGTCGTGGTGTCCTGTTCGGCGCTAAAACGAGCTTATCGCGATATTCTTGTCCACGGCCGATCAGATATACGGCTGGTATACTTGAGGGGTACACGCGAGTTGATTGCAGCGAGACTGGCGCTTCGAAAAGGTCATTTCATGCCGCCTTCACTGCTCGACAGTCAATTCGCAACAATCGAGGAGCCAATGCCAGACGAACAGGTTGTCACCGTTAATATCGACGCCCCAGTCGATCGGATCATTGCCGCGATTGCCGATCGGTTGCAGCTCTCGCTCAAGCCCGGATCTCTCGCCTCATGATACCTATCAAGCTCTTGATTTCGGATGTCGATGGCACGCTCGTCACCAAGGACAAACGGCTGACCTCTACATCAGTCGAAGCCGTGCGAGAATTGCGGGCGAGAGGAATTCAATTTTCCGTCACAAGCAGCCGCCCGCCTTTTGGGATGCGGATGCTGAGCGAACCCCTCAGCCTCGATCTGCCGATGGGAGCTTTCAATGGCAGCTCCATCGTCAAACCCGATCTCTCCGTGGAGGAACAACAGACAATTCCCCGTCATGCTGTCACGACGGCTCTCGCATTGTTTGAGCGTTACGGGATCGACGTCTGGATCTTCACCAACCAGCACTGGATCATTCATCGCGACGACGGGTGCTACGTTGCGCACGAACAGAAAACGATCGCCACGAACCCTCTGCTTGTCAGGGACGATACCCCTTACCTTGATAACGCCTGCAAGATCGTTGGCGTGAGTGCCGACTTTGATTTGCTGGCCCGATGCGAGACGGAATTGCAGGCCGCGCTCGGCATTGAAGCCCATGCTGCCCGCTCACAAAACTATTATCTCGACGTCACGCCGCCAGGATATGACAAGGGAACGTTCGTAACGTCTATGGTCAAACGCCTGAACATCTCTCCGCAGGCTGTGGCGACCATCGGCGACATGTCGAATGACCTTCCAATGTTCCGCGCCAGCGGATTGTCATTCGCGATGGGTAACGCAACGGATACCGTAAAATCGCAAGCGACCCACGTGACCTCGTCAAACGAGGATGACGGTTTCGCTAGAGCAGTTGCGACAATCCTGACGCTGAATAGCTGAACGCAGGTCAATACCCTTAACTGGTGCGTTGCATGGCTGGCTTCTTGGCGGGATGCAGCGCCTCATGGATATTGTGCGCAGTGTTGATAATGGCGATATGGGTCAGCGCCTGAGGAAAATTCCCGGTCTGCTTCCGTGTCATCGGATCGTATTCCTCGGCGAGCAGACCGACATCGTTTGCAACATTTGCGACTCGCCGGAACAACTCTCGCGCTTCATCCAGTCGGCCAGCCAGCACGTAGGCGTCCGCGAGCCACAGCGTGCACGCAAGGAACGCACCTTCGATTGGCTCCTCTTCGTCCGGTTGCGTCTCACGCGGATCGTGACGCAGAACAAACCCGTCGCGCATCAAGTGTGCTTCGATCGCAGCGATCGTTCCCACGACGCGCGGATCGTCAGGCGGAAGAAAGCCGACCCCGGGTAACAACAGCAGGCTGGCATCAAGCACGCGCGAGCCATACGATTCGACGAATGTGTTGGCCTCGGCGTCGAATCCATTAACGCAAATATCCGCATGAATCCGGTCGCGCAACGCGCGCCAATATTCAATAGGTCCTTGGAAGCTGAACGTCTCAGCGCTTTTGATGGCGCGATCGAACGCGACCCAGCACATGACCTTTGACAACACGTAATGCCGCGCCGGGCCGCGCCGCTCCCAAATGCCGCTGTCCGGCGAATGCCAAATCTTGGCCAGATGTTCGAGAAATTTTCGCTCCAAGGCCCAGGCGCCGCCGTCCAGTTCGACCTTCAACATGCGCGCCTGATGGAATGTATCCATCAGCTCGCCATAGACATCCAGCTGCAGCTGCGCATGCGCGGCATTGCCAAACCGAACAGGCTTTGAATCCGCATAACCTGGCAGCCACGACGCCTCCCACTCCAGAAGCCGCCTTTGCCCAGTAATGCTGTACATGATCTGCATATCCGCCGGCGAACCCGCGACGGAGCGTAAAAGCCAGTTGTGCCAAGCCGCCGCCTCGGTCTGATAGCCGCTGTTCATCAAGGCCAGCAGCGTGAAGGTCGCATCGCGGAGCCAGCAATAACGATAATCCCAGTTGCGAGCTCCGCCGAGTTTCTCAGGCAACGAGGTGGTCGGCGCAGCGACGATTCCGCCAGTCGGCGCATAGGTCAGCGCCTTCAGGGTAATCAATGAGCGCTGCACGAGATCGCGGTACCTGCCTTTGTAGCTGCCGTAGCTCGACCACTCGGTCCAAAAATTTTTGGTGTCCTCCAAAGCCTGCATATAGTCGATCGGATCCGGTACCGGCAAATGCGAAGCATCGTATGTCAGCACAAACGGAATGATCTCACCGGCGCGCACCTCGAAACTTGCGCAGGTGGTCATGTCCTTGCCTTTTAACTCGACCGGGGTTCGCAGCACCGCCATGTCGGGACCGGCAATTGCAAGAAGGGTTCCGTCCTTCAAGCGTCGAACCCATGGAATGTTGGCCCCCGATCCAAAGCGAATGATCAACTCCATCCCCAGGCGGACCGCGCCGCGGTCCCCGCGCACCAGGCGGACGATATCCGACGACTTTCCGCGCGGCGGCATGAAATCAATGAGCGTGACGTCGCCGCCCTCGCATTCAAATCGCGTTTCAAGGATGAGCGTATCGCCGCTGTATCTGCGCGTCACGGCATGCACAGGCACCTCTGGTGCAATCTGCCAGCGCCCATGCTCTCTCGTTCCAAGAAGAGCAGCGAAACAAGCTTCGGAATCGAAGGACGGCCAGCACAACCAGTCGATGGAGCCGTTGCGGCTCACAAGCGCGGCAGTGAGGCAATCACCGATCAGGGCATAGTCTTCAATTGCGGATGACAATGATCCTCACAGATCACAATGCAATTTTGAACAATGAGCGTCGTCCTGATGCAACAGTACAACCCAACAGTTACTCAAACATCGATGATCGTATACTTCTGATACTCGGAAATGGCCTTGTTCGCGAGCCATATCTTGTTCGTGTGACCCTGCTGAAATTTTTTGAGAATGAGGTTTAGCAACGGCTCGTGGATAGCGAAGCTCCTTGGCAAGGCACCCACCTTATCCAGGTAGTCCGCGGCGATCATATAGGCTTCGCCGACAACGTCAGTACTATCTTGCGAAAAACGCTCTACTAACATGGCCAAAAACTCCCGACCGATAATCCGTTCGCGGCTTGATTGGTTCCACCCGCAAAAGGGATCGGAGCACGATTAGATCAACATGCATGGTGAGGAGATTCAACTCCGATACCCGTCTGACCTTTGACCTCCTCGTCTCAGTTTGGAACCGCCCGTTGGCCGATCGGTTGACGAGGGTAGCGATGTGCCTATGTCGAACTAACGGCCCGCGTACCCGGCTCATTCCAGCAAATGGGAGACGCCAATGAATGAAGACCCCAATGGTAACTCCAGGCCAAGATACGGCAGCTCCGGCGGGAGCTCCTTGCTTCTCGCCGCGCTGGCAATCGTCGTCGTGCTCAGCACGGTCTATTTCGCGGCACGCGATCGCCAACAGTCACCACTTCTCACGACCGGCAAGGACCTCGCAGTCCCAAGCTCAACGATTCGAGATCGGTAAGCGATCCGTCAGCAATCATTTCAGCGTCTGAAGATGACTGACGGAAACTTCGATCCCGTGCGGATTTCGCAGGATTTGTAACGAGACATTTTCGCCATATCGGTAAAGTGCGAAATCGATCTTCGCTTCACCGAGTTCAATGTTGCGCAAGATGAGCATATCCAGGAACGGCGGCAACATGGGATCCGTCAGACGAATGCGATCGAGATCCGGCTGAAATTCAAGACCAAGACATGCCTGCAGCATCGCGAAGGGTGCTCCGCTCGCCCACGCCTGCGGCGAACACGCCACTGGATAGAGTGTTGGCCCCTGGCTTTTCTGTCGCCGAAAGCCACAGAACAGTTCCGGAAGCCGGCGCAAATCCATATAGGATGCCGCGCCGCTGATGGCTTCAAAGACATCACAGGCTGCAGCCTTGTAGCCATAGCGCGCCATCCCGCTTGCGATCAGGGAGTTATCGTGCGGCCAGATCGACCCGTTGTGGTAAGACATTGGATTGTAGCGGCTTTCTCCAGCCGCGACGGTTCGGATTCCCCACCCGGAGAAAAACCGAGGTGACATCAATCCGTCGACGACACGTTTCGCATGTTCCGGCGAAGCCAGTCCGCCGAACAACACGTGACCCGCATTGGATGTCCGTACCTCACAGGGTTGGCGATCTCCATCCAGCGCTATCGCGTAGGTACCAATTTTTTCGCACCAGAAGGCTTTCTCGAAGCGGAATGCCAACTCTTCGGCGTCTTTCTCGAGCTGAGCTGCCTGCTCAGAAAATCCCAGGCTGCGCGCCGCTTTCGCAATCGAGCGTTTTGCGGCGTACACATAAGCTTGGACTTCGGCCAATGCGATGGACCCCTCGGCCAGACGCCCATCGGCATGAAATACGGAATCGAATGAATCCTTCCAACCCTGGTTGGCAAGCCCTTCGGTGTTGTCACGGGAATGCCGGAGGAATCCGTCGCCATCCAATGCCGAGTGTCCGTCGATCCATGCCAGCGCGGCCTGAATGTTGGGCCACAACGATCGAATGGTTTGTTGGTCGCCGGTTCGCCCGAAATACTCTCCGGCCAGCAACACAAAGAGTGGCGTAGCGTCGACACTTCCGTAGTAGAGACCGAACGGGACTTCCCGGAGACGGGCCATTTCCCCATTGCGCATCTCATGCAGAATCTTTCCCGGCTCTGCGTCATTGAGCGGATCAGTCGATGTCGCTTGAAGCGCGGCCAATCGTGTCAATACGCCACGGGCGAGATGCGGCATGCACCACAACATCTGCAGCGCGGTAATGATTCCGTCACGTCCGAATGTGGTCGAATACCAGGGAATCCCAGCATAGGGATAATCTCCCTCCGCGGTCTCCGTCGTCAACATGCGGAGATCACTCAAGGAACGTGCGAGAATCTGGTTGAATACATCGCTGGACGTGCCGATCGCGATTGCTTCGCTCTTCCCCTTTCGGAACGCACGGGATGCAAGCGCCATTCCCTTGAAGAAGTGCGCGGGGGGATCGCTGGGTTTTCCGTTACACTTAACGGTTAGAAAGATTGACCGCCGCTCGTGCGGCGCCAAGGTCAAGGTGTATTTCGCGTGGCTCTCGTTCGTTTGATCCGGCTGAGGGTCAAAGCAAAGGGACGTGCTGCGCTCAATGCCGTCCAGTCCTTCGTAGAACAGATAGATGTCATGTCCTTCAGCCAATGCCGCGCGTTGAGTGCCGCGTCGCGCGCGGCGCATCCCTCTCACCTCGAAGATGTCCGCGAAATCATTCGCAAACGCGAACGCGAGGGACATGGTCACCCGCTGAGTGCCATGATTGCGAATGCTGAAACGGGTGTAGAAATGCTCCTGCCAGACAAAGCTTGTTCGCACGATGTGGACCGTATCCTTTGGAAGGATAAGCCGATCCCGAACATAGATGTCCGGGTTGGTGAGATCGACCGTCAGCATCGTGTTGTCGTCACGCACATTCGACCCGAGCAAAAGAGGCTCAAGATCGTTGATGGTCAGTTCGAGGCGCGAGAGATATCGCGTGTCATTGTTGAAAATGCCATCGGGGTCACCGGATGAGGCACCGATGTCACCATGACTGTCGACCACTGCGAACGTATCGTTCGCTTTCAGCGTGCGCCGGGGGCGTGAGGTGGACCCCACGGCCGGAATGTAAAAAGGGGTCTCTTGTGGTGCGGTGATGCTTCTAACCGCAGGGGATGGAACAGCCAAAGGACCACCTTTCGAAAGCGTGTTGTTTTCTTTGAGTCAGATGGAACGCATTCAATGATCGCCGGTTCCAAACATTGAATAGTCCCATCTTCTGGAGGACGCTTTCAGTTTGGCATTTTCTGGTCGATTTCCGGGTTAGCTGCTTTTCGGTCAATCTCGATCCGCTGGATCGCCTCATCGTCGCCGGGTTCTTGCGAGACCTTTGCAGCGGCATCGCCAGATCCTCATGAGGCTGATTTTCCGACGATTCCAAAGTCTTACCGGCGTTGTGCGCGATCACTCATGGCAACTAAATAGTTCTTGGATCCGATTTTTGCTCGAAGTGTGTCCGCCATCGCAGATCAAAGGAGCGTCTATGCATCACAGCCGACGAAACCAACATCATCGGACGCGCACGACAAGCGCTCCCGAAGCTTCGTTCCTGTCCGTGGCTCTCGCCTTGGCGGCTAGCACAACACTCACTCTCGGCCCGGCAAGTGCGGCGGAAATCAGTTACGCACAGGCTCAGCAGGCTCCACCGGACAGTCCGCAACCCTCCACCGCTGCGCCGGCAGCTCCGCCAACGCCGCCAGCTGCGCAAACCCCACCACCGAAGGCACCGGCGGCGACGCCTGCCGAAACACCGGCGATGGTGTTAAATGGCCAGCAAGTGGAGAGCATTCTCGGCAAAAAGGTTCGGGGCGCCGCCGGCGATGACATGGGCCGGATCATCGACATCATTGCCGATAAGACCGGACAGGTTCGCGCCGCCATCGTCGACTTTGGCGGATTCCTCGGGGTCGGGAATCGCCAGATCGCAGTTGACTGGAAAGCAATCCGATTTCCGACCGAGGGAAAGACGGATGCCGTGATCGTTGATCTCACCAAGGATCAACTTCGGGTCGCGCCCGTCTACAAGCCCGGGGAGCAAATTGTGGTTCTTGGCCAACAACCCGCAAGCCCGGCTCACGTACCCCCCGCGCCGCAAGCAGCAACGGAAGCTAGTCCAGTTGTGAAGGATCCGCCGTCGAAATAACCACCTGCCGATAGCATTGGGATGGATGACAAAAGCAAGACCCATCTCTCCGGCGAGGCAGGCGCCGGAAGAGATCCACGAAAATCCGGTGCTTCGCCGAAAAGCCGGCGCGGTCTGGATTGGTTCGTTTTCTTTGTCGCCGATGTGCAAACCGGATTCGGTCCGTTCGTCGCCGTCTATTTGACCGCTCAGAAATGGACGCAAACCGATATCGGCCTCATTCTGACCGTGGGTGGTCTTATCGCGCTGTTTGGGCAAATTCCGGGCGGCGCAATACTCGATGCAATCCGATCGCCAAGGCTGGCCGCAGGCATATCAGTATTCGTCATCGGCATCAGCGCCCTCATGTTGGCGCTCTGGCCTATTTTTCCTGTCGTCCTGATGTCGAGAATATTGCAGGCAGGTGCGAGTTGCGTGCTCGGTCCAGCGATTGCCGCCCTGAGCCTCGGGCTCGTGCATCGATCGGAAATCGGCGAGCGGCTCGGCCGAAATGCATCATTTGCCTCGATCGGCACGGGCTTGGCTGCGGCGGGCATGGGCATATTCGGGTACTATATTTCAAACCAAGCGGTGTTCTACGTCACTGCAGCATTTGTGCTTCCGGCGCTGATCGCACTTTTCCAGATCAACGCGCGCGAGATCGATCCGGAGCGGGCTCACGGCGGTTCGCAAAAGCAACCGCTCAGCATGGCGGTTATCCTTCAACTCCTCACCAATCGAACGCTGGTGATCTTCGCGCTCTGCGTGCTTTTATTCCATCTCGCCAATGCTGCGATGTTGCCGCTTGTGGCCAGCATGTTGACGTTGCGATCTAGCGAATCTGCAGCCGCGCTTATCGCTGTGGCGATGGTGGTGCCGCAGTTTGTCGTCGCCATCGTTTCTCCCACCATCGGTCGGAAATCCCAGCAGTGGGGACGGCGACCACTCCTGCTGATAGGTTTTACCGCGCTGGTGGTCCGCGGGGTTTTGTTTGCTGCGGTGACGCCGTCGCAACTGATTGTTGTCGTTCAAATTCTTGACGGCATTTCCGCCGCAGCGCTCGGCGTTCTGGTGCCGCTGACACTCGCCGACATCACACGCGAGACCGGACGCTTTAACCTGACCCAAGGACTGGTCGGATGCGCAATGGGGATCGGCGCTGCCATAAGCACAACGCTCGCTGGATTTTTGTCCGATCGATTTAGCAGCTACGTGACATTTCTCACGCTGGGTGCGATTGCAGCCATCGGTCTCCTCGCCGTATGGATGCTGATGCCGGAAACCCGACCGGAACGTGACTGATCATATTCCGGCGCGGGAATCCGCTCGCACATGTCAGCCAGCCACGAGGCGCGGCTTCGATTTGCGATCTTCACGATCCGTCTGACAAATTTTCCGATACGCGTTCAGATAGTCAAGAGCCATGCGATTCGAGGTAAACCGCTGCTCGAATTGTTCACGCACCTTGGTACGCGAAATCAGGCCGATATTTTTTATCGCTCCCACTGCGCTCGTCTCATCCTCGACGACAAAGCCGGTCACTCCATCTTCGACAATTTCGGGTGCCGCCCCCCTGTTATAGGCAACGACCGGGGTTCCGCAGGCCATGGCTTCGATCATGACGAGACCAAACGGCTCCGGCCAATCAATCGGGACAATCAACGCCACCGCCCCACTCAGGAAGTCGGATTTCTCCGCGTCGGAAATCTCGCCGATGAATTCCACATGAGGTTTCTCGAGCAGCGGGCGGATGTCCGCATTGAAGTAATCGATATCCGCCGGATCGACCTTGGCCGCGATCTTAAGAGGTAGTCCGCATCGCTCCGCGATGTGAATGGCACGGTCGACTCGCTTTTCCGGCGAAATGCGCCCCAGGAAGGCGAGATAAGACGGGGTCTTCGATTTCGGCGCAAGAAGCCCCTTGGGCAATCCGTGATGAACTGTATCGACCCATGTCGCTTTGTGAACCGGACGGCGCTGCGAATTTGAAATCGAAACCAGCGGGATCGATGAAAACGTCTCGAACACCGGCTGGTGCTCGGGCAAATCAAGTCGCCCATGAAGGGTAGTGATAAAAGGAATCCGCTGGCGAGACATCAGCGAGAACGGATAGTAATCCAGATGAAAATGCAGGATGTCGAATTCGTCCGCGCGCCGGCAGACCTGCTCGACCATCATCATGTGGAGCGCATTGGGATCGCGCACAGATCCATCAAGTCGCAACGCGCGCGGCCACATTGGCGCAAGCGTTGCCGTCGTGAGGGAATTGCCGCTCGCGAACAGCGTCACATCATGACCAAGCGATACCAGTTCTTCCGTCAGCCATGAGATCACCCGTTCAGTACCGCCATAAAGCTTCGGCGGCACGGCTTCAGTCAGCGGCGAAATTTGCGCGATACGCATTTAATTACCTCCATTGTGGCGGTGAGACGGTTTCCGACGTCATAGGATTGCCAACTCGTCAGTGAAACATTCGAACACATCGAGTGTGTCAAAAGGACGTGCGGGGACTGGAACCGGCCGTTCTCTTCGACATTAGACAATAAGAAAGCCGGTCCAGCGTTCCATTGTGACGCTCACATCGGCCCATTGTGTTCGGAAGGTTAGTGCATGAGCGATCTCTGTGGTTTTGCGGACCGTCCGAAAGCGTTTCTGCTCCGCTACGTCGCTCGCCGCAAAGCATCCCACGCCCTAATTCTAGGCGCAGTGCTTATTGCGGTGGCATGTTCCGTGAGCACGCAGTACGGCGTGAAACTTCTCGTCGATGCCCTCTCGGCCGGTCCAAATAACAACAATCAGCCATGGACTGCCTTCATATTTCTGGTGTCCCTCATCGCTGCTGACAATTTTTCGTGGCGCGTGGCGAGCTGGACCGGCAGCTATACGTTCGTTCACGTGACGGGTGATTTGCGGCGCGATCTCTTCCGGCACATCACCGATCATTCACACAGCTATTTCTCCAACCGTTTGCCCGGCGTGCTGACAAGCCGTGTCACTGCGACGTCCAACGCGGTATTCACCGTCGAAAACATGTTTTTCTGGAATGTGTTGCCGCCATGCCTTGCGACAGCGGCATCGATCGCATTTCTCGTGACAGTTAACTGGATGATGGCTGCAACCCTCATGGTTATCGCAGCAATCGTTGTGGTTGTGATGTTCAGATTTGCTGCGAGAGGTAAACCGCTGCATCACGATTTCGCCAGAAAGGCCGCGCGCGTGGACGGCGAGATGGTCGATGTTGTCGGCAACATGGCGCTGGTAAAGGCCTTCAGCGGCATGGTGCGTGAGCATTTTCGTTTCGATCAAACCGTCAATCGCGAATTGCACGCCCGCCGACGAAGCCTGCTCTATCTCGAGAAATTACGCCTGGGACACGCACTCGTGACAGTCGTCCTGACACTGGCGATGCTTGCCTGGGCTATCAGCCTCTGGCAGCAGCACATAATCAGCGCCGGTGATGTGGTCCTTGTATGCACGTTGGGCATATCAGTATTGAGCGCAACGCGTGATCTTGCCGTCGCCCTCGTCGATGTAACGCAGCACATGGCGCGCCTCTCGGAGTCTTTGTCGACACTTCTGGTGCCCCATCAACTGCGCGACACGCCCGAGGCCGTCCCGCTCATTCATAAGGGCGCGGAGGTGGCATTCGAGAACGTCCACTTCCAATATCCCGGTGGACGAAAGGTTTTCAAAGGCCTCAGCCTGAATATCCGGCCCGGTGAACGCGTGGGACTGATCGGTCCATCAGGCGGGGGCAAATCGACGCTCGTCACGCTGCTCCAGCGTTTTTACGATGTGGATGGCGGTCGCATCTTGATCGACGGGCAGGACATCGCCCATGTCACGCAAAATAGTTTGCGACAGGCCATTTCCACCGTCCCGCAGGACACCGCGCTGTTCAACCGCTCCTTGCTCGAGAACATCAGGTACGGACGTCCTGAAGCAACCGACGAGGAAGTTGCACAAGCAGCGGCTGCTGCACGTTGCAGTTCGTTCATTTCAAAACTGCCTCGAGGATTCGAGACGATCGTCGGCGACAGGGGCCTGAAACTGTCCGGGGGCCAGCGCCAAAGAATTTCGATCGCGAGAGCGTTCCTAAAGAATGCTCCGATCCTCGTCCTCGACGAGGCCACATCCGCGCTGGATACCGAAGTCGAGGAGGCAATCCGCGATGCCTTGGCTCACCTGATGGAGGGACGCACCGTCATAGCCATCGCGCATCGTCTATCGACGTTACGCAATTTCGACCGGATCCTCGTGATGAAAGACGGCCAGCTGATTGAAGATGGCCCGCCGGAAATTCTACTCAAGCGCAACGGCGCGTACCGCAAAATGGTGGATCGCGAAGTTGATAGATTGTCGACGCAGGCGGCGTAAGGGCCACTCAGCCTATTGCATCCGTCAGCAGCCTCGGAGGATGTTGACGGATTTTATGCGGTCAGCGCGGACCGCGATTTCTGATGCACGTCCCACCGATGCCAGACGAGGCCGCTCGACATTGCTTGAAGCTGCTAAACCTGCAATCGCCCGGACCCGCCGACGTCCTGAGACAATAACGAGCACTCTTCGCTTCAGCGAGGCCGACTGCAGAAATGAATATGAGCGCGGCGGCTGCGATCATCATTTCTTTCACCAGTTCCTCCTCTTCTCGTCCGCGGAAGTAGCGGGCATCGAAAAACGTCGAATCGCGAAGTTGAACGATCGGCAACGCAGGCGGCCTAAACACCCCCGGGTCGCAGGACTGTGGCTGGAAAGTCCGTCACCAGCGCTGATGGGTTTCTGCAATCAGCGCGAACCGTAATTTCTGGCTCGCAGACTGTAATTTCTGACACACGTCCCTCCGACGCCGGACGACGCAGCCCGACATTGCCTGTAGGTGTTGAACATGCAATTGCCTGGACCGGGAGATGTCTGGAGACAGTAACGACGATTTTGCGCTTCTGCGGGCCCGACGGCGGCCATGACTATCAGCGCCGCGGCTGCGATCATCATTTTCTTCACCGGGTTTCCTCCTCTTCTCGTTCGCGGTAACTCGAACGTCAGAAATTGGTTCCGCGCCGGGTATGCTTCCGTTTTCTCGCCGTGCGACCTTCAGCAAGGCCTAATCCTGCAGAACCATCCTCTTCCAAGGCTTGATACCAGCAATGATCCCATGGTCCCTGATCGATACAGCACCGGTACCCGGCAGCGGGGAGAACACGCTTCGGCTGATGCAGCGGGGCACCGAGTTCTCGATCATGCTGGGACAGAATGAGCTGATGAACAGCCGTCTCAGCGGTTCCGAGAAAGCGCTTGCTGAAATGACCTGCACACGCATTCAGGCCATCGCAAATCCTCATCTGCTGATCGGCGGCCTGGGAATGGGTTTCACGCTGCGCGCCGCGCTTGCCGTCCTGGGCGCCGAGGCACGGGTTGTGGTGGCTGAATTGATGCCCGCCGTTGTCTCATGGGCACGTGGGCCATTGGCCCATATTTTCGCTGACAGCCTGACGGACCCGCGCGTGAGCATCCGCGAGGGGGATGTTGGAGATCTGATCCGGTCTCGCCGTTCGACCTTCGATGCGATCCTGCTCGACGTCGACAACGGCCCCGATGGCCTCGTTCGTGAGGCAAACGGCGCGCTCTATGACATGAAGGGATTAAACGCTGCATATGCAGCGCTGCGTCCCGGCGGCATTTTGGCGGTATGGTCCTCTGCGCCGGACCAGAAATTTACCCAACGGCTACGGAAGACCGGCTTCAATGTCGATGAGGTCCCCGTGCGCGCCAACGGTGCACGTGGCGGAGCCCGCCACGTCATCTGGATCGCAACCCGCATCAAATAAGGGCGGCAAACAAGGGCGAAAAGAATGGTGGGCGCGACAGGGATCGAACCTGTGACCCCTACCATGTCAAGGTAGTGCTCTCCCGCTGAGCTACGCGCCCTAAAGACCATTCGTGTCGGGACGCGACCCTATATCGGCTCGCATCGCGCGAAGCAAGGCATCATGAGCCGTCATTTGAGGAGTTTTGCCGGATCAGTACAGATTGACCGGCTTTTTCCCCGGTATCAGAGATTTTTTTCTCCGATACCGGCCACGGCCTCCTCAGGCCGCCAGCATCTTGTTCACTTCACTGACCAATTCGCGCAGATGCACCGGCTTGGACAGAACCTTGGCATTTTTGGGCGCCTCGGAATCCGCGTTGAGCGCCACGGCGGCGAATCCGGTGATGAACATGATCTTGATGTCCGGATCGAGTTCCGAGGCCCGGCGCGCCAATTCGATGCCGTCCATCTCCGGCATCACGATGTCGGTTAGAAGCATTTCAAAAGGCTCCTCGCGCAACCTCTGATAGGCTGACAGCCCGTTATCGTAGGAAGACACCTGGAAACCGGCGTTCTCCAGCGCCTTGACCAGAAAGCGGCGCATGTCGTTGTCGTCTTCGGCAAGGAGAATTTTGTGCTGCATGGTGCTGGTCATTAAATCTCGTGAATGGACAAATCCCAGCCTTCTATTTGCCAGAAGGATAGTAAATTTCGGGTGAAGGCAAACTTCCTCTTGGCAGATCGGTTAGGCTCTCAGACAATGATGATGCAGAAGACACGTGTTTTTCGGGCTAAAGTATGTTGTCCGTTGAGATTGATTGTCGAGAGAAAATTGTTCGGCGCGAACAGAGGTTCCGAAGATAAGGGCGGCAATGACGCAATTTGATACCAGCCTCCCCGACGAATTGCCGCCGTTCGAGATCATTGAGCCAGCCAGTTTGGCGGGCGCCGATCATCTTCAATTCCCCGCATTCCGGGTTCGGTCTATCCGCGCGAATTTCTTGCGGCATCCCGAATTGACGAAGTCGCTCTGCGACGCTCGGAAGATTCGTTCATGGATGAGATCGTTGCCGATCTCACCGGACGAGGCTTTCCGATAGTCCGGGTCAACTTTCCGCGCTCCTATGTGGACGTCAACCGCGAGCCTTATGAGCTCGATCCGCGCATGTTCGCCGGTCGGCTTCCGAGCTTTGCCAACACCCGCTCAATGCGTGTCGCGGGCGGCCTCGGCACCATTCCGCGCGTGGTCGGCGACGGGCAGGAAATCTACAGCGAACGGCTCGACGTCGAAGACGCGCTGATCGCGAATTGAAGCGCTTTACAAACCATATCACCGCGCATTGCGTCGCCTGATCAACAAGGCACACCAGGCTTTCGGCACGGTTATCCTGGTGGACTGTCATTCGATGCCGTCGGTCGGCGTGTCGCGGGACGAGCCGAAACGCCCCGATCTGGTGATTGGCGATCGCTACGGTACGAGCTGCGCCACGCTGCTGCCGGATATCGTCGAAGATACATTCAAGACGCTCGGCTATTCGGTCGGGCGTAACAAGCCCTACGCTGGTGGATTCATAACCGAGCACTACGGCAATCCAGCCAACGGACTGCACACGATCCAGCTCGAACTCAACCGCGCGATTTATATGGACGAACGTCGGCGCGAGCGCAGCCCGAATTTCCGCAAGGTTGCTGACGATTTCATCGTGCTGGCTGATGCGCTGGCGCTGATTCCGCTCGACATGCTGGGTCCATTCCAGACGGCGGCCGAATAAAAACAAAACTTATGGCTTCAGTCGTGCGATCGCGCCGGCGCGTCGTGGAAGCCGTTTTGTACCCCAAAGAAAAAGGGGCCACTTGCGAAAGCAAGTGGCCCAAGTCTAGGGAGGAAACGCCCAAGGAGGGCAGCGATAACGCGAAGCGCTATCGCACCGCAACAATATGCAACCGCAACGCACCCAAGGCAAGTATTTTTCAAGAATTATTCATGCGTTCGGTGCATGACAGACTTGCGGGCCAACGCCTCAAACAAATTGAAAATTCGTTTTATTTACAATGACTTAAATCGATAAATGACGTTTCAGATAACTGTCAAAAAACGCCAAAATCGGCCCCAAAAAATGAATCTTATATATCAATTCTTAACCGTGAGAGGCTTCCATTTTGCAAGTTCGCGATGGAGCTCGGCGTAAGGAATGAACGATTCACTCGTCATCTACTTCCTGCCTTCGATCCGAGCGATTGCTCGAATGCGACGGACTCTTATAGGGCCTTTCACGTACCGGACTTACAATCGACTGCGTCGCATTCGCCGCCTGAGGAGCACCTGTGACAGTTATCGACTTCACCGCCTTCATTGGACGACTGGCGACCGCCTCCGGCGAGACCATTCTTCCCTTTTTTCGTACCTCGCTCAGCGTCGAGAACAAGAATACGGGCCGCGATCTTGATCCGGTCACCGAAGCCGATCGCGCAGCGGAAGCCGTGATGCGGCGGATGATCAAGGAGAACTTTCCCCAGCACGGCATCGTCGGCGAGGAATTCGGTTCAGAACGCGCCGATGCGGAATATGTCTGGGTCCTCGATCCCATCGACGGCACCAAATCGTTCATCGCGGGATTGCCGATCTGGGGCACGCTGATCGCGCTCATGCACAACGGCACGCCGGTGTTCGGCATGATGCATCAGCCATACATCGGCGAACGATTTAGCGGCGATAGCGGCTCTGCCACGTATAATGGCCCATCCGGAAAGCGAAACCTGTCGGTGCGGCGGTGCGCGTCGTTGGCGGAAGCAACGCTGTTCACCACCAGTCCGCGCCTTATGAATGCAGCGGATCGTGCGCAGTTCGAGCAGGTCGAGAAGGAAGTACGGCTGTCACGCTACGGCGGCGATTGCTACGCCTATTGCATGCTGGCTGCCGGTCACCTTGATCTCATCATCGAGACCGAGCTTAAGCCGTACGATGTTGCGGCGTTGATACCGATCGTCAACGGTGCCGGCGGGATCATGACCACGTGGGACGGCAAGCCCGCCCAGTCCGGCGGCCGCATTGTTGCGGCGGGCGATAAACGCGTGCACGAAGCAGCCATGAGGCTTTTGAATAATTAGCCGCGGTCGCCTTCCTCTTCAAACCTTTGCAAACATCTTCAAATGATCCGCCAATTGCTGCACCGGTCGGGGCAGCGAACGCCGGTTACGCATGCAAATCACGAGCCTGCGGCTGGTCCATGGGTCGGTCATCCGCACCGCCTTGATTTTCGTTGATCGGCTATAGCGCCGTGCAGCAGCTTCGGGAATCACCGCTACACCAACACCTGCTTCAACCATCTGGCACACGGCGTCGAAATCTTTCAGCCGCGCGCGCATCCGAAGCCGGGCACCAAGCCCGGCGGCATGCGCGGCGATATGGTTTTGCAGCGCGCTGCCCTCAACGAGACCTACGAACTCGCGACCGACAACCTCGTGAAATGATATCTGCCGCCGTCGTGCAGCCTCATCCTGCGGCGACACGATCAGCACCAATCGGTCATCGCAAAACGGAAAGCGATCGAGGCTTTCGGGTAAAGCTGCATCGATGGCAATGCCGATATCAGCCGCCCCGGATGCCAACGCGATCGCGATTTCCGTGCTTTCGCGCTCCTCCACGTCAACGCTGATGGCCGGATATGCGGCAAGAAAGGACGCCAACACCTTCGGCAAATGCTCAACAGCGCCGGAGGTATTGGCAAGCATGTGAATGCGGGCTTTCATCCCGCGCCCATAAGCCGCAAGTTCGCCCTGCATGGTTGCAACCTGATGCAGGACGATGCGGGCGTGGTCGAGCAGGCTTTCGCCGGCCGCCGTCAGTCTCACGCCACGCCGCTGGCGTTCCAGCAACGTTACACCAAGCGTCGCCTCCAATGCCTTGATGCGGGCGCTCGCCGAGGCCAGCGCGAGGGCCACGCGCCCGGCGCCATGGGTGATGCTGTGCGTTTCAGCAATCGCCACGAACAGCCTGAGATCGGTCAAATCGAAATGCATCGGCCACCCGATATTCTGCCTTCGTCCACTCCGAAGGCTTGCTCCGTATTCTCCAGATTGTGCCTGTCGCAACAGTCGGTCAATGTGCGCCCATGTTTGATCCGATTCTCGTTTTTGATCGCCGCCGTCTTTCTCCTTGCAGGCTTTGTCAAAGGGACGATCGGCATGGGCCTTCCCACCGTCGCAATCGGGCTGCTCGCAACCCGCATGCCCCCTGCACACGCTCTCGCCATCGTGATCGTTCCCTCGCTCGTCACCAACATCTGGCAGACCTTCGGGGGTCCCTATCTGCGCGATATTGTGCGGCGGCTATGGCCGTTGATGGCAGGCGTGTGCATCGGCATCTGGTCGGGGGCCGGCCTGATGACCGGGCCGTACGCCCCGTACGGCACCATCGTTCTCGGCGTGCTGTTGGTGGTCTATGCGATAGTTGGCCTGTCCAAAGTCCGTTTTAGCGTTCCACGGTCCAATGAGAAATGGATCGGCGGGATTGTCGGCGTGTTGACCGGTCTCGTCTCGGCGGCCACCGGCGTGCAAGTCATTCCCTCGATGCCGTTCATGCAGGCCATCGGCATGGAGAAGGATGAACTGGTTCAGGCGCTGGGGGTCTTTTTCATGACCGCCTCGGTGGCGCTGATATTCAACCTGACGGATGCCGGGTTGATGAGCGTCTCGATCGCCCTGCCGGGCGCTATTGCCATGGCCGCGGCTTTTGCGGGCATGTATATCGGCCAAGTGCTCCGCTCGCGCATGGCGCCCGAAACTTTCCGTCGCTGGTTTCTGATCTCCATGTTGATGCTCGGGATCTATCTTGCCGGCGAGACGGTGATGAAAATTCGCGTTTAATGGACAATCGCAAAAGCAGCCCGTGGCTGCCGAACTCCTGAAAATCGATGCCGGTCCTTCCGGATCGTGCTACCCATCCAGCATGCTTCGGGTCTCGCGCGATATCATCATCGATGAAAACGACATCGACATCACGTTCGTCCGCGCCTCCGGCCCGGGCGGACAGAATGTCAACAAACTCTCGACCGCAGCACAGCTCCGCTTCGACGTAAACCGCGTTGTACTAGCCCCGGACGTCCTGACCCGGCTGCAAGGACTTGCCGGTCAACGCATGACCAAGGACAGTGTCATCGTCATCCATGCACAACGCTTCCGCACCCAGGAACGCAACCGTGCGGACGCCATCGACAGACTGCTGGAATTGCTGCGGGAAGCTTCTGTGCGCCCGAAGCCGCGCCGCGCCACGAGGCCCACGCTGGGCTCCAAGAAGCGACGTCTTGAGGGTAAAAAACATCGCGGTGACATCAAGGCCAATCGCGGCTCGATCCGATACGACTGACCGGCACTGCGCCTCCCTCAGACCTGCATTCCCCAAAAGACCCAGAACATCCCTGCACCGGCAAGCGCGAACATGGCGCCGAAAACAAGCTGGACCCCCGTGCCGTCCTTATTACCCGGCTCCAGGATGGCCTCTTCTGGGTTCGCGGGATTGTAGAAGACAGGGACGCTAGCTCCCGCAGCATATTTCACAGCGGGCGCCTTCGCGCTTTCCTCGTGCGCGTAAAGCGCCGTCCAGCCCCATTTCCATGCACTGCTATGGAATTCGCGGCCACCGACTGCATAAGCATACTGCACGTCGGGTCGATAGACGGTCGTGGTGCGCGTCCTACCGTCGTCGTCCTCGCGTCTTTCCTCGGCGACGACGCCGACCTGTGTGACCTTGCCCCACACCGTCGGCCACTTCATGCTCGCAGCTTCCTGCTTGCGCAGCATGAAGTATTGAACGAATGCACCCACGCCGACCATGATCGCGAACAGCGGCAGCGTGAATGCGAACAGCGGCACACCATTCGCGTTGGTCAGCACTTTGCCGGCGATGGAGTGCGCGATGAGGATCGCCGAAAAGATCGTGAAAACAATGAGGAAAACAATGTGCGGCGTCGCATTGCCCTTGTTGCGGGGCTCAAGCGCCGAATGCGTCGGTGCCTTTGGATCATAGTAGACCTCGACGGCCGCTCCGACCGGATATTTGGCAACGAGTTGCTCGGCCGCAAATCGCGCCATGCCCCCCTGACCGCCGAATTTGATGCGCTCGCCTTCGAAATCCTTGCCGCCGACCTGATACTGGTAGCGAATATCGACCGTCGTATCGGTCTCATCGCCTTTCCGCGGCAGGTCGGGCTGCGAAAGCGCCGACGTTACGATCTTGCCGGATGTCCGCGACCAGAACTTTCCGGCCGCCACCTGATTGCGCATCATCCAAAGCGCATAAATTTGATTGACCACCATAAAGAGGCAAACGCCCGCGCCAATGCGGGTCCACAGCAGGTGAGAAGCGCTCAACATTGAAAATACTCCGGGGAAAGCAAGGAAATCGTGCGTGAAAGTCCCGGGAAAGGTCCCATTGCTGGGTCGTTTCAGCCATACATTTGGTTCGATCCCGACCTAAATTAGCCAAATCAGCGAATTGCCCGGAATATCCATGCCTGTCCGCCAGCTTCCCGAACAGATCATCAACCGCATCGCCGCAGGCGAGGTGGTTGAGCGTCCCGCGAGCGCCGTGAAGGAGTTGGTCGAGAATGCCATCGACGCAGGCGCCAGCCGGGTCGACATTTTCACCGATGGCGGCGGACGGCGACGCATCGGCATCACCGACGACGGCACGGGCATGACGCGCAACGATCTCGCGCTTGCCGTGGACCGTCATGCGACATCGAAGCTCGACGACGAAGATCTGCTACGCATCCGTACGCTCGGGTTTCGCGGCGAAGCGCTGCCGTCCATCGGCGCAGTGGCGCGGCTGAGCATCACAACGCGTCACGCCGGCGAACCACACGCCTGGGCGCTGAATGTGGATGCCGGCGAGAAGTCAGATATCGTTCCCGCCGCGCTCACCACCGGCACACGCGTCGAGGTCAGCGACCTGTTTTATGCGACGCCAGCCCGGCTGAAATTCCTCAAGACCGATCGCACCGAGGCTGAAGCCATTCGCGAAGTGGTGCGACGTCTCGCGATGGCGCGTCCGGACATCGCGTTCTCATTGTCCGGCGAGGAACGTGCGCCGGTGACATGGGCGGCTGCGCTGCCCGGCGCGGCAGGTCAGCTGACACGGCTCGGTGACATTCTCGGCGCGGATTTCCGCGCCAGCGCCATGGAGGTCCGCTCTGAGCGTGACGGCGTCATCGTCGAAGGTTTTGCTGCCGCACCGTCACTGACGCGCGCCAACGCACTCGGCCAATATCTGTTCGTCAACGGTCGGCCTGTGCGCGACAAACTCATTCTGGGCGCAGTGCGTGCGGCCTATGCCGACTATCTGCCGCGCGACCGGCATCCGGTGGTGGCGCTATTCGTCACGCTGGATACGCAGGAAGTTGACGCCAACGTTCATCCAGCCAAAACCGAAGTGCGCTTCCGTAACGCAGGCCTCGTCCGTGCGCTGATCGTGCACGCGCTGAAAGAGGGTCTGGCGCGCGAAGGAAAACGCACGGCAGCCAATTCCGATGGCGCGGCGATCACGGCGTTCCGGCCCGGCAGCATCCCACGCGGCGGCTGGGATTGGCGGCGCTCACCGAATTATCCCGCGACCACAGGGATGTCGTTCGACAGAGCGGCCACTCCGGCAGCATCCTTCGATAGCTCATCGTCTTATGAGAATGAATTCTCGTCGACTATATTTGCTGAAGCTGCTCAAGCCGCGTTCGATACCGGCGCTCCTTCGGCTGACGTCCGCATCAACGCGGCGCCCGTGGGTGACCTGCTGGATCATCCACTTGGTGCTGCGCGAGCGCAGATTCATGAAAATTATATCGTGGCGCAAACCCGCGATGGTCTCATCGTGGTCGATCAGCACGCCGCCCATGAGCGCATCGTGTATGAACGGCTGAAAGCTTCGCTCGAACGCGACGGCGTGCAGCGGCAGATGCTGCTGATACCCGAAATCGTTGAGATGGACGAGGCCAGCGTCGAGAAACTGGTGGCCCGCGCCGATGAACTGGAGAAATTCGGTCTCGCCATCGAGTCTTTTGGACCAGGCGCGGTCGCAGTACGCGAGACGCCGTCATTGCTCGGCAAGACTAACGCTGCATCGCTGTTGCGGGATCTTGCCGAACACATGGCGGAATGGGATGAGACGCTGCCGCTTGAACGCCGCCTGATGCACGTCGCGGCGACAATGGCATGTCACGGCTCGGTCCGCTCCGGCCGCATCCTCAAGCCGGAGGAAATGAACGCGTTGCTGCGCGAGATGGAAGTCACGCCAAATTCCGGCCAGTGCAACCACGGCCGGCCGACCTATGTCGAACTGAAGCTCGCGGATATCGAAAAACTCTTCGGAAGACGGTGAGCGCGCTCAATTCGCCAAGGCGCGTAAAAATACGAACTCGGTCTCATCATACGCGCGCCGCTCGAGCTCTTCGAAACCTACAGGCGCGCTGAACGCGGCGGTCTTCGACTCCTCAACCACCACAAGCGCGCCGGGTGTCAGCCACTTGCCTTCGCGCATGGACGCCAGCGCCGTATCGGCAAGGCCGCGTCCATAAGGAGGATCAAGGAACGCCAACGAGAACGGCTCGACCGGATAGGCAGGGCCGAGGTTGGTTGCGTCACGGCGATAGACTTTTGTCACGCCGCCAAGCCCCAATGCTTCAACGTTGTTGCGCAGCAGGGCGCGCGCTTCCGCGCCGTTATCGACAAACAGCGTAAAAGCAGCACCGCGCGACACCGCTTCGATGCCAAGTGCTCCCGTTCCAGCGAACAGATCGAGGACTCGCGCATCCAGCACAGGGTTCTCGTAGGCGTGCATCAGGATATTGAACACGGCCTCGCGCAGACGATCCTGCGTCGGACGAATGTCATTCGACGAGGGCGACGCGATGTTGCGGCCCCTCAGCCGCCCGGCAACGACGCGCATCCTATGCTCCGAGCATGACCTTGTCGGACAAACAATTCCCGTTTTTACGGATCATGCTCAGTCTTCCGTGAAATCCGTTGGCGGCTTCAGGTCGCGTTTGCCTTTATAGCCGCGCTGCGGACGGCGTGGCGGATTATAGCCATTCGCCTCTTCCTCGTTGCGAGCCCGCGCCTCGTCGCTGCCGGTGCGCTGAACCAGCACACGGCGACCCTTGCGATCGGCGATGAGCGAGCTTTTGCCTGCGGGCTTGATGCGGCCTTTGGCGCGCGGCGCATCGTCATCCGCCTTCTCGTGCGTCGGAGCATCGAATTGCGCGCCTGACATCGCAACGATCTTGTCGCCAAGCTGCTCGCGCAACACGCGGCTCTTGATCTCGTCGACCTGCCCTTCTTCGATCTCTCCCAATTGGAATGGACCGTAGGAGACGCGGATCAGGCGATTCACCTCGAGACCGAGATGCGCCATGACATTGCGCACTTCCCGGTTCTTGCCCTCGCGGATAGCGAACACAATCCAGACGTTGGCGCTCTGATCACGCTCCAGCGTTGCGTCGATCGAGCCGTATTTGACGCCGTCGACCTCCACGCCCTTCTTCAGTTCGTCGAGTTGCGCCTGCGTCACCTCGCCATGGGCACGGACGCGATAGCGCCGCAGCCAGCCGGTATCCGGCAATTCCAGCGCACGGGCGAGCCCGCCGTCGTTGGTGAGCAACAGCAGGCCTTCGGTGTTGAAATCGAGCCGCCCGATGCTGATGAGACGCGGAAGGCCTTCCGGCAAATTGTCGAACACCGTGGGCCGGCCCTCGGGATCGTCATGGGTTGTCATCAGGCCACGCGGCTTGTGATAGAGGAACAGCCGCGTGCGCTCACGCTCCGGCAATGGCTTGCCGTCGATCGTGACGACATCGTTCGACGTCACATCGAGCGCCGGCGACGTGATGACGCGGCCGTTGACCGCGACGCGGCCCTGGGTGATCCAGTCCTCGGCATCCCGGCGCGAACAAACCCCTGCCCGCGCGACCATCTTGGCGATACGCTCGCCGGTCTTCTTTTTCTCAGGCGCAGCACGCGGCGGGCGCTTGTCGAAGTCAGGCTTGCGCTCCCGATAAGCACCGCGGCCGCCGAACGCAGGGCGTTTGGCGAAAACCTTGCTGTCATCTTCATTGTCGCGACGCGGACGTTCTTCGTGACCACCGCGCTCAGGCCGCTCACTGCGTGGATGCTCCTGCCAGTCACTCCGGCTACGGGGTGCACGATCCTCGCGATCACGATCGAAGCGTGGACGTCCGAACCCTTCGCGCTTGCGCTCTGGCCGTTCGGGCCGATCCTCTCGCGGTCGGGAGAAACGCGGACGGTCGCTCGAACCGCGATCATCACGCGGTCTGTCAGATGGCCTCGCGTCGTCGCGGCGGGGTGCGCGGCTCTGCCACGGCTTGTCGTCACTGCGGTTTTCGCCGCGATTAAAGTCCCGCTTTGGACCACGAGGGGCTCCGCGCTCGCCGCGATCGTCCCGGTTGAAACGCGGACGGTCGTCACGCTGCGGTCTATCGCCACGGTCAAAGCGAGCCGGCCGGGCATCGCGGCCTTCGCCACGAGGCGTATAGGGCCTCTTCTCGCCGAATTTCTTGTCGCCAAAACCGCCGGGACGGCTCGGACGCGCATCACTGCGCTCGCTGCGCGGTGCACGATCATCACGGGGTTTGAACGATCGCTGCTCTCCCCGGTCTCCGGCCCCGAAGTCCTTGCGCGGACCGCGGTTCGGACGCGCGTCACTGTGCTCCCCGCGCGGTGACGATCCTCGCGGGGTTTGAACGATCGCGGCTCGCCCCGTCCGCACCAAAGTCCTTGCGCGGACCGGCTCGGACGGCATCACTGCGTGGCGCACGATCATCACGATTGCGCGCAGCGAACGGACGGTCCCCACGATCCTCACGTGGTTTGAACGGTCGCCGTTCTCCCTGATCCCCCGCACCAAAGTCCTTGCGCGGACCACGGTTCGGACGCGCATCATCGCGTTTGAACGGTGGACGATCGCCGTCCTTGCGAAAACCCTCGCTCTTGCCGCCATACGCTCTCGGCGCCGGGCGCTTGTCACCGGTAGGGCGCTTGTCGCCGAACTTCCGATCGCCGAATTTTTTGTCGCCGCCGCCGCGCACCTGCAGACCGTGCCGGACGGTCGCCGCCGGAACGACCCTTGCCACCGCCCTTGTAGCCCTCACCCGCTCCGCGATCACGGCGCGGCGGACGGCCGTTGTTTTTATCGTTGTCGCGGGGCATGAATGATCTCTCAGGGCATTTAGGAATGCGCAATCAGGCGCAGGAATCCAGCTCGCATTGCGAACGCGCTCTCTTTCACGGCTAGGAGCGGGTCTCGAGCAAAACCGGTGTTGCTGAAGGTGCTGTCATAACAGAGTTCTTTGCAGGAAACGAGGCATGACGGCGCAATCTTTCATGGATTTGGCCCTGAAACAGGCCCAAATCGCGGAAACTTCCGGCGAAGTGCCCATCGGATGCGTCATCGTCCGCGACGGCAAGGTTCTCGCACGGGCAGGAAACCGCACGCTGACCGACCGGGACCCGACAGCACACGCCGAGATTCTGGCCATCCGGGAGGCCGCTCGCGTGCTTGGCAGCGAACGCCTGGTGGATTGCGATCTCTATGTCACGCTGGAGCCCTGCACCATGTGTGCCGCCGCGATCTCCTTCGCGCGCATCCGGCGGCTGTACTATGGGGCCGCCGATCCAAAGGGCGGCGCGGTTGACAGCGGTGTGCGATTTTTCGCCTCCCCCACCTGCCATCACGCTCCGGAGATTTATCCCTCGGTCGGCGAGAGCGAAGCAGCGGAATTGCTGAAAAATTTCTTTAAAGCACGCCGTTAAAGATCCAGCTTCATGCCTTCGTGCGAGCCCACGAAGCCAAGCCGCTTGTAGAAGCGTTGCGCATCGGTCCGCTTCTTGTTGGTGGTCAGTTGCAACCGCTTACAGCCGCGTTCCCGCGATTTGGCGATAATCGCCCCCATCATCTTCTCGCCGATCCCTGTGCCACGGAGAGAACTGTCGACACGGACGCCTTCCACTTGCGCGGTCCAGCTGCCTTGATGGGTAATCCCAGGGAGAAACGTGAGCTGAAGGCAGCCCATGACGGCGCCATTCTCGTCCCAAACGTACAGCGTGTTGTTTGGGTCCGCTGCGATTGCGTCAAACCCCGCATGATAAGACGACATGTCGCCGGACAGGTCTTCCCGGCTGCGGGCAATGTCGTCATCAGCCAGCATCTCGACAACGCGTCGGATGTCCTCGCGCCGCGCTTCACGCAGTGCCATTACGCGCGCTCCGAGAAAAATTTAAGCAGCGCATCTGCGGTGGCTTGCGGATTTTCCTCCGCCAGGAAATGCCCGGCATCGATCGGTGCTCCGCGCACATCGGTCGCCCAGTTGCGCCAGGTGTCGAGTGGTGTCGCACCGGACGCCGCGATGCCCGCACCGCCCCACAATGCCAGCATCGGCACCGTGATCTTGTTGCCGGCGTCGCGATCGGTCTTGTCGTGTTCAAAATCGGCATAGGCACCGGCGCGGTAGTCCTCGCAGGCCGCGTGAATGCGCAGCGGATCACGAAACGCCGTCAGATAATGCTCCACAGCACGCGGGTCGAATGGATTTGGACCGCCGGCCTTCGCCCAGCTTTTGTACGTCGGCCCGAAATAATCATCCGGATTCGACTGGATCAGGTTCTCGGGCACCGGATATGGCTGCGCCAGAAATGTCCAGTGATAGATCTTCAGCGCGAAGTTGCGATCCATTTTCGCCCAATATTCATAGGTCGGGAGAATATCGAGCACGGCGAGTTGTGACAGCCGTCCCGGATGATCAAGCGCGAGACGATAGGCAACGCGTCCGCCACGGTCATGCCCGGCGAGTGCGAAACGCACATGGCCGACCTTTTCCATCACCTCGATCATCGCCTGCGCCATTGCCCGTTTCGTGAACGGGGTGTGGTCCGCGTCGGTCTTCGGCACATCTGACCAGCCGTATCCGGGCAGATCGGGGATGATCAGCGTGAACTTCTTCGCAAGGTCAGGCGCAACTTGGTGCCACATCACATGCGTTTGCGGATAGCCGTGCAGCAGCAACAGCGGCGGGCCCTCACCGCCGATCCGCGTAAAAATGCGGCCGAGTTTCGTGTTGATCCATTCGGATGCGAAACCTGGAAACAGATCGGCGAGATCAGGCATCTGGCACTTCTCCGCGGCTAGTTTTGTTTTTCCCGTGCGATCGCCTGCCAACCGATATCGCGGCGGCAGAAACCTTCCGGCCAGTTGATCCGGTCGACAGCCTCATAAGCGCGGCGTTGCGCCTCGCTGACGGTGGCGCCGGTCGCGGTGACATTCAGCACACGTCCGCCATTGGCCAGAATCTTGCCGCCATCGGATTTCGTGCCGGCATGGAAAATCTCGACCCCTTCGATCTTCGCCGCCTGATCGAGACCTTCGATCAAAGTGCCTTTCGCATAATCGCCGGGATAGCCTTTCGCGGCCATCACGACGGTCAACGCGGGCTCCGGATACCAGCGCAGGTCGAAATTCCCCAACTGGCCATCGACGGATGCCAGCAACGCCGGCACGAGATCCGACATCAGGCGCATCATCAGCACCTGGGTTTCCGGATCGCCGAAACGCACGTTGTATTCAATCAGCTTCGGGCCATCTTTCGTGATCATCAGCCCCGCGAACAGCACGCCCTTGTAGGGCATGCCTTTCGCCTTCATCGCACGCAGCGTCGGATAGATGATTTCGTCCATCGTGCGCGCGATCATGGCATCGGTCATGACCGGCGCCGGCGAATAGGCGCCCATACCGCCGGTGTTCGGTCCCTGGTCACCATCAAAAGCGCGCTTGTGATCCTGCGCGGCTGCAAGCGGCAGCGCATGGTCGCCGTCGCACAACACAAAGAAGGAAGCTTCCTCGCCCTCGAGAAACTCCTCCACCACGGCTTCAGCGCCAGCCGCGCCGAAACCGCCGTCCAGCATCATGTCGATGGCGCCTTCAGCCTCATCAAGCGTCATCGCGACGACGACGCCCTTCCCGGCGGCGAGCCCATCGGCCTTCACGACGATCGGTGCGCCGTGTTTGCGAATATAAGCCTTTGCCGCATCAGCATCCCGGAAGCGCTCATAGGCCGCAGTTGGAATGTTGGCAGCCCTGCAGAGATCCTTGGTGAAGCCCTTCGAGCTTTCAAGTTGCGAGGCGGCCTTGCTGGGACCAAATGCTTTGATACCGGCAGCGGCGAGATCATCGACGATGCCGGCTGCGAGCGGGGCCTCAGGACCGACCATGACGAAGTCGATGCTGTTTGACTTACAGAATTCGATCACCGCCGCATGATCAGTCACGTCCAGCGCGACGCATTCTGCTTCCCGCGCGATACCGGCATTGCCCGGCGCGCACCAGAGTTTCGTGAGCAGCGGTGACGCCGCCATTTTCCAGGCCAGCGCGTGTTCGCGCCCGCCGGAACCGAGGAGAAGGATATTCATGGGATGAGGGTCGAACCGGCGTTTATGTGATGATAGAAGGGTTTATCATGATGCTTCCACGCCGCAACAGATTCGATTCTCAATGACCGCACGTGCCGCAGAAACCCTGCCGAATTCACCGGAATTTACCGTTTCGGAGCTCTCCTCCGCGCTGAAGCGGACGGTGGAGGACGCCTACGGCCATGTCCGGGTGCGGGGCGAAATCTCGGGCTTTCGCGGGCCGCACTCCTCCGGCCACTGCTATTTCGCGCTGAAGGATGACGGCGCCAAGATCGAGGCGGTGATCTGGAAAGGCGTCCACGGCCGCATGCGGTTCAAGCCGCAGGAAGGCCTGGAGATCATCGCCACCGGCAAGCTCACCACCTATCCGGGCTCGTCAAAATACCAGATCGTCATCGAAGCCATCGAACCGGCGGGTGTCGGCGCGCTGATGGCGCTGATGGAAGAGCGCAAGAGGAAGCTCGCCGCCGAGGGGCTGTTCGACGAAGCCCGTAAACAACTCCTGCCTTGGCTGCCGGAAGTGATCGGCGTCGTCACGTCGCCCACCGGTGCTGTGATCCGCGACATCCTGCATCGGCTTGAAGACCGCTTTCCGCGCCACGTGCTGGTGTGGCCGGTGCGCGTGCAGGGTGAGGGCTCGGCTGAACAGATCGCCGCTGCCATCAACGGCTTCAATGCCCTGCCTGAGGACGGCGACATTCCGCGCCCGGATCTCCTGATCGTCGCGCGTGGCGGCGGTTCGCTGGAAGACCTCTGGTCGTTCAACGAGGAAATCGTCGTGCGTGCCGCCGCAGACAGCATGATCCCGCTGATTTCGGCGGTGGGGCACGAGACCGACGTGACGCTGATCGACTTCGCAGCCGACAAGCGCGCGCCCACACCGACTGCGGCAGCCGAAATGGCGGTGCCGGTGCGCGCCGAACTGTTCGTCGAGGTCACGTCGCTCGCCCGGCGCGGGATGCTGTGCTGGCAGCGCGGTCAGGAACATCGCCGCAGCGAGCTGCGCGCCGCTGCGCGTGCGTTGCCAAAAGCGACAGAGCTTCTGGATATCCCGCGGCAGCGTCTCGACCGTGCCAGCGCTGCACTCCCGCGCGCGCTCCGCGCGAACGCTCATGTTTACGACCGGCGGCTGTCGATCGTTAGCAGTCGCCTCACCGTGACCACGCTGCGAACACAGATCGACCGCGCGAAGGAAAAGGTCCAACGGCTTGCGGTAAGCGCGCAGCGTTGCAGCAGGCTGCATATCGAGCAACGTGAAACCCGTTTGCGATACGTGTCACAGTTGCTCAACGCCTTGTCCTACAAAGGCGTGCTGGACCGAGGCTTCGCGCTGGTCCGCGACGAACATGGGCTGCCCTTGCATGCGGCTGCAAATGTCAGTTCCGGCCAGCGTCTCAGCATCGAGTTCGCGGACGGGCACATCGGCGCGACGGCTGACGGTGACGAGGCAGGAACCGAGGCCACGCCGAAATCTCCCGCTATCAAGCCCGCTTCGAAACGGACCACTGATTTCGGTGTCAAGAAGGTTCAGGGCGATCTCTTCTGATAGGGCGCGCGTTCAAATCCTCAAAAAGGGTTTCGCGCCCCGGTCTGCGGACCTATATTCGGATGACATCCCGGAACGATTAATCCGCTGGGCTCACAAGGACAGTCATCGTGCTTAACAAGTTCGGCCCCTCCGGCCACGGCGAAGCAAAGGTTGAATATCTCGACGGGGATTTCCGGGTTCTTTCACCTGGTTCCTACGTTCGTTGCGCCGTGACCGGCGAACACATCCCTTTGGACGAACTGAAATACTGGAGCGTCGACCGGCAGGAGGCCTACGCCACCCCCGACGCCGTGTTGCAGCGGCACTATCCCGCGATGGCAAAGAGTCAGGGCTGAAATATTTCCCGCGCGCCTTTTATTTCAGGCGCGCCTTGACCAATCGTTCCGCAACGAAACGCCGGAACATCGCGCCATCGCTGAAGTCCAATGACACCGCAAATGCGACGACGTCCCTGACGCGACTTGCGAGTCGCGCGTCGCTGCGCAAGCGGGCCATGTCCTTTTCAGTCGTCACCAGCGTCAGTGATTTCGCTTGGGCGGCGGCGACAAGCTGTTCGATGTCGCCGACCGTAAACTGATGATGATCGTCGAACGCTTTCTCCTCGACAACATTTACGCCATTGCTGCGTAACGTCGTGAAGAACCGGGCCGGATCACCTATTCCGGCAAATGCCAGGACACGTTTGCCGCTCAATGCCGCAACGGAGCTTGGGTCAGGCTTGATTGTTGCGTGCAACACCATTTTGCCCTGCGCCGCCAAGGCGCTGCGCGACGCCATCGGCCGCACGCCCCTCGCCCACAACGACCAGAGCGTCCGTCCGCGCGATTTGCGGAGCCAGCGGTGCGCGCAGCGGGCCGGCGGGAAACACGCAGCCGTTTCCGAGGCCGCGCCCACTGTCGATCACGACCAGCGACGCATCCTTGGCAAGCGAGGGATTTTGGAATCCATCGTCCAACAGAATGACGCTTGCGCCCTCTGAGCAAGCGAGTGTCGCGCCCGCCACGCGATCACGTGATACGATCACCGGCACCTGTGATGCCATCATGAGCGGCTCATCACCGACATCACTCGCCGTGTGGGTATCCTTGTCGACACGGATGGGACCCTGCAATCTGCCGCCATAGCCGCGACTGACCACGAACGGATGCTCGCCCATCTCTCGCAGGATTTGCGATAGCGCGAGCGTCGTCGGCGTCTTTCCTGCGCCGCCGACATGATAATTGCCGATACAGAGAACTGGAATTCCGACGACGGCACCTTCACGCGACATCCGTTGCGCTGTGATGGCTCCATAGACCGCGCCAAACGGAAACAGAAGTCGCGATATCCACGAGGGCGGCCGATACCAGAAGGCCGGCTCACGCATCGGCGATCTCTCCCTCGATCCGCATTTGCAACAGATAAGGCTCGAGCGCCGCCAGCGTTTTCTCCAGCGCGCCTCCCAGTCGCTCAACAACTTTCTCGGCCGCAGCCACCGACCGTTGCCGGGCAATCGGGTTTGCCAAAAGAGAGCCGAGCGATCTCACGAAATCCTCATCCGTCTCAGCGCGGACAGCCCCACCCGCATGATCGAGCGTGCTGTAAATCTCGGTGAAGTTGAAAACGTGCGGCCCGTGCAGAATAGCCGCGCCGAGCTTGATGGCCTCGATCGGATTCTGGCCGCCATGGCTAACCAGCGAGCCTCCCATGAACACCACAGGCGCAAGACGATAAAACAATCCCAGCTCACCCATTGTATCCGCGACGTAGATATCGGTCTTTGCCGAAGGCAGTTCATCTTGTGAGCGCAGCGCGACGTTCATCCCGGCAGCAGCCAACATCTGCGCAATGGCCCGACCGCGATTCGGATGACGCGGGACGATGATCGTCAGCAGTGACGGGATTTGCCCCGCCAATCTGCGATGGGCATCGAGAATGATTTCCTCTTCACCCGGATGGGTGGACGCTGCGACGAAGACCAGCCGGCGCTGTGTCGCGGCCTTGAGCTGCTCCAGTTTCGGGACGTCTGCCGGAGGGCCTTTCACATCAAGCTTGAGATTGCCGGAGGTCGCGACATTGCGGCTGCCCAATGCAGTGAAGCGCTCGCCGTCGAGATCGGATTGCGCAAGACAAAGATCGAAACAATCGAGCAAAGTGCCGATGGTGCCAGCGAACCTGCGCCAACGCGGAAACGAGCGTTGCGACATGCGGGCATTGATAATCACCATCGGAATGCGACGCCCGGCACTCGATAAAATCAGATTGGGCCAGATATCGGACTCGATGAACAACGCGAGGCCAGGCTGCCAATGATCCAGAAAGGACGAAACGAAACGCGGTGAATCAAATGGCACGTATTGGTGGATGACATCCGGAGGAAATCTCCGCTGAACGATAGCTGCGGACGTCACCGTCCCCGAGGTCAGGAGAATCCGAACATTGAGCGCGCGTAACCGCTCGATCAGTTCAGCGGCGGCGAGAACTTCTCCAACACTTGCACCATGAATCCAGATCAGCGGTCCCTGCGGACGCGCGACGCTCGCAATACCCCGCCGCTCGCCGATACGTTCCGGATCTTCCTTGCCGCGCTTGAGACGACGCTGGACAAGCATACCCGTCAAAGGCGTCGCAAGCGCGGACAGCCTCCGGTACGCACGCAGCGTGACCGGCAGCGCGCTAGGCATGTCCGTCCTCTTCGGGTCGGCCGACAAGCGCGTAAGCGCGACGCGTCACGTCGTTCAGATCGGCCTCCAGTTGTGCTCGAAGGCTTTCCATCGTCTCGCTGCTGGCGTCGGGCGGGACCCTGACGAGATCTCCGGCAGCGATGACGCCTCGCCCGAACGGCAAATGAATGACGGAACGATCCCAGTTGTTGAGGCGCTTGAATCTGCTGGTCGCAATGGCCACCGGCAAAATCGGTCGTCCGGATTCACGGGCCAGCATGATGATACCAAGACCCGCCTTGCGCGAAACCTTCGGCACGTCCGCGGTCAGCGCCATATTGATCCGGTCCTCAAGAACCTTCAGCATGGCCTTGAATGCCGCTACGCCGCCCTTGCGGTGAAACGACGTTCCGTGATCGCCCGAACCGCGCACGGTTCCAACGTTGAGCCGCTCGGCCGCGATGGCGTTGATTTCGCCGTCGCGATGACGCGAGATCAGAACCTTCGCATCATATTCCTTGAGCTTGAGAAACGGCATCATGAAGTGCTGACCGTGCCAGAACGCAACGATCACCGGCATATCAGGCTCAATATGCTTGTAAACATCAGGCGGATCCAAGGTGAATCGGTTCGTCCACCAGACCAGCCGCAAAAATTCAGCGGCAGTGAAGCCGGCGATCTGCTGAACCCAGCTCGCGCGTCCGAGATTTCGCAGTACTCTTTTCAATGGGCAGACTTCGCATCTTGACCGGGATCGAGCAGCCGGTGGAGATGGACGATGAAATAGCGCATGTGTGCGTTATCAACGGTTTGCTGCGCCTTGCCCTTCCAGGCCGCATAAGCCGTGGCATAGTTCGGAAATAGTCCCACGATCTCGACCTTGTCGAGATCCTTGAAGGTGACGTGTTCGAGATCAAGCAATTCGCCACCAACGACGAGATGGAGCAATTGCGGTTGCACATTATCGGACATGGATCGCTTTCCTAAAGCAAATACCGGCAGATGAATTGAAGCACCAAAACGCTACGCGAGCATTACTCGATCGGATTTTTCCGAAAGTGCTCAACAATGTGCGTATGGCGCGCATGCCCCGCCGCCACCAGCAATCCATGGCGAACGTCGCGGCTGTTGTAAACCAGACGTTCCCCGGCCAGTGTGGTCATTTCCCCGCCCGCTTCGTGCACGATTAAATCGGCCGCCGCAAGGTCCCAATCGCGGCTGCTACCGGCCGCGAAAGCAGCATCCAGCGTGCCTTGACCGACCCGGACAAGGCGCAACGCCAAAGACCCGATTCGCGGATGCAGCGCCTCACCGTCCTGCATTTGTCTCAGCCGCTCAACCAGCGGTTTGGGACCGGCAATTTTCTGAAAACTGATTGTATCTCCGGAGGATGCTGAAATTCGAGTATCGTTCAGCGTTGCCCCACCGCCGCGCGTTGCAAAAAAGAACTCATTAGCTCGCCGGCGCAAATACCGCCCCGATAAGAGGCGATCCATTCGCCACGAGCGCCACGCTGACAGACCAGTCGTCTTGTCGCGCCAGATACGCCCGCGTTCCATCGATCGGGTCAACAATCCAGGTCAGGGATTTTTCGAGCCGCGATGTATCGTCGGCACTTTCCTCGGACAGCCACCCATAATCCGGCGTCGCGGACCGCAGTCGTGCCTCGATCAAATCATTGACCGCGATATCGGCCTCCGATACCGGCGACGTCGCGCCCTTGGTCCAGGTTTTCAACTCGGTGCGAAAAAGACGCAACGCCAAGGCGCCCGCTTCGCGCACCGTATCGGCGAGCAGCGCAGAGTCACGCGCCAAGTTATGTCTGTGGGCGACTTCGGGCTCAGCGTCCGGCAAGCGTCAGGCCCTCGATACGCACGGTCGGCGCGTTGACGCCATACTTGAATTCAAGATCATTGGCAGGCGTCATCGACTTGAAAATCTCGAACAAGTGGCCGGCGATCGTCACCTCGCTGACCGCGAAGGTGAGCTGACCATTCTCGATCCAGAATCCCGCTGCGCCGCGACTGTAATCGCCCGTCACGCCGTTAACGCCCGAACCGATCAGATCAGTGACGTAAAATCCTTCTTTGATGTCGGAGATCAATTCCGCAGGCGAGAGCTTCCCGGCTTCGAGATGCAGATTGTAAGCCCCCGGTGACGGTGACGACGAAACACCGCGATGAGCATGACCTGTGGTGGTCATCCCGAGCTCCCGAGCCGTCGCGGAGTCCAGCAGCCACGATGTCAGGACGCCATCATCGATGATCGCAAGTTTTTTTACGGCAACACCTTCGGCATCGAACGACTGCGAACGCAGCCCGCGCACGCGCAGCGGATCGTCGATAATGCGGATGCTCTTGTCGAAGAGCTGTTTCCCCAGACTGTCCTTCAGAAAACTCGTCTTGCGCGCAATTGACGCCCCGTTCGCTGCTCCCACCACATGACCGACCAGTGAGCCGGATACGCGCGGATCGAACACTATGGGCACCTTGCATGTCGCAACTTTGCGCGGATTAACCCGTGCCACCGCACGCTCACCGGCGAGCTGCCCGACGCTGCGTGGTGATGCCAGATCAGACGCATGCAGCGCCGACGTAAAATCGTAATCGCGCTCCATGCCGGTGCCTTCGCCGGCGATCGCCGTCATGGAAATGCCGTGGCTGGAACGCAGGTAGGAGCCGTGAAAGCCGGTGCTGGTGACAAGCACCATGCCGCCGATACCGGCAGAAGCAGATGCGCCGCTGGATTTAGAACTCCCTTGACGGCGAGGCCAGCCGCTTCGGCCTCTTGCGCGCGCCGTTCCAATTCGTCTATCGACGGCACCTTCGGATCAAGCAAATCGAGATCGGGAAACTGCTTTGCCAGCAAAGCCTGATCGGCAAGGCCGACATAGTCATCGTCAGGCGCGACCTTCGCCATCGCCACCGCGCGCTCGGCGAGCTTCGCAACATTGTCACCGCTGATGTCGCTGGTCGACACCACCGCCTGACGCTTCCCGACGAAGACGCGCAGACCGACATCGTCGCCTTCAGAGCGTTCACTTTCCTCGACTTTGCCGTCGCGCACTTCGACGCCCTGCGAGACACCCGCGCACAGCAACTGCGTCTGCAGCATCCGCACCCGCACGCTTGGCTGCTTCCACGAGCCTTTGCGCCAACGCGCTCAGCGCGGTCTGATCGAGTAAATCCGATGTCGAGGATTTCGACGAAGACGACAATGAAGCGTTTGGTGAAGAGATCACGAACAAATTCCCGGGGCTTGGATGCAAATGGGAGATATCATGAGATGTGCCTGTTTTACGCGGACTTCAAGCACTTTCACGAGACGAAACGAAAGATATTTCACTCGCTTGGCAAGGTCTCGTCAATCATCTCCGCCAACGAGTCGTCAATCATGCGAAGTGAAGCAATGCCAGTGAGAGACGATTAACCAGCCTTCTTAAGCGAATTCCGACGCGGCTCTGGCAATCTCCTCGCATCGACCGGGAACATAATTCCGGCGTGGGAGATAAAACCGTGAGGCGTCAATTCGGAGTCGGTGGGGTGCAACCCGCCGGGTCGGGCTGCAGGCTTGCAGCTCGACCCCCATTCTTTGCCTGTCAGCTTTGAAGCGCGCGATGGTCGCGCCGATGGCGGCATCCGGCATATCGAAATCAACCGCGAACGTGTCGTGGTGCGGCGTGCCATCAGCGGCATTCGCATGGCGGTAAATCTTCGCATCACGAATTTCTCGGAATTGCCTGTCGCGAGACCGACGACGCGCAAGCACTCGTTCTTGTCCACCGTGATCCGTCATTGTCAGTGCCCCTTCTCGTCACATCGGACACTGATCAGATCGAACGCGGCTGGCAGACGTGGAGCGATCTGCTTGCACTTCCGCAAATCGAGGAAGAGAACGACGCCGCTCGTGAACCTGCAACGCGTCGTCGCCGGCACAACGTCATCAAAAGCCGCCGCCCAAAGTTTCTTGTGCGCCGGAAGACAGGACACGCGCTTCCAGAAATATCGGTCCATCGCGGAGAGCGCGAAATCATCGCGCGCAACTAAACGCTTCAGGTTGCTCGCAGCACCGCATCAGCGAGCAATCCGCCAAATAACAACAGCCCGGCATTTCGGTTGGACTTGAACAGCCGCAAGCACAGCGGCGAGTTGCCGATTTCGATGTTTCGGATCTGCCAGCCGAGATGCGCAGCAAAGGCAGCAAGACCAGTCCACCCCAGCCAATGCGATCCACCCTGCCACAAGGCAATGCCGATAAAGACCACGGCAAGGCTGTAAAATATCGTCAGCGCCATCCGTGTCCGCTCACCGAACAACAACGCCGTGGACTTGATGCCGATCAGCATGTCGTCTTCGGTATCCTGGTGAGCATAGATCGTGTCATACCCGATCACCCAGGCGATTGAACCGATGTAGAGCGCCAGCGCAGCCCCATCGATACGCGCGAGGATAACGGCGAACCCCATCAGCGCACCCCATGAAAACGCGAGGCCGAGCACGACCTGCGGCCAGTACGTGATGCGCTTCATGAAGGGATAAATCGCAACGATCAGGAGCGAACTTATGCCGGTGATGATCGCGAAGATGTTGAATTGCAGAAGCACCACAAGACCGATCAGCGCCTGGACCACAAGAAAGACGGCGGCTTGGGTGACCGTGACCTGGCCCGCAGGGATCGGCCGTGATCGCGTGCGCTCAACGCGCGCATCGAGCTTGCGATCCGTGATGTCATTCCAGGTGCAGCCTGCGCCGCGCATGACGATCGCGCCAATCAGAAACAGCACAAGTACCATCGGCAGCGATTGGATATCTTTTGCAATGCCGGCAGCAAGCGCCGCGGACCACCAGCACGGCAATAACAACAACCACCACCCGATGGGCCGATCGGACCGCGCAAGCCGCAGATAAGGCCGCGCCCATAACGGCGCGTGGGTATCAACCCAATTCGCCGTGGCGTCTGCGACGGGAGTCGCCGCGTTGCTCATCGTCGTTCCGTTATTCTGCGCGTATCATCGCGAGAGCACGTTGCCGTTTAACGTATCAAACGTGCTGCCACCGCGCTTGCTGGGCTTCGCTTCCGGCAGCGAGGCCGAACCCAGTGCTTCACTCAAACTGGGACCCGCCGGAGCCTGCTGGGCCTGGGCAGCAACAGAGCACACCTTGGTTTGCAATTGCTCGGTGTTGGCGTGGCCCTTCTTCATCTGCTCACTGACTTGAGGCGGAATTCCACACTTCTGCGCGTGGGTCTCGACGAACCTGATCATCTTGACTTCGGCTTGAGAGAAATTGCCGATCAATTTGCAGGCTTCCTGTGGCGGCGCTTTACGCTTGCCTGCCGCCTAAATCAGCTTCGCCTTGGCCTCGGCATCCTTGCGCAGTGGCAAAAAGCCATTCTGACATTCCTCGGCGCCCGGGGGCGGTCCACCGGCCGGCGCACCGCCAAATCCTCCGCCGCCGATCGGTGGAGCGCCGGACTGGAGAAGGCACTTGGCGAAGGAGGCGGAGCCGCCATAGGCGCTCCAGTTGCGCCATTCACCGGCGGGAACGGAGAAGAGCCGTCCGCCAACGGGCGGAAACGGTGATGAACCGCCTGCAGGTGCCGCAGCCTGACCCGGCAACGGTGCCGGAAACGCGCCTTGCGCGCGGACATCGGCAGCATGCGCGACGAACGCAGCCGCAGCCAGCGATATGATCAGACGGTGGGTAATCACGGATTCTCCTCCGGCGGGTTCCAGTGTCCCTAAAGGTGACTTTCTACGATTCCCGCCAGTTCTTAACAACCCGTGGAATTTGGCAGCAGCGCGGCAGTTCACTACGCAAACTGCTGATAATCGGAGAGTCTTGGGCTAGAAGTCGGCATCCAAGGAAAGTTCGATGCCCAAATTCGATGTCCCGAAGTCCACGCCTTTTCGTCGAGACCCCATTGTCCGCAGGTATCGGGATAGCCCTCGACCGCGACCAGACCAATTACCTTGGCAATGTGCTGCGGCTCGCGGCGGGCGACACCGTCCTTGTGTTCAACGGACGCGATGGCGAATGGCAAGCTGCTCTCGCAGGACGCAAGCGGCCCGATCGCGCGGAAATCGTAAGCCAGGTCCGTCAACAGGATCGATTGCCTGATCTGCACTACGTATTCGCGCCGCTGAAACACGCGCGTCTCGACTATATGGTCCAGAAAGCCGTTGAAATGGGTGCTTCCGCGCTACGCCCTGTCACCACGCGGTTCACACAGACCACCCGCGTCAATGTCGACCGCATGCGCGCAAATGTCATCGAAGCAGCCGAGCAATGCGGAATCCTCAGTCTCGCCGAGGTCCACGAGCCTGAGGCCCTTGAACGATATCTGGGCGAGCGTGATAGCAACCGTCTGCTGGTATTTTGCGACGAGGAAGCTCCAGACGGCGATCCCGCCGCCACCCTCACCCATGCGCGCGCGGAAGGCCCAAGCGGTATCGACGTCCTGATCGGTCCCGAAGGCGGTTTTGCCGAAGAGGAGCGCATGATTTTGTTGAAGCAATCCCGTATTGTGCGGCTCTCGCTTGGTCCTCGCATCCTGCGGGCCGACACCGCCGCCGTTGCAGCCCTGGCCTTGGTCCAGACGGTCCTCGGTGACTGGACAAGCACATGATGCACGCATGGGTTGCATAAGCCGAAATTCTCATTAAGCCACTTTGGGAATCGTCGTCGAAACATCGGCCTTGCCATGTTAAGGGACTGCCGATTCACGCATTTACCCCCGATGGATATCGAGATGAGCCAGACCAGTGCCGCAACCGCGACCGGGTCCGCCGCACCGGCGGAGGCCCTGCTGCAATCATTTGCGCAGGCTGGCTATGTCCATGCGCGTCCGCCGATCCTGCAACCGGCTGAGCCGTTTCTTGATCTGTCCGGCGAGGACATCCGCAAAAGCCTCTACCTGACGACGGACGCCAGCGGCGAAGAACTGTGCCTGCGGCCAGACCTCACCATTCCGGTGGCGCGGGACTATCTCGGCTCAAGCCGTGCCGGTCAGCCTGCGGGATTTTGCTACCTCGGTCCGGTGTTTCGCTATCACGGCGGACGAACCAGCGAGTTCAACCAGGCTGGCGTCGAATCTTTCGGTCGCCAGGACCGGGCAGCCGCCGACGCCGAGATGCTGGCTCTGGGCCTGGAGGCGACAGCGGCTTTTGGGCTGACTGATATCCATATTCGCACCGGCGACGTCGCCCTGTTCACGGCATTGATCGATGCGCTGGACCTGTATCCGGTATGGAAGCGGCGCCTGCTCAAGGATTTCAACCGCAAGATCAGTCTCGCGCAGGATCTCGAACGCCTGACGCTGGAGACCGGCAAGACACGCAATGAATACGAGGGCGTGCTCGCAGCACTTGCAGGCTCCGACCGCAAGGCCGCGCTGGCGCTTGTCACCGACCTGATGTCGATCGCCGGCACCAGCAATGTCGGTGGACGAACGGTTGCCGAGATCGCCGATCGCTTTCTTGAACAATCGACGCTCAAAGGCGGGGCGCTGCCACGCGATGCCCTGCAATTGATCGAACGCTTCCTCGGTATCGCAGGCGAACCGGACGAAGCCGCTGCACAACTGCGAACGCTCGCGTCCGACGCGAGGCTCGATCTCAATGCAGCGATCGACCAATTTGAAAGCCGCACCGGCTTCATGGCAGCGCGCGGCATCGATACCACTGCCATTCGCTTCTCCACGTCGTTTGGCCGTGGCCTCGACTACTACACCGGCTTCGAGTTCGAATTGCACCGCAAGAGCAATGGAACGGAGCCACTGGTTGGTGGCGGCCGCTACGACGACCTGCTGACCCGCCTTGGCGCGCGCGCCCCTATTCCCGCTGTCGGCTTCTCCATCTGGATCGAAGCTCTCTCACAAGGAAGCGCGTCATGACCGCGCCGTTTGTTGTCGCTGTTCCATCCAAAGGCCGTCTGCAAGAAAACGCCGAAGCGTTCTTCGCCCGCGCCGGCCTGGCGCTCGCAAAACCTCGTGGCGCGCGTGACTATCGCGGCACCATTGTCGGCCTCGACAATGTCGAGATCGCCTATCTTTCTGCCAGCGAAATCGCTGCGCAGCTCGCGCGCGGTGCGGTCCACCTCGGCATTACGGGCGAAGATCTGATCCGTGAAAACATCCATGATGCCGACAAGCGCGTCATGCTGATCGACAGCCTCGGCTTTGGCAGCGCCAACGTGGTGGTCGCCGTGCCGCAGGCGTGGATCGATGTCCGCACCATGGCCGACCTAGACGATGTCGCGACATCGTTCCGCGCCCGGCACAATCATCGCATGCGGGTGGCGACCAAATATATCAATCTGACGCGCAACTTCTTCGCCACCCAGGGCGTCGTTGATTACCGCATCGTCGAAAGTGCGGGCGCCACCGAAGGTGCACCCGCAGCCGGCACGGCTGAACTGATCGTGGACATCACCACGACCGGGGCAACGCTTGCCGCCAACGGATTGAAGGTTCTCGACGATGGCGTGATGCTGCGCAGCCACGCCAATCTCGTCGCATCGCGCGATGCAGACTGGTCTCCGGACGCTTGTGAGACCGCGCGGATCATTCTCGATCACATCGCGGCGAGCGCCCGCGCGCGCAAGTACAAGGAAGTCCGCACTCGCTTTGCGGGCTGTAATGCGGAGCTGCTTGCAGAGGCCCACAACCGTTTCGGCGTGGTATCTCCGTTCGGTGGACCAACTTCATCCGGCATGGTCACACTGCACTGCCCGCCGTCGCAACTTTATGGACTGGGAAGCTTTTTGCGCGAACACGGCGCGGAGACGGTATCGATCGCGTCTCTGGAATATGTGTTCGATCGCGAAAATCCGCTGTTCGCCAAACTCGAGGCGTTCCTGAGACAATAAGTCTTGCGGCGCTGCACCTAAACGGAAGCAGCGCATGTGGCGACAGTGCTCGGCAATTGCCATATAATTGATGTGCTGTTTTGGAAACTGATCGATGATGCTCGGCGCTGATGTTTCAGATTTGTCAGGCGACCGGCGCGCTCCGGCGGCGCAGGGACTATCGATCGTTGTTCCTGCGTTCAACGAAGCTGCCGGCCTGTTGCGACTGCATGAGGGGCTGTCTGCTCTCGCCGAAGGCCTGAAGCAGCGTTATGGCCTGGCTTGCGAAGTCGTCTATGTCGACGACGGCAGCACCGATGGAACACTCAGCGTCGCGCGCGGTCTGGCACCCAACGCCCTTGACGTGCAGGTGGTGTCGCTGTCCCGGAACTTCGGCAAGGAAGCCGCGCTGATGGCGGGGCTGGATCATGCCCGTCGCGGCGCCGTGCTGTTCATGGATGGCGACGGCCAACATGCGCCGGAACTGGTGGAACGACTGGTCAGCCACTGGATCGATGGCGGCTTCGATGTCGTCTATACGGCAAAAGCCAACCGCGACAACAAGTCCACACTGCGGCGCATGGGCGTGCGGACGTTCTACACACTGATCAACTGGGGCGCGCGGCAGAAGATTCCGGAAGATGCCGGCGATTTCCGCCTGCTATCGCCACGCGCGGCAGCCGCTCTGCGCCAGCTTCCCGAGCGCAATCGTTTCTTCAAGGGGCTCGCAAGCTGGATCGGCTTCAAGCAGATCCGTATCGATTATGAACCCGAGGCGCGAGCGCATGGCGTCACGACGTTCAACGCCGGCCGTTTGCTCGGACTGTCGATCGAAGGACTGACGTCGTTTTCGGTAGCCCCGCTGCGGATGGCCAGCCTTCTCGGACTGCTGCTGGCCTTCGTCGCGTTCCTGTTCGGCCTGTCCATCATGTGGGAAACCATTATCGACGGCAAATCGGTTCCCGGCTATCCGTCGCTCGTGGTTGGACTGATGACCATCGGCGGTGTGCAGCTCATCATGATCGGTGTCGTCGGCGAGTACATCGGAAAGATCCTGTCCGAAATAAAGGCCCGTCCGATTTACTTCGTCGCCGAGCACAGCGTGAAGAGCGCCAACACCACCTCCGCCATCGACAACTCGTCGCGGACTGCCGCTGAATGAGTGCGAGCGCCTCGCCACGCCGCATCTGGCTGTGCGCCGACGACTATGGGATGTCACCGGGGGTTAATCGCGCGATCCGCGAGTTGATCAAACTGAAGCGGATCAACGCCACCTCTGTCATGACGGTTGGTCCAGCGATCGACCGTACGGAAATCGACACGCTTAAACAGGAGTTGGCGGACAATCCCGACTGCGCGGTTGGACTTCACGCCACTCTGACTGCGCCGTTTCATCCGCTGACCATGCATTTCCAGCCGCTTGACGGCGGCCGCTTCCTGTCGCTTGGCGACACGCTGCAGGCAGCGCTGCTGCGCAGGCTCGATCCGGAGATGGTGCAAGCCGAACTGCTTGCGCAAATCATGGCCTTCAAGGAGCTCTTCGGACGGGCGCCCGACTACGTTGACGGACACCAGCATGTGCAATTGTTTCCGCAGGTGCGCGATGCCTTTCTCGCCGTGATCAAGGAAAATGTGCCGCAGGCCTGGGTGCGCCAATGCGGCCGCGCCTTGCCGCTCACCCAGCGGCTCCGCAATCCGAAGGCACTGCTCCTTGACGTCCTGAGCGATACTTTCCGAAAGCGCTGCACTCTTGCGGACATCGCTTACAATCCTGGCTTTGCAGGCGCCTACAACATGGTGCGCGGCGGCGATTTCGCCATCGCGATGTCAGGCTTTCTGGACGGCCTGCCCGATCAGGGTCTCGTGATGTGTCATCCGGGGTTCGTGGATGAAACGTTGCTCAGCCTCGATAACGTCACTCACCAACGCGAACGGGAGTTCGCATTTCTGTCCGGCGATGACTTCGCGCGCCTTCTGACGGCGAGCAATGTGACGCTGTCGCGAAACTGACGGTTCACTCTCCCGCTAAGTCGTTTTGTCGCACCGGGAAAACTAGTGTGGTGGTTCAGAAGTTCGCTCTATTTTCCCGCGAGTCCTTCCAGCGAACTTCTGAACCTAAACCACACTAGAATCATAAATTTACTAGTGTCCTCTCGAATCCAAAGTTCGCTAGGGAGCGTGATGCACGATAAGGCGAACTTTGGATTTAGGACACTAGCTTTCGCAAATTTAATTCATCCCGGGACTTATCGCGACATATTGCGAGCATACATCTTGACGCGCATTCGAACGCCGAATGCTGAGGAGGATAAGATGACGCCGCAGGAACGCCAACTGGTCGACGATCTGTTCGACCGTCTTGCCAAGCTTGAAACCGCGCCGCGCGAACCGGAGCGCGAGGCGGCGATCACGGACGGTCTGCGCCGCGCGCCGAACGCGGTTTATGCGCTGGTTCAAACGGTGCTGGTGCAGGACGAGGCGCTGAAGCGCGCCGAGGCCCACATCCAGGAACTGGAAGATCAACTTCAGCCGCAGCAGAACCAGCGGCGGGTTCCTCGACAGCATGCGCGATACGCTGCTCGGACCGTCCAATCCCATCGCGCGGCTCGGTGCCGAACGTGCGGCCGGCCGATAGCCCCGGCGCGCAGCGCCCGGTCTGGAATACGGGTCAGACTGGCTATCAGCCTGATCCGCGTACGTACATGGACCCTCGTCAAGGGCAATCCCGGCGGAGGCTTTGGCAGCGCCGCGGAACCCGTTGGGCTGGCGGCAACTCGCTCGGTGGCAGCAATCCGGGAGGTGGCGGCGGGTCGTTTCTCGGAACAGCGGCTGCGGCAGCGGCCGGTGTGATCGGCGGCTCGATGCTGATGAACAGCATGCGCGGTATGATGGGCGGCGGAGGCCACCAGCAGAGCTTTGGCGACACGGCCAACAGCAGCAAAAGTCCGTCGGACAATAATCAGTCTGGCGGCAACCAGTCCGGCGGCGATCTCTCGCGCGACGCGGGGCTGAACGATGTCGGCAAGACCGCCAACAACGACGACACATCGCGTCAGAGCCTCGCCGACAACTCGTCATACGATCAGAACGGCAACGATGACGATCACGACGACAACGACGATGATGACGATGGAGACGATTCCGGTTCGGACGACAGCGATTTCGCCTGATCGAGATCTCGGAAAAGAGAAACGGCCGCTGACACCAGCGGCCGTTTTATTTGTAGCATCTCGAACTTGATTACATCACGATGACACGGGTGCCGACATTGACCCGGCCATAAAGATCGATCACGTCCTGGTTGCGCATCCGGATGCAGCCCGACGACACGGCGGTGCCAATCGTCCAGGGTTCATTCGAACCGTGAATACGGTAGAGCGTAGAACCGAGATACATCGCGCGAGCACCAAGCGGGTTTTCCGGACCGCCTTCCATGTGACGCGGCAGATCAGGGCGGCGCTTGAGCATTTCCGATGGCGGCGTCCAGGCCGGCCATTCCTTCTTGGCCGAGATGGTCTTCACACCGGCCCATTCAAACCCGGGCTTGCCGACGCCGATGCCATAGCGCAGCGCCTTGCCGCTCCCCTGCACGAGATAGAGAAACTTGTTCGGCGTATCGATGACCACCGTGCCGGGTGATTGCCTGCCGTCATAATCGACAACCTGCTTTTCATATCTTGGATCGAACCCGGGACGGCCTGGCTCGATCGATTCATCGCGCATCGATTCCTGCGGATCCATCGGCGGCAGCCCACCGCGATAACCCGGCATCGGTTCGCGCCGCTCATAACGCGGCTGTCCGTAACCCGGATCACCGGACTGACCGCCGCTGAACAGAAATTCGATGAACCCGCCACCCATATTTGATCGCTCGTTATAGGCGACCCGGATCGGCATAGGTGGGTTCACTGGCGTTTGCGAGTAGATCACGCGGGGATCTGACATGGGAGCTTCGCCATCAATGGCGAAGACCTGCGAGGAACTGACGCCAAGAAGCGACGCGCCGGCGACGAGCGCGAGGGGGATATTTCTGATCATCGACGTACTCTGTACTGTTGCGTCGTTGACGCGCGGACGGCGCGCCTGAACACGCGCCATTTAAATTTCGAAACACATCGGTTTGGTAAACGGCGATGGCTTTCCGATTCACCACGTCGCCAATTCGAGCCTGTTCTTTCGGGTAGCGTTTATTTTCGATGAATGCGCAGAGCCCATGGTTAATCATCAGTGAGCGCGCGAGCACACAAATTCTGCAACTCGTTCCGCCGCATGAACTTCGCGTTAAATGAAGCCGGGTACAAAGGTTCCATCAGGGAGTGGAATAAGCGATGGCTATTCAGCGTAGACGTTTCCGTATTGAAGAAAACCAGTCCGGCGGCATGCCAGTATTTGATGAGATCGAGAACGATGTCACCTTTGCAGGTGATGACGTTTCCACCAACCATCGTGAAGTCATGAACGAACTGCGGGCCATTCGCGCACAGATGGCGGCACCGCATCGCACTCCCAACGACCAAGACTGCGAACGGCGATGATGCGCCGGTGTCAGCCGAACAATTGGACGACGCCAAGAAACTGCTTGAGACCTATCGCGCCCAGATCGAACAGTGCGAGAAGCTGAAGGTCGAGCTCGACCTCATTCACGACGCCATCAATCGCACCAAGCAGGAAATCGCCGTCCTTCACGGCAAGAGCTTCAGCGGCGACGAGATGGCCAAGGTCACTGGCGAGCTCGGCGCGGTCGTCGGCGGAACCGAGGAAGCGACCCAGCAGATCCTCGAAGCTGCAGAAGCGATCGATCACGCTGCCAGCGCGATCACCAAGATGACCTCACCCGATCAGCAGGCGCAGCTCAGCGAAGACATTCAGGAACGTGTCGTCGCTATTTTCGAGGCCTGCAACTTCCAGGACCTCACCGGCCAGCGCATCAACAAGGTGATGACGACGATGAAATTCATCGAGCATCACATCAATGTCATGATGGACATCTGGGGTGGCGTGGACGCGATCAAGGTCCATGCTCCGTCGATCATTGATACCCGCGTCGGCGATGCCCGTCTTCTGAACGGCCCCAAGGGCATGGATGATGAAGGCCACGTGTCGCAGGACGACATCGACGCCCTGTTCGACTAAAAATTTCCGCCTAAAGAACAACGGGCGGAAAGCCGGGAAACCGGCTTTCCGCCCTGACCATATCTGAAATGACCGAACGCCCTTGAGGCTGCTTATGCGCGCGGCGCGCAGCGGACGTAAATCGAGGTTCCGTAACGGCTCGCCGCATCCTTATCGATGAACCGCGTCATGAGCACGCGCCCGTCGAACGAAACGATCTCACGGTCCTTTTCCCCGCCCGCTGGACCGGCCGGGCCGATGTAGTTCTTGCCGCTCTGGCTGCCCTTCAGACGCAACTCCTGTGGCGTCGCCTCATCGGCCAGATGCATGATGACGCCGCCGGATGAGCCCTGACCGATCACATAGGGGTTTTTGCATTGGCCGCGTGCCGCGGCTTCGGTACGAGCCCGGTCCTCGGGCTTGTGGAATGCGGCATATCCCCAGCGGCCGATGATTTCGTCCGCCCGAATGCTTGCCGGCATCTCAGGAGCCGCAGGCGGTTCCTGGACCGTCGGCTGCGTGCTTCCGCCAAAGCCACCAAAGCCCCCGCCGCCTCCGCACGCGCCAAGAAAGCCCGAGAGGACCGTCACTGTCACAAGATTGGCGATGGCACGGACGTGAAGTGCTTTGGTCATGTTATCTCCCGGCAAATAGCTCTTGGGCCGCTCGGCCAAATTGAACGCACGGCATCGCACGCTGTGAATGGCTGATCGGTTATGCCCTTATCCCCGTTGGTTTCCAGATCATCCTATATTGGCCTCACCAAGGCCTTAAGGTTAAGGGCTTGCTTGACAGGATCGGCGGCAACCCATATCCCGAGCTGTCTTTAGCACTCTTGGAGCGTGATTGCTAAGGGTTACGGCGTCATCCCTCATCGGGTTGTTTAGCGCCATTATCCACGGCTCGCGCTCAGCCGCACGTCAAATCTTTCAAACAAAAGCCCAAAGGACATCCGATGGCCAAGACAACATTTCGCCCACTGCATGACCGCGTCGTCGTCAAGCGCATCGACGCTGAAGCAAAATCCAAAGGCGGCATCATCATTCCCGATAGCGCGAAGGAAAAGCCCTCGCAGGGTCAGATCGTTGCCGTTGGCCCCGGTGGTCGCGATGAAGCCGGCAAGCTGATCCCGATCGACCTCAAGGTCGGCGACAAGGTGCTGTTCGGAAAATGGTCCGGCACCGAAGTCAAGCTCGACGGTGAAGAACTCCTCATCATGAAGGAGTCGGACATCATGGGCGTACTGAACTAAGGGCCGCCGTTATCCTGCGAGGCCCAAGCGTAGCAAAGGCCTCGCGGGACGAAATTCCCTACTGAAATCACATCGACCGTCATCCTTCGAGGCTCGCGTCAAGCGCCGCTCGTACCTCGGGATGACGGAAACCCATATCACCAGGAGAAATTCCCATGGCTGCCAAGGACGTCAAATTTTCGGGCGACGCGCGTGACCGCATGCTGCGCGGCGTCGACATTCTCGCCAATGCCGTCAAGGTCACACTGGGCCCGAAGGGCCGCAACGTCGTGATCGACAAGAGCTTCGGCGCACCGCGCATCACCAAGGACGGCGTCACCGTCGCCAAGGAAATCGAACTCGAGGACAAGTTCGAAAACATGGGCGCGCAGATGCTGCGCGAAGTCGCGTCCAAGACCAATGACACCGCAGGCGACGGCACCACCACCGCCACCGTGCTGGCACAGGCGATTGTGCGCGAAGGCGCCAAGTCGGTTGCTGCCGGCATGAACCCGATGGACCTCAAGCGCGGCATCGACATCGCAGTCACCGCTGTGGTCAAGGACATCGAAAAGCGCGCCAAGCCCGTCGCGTCCTCGTCCGAGGTCGCCCAGATCGGCACCATTTCGGCCAACGGCGACTCGAACATCGGCAAGATGATCGCGCAGGCAATGCAGAAGGTCGGCAACGAAGGCGTCATCACTGTTGAAGAAGCCAAGTCGCTCGATACCGAAGTCGATATCGTCGAAGGCATGCAGTTCGACCGCGGCTATCTCTCGCCGTACTTCGTCACCAACCCGGAGAAGATGACCGCGGAGCTGGAAGACGCTTACGTGCTGTTGCACGAGAAGAAGCTCTCCGGCCTTCAGGCCATGCTTCCGGTGCTCGAAGCCGTGGTCCAGACCGGCAAGCCGCTGCTGATCATCGCCGAAGACATCGAAGGCGAAGCGCTCGCCACTCTGGTGGTCAACCGCCTGCGCGGTGGCCTCAAGGTCGCTGCCGTGAAGGCGCCTGGCTTCGGCGATCGCCGCAAGGCCATGCTGGAAGACATCGCGATCCTCACCGGCGGACAGCTCATTTCCGATGACCTCGGCATGAAGCTCGAGAGCGTCACCGTGAAGATGCTCGGCCGCGCCAAGAAGATTGTCATCGACAAGGAGAACACCACCATCGTCAACGGCGCCGGCAAGAAGGCCGACATCGAGGCGCGGGTGAACCAGATCAAGGCGCAGGTCGAGGAAACCACCTCGGACTACGACCGTGAGAAGCTCCAGGAGCGGCTCGCCAAGCTCGCAGGCGGCGTGGCGATCATCCGCGTTGGCGGTGCGACCGAGATCGAAGTGAAGGAAAAGAAGGATCGCGTCGAAGACGCGCTCAACGCGACCCGCGCGGCCGTTCAGGAAGGCATCGTGCCAGGCGGTGGCACCGCACTGCTCCGCGCCAAGAAGGCTGTGGGTCGCATCACCAACGACAACCCCGACGTGCAGGCCGGCATCAACATCGTGCTGAAGGCCCTCGAAGCTCCGATCCGTCAGATCGCAGAAAACGCCGGCGTTGAAGGCTCGATCGTTGTCGGCAAGATCCTCGAGAACAAGACCGAGACCTTCGGCTTCGACGCACAGAACGAAGAGTACGTGGACATGGTCGCCAAGGGCATCATCGATCCCGCCAAGGTGGTTCGCACCGCCCTGCAGGATGCGGCCTCTGTCGCCGGTCTTCTGGTCACCACCGAAGCCATGGTCGCCGAACTGCCGAGGGAAGCAGCACCTGCAATGCCGGGCGGCGGCGGAATGGGTGGCATGGGCGGAATGGGTGGCATGGGCTTCTAAGCCCGCCATCGTCGCCTCAAATATCAAAAGGCCGCCTTCGGGCGGCCTTTTTTATTGTCTGACTTCTTTGTTATCTGACGTCTAAAAAACTCCGCGACAATTCATCCGGCTTTTGAGATTGTGCCACTTCTGGTGATCCGTCCTTTCCATCGAATCAGGCTGAAGACCATGCGCAAATTGATGATTGGCTGTGCCGTTGCCCTGGTAGGCACAAGCTCGTGGACCGTTGCGCAGGCGCAGACCAAGGACGCTGCGAAGGCGGCAACCGGAGCGAGTGAAACCCGCTATTTTTCCTCGCTGGGAGATTTGCTCGGCGATCTGCCCGTGGACGCGTTCATCAAGGAAACCCGTCAAGGCGGCAAGCTGGTCTCCGCGGTGCTCGATGTCTGCTATTCGGTGTCTGCCACTTCCGATCGCAAGGACCGCTTTGCCATCGAGTTGAAGGCCGGAAGGCGAAAAGCTCTCCGGTACCGGCCAGAGCATGGAAAACAAGACGCCGGTGACGGTCAATCTCACCCGCAAAACGACCGGGAAATCCTTTACGTTCGGAGGCAAGATCTCGGTCGGCAACGTCGTGTCGACGATCAACTCTCCCGACAATGCCGATATCGACGAAAATGAATTTCAGCAGTCGCAAGTCGTCGATGATGATCTGGTCGAAGCTCCGAAGGATTTCACGCAAGTATCGCCGCAATCAGTGGCTGTCAGGGTCAAGCGCGAAGGCTTCGTCGATCTCGTCAAAAGCCTGAAAGGCCAGAATGTCCAGATCGCTCTGGATAGCATTGTAACCGACTGCAATGCGTTGCGAACGGGTCAGCAGGTGCTGCGCGTGCTTGTTGATCCAGCCAGGGCTCCCGCGCTGGTCAGCACACTGAAGGGGGCGGCAGGTGCCGTCGCGGCAGGCTGGACCACTGGCACCTACGACATGGAGCGCGCGATCCGCTTTGCGGGAAGCGAGTGGAATGAAGGCGGCAAACTGAACAAGGACAAGTTCGCAACAGCCATCGTCAATATTGCCGCCAAGGTATTGTCGGCCAAGCCGGCCTCATCGAAATGGAATGATACGACCGGCGAACTGACTTTTGCCGTCACCCGGCCCGAGCCAATTGGCTCCGGCGCTCGAACTCACCGAGACCCTCGAAATGACAGCGCTGATCAGCCCCGACAAGCCCGGCGCGCAGCGACCGCATGATCGTCTGGCTTGGCGTGCCTTCCACCAAGACCACCGATGAGACCCAGGGCCCTCACCTGGAAATCGCGGAAAATTCAGGCGGCGAGGAAGAAAGCACGTTCAACGACGATGACGGATTGATCAAGGCGCTCGCGACCGAGTTGAAGGGACAACGTTGGGATACAGACAAGGCGTCCTGGAAATAATGCGCTCGGCCGCACCTCGCTTCTGGAGTCCGGTGACGAATGGCGCGCTATGACGCCGTTATCATCGGCGCGGGCCTTGGGGGACTCACGGCTGGTGCAATTCTGGCCCGTGCAGGACAAAAGGTGCTGGTCCTCGAGCGCAGCAATTCCGTTGGCGGAGCTGCATCGAGTTACAAGGTTGGCGATCTGTTTATTGAAGGTTCGCTGCACGAAACCAGCGACCCTCGCGACCCGCGTGATCCCAAGCATGGTCCTTTGACGCGCGCAGGCGTGCTTGACGCCGTGAAGTGGATTCCTGCCGGACAATTTTACACCGTGCGTGGCGGGCCCGTTGGTGCGCCGTTCACATTGCCCGACAATTTTGAGGCGGCGAAACACGCGCTAACTCAGCGTTTTCCCGAAGCGCGTGACGGCATCATTCAGCTGCTGGAGGAGATGGAGCAGGTCGCGTCCGCCCTGGGAACGCTGCTCACGCGGCCCACATGTGTTCAATGATCCGCTGGAAACTCTCGGCTCGCTTCGCAACTTGCTCCCGGAGTCCGGTGACTGGACTCTTTCATTATCGCAAAAACTCGACCGTACATTCGGGAACAACGAAGCCCTCAAATCGGCTGTAGCTGCGAACCTCTCCTATTACCACGACGATCCTGCGACCATGTGGTGGGTGTTTTTCGCGATGGCGCAAGGCAGCTATCTTTTGAATGGCGGCGTTTATGTGCAGGGTGGATCGCAACGTCTGTCGAGCGCGCTGGCTCGCGCTATTCGAACTGCGGGCAGCGACGTCATCTTGCGACGCGCGGCGAGCGCAATCAGCGTGGATTCCGATGGAAGAGTTAGCGCTTTAATCCATACGGCCAAGGACGGCAGCGACCCGCAGGTCATTGAGGCTTCGCGCATCATTGGCAACGCGGCGCCCGAAATCCTGGCCTCCCTGCTGCCGGATACAAGCAGCGCGAAATTGCGCTCAGCCTATGTTGACTGTCAGCCATCGATCTCGCTGTTCGCCCTCACCCTCGGGTTGTCAAAGCCACCGCGCGAGTTCGGCGTCAACAGCTATTCGACGCAGTTGTTGCCGGACTGGATGAAAAGTTTCGCCGATTACGCCCAGGCGTACAGCGCTAATGGCTGGCGAACCCGACGACCGGATGCCGCCATTCGCGATCGTCGATTATGCGGCGATCGATTCCGGCGTGCCTGCACCACCCTATGTTCTTTCGGTGGTCGGGCCGGACGCCTGCTGCCAATTGGGATCGGCTTAGCCAGGATGAATATCGCGCCAAACGTGGCCGTTGGCAGGATGCCATCGTGGCCTATCTCGACAAACACTATGCGGGATTATCAGGCGCCGTCGTCGCATCCTCGTTCAATACGGCGCTCTCGGTCCGGCAGTATCTCGGCGCGCCACATGGTTCGGTCTATGGCTTTGCACCGACACCGCCGCACGCAGGCTTCACGCCGAAACGCACGAATGCAACACCGATAGCCGGGCTATATCTTGCGTCAGCCTATGCAGGCTTCGGCGGCTACACCGGAGTCATCCAGGCGGCGGAGGCTTGCGCAGATATGATCTTGAGCGAGCACTAGATTCTGGTTGACGCGTTTTCTTCACGCTAGTCGATTCCGAAGTTCGCACAGACTTGCGGCTTGCTCGGATGCGAACTTCGGAATCAAAGGGACACTAGCAAGTCTATAATGCTAGTGCCGCTTTTAGATTTGAAGTTCTTCATTGAGCTTGCGGCTTCATTCGGAAGAACTTCAAATCCGCGGACTAGCCACTTCGCTCGAAAACGCTTTTATGCTCAGTTCGTATTCAACCGAAACCGCAGGGTCTTTGCGCCGACGAACGAGACGAAATCACCCTGCCGTTTCCATGTGGCCGCATCACTTAATGCGCTGACCAAAGCATCGTCCGCCTGAGCGCTGGCGGGCGTGCAGCTGCGTTCCTGCAGCGGCCCGGGAACGAAAATGACCGTGTCGTTGGCCACCGAGAACTGGCCTTTGCCGGTCTTGCACCACAGGCTGAGAACCGCTTCGCCATTGTCGCCGATCTCAAGCGTAGGGAATGCGCTTCGATCCGGGCTGCGGTGCTGTCTCAAGGGTCACTTCAAGTCCAAAAGGAAATCCGCTGTCTGCGTAGGAAGATGTTGCTGCGAAAACTGTGGTCATCAAAACCAGCGCGCGAACCGCGTGTCGTCGAAAAGTCATTGCCGTCGGACCCCAAACTTTCAATTGCGCGCCGTTGTAACGGCGGAGTGTGTCAATTGTCAGCATACGCGCTGCTCAAATTACGCGCTTCAAATGCAAATCCCCGCAGCTTGCGCCGCGGGGACTTTTGTTTCCGGATCGTGCGCGGTTACTTAATGAACCATCGCCGTGAACGGATAGACGTAAGCCTGCAACATCACCAGAATGCCGACGAGACACGCCAGCACGATCGAGTGCCAGAAGACGTAACGCAGGATCGTACCTTCGTGCCCGTACCAGTTGGTCGCGGTGGATGCCACCACGATCGACTGTGCGTCGATCATCTTGCCCATGACGCCACCGGAAGAGTTCGCGGCAGCCATCAGGATCGGCGAAATGCCGAGCTGTTCCGACGTGATTTTCTGCAGGTTGCCGAACAGGATGTTGGAAGACGTGTCAGATCCCGTCAGCGCCACGCCCAACCAGCCGAGCAACGTACCGAAGAACGGGTACAACACACCGGTGGCGGCGAATGCCAGGCCGAGCGTTGCGTCAACGCCCGAGAGACGTGTCAGCGTACCGATCGCCAGCATCGCCGAGATCGTGATCAGCGAAATCGCGCAGATCCTGATGGTGCGGCCATACTCCGCCATCATCTTGGCAGGCGAGAAGCCCATCAAGAGGCCGGAGATGATCGCGGCGATCAGCATGCCCGTGCCAGTGAACGACAGATAAGTAAAGGCGAATACCGCGCCTTCCTTGGTCTCCTTCGCGGCCACCGGCGGCACCTTGTTGATCATGTTGTGCAGGCCCGGGACCGGATAGTTCCAGGTGAAGATCGAGTTCGCCCAGGTCTTGAACGAACCGTTGCCCCAGATCAGCATCACGATGCAGACGATGATCCATGGCAGCATCGAACTCCACAGCTGCGACTGCGTGAGCGGCGTCTTGTCGAGCGGTTTGCCCGGTGCCATCGTCGCAGATGATTCATCCTTGCCGCGCAGCACTGGAGAAAGCCACAGCTCTCGTGGCTGCCAGACCTTCAGGAACAGGATCAGCGCACCCATCGAGATCAGCGAAGCACCGATATCGACGATCCATGGATTGATGAAGTTCGAAATCACAAATTGCGGAATCGCGAACGAAACACCCGTGACAAGAATGGCTGGCCAGACTGCCATCATGCCGCGCCATCCCGCGAACGCCCAGATCACCCAGAATGGGACGAGCAGCGAGAAGAACGGAAGCTGTCGGCCGACCATGGCGCCGAGGATATACGGATCGAGGCCGGTGACGGAGGCGAGACCCTGGATGGGCGTGCCAAGCGCACCGAAGGCGACCGGCGCGGTATTGGCGATCAGCGACAGGCCCGAGGCGGCTAGCGGCGAAAAGCCGAGACCAATCAAAACCGCACCAGTGATCGCGACCGGCGTACCGAAACCAGACGCGCCTTCAAAGAACGCGCCGAACGAGAACGCAATCAACAGAATCTGCAGGCGGCGGTCTTCGGTCACGCTGCCGATGGCACGCTGAAGCAGTTCAAAACGCCCGGTCTCGACCGTAATGCGGTAGAGGAAAATGACGTTGAGGACGATCCAGCCGATCGGGAAGAAGCCTGTCACTACGCCGAGCAGCGAAGCGCGGATCGACATGTCGGCGGGCATCGTGAAGACGAAGATCGTGATGACGTTGGTAACAATCAGCGCGATGATCGCCGCGATATGCGCCTTGACCTTGCCGCTGGCGATCAGCACCAGCAACGTAACCACCGGAATGGCCGCGGCGATCGTCGAGAGCGCCGCATTCCCCATCGGGTTATAAATTTGATTCCACATTACACTTCCTCCCCACGTCATTAATTCCGACATCTGACCAGAACGTGGTTGGCCAAGCATCTGGCGGGGTGAAAGGAAGCACCGTCACAACATGTTCAGAAAAAGAGAACGTCGGCCAATGCCAAAAAACGCTCACAATGCTGCGAACAGAGATGCCCCCCGGCCCTCGCCGTCGAACGCATGCTAGGGTGAACACCGCAGTCTGGACAAGATGCCGCATGCGCGCTGTTTTGCTACTTTAGTCTTAAAACTGGAATTTTGGTCGATCTTTCAGGGCCTTGGCGCCCTTTCCGAGGAGCATAAATCTGTGAATGGTATTGGCTCAACGCTCGCAACGGTGTGGCGCATTGCAGCACCCTATTTCCGCTCCGAGGACAAATGGGCAGGCCGCGCACTGCTTGTCGCAGTGATTGTCATCGAACTCGCCATCGTCGGTATCTCAGTATTGCTCAACACCTGGAACAACCGCTTCTACAACGCTCTCCAGGAACGCAATTGGGACAATTTTGTCTACGAGATCAGCTACTTCTGTGTACTGGCCGCAATCTTCATCGCGCTCGCGGTGTATCAGCTTTATCTCAATCAGTGGCTACAGATCAGGTGGCGTAAATGGATGACGCAACGCTATCTCGTCGAGTGGCTGGACCACGCCAATCACTACCGGATGCAATTGCAGGGTGATGCCGCCGACAACCCGGACCAGCGCATCACCGATGACGTCAAGCTGTTCGTCGATCGCACCCTGAATATCGGCCTTGGTCTTTTGAACTCAGTCGTGACGCTTGCGTCCTTCATCGTGATCTTGTGGAGCCTGTCGAACGCCGCGCCATTGCATCTGTTTGGAAAAGACATCGACTTTCCCGGGTACATGGTGTGGGGCGCGCTGGTGTATGCGGTGCTCGGCACCTGGTTGACGCACCTGATCGGCCACCCGCTCGTTGGCCTCGATTTCCGGCAACAGCGGTATGAGGCGGACTTCCGTTTCAATCTGGTCCGCGTTCGCGAAAATTCCGAACAGATCGCGCTCCTGCGCGGCGAACCGGCCGAACGTGAGCGCCTCCTGGCGCGGTTCGGGCATGTCGTCGATAACTGGCTCGGCATCATGAGCCGCACGAAAAAGGTAACGGCTTTCACGGCGAGCTATTCGCAGGCGTCGGTGATCTTCCCTTTTGTGCTCGTGGCGCCGGCCTACTTCGCCGAGAAGATCCAGCTCGGTGGCATGATGCAGACCGCGTCCGCTTTCGGCAGCGTGCAAGGGGCGTTGTCGTTCTTCATCACAACTTACCGCTCACTGGCCGAATGGCAGGCAGTGAACGCGCGTCTTGACGGGTTTGAGGCCGCGATCGGCGCAGCCGAAGCACTCGCCATCAATCCCCAGTCGATTCAAGTGGTGCCAGTGTCGAGCACCGGTGCGATCAGTCTGAACGAGTTGCTGGTGCAGTTGCCAAACGGCGCGCCACTGATCGGAGCCAACGGCTTCACGCTGAAAACCGGTGAGCGCACCCTGATGACAGGACCTTCAGGCGCCGGAAAATCCACGCTGTTTCGTGCCATAGCCGGCATCTGGCCGTTCGGCAAAGGCACCATCTCGATTCCGAAAGATGCAACGCTGATGATGTTGCCGCAACGCCCATACTTCCCGGTCGGACCGCTGTCCGCCGCGATCACCTATCCCGCGAAGGACGCCACCTTCAGCACGGTTCAACTGAGCGAGGTGCTGGAGCTCGTCGGTCTTCCAGCGCTCGCACCAAGGCTCGGAGAGGAAGGACACTGGAACCGGACGCTCTCCCTCGGCGAACAGCAGCGTCTGGGAATTGCACGCGCGCTTCTGCAGGCACCACAATACTTGTTCCTGGATGAAGCCACCGCGTCTCTGGATGAGCCCTCGGAAGCCTTGTTGTATCGGCTGATTGCAGAAAAATTACCGGCGACGACGATCGTTTCGATCGGCCATCGCAGCACGCTTGAAGCGTTTCATCAGCGGCAAATTTCGCTGGAGCGAGCGGGAGACCAGTTCAGCCTCGCCGACAAACAGAAGGCCGCAACCCCGACATAACAGCCGACCGAGACTGATGGATGCGCACCCAATAGTTCTGACCGGGTGCGCATCTTCAGTGTTCAGAGAACTCACTTCGATTCTTGCATTCAGAAAAGACTTCGCGAGCGCGTGAATAGCCCCTCGCTGATGATCATCTTCGACGCCGCGTTTGCGCTCAGCGCCAGCAGCACTCAAGGGAATGACCACCACTGGTCATTCGTGTCGTGGCGATGGTCTAGCGAACGCAGGACCTAGAGCGCCAAATAAAAAAGGCGGCAGATTGCTCTGCCGCCTTGGAGTTTGATGTGGAGAAAGAACTTACTTCAGCGCGCCCAGCGTCATGTCAGCCGAGAGCTTGGCGATGAACGTCGACCCGCACCACTTGGAGCCGATGCCACCCGGATTGATCGCGGTCGCATTGCCAGGCTGCGAAGCCGTGAAGTCGCTGGTGAAGGCGTTGCAATCGCCCTTGTTGAGGTCGGTGTCGGAGTAGCGCAGGTCGAGGGTGAAGACCTTGTAGGTGAAGCCCACACCGACGTTCCAGGTGTTGTAGTCGGCATAGTTGATGCCGAGGACCGATGCCCGAGGCCACGACCGAGTAGAACCCGTCGGTGGTTCCGAGCCACTGACGACCGAATTCGCCCGACACGTAAGCGCCGATACCGCTGGTGCCGAACAACGTTCCCGGAGCGGTGACCTTCGCGGTGACCGAAGCGTAGGTGCCATCTGCGCCACTGTTCAGGAAATTCGGCGAGTAGAACACGTTGCCGCCCATCGTGAAGTAGTCGTTAAAGGTGTAGTTCACCTTGCCGTAGACTTCGTAGAAGCTCACGTCCTTCTTCATGACGTTGCCATTTGGCAGCACGGCTGCGCCGACATCGGCAAAGCGGTACACCAGTGACCGGATTGGCTGTCGATGCACTGCCCACCTGGGTACAGATAACCCCAGACACCGAAGTCGAATGCCACAGGACCAAAGGTCGGGCGGATACCACCGTAGATATCAACTTCAGCCGCAGCGCGATTTGCGAACGAGATGCTCTCGAACGACGAACCGGCGTAGAGCTGCAGGTCCTTGGTGACGTTGTAGCGCGGTTCGAAGTAAGCGGTCACCGACGGCTTGTGGTTCGACTGGGTCACGCCACGGAAAACGTAATCGCTCATGATGGCGGAGCCGAAAGCGATATCCCAAGGCGACACGGCCTCAACAATCGGCGGAGCCTTCTTATAAACCTTGCCGAGATCAGCAGCGGACGCCGAACCAAGCCCCATCGCAATAACCGCTGCGACTGACAAACTTACTTTCTTCATGACGATCCCCATCATCGTTTAAGTCTCAGTGCGATTGCCGAAGGTCAGGATGACAAGCGTCAATCGACTGCACCGAATTGAATTCGTGGCGGTAATGTGCCCGACCCATTCGCCTTGCGGGAAGCAAAAAACCCAAGCAAGTGCCGCCTTTTTAGGCGTTCGAGCAATTTCAAGCGATGTTCTGTCACACTGTGGCATTCCGACAACACAGTTTCATCTCGCTGTTGCGAAACGCACCCGCCGCGCGATCTTGTTTCCAGCCCGGGCTTGAGAGAATTGGCAAACTGATTCGGGACCTAAGGCGATCCAAATTTGATTCGCGCGGTGGGACGATTGATCGCCCCATAACGCGAGAGGCCGCAGCGGAAACGCTGCGGCCTCTGCAACTGTCTGGTGCCGTCCGAAACGGACACCGGGATCAGCTGTTGTTGTCGTCGCCGTTGCTGCTCGATCCAAAGCTGGACGACCAGCTGGATGATGGAGCAGAAGTCGAGGTCGGCGCCGGTTCGGGCCAACCGGTATCGGTGGAAGCTGGAGCAGCCATGGTGGGCTCCTCAGCGGGGGCTGGTTTCGGTGCACGCTTTTTCGGGGCAGCCTTCTTCACAGCGGCCTTTTCAGGAGCTGCCTTTTTAGGAGCGGCCTTCTTTGCGGCAGACTTTTTCGCAGCCTTCTTCGCTGACTTCTTGGGAGCCTTCTTCGCCGCCTTCTTGGCGGACTTCTTCACGGCTTTCTTGGCAGATTTTTTCGCAGACTTCTTGGCGGATTTCTTGGCAGATTTCTTGGTCGACTTTTTCGCAGCCTTCTTCGCAGATTTTTTGGAAGCCTTCTTGGCGCTCTTCTTCGCCAGCATCAGCTTCTTTTGCTTTTTGCTTTTCTTGTCTTTCTTCTTTTTACCTTTAGCCATCGTGGTCCTCCTGCTTCCGCCAATCGTACCCGATCAGCGCTTCAAGCACTCCCAACGCGGGGGCTCTTCGATCCATTCAATTCAATAATTCCGGCCGAGGACCGCCTGTCGCCCAATCGAGCAATTCAACTGTGTGCACCACAGGGACTGACTTTCCGTCGGTACGCTGCACTGAGCCTATCTGTACGATACAGCCGATGTTGCCGGCTGAAATGATATCCGGCTTCACCGAAGCAATATTGGCGATCTTCCGTTCGCGCAATCTCTTCGCAATGTCGGGCTGGAGGATGTTGTACGTTCCCGCCGAACCGCAACACAGATGACTCTCCGGCACATCTTTCACCACGAATCCGCTCTTGGAAAGCAATTCTTTCGGAAGCTGTGTGATTTTCTGGCCGTGTTGCAGCGAACATGCCGAGTGATACGCGACCACGAGATCATTGCCGGCTTGCGGCCACGCGATGTCCAGCCCCCCGACATACTCGGTCACGTCCTTTGCAAGCGCCGATACCCGCATGGCTTTTGCCGCATAAGCACGGTCTTCACGCAGCATGTAACCGTAGTCTTTGATGGTCGTGCCGCAGCCAGATGTGGTGATCAGGATCGCATCAAGGCCTTTGCTGTCAGCCTCTTTTGTCCACACATCGATGTTGGCCCGCGCGCGCCGCAGGGCATCGCCGTCCTGGCCCATATGATGCGTCAGCGAGCCGCAGCACTGTTCATCGGCGACCAGCACCACCTCGATGCCGTGGCGGGTCAACAGACGAATGGCAGCCTGATTGATACCCGGCGACAGCACCTGCTGGGCGCATCCCTGCAGCAGGGCGATGCGGCCGCGCTTCGTACCCACAGCCGGAAAAACCGTCCCGCCGGCGGGGCCAGGTTGCGGCAACGCATGAGGAGCGAGCGCCAGCATCGCACGAACCCGGTCGAAAAATGTCGGCGTCGTTTGGCCCGCGGGTGAGGCCGGCAATAGCGATATCAATGGCCGGGCCAGCCGGGCTGCTATCATGCTCGCCCGGAATAGTCCTGGCCGTGGCAGCACCATCGCGAGGATCGAGCGAAGAAAGCGCTCCGGCAACGGCCGGGCGTATTCGTTCTCGACCTTGACCCGCGCCTGATCGACGAGGTGCATGTAGTTCACCCCGGAGGGGCATGTGGTCATGCAGGCCAGGCACGACAGGCACCGGTCGACATGCTTGACGACTTCCTGGGTCGGCTTGCGGTCGTTCTCGAGCATATCCTTGATGAGATAGATGCGCCCCCGCGGGCTGTCGAGCTCGTCGCCCAGCAGCACGTAGGTCGGGCAAGTCGCGGTGCAAAACCCGCAATGCACGCAGGCCCGCAAAATCTTGTCGGCTTCCCGGATATCTGGATCGGCGAGTTGCGCGGCGGAAAATTCGGTCTTCATGGCGTCAGGAATTCCCGGTCAGGCGCGAACCATACGGCCGCGGTTGAGGATGTTCTTGGGATCGAAGCTCGCTTTAACGCGCTGTCCGAGCGCCGCGACCCCCGCCTGTTGCGGATGGAAAACGTCGACCGTGCTGCGCACCTGATCGGTGGCGCGAATCAATGTGGCATGTCCGCCGATCGGCTTCAGCCGTTCACGCAGCAATGACGCGTGAGCATCCGCAGCCGGCGGCAACGCCGCCCAGATCAGTCCCCCACCCCAGTCGTAAACGACATCACCGCCAGTATCGCGGGCCAGCGCCTGGCCGAGGACGCCGCCGGATGCAGGCGGACACACGATGCGCCACACCGGCCATGCTCCGAGCGGCCCGGACGCCGCGAACGGCGTGACATCGCGAACCGATGCCCATGTTGAAGTGGAAAGGTCGTCCTCGATCATATCGACGGTGCCGAAAGACGCCAAAATGCCGCTGACCGATTTTGCGCGATCGACCACGGAAGCTCCGATGCCCTCAAGCCTGATCAGCGTCACCGCCTGCTGCAGCGAGCCGAGGCCGGCCAGCGAACTGTTCGCACCCCGGAGTGAGGAAGCCGGCAGATGCGCCACACCCGACACATCGAACGAAGACCCCAGAGCCGTGGTCATGGCCCGGTTTGCCGCAACATCGTCGAGCCCTCGCAGCATCAGCGTGCGCTCGCTCTCGGCCTTCGGCATCACCTTCAGCGTCACCTCGGTCATCACCGAGAGGGTGCCCCAAGAGCCGGCAAGGAGCTTGCAAAGATCGTAGCCGGTCACGTTCTTCACCACCTTGCCGCCGGCCTTGAACGAATCACCAAACCCAGACACCGCCTCGGCGCCGAGAAGGTGATCCCGCGCGCCGCCAGCCTTGATGCGGCGCGGGCCGGCCAGGCCAGCCGAGATTGCTCCGCCGATCGTGCCTGCGCCGCGTGGCGTTCCCAGCAACACCGATGTATCCATCGGGTCGAAAGCGAATTCCTGATTTTTCGAATCGATCAGCGACAGCACGTCGGACATCGGCGCGCCGGCCTGGACGGTGATGATCAGTTCGTTGGGTTCATAGGACGTCACGGCGTTCAACGCAGAAAGATCGAGCACGGCGTTGGTCACCATCGGCAGGCCGATCGCCCGTTTGCTGCCGTGGCCGACAATCTCCAGCGGCTGCTCGGCGGCGAGCGCATCGCGCACGGCCTGCTCTACATCCTTGGCATCACGAACTTTCAGGGTATCCACGCGTTTCTCGTTTCTTTTACAAGTGACGTTGGCCGGATAACCGGCGCTTCCTGTCGACCGATGGCACGGTCAAAATCGCGGAATGTCCGGGAATGCGAGCTTGCCGCCATGAACGTGGACGCGGCCGAGCTCCGCACAACGGTGCAGGGTCGGAAACACCTTGCCAGGATTCAGCAAGCCCTGCGTGTCAAATGCGCATTTGAGGCGCTGCTGCTGGGCCAGATCGATGTCGCTGAACATCTCCGGCATCAGGTCGCGCTTTTCGACGCCGACGCCATGCTCACCGGTCAAGACGCCGCCGAGTTCAACACAGGCCCGCAGGATGTCCGCGCCAAAAGCCTCGGCCTTTTCCATCTCCTCGGGAATATTCGCATCGTACAGAATGAGGGGGTGAAGGTTGCCGTCGCCGGCATGAAATACGTTGGCGACACGCAGTCCGTATTTCTCGGAAAGATCCCTGATCCGCGCCAGCGCCTCCGGCAGCTTGCCACGCGGGATCGTGCCGTCCATGCACAGATAGTCCGGCGACATGCGCCCGACCGCCGGAAACGCCGCCTTGCGGCCCGCCCAGAACAGCAACCGCTCCTGTTCGGAGGTGGAGATCTGCAGCGTCGTCGAACCGCACTCCCGTGCGATTTTTTCCACGCGCTTGATCAATTCATCAACTTCGACGCCAGGACCATCGAGCTCAATGATCAGCAACGCTTCGACATCGAGCGGATATCCCGCATGAACAAAAGCTTCAGCCGCGTGGATCGCGTTTTTGTCCATCATCTCCATGCCGCCAGGGATAATCCCGGCGCCGATGATATTGGCCACGCACTGGCCGGCAGCCTCGACCTCGGCAAAACCGACCATCAGCGCACGCGCGGTTTCCGGCTTTTTCAGAATACGCACCGTCACCTCGGTCACGACGCCGAGCAGACCCTCGGAGCCGGTGATGATCCCCATCACATCGTACCCGTCGGTCTCCGGGGCCTTGCTGCCGATCTGCAGGATTTCACCGGTGATCAGCACGATCTCACAGCCCAGCACGTTGTTGGTGGTCATGCCGTACTTGAGGCTGTGCACCCCGCCGGAATTCTCTCCGATGTTGCCGCCGATCGAGCAGGCGATCTGTGACGAGGGATCCGGCGCGTAATAAAATCCTTCGTGGGCAACCGCCTGGCTGATGGCGAGATTGGTGACACCCGGCTCCACCACAGCCACGCGGTTGTCGAAGTCAATCTCGCGCACGCGCTTGAACTTGCCGAGCCCCAGCAGCACGCCGTCCTTGAGCGGCAGCGAACCGCCCGACAGCGACGTACCGGACCCACGCGGAACCACCTTGATGCCGTTATCGTAACAATATTTCAGAACCTGGGAGACCTGCTCGGTCGTGTCAGGCAACACCACCACCATCGGCGGCTGCCGATACGCCGTTAGCGCATCGGATTCGTAGGGTATCATCTCCAGGGTGCTCGAGATAACGCCCTCGCCCGGCACGATCTTGCGCAACGCCGCAACAATTTCGTCGCGACGATTCAGGACAGCCTGATCAGCTTCAGGCATCATGATGGACATCAGAAAACCTCCAGGACGACGGGTGCGTGCCGCGCCTCAATTTTCTGGCGTATCAAGCACGTCTCGCCGGTTTTGAACAGTTCCAAGCTGATAACGCACGCCGCACCGACGCCAGTTCAGCCGACCAAGACGCCGACTTCACGTCTTGGCGGCATCACAGGCATGACTGCCTGGACGACAAGACCACGCGCGCGGGCATCGAGTACACCCACGGCCCGCAACGCAAACAACGTAATGGTCTGCACGGCATCGCGTAACTTTCCCGGATCATCCAGATCGGTGGGCGCGAGCGGCCCCACCAGCGATTCGTGCAACGCGCCGATCAGCGCAGTTGCCGCCAGCGCCGTGTCCTGAGCAGGCAAATGCCCCGCACGCACAGCCGCCTCGATGCGCGCTTCCATCTCGGCTGCAATTTCGCGGCGACTGGCCATCCGTGATTCGGTCACATCGACATCAACCGGTTCAGCGAGGATGCCCCAGGCCAGCTTGCGGTTCGACACCACATGGACAGCGACGGTCGTCACCGCGGCCGCCAACGCCGATGAAGGTCCGGGCGCCGCATCGGCGGCACGGCGAATCGCCGCCAGTTCCGTCCGTGAAACATCGGCGATGAGTTCTGAAATCAGGTCGGCCTTGGAGGGAAAGTAGCGATACACCGTGCCCGCCGCGACGTTGGCGCGCGTGGCCACGGGCGCAATCTGGACCGCGGCCATTCCACCTTCGGCGGCGGCATCACGTGCTGCAGCGAGGATTGCATTGCGCCGTGCAGCGAGGCGTTTCACGACCTGATGAGTTCGCCTGTAAACCATTGACGTCGCTTGCCTCCCGAAAGAAGTGAACAATAATTCAAAACGGGAAACAAGATATTTGAAACAACTACGCTAAAATTCGCACTGCAACAAAAGCTCAGCCCAAAAATTCAGCCCAAAAACTCAGCCACTGAATCCGATCGCGCGCGCCAGTGCCGCGACACCCATGCCGGTAATGACGGCAACGAATTCATTGCGCCGAATGATGGTGACAGCGATCGCGGCTGCGATGGCGAACAGGACGACCGGGCCACCATTGACAGCCACCGGCAACGCCGCCGCGATGATGATCGAGCCCGGCAACGCGTCCAGCATTCGTCGTACGCGCGGAGTGATATTGACGTAGCCCATCAGCCAGAAACCGCCGAGACGCGAGGCGACCGTCACCGCCATCATTACCGCGAATGCGAGCATGACATCGGAATGCACGAGATCGCTCATGCGGCCTGCCCATCTTCTTGCTTTGCTGGCTCATCCATCAGTCCCGCACTGATCGCGCCGGAGAGCGCGCCCGCGATAATGAACCACCAGCCCGGCACCAGCCAATGCACCGTCAATGCCACGGCGCCTGCGACCATCCACGGGATCGCGAGGCGCGGACCTTTCCATGCCGGCACCAGCATCGCCGCGTAAAACGCTGGCATGATCAAATCGACACCGTACTTCTTCGGATCGCTCAGCTGACCGGCAATCAGATATCCCGGCACCGACGACAGAAACCAGACGACATAAAGCAGAATGCCGCCGCCCACGAAAAACGACGCGTCAGCGCCGCCATGATTGCGATATCGCGTGGCAGCGAGCCAGCCGCCGTCGGTCACCAGCAGCATCGACGGATAGGATTGCCATGCCGGCAATGTACCGAACCAGGGACGCAGGCTCGCGCTCATCAGCGAGAAGCGGATGTTGACGGTCGTGGTGAGCAACGCCAACGTCGCGATCGAGGAAACGGTCAGCGTATCGGGCCAGGATTGAACCGCGACGAACTGTGAAAGCCCGCCATAGACGAAGGCCATCATCACCTGCACTTCGGCTAGCGTAAAATTCTTCTGCGCACACAGGGCGCCAAACGCGAGACCGAATGCGATGGTGCCCGGCAGCATCGGGGAGATGGCATAAATGCCGGGAACGATAGCCTTGCGCGACCAGTATGCCGGCGCGTGGAGGTGATCGGAAGTTGTCGCGTGGGTCGTCATGATTCATCCGCTGGAACACCATGGGTGCGGTGAATACAGCGCGCGGTCAAGCCGAGCGCCAGCGACCTGCGCCGAATAAGGCAAATGCATACACCCCATGCGCCAATGCACACGCAAAAAGAAAGGCCGGTTGAAACCGGCCTTTCCGAACTCAGTGAGGCATAAGGCTAGTGAAGCTTAAGGCTTATGCCTGCGGCTGCGGCTCAAGGCCCGCGTCCGGACGAGGACGGGGTTTACCAGCAGGCGGCACCGCAGACGTGCGCGGGCCGGTCGGCTCAAGCACGGATTCGCGGTTCGGCTTCTTGCCGTTCAGCAAATCAGTGATCTCGTCGCCGCTCAGGGTCTCGAACTCAAGCAAACCCTTGGCAAGCGTTTCGAGATCCACACGCTTCTCGGTGAGAATGCGCGTCGCCTCGTGATAGCCTTCCTCAACCAGACGCCTGATTTCGGCGTCGATCGTCTGGACCGTTGCCTCGGACGCGTTCTGCGTTCGCGATACCGACATGCCGAGGAACACCTCGTCCTGGTTTTCGCCGTAAGACACGGTGCCAAGCTTTTCCGACAGGCCCCAGCGCGTGACCATCATGCGAGCCAAACGCGTGGCCTGCTCGATGTCGGACGCAGCACCCGACGTCACCTTCTCCCGGCCGAAGATCAGCTCTTCCGCGACGCGTCCACCCATCATAATGGCGAGGCGCGACGTCATCTGCTCGAGCGACATCGACAGCTTGTCACGCTCAGGCAGCTGCATGACCATGCCGAGGGCACGGCCGCGCGGGATGATCGTCGCCTTGTGAATCGGGTCGGTGGCGACGACGTTGAGGCCGACGATGGCATGGCCGCCTTCGTGAAACGCGGTCAGCAGCTTCTCTTCCTCGGTCATGACGAGCGATTTGCGCTCGGCGCCCATCATCACCTTGTCCTTGGCCTCTTCGAACTCGGCCTGCGTCACCATGCGCTTGTTGCGGCGAGCCGCCGTCAGCGCAGCCTCGTTGACGAGATTCATCAGGTCAGCACCCGAAAAGCCTGGCGTACCGCGCGCGATGGTCTTCAGGTTGATATCCGGCGCCAGCGGCACCTTGCGGACGTGAACCTTGAGGATCTGCTCGCGGCCGACGACGTCCGGATTGGGGACGACGACCTGACGGTCGAAGCGGCCTGGACGCAGCAGTGCAGGATCGAGCACGTCGGGGCGGTTGGTTGCCGCGATCAGGATCACGCCCTCATTGGCCTCGAAACCGTCCATCTCGACCAGCAACTGGTTGAGCGTCTGTTCGCGCTCGTCGTTGCCACCGCCGAGGCCAGCGCCGCGATGACGGCCGACCGCGTCGATTTCGTCGATGAAGATGATGCATGGCGCGTTCTTCTTCGCCTGCTCGAACATGTCGCGGACGCGGCTCGCGCCGACACCGACGAACATTTCAACGAAGTCCGAACCCGAGATCGTGAAGAACGGCACGTTGGCTTCGCCGGCGACCGCACGGGCGATCAGCGTCTTACCGGTACCGGGAGGACCAACCAGCAGCACGCCACGTGGAATACGTCCGCCAAGGCGCTGGAACTTGCCCGGGTCGCGGAGGAACTCGACAATTTCCTGAAGATCCTGCTTGGCTTCGTCGACACCGGCCACGTCTTCAAACGTGACGCGACCATGTGCCTCCGTGAGCATCTTCGCACGCGACTTGCCGAAGCCCATGGCCTTGCCCGCACCGCCTTGCATCTGGCGGGACAGGAAAATCCAGACACCGATCAGGGCAATGAAGGGCAGCCACGAGACCAGCAGTGACACGAACCATGGCACGTTGTCGCCCGGCGCCTTCGCGGTGATCGACACCTTGGCGTCATACAGGCGCTTGATCAGCGTCGGATCGCTCGGAGCATAGGTGTGGAAGGTCGAACCGTTGGTGAAAGTGCCGTTGATGTCCGGCCCCTGGATGACCACGTCGCGAACGCGGCTCTGGTCGACCTCGGTCAGAAGCTGTGAAAACGAAATGTCCTGCGAAGCGGCGCGCTGTCCAGGATTCTGGAATAGCGTGAACAATGCCAACAGCAGCAAGACGATGATGACCCAGAGGGCGAAATTGCGCAGGTTGGCGTTCATTGGGCTTCCTTCGTGGCCGAGCGAATTACGGCCTTATATCCTTGGGCCGGCAACAGGATTTTTCCGGGCGGGTTACAATACAATCTAGGTGCGGCTCCCCATGATGCCAAGGGAACCTCTTGGGACTATTTAACGCATATTACCGCCATTCCGGGTGAAATAAGGGCGTTCGTCACGGCGATTTCAACAGTGGTTAAGGTATTTTCCGCGACCTGCCCTGCGCCCCGCGGCTACGTGGGGGCGCCGGAGCGACATAAATGCGATCGCGCGTGATGCTGATGACCGCCCCGGCCAGCGTCTGCTTGAACCGAACGCCTCCCGCGCGGACCGTTTTTCTGTGCGGCGCCTCATCCATCGCCTGTAGCAGGGTTTCGACCTTGCCAAGCTCCGCCGGTCCCTCGTGGCCGATACGGTTGATCGCACGGAGCAGAAGCCGCACACGGATTTCATCCGACAGGGCGACAAACGCCGCCAGATCAACCCCCGCCTCCGGGCCGTTCATGCTTTTCAGGTAACGCTCGGCACCGTCGGTCATGACCTCAAGGGCCGCGTTCGCGCGTGCCAGTCGGGCGGTCAGCCGCGACAGGCTGTGCGAGTCGACCCCTTCCGCCGCCAGTGCAGGCATCAAGGCCCGCAGCCGCGGACGGGTGAACCGCGGGTCATGATTGGTCGGGTCATCCGCATACCCAATACCGGCTTTCGAGAGAGTGGAAACGAGCCGGGCCTTTGGCATATTGAGCAAAGGCCGCGCGAGAATCACGCCGTCACGTGCCGTCTCACGCGACATGGCCGCCAAACCCGCGATGCCGCTGCCGCGCGACATCCGCATGATGAACGTTTCAGCCTGATCATCTTGCGTATGGGCCGTGAAGACATGCGACGCTTGATATTCGCGGGCTGCGCGCATCAGGAGGCGATAGCGTGCATCGCGTGCCGCTGCCGGCAATCCCGTTTTCGGCTTGGCGCCGGTCCACCGCAGCGTGCGGTGTTCAATGCCAAGCGACGTCGCGAGTTGCTTGACATCGCGGGCTTCCCTGGCGGCTTCAGCACGCAACCCATGATCAACTGTCACGGCGACAAGACGCGGGCCTGCCTTCAACGCCTTCCGCCAGCGCGCGGCAAGCCACATCAGCGCAAGGGAGTCCGGGCCACCGGACACTGCAAGCACGACCGCAGGCGCCGACTTCCAGTCCGCGAATAACTGCCGCGCATCGGCAACGGAGATGATCTCGGAGGTATTTCGTTTGAGCATGATGTTGTCCGGGAAATCCGGATCCCGCCTGGCGGGATCATGCCTCAAAATCGCGTTGAAGTCCCCTCTGCCGAAATTCATCGGCATAGGGGCTTCTCATCAACAGCCGACGCGCTTTTGTTCGCGGCCGACACCCTGCTTCACCCCGTTCGATGCGCGGGGATATTTGCGTGTCACTTCGCCAAATGCCGCGCAGGCGGCTTCCTTTTCCTTCAGCGCAGCCAGCGACTGCCCCAGCCGCAACAACGCGTCGGGCGCCTTTGTGGAGGTGTCGAATTTCGTGGTCACGCCCAGAAAGGCTTCAGCCGCATCACGATATTTCTGCCGCTGAAACAGGCTTTCACCAAGCCAGTATTGCGAATCCGGCACCAGCGCATCGCTTGGGTACTTCTGGGCGAAATTCCGCATGGTCTCCTCAGCCAGCGCATAGTCCTTGCGCTGGATGTAGCCGATGCCGAGATCGAACTCATCGCGCGGTGTTTGCGATGGCGGCGCGGTGGTCAGTGCCCCCGTGGTATTGCCCGGCGGCGGCGGCGCGCCGCGCTGCACATTGGCGGCAGGCGCTCCATAAGGATCGCGCGAGCCTCCGACGTTTGACAGATTGAGCGGTTCTCCGGCTGCACGGCCCCCGGGTGCACCGACTGGCGGTCCATCAGCCACCGGCGCCTGACCGCCACCCAAAGCGCGCGGAACGCCCGGCGCATTCGGATTTTGGTTTGGATCGAATGCATCACCGCGGCGTCCACGGGGCGCCCCTAACGGCGGTGGCGCAGCAATCACCGCAGGGCTCTCGCCTGCTTGCTGATTGTAGATTGGCGGCGGCGGAGCGGGATAGCCGGAATTGGGCTGGACGGGCGGCGCGGTCACAACATTGGGCGAGGCTGGTCGCGGAGGAGCGACCGCCTGATTGCCGGGCTGCGCCTGCTGGGCTCCCTGCAACGCGCGCAATTGCTCCTCAAGCTGACGATTGCGGTACTGCAGTTCCTCGTTCTGGCCGGTCAGCGTTCGCAACTGGTTTTCCAGCCGGTCGATACGAACTTCCGGATCGACATCGTCCTGTTGCGCCGTCGCGCTCAGGGGCCAACAGACCGTGGCTGACGCCAGCACCGCATAGACAAGAATTTGAAACCTGGATGACATTTTGACCCGGTAAAACAAGGGTATCGCTTTCAAAGCTATCGAGATTGAAGGGTTCAGTACGCCAAAAATGTGACTACAAACAGGGGAAACCGACAGCCAGAACAAAAACGGCGCCCGAAGGCGCCGTGGTTGTCATTGAGTACCATTTACCTTAGGAGCTGGCGTTCAGCACGGTGACTGCACGGCGGTTCTGCGACCAGCACGAGATATCGTTACACACCGCGACCGGGCGTTCCTTGCCGTAGGAAATCGTCCGCATGCGACGCGCGTCGATACCGCGCGATGCGAGGAAGCTACGTACGGACTGCGCACGCTTGGCGCCCAACGCAATGTTGTATTCTCTCGTACCGCGCTCGTCGGCGTGGCCTTCAATGGTGAACGAGTAGCGGCTGTATTGCTGCAGCCACTGTGCCTGCTTGTCGAGGGTTGCGATCGCCTGCGGCGACAACTCGGTCTGATCGCTTTCAAAGAACACGCGGTCACCAACGTTGACCACGAAATCCTGTTGGCTACCTGGGACAGCAGCACCCGCCGCCATCGATCCATCGGCGCCCAAGCCGTTCTTGTTAGCGCAGGCGCCCATCGAAAGCGCCACAGCCAAGACGGCGGCTAACTTCAATCCCTGGAGGATACGCATTTGATATTTCATTCCGGAGCCTCCACGCTCTGGTTTTAAGGACTAGGGTCCGGTCTACAGGGGGTTGGTTAAGCGAACGTTCCGTCAACCTTGATGAGGCGTTGCCAAGTCCTCTCAAATGCCAACCATCGGATGAAACCGACGATAATGGTTAATGCTTGATAAATATGGCGCGACGGTGAATGCATCAAACGAAAACGGCCCCGAACAATGGTTCGAGGCCGAACAGTATTTTTAATGTCACAAAACGGGACGTGCTCTGGCGATAACCTATCCCGCACGTCCTCAGGATGAGGAGCGGATTGGGCTCCGTTCGAACGGAAAGTCCGGCAGATTCATAACCGGCGCGAGCTGCAACGTTTCATGCTGGCGCTCGAACAACATCCGCCGCTCGAAAAAGCTGGAACGGAAAAACGGATAGCGCTGGAAAACCTTTTCGCGCATCTCCAGAAAATTCACCGCCATAAGGCTCAAAGGCTTGACCAGACTTGGATACGGCCGAGGCGCGCAGAGCGGGGTGTGCATAAAGACGCGCCGGTAAAAAGCCTGATGCTCCTTGCGCACGGTTGCGGTGCCGATATCGGCGTTGAAATAGGCGCAAGCAACATACGCGAGCCGGAGCGTCATGTAGGGAAGTTCGGGAATACGGTTCTCGCGGAAAGGATCGGCGACGAAGCGGTTCGGATCGACAATGATCTTGCCTTCCGCAAGCTTGGGCCCGAGCAGATCGCCAAACGCATCGACGGCTGGCGTGTCCGGGTTCTCCGGAGAAGCCACACTGATGCGCAGCGAGCTTGCCAGCGAACCATCCACGTAAACCCCGAACGTCCAGGAATTCGGCGCGTCGTCGAAGCGATCCGTCAGCATGTGGTCCTTGCGGGGTTCGATGGCCCCTTCGGACAAATAGGCGCGATAGCGCAGGCGGTAGATCGCTTCCCTGTCGGCATCCGTTTCGACGAGCCGGTAATCGACCCGGTCGAGCAGATCGACCTTCTTTTCAAGCTCGCGGCCGGTATTTTGAAGCGCCGATATCATCAATGCCCCCGGCCGCTCGGCCTGCATTCCTACGCCATTGAGACAAGGTTAAAGGCTTCTTAAGAAAAGTGCAAAGAAGCTACGATATTAGGGTTAACCGCCATCCTTACGTTTGCTCTGTCGCGGCGAATCTTCATTGCGCCATCATCAACGCGCGAAGGCTCTGGTTTAGATAATTTGTGTCGCCGGAAGATCGTTTGAGAGAAAGGATTTTCAGGCGATCGAGCGCAAGACTGCGCTCTTGGATTCCGCGTCCTTTGCAACACGGCTATGCGAAGCGGTGACGAGCTGCCGGATTTGCTGTGCAGGGACCGGCGGACTGAACACGTAGCCCTGAACTTCCGTCACCGCTCCGTCCGCGCTGATGAGTTCAAGCTGATCGTTTGTTTCCACACCCTCGACCACAACAGACATCCCGAGATCGGCGCTGAGGCGCGCAACACCGCGCAGCAGCGTCAGCGGCCGATCGTTGCCGATGCCTTCGAGGAACGAGCGATCGATCTTCACCTTCTGCAGCGGGAAATTATGCAGATAGCTCAAGCTGGAATAGCCAGTACCGAAATCGTCGAGCGAGATGCGAACGCCGGCGGCACGCAATTGCGCCAGCACGTCGAGTGTCCACTGTGTGTTACGCAGCAGAGACGATTCCGTGATCTCGATTTCGAGACGATGCGGAGGCAAACCTGAAACTTCCAGAGCGTAACGAACCTCACTCATGACGTCGCGCTGGTGAAACTGCTGCGGCGAGAAATTGACCGCAACACTCACGCCCTCCGGCCACTTCATGCATTCCATGCAGGCCTTGCGCAGGATCCAGCGTCCGAGATCGACGATAAGCCCCATATCCTCGACCACTGGAATGATATCCGCCGGCGATACCGCGCCACGCGTTGCGTGATTCCAGCGCAGCAACGCCTCGCAGGTGGAGATGCGGCCGGTCTTGAGATTGACCAGCGGCTGATAATAGAGCTCGAATTCCTCATTCGCGAGCGCCTGGCGCAAATCCAACTCGAGCACGCGCCGCGCTTCGACGGTCTGGGCCATTTCCTGGCGGAAGAAGCAGAATGTGCCACGGCCATCAGCCTTTGCCCGATACAACGCCATATCGGCGTTTTTCAGAAGCGTATCGGCACTTGCGCTGCCGCTTGGCTGAGTAAGAGCGATACCAACGCTTGCTCCGATTTCGACCAAATGCTGATCGACCTCGTAGCGTTCGCTCAACCGACTGACGATCCGGCGCGCAAGCGAAGCAGCATCTTCTGCCGAGTGGATGTTGCGCTGGAAGACCACGAACTCATCACCGCCAAAACGGGCGACAAGGTCTTGAGGCCGCAGCAGCCCGCGCAAACGGGCGGTAACCGCGCAGAGAAGTGTATCTCCGCTCGGATGCCCGAGGGTGTCGTTGACCTGCTTGAATTGGTCGAGGTCAATAAACAGCAACGCCGACAACGGCGCTTCGGCGATCGGCTGTGCCAGCAATTGCTCGATCTGGTTGCGGAAATTGAGCCGGTTCGGCAATCCGGTCAGCTCGTCGAAGCGAGCCATGTGGTGGATCTTGGCTTCGGCATTACGACGCTCAGTGATGTCTTCAACCAGCACGACGGTGCCGCCGCCTGCCATCGGCTGAAAATTCCATGACAGCGCGCGCTCGCTCCGGCGCTCGTTATTGACCGTGATAATTTCGGCAGCCTTCGAACCTTCGATCTCACAAACGATTTCGTCTGCATTCTCCGGCGAAAGCGATCTGGCCCTGACGCAAGCAGAAACCACTTCGCTGAAAGACGCGCCGAGATGAACCATATCGTCGGGCAAAGCCATCATAGCGGTGAAACGGTTATTCATCACTGCGAGACAGCCATCGGGACCGAACATGCACAAGCCATGCGGCATGTTGTTCAGCGCGGTGTCGAACTGACCGGCGATCGAAGCCAGCCGTTCGCTGGTAATCCTCGCCTTCACGAAAATCCGGTGGAGGTTGAGATTGATGTATTTGAGGCCGATGAAGAACAACACCAGCAACATGCCAAGACCAAGGTAATAAGGATTACCGTGGATGATGAGCGCGATCGACAACGGCGCACAGGCAAACAGGATGTGCAGTTGGATGATCAGCGGCCGGCCATAGTTACGGCCCGCGCCTGCCGCAGTGTAACCGATCGTGCAAGCCGTACAGATCATATGCGCGACCGCATCGTCGCTTCCGAGCACGACCACGGCGCACCACAAGCCGAGTGAGCTGGCGTAGAGGTCGGCGAGGATTTTGTAGCGAGGTTCCCACCAGGCGGCACGTTCCGGCGTCAGCGGACCGCCACGACGCTCAATCTCGTACCTATGCATCTGGATCGTGCGGCCGATCCCGACCATGACGATCCAAACCGCGCATGGCCAGATCAACTGATTTCCGGTCTTGAGCGCCGTCATGACGGCCGCGATCGACGCCGTCACTGTGCCGGCGAAGACGGGCATGAAATTCTGAAACAGCGAATCGACGAGCGCCGCATAGATCGTCGGCGGCAAACGATCGTCATCGCTTTTCAGTTCGGCTTCAACGAGCTGCATCAGCTACCAATTGCCCTGATTTGGAAGAGCAATTGTTATCCTGAGCAGATGAAGTCTTTCTGAGCGAACATGGTTTTCGAATTCTTACAGGGAACCCGGAAACACGAAATTCGCGCATGAATTCAGCAAACTAGGCAAACCTTGCCGGGGTCAGACGGCATGGCAAACTCGCGGTTAACGCCTCGTTTACGACAGCAGCGGGGACCACGCCGGATCAGATGCAAAGCCCGGCGTTGGCACTTTCTGCTCGTTCCGACCGGAGATATCGACCGTGAAAAGAGACGGCCCGGCACCCGACTCCCTGAAGAACATCACCACGCGTCCATTGGGCGCGAAGGTTGGACCTTCATTGTGATAGCCGGAGGTGAGAATGCGTTCACCCGAGCCGTCCGGCTTCATGATTCCGATGGCGAACTGACCGCCGCCCTGCTTGGTGAAGGCGATATAGTCGCCACGCGGCGACCAGACCGGCGTCGAATAGCTGCCATCGCCGAACGAAATCCGCTGCGCGCCGCCGCCGCTGGCACCCATCACATAAATCTGCGGCTTGCCGCCGCGATCGGACTCGAAGCAGATTCGACCGCCATCCGGTGCATAAGATGGTGAAGTATCGATGGCCGGCGTATCGGTGAGACGCGTGGTCGATTTTGACCGCAGATCCATCACAAATAGGTTCGAGTTGCCGCCCTGCTGCAGGCTCATGATGATGCGCTGACCGTCCGGCGAAAAACGCGGCGAAAATGACATACCGGGGAAGTTGCCGACGATCTCACGCTGGCCGGTCTCGACATTGAACAGGTAGACGCGCGGATCACCCTGGCCGAACTCCATGTAGGTGATTTCCTGCGTGGACGGCGAGAAACGCGGGGTCAGCACAAGATCGGCGCCACGGGTCAAGTAGCGAACATTCGCACCATCCTGATCCATCATCGTGAGACGCTTCACACGGCGCTCCTTCGGACCGGTCTCGTCGACAAACACAACGCGGCTGTCGAAGTAACCCTTCTCGCCGGTGAGCTGTTCGTAGATCTGATCGGAAATAATGTGCGCGATGCGCCGCCAGGACTCCGGCGACGTAAAATATTGCTGACCGGCGAGTTGCTTTGTCTGCGGAACGTCCCACAGACGGAACTCCGCCTTGAGGCGTCCATCCCCCTGCCGGGTGGCGCGACCAGTCACGAGCGCCTGTGCGTTGATGCTGCGCCAGTTCTGGAATTGCGGCGGAACATCAATGTTCGAAATGCGCTCGATATAGGCCGCCTGATCGATCGGCGCGAACAATCCACTGCGCCGCAGATTGTTGGTGATGACCTGCGCAATGCCGGCCGAAACATCACCATCACCTTGGGTGCCGGGAACGAAATTCGGGATCGCGATCGGGATCGGCTGGAAATTGCCTTCGGTAACGGTCACGCGTGCCTGCGCCAGGGCTTGTTCAGCAGGAATTGCCAGCAGCAACCCGGCCGATGCCGCCCCTGACATCAATTGACGGCGCGTAAGGTGGAAACCACTTTTAGAATTCATCGCGTGCAACTCGTCTGCATCTCGCATGGTCATGTAAACTTCATTCTGGCGGCGTCGCCGTTACGTCTCGACGTCATGAAAATTTTTCGGTGAAAGCGGGTTCGAAGAATTTCCATTCGTCGAAATAGGCAGCCGGCAAGTTATACGGCTGACACTCAATGATCGCGCGCTGCGCGCTCTCCTGATAGACGCGGAAATACGGGCTCGCGCCACCGGGCAGCGGCACCGGCATAGTTTCCAGTGTGCCGTCGCGCTTCAGCTTGATCGAAAAGACCGCTTCGACCTTCTGCGCTTCAACACCGCCATAGGGCTTCTTCCAGCAACGCTCGACCTGTTGGCGGAACATGGCGCCCCACGTTGCCGAGTTGTCGGCAGCGTGCCCTTTCGCCGTTCCCAGCGAAGCCTGCGAATTGAGTTCGCTTCCGGTGATCGACTGCCGCGATGGATCACGCTTGTCGAGCAACGCCGCGATTTTCGATTGATCGAAGACGCGCTCGGCCTTCGGCTTTTCCGGCTGAGGCGGCGCAGCCTTGACCTGCTGAGGCTTCGGCGGCGGCTTCTTGCTTTCCTCTTTCTTCAGAGCCTCCGCGATCGGATCAACTTTCGCCTGGTCGGGCTTTTTCTCCGCAGGCTTGGTCTCTTCCTTCGGCTTTTCCTGAGCGACAGGCTTCGGCGGATCTGGCTTTTTCTCCACCGGCTTTTCGACAGGCTTGGGCGGAGGCGGTGGCGCCGCATCGGTGACCACCGGCGGCTTCTTGTCGTCGATCTTGCCGACTGCGTCGTCAACCGGTGGCTTTGCCTCGGCAACTTTTTCGACGAGTGGCTTTGGATTTTCTTTCTTGCCGGTCTTCATCCCCTGCGTCGCTTTCGCGAACTGTTCAGCGGAAACGATATCGACCGGCAAGGATTCTTCCGGCATCGACTCAAGCGCTCTCGTCGAGAACGACACCAAGCCCCAGCCGAGGACCAGGGCGTGGAGGGCGACAGACGCTGCGATGGTCTTGTCGATCTTCAACGTCAGGTTCCCTGCTCGACCTCGGTCACCAGAGCTACGCGTTTGAACCCTGCGGCTGACAGGCGTCCCATCACACGCATCACCGTACCGTAATCCACCTTTGTGTCGCCACGAACAAAGATGCGCTCATCCATGCCACCGCGCGCATCTGTGATCGCCTTTAGCTTCGGCACCAGTTCGTCGGCCTTGATCTCGGTATTGTTGAGAAAAATCTTCCCGCTGAGCTGAACTGAAAGCGTCAGCGGCTCCTTGTCCTGATCGAGGCTCTTGGCCGCTGTCTGCGGCAAATCGAGCGGGACGCCCACCGTCAGCAGCGGTGCGGACACCATGAAGATAATGAGCAGCACCAGCATCACGTCGACCATCGGGGTGACGTTAATCTCGGCCATGACAGCGGCACGGCGAGTACGCCGGCGGCCACCGCCACCGCTTGACCCGCCTCCCATGCTCATACCCATGGCCGGCACCCCAAGATCGCGCTCAAACTGTTTGCGCTCACAGGCTCATCCCTTACGCGCGTTCGTCGATCTGTCGTGACAGGATCGCCGAGAACTCGTCGGCGAACCCTTCAAGCCGCTGGGCCTGCCGGTTCACCTCCGAGATGAACTTATTGTAGAAAATTGTCGCCGGAATTGCGGCGATAAGACCGATGGCCGTCGCGAACAATGCCTCGGCGATGCCGGGGGCCACCACCGCCAACGAGGTGTTTTTCGACGCCGCGATGGACTGAAAGCTCGACATAATGCCCCAAACCGTACCGAACAGGCCGACAAACGGGCTTGCCGAACCCACGGTGGCCAGAACCAGCAGACGCCGATCCAATCGTTCGATTTCACGCGCGATCGATACACTCATGACCTTGTCGATACGCATCTGAAGTCCGGCGAAAGACCGCGAATTGCTCTCAAAAGACCGCTTCCACTCCCGCATCGCCGCCACAAACAGTGCCGCCATCGAATGGGTCGGCTTGGCCGACAACGCGCGATACAGCTCGTCGATCGACTGACCGGACCAGAACGCCTGTTCGAAACGATCCATCGCGCGCTTGGTGCGCGCATAAAGAAAGATCTTGTCGATGGCGATGGCCCAGACCCACACCGAGCAGGCCAGAAGACCAAGCATCACGAATTTGACGACGATGTGGGCCTGCCAGAACAGCGAAATCAACGATACGTCGGCAGAGGCCAGCGGCAACGCCGACTGAGCCACGTCGGCTGGATTCATGATCGGTATCCTCTCAAGGCGAACAATTCCCTATGTCGAACACGGCCACTGCAAGTGTCCCGGCAATGATTGGCCAACCGCAAAAGCGCCGACGCCGCCGACCGCCCAATTCGATCTCGTGTCGCATGGGATGGCCTGTCCGAGGCCAGCGCCTCAATCCCCTGCTAACGTGTCAAAACGAGGGCTGTCAGCGGTATTTTGCCCTTATAACCAAACGCTAATCATAGTTAAGGCGAGGTTACCGGTTCGGATATTTGCCCTGGAAATAGGATCAAAATCAGGGATGTGACGAACCCCTGACCCCACCGGATCTATCCGGGCCATGACATCCACAGCTCCGACCTCGTCAGGCTCCAGACAATGCGGGCGTCACGAGCGTCCCGCGGCATCCATCCTGATCCTGTCGAATCTTGTGCCGTTGGCCGGGATTCTGTTCTGGGGCTGGAACGCGGTTGTGCAGCTCTGCTGTGGCGATGGATCGGCACAGCCGCACCATTGATTGCCTGGTCCCCCTCAAGACGGCGCATGGCAGATTGAACCCGCGCCCCACACGCAACGTCAAAACACGATGATTTGCTTCGACTGGAGTCGAAAGCAGACTTCAAAAGAATGATCCCCTCCGTGTGAGTGCACTTTGGATTCCTCCACATCAATAGATCGGCTTGGACCGATACTGACACTGTTCGCTGACAACGAGCGGCGCTTCGCCACCCGTATGTCGAAGAGACGCCTGACGGCATGGACTTACGAATTCATCCGCTGGCATCAAGCAGGGATGGGCCTGCCTGTTTGGCGGTGTCGAATTCAGTCAGTTGTGACACACCGACATACTCGACACATTCCGCAGCACACGGATCGGGGTCCTGCTGATCGGCCGGTTCTTTTCGTGGTGGGATATCGTTTCGTACTCGGTCGGGATCACGCTTGTTGCCGCGTTCGATGCCTTGGCGCTGCGACGGATACCCATTCGCTAAAAGAAAAGCCGCCCGTCTGCTTGTGCAAACGGGCGGCGGTATCGAACATTCGGAAGAGACGGCTTTATCCCTGCGGCTGATCGCTCGGCGGCGTCGGACGCTGGCGATGCTGCGCCATGAAGGCGTCGAACTCTTCCTTGTCCTTGGCGTGGCGCAGACGATCGAGGAAGTTCTTGAACTCCACCTGCTCTTCTTCGAGACGTTGCAGCGTTTCCACGCGGTAGTCGTCGAAGGCACGATTGCCGCTTGAGGGTGCGTAATAACCGCGCCCCTCCATACGGCCGCGCATCCGCTCCATCCTGTCCTGCATGCGCTCCATCTTGTTGGCCCAGCGGCCGTGACGATCGTTGCTCCAGCAACCCATGTTTCTGCTCCAGAGTGAGTAAGCGAGGATGGCAAGGCCGAGCGGCCACCAGATGATGAAGGCCGCGATGGTCACAATGATCCGCCCGGGGTGCCAGGCGAAATCACGAGAATCGAAATTGTCGGAAGGCCGTCCGGCCCATGCCGGGCGGCCCCATCTGTCGAAGTTTGCAGTGTTGGCGTCTGCGCTGTTCGCCATAACGTCTCTCCCTCACGTCACCGTGAATGTAAATAACATTTACATAGATAAAACATCCCGGGATTTTGTCAAGCGCGGCAAAATAGACCGTGTCGAATTTAATTTTTGGCGGGTTCCGGCGGACACTGATCGCTCGGGAAGCCGAGTCCCTTGAGATAGATCAGGACACCTGCTTCCAGGAGGTCTTCCGGAGTCATTGGAAGCTTGCGGCCAGCCGAGTCCCCTCGGCCGAACAATGATGCGATGCCGTGCGACATCGACCAGATGTGGAGCGCCATCATCAGCGCCGGCGGACGCGGCACACCGGGCGGCGCCATTGCGACCAACCGCTCGGCGGCGGCGCGAATGATCGCGAATGCGCGTTCACTGGCCACAAGCAATGCCGGATTGCTCTCCAGTGGAAGCCCGGATTCAAACATCGCCGAGTAATAGGCCGGGTGTTCGCGCGCAAAGGCGAGATAGGCTTTGCCCACGCGCTGGAATGCAACAGGCGTGTTGGGCCGGCCATCATCCCATGCCGCAGTGAGGCGTGCCTCGAACTGCTCGAACCCCTGCTGGGCCACGCTGGCGAGCAACTCGTCGCGGTCGCGGAAATGGCGATAGGGCGCGGCGGGGCTGACGCCGGCCGACCGCGCGGCCTCGGCGAAAGTGAATCCGGCCGGACCCTTCTGGGCAATGAGATCGAGCGCGGCTTGCATCAGCGCTTCTTTCAGATTGCCGTGATGATAGCCGCCTTCGCGACGGCCGCTGTTTTTGTGCCAACTCATGTGAATAGCTTTTACATGACTTGGCCGGGCGCGTCACCCGATCAGCGCTGGGATGCAGATCCGCAGATCAGATCAACCGTGCCTTTCGCAATCGCCTCGAGTTCAGCACGGGCGACGCGGGCGCGGGACCTGATGGCGATGGCCTCAACGGTCGAGGCCGCGATTTGCGCCAGCACCTGCAAATTCGCTGTCGGCGACAACTCCCCCGCCTCCTGAGCCACCTGAAAGCGTTTTGCCAGCGTCCTCTGCGTGCTGCCGAGCGCTTTCTGGACATAGGAGCGGATTTCCGGATCAGCCATCGCCTCCGACGTCGCTGTCATCACTGTGAAGCAGCCACGCGGGCCGTTTTCACCCGCAAGATAGACATCGATCGCGGTGGCATAAATCCTCTCCAGCGTTTCGCGGAGCGTCAGCCCAGGATCGAAGGCACCGGCAAAGGTCGCCGCCATCTCGTGCCGATATCGCTCATAGGCCTTCAGGAACAGATCGCGCTTGTCGCCGAAGGTGCCATAGAGGCTCGGCCTGTTGATCCCCATCGCCTCGCTGAGGTCGTCCAGCGACGTTGCGGCAAAGCCGCCATCGCGGAACGTGTTCATCGCCTTGCCCAGCGCAACATCAGGCTCGAATGCGCGCGGCCGGCCCCGGCGCTTCGGCGCGCTCGGGGCTTCGGGGAAATCTTCTTTTTTTTGTACCATATCGCAAACAATTCTCTTGACCGGATTTAATTTATGCGGAACGGTATAAAAATCAATGCGGGCGCGCGACCGCTTGATCTTTCTTCACATCAGGAGACACACCATGGATCTCTATTTTTCTCCGCTCGCATGTTCGATGGCAACGCGCGTCGCACTTTATGAAGCTGGCGCAGACGCCACATTCCTCGAAGTCGATCCAAAGACAAAACGCATCCAACAGGACAACGCAGACTACCTTGCCATCAATCCGCTCGGGCTTGTACCGACCTTGCGCACCGACGACGGCGATATTCTCACCGAGAATGCCGCGATCCTCCAATATGTCGCGAGCCGCTTTCCCGGCGCGCAGATTGCCGCGTCATCGGACCGAGAACGCTCGCACTTGCATCAGTGGTTGTGCTTCATCGGCACCGAATTGCACAAGGGACTGTTCATCAATTTGCTCGACCGCAAGGCTCCGGCGGAAGTGCACGCCTATACGCTTAAAAAGGGCCTTTCGAGACTCGACTATCTCAACACCTATCTCGAAGGCCGCGAATTCCTGCTTGATCACTTCACCGTCGCGGATGCCTATCTGGTCACGGTGCTGAACTGGAGCAGAGCCACGCCGCAGATCGATTTCGCCAACTGGCCGAACGTGAAAAATTATCTGTCTCGCCTGCGCAAGCGTCCAAGCGTGGCACGCGCGCTCGCAGAAGAACTGACACTCTTCGAGGCTGAACAGGAGCGCCACAAGGCCGCGTAACACTCTAAACACTCAAGCGCCGGCGCGTCCCCTCAGGCGTCGGCGCCATTTTTCAACTGGGAGAAACCGCGCTTCCATCCCTTACGCCTTGAGCCGCCGCTCCGACTCTTCAAGCGCGCGCGCAAACACCTTTGGGTCGTCAAAGGCCCGGGTCAGCACCAGCGCACCCTGAATTTCGAGGACCGCCTGTTCCGCTTTGCGACGAGCCTGTCCCTTGTCATCGCCAAGTCGACGCAACGCCGTAGCCAGCGCGTCAACCCAGCCCGCGAAATAGATTTTCACTTTCTCACCAAAGATATCCCGTGACGCGCCGAGCGCGACAGCTCCCACGAGGCAGACGCGCTCACCCGACCGAAAATAATTATCGACCGCCGCGAACATCTCGGCGATGCCCTTTGACGGATCGTTGGTCGCGCGCAGCGGCTTGTAGATGTGATCGACAAACCACTGATCGATGGCGACGAGAACTTCCGTCGCCATCTGCTCCTTGCCGCCGGGAAAGAAGTTGTAGAGGCTCCCCTTTCCGAGACCAGTCGCCTGCGAAATCAGCGCAAGCGTTGCGCCTTCGTAGCCGTGCGCGCGAAAAACCTCAGACAGTTGCGACAGAAGATTCGCGCGCTCGGTGACAGACTTCGCCATTCTTATCCTGCGTCAGCCAGCAACTGTTATTTCGGCTCCGGAGCGAGACCTGGATGATCTGCGGGCCGCGGTCCCAAGGGCCAGCGAAAACGGCGTTCGGTCTCGGTGATCTTGACGTCGTTGATGCTGGCTTCACGGCGGCGCATCAAGCCGTCCTGATCGAACTCCCAGTTCTCATTTCCATACGAGCGATACCACTGACCGTCATCGTCATGCCATTCGTACTGGAAACGCACCGAAATGAAGTTATCGTCGAAGCACCAGAGATCCTTGATCAACCGGTACTCACGTTCCTTCGCCCATTTGCGCGTCAGAAATTCAACAATGGCGGGGCGGCCTTCGAGAAAATCGGAGCGATTTCGCCAACGGCTGTCTTCTGTGTAGGCGAGCGAGACCTTCACCGGATCGCGGGTATTCCATGCGTCTTCCGCCATGCGAGCTTTTTGCGCAGCGGTTTCTCTCGTGAATGGCGGCAGCGGGGGGCGCGACATTGACCATCTCCTGCGAACGTTGCTTGTTCCGATAGGCGCAATTTGTACCAATCGGTACAACCTGTCAAACGTAAATTTGCACGCAAAGCGAAACACCGGATTTCAGAAGAATTTAGAGCGAGTCCTGATCAGCCTTCATGGCTACGCGCAGAGCCTTCGGAATTGGCCGTGCGCGGCCGCCCGATACGAAAGCAACCTTCACCCGCGCTTCGATGAGAACATCGTCACCGCGCCGCACTTCCTGCCCCAGCGTGATCGATGCGCCTTTCACCTCGACCGGCACCGTGATGACCTCGAGCACATCATCCATCCGCGCCGGCTTGAGATATTCGATCTGCATCGCACGCACGACAAAGGCGAAGCCCGGCGCTTCGGTCTCCGCTTCCGCAAACAGCGCACGCTGGTCAGCCCCTAGCAGACGAAGATAGTTCGTCCGTCCGCGCTCCATGAAGCGCAGATAATTGGCGTGATAGACGATGCCGGTGAAGTCGGTGTCTTCGTAATACACGCGCACCTGCATGACGTGCTTGCCGTCGCGGATCGACCCGTCGAGATGTGCTGTCACTGCCGGACCCATGGCTGCCTGAGATAAGCCATCGTTTTGCGCAAAATCCTTGCGCGCGCAAGCGCAGCCACAGGTTTTACGAAATGACGGGGCCTCGCACTGGCTTGCCCATGCTCACCAGCAGGATCTCGGGCGGAACGCCGAGACGGAACGGCATGATGCTGCAGCCAAGGCCGCCGGAAACGATGACATCGCATTTCGCATGCGCATGCCCATAAGCAAACTTGCCGCCATATCGCGAGGGCACAACCGGCGACCAGCCAAACAACCGGACCTGACCACCATGGGTATGTCCGCTGAGCTGCAAGGCAACCCGCGCAGGCACGCGCGGCGCAACGTCCGGTTCGTGCGCGAGAAGGATGATCGGTGCATCGTCGGTCACTTTTGCCAGTGTCGCAGCCAGATCATCGACACCGATGCGGCTCATCGGCCTGAAACGACGCGCAGGCACGTAGGCCAATTGATCGCCAAGGCCAGCCAGCCAGAACGGCCGGCCACCCTTGGTCAGGCGTTGCACGTCGTTCTCGTAAACCGGGATACCGGCCGCCTCGAGCGCACGGCGCGCGATCGTCTGACCCTGTCCCTCACGCTGGACGGTGTTGTCCTCCCACCAGTCGTGATTGCCGAGAATCGCATGCACGCCCAGCGGCGCCTTCAATCCGGCCAGCACCGGCGCCCACTCATTCGCCGGAATGTAACGAGTCACATGGCGATGCCCGGCAACATAGTCGCCCAGCATGACGATGACATCAGCGCCAAGACTGTTGGTGCGATCGACGATGCCCTGAATGCGCTCCAGCGACATCCACGGATCGCAGGCATGAAGGTCGGCGATGACGGCGATCTTGAGCTGAAGGTCGGAAGGCCATTGCGATGGGTTGATATCATACCGCGTAACGCGAAGGCGTTCCGGCTCGATGCCGAAACCATAGGCCGCCGTGGATGCGCCAAACGCGCCCAGACCGGCCATGAACTTTAAGAAATGTCGACGTGAAATCATGAATGACTAATCGTGATGCGCGCTATCCATTGCCGCCAATTAAAGCGGAATTACGGTGCGTCGTCGTCACTGCCACCAAACAGGCCGAACTGGCCAGGGTCACGCGACGGCTCCGCGAGGCCCAGATGCCGGAAGGCATGAGACGTCAGCAGCCGCCCGCGCGGGGTGCGCTGCAGATAGCCGCACTGGATGAGATACGGCTCGATGATATCCTCGATGGCATCGCGCGGCTCCGACAACGCCGCCGCCATGGTCTCGACGCCGACCGGGCCGCCACCATAGTTCAGGGCAATCGTCGTCAAATAGCGCCGGTCCATCGCATCAAGACCCGCCTTGTCGACTTCCAGGGCGCCGAGCGCGTTGTCTGCGATCTTGCGATCGATGGCGATCGCATCCGCCGCCGATGCGAAATCGCGCACCCGCCGCAACAGTCGACCCGCAATACGTGGCGTCCCGCGCGCTCGACGCGCGATTTCGTTTGCGCCGTCGGGGGTCATGCCGATGTTGAGGACACGCGCACCACGGGTCACGATCTTCTCAAGCTCATCCACGGTGTAGAAATTCAGCCGCACCGGAATGCCGAACCGATCACGCAGCGGATTGGTCAGTAGCCCTGCGCGCGTGGTCGCGCCGACCAGCGTGAATTTTGCCAGATCGATCTTCACCGATCGCGCGGCCGGCCCTTCGCCAATGATGAGATCGAGCTGGAAGTCCTCCATCGCAGGATAGAGTACTTCCTCGACGGCGGGGCTAAGCCGGTGGATTTCGTCGATAAACAATACATCACGTTCTTCAAGATTGGTGAGCAGCGCTGCAAGGTCGCCAGCCTTGGCGATCACCGGTCCTGAGGTTGCGCGAAATCCGACGCCCAATTCACGCGCGACGATCTGCGCCAGCGTGGTCTTGCCGAGGCCGGGGGGCCCGACGAACAGCACATGGTCGAGCGCTTCGTTGCGCTTGCGCGCCGCGTCGATGAAAATCTGAAGATTGGCGCGCGCCTGCTGCTGGCCGACAAACTCCGACAAATTCTGCGGGCGCAGCGACGTGTCGCCGATGTCATCGGCGCGGCGCTCAGGCGTGATAAGGCGGGGCGAAGTCATGAGCTATTTTTAATCCGATGAAGCGGCCGGGCAAGCCACCAGCAAAAACTGGCCGCAAGACATGCGAGCACACCCAACATCGCGGACAGTGACACCGCCTGTGATATCGACTGAACGTCTGGCAGGATCAACGCAGAGGACTCCGATGGCCTGACGAATTTACCGAATGTGACGAAGCCGACGACCGCAATGAAAGCGGCGATCCATGCCATCCAGATCGCGTTAATTTCGGCGTAGACCGCGCAACATGCGAAGACAATCCCTGCCGCGACCGATGGAAGAAACGACGCGAGAATAGCAATCGCGGCCAGCAGCCACGCTGCAATTGATGCCACCGTGCGCAAGGCATCGAGATCGATCAACACGAGCAACGGCTGCAACAGTGCCGCGCCCAGCGTGACGATCACCAGCGACACAATCGCGGCCATGGTCAATGGCCCTGCAATCGTGAAGATGGCGACGATGCCCACGAACCGAACGAAGCGCATGACGCCCGCGCGGCCACTCACTTCGACAACTCCTTCAGGCCAAGCCGAATAAGTTGTGCGGTCTCGGCATTATCACCGGCGTTGCGGGCGGCACTTGCGATCGCGGCCGCGGCCTGCGGCTGACCGTAGCCGAGATTGACCAGCGCGGAGATCGCGTCGGTGACAGGCCGCGGCGCGCGGTTGTCGTCCATCGCTTCCGAGAGATGCACCACGGCCGGGTCGATATTTGCCAATGCCGGTGTCTTGTCCTTCAACTCCGTAACGATGCGCTCGGCAACCTTGGGTCCAACACCCGGCGTGCGCGCAACGGCGGCCTTGTCACGCAACACAATTGCGTTGGCAAGATCGGACGGCGGCAAAGTGCTGAGCACGGCGAGTGCCACTTTGGCGCCGACGCCCTGAACAGTCTGCAGCAGGCGAAACCATTCCCGCTCCACATCGCTGCGAAAACCGAACAGCTTGATCTGGTCCTCGCGGACATAGGTTTCGATGGACAACACCGCGGCTTCACTCGGAGCCGGAAGGGCCTGCAGCGTCCGCGCCGAGCAATGCACCTGATAGCCGACGCCCTGCACGTCGAGGATCACATAGTCCTCGCCGTAGGAGTTGATCAATCCTTTGAGCTTTCCAATCACGCGCGATCCTATCGTGTCGCGACGGCCGCGGCCGCGCCTGCCATCACGGTACTGCCAATCCGATTGAGCAGGCGCATCGCGCGCGAACTGCGAAACAACGATCGCGCCCGCGCTGCCGCCAGCGCGTAACCACCCAACACAAACACCAGCACCACTGCAATGATGCTCGCCAGTTCGGCGTAGCTGACAAGATCAATGCGCGAGACATCAATCAGCGTCGGTGTCAGCGCGACATAGAATGCGATGGTCTTCGGATTCCCGAGCGTCAGCAGCCATCCGCCGAGAAACGATCGCAGTGGCTTTCCATCGACGTTATTTGCGGCGTCCACATCCACAGGCGTCACCGGTGCAGTCCACAAGCGCCATGCGATGTAAAGAAGATAGGTTGCGCCGATATACTTGATGACGGCAAAAATCATTTCGAAGCTGTTCGCAACGAATGACAGGCCCAGCACCGCAATAGCCAGCCATGTGAGGTCACCGAGCACGACCCCACCGATGAAGGCGGGAACACCCGCGGTACCGCGTCCGATCACGCGTGCGAGCAACGCCGCGATCGCGGGTCCCGGCGAAGCCGCCGCCACCAAAACCGCCAACGCGAAAATTATCAGAGCCGTCGCATCCATCGGAAACAATCCTCGATTTCTGTCATCATCGCATCGAACGGTGCGCTTCGCCACCCGCCGCAGCAAAGACTAGAGCGCAACTTTCAGCTTCAGCATCGCGCTTTGCCGGTGATGCGCGTGCGTGATGGCAATGGCCAGCGCGTCGGCGGCATCCGGTGTTTTCGGATCGGCCTTGGGCAACAGGATGCCGAGCATGACGCGGATCTGGTTCTTGTCGGCATGCCCCGCCCCGACGACGGTCTTCTTCACCTGGTTGGGGGCATATTCCGCAACCGAAATGCCGAACTGTGCCGGCGCCAGCATGGCCACGCCCCGGGCTTGGCCAAGCTTCAGTGTTGACGCGCCATCCTTGTTGACGAAGGTCTGCTCGACTGCCGCTTCCAGCGGCTTGAAGTCTCCGAGCACGCGGGCCAACCCTTCATGGATGGCAAGCAACCGCTCCGCCAGCGAGAGTGTTTCGCGGGACTCCACCGACCCGCAGCCAACATACATCAGGCGGTTGCCGTCGATATCGATCACGCCCCACCCGGTCCGGCGCAAGCCCGGATCGATCCCCAGAATACGGACGGGTGAGCGAATTGGCAGAGGTGTCATGGCTTGAGTACTACCACGACCTTCCGGCCCTTATCCAAGAAGACATCCCCACCCAATACGGTGCCGTCCCCACGCAGGCGGGAGGACAATCCGGACCAAGTCGAGGGATTTAGCCCGCCATCTTCGCCGCAAGCGCGTCCGAAACTTCGAAATTCGCATAGACGTTCTGGACGTCATCATGCTCGTTCAGCAGGTCGAGCAGCTTGAACAGCTTTTCACCGGTCTCGTCGTCGACCGTGATGGTGTTCTGTGGTTTCCACATCAGCGCCGCCTTGCGCGGCTCGCCGAACTTCGCTTCCAGCCCCTTGGCGACTTCGCGGAATGTATCCTGCGAAGCGAATACCTCATGACCATCCTCGCTCGAGACAACGTCGTCGGCGCCTGCTTCGATTGCAGCCTCCAGCATGTCGTCAGCCGATGCCACCTTTGCGTCGTATTCGATCACGCCGAGGCGATCGAACATGAAGGACACCGAACCGGTTTCACCGAGATTGCCGCCCGACTTGGTGAAATAGGAGCGAATGTCGGACGCCGCACGATTGCGGTTATCGGTCAGCGCCTCGACGATCACGGCAACACCGCCCGGACCATATCCCTCGTAACGGATCTCGTCATAGCTGTCGCCTTCACCGCCGATGGCCTTTTTGATGGCGCGCTCGATATTGTCCTTCGGCATGTTTTCGGCGCGAGCCGCGACCACCGCCGCGCGCAAACGTGGATTCATCGCTGGATCGGGTGTTCCCAGCTTGGCGGCCACGGTGATTTCACGCGCAAGCTTGCCGAACATCTTGGACTTCATCGCGTCCTGTTTGCCCTTGCGGTGCATGATGTTCTTGAATTGGGAATGTCCGGCCATGCGAGAGTCTCTCGAAAGTTGTGATTCGCGGGCGTTACTACAGATTGCCCAACGGCGCGGGTTTATAGGCCCGGCCAAAGCAAAATTAAAGGCGGATCGATCCGATTTTAGCGACCCCGGCGGCCACCCGCCAACGGGATCTGAATTTTACCAGAAATCCGGTACCGCACGTTCCAGCAGCGGACCGATGCGCACAGCCGCCACGCGCGTCGCGAGCCCCGTCTTGTCGTCGGTTTCGACCGCGACACCGCTGAGCGTGGCAACACCGTCGGCCGGCTCGAAACGTCCTGCCGGGTAGCCACGCAGAAAACGCCCCAACGGCTCCTCGCGCTCCATGCCGATGACGGAGTGATAGTCGCCGGTCATGCCGGCATCGGTCATGTAGGCTGTGCCACCGGGTAAAACGCGGTGATCGGACGTCGGCACGTGGGTGTGCGTTCCAACCACAAGGCTGGCCCGTCCATCGCAGAAGTAACCGATGGCCTGTTTCTCGCTGGTCGCCTCACCGTGGAAATCGACCACTACGGCATCCACTGCCTGCCTCAACGGACACGCATTCAGTTCACGGTCGAGGATGGCGAAGGGATCATCGAACGGCTGCATGAACACACGACCAATGGCGTTGATCACAAGCGCACGTTTGCCTGTTCTGGTCTCGACCAGCGCGGAGCCGCGGCCTGGCGTTCCTGCAGGAAAATTCGCAGGCCGAATGAGGCGTGGCGCGCGTTCGATGAAGACCAGCGCCTCGCGCTGATCCCACGCATGATTGCCGAGCGTGACCGCATCCGCGCCGGCGTCGAGAAATTCCTGATAGATGGCTTCGGTGATTCCAAATCCGCCCGCAGCATTCTCGCCATTGACCACAACCAGATCGAGCTGCCAGTCGCGAATAAGCCCCGGTAATGTTTCGGCAACAGCTGTGCGCCCGCTCCGCCCCACCACATCGCCGACAAATAAAATGCGCACCTACAACCTCCGCAGATCAATCAACTCGCGTTCGGTTAGCACACAATCGAGTTGTTCGTCGTGGGGTAAGGCTGGGACGATGTCGATTTCCTGCACTGCAAAAGCAACGCCGATGACGGTGATCTTCTTGATCGCGCGCAGGTTTTGCAGCGTGCGATCATAATAGCCGCGGCCATAACCGATGCGATGCCCCACGCGATCGAATGCGGCAAGCGGGACAAGCACGATGTCGGGGTCAACCTCCGGTGCATCGGACGATGGCTGAAAGATTCCATATTGCCCTCGCACCAGCGCTTCGTTCGCCTCCCACAATCGAAAAATCAGCGCTTGATCGCGCGCAATCACCACAGGCAGCGCGAGCGCTGCGCCCTTGCCTGCGAGCGTACGCATCAACGGAAATGGATCGACTTCGCTGTTGATCGGAGAGTAACCCGCAACAATGGCCCCGCGCGGCAGCTCGATCGGCAACGCCGTCGCTGCAATGATTTGCGCGCCCTCGTTGCGCTGTTCGGCGCTCAAGGCATCGCGCCGCACAAGGGCGGTTCGACGGAGTACGTTCTTCAAATGCTGAGCGGAGTCGTCGTGCATTCAACACCATCAACGTCATGGCCCGGTTTATGCCGGGTATCCACGTCTTACATGATGTTGAACAAACAGGACCTGAATTTCCGGCACAAGGCCGGAACATCACAACGATATCGTGTGGGGAAAATAAAAGTGCGAAGCCACGATGGCCGTTGAAGCACTCGATCCCGGAGCACCTACGAAAGTAGGTGGGCACCATGTGATCGGGTCCAGGGACCCGGCCAGGGACAGTTCCCTAAAGGATCGATAAGGCCCCGGGGATTATATGGCTTCTGACGCGCGACACAGCTTCGCGTCACCAATGTAACCACGATATCGCGCGACCGCCAGCGTCTCGGCGAGGAAATGTCACCCGATCGCGACGCCACCATTATGCGATGGGCGGTTCAGCTCCCGGGTCATTTTCTCAATACGATCCGACGCCGAATTCAGCGCATTCACGACAGCCGTCTGCGTCACCCGGGCGCGTTCGGCCGCGACGACCCGCACATCGCGCAACGCCGCAAGCTCTTCCTCAAGGCTGCGAATATGCTGCCCGGCATCCACCAACTCGTCGGCGACGGTCAACGCCGCCATCACAGTGAGGCGCTGATCGCCGATTTCGCCGAATTTGGTGCGAAGGCTGGATATCCGAGCTTCCAGGCTCTCAGCGAGCCGCAGCAGCCGGTTCTCCTGCCCCTCTTCGCAGGCCATACGGTATTGCCGACCGTTGATGGTGACGTTGATGTGGTTCATGCCGGCTCTCCGGAATCGATAACCGAACGGATGGTGTCGATCGCCACATCGAGGCGTTCCGCGATCTCGCGGTTGGCGCGTTCCAGCGCACGCGAGCGCACCAGTGTGCCGTCGAGTTCATTGGCCAGTCGCGAACGGTCGTTTCCCAATGCCTGAATCCGGGCGGCCAGTTCATCCTGGGCGCCGTCAGCCTCGCGACGGCGTTCAACCGCGGTCTCGAGGGCATCGAGGGCCGCAGCGAGACGCCGGGTGGCGAGCTCTATGTCGCTTGGCCCGTTGGCTGCGGGCTCAGAATTTGCGAAACCATTGGCACTGCGATCGGTCATAGCGGGACAGCAGCCTTTTCTGCTCTAGCCGGTGACGCAAAAGCAGCGAACCAGCAAGCATTTAGGGCGGGAAATTTACGTCCCTCCAGAGCCGAGCGCAACGCTCGCCGCGAGCTATGCACACAAAGCGAAGATACGGCGCGATTACAGGGCTCAATGCCCTTGGACTCATGGGTTTTCAGGTGCTATCCACCGCCTATGACGGTCATTTGACCGCGTCATCTCGATGCACGCGGGCTCCCCCACACCGAATCGCAGGCGGATATTCCATGACTACGCACGTCGACCCTTCCCGTATGGCCAATGCGGTCCGTGCCCTCGCCATGGATGCCGTCGAGAAGGCAAAATCCGGCCATCCCGGCCTGCCAATGGGTGCAGCTGACGTTGCAACCGTACTCTTTACACAATTTTTGAAATTCGACGCGAAGGACCCGACCTGGCCCGATCGCGATCGTTTCGTTTTGTCTGCCGGCCACGGTTCGATGCTGCTCTATGCGCTGCTGTATCTCACCGGCAACGAGACCATGACGATCGAGCAGATTAAGAACTTTCGCCAGTTGGGTTCCTTAACGCCAGGCCATCCTGAAAATTTCATTACTCCCGGCATTGAGACAACCACGGGACCGCTGGGTCAGGGCATTGCAACCGCTGTCGGCATGGCGCTGGCCGAGCGCCGCATGGCGGCTGAGTTCGGCGGCGACATTGTCGATCACCATACCTATGTCCTCGCGTCCGATGGCGACCTGATGGAAGGCATCAGCCAGGAAGCCATTGCATTTGCCGGACATCTCAAGCTCAACAAGCTGATCGTGATGTTCGACGACAACGGCATCTCGATTGATGGCGCGATTTCACTGTCGGATTCAGTTGACCAGGTGAAGCGGTTCGAGGCTGCCGGCTGGGCCGCCGAGCGCATCAATGGTCATGACCCAAAAGCCATTGCCGACGCGCTCGCGCGCGCGCAGAAATCCGATCGGCCTACCCTGATCGCGTGCAAGACCACGATCGGTTTCGGTGCACCAAACAAAGCCGGCTCGGAGAAGTCGCACGGCTCGCCGCTTGGCGCGGATGAAATCGCCGGTGCGCGCAAAAATCTCAACTGGGACTCGGCACCATTCGAAATTCCGCAAGATATTCTCGACGCCTGGCGTGCAGCAGGATCGCGCGGCGCCAAGGCGCGGGGCGAATGGGCCAAGAAACTATCCGCCAAGGATGCAACCGCTCGTGCAGAATTCGAGCGACGCATAAAGGGCGATTTGCCTGCCAAGGCGCTCGCTGACGCAGTCGCCAACATGAAAGCGTCGCTGGCTGCAACCCCGAAGGACATCGCCACCCGCACCGCATCTGAAAATGCGCTTGAGGTACTTTGTGCGGCGGTGCCCGAAATGATCGGCGGCTCTGCCGATTTGACCGGCTCCAACAATACCCGCGTCAAGGGCATGGTTGCGATCTCGGCGAATAATTATGGTGGGCGCTACGTGAACTACGGCATCCGCGAGCACGGCATGGCGGCCGCGATGAACGGCATGGCGCTGCATGGCGGCCTCATCCCGTATTCCGGTACGTTCCTCGTGTTCTCAGACTATTTGCGCCCGGCACTGCGCCTCGCAGCCCTGATGGGTGAACGCGTGATTCACGTTCTCACCCATGACTCGATCGGTCTTGGCGAAGACGGCCCAACCCATCAACCGGTCGAACATCTCGCAGCACTCCGCACAATCCCGAACTGCGACGTGTTCCGTCCCTGCGATACGGTAGAGACGCTGGAGTGCTGGCAGCTCGCGCTGGAATCGAAAGATCGTCCGAGCGTGCTGGCGCTGACGCGCCAGAACCTGCCGCAACTGCGCCTGGCGAACGACGCCAACAACAAGTGCGCCGACGGAGCCTATGAAATCTCCAAGTCCGACGGTGAGGCCAAGGTGTCGATCTTTGCATCCGGTTCGGAAGTCTCTCTGGCGGTCGAAGCGCAGAAGCTGCTTGCTGCGCGCGGTATTCCGACGCGGGTTGTCTCGGTGCCATGCATGGATCGTTTGCTGGAGTTGCCGGACGCTAAAAAGGCCGCGATTGTCGGTAACGCTCAGGTCAAGGTCGCTGTCGAAGCCGCGATTCGCCAAGGCTGGGACGCCATCATTGGTTCGGATGGCATCTTTGTCGGCATGAGCGGGTTTGGTGCCAGCGCCCCATATAAGGAGCTGTACCGGCACTTCGGGATCACCGCAGACGCTGTTGCGGATGCCGCGCAGGCCCGGCTGAAGGTCTGATAACCCTTCCGAAACATTCAGGTTTTCGGGAGATTGCATCATGACGTCATTCGGGGCAAAAACTGCCCTGAAACCGTCATTTCTGAACGTCGAGGAGAAGTTGAATGGCAATCCGGGTCGCGATCAATGGATTTGGCCGTATCGGCCGCAACATTCTGCGCGCAATCTATGAGTCCAAGCGCACGGACATCCAGGTGGTCGCCATTAACGATCTCGGCCCGGTCGAGACCAACGCCCATCTCCTGCGTTACGACTCGGTCCATGGCCGCTTTCCCGGTGAAGTGACGGTCGACGGTGACTCGATCAGCTTCGGCAACGGCAAGATCAAGGTTACTGCTGTGAAGGATCCTTCGACCCTGCCGTGGAAGAATCTCGGCATCGATATCGCCATGGAATGCACCGGCATCTTCACGGCAAAGGACAAGGCTTCGGCCCATCTGACCGCAGGCGCAAAGCGCGTGCTGGTCTCCGCGCCGGCTGACGGCGCGGACGCGACCATCGTCTATGGTGTCAACCACGACAAGCTGACCAAGAACCACCTCGTGGTCTCGAATGGTTCGTGCACCACGAATTGCCTCGCGCCCGTTGCCAAGGTGCTGAACGATATCGTCGGCATCGAAACCGGCTTCATGACCACGATCCACGCTTACACCGGCGACCAGCCGACGCTCGACACCATGCACAAGGATCTCTATCGCGGCCGCGCGGCGGCGCTGTCGATGATCCCAACCTCAACCGGTGCGGCAAAGGCCATCGGCCTCGTGCTTCCCGAACTCAATGGCAAGCTCGATGGCGTCGCGATCCGCGTGCCGACGCCGAACGTATCAGTGGTCGATCTCAAGATCATCGCCAAGAAGGCCACCACCAAGGAAGAGATCAACGAGGCATTCAAGCGCGCGGCTGCGCAGGAGCTGAAAGGCATCCTGAACACCACCAGCGATCCGAACGTGTCCATCGACTTCAACCACGATGCCAGTTCGTCGACCGTCGCTTTCGATCAGACCAAGGTTCAGAACGGCACGCTGGTGCGCGTGATGTCGTGGTACGATAACGAGTGGGGCTTTTCCAATCGCATGTCCGATACGGCCGTCGCGATGGGCAAGCTGCTCTGATTCCGTAAGACATCCAGCAGTCACACGAGTTCTGATGTCCGGTTTTCGTACCCTCGACGACGTCGACGTAAAGGGAAAACGCGTATTGTTGCGCGTCGACCTCAATGTGCCGATGGACAATGGCCGCGTGTCCGACACCACGCGGCTGCAGCGGATCGCCAAGACGATCATCGAGCTCTCCGAAAAAGGCGGCAAGGTCGTTATCCTTGCCCACTTCGGACGGCCCAAGGGGCCGGATCCGAAGGAGTCGCTCAAGCCGGTCGCTGTTGCGCTCGGCTACGTTCTGCTGCGCCACGTTGAATTCGCGCCCGATTGCGTGGGCGAGGTTGCTCAAAAGGCCGTCGCGTCAATGAAAGACGGCGAGATTCTCTGTCTTGAGAACACCCGCTTTCATCCCGGCGAAGAGAAGAACGATCCGGCTTTCGTCAAGGAATTGGCGAAACTCGGCGACTTATGGGTCAACGATGCATTCTCCTGCGCGCACCGCGCTCACGCGTCGACCGAAGGTCTCGGCCGTGTGTTGCCTGCCTATGCCGGCCGCACGATGGAGGCCGAGCTTGATGCGCTGGGCAAGGCCCTCGAAGCGCCAGCCCATCCCGTGATTGCCATTGTCGGTGGCTCCAAGGTCTCGACCAAGCTCGAGCTTCTGGAAAACCTCGTCGCCAAGGTCGATGCGCTGGTGATTGGTGGCGGCATGGCCAATACCTTCCTGCATGCGCAAGGCGTCGATGTCGGCAAATCTCTGTGCGAGAAAGATCTCGCGCCGACCGCACAGCGTATTCTCGCGAAAGCCGAAAGCGAGAACTGCGCAATCATCCTGCCGGTGGACGCAATCGTTGCTTATCATTTTGAAGCGAATGCGCCGTCGCATGCTTACGGCCTCGATGCGATTCCGCGCGACGGCATGATCCTCGACGTCGGTCCGTTGTCGGTCGAGCGCATTTACGCCGCGATCGACGACGCCGCGACGCTGGTCTGGAATGGTCCGGTGGGTGCCTTTGAGATGGCACCGTTTGACCGCGGCACCGTGCAGGCGGCGAAATACTCTGCGGCTCGCACCAAGGCAGGCAAGTTGATTTCGGTCGCCGGCGGCGGCGATACGGTTGCGGCGCTGAACCACGCTGGCGTCGGCAAGGATTTCACGTACGTTTCGACCGCAGGCGGTGCATTCCTCGAATGGATGGAAGGGAAACCTTTGCCCGGCGTCGAGGTTTTAAGAACGGGCGGCGCCGGTCACTAGATCGGCACTCTTTCATTTTAAGTTCACTCCGGCGCCACCCAAGGCGCCGTTATCACGGTTGGAGAGAAAAGATGGCTCGCATCACCTTGCGTCAATTGCTGGATCATGCAGCAGAACATGACTACGGGGTACCAGCCTTCAACATCAACAACATGGAGCAGGCGCTTGCCATCATGGAAGCCGCCAGCGCCGTCGACGCACCGGTCATCATCCAGGCTTCCCGCGGCGCGCGATCTTACGCCAACGACGTGATGCTGAAGCACATGATGGACGCCGTGACCGAAATCTATCCGCAAATTCCCGTCTGCGTGCATCTTGATCACGGCAATGAGCCTGCGACCTGCATGACGGCCATTCAGGCCGGATTCACTTCGGTGATGATGGACGGTTCGCTGAAGGCCGACGGCAAGACTCCCGGCGACTGGGACTACAATGTCGGCGTGACCAAGACTGTGACCAACATGGCCCATCTGGGCGGCATTTCAGTGGAAGGCGAGCTCGGCGTACTCGGTTCGCTCGAGACGGGGATGGGTGACAAGGAAGACGGCCACGGGGCGGAAGGAAAGCTCTCGCACGACCAACTCCTGACAAACCCCGACGAAGCAGTGAAGTTCGTCAAGGAAACCAAGGTTGACGCCCTGGCAATCGCCATGGGGACGTCGCACGGTGCCTATAAATTCACGCGCAAGCCGGACGGCAACATCCTGGCGATGAACGTGATTGAAGAAATCCATCGCAAGCTGCCGAGCACGCACCTCGTGATGCATGGTTCGTCGTCGGTGCCGCAGGACCTGCAGGAGATCATCAACAAGTTCGGCGGCCAGATGAAGCCGACCTGGGGCGTCCCGGTCGAGGAAATCCAGCGCGGCATCAAGCATGGTGTCCGCAAGATCAACATCGATACCGACAACCGCATGGCGATGACCGGCCAGATCCGCAAGGTCCTGAGCGAGAACCCGAGCGAATTCGATCCGCGCAAATACCTGAAGCCGGCAATGGAAGCGATGACGAAACTCTGCAAGCAGCGCCTGCAGGAGTTCAACACCGCCGGCCAGGCCAGCAAGATCAAGCGGGTGCTTACCACCGCGGAAATGGCGAAGCGTTACACCACTGGTGAACTCGATCCGAAAATCGCCTAACCATTGATTGACCGGGCGGGACACGTCCCGCCCCTTTTTTGGCCGCAGTCCGGGGGCATCACACCGACATTATGGCCACCAAACCTTTACCGCCGCGACCCGCGCCAAGGCTCTACCTTGCGACGCCACCGGTTGCCGACCCTGAACAACTGATGGCAACTCTGCCCGATCTGCTGACGGCGGCAGACATTGCTGCCGTGCTGTTCCGGCTCACACCCGCCGATGAACGCAGCATGATCCAGCGCACCAAGGCGCTGGCTCCGACGGTCCAAAAGGCCGGCGCGGCCGTGCTGCTCGATGGACATCACGAGCTGGTGGCGCGCGCGGGCGCCGATGGCGCCCACATCACCGGCCTCGAAGCGATGCAGGAGGCCATGCCCACGCTGAAGCCTGACCGCATCATCGGCATTGGCGGATTGATCACGCGACATGACGCAATGGTCGCCAGTGAAGCCGGAGCGGACTACGTGCTGTTTGGCGAACCCGACGCGAACGGCGAACGTCCGTCTCCGGAGGCGATCTTCGATCGTCTGCAGTGGTGGGCGGAAGTGTTCGAGTCCCCCTGCGTCGGCTTTGCCGCGACGATGGACGAAGCCGGTTTGTTCGCCTCGGCAGGAGCGGATTTCATTTTGCTCGGCGATTTCATCTGGCACGACGCACGAGGTCCGCGCGCTGCGTTGGTCGATGCCAGTAACACCGTCGCGCAACACTTCGACAAAGCGTTCGGAAATCCAGCGGCCGAAGAGGAATAGGCCGGATGTCCGCGCGTCGTCATGCCAAGGTTTTTGCAAGGTATTTTGCATCGACCATTGTCGTCGCCGCGCTCGCGACAAATGCATCTGCGCAGATCTCACTGACCCCTCCCGGCGTCCAGCAGCCTCCGCCGCCGCCAAAGACAGCCAAACCGAAAAGCCCGCCTAAAGCGCCAGCTTCTCCCGTGCCAAAGGCTGACGCTCCTGCACCGAAGCCATCTGCGCCAACGCCGCCGGCACAAAAGAAGGCTGCTCCGTCCAAGGCTGCAGCTCCGGCGCCAGTATCCGACAATCCGAATGCCGATCTCGCCTATGGCGCGTATCAGCAGGGGCTTTATCGCACAGCCTTTAACCTCGCGATGAAGCGTGTGCAGGACACCAGCGATCCCAAATCGATGACGCTGCTGGGCGAACTCTATTCCAACGCGCTCGGTATCAAGCGCGACGATGCCAAGGCTGCCGAATGGTACAAGCAGGCAGCTGATCGCGGCGACCGCGAAGCCATGTTCGCGCTAGCCATGATGAAAATCGCTGGACGCGGCGGCCCAGCCAACCGCGAGGAAGGTGCGCGGTTGCTCGCGGCGTCAGCCAAACTCGGAAAAGCAGCCGCTGCCTATAATCTCGGCTTGCTCTACCTTGAAGGCCAGACGTTTCCGCAAGACCTGAAACGCGCCGCCGAACTGTTTCGTCAGGCCGCCGACGCCGGCAACCCGGAAGCACAATACGCCCTGGCCACCTTTTACAAGGAAGGCCGCGGCGTCGAGAAAGACCTGACCGAGGCCGCGCGGCTGATGCGTTCAGCCGCCATGGTCGACAATCTCGATGCCGAGGTGGAATATGCGATCGCGCTCTTCAATGGCACCGGAACACCCAAGGATATTCCGACGGCCATTGCTCTCCTCAACAGAGCCTCACGCCAGAACAGTCCGATCGCACAAAATCGCCTGGCCCGCATTCTGATTGACGGGATCGGCGTCCCCGTGGACAAGGTCAACGGCTTCCGATGGCATCTGGTCGCCAAAACGGCCGGGAACAGCGACCCGGAGCTCGACGCGCAATTTGCCCAGCTCCCCCCTGAAATTCAGAAAAAAGCCGAAGATGCCGCGAAAAAGTGGTTCGGCACCAAATAAAGTGGCGACAACTCAATACCCTTGACGCCAATCCGCTTTGACGCCAAGCATCTTGGTCAACATAGCCTCCCCTCTCATCCAGACCTGATTTCGACAGGTCGATTTAAATCGAAGTCCATGCTTCATTCAGCACTCATCAATGTCATGGTCAAAGCCGCGCGCCGTGCCGGCCGCAGCCTCAAGCGCGATCTCGGCGAGATCGAAAACCTCCAGGTGTCGTTAAAGGGGCCCGCAAATTTCGTCTCCGCTGCGGACAAGCGCGCGGAGGAAATGCTCTACGAAGACCTGACAAAGTCGCGCCCCGGCTACGGTTTCCTCGGCGAGGAAGGCGGCGCACGCGAAGGCTCCGATAAGTCTAACACCTGGGTCGTCGACCCGCTCGACGGCACGACGAACTTTCTGCACGGTATTCCGCAGTTCGCGATCTCGATTGCCTTGCAGCGCGAAGGCGTGATCGTCGCCGGTGTGATCTACAACCCCGCGAACGACGAACTTTACATCGCCGAACGCGGCAAGGGCGCCTTCCTCAACGACACACGCCTGCGCGTCGCTAGCCGCAAGCAGCTCAACGAATGCGTCGTCGCCTGCGGTCTGCCGCATATCGGCCGTGGCGACCATGAATTGTCGCGACGCGAAATGACCGAAATCCAGAATCGTGTGGCAGGCTTGCGCCGCTTTGGTGCGGCTTCGCTCGACCTCGCATTTGTCGCTGCTGGGCGTCTCGATGGCTACTGGGAGCGCAATCTGCAGCCCTGGGACATCGCAGCCGGCTTGATCATGGTTCGCGAAGCTGGCGGCGTTATCAGCGGTATCGAAGGTGGCGATACGGCGATGGCCACGGGCCACGTGGTCTGCGGTAACGAGACGATCCAGCGCGAACTGGTGAAGATCCTCAAGCCGTTAGGTTGAGCACGAATTCGCTCGTGTCATTCAAGGCAGGCGAGCGAGCAGGATAAATAACTGTCATATAGCCGGCAACAATTCGCCTTCGCTGTGCGGATTCGACTACGTTCGCTCGTGCACAACAGTCTTGTCCAAAAAATACCTGTGAGGTTCCCAACTTAGCGCCCTAGTGTGGTGGTTCAGAAGTTCGCTTCACTTTCTCCGCGACTACTTCAAGCGAACTTCTGAACCTGAACCACACTAGAATCGTAGGTTACTAGTGTCCTTTCGTATCCGAAGTTCGCTACGAGGTGCGCTGCACTATGAGGCGAACTTCGGATTCGGGACACTAGATGGAGATGCCGTCTTTTCTCCCGCCGCCGCTGTGCCATATTGCTGTCTGACATCTTCTCCAGGCAAGGATGACGGTCCCGACATGGCGAAACCTCCCGTACCCGGCAACACGGCCGACATAGAAGTCACCAAGCTATCGACGCCTCGCATTTTTCTGGTCCGGATGCTGGTCTTTCTGATCCTGTGCGGATTGATCGTCGTCGTCCTTTACAAGCAGATTTGGTTGGCTTTTCTCGCCAATCCCGGCCTCAACGCGCTCATCGGCGGCGTGATGGCGATCGGCATCATTTTAGCCTTCCGGCAGGTGATCCGCCTCTATCCCGAAATCTCCTGGGTTAACAGCTTCCGTATTTCCGATCCGGGCCTCGCGGTCGATCGCCGCCCAACGCTGCTTGCGCCGATGGCCGCAATCCTGAGCCACCGCACCGGTGGCCGCATGAGCATCTCACAGCAGACCATGCGGCACCTGCTGGATTCCATCGCGACACGTCTTGATGAAGCCCGCGATCTGTCGCGCTACATGACGGGGCTGCTGGTATTTCTCGGCCTGCTCGGCACGTTCTGGGGCCTGATCGAAACCGTCGGCTCTGTCGGCAAAGTCATTGAAGGCCTGAAAGTCGGAGGTGATGCGGGTTCAGTGTTCGATACGCTGAAGGAAGGCCTCGCTGCACCGCTCGGCGGCATGGGCATTTCGTTCTCGTCTTCGTTGTTTGGCCTCGCCGGATCGCTGATCCTGGGCTTTCTCGATCTGCAGTCGAGTCAGGCGCAAAACCGTTTCTACACCGATCTCGAAGACTGGCTCGCTGAAACCGTCCAGGAATACTCTGCGGATGGCCTGGTGCATGCCGCTGGATCGCCTGAGTTGAAGCCCGTGCTCGATCGATTGCACACTGCCGTCGAGGAAATAGGATCGACGCGCGCAACCGCGACAGCAATGGCAAATCTCGCCGAAGCCATTCAGGGCCTTGTTCACCACATGCGGACCGAACAGCAATTGATCCGTGAATGGGCCGATGGCCAAGGCGAGCAGAACCGCGAGATCAAGAGTCTTCTGGAGCGCATCGCACGGCAGCCCGAGAAGAACTGACTGGCCATAAAGGATAGCAGGCTATGGCGCTTTCGCGTTCACGTCGTAATGACACCGGATTCAATTACTGGCCGGGCTTTGTCGATGCATTGTCCACGCTCGTGCTCGCCATCGTATTCCTGCTATCGGTCTTTCTCGTCGTGCAGTTCTTCCTGTCACAGGAAGTCACCGGCAAGGACAAGGCGCTGGAGCGGCTGAACGCGCAGATTGCTCAACTCAACGATCTGCTTTCGCTGGAGAAACTCGGCAAGCTTAACCTCGATGAGCAGGTCTCGCAGATGCGCGCCGGACTTGCTTCGGCAGAAGCCGAGCGCGACCGCGTAAAGAGCCTGTATGACGGCCTTGCAGGCGCCGGTGCCGACGCGACGGGCCGTGCCACCGAACTCGGCAAGGCGCTCGATTCCGAAAAGCAGATTTCCGCTCGCGCGCTGGCGCAGGTCGAGGTTCTGAATCAGCAGATCAGCGCGCTGCGACGCCAACTCGCCGCGCTCGAAGAGGCTCTCAATGCTTCAGAGAAACGCGACAAGGAATCACAAGGTAAAATTGCCGACCTCGGACAACGCCTGAATGTTGCCCTTGCGCAGCGGGTACAGGAACTCTCGCGTTATCGATCCGAGTTCTTCGGGAGACTGCGAACCATCCTCGGCACACGGCCGGATATCCGTGTGGTCGGCGACCGCTTCGTATTCCAGTCGGAGGTATTTTTCGACACCGGACAGGCGACGCTCCTGCCGGAAGGCCGTGCCGAACTCGACAAGCTTGCCGCGGCGCTGAACGACCTCGACAAGCAGATCCCATCGGAGATTGCATGGGTATTGCGCGTCGATGGCCATACCGATGTGCGGCCGATCTCCAGCCCGCAGTTCAAATCAAACTGGGAATTGTCATCGGCACGCGCCATCTCCGTCGTTCAGTATCTTGTCTCGCTTGGTGTGCCGGCGCAGCGGCTGGTGGCTGCGGGATTTGCCGAATTCCAGCCCCTCGATCCCGAGAAAACGGAAGAAGCCTATCGGCGCAATCGCCGTATCGAACTGAAACTCACCGAACGATAACGCATCGAGCGAGAATGCTCTCGGACAGAAAGACAGCATGAATACTGCGTTTACACTGCGGCCGTACCGCGATGCTGACGAAGACGCGGTGATCGAACTATGGTTTCGCACCTGGCAGCAGGCTTATCCGTCAATTGATTTCTCAGCGCGTCTGGAAAGCTGGCGCATTCGCTGGCGTAACGAACTTGCTCCATCGGCGTGTATCGTCGTTGCCGAACAGAAAACAAAGATCATCGGCTTCGTGACCGTCGATAAAACGGGATACCTGGACCAGCTTGTCGTCGACCCGGATTCATGGGGCTCAGAACTCGGGAACGCACTCATGACGGAAGCCAAGGCAACGTCGCCTGAAGGCATCACACTGCTCGTCAACACCGACAATACCCGCGCCATCCGCTTCTATACGCGCAACGGGTTCCGACACACGCACGATGACGTCAATCCGGTGTCAGGCCGGACGGTCTACGGAATGGCATGGAAGCCGTAACGCCAGTTCACATGCCTTCGAATTGCAGGCGCGCGAGACGCGCGTAGAGACCGTTGGCCGCGACCAGCGACGCGTGAGTGCCCTGCTCGACAATACGGCCATTTTCCATCACCAGGATACGGTCGCAGGACAACACGGTCGCGAGACGGTGCGCGATCACCAGCGTCGTGCGGTGGCTCATCAGTTCCTCCAGTGCTGTCTGCACCAGGGTCTCGCTTTCCGCGTCCAGCGACGACGTCGCCTCGTCGAGCAACAGCAAAGGCGCATCACGCAGGATGGCACGTGCGATCGCCACGCGCTGACGCTGTCCACCTGACAAGGTAACACCGCGCTCGCCGAGTTGGGTCTCAAAACCTTGCGGAAGTCGTGCGATGAATTCGGTGGCATGCGCCAGCTCTGCGGCACGTTCCACCTCGGCATCGGTCGCGTCCGGCCGCCCGAAGCGGATGTTTTCACGGGCGCTGGTCGCGAATACCACAGAGTCCTGCGGCACCAGCGCGATGCGCGCGCGCACCTCACGCGGGTCCGCATCACGGATCGGCACGCCGTCGAGCGAGATCGAACCGCTTGCGGGATCGTAGAACCGCAGCAGCAGATGAAACAGGGTGCTCTTGCCGGCGCCTGAGGGGCCAACCACCGCGACCTTCTCGCCGGCCCGCACGGCGAATGAGACACCATCCGCAGCAAGGTGTTCGGGCCGTGTCGGGTAGGCAAAATGAACGTTCTCGAAACTCACGTCACCGCGCGGCGGCACCGGCAACGCACGTGGATTAGCCGGCGGCGCAATGTCAGGCTTGATACGAAGAATCTCGAACAACCGCTCCGAAGCGCCAGACGCCTGCGAGATTTCGCCCCAGACCTGGCTCAGTTCGCCCAGCGCGCCCGCAGCAAACGCAGCATACAGCACAAACTGCCCGAGCCGGCCGGCGCTGATCTGATGCGTCAGCACGTCGTGCGAACCGATCCACAGGATCGCCACCACGCTCGCAAAAATCAGGAAGATCACGATAGCCGTAAGGCAAGCACGCGCGCCTGTCGAATTGCGCGCCGCCAGATAAGCGCGCTCGACTTCGCCGCCGAAGCGCGTCTCCGCCAGACGTTCATTGGTGAAGGCTTGCAGCGTGCGGATTGCGCCGATCAGCTCGGATGCATAGGACGAAGCATCGGCGAGCGTATCCTGCGCACCACGCGATAATGTCCGCACGCGACGACCAAACCCAACAAGCGGCAGCACAATCAACGGAATCACCGCCAGCACAAAGCCGGACAGTTTTGGGCTCGTCACGACCATCATCGCGGATGCGCCGAAGAACAGCACCAGATTGCGGAGCGCGATCGACACCGAAGCACCGACGGCGGATTTGATCTGCGTGGTGTCAGCGGTGAGGCGCGACACCAGTTCGCCGCTATGCGCAGTGTCGAAGAAGGACGGTGACAGTAACGTCAGATGATTGAACACATCGCGCCGCAAATCCGCGACGATGCGTTCGCCAAGGGTGATGACGAGGTAATAACGCATGGCGCTCGCGCCCGCGAGCACGGCGACCACTGCGATCATGACGGCGAAGTAGCTGTTGATGAGCGCAACGCCTTCCGGACTGAAGCCGAAATCGATCATGCGCCGCACGGCGAGCGGGACCGCAAGCGTCGCCGCCGAGGCCACGATCAGCGCAACAAGCGCTGCGAATGCCTGCCCACGGTAGCGCGCAACATACGGCAGGAGCGCCATGAGTGGCCGGAGCTTCATGCGGGACTTCCTGGGCGCGTCGGCCAGCTGCGGCGGCTCTATGGCCGGCCCAGCCGCGGGCAACACTTTGGCCGCCGCGGGCTCCCGAGAGCCCCCGGACGCCACGCCTGCCCCCTGATCTTCAAGTCTTTCCACTGCGCTCATCAAATCCCGCCGCCGGGTTATTAGAAGGCTTTCAAATAGGCTCCGCGGAGGGCGCTGGCAAATGACGTTCCCAGCTTGTTTCAGCGGCTGTCCTGCGATATAGAGCTCCCAAATTCGTCCCGAACATTCCTGATCTGTGGGCGCGCGGCGCCAGAGGATTTGCCATGAAAGCCGAAATTCACCCGGATTATCATACGATTAAGGTCGTCATGACCGACGGGACCGAATACTTCACCCGTTCGACCTATGGCAAGGAAGGCGACACGTTGAACTTGGATATCGATTCCAAGTCGCATCCAGCCTGGACTGGCGGAACTCAGCAGCTTCTCGACCGCGGTGGCCGCGTGTCGCGCTTCCAGAAGAAGTTCTCGGGCTTCCTCAAGAAGGATTGATCCTTCTTCCGGCAACCAAATACGAAAACGCCCCAGCATCGGCCGGGGCGTTTTTCGTTTTTGGACCCTGCATCGCCTGATGTCGCCCCCGCATGGGAACGACATCAAAAGGGAACGCGCTTACCGCTCGAAGGCAGCCTTCAACAGATTCATCTGCGGCACCAGCGGATTGCCGATCGAAGCCTGATCGCTGACTGGCGTATGAATGGTCGTGTCCAGCCTGCGGACTTTCACCTGCAATGCCATCGAGCGAAAAATCAGCTCCTGCAATTGCTGCGGCAGCTTCTCGATCAAGTCCTCGTTGCCCGGTTCGGCGGCGGTGAGTTTGACCTTGGTCTTTTCACGATTGGCCTGACTCAGCGTCATTTCGCCTTCTTTGACCGCCCGGTGCAACAACAGCCACGACGCAAGCTGCATCAAACGCGTCGTCAAACGCATGCTTTCGGTTGCGTAGGTCAAGCTGACGGGACGCTCCAATGACTTCGCTTCAACACGCCCGCTACCATCAAGGTACGCGGCGGTCTCCTCGACCAAGTCCATGCCCTCCCTGAACAAGACTCCAAAGGCGGCCGAATTGGTAATCCGCTCGCTCAGGAGAACGAGATCGGCTGCGCCCGACGACTGGTCTGACATGGTTAACGCCTCATACACACTGTTACGCTGATTTTTTTATGATGAACAAATCATTGCGCGCCTGCGGCCGGGAGTCCAGCCGTGCGTCGTTACAATGCAGAGATATGGTTTCCAGAGCGCGAGCGCAAAAGCGGAAACCGGCTTTGCGCCTAATCACGCTTCAATTGCCGGAGGAGGGACGCCGTAAGCGCTGTAAAGGAGGCAAAAAAGAGCCGCCGTTACCGGCGGCTTTGAAAGTTGATAACAGGGAGGCGTCAAACAGAGTGGACAGGAGCCACTCGGTGTCCAAAGAAGGACAATCAAAGTCATAAACTCGAAAGCTTAATGCGTCGTAAATGAACATTTCCTTTTACGGTTCCTTTGCAATTGTGCCGGTTCCGCCTGCCCATCGTTAAGTTTTAAAGAAGGTATTGGCGGCATCCCGGCCGGCACGCTTCTTCGCTGCATCCGCTTTAAGCCGCTCGATCTCTGCTGCGAGCGCAGCGATGCGGGCCTCAATATCGTCGACCGAAAGCAGCGACAGATCCTGTCCAAGCTCATGGCTCATTTTCGGCCGCGGTCTGTCATCGTCATCGATGGGCATGCTTCCCTCCTGTCTTCAGCGCTATTATAGCTCACGTTCCATTTTTCAACTCCAGCCCAACCGCTGCAAGGACCCATCATGGACAAGCTGCCCACGCAAATGACTGCCGTCGCGATCAGCAAACCCGGCGGACCGGAAGTCCTCTTGCCTGAACAGCGCCCGGTGCCGACACCGGGACCGAACCAGATCCTGATCAAGGTCGCGGCCGCTGGCGTGAACCGTCCCGATGTGGCACAGCGCAGCGGCAGCTATCCGCCACCGCCCGGCGCAAGCGATCTTCCGGGCCTCGAGGTGTCCGGCGAAGTGGTCGCCCTCGGCGAGGGCGCCACGAAGTACAAGATCGGCGACAAGGTGATGTCGCTGGTCGCAGGCGGCGGCTACGCTGAATATTGCCTGACGCACGAGACCCACGCGATGCCGGTGCCAAAGGGCTTTTCGATGATCGAAGCTGCGGCGACGCCAGAGACGCTGATGACGGTGTGGCACAATGTGTTCGAGCGCGGCGGCCTGAAGCCTGGCGAGACGTTGCTGATTCACGGCGGCTCATCCGGCATCGGCACCACCGCGATCCAGATGGCGAAAGCACACGGCGCCAAGGTCATCGTCACCGTCGGTTCGCAAGACAAATGTCGATGCCTGCCTGAAACTCGGCGCGGACATGGCGATCAATTACAAGAGCGAAGACTTCGTCGCGAAGACCAAGGCCGCAACTAACGACGTGGGCGCCAACGTCATTCTCGACATGGTTGGCGGCGACTACATCGATCGCAATTACGATGCTGCGGCGATCGAGGGCCGCATCGTCCAGATCGCGTTTCTTGGGGGACCTAAGGCTTCGCCCAATTTCGCCAAGCTGATGATGAAGCGCCTTCACCATACCGGCTCGACGCTGCGCCCGCGCTCGGTCGAGGACAAGGCCGCCATGGTCAGCGCCATCAACGCCAAAGTCCTGCCCTGGATCGCGGAAGGCCGCCTCAAGCCCTTGATGGACAGCACATTCCCGCTGAAAGAGGCTTCAAAAGCCCACGAGCGGATGGAATTGAGCCAACATATTGGCAAAATTGTGCTCACGGTTTAAGGCACCGGAACACCTCTAAACCCTTTGATTTACCTCATATTCGTGTCATTTATCGCGCTCCCATCGGCGGACCTCGGCGAGGTCCGCCGCGTTTAACGCGGAGAGCTGACTTTGCGCTCGTTCAGATGCTTTGTGCTGCTAGCGCTCAGCTTCATGATGTTTGCGGTCCTGGAACCGGCGCACGCGCTCGACGCGATCAGCGTCCGCAGTGACGCGCCTGCCATCGACCTGACCGGCGTGCTGGAGTTCCAGCGCAGCGACACCGACCGCATTCAGGTCTCCACGGCGCCTGGAACTGACGGCATCGTGCGCCGCATCGAGGTGCGCGCACGCGAGGGCGGGCAGAACTGGATCGTCTTTGCGCTGACCAACAACACCGACGATCAGCTCGACCGCCTGATCGTGGTGCCGCACTACCGCATCGTGTCATCCGGATTGCTATGGCCTGATCTGGGCCTGTCGCGCATCGCCACGATCACACCGTCAACCGGCGACCGGCCGGAACGTCAGGATAGCGCAACCGCGGACATCTTCCGCGTCACGCTGGATCCCGGAGCGGTGATCACATTTGTCGCCGAATTGCGGACGGACAAGATTCCACAGCTCTATCTCTGGGAGCCGGAAGCCTACAAGGACAAGGTCAATTCCTTCACGCTCTATCAGGGCATCGTCATCGGCATCTCCGGACTGCTGGCGCTGGTGCTGACCATTCTGTTCGTGGTCAAGGGCAGCATCATGTTCCCCGCTGCTGCCGCGCTGGCATGGGCGGTGCTGGTCTACATCGGCATCGACTTCGGATTTTGGGGCAAGGTGTTCGACATGTCGGCGGGAGCCGAGCGCATCTGGCGTGCGTCAGGCGAAGCCATGCTGGCGGCCACTCTGCTTGTTTTCCTGTTCGCCTATCTCAATCTGTCACGATGGCATGTGCGTTACTCGCACATCACCATGGGCTGGCTCGTCTTCCTCGGCGCACTGGTCGCACTTGCGCTGTTCGATCCCGCCGTTGCTTCGGGCATTGCGCGTATTTCACTGGCGCTGATCGCGGTGTTTGGCTTCGTCCTGATCGTTTATCTGTCGACACATGGTTTCGATCGCGCGGTGTTGCTGATCCCGACCTGGTTCCTGCTGGTGGTCTGGGTCATCGCGGCAGGCATGACGGTCGCGGGCGGCGTCACCAATGACATCGTCGGACCTGCGCTGCTCGGCGGCCTTGTGCTGATCGTGATGCTGATCGGCTTCACCGTTATGCAACATGCCTTTGCGGGCGGCGGCGCGACCACCGGGATCGTCTCCGACATCGAACGCCGCGCACTTGCGCTGACCGGTTCAGGCGACCTGATTTGGGATTGGGATGTGTCCGCCGACAAGGTCTTCACCAGCCCCGAGACCGAGGTGCTTCTCGGACTGAAGCGCGGCACGCTGGAAGGCCCCGCCGCAAAATGGCTCGAAGTGCTTCATCCCCTCGATCAGGACCGCTTCCGCGCAGCTCTCGACAGCGTGCTCGACCAGCGCCGTGGGCGCCTGGTGCAGGATTTCAGGCTGCGGACGCCAGATGGTCATTTCATGTGGTTCGCGTTGAAGGCGCGTCCCGTGGTCGGCTCCGACGGAGAGGTTTCCCGTGTCGTCGGCACGCTGACCGATGTCACCGAAAGCAAGAACGCGGAAGAGCGCCTGCTGCACGATTCCGTGCATGACAACCTGACAGGCTTGCCAAATCGCCAGATCTTCATCGATCGCATCAGCGCGATGTCGAATTTCGCCAAGACGACCGCCAACCTGCGTCCAACCGTGATGGTGATCGATCTCGACCGCTTCAAGCAGGTCAACGACTCCGTCGGCATTGCCGTCGGCGACTCCATCCTGCTGACGCTGGCGCGGCGCCTGACCCGCATCCTGAAGCCACAGGACACGCTGGCGCGGCTTTCCGGCGATCAGTTCGGTCTTATCCTGACGTCCGAGCACGAGTTCGACCCGGATCACGGCATTCGCCGAAACCATTCGTAAGACCATCCGAGCTCCGATCTCTTTCGATGGACGCGAGATTTTCCTCACGGCGTCGATCGGGCTTGCACTCAGCGACCCACAATCGACGCTGAGCGACGAGATCATCAAGGATGCTGAACTTGCGATGTATCATTCCAAGCGCATCGGCGGTGATCGCATCGACGTCTACAAGCCGGCGATGCGCGCCCGCAAGACCGATCGCCTGACGCTGGAATCCGAATTGCGCCGAGCCATCGAGCGTGAGGAAATCACAATTCTTTATCAGCCCATCGTGCGGCTGGAAGATCGCGCCATCGCGGGTTTTGAAGCGCTGGCGCGATGGGACCACCCCAAGCTCGGACGGATGTCACCGAATGAGTTCATTTCGATCGCGGAAGAAATCGGCCTGATCGTCGAACTCGGCCTGTTCGTCATGGACACCACCGCAAAGCAACTCGCCGTTTGGCAACGCACGGTGCGGTCGCGGGAGCCGGTTTTCGCTAGCGTCAATGTGTCATCGCGCCAGTTGCTGCGTCACGACCTGATCCACGACGTCCGCGGCGTGCTCTCACGCTCGGCGGTCGCACGCGGTTCGCTCAAACTCGAACTGACCGAATCCCTGGTGATGGAGAATCCGGAACACGCCGCACAGATGCTACACCGGATCAAGGAACTCGGCGTCGGCCTGTCTCTGGACGATTTCGGCACCGGACATTCATCGCTGGCCTACCTGCAGCGCTTCCCCTTCGACACCATCAAGATCGACCAGTCTTTCGTGCGCACCACCAATCGCGGCGTGCGGCCCGTGCTGCTGAAATCGATCGTCGCGCTGGCGCACGACCTCGACATGGAAGTGGTTGCCGAAGGCGCTGAAACCGATTCCGACGCGGTGGAACTCTATCAGCTGGGCTGCGAGTACGCGCAGGGCTTTGCCTTCGGCGAGCCGATGGACGCGGACGCAACCATGCGGCTGCTGACCGGCGAGAAAGTTCAGAAGCCGCGCAGCAGGCGGCAGAGTCTGCGCAACAAGATCATGGCACCAGCGGCAGCGCCGACAACGGCGCCGGAGCAAGAGACACAATCCGCGGCCGCGCCTGAGTCCGGCTCAACCTGAAATCTTTTCCGATACTGACGGCCTCTCCGGACGGACGTCCGTCTGCGAATGCTAGGCGTGGCCTGCTTCGTTCGACAGCATTGCGAGATCGATGCCGATCTTGTCCAGTGCGCGGCGGTATTTGTCTTCGACATCCCGTCCGAAAATCAGATCAGGATCGGCCGGACAATGCAGCCAGCCATTGTGCTGGATTTCATTCTCCAACTGTCCCGGCGCCCAGCCGGCGTATCCCAGCGCAAGGATCGCATGCTTCGGGCCGGCGCCAGCAGCGATGGCTTTCAGGATGTCGAGTGTCGCCGTGAGGCAAATTCCCTCGTCAATCGGCAGCGTGGCGTTCTTGATGAAAAAATCGCTCGAATGAAGAACGAAGCCACGACCAGTGTCCACCGGACCGCCCTTCATCACCTTCATCATCTCTGCGCTGTCCGAAAGCTTGATTTGCTCGGCCTTGTCGATGATGTCGAGCTGCACCAACAATTGCGGGAAATCGATACTGCCCGCCGGGCGATTGACGATGATGCCCATGGCGCCTTCGGACGAATGGGCACAGACATAGATCACAGAGCGCGCAAAGCGTTCGTCGTCCATCACGGGCATGGCAATCAACAACTGGCCATCGAGATAGCCGCTGGATGCAATGTACGCGCTGTCCGCGGCCATCTTACGACCGGCGGCGAGCTTTACGGGCTTCTTTCGCGTGGTGTTCATTCCCAACGACTCTCACCGTGTCCAGTCATCCTGATATTGGGCGTCAATTCTGTCAATCAAGCGTCCCGTGCATTAAGGTAGCGAAGGCAAACCGACTTTTCTCGGTTGTTCTCGGTCGCGAAAAAGACCGGATCACAGGCAATTCAGTGGTTCACTGGTACCTCGCCCTGTAAGGACGTCGTATGGCATTTATGGTTCCCTTTCGCATTTCAAGTTTCGCTGGCGCGACGCTCGCCTGCCTCGTGTCGATGGGCGCGAGCGCACAAGACACGTCACCTTGGGTGAATGACACCTACTCGGCCGTCCGTCTCGTCGCCGGGTCCCGAAGCGGCGCGGCTTTTCTGGGCGGCATTGGCTTTCAGCTGCACCCGGGATGGAAGACCTACTGGCGGACCCCGGGAGATTCCGGCGTGCCGCCGCGTATCGATTTTGCGAAATCCGAAAATGTCGAGTCGGTCACCATCCTTTGGCCTGCGCCGAAGAAATTCCCGGACGGAGCCGGAGGTACGTCGCTCGGCTATCAGAAGCAGGTGCTACTGCCGCTGCGGATCATCCCAAAAAGTGCTGACAAGCCGGTGACGTTACGCGCCTCAATCAACTACGCCGTGTGCGAGAAAATTTGCATTCCTGTCGAAGCAAACGCCGAACTCGTCTTCGCCAGCGTTGCCAGCACCGAGGACAGCGTGATCACCGCCGCGCTCGACACTGTGCCAAAACCGGCGAAGATCGGGGATGCGGGACCGCTGACCGTGCTGGACGTGAAGCGCAACGGCAAGCTCGGCGTGCTGGTCGACGTTGCCGCTACGGACAATCAGAAGGACGTCGACCTGTTCGTTGAAGGACCGACGCCGGATTGGGCCTTGCCGATCCCGAAACTCATCGAACGTGATGCGTCGGGCATCATGCGCTTTGGCTTTGATCTCGATGGTGTTCCTCCCGGCGTTGCGCCCGACGGCGCCGCACTGAAATTCACGGTCGTAGGCCACGAAGGTGCCTACGAATTCAACACCACCCTGCACTAGCCACGCTCTGGGAGGCCGCAGCGCAACACGCAAGGCTGTGGTGCCTGCCATCAACCTCGTCTATGACACGTTCATTGATCCAAGGAGAACCACTATGACCATTAAAGTTGGCGACCATCTGCCCGAGGCCAAGTTTCGCGTGATGACGGCGGAAGGTCCGCAGGTGAAGACCACCGACGATATTTTCAAGGGCAAGAAGGTCGCGCTGTTTGCCGTTCCAGGCGCCTATACCGGCACCTGCCACAAGATGCACATGCCGAGCATTTTTCTGAACGCCTATGCCATCAAGGCCAAGGGCGTCGACACCATCGCCGTCGTGTCCGTCAACGATGCATTCGTCATGAGTGCGTGGAAGCGTGATACCGACCAGCGCGATGAAGCGATCTTCCTCGCGGACGGCAATGCGGAATTCGCCAAGGCGATCGGTCTTGAGCTGGACGCATCGGGCAACGGTCTCGGCATCCGCTCCAAGCGTTACTCGATGCTGGTGGAAGACGGCGTGGTGAAGATCTTCAATCTCGAGCCTGCTCCGGGCAAGGTCGAGGTCTCCGGCGGCGACACGCTGCTGGGACAGATCTGATTCCGACGCAAAACTTATTACAGTCTGGATGCGATGCCCGGGCTTGTCCCGGGCATTTACGTTTTTAGAATAAGATATCGTTGGCTGCGACAAGCCAGCCGTGACGCATGAAAGACGACAACACGCTACTTGCGGTTCTCTGCCAGTCCGTCGCGTGCGAGTTGATCGGCACGTTCATTCTCGGCGTGTCCCGCATGGCCCTTGATCCAGTGCCAGCGGACCTCATGCGCCTTCAGCGCAGCATCGAGCCGCTGCCAAAGGTCGACGTTCTTCACCGGCTTCTTGTCGGCAGTGCGCCAACCGTTGCGCTTCCAGTTGTGAATCCAGCTGGTGATGCCCTGACGCACATACTGGCTGTCGGTTGTGAGGTCGACCGACGCCGGCCGCTTCAACGCTTCCAGCGCCGAAATCGCCGCCAGCAATTCCATCCGGTTGTTGGTGGACGGGTTCTCGCCGCCCTTCAATTCCTTTTCGGCGTCGCCGAAACGAAGAATCGCACCCCAGCCCCCCGGGCCCGGATTTCCCGAGCAGGCACCATCGGTGAAGATTGTGACATGGGGCAGCTCAGCGTCGCTCACGCCGCGAACCCGGAATGCTCGAAGCCGTAGTCGCTCATGCTTGTCACACTCTGATGGAATCGCAGCTTGCGGACATATTCGAGCGGGTCCTTGGGCTTGACCAGCGCCCCTGGCGGCACGTTCAGCCAATCCACCAGGCGTGTCAGCAGGAAGCGCATTGCCGCTCCGCGTGCCAGCAGCGGCAACGCCTCTTGTTCGGCGGCGGATAATTTTCGCTCGCGCGTATAGGCGTTGAGGAATGCGCGCGCCTTGGTGACATTGAAGGAATGATCGCTCTCGAAGCACCAGGCGTTGAGGCAGATCGCGACGTCATAGGCCAGCGTATCGTTGCAGGCGAAATAGAAATCGATCAGGCCCGAAAGCTTTTCGCTGAGAAACAGCGCGTTATCGGGAAACAGATCGGCATGGATCACGCCCTGCGGCAGTGAACGCGGCCAATGTTTTTCAAGGTGATCGAGTTCGGCCTCAAGCAATGTGCAAAGTCCGTGCTGCACGCTATCGGCACGCGGAGCAGCCGCGTCGAACAGCGGACGCCATCCCGACACCGATAATGCATTGGCGCGCGACATGGAAAAATCAGCGCCGGCAAGATGCATTTGCGCCAGCGCCTGACCGACACCTGCGCAATGCGCGGCGTTCGGTTTGCGCGGCCATGCACCCTCGAGAAAATCGATGATCGCCGCCGGCCGGCCCGCGAGCCTGCCCAGCGCCTCGCTGCGCTTGTTGAGGACGGGTTGCGGGCAATTAATGCCATGCGAGGCAAGGTGCCCCATCAGGCCGAGAAAGAACGGGAGATCGTTCACCGCAACGCGTTTTTCGTAGAGCGTTAGAAAGAAATAGCCCGCGCTGGTGTGCAGCAGATAATTGGAATTCTCCACGCCCTCGGCGATGCCCTTGTAGGAGAGCATTTCGCCGATGTCATAAGTGAGGAGGAAATCCGCGAGCTCTTCGGCGGTGACGTCGGTGTAAACCGCCATATTAAAATCACTCCGCGGCGTCGTTCCGCAGCGGACGCGGCAGCGGGAAGAATTCGTTTTCTTGGGCGGCGGAAACGGTTTCGACACTCAGTTTGTAGTGAGCGGCGAACGCATCCATGATTTCCTCGACGATGACTTCTGGCGCCGATGCGCCCGCCGTGATGCCGAGACGCTCGATACCGTCGAACATCGACCAATCGAGTTCGGAAGCACGCTGCACCAGCACCGAGCGCGTGCACCCTTCCCGTTCGGCCACTTCCCGCAGGCGCTGGGAATTCGACGAATTCGGCGAGCCGACCACCACCATCGCATCCACGTTTGGTGCGACCTTCTTTACCGCAAGCTGGCGATTGGTCGTGGCGTAGCAGATGTCTTCCTTGTGCGGACCGTCGATATCCGGGAAGCGCTCCTTGAGCACCGCGACGATTTCCTTGGTGTCGTCGATCGACAGCGTCGTCTGGGTGACAAAAGCGAGCTTGGAGGCGTTCTTCGGTTGGAACGTCCGGGCCGCTTCCATGGTTTCGATCAAAACCACTGCGTCCTTGGGCAACTGGCCAAGGGTTCCGACCACCTCCGGGTGACCAGCATGGCCGATCAGGATGATTTCACGACCACGCTTGAAATGGATCGCCGCCTCGCGGTGAACCTTGGTCACCAGCGGGCATGTCGCATCCAAAGTGAAGAAATTGCGCTTGTCGGCCTCGTTCGGGATCGCCTTCGGCACGCCGTGGGCCGAAAACACCACCGGCGCGTCTGTATCCGGAATTTCGTTCAGTTCCGCGACGAAAATGGCGCCCTTTTCGCGCAGGCTTTCGACCACATAGCGGTTATGCACGATTTCGTGACGGACATAGACCGGTGCGCCATAGAGCTTCAGGGCGCGTTCCACGGTGTCGATAGCCCGCACCACACCAGCGCAAAAGCCCCGAGGAGAACAAAGCACGACTGTGAGGGGTGGTTTCTGTGCGTCAGGGGTCATTTTAAGCCGGAATCAAGGATTTTGAGGACCAATAACACGGGACTTGGGGCCGTGCTCCCCCTTCTGTCAAGGCCAATCCGGACCATTGCACGGTCCGGCCTCGGCAGACTATATAGGAGCGAATTCCCGTCATCGCTGATGACCAGACAGCTTTACCCCCAAAAAATCTGGCGGGCGAAGCGTAAAGGAGATTTGCCATGAGCAATGCACCGCTGATGCCAAAGGCGACTGCCGTGTGGCTGGTTGACAACACCGCGCTGACGTTCGACCAGGTCGCCGAATTTACCAAGATGCACCCTCTCGAAATCCGCGCGATTGCCGATGGCGACGCCGCGCAAGGCATCAAGGGCATGGACCCGATCTCGACCGGCCAGCTCAGCCGCGAGGAAATCGAACGGGGCGAGGCCAATCCAGACTATCGCCTGAAACTCGGCGAATCCAAGGTCGTGCTCCCACCCGTCGGCAAGAAGAAGGGCCCGCGCTATACGCCGGTGTCCCGCCGTCACGAGCGCCCAAGCGCGATCCTGTGGCTGCTGCGCAGTCATCCAGAGTTAAAGGACGCGCAGATCATGCGCCTCGTCGGCACCACCAAGACGACGATCGCCAGCATCCGCGACCGCAGCCACTGGAACGCCTCGACGCTGACGCCGATGGACCCGGTGACGCTCGGTCTGTGTTCGCAGATCGAACTCGACTTCGAGGTGCAGCGCGCCGCGAAGGAAAAGCCACTGAATCAGGAATACGGTGGCGCGACGCTGCTGCCGGCATCCGAGACCACGCGCAAGGAGGTTGAGCACGAGAGCTCTGCGGCCTCCGACAAGCGGCGCGACGACGCTGAAGTCGATGCCGTATTCGCCAAGCTGAAAACACTCGGCGGCAAGAAGCACGACGACGACGAGAACGAATAAGTCTCGCCTCACTCGCAGACGCAACCATTGTTGTGAACGCGGCGGATCATCCGCCGCGTTTTTGCTTTGGGCTATCTATCTGAGTGCGCGGCAGAGCGCGCCGCTACTTCTCTTTCGGCTTTTGCTTTTTCGCCGCAGCGCGTGCGTCCGCGATCGCCATCTTGAACTGTTCCGCGGTCAGGCCTCCCGGAACACGGAATGTACCGACCACGAAGCCGGGCGTGCCGCGAAAGCCGAATGCTTCTGCCTGCGCATTGTTGCGTTTCAAGAGTGCATCGATCGCGGTCTTGTTGGTTTCCAGATCGGCCTTCGCCTTCGCGACATCGACGCCCACCTGCGAGAGCGTCTCCTCGATGGCAGCTTCGGTCAGCTTGCCCGTCCGTCCGATCAACGCACGGTGTGCGGCTTCATATTTGTCCTGATATTTTGCGGCGTGCACCAGACGCGCCGCATAGCCGGATGGATCGCCAAGGATCGGCCAATCCTTCAGCACGAGACGCACCTGCTTGTCGTCTCGCAAAACCTCGTCCAGCACCGGAGCGATTTTTTTGCAGTACGGGCACTGGTAATCGAAATACTCAACGATGGTGATGTCGCCCTGCGGATTTCCGAGCGCCGGAATATCGGCGTCGCGCAATACGCTTTCCCTCGTCAGCACATTGTCCGGTTCGTCAGATGCCGGCGTCGGTGCGGGCGCGCCGGTGACAGCTCCAGCCCACAGTGACAACGCAATGACGGCGCCGAGGCGGACAGCGGCCTTGAAATTCATGATCTAGAGTTCCCGGTCAGGTGCGATTGCCGGGACCTATAGCAGGTTCTGACCGGAATGCCCGCTCAATGTAACAGAGCGATCGCGACGTCTCTGTTCAGAAGCAAACCGCGACCCGCTTCGTGAGGGAGTGGCCCTAGCGGTTGTTCAGCATGTCTTCGGCAAGATTGCGATGCGCGCGTTCGATCCGCGAACCGCTGGACCCAGCTCGACTGGCCGCGACATCGCGGTCCTTGCGGCAGGCCACATAGGCAGCCGAGCCCGGCGCAACACCATTGGCGCGACAATATGCATCATCATCCACCACATCGACCGGCGCAGCCTGACGGTCAAACTGCGCACATCCCGTCAGCAGCAGGCCAGCAGCCACCAGCGCGAATACAAATCGTGGGTTTTCCGTACGCATAAGCAATCCCGTCGTTGGGCCCGTCGAGAGGCACCTGATCCGCGTGCGATTTACAGGCCCATCACGGCGATGTCACGGCAGATCTGAAAATCTGGCATTTATTCAAGTACGATGTCGCCGTCGATAGTGAACGACAGCGCAACCCCGCCGACAGTAAGCACCATTTTGGCGGGCAGCGTCTCGTTGCCTTTCAGGAGGCCGCTGGAAACCGCCTCACGGACGGCCTTTTCGATTTCGCGTTGACTGGTGACACCGACGGTCTTGAGAAATTTTCGCAGACTGGTGTTGAACACGTCCTCATTCATCGTAGCCTCCTCCAGTTGGCCAAGTTGCATGCACGCGTGTTGAAATCGGGCTCACACGCGCCCATGTAACGCGACCTTGATTTCCTCCAGCACCATCGGGTCTTCAATCGTTGCCGGCATCGTCCATGGCTCGCCGTCGGCAATCTTCTTGATCGTGCCGCGCAGAATCTTTCCCGATCGTGTCTTCGGCAATCGCGCCACCGTAATTGCAAGCTTGAACGCCGCGACGGGGCCGATCCGCTCACGCACCAGTGCCACGATTTCCTTCTCGATATCCGCGACCGGACGCGTCACGCCTGCTTTCAGCACGAGAAAACCGCACGGCACCTCACCCTTCACCGCATCCTTGATGCCGAGGACCGCGCATTCGGCGACGTCGGCGTGCGAGGCCAAGACCTCCTCCATGCCGCCGGTGGAGAGCCGATGGCCAGCGACGTTGATGATGTCGTCGGTGCGGCCCATCACGAAGATATAGCCGTCATCGTCCTTGTAGCCCGCATCAGATGTTTTGTAGTAGCCGGGAAACTCCGTGAGATAGGCCTCGCGAAAGCGCTCGTCCTGCTGCCACAACGTTGGCAGGCAAGCCGGCGGCATCGGCAACTTGATGACGATGGAGCCCATGGTGTTCGGCGGCACGGGGCGCGCAGCCTCATCGACCACATCGACCTGATAGCCCGGCATCGGCACTGTGGGCGACCCGTGCTTCACCGGCAGCATGCCGAGACCAACAGGATCGCCGGCAATGCACCAGCCGGTCTCCGTCTGCCACCAGTGATCGATCACCGGCACCTTCAACTGCTTTTCTGCCCAATCAACCGTTGGTGGATCGGCCCGCTCGCCCGCGAGAAACAGCGTGCGAAATTTGGAGAGATCGTATTTGCGAATGAAGTCGCCGTTCGGATCCTCCTTCTTGATCGCGCGGAATGCGGTCGGTGCGGTGAAGAACGCCACCGCCTTGTGCTCCGAGATCACGCGCCAGAAGGCTCCCGCATCCGGCGTCCCCACCGGCTTGCCTTCATACATGATCGACGTCGCGCCATGGAACAGCGGCGCATAGACAATGTAGCTGTGACCAACCACCCAGCCGATGTCCGAGCCGCACCACCACACTTCGCCTGGCTTCACGCCGTAAAGATTGAACATCGACCATTTCAGCGCAACCGCGTGACCGCCATTGTCGCGCACGACACCCTTCGGGATGCCGGTCGTCCCTGACGTGTAGAGGATGTAGAGCGGATCGGTGGCATGTACCGGTACGCAGGCCGCCGCCTTGCCCGCGTCGAGTGCCGCTTGGCGCAAGCCCGCCCAGTCGTGATCACGTCCGGCAAGCAGCTCGCAGCGTTCCTGCGGTCGCTGCAGAACAA
>CAVVWF010000008.1:555000-1089916 GCA_963751855.1 uncultured Alphaproteobacteria bacterium | reverse complement strand
ATCGCCGTCGAGCGCATCGCCCTCGTGGCGCTCGACGATCCAGCGATCGGCCGCCTGCCGAATACCAGTCACGAGTGTATCGGTGACGATGGTCACCCCTTTGCGCCGCGCGTGGGCCAGCAGCGTATCGCGCACATCGCGCGCGCGCTGCGATTTCGGGAATAGCTTGCCCGATTCTGCTTCCTCGACGAGCGGCAACCCCAGCTCGCGCTCGAAGAACGCGATTTGCTCGTGGAGCGGCCACGAGCGCACGATGCGGCGCAGCAGATGCGGTGCCGAGTCGGTGACGAAACGCGATTCGTCGAGCCGCGCGGGAAGGATGTTGCAGCGTCCGCCGCCGCTGATCAGAATCTTCCGGCCACCGTCCTTCGTGCGTTCGAGGAGAAGCGTCTCTGCACCCTCGGACGCCGCGAAAATCGCCGCCATCGTGCCGGCGGCGCCGGCGCCGACTACGACAACGCGCGGCATGCTTCGTCGGACTGGCGGAAGGTCAGGTTGAAGCGTCCCGACAACCCGATCTCTGGCGGAGCCGTGCCCGGAGTAATCCGCGACACACCGTGGTAGCGCAGCCGCGCGGGCCCGCCGAACACGAACGCGTCCCCCGATTCGAGCGCGATCGCGTCGACAGGATCGCGGCGCTTGAGGCCGCCGAACAGAAAGCGCGCGGTGTCGCCGATCGAGACCGAGACGACAGGTATGCCCGCAGCAATTGACTCGGGACCTTCGTCCTTGTCCTGGTGCAATCCCATCCTTCCATCCGCGTCGTAATAGTTCAGGATGCAGAGATTCGGATTGATGTTCATCCCCGCCTTGGCCGCAATCTCTCGAGCGAGCGTCCGAAGCTCTGGCGGAAGGGGCGGAGGCGGCAAACCATCGAAGTCGGACCGCGATGACTCGTATTGATAGGTCCTTGCGTTCCAGTGTCTGCCAAGACACAGCATTCTGACGTGCATCGCGCCTCCGCCGCGAACAATCGGTACGTAGGCGGGCACGGCGCCGTCGACGAGCGCGCGACAGACTTGCGCGAGCGTGCGTTGCCGTTCGAGTGCGAGCATGCGCGCGAAGTGATGCGCGCCGGGTGCGATTTCCATCAACTCTGGGATGCGTTAGGGATTGGGGATTAGGAGGGACGCCAACGCGCGGAACCGCCAGACTACCCAATCTATCCCCATCCCAGTGTCAGCCTACAGTGAACGGCGCAGTCGCGGAGGCCGTGCCCCACTCAACACGCAGCGTCGCCCCTTTGGGCGTGTCGTCGATTGAGATCGTCACGTTTTCGACAGGCGCTTTCGTCTTGCCGATCGCCATCGGCGTGCGGCCGATCTCCAGTTCCTTCTGATACGGAATACCCCACTGGCCGGGCTTGCTGAGGCGGCCGAGCACCAGTTGCCATTGCTTGTCGCCAGGAACGGTGTTGATCGTGTAGCTGCCGGGCGCCAGCTTGATTGCGCCGAACTGGAGCGGCTTGTCCGACGTGATGATCGTCGCCACGTCGGCGCCGGTGCGCCATTCCTGGCCGGGCGGCATCATCTGCGCTTCGGGGCGCCCCTTCAAGAACGGACGTCCGTACTCGATCGAGATGTTCGCGCCGTCGATCGTCCATTCCGTGCGGACGTGTGGGCTGCCGCCGCCTCCGGTCTTGAGGTCGACGGTTTTCTGCGCGTGCACGAATGCGGAGCTTGCGACAAACAGTCCGACAGCGATGACAGAGAGAAGTCGTTGCACAGGGCCTCCTGAAAGGTTTTCGTTAACGCTCAACTATATCGTGTATAAATTCCCTCATGCGATCCTTCATGCGAACTTCATGTTTCGTCGCGGCGGCTGTTGCCGCGATCACCGTGATCCACGTTGACGCGCAGCAGCCCGCGGCTCCGCCCGCCGCTGCGGCCGCGCGGCCTGTCGACCCAAAAGCGGAAGCGCGGCTCGGCACGCTGAAGACGGAAGGCGCGGCCGGCGTCGACGATCTGCAGGACTTCACGCAGAAGATGGTCGACTCCGTCTTCAGCTTCGGCGAGCTGGGATTCCAGGAGATCGAAACGTCGAAGTACCTCACGAACATCTTGCGACAGCAGGGGTTCACCATCGAGGAAGGGATCTCGGGCATCCCGACGGCGTGGATGGCGACGTGGGGGTCGGGCAAGCCGGTCATCTCGCTCGGATCGGACATCGACGGCATCCCGACGGGATCCCAGAAGCCGGGCGTCGCGTATCACGATCCGTTCTTCGAAGGCGGGCCGGGACACGGCGAGGGACATAACTCGGGAATGCCGCTGAACATCACGGCGGCGATCGTGCTGAAGAGAATCATGCAGCGCGAGAAAATCGCGGGCACGATCAAGCTGTGGCCCGGCGTTGCTGAGGAACTGCTCGCGACCAAGGCGTACTACGTGCGCGACGGCTACTTCAAAGACACCGATGTCGTCATCTTCACGCACATCGGCGGCAACTGGGGCGTCAACTGGGGCGACGGCACGAGCAACGGCCTCGTGTCGGTCGAGTACACCTTCAAAGGCGAGAGCGCGCACTCCGCGGGCGCGCCGTGGCGCGGGCGCAGCGCGCTGGACGCCGCCATGCTGATGGACATCGGCTGGAACTATCGCCGCGAGCATCTGCGCATTCAACAGCGGTCGCATTCGGTCATCACCTTCGGCGGCAATCAGCCGAACGTCGTCCCGCCGTCGGCGTCGATCTGGTATTACTTCCGCGAGACCGACTATCCGAACATCAAGCGCATGTGGGAGATCGGCGACAACATGGCCAAGGCCGCCGCGTTGATGACCGACACGACCATGACGTCGCGCGTGCTCGGATCGGCGTGGCCTCAGCACATGAATAAGGTGGTCGCCGAGACGGCGTACGCGAACATCGTGAAAGTCGGCATGCCGAAGTGGAGCGATGCGGATCAGACGCTCGCGAAAGCCGTGCAGAAGGAGCTCGGCGTCGAAGAGCGGGGGCTCCCGACCGAGGTGCCGAAGCTGAACGGGCGCGTCGTGGTTCCCGACGATGAGAAGCGGGGAGGCGGATCGGATGACATCGGCGACGTCTCGTGGGTCGTGCCGACGATCACGCTGCGGTATCCCGCCAACATCGAAGCAGGCCCCGGTCATAACTGGGCCAACGCGATCGCGATGGCGACACCCATCGCGCACAAAGGGGTGACAGCCGGAGCGAAGGTCCAGGTGATGACCGTGCTCGATCTGCTGATGAAACCCGAACTGATCGAGCAGTCATGGGATTACTTCCGCAACGTGCAGAGCAAGGACAAGACGTACACACCGCTCATTCGTCCCGAAGACAAGCCGGCGATCTGGCTCAACCAGGACACGATGGCGAAGCACCGCGAGCAGATGAAAAAGTACTACTACGATCCGACGAAGTTTCCGACCTATCTCGATCAGCTCGGCATCAAATACCCGACGGTGAGGGCAAAGTAGTGCCGTTACTGCACGACGCACCGTGCAAGACGGAAATCCTGCGGCGGTTTCAGACGCTGGGGCCGGACGCCGCAGCGGCGATGGGGCAAGATGTCCGTCGTCCAGATGCTCTGGCACGTGAACGAAGCGATGGAGGGCGCGTTGGGCCACATCGTGGTGGATCGCGCGCGAGCGCCGCTGCCGCGTCCGCTGCTGAAGTTCCTGGTCCTCAATGCTCCGTGGGGGAAGGGGGCTCCCACGCTGAAGCGATGGATTCCGCAAGCCGACAGCTACGACTTCGCGTCCGAGCGCGACCGGTGTGTCCGGCTCCTCGAGGAGCTCACATCGAAGCCGCTCGATGATGCGTGGCCCGACAGTCCGATGCTGGGGCGTATGAGTGGCAAAGACGTGAGCCGCCTGCACGCCAAGCACCTCAACCATCACCTGACGCAATTTGGCGTTTGAGAGACAGACCAGGAGGAACGAGACCATGCTGCGACGTACGATGATTCAGATTCCCATCACGATGTTTGCGACCGCGGTTGCACTCGGCGCACAGGCGCCGGCGGCGCCGGCCGGTCAGGCTGCGCCGGCGCGTGGGCCTGCAGCTCCTCCGATGGTGCTGTCGACACCGGCCTTTCCCGACGGCGGCGTGATTCCGAACAAGCACACGCAAGTGCAGCAGGCCGAACGCGGCATCTCGCCGCAGCTGGTGTGGACGAACGCCCCTGCCGCGACGCAGAGCTTCGTCGTCCACATGCGCGATCCGGAAGTGGCGCGCAATCGCACGACCGACGACCAGGTGCACTGGCTGGTCTGGAATATCGCGGGCACCGAGAAAGGACTCCCTGAAGGAGTACCCGAGGGAGCCCAGTTGCCGAACGGCATGCGTCAAATCAGCGCGAGCGGCGCCGTATACCGCGGTCCCGGTGCGCCGGCTGCCGGTCCGCATGCATCACTACACGTTCGAGGTCTACGCCCTCGACACGAAGCTCGACGTGCCGCCGGCCGCCGACGCGTGGGAAACGCGGCGCGCGCTCTTCAAGGCGATGGACGGCCACGTCATCGGCAAGGCCGTGATGGTCGGGATGTTCAAGACGACCACAGTAGTAAGGAACCTGCGGTTCTCGGTTTTCGGTTCCTGGGTCGCTGGGTTCTCGGTTCTGGCTTCTGGATCCTCCGAACCGGAACCATGAACGCAGAATCCGGAACCTAGCACCGCAGCACCCAAATCGCTACGAACCCCACGGTTCTTAACTACCGTATAGTCCTTCCATTCAACAGTTCTATTAGTACCCGCGTCCCACTGAGTCGCCTTGGACGGAGGTCGAAATGAGTGCGAGCTGCGTGTTGCGCCGTGCGTTTCTATCCCTGGCTGTCTTCGCCGGGTCTGTTATTGCTGCATCTGCTCAAGGCGTCGGCGGCATCGCCGGCACCGTCACCGATGCGTCCGGCGCTGTGTTGCCGGGAGCGACCGTGACGCTGACCAGCGCACAGGGCACCGTCGGAGGCAATCGCGAAGTGTTCACCGACGAGCGCGGCGCCTATCAATTTCTGCGGCTCGTCCCTGGCACCTACAGTGTCAAAGCTTCACTCCAGGGGTTCAGGCCATTCACACAGGCCGGCATCACCGTGAACTCCGATCAGACGTCGCGCGCCGACGCGCGGCTGGAGATCGGCACGATGGAGGAAGGGATTGTCGTCAGCGGCGAAGCGCCGCTGCTCGATACCTCGTCGGCATTGAAGCAGACGGTTCTCACGCAAGAGGTGCTCGAGTCTCTGCCCAACCGCATGGACGTATGGGCGATCACGCGGGTGATTCCGAGCATCACGGTCAGCAAGGTTGACGTGGGCGGATCGGAATCGTTCCTGCAGTCCGGTGTCACCGTGCGAGGGCACAGACAACGAGGGCGGCTACTACATCGACGGGATGGACGTGTCGAGCCTCGACGGCGAGGGAGACGGCGCCACGATGTATCTCGATCCGTACGCGTTCGCCGAAAGCAATTTTCTGGCGGGCAACAATCCGGCCGAGTCGCCGCGCGGCGGCCTCGTGTTCAACATGGTGACCAAGACCGGCACGAATCAATTTCACGGCGGCGGGATGTTCAGCGGCGCCAGTAAAGGGATGGGCTTCGACAACTTCAGCGACCAATTGGAAGCCGATCTGCTGGCGACGGTGCCGCCCTCGGTGCTGCTGGCCAACCCGGAAATCAAGCCGGGCGCCGACATCAACTACATCTGGGACACGGGCTTCTGGTTCGCCGGCCCGTTGAAGCAGGACAAGTTGTGGTTCTCCACGACCTATCACTATCAGAAGCTGCTGCAGTACTTCCTCGGCAGTTACAACCCCGACGGCACGCAGACGCCGGACGACCACTACCTCTACACGACCAACAACAAGGTCGCCTGGCAGGTGAACCAGACCAGCCAGCTGTCCTACTACTTCACGCTGCAGCGCAAAGTGAACGGGCATCGCCTCGGCGGATCGTTCGCCGATTCGCGGGCGTCGAACAACAACAACAAGTATCCGACGGTGCACCAGGTCAAATGGACGAACTCGCGGTCGTCGCGGCTTCTCCTGGATGCCGCAACCAGCCACTTCTTCGTTGACGATCGATTCTCGCGACAGCCCGATGTGCAGATGGGCGACATCGCGCGCTTCGATACGGTTACCAACTACGCCCTGCTCGCACTGGGTACTTACAGCAACAATCCGATGTATCGCGGCGTGTTCATCGGCAGCGTCAGCTACTTCACGACCACGCACGACATCAAGGCCGGCTACTCGATGAACTACGCGAAGCGGACCGGAAACGTGTATTCGACCTCGGACATGCGCGCCATTTATCGCAACGGTGTTCCCGACTCGGTCAACACCTACAACACGCCGGTCAGCTCGGTGACGCAGGATCGCGAGCAGGGACTCTACATTCAGGACAAGTGGCGCCCGACGCGCAAGCTGACGCTGAACCTGGGCCTGCGGTTACGAAACCAACTACGGCTGGATGCCCGAGACCTGTCAGCCGCAGACGCAGTTCATTGCCGCCCGATGTTTCGATGCCGTCGATGGCGCACCCGACTGGAAGGCGGTCAATCCGCGATTCTCGGTGGTGTACGATCTGCTCGGCGACGGTTCGACGGCGTTGAAGTTTGCCGCCAACCGCTACGTCGTGCCCGTCGGCGTTCAGGTGGTCGGCCGCGTGAATCCGGTTCGCGACACCAGCGACAACCGTCAATGGCTGCCTCAGAGCCGCTGTGGCGAGGCCGCGACGCTTGGCTGCGATCGCAACGGCGACCTGGTTCCTCAGTTCAACGAGCTCGGGCCGTCATCCGGCTACAACCTCGGCACGACCAACCGGTACGCCGACGGCTACGACTGGCCGAATGCCAACGAATACACCATCGAGCTGCAGCGGCAGCTTCCGGGCAACCTCGTCGTGTCGGGCGGCTACACGCGCCGCGAGAAACGGCATCAGCTGGGCCAGCGCAACGTGGCGGTGCCGACCAACACGTACATCAAGATGAACGTCACCGAGGCGACCAGCGGGCAGCCTGTAACGGTCTACAACCAGGATCCCGCGCTGCGCGGCCGGATCGACACGCTATGGGACAACGACCCCGAGATGGACAGCACGTACAACGGTGGCGACATCACCCTGAACAAACGCCTGAGCAATCGCTGGATGATGACCGGCGGCGTCAGCATCGGCAAGAACGTCGGCTATGTCGGCGCGGCAGATCTCAACAATCCCAACTCGAAGGAATTCAGCCGCGGCATTCAGGGCAGACGATGTGCCGTTCTCGTTGCGCATGTCGGGTCTCTACGAGCTTCCGTACGGCATATCGCTCAGCGGGTCGTATCAGCACCAGAGTGGATTCCCCGAGCTGACGACGGTGTCGGTGGGCAGCAACACGGTGGCGCTCACGCAGGTCACGCAGGTCGTCAACGTCAAGGCGCGCGGCGACGTCAGGTATCCGAGCCTGAACCAGCTCGACATCAGCCTGCGCAAGGCGATCCGGATGGGCAGCAGGGTGCTGCAGCCGCGTCTGGACATCTACAACATGACGAACAACGCGACCATCCGGACGTGGGTGACCCAGCTCGGAAACACCTACCACCGGCCGAGCGCGATTCAGCGGGGCACGCTCATCAAGATGGGCTTCCATATCGACTTTTAGGCTTCCGGCCGGCGGCGGGCGCGATAGATAAAGAGATATGACGGGGGACCTCTAGACGTGCGACAATTTACGACAAAGTAATAGAGGGCAGTTACCGTATAGTTCTTGTAATCAATAGTTTCCGATAGGCGACAGCAGTCGCCCTACGGGCCTCGAGCAGAAGGAGAAAGTCGATGCGACGGAGAGCCCCTTCGGTCCTTCTCGTCATGGCGGTCATTGGTCTGTTTGCCGCGCTTCCCAGCGCGCAAGCGCCCAGTCCTGCATCACCACCCGCGGCAGCATCCGCACCCGTTACGTTCGCCCGCGATATCGAGCCGATCTTCGCGAAGAGCTGCTGGAACTGTCACAGCGCCGACGCGCAGCTCGCCGACCTCGATCTGAGCACGCGCGAGGCCGCGATTCGCGGCGGCGAACATGGCGCGGCGATCGTGCCGGGCAACGCCGAGCAGAGCCGTCTCTACCGTATGGTCGCCGGGCTCGAGAGCATCACCATGCCGATGGACGGCTCGAAGCTCGACGCCGGCGGAAATTGCGGCGATCAAGTCGTGGATCGATCAAGGCGCTGAATGGGGCGCGTCGCCGGCAGCGGCCGGCGCAAAGCCGGCGGGCGCACCAAATAGCGCGCTGGCGGCGCTCGAGAACATGGACATCACGCCCGAGCAGCGCGCGTACTGGGCGTTCAAGCTGCCCGTACAAAAGACGCCACCCCTCGCGACGAACCCCGAGCTCTCACATCCGATCGATCGGTTCCTCGAAGCAGCACGCGCTGAAAAGAAGCTCGTGGCGGCGCCGCGCGCCGACAAGCGCACGCTGATCCGCCGCGCCTATCTGGACCTGATCGGTCTGCCGCCGTCGCCGGCCGACGTGGACGCGTTCGTCGCGGATCGGTCCGACGACGCGTGGGACAAGTTGATCACGAAGCTGCTCGCGTCGCCGCAATACGGCGAGCGTTGGGGCCGGCATTGGCTCGACGTGGCGCGCTATGCCGACTCGAACGGATTCGAGCAGGACTACGACCGGCCCAACGCGTGGCGGTATCGCGATTACGTCATCAACGCGTTCAATCAGGACAAGCCCTACAACCAGTTCCTGAAGGAACAGATCGCGGGCGACGAGCTCGACTACGTCACGCCTGAAACGCTCATCGCCACCGGCTTCCTCCGCGCGGGGCCGCGCGTGCTGTTCCGTGAGAAAGACAACCCCGAACGCCGCTGGGACTATGTGGACGACCTGATCGCGACGCTCGGCCGCGGCGTGATGGGGATGACCGTCAACTGCGCGCGCTGCCACAACCACAAGTTCGACCCGATCGCGCAGAAGGACTACTACAGCCCTTGCGGCCTCGATAAACGGATGGGTCGAGACCGACGTGCCGCTGGCGCCGCCCGATCAGGCCGCGGCCTATCAAGAACGCGAACAAGGAGATCGACGCGAAGATCGCGCCCATTCGCTCCCGTATTTCGGCGATCGACAAGTGGTATCGCGATTACATGCGAGCGGAATACATCAGGGGCGAGTATCCCGAAAACGTTCAGCGCGCCGTCTTCAAGAACGAAGCAGAGCGCACGCCGGGAGAGCAGTTGCTCGCGGCCCAGGTTCTGACGGGCGGCGGCGGCAATCTCACTCCGGACGACATCGAAAACCTGATGACGGCGGAGGAGCAGGCGGAGAGGAAGAAGCTCACATCGCAAATCGAGGCGCTCGAGAAGCAGCGTCCCGTGCCGCTGCCGATGGCGGAGATCATTACGGACGGCGACTGGCGCTTCGCGCCGATGGGACGCGGCGACGAGACGATCGGCTGTCCGAAATGCCGGCTCCCACCGCCCGACAGGCCGAACGGCACGTATCCTGCAGGAAGGTCCCGGGAAGTACGAGCCGCCGCCGACGCACTTTCTGATCAGGGGTGATCCAGACAGTAAAGGCTCGTTGATGAAGCCGGGCTTCCTCGGCGTGGCGGTGTACGGCGAGCACCCGACCGAGATTCCGCGTCCCGATGGCCGCACGTCGGGACGGCGGCTGGCGCTCGCGGAGTGGCTCGGTTCGACCGACAATCCGCTCACCGCGCGCGTGATCGTCAATCGTGTGTGGCACCACCATTTCGGCCGTGGCATCGTCGCCACGCTCGACAACTTCGGCAAGATGGGGGAGCAGCCGACTCATCCGGAGCTGCTCGACTACCTGGCCGTCGAGTTCATGAAGCGGGGCTGGAGCATCAAGCAGCTCCATCGCTTCATGATGACGTCCGAGGCCTACAAGATGGCGTCGGTCTTCGATCACGGCGGCAACGTGAAGGCCGATCCCGAAAACCGGCTGCTGTGGCGGTATCGTCCGCAGCGGCTTGACGCGGAGACGATTCGCGATGCGATGCTCTCGGTCGCCGGCAACATCAACCTGACGATGGGCGGGCTGGCGTTCTTCCCGAACGTGCCGAAGGAGATCCTGGTGACCGAGCAGACCAAGGGGCGATGGGACATCCAGCCCGATGGTCCGGCCACCTGGCGCCGAAGCGTCTATATCTATCAGCGGCGCTCGCTGCCGTATCCGATGTTCGAAACGTTCGATCATCCGGACATGAACCTCACGGCAGCGGCCCGCAACGTGTCGACGGTGCCGACGCAGGCGTTGACGCTGCTCAATAACCCGTTCGTGATCCGCGAGGCCGAACTGCTCGCCGACAGGATCACGAGCGAGACCGGCCGACCCGGTGAAACAGATCGATCTCGGGTATCAGTACGCGCTCGGAAGACCCGCCACCGATCTCGAGAAGAAGCTTGCGCTCGAGAAGGTGAAGGCCGGCTCCCTGGTTGATTTCACTCACGTTCTGTTGAACCTCAGCGAATTCCTTTACATGAGGTAACGCCGTGCACAACATGAAATATTTCTGGTCGCGTCGTGAATTTTTGTGGCGAGCCGGTGGCGGTATCAGCGGCGTGGCGCTGGCGCAAATGCTGAACTCGCAGGGGCTGCTCGCGGCAGAAGTCAGCGACGCCTGTTCGGCCAAGCCGCTGGGGAACAATCCGTACGCACTGAAGCCGCCGCATTTCAAGCCTCGTGCGAAGGCGGTGATCTCGCTCTTCATGAGCGGTGGTCCGAGCGCGGTCGACCTCTTCGACTACAAGGAAGGCCTCGTCAAGTACGCGGGGCAGCCGATCGACGACAAGATTCACGGCGATGTCATCGTCCGGCAGGGTTATCCCGGGCCGCTGATGCCGAGCCCGTTCGAGTTCAAGCGTTTCGGACAGAGTGGAAAGCTGGTGTCGGAGGTGTTCCCGAACCTCGGGAAGCACGTCGACGACATCGCGTTCATTCACTCCGTGTTCGGCCGATCGAACGATCACGTGCAGGCGCACTACGAGATGCAGTCGGGGCAAATCCGGGTCGGATTCCCGAGTGCCGGTTCGTGGATTTCGTATGGTCTTGGCACCGAAAGCACCAGCCTGCCGGCGTTCGTCGTGATTGCCGACCCCAGGGGAGGACCGATTGGCGGTCCGACGAACTGGAGCGCAGGCTACATGCCGGCCGCGTATCAGGGAACGCTCTTCCGCGCGAGCGGCGATCCGATCGTCGATCTGAAGCCGGTTGCAGGAATGACGCCGGAAACGCAGCGCAATCGCGGCTGGATCTGCTGTCGAAGCTGAACGAGCTCGACATGGAGAAGTTCCCGGGTGCCACGGATCTGTCGGCCCGGATCTCTTCGTACGAGCTCGCGTACCGCATGCAGGGGTGCGCACCGAAAGCGATCGACATCGGCAGCGAATCAGAACAGACCAAGAAGCTGTATGGTCTGGACGATGCGATCACCGAGCCGTTCGGCAAACAATGTCTGCTTGCGCGCAGGCTGGTCGAACATGGCGTGCGCTTCGTTCAGTTGTTCCAGGGCGGCATGGGCAATCAGAACACCGACACCTGGGACGCGCATTCGAACATCCGTTCGAATCACGGTCAGCACGCGAAGGAATCGGATGTGCCGATTGCCGGGCTGCTCACCGACCTCAAGGCGCGGGGCCTGCTCGAGGACACGCTGGTCATCTGGCACGGCGAGTTCGGGCGCATGCCGATTTCGCAGCGCGGCGTCGGCCGCGATCACAACCCCGGCGTCATGACGGTCTGGATGGCGGGCGCGGGCATCAAGGGCGGGCAGTCAATCGGCTCGAGCGACGAGTTCGGGTACAAGACCGGCGAGCAGCCGATCTCGTATCACGACCTGCACGCGACGATGCTGCATCTGCTCGGTCTCGATCACACGAAGCTGACGTACCTCTACAACGGCCGCAACATGCGGTTGACCGACGTCTACGGCACGTTGATTCCGCAAATCGTCAACGCGTAGTTCGTAACCACTCCGCAAAAAAGGGCTGCCGCCATGGTGCGGCAGCCCTTTTGTTTTTCCCCTCACTATTGGAGATTGGTAGATTAATCTCGCAATCTGCCAATCCTCCAATCTTCCAATTCAGATTACTTCTGGGGTTGTTGTGTCTGCGTCCCCCGCGGTGGATCCGGATTGTCCGGATCCGGCTGTTGTGTCTGCGTCCCCCGCACCGGGTCCGGATTGTCGGGGTCCGGATTGTTCGCATCCTGAACTGCCAATGCGTAGCGGCGGCGCCGGCCTCCGCCTTCTTGCATGTCCTCTGGATATGGACCGCCGACCGGTACCGCTTTACCGGCGGCATCCAACTCCGCGTGCGTCGAACGCACCGGCCCGACACCGGTGATCTGCAGAATCACGTCGCCGCCGCCCGCGACATCGTAGTAGGCGAGCTTGGCAGGCAGATACATCAGTCCGCCTTCGCGAACGGCCACCAATCGATCCTGTCTGAACACTTCGCCCTTGCCGACCCACCAGGTGCCCTTCAGCACAGTGACAATTTGATCCTGGTCGTTATAGTGCGGACGGTTTTTCGCGTTCGGCCGGAGAACCACGCGGCTGACAAACATGCCCGGTTGAGCGGGGTCCCCGTAGACCCTCGTGGTTCCCGTGGGTGCGGTTTGCTCAATCTGTACAAGGAGACGCGAGGAATCGACGAGAGGGCCAGCCTGCGGCTTCGGCTGCGGGGTCTGCGCAGACACGGCGATGGTGAGGCTGCCCAGCCAGATCGCAACGGACACATGGCGCTTCATGGTTTCACCTCGCTTGCGGAATGCTCGATTATCACATAAACCCATCCCGTTGAGTGATCCCGGTTCCTGAGCCGGATGCGGTGTGGTTCTGAGACGCAACGAACCCACTTCAAAACGTTGGATCGCCTTGGCGCTATCCCATTGAAATTACACTGGATTACGGCGCCGGTCTCCCCTATATTGCCCAGTACAGAAAAACGAATGCCGTTGGCCGCTGCGACGAATCGGCGCAGAGCGTGGTGCAGGATCCGCTCTGTGCGCGAGCGTTGCCATATCAATCCCACAAGGAGAAGAGCGATGACAGGTACACGCTTCCCGGTGCGCGTTGTCTCGACACTCGCTGTGCTCGGGATTCTGTTCGCGCCAGTTCACGCAGTAGCGCAAGTCGCGGTTGGCACTCTGGTCGGTAGCGTAAGGGACGACACGGGCGGCGGCGTACCAGGCGCAACGGTGACGGCAACGGAAACGCGCACGAACATCACGCGAACCGCTGTGTCCAACGAATCAGGCAATTATTCCTTCAATAACCTCGCGCCTGGCGTCTACCGCGTCGACGGCGAGCTCGTCGGTTTCAAGAAATTCTCGCGTGAGGGCGTCGAGGTCAGCGTCAACACCACGGTCCGCGTGGAAATCGTCCTCGCTGTCGGCCAGCTCGAAGAGTCGGTGATCGTCACCGGCGAGGCGCCGATGCTGCAGACCGATCGCACCGACACCGGCCGCATCATCGAGAGCACGCAGATCACGCAGATGCCGCTGGGGTTCAATCGGAACTTCCAGGCGCTGCTGATTACGGTGCCCGGCGCGTCGCGTCCGTTCAAGCCGCATTCGGAGTTCTACAACTCGCAGGAAAGCCTGTCGAGCAACGTCAACGGCCAGTCACGGCAGGTCAACAACGTCCAGCTCGAAGGCGCCGACAACAGCGACAACGGCGGGAGCCTTGCGTTCTACATCCCGTCGGCCGAGGCGATTGAGAGCGTATCGGTCGCGACGAGCAACTACGACGCGGAGTTCGGCCGGGCCGGCGGCGCGGTGACCAACGTGACGATCAAATCCGGAACGAACACATTCGGCGGTTCTGGCTTCGCCTTCGGCAACACCGAGGCGACGATGTCGCGCAACCCGTTTACGACGCTGGCTCCGGCGGACTCCAAATACTTGCAGGCCGGCTTCACGTTCGGCGGGCCGATCAAGCGCAACAAGCTGTTCTTCTTCGGCGATTTCGTGCGGACGAGCGACGACAGCGGCCGCCTCATTCAAGGCCACGTGCCGGAGGCCGCGTTCCGCAACGGCGACTTCAGCGCGGCGCCGACGCGCATCTACGATCCGGCGACCGGCAATGCCGACGGCAGCGGCCGCACGCAGTTCGCGAACAACCAGATTCCCGCCGAACCGCATCAACTCCGATCGCCCGCAGCCTGATCAACAAGATTCCGATGCCGAACATTCCCGGCGCGGCGGTTGGCGCTATCAACTTCGAGAAGAACTACGTCAGGGAGCGCCGCACGAATCAAGGCGACATCAAGATCACGTATCAGGTCGCGCAGAACGACCTGGTTTCCGTGCGGTGGAGCCAGCAGAACGCCCAGACGATGGACCCTGCCATCTTCGGCATCTATGGCGGTCTCAAGCCGTTTGCGGGGACGGGCACCAATCCGACGCAGAGTGTCGGCGGCACGTACAACAAAGTATGGTCGTCGACACTGGTGCAGGAGGTTCGCTTCGGCCGCACGCACCATCACAATGAGGCGATCGGTGAGGACTATGGATTGACGACCTCACAGGATCTCGGCATCAGAGGCATCAACCTGAACGACTTTACCAGCGGCATCACGGCGATCGACGTCGGCGGCTACAGCGACTACCTGATCGGCTTCGAGACGTCGCTGCCGTGGAATCGCGAAGAGAGCACCTGGACGGTGTCGACGACCGCCACGAAGATGTGGGGCAATCACACGATGAAAGTCGGTGGCGACCTGCGCTCGAACCGGCATCTCCTCGACCAGGTGAACCATCCTCGCGCGCGCTTCCAATACCGCGGCAACCAGACGGCCCTCAACACCGACACAGCCGCACAGAACGGCTACGCGAATTCGCTCGCGGCATTCATGCTGGACGTGCCGAACGGGATTGAAAGAGGAGTGCTCTCCATCACCGACACCATCAGCATTCATCGCGGTGGCACGCACAAGGCTGTCTACACGTATGTGCAGGACAAATGGCAGATCCGGCCTGATGTCACTCTCGATCTGGGATTGCGCCATGAGCTGTATATGCCGCTCGTTGGCTACACACCGGTCGGCGGGCAGGCGACGTACGACCCTGACACCAACAGCATCAGTGTCGCGGGATACGGCGATATTCCCGAGAACCTTGGTGTGAAGACCATCTGGAAGAACTTCAATCCGCGGACGGGGATATCCTGGCGTCCAACCGACACGACCGTTATACGCGCAGGATACGGCGTCAGCGCGCTGGGGCTGCCGAGCTCCTGGGGCCAGGCCTACCCGATCCGGCAGGTTCAGCAGATCACCCCGGCCAACAGCTTTGCACCGACGACCGTCAATCTGACGACCGGCTTGCCTCTCCCGGCGTTGCCGCCGATTCCGGCGTCAGGTATCCTCGATGCCACGCCGCTGCGCGGAGAAGCCCTCGATATTGTTCGCAACGAACAGGACCGAGGGAACGCTGCACTCGTTCAACGTCGCGTATCAGCGCGTCCTTCCCGGCGGGTTCACAGCGGAAATTGCGTATGTCGGCAATCGCGGCCACGACATCCTCGCGGCCTACAACATGAACGCGGGTCTCGTGATTGGCGCCGACAACGCGGGCCGTCCGCTGTTCGGAAAATACGATAGAACTGCGGACACATCGGACCCGCAGCCGGTCAGGTCAGAGTACAACTCGATGCAGGTGAAGGTCGACCGCCGCATGCGGAACGGTCTGCTCCTCACCAACTCGTACACGCTTGGGCGCGCTCTACAGCTTCTCCAACGGAGACGGTGGCGGGACGATCTCTACGCCGGCCGACTGGGAGCGCGGCTATCAGCGGACGACGTTCGACTCGACGCACAGCTTCGTCAGCAGCTTCGTCTACATGCTGCCGTGGGGACCCGACGGCAAGTGGATGCGCGAGGGCGCCATCGGCAAGGTGCTCGGCGACTGGCAGGTGACGGGAGTGGTGTCGGCCATCTCGGGTACGCCGATCGACTTCACGGCCAACGCGGCCGGTCTGCGCGCGCCTGGCAACACGAACACGCCTGACGTCACGGGAACGCCGGACGGTGCTCGGCGGCATCGGCTCGGGCGAACCTCTGGTTCGACACCTCCGTGTTCTCGGCTCCGGCCGCGAACGCGTGGGGCAACGTCGAGCGGCGCGGTCTCCTGGATGGGCCCGCGTACTACAACCTCGACGCGTCGATCGTGAAAGTGCTTCGCGTGGGAACGAAGCGCGCAGAAATTCGCGCGGACTTCTTCAATGCGCTCAACATCGCGCACTACGCGAATCCCAACGGCACGCTCGGCAACGCGAACTTCGGGCGTATCACGGGCATCCTGCCGCTGACTGAGCGCACGATTCGGTTTGGAGGACGCTTCTTGTTCTGACGCATTGTCCGCCTTCGCCGAAGGCTCCGGCGGACCCGCCGAAGCGCTTCGCGCGAAGGCGGGGAAGATTGGTAGATTGATAGATTGGAAGATTGCATCTGTCGTGGCCGGCGTCGTCGTGCTCGTGCACGCGCCGGCCACGATACTCTCAGCACAGACGCGCGTGGACTTCCAGCGCGACGTTCGCCCAATCCTTTCAGATAACTGCTTTCTCTGCCACGGTCCCGACGCCTCCACGCGCAAGGTCAACCTGCGGCTCGACGTTCACGAAGAGGCGATGATCCCTCGCCGCAACGGCGCGCCGATCGTCCCCGGTAAGCCCGAGCAGAGCCTGCTCTACAAGAAGATCACGGAAGCCGATCCTGCCCGGCGCATGCCGCCGATCTCCAGTCACAAGACGCTGAGCGACGCGCAGAATAGCCACGCTCAAGCGCTGGATCGAGCAGGGCGCCGAGTGGAAGCAGCATTGGGCGTTTGTCGCGCCCGTGCGTCCGGCTCTGCCGGCTGTCAAGGATCGGAAGTGGGCACGCAACGCCCATCGATCGGTTCGTGCTGGCGAAGATCGAGGCATCGGGCCTCGCGCCGAACCCCGAAGCGGATCGGCGTGCGCTGATTCGGCGCGTGTCGCTGGATCTGACGGGACTGCCTCCGCAACCCGAAGACGTCTCGGCGTTCGTCGCAGACACGTCGCCGGATGCGTACGCGAAGGTGGTCAACAGGTTGTTGTCGTCTCCGCATTACGGTGAGCATCGCGCGCGCTATTGGCTCGATGCGGCGCGGTACGGGGACACCAACGGCCTGCACTACGACAACTACCGCGGCGGCATCTGGCCGTATCGCGACTGGGTCGTCAGAGCGTTCAACGGCAATCTGCCGTTCGATCGGTTTGCCGTCGAGCAGCTCGCCGGCGATCTGCTGCCGAATCCGACGCTCGACCAGCGCATCGCCACCGGATTCGTCCGGAACAACGCGACGACGAATGAGAACGGCATCATTGAAGAAGAGGTCCGCTTTCAGTACGTCAAGGACCGCGCCGATACGGCCGGCACCGTGTTCCTCGGGCTGACCGTCGGCTGCGCCACCTGCCACGACCACAAGTTCGATCCGATTTCTCAGAAGGACCACTACGCGCTCGAGGCGTTCTTCAACAACACCACCGAGCGCATCATGGACAACAACCGTCCCGATCCGCCGCCGATCGCGATCGTGCCGGCGGATCGCGATCGCCCACGATGGCTCGAGCTCGAGGCGCTGCGAACGTCACTGCGTGCTCGGATGGCGAAGGCGCACCGGGCCACGAACCGGCAGTTCGATGCGTGGGTGCGATCCGGTGCGCGCGCGCAGCTTGCAGGATCCATTGGCGAACGCAGAGCTGCTGGCCGTGTCGGCGGATCGCGATGCGGCGCGTGTTCGTCGCTCCGGCAGTCGTCAGCGCCGCTGCCGTTCGACACAGGCGTCACCGCAGATGGCGGGTTCCCGTGGAACGACCTGCCTGCCCTGAAGTTCGACGGCAAGTCGGCGATGAAGCTGCCCGGCCTCGAGCTCACGGGCAGCGAGCCGTTTTCGATGGCGGCGTGGGTGCATCTGCCGAAGATCGCGCTGCATCCGGGTCAGACCGGCCTGACCCATGCGCTGGTGATTGCGAGCCAGTTGAGCGCCGGTGATGCCGAGGCCAAACCCGCGATTCCTCCCACGGGATGGGTCTTCGAGATCGACGAAGGTGTCGCACGGCTGCGATTGCTGGACGGCGCAGGAAAGTCCATTCGCGCGCAGGCGCCGTATCACAAGCCGGTGAAGGCCGGCACCTGGAACTCACCTGACCTTCACGTACGACGGCAGCAGAACGGAAGACGGCTACGCGTTCTACCTGAACGGCGTCAGGATGCCCATCGAGCGCGGATCCTATGGCGCTCAGGATTCTGCGATCGCACCGGAGCTGAAGGAGAGCGTGAGGAACACCGCTCCCCTCACGATCGGGGCCGCGGCGAACGGCGAGAAGGGGCTCGATGGATCGGTGGCCGAGTTCCGCATCTTCAACCGCGTCATCACCGAGGACGAAGCTCGCATGGCCGCAGCATGGCCCGCGATTCCGGCGGCTGCGTCCAAGGATGGCGCGCAACTCTCGCTGTCCGAAAAGCACGCGCTGAAGCTGTATCACCTGATGTATCGCGACGCCGGCTACCAGGCGCTGCTTGCGGAGTTCGCACGCGTGAGCATCGAGCATCGCGAGATCGAGCTGCGCTCGAACACGGCGATGGTGCTGGAGGAACGGCCCGATTCCAAGCCGACGGCGCATCTGCTGTTTCGCGGCATGTACGATCAGCCGCGCGAGCTGCTCGAGGCGAGCACGCCGTCGTTCCTGCCGCCGATGGCGCCGGATCTGCCGCGGAACCGCCTTGGGCTCGCGCGCTGGATAGTCGATCGATCGCAACCCGCTGTTCGCGCGCGTCACCGTCAACCGGTTCTGGCAGGAGTTGTTCGGCGCCGGACTCCTCGAGTCGGCCGACGACTTCGGCGCGCAGGCCCCGCCGCCGTCGCATCCTGAATTGCTCGACTGGCTGGCCGTCGAATTCCGCGAGTCCGGTTGGGACGTGAAGAAGCTGATCGCGCTGATCGTGACGTCCGCCACGTACCGGCAATCCGCGGCGATATCCGAGGAAAAACTCCGCAGCGATCCGAAGAACACTCTGCTGGCGCGCGGACCGAGGTTCCGGCTCGACGGCGAAGTCGTGCGCGATTCGGCGCTGGCGGCCAGCGGTCTTCTCGTGGCGAAGCTCGGCGGCCCTCCGGTCAGACCGTACCAGCCGGCGGGCGTCTGGGAAGGCACGTCGATGGTCTCGAGCAACACGCGGTACTACAAACAGGATGCGGGCGAGTCGCTGTATCGGCGCAGCCTCTACACGTTGTGGAAGCGCCAGGCCCCGCCCGCGTCGATGGACATCTTCGATGGGCCGACGCGCGAGGTATGCGTCGTCCGGCGCGAGCGCACCAATACGCCGATGCAGGCGCTCGTGACGATGAACGATCCGCAGTTCGTCGAGGCTGCGCGTGTGCTTGCGCAGAGAGCGATGAGTGCGGCGGGCGGCTGACGTGGACGAGGCGATCGATTTCATGACTGTTCGCGTGCTGGCGCGAACCTTCAACGTCGGCCGAGCGGACGATCGTGCGGAGTGCGTATGAGGATTTTGCGGCGCACTACCGCGCGAACGCGCCCGCGGCGGCACAGTTGCTGGCGGTCGGAGAATCGCCGGCCGATCGGAGCCTTCCGCCAGCGGAGCTCGCGGCGCTGACGATGGTAGCGAATCAGATTTTCAGTCTCGACGAGGCGCTGAACAAGTGAACACTAAGTAGATAGTCGTGGCAATCATTGCCGAGCGTCTGAAGGACGCGAGGCACAGGTCGCGGGGGTGGGGCCCCGCGACAAACTAAATAATGATGACTCCCTTCGAACACGCCATTCTCTACGAGACGCGCCGGCAGTTTTTCTCGCGGACGTCGCGCGGCCTCGGCGTGGCCGCGCTGGCGACGATGTTCGGTCGCGACGCCGCGTTGAGCGCCGCGGGGCCGGCGCCGGATCAGCCCGTGGGTGGCTTGCCGAATCTTCCTCACTTCGCGCCGAAGGCAAAGCGCGCCGTGTACATGCACATGCTCGGCGGCCCGCCGCAGCAGGATCTCTTCGATTACAAGCCCGGACTCAAGGACTGGTACGACAAGGATCTGCCGGATTCCGTGCGCCAGGGACAGCGGCTCACGACGATGTCGTCGGGGCAGACGAGATTTCCGATCGCGCCGTCGATCTACACGTTCTCGCAGCACGGCCAGAGCGGAGCCTGGGTGTCGGAGCTTGCTGCCGCACACCGCGAAGATGGTGGACGACATCGCGATCGTGAAGTCTCTCTATACCGAGCAGATTAATCACGAGCCCGCGATTACCTACATTCAGACCGGATCCATGATCGGCGGAAGGCCGTGCATTGGATCGTGGCTCGCCTATGGCCTGGGCAACATGTCCGAGGATCTCCCGACGTTCGTCGTCATGAACGCGGTTCGCTCCAACGTGCGCACGCCGATTCAGGCGATGTCGGCGCGAATGTGGAGCGCGGGATTTCTGCCGGCGAAGTACTCCGGCGTGTCGCTTCGTGCGGGTGCCGAGCCGGTCCTCTTCATCAACAATCCCGATGGGGTGTCGCCGGTCGTCCGCCGGCGGATGCTCGATGCGGTGAGCGAGCTGAACCAGCTGCAGCACCAGACCATCGGCGATCCGGAGACGCTGACGCGCATCGCGCAATATGAGATGGCGTATCGCATGCAGTCGTCCGTGCCGGAACTGACCGATCTCTCGGCCGAGCCTGCCAGCGTGTATGACCTGTACGGCGAGGACGCGCGCAGAGCCGGAAGCTTTGCGCAGTGCTGCCTGACGGCGCGGCGCCTGCTCGAGCGCGGGACGCGATTCGTGCAGATCTGGCTGAACGGCTGGGACGTGCATTCCAACGCGACCGGCCATCTGCCGAGTCAGTGCCTGGACGTCGACCAGGCGTGCTACGGCTTCGTGCAGGATTTGAAACAGCGGGGCATGCTCGACGACACGCTACTGGTCTGGGGCGGAGAGTTCGGGCGGACCGTCTACTCGCAAGGCAAACTGACGCCGACCAATTACGGCCGGGATCACCATCCCCGGTGCTTCACGATGTGGATGGCCGGGGCCGGTGTCAAGGGCGGCGTCGTCTACGGCGAAACGGACGATTTCTCGTACAACATCGTGAGAGATCCAGTTCACGTCAGAGACTTTCAGGCCACGATCCTTCATCAGTTCGGCATCGATCACGAGCGATTCTCGTACCGTTATCAGGGTTTGGACGTGAAGCTGACCGGCGTGGAGAAAGCGCACGTCGTTAAGGGCATTCTGGCATAGGGAGCACGCGAGCAATGGCGGTTCCGAAGCTCGAACAATTTGCGAAAGCAGTGACGGTAGGGTCGGCCGCCTTGGCCACGGCTCTGTTTTTTGGTCTCCAGACCGATACGTCCGCTCAACAGGCAGATCGTCCTCAAGCGCCGACGCCGCAGTCCGCATCGGCCGCAGGTCCCGCGACGCCCGCGTCGAGTCATCGTGCTGTGCTCGATCGTTACTGCGTCACGTGCCACAACGAACGCGTGAAGACGGCGGACCTGATGCTGGACCGGGCCGACGTCACCAACCCGGGTGCCAACGCCGAGATCTGGGAAAAGGTGATGCGCAAGGTGCGCATAGGCACCATGCCCCCGCCCAACATGCCGCAGCTTTCGCCGGACGACCGGACTGCGCTGCTGACATGGCTGGAAACATCACTCGATGCCGCGTGGGCGGACAAGCCGAACCCGGGCCGCACCGAGACCCTGCGCCGCCTGAATCGAACCGAGTATCGGAACGCCGTCAGGGATCTGCTGGCGCTCGACATCGACGCCAACTCGCTCCTGCCGGCCGACGAGAGTGGCCATGGGTTCGACAACGTCACCGTCGGCGACCTGCCGCCGACGCTGTTGGATCGCTACATCTCGGCCGCGCAGAAAATCAGCCGCCTCGCGATCGGCAGCACGCAGACGTCTCTGCAGGCCGACGTGATTCGGTTGCCGGCCGATCGGACGCAGGAAACGCATGTCGCCGGCCTTCCGCTTGGCACGCGCGGCGGCGTGTCGATCCCTTACACCTTCGCCCAGGACGGCGAGTACGAAGTTCAGGTGTGGCTTGCGCGCGATTTGAGCGGGAACGTCGGCGGATTGCGCGAACGAAGCCGTTCACACGAGATGGTTGTGCTCGTCGACCGCGAGCCGGTGAAGACCTTCACCATTCAGAAGCTCGTCGACGACGACACCACGCTGGACAAAGATCTGAGAGTGCGCGTTCACCGTCAGCGCGGGCCCGCACGACATCGGCGTCACGTTCATCAATGACAGCTCGTCCCTGCTGGAAGCGCAACGGCAGCCTCTGCTGGCGCGCTTCAACGAGCGGCGTCATCCGCGCACGGCCCCTGCCGTCGATCAGGTTTCTGTGAGCGGACCGTATGCGGCCAAAGGCGCCAGCGACACGCCGAGTCGCCGCCGCATCTTCGTGTGCCGGCCTGAGGGCGCGGACACCGAAAAAGAATTAGAGTGCGCGAAGACGATTCTGTCGACGCTGATGCGGCGCGCCTATCGCCGGCCGATCTCGAAAGCGGACGTCGAAGGGCCGTTGGCGCTGTATCGCGAGGGGCGGGCCGACGGAGATTTCGATGCGGGAATCGGGAGAGCGCTCAGCGCGGTGCTGATCAACCCGGAGTTTCTGTTCCGCGTCGAAGCCGATCCGAAGAACGCCGCCGCCGGCGGCGTGTACCGCATCACGGATCTCGAGCTCGCCTCGCGACTGTCGTTCTTCCTGTGGAGCAGCATCCCCGACGATGAGCTGCTCGACGCGGCGATTCGCGGCAGGCTGAGCCGGCCCGAGGAGCTCGAGAAGCAGACGCGCCGAATGCTCGCCGATCGGCGGTCGGTGAACCTGGCGACCAACTTTGCCGGACAGTGGCTGCGGCTGCGCAATCTCGACGCCGTCGTGCCGAGCACGCGTCTGTATCCCGAGTTCGACGACAACGTGCGCGAGGGCTTCCGGCAGGAAACCGAGCTCTTCTTCGACAGCGTGCTGCGCGAGGATCGCAGCGTGCTCGATTTGATCAGGGCGGATTACACCTTCCTCAACGAGCGTCTCGCGAAATACTACGGCATCCCCAACGTCTATGGCAGCCACTTCCGCCGCGTGACGGTCGCACCCGAGACCAGGCGCGGTGGCCTGCTGCGGCACGGCAGCGTGCTCTCGGTCACGTCGTACGCCACACGGACGTCGCCGATTATTCGTGGCGTGTATGTCCTCGACAATCTCTTCGGCGCGCCGCCGCCGCCGCCGCTTCCGAACGTCCCGGCCCTGGATGAGGGCACGGTCGTCCGCCAGTCTTCCGATGCGCGAGAGGCTCGCTGCGCACCGGAAGAACGCGGTGTGCGCAAGCTGTCACCGCACGATCGATCCGGTCGGCTTCGCGCTCGAAAACTTCAACGCGGTCGGGCAATGGCGCAACTATGAAGGCGAAGGGGAACCGATCGACGTGTCGGGCGCGCTGCCCGGCGCCGGCGAATTTCGCGGCGTGGCGGGACTCGAAGATGCGCTGCTCAGCCGGCCCGAGATGTTTGCCGGCGCGCTCACCGAGAAACTGCTGACATTCGCGCTCGGGCGCGGCGTCGAGTACTACGACGCGCCGGCCGTTCGCAAGATCGTGCGCGACGCGGCGAAGGACCGGTACCGCTTCTCGTCGCTGATCCTGGGTATTGTGAAGAGCACACCGTTTCAAATGAGGAGATCAGCTTCATGATCATCACGAAGAAGGCGCTGCCGCGACGAACATTCCTGAAGGGCGCGCAGGCCGTTCTGGCGCTTGCCGCTGCTCGACGCGATGATTCCCGCCGCAACGGCCTGGGCGCAGACGCCGGCCAAGCCGGTGCCGAGGCTCGGCTTCGTGTACATGCCGATGGGCTGCGATCACAGTCGATGGACGCCGTCCGGGGACACGCTTGCCCAAGCTGTCGCCGATCCTGCGTCCGCTCGAATCGGTGAAAAACCACGTCACCGTCATCACCAACACCCGGCTGCAGAATTCCTATCCCGGCACGCACGACACGTCGAACTCGGGGTTTCTGAGCGCGGCCTTCTCGAAGCATACCGAGAGCTCCGACTACTATCTCGGCACGACGATGGACCAGATTGCGGCCAAGCAGATGGGCCGCGACACGCAGTTGCCGTCGCTCGAGCTCGCGATGGATCTGAATCCGCTGGCCGGCGTCTGCAACAACGGATACGCGTGCGTCTATCAGAATTGCCTGTCCTGGTCTTCGCCGACGACCCCGCTGCCCTCCGAAGCGCATCCGCGCATCGTCTTCGAGCGCCTGTTCGGAGAGGGAGGCAACGCGGCGGCGCGCCGCGCGGCGCTCCACAGCCGGGCGAGCCTGCTCGATTCCTTCAGCAGCGACATCGCGCGGCTCAAGCAGCGCGTCGGCGTACCCGATCGCGTTCGTGTCGATCAATATCTCGACAGCGTTCGCGAGATCGAACGGCAGATCCAGCGCGCCGAGGCCGGCGTGATGGACAACACGATGCCCGATCTCGATCGGCCGGTGGGCGTCCCCGCGGCGTTTGCCGACCACGCGAAGCTCATGTTCGATCTGCAGATTCTCGCGTTCCAGGCGGACATCACGCGGGTCATCACGTTCCAGATCACGCGCGAGCTGAGCAATCGCACCTATCCCGAGATCGGCGTGGCGGATGCGCACCATCCGACGAGTCACCACGGCAACGATCCCGAAAAGATCGAGAAGATCTCCAAGATCAACACGTTCCATGTATCGCTGTTCGCGGAGTTCCTCGAGAGGATGAAGGCCACTCCGGACGGCGACGGCTCGCTCCTCGACCACACGGTCTATCTGTACGGGAGCGGGATGGGCAATCCCAGCCTGCACGATCACGAGAACCTTCCGGTTCTCGTCGCAGGCGGCGCCGCGACCGGCCTGAAGGGCGGCCGGCACATCAAGTACGACAAGGGCACGCCGCTGGCCAATCTTCATCTCACGCTGCTCGATCGCGTGGGCGTTCGTCTGGATTCGTTCGGCGACAGCGACGGCAAGATCGACGATCTGTTCGAGCCCGTCACCTTGTAGGCACGTCTAGCCGGAGGCACATATGCATTGGCAAAGAACGACTGGACTCGCGCTTCTCATGGTGGCCGTGGCCGGTACCGCGCTGGCAGCCGAGCGTGCAACCGCTGGCCGACGCGGCGGAACGGCGCGATCGCGCGGCGGTTCGCACGCTGCTCACGGGTGGCGTCGATGTGAATGCCACGCAGGTCGACGGCACGACGGCGCTCCATTGGGCGGCGCATTACGATGACGCAGAAACCGCCGCATTGCTGGTGAAAGCGGGCGCCAACGTCAACGCCGCCAATCGCTACGGTGTGCCTCCGCTCGCGCTGGCATCCACGAACGGTAACGCGGCTGTCGTGAGGCTGTTGCTGGAGGCCGGCGCCGATGCCAACGCCACGATGAAGGGCGGCGAGACCGTGCTCATGATGGCCGCGCGCTCCGGGAGCGTCGACGCGGTGAAAGCACTGCTCGTGCGTGGCGCGAAACACGACGCTGCGTGAGCGGCACGGACAGACCGCGCTGATGTGGGCCGCAGCCGAAGGGCACGCACCAGTCGTGCGGGCGCTCATCGAAGCGGGCGCAGACATCAATGCGACGCTGGATTCCGGATTTACGCCGTTCTTCTTTGCCGTGCGTGAAGGGCGCATCGAGGCGGCGCGTGCGCTGCTCGAGAAGGGGATAGACGTCAACGCGCCGATACAGCGGCGGGAGAGGACGGCCGAAGGCGCCAATCCCAACTATATCCTCTACAGGCCGATACCCAGAGGCACGAGCCCGTTGCTGCTCGCGGTGCAGAACGCGCACTACGAGCTCGCGATCGCGCTGATCGACGCGGGTGCCAATCCGAACGATGTGCAGACGGGATTCTCGCCGCTCCACATGATCAGCGGGGTGCGAAAGCCGGACTCCAGCGATGGCAGCGATCCCTCGACGCCCGCCGGGTCGGGCAGTCTGACGAGCCTTCAGTTCGTGCGCGAAATCGTGAAGCGGGGCGCGAACGTCAATCTGCGTCTCGACAAAGGCGCGCCGCAGGTATCCCGCCACGTCCTCGCGAATCGACACCCCAGGGGCGACCCCGTTTCTTCTGGCCGCCGATCGCTCCGACGTCCCGCTGATGCGCCTGCTGCTGGAGTTGGGCGCCGATCCGATGCTGCCGAATTTCAGCAACACGACGCCGCTCATGGCCGCCGCCGGCCTCGGCACGACAGAGCCGCTCGAAGAGGCCGGTGAAGAGGTCGAAGCACTGGAAGCCGTGAAGATGCTGCTCGACCTCGGCGCCGACGTCAACGCCGTCGACAACAACGGCGACACCGCGATGCATGGCGCGGCCTATGGCGCGTATCCGACTGTGGTGAAGCTGCTGGCCGAGCGTGGCGCCGATCCTCAGATCTGGAAGGAAAAAAACAAGTTCGGCAGGACCCCGCTGTTCATCGCCGAGGGCTACCAGGGGCGGCTCCCGCGGCCCGATGTTCCGACGATCGAGGCGGTGACGAAGTTGATGCTCGCCGCGGGTCTCTCGACCGCCGGCGAACGGCCGCCAATCGTAGACATCTACGAGAAGATGCCCGAGCCCACGAGGACGACCAAAACCGAGAAGCCCTGAATAAGAAAGGGGCAAGGGGCAAGGGGCGAGGTAATGTTCCTCGCCTCTCGCCTCTTGCCTCTCGCCTCTTGCCCCTTACCCCTTACCCCTCACCCCTTCCCCTTGAATAAGCGCGGCCAGGTAGCTCAATGGGTCGGACTGCTGCTTCGCCACCTGCTTCAACTGCTCGAAATCACCGGCCATCTGGCATAGCTGCAGCAACGAGGGGCAGGAAAGACCTTCCGGGCCGACATCAATCAGATACCGCTGAAAGACTGTGATCGCGTCGTCGTACCTCCCGAGCCGTATCAGCAGCCCCACGAGAACCTCCGCCGGACGACTTCCATCGCGATCGGGATCTGAGCCGGCCGCCTTGTCGTCGAAATGCTGTATCGCGCGGTCTACGTCTTCGCCGAGCAGAGCCCTCAGGTAGACGCCGCGATCCTCGTACACGCGCTCGAACGGAGGATCGTCCGAATACTGGAACAGAGGACCGAGACGGCTCGCGTAGTCGGCAATCTCCACGGCCAGTCTCAGGGTGTCCTTGTCATCCAGTTCCGCGCTCAATCCGAGCACCGGCGCGATGTGTGAACTGTCGGTATGCTGCGCGTTGTTCTCGAAGAGCCAATCGCGTCCTTCGATGAGCGCGGCAATCGAATGGCTTTCCGGCTGTGCTCCTTCGACGTCCGCGATCGCGTGCCTGAGGTTCTCGACGATCTGGCCATGGAGCGATCCGGACGAGCAGGCGCAGCGATTCGCTGTCGTCCATCCCGCTCGGGATAGGCGCCGAACATCGTAATGGCGCGGCACAGGCCGTAGTGCTTCAGAATCAACTCGAAGCCTTTCCGTGGATGCACCCCTTCCTGAAAGGCGATGTGAATCGCTGCACCCAGAGCCTCCTGAGACTCCGGTGTGTCCGCGTCGGCGACGTCGAACGTATCCAGCGCCTGGACGATCGGCCCGGTGTCGCCGATCGCACGAAAGTAGGGCCACGCTTGCGGAATATCTCGATCGGCCAGAATCAGTTCGCCGACTTCGCGCGCAGCGTGAACGGACGCGTCCTGATAGGCCTGCTGAAGTTCTTTCGGCACATCGCCGATGCCAGCCGCCGAGACCAGCGGCAGGCCGAGCTCCAACCGTTTCTGCATCAAGCGGGCGTCGAAAAGCCTCCGATATTGCTTGTCGCGCCGGAAGCGCTGCGTCGAGTTGCTCGAACGCCGCGCCGGCGTTGCCATTCTGCAGCGCGTGCTCGATCCAGGGAAAAATGGTCTCCTCGGAGGTGCGATCGGCCTGCATCGACATAGCTTACGTCGGAAGGGCCCTGAGGGGTGAGGGGTGAGGGGTAAGGGAAGGGGAGGGGTCAGAGGGGTAAGGGAATTGCCCCTCACCCCTTACCCCTCGCCCCTCGTCAGCTAGAAGTCGAACCGAAGCGTCACGCCCACATTCCTTGGATTCGTCGTGGTCGTGTATTTACCCGTGTCCGGCGAGGTGTTCACGCCGTTTGCCCCGAACAGGTAGTCCGCGTTCAGCGCGATGAACTCCACCTGGTTGAACAGGTTGTACACCTGAACCTGCAGCCGCACGTTCGCGCGCGAGCCGATTCTGAACCGCCGAGACAACGTGAAGTCCCAGTTCGAATACCCTGGATGGCGCAGCACGCCGACCGGCGCGTTCCCGAGGTTGCCGACCTTTCCGTTCGGCAGCGGCCGGCGGAACGCGGCCGGATTGAAGTGCATCTGATCCTCTTCCGCGAGGTTCGGATCGCGGTTGACCTGGAAAATCGGCTCGCCTGTCAACTCGCAGCGCGAGTTGGTGTTGTTCAAATCCGCGATGGTCGTTCCAGCGCGGAAGACGCCGCTCAACGACGGGTCGATGTTCTCCACGCCACCGAGCGTCGTGCCGCAGATCGGATCGAGCGCGTATCCTGACGAGAACGAGGTCACGCCCGACGCCTCCCAGTCGCTGAGCACGTACTTGGCGATCGGAAGATTCAGTGTCGGAATTTCGTAGCTGTAGTGCAAGCACCAGCACGTGGCGCCGGTCTGCTCGCGTGATACCCGTGATGTTGGTGAGCTGCGCGGTCGTCACCGTTGGCGGTCCGTAGTAGTGATCGCGCAGGCCCTGCTCTCCGTACAACTCTTCGGTGAGCCAGTCGTAACCCTGGATGCCTTCCGACTTGGACAGCGTATAGGCCAGGCCCATCTGCATCCCGCGGCTGTACCGGCGCTGAACGCTCAGTTGCAGTGCGTTGTAGTTGAGCGTGTCCTCGCCGGTCTGCAGATAGCGAACGTTGCCGATACCGGCGTAATCGCGCCGTATCGGGTTGACGGTGATTGGTTCGTTGTTGAACAGATTCTTCGGATCGGCGTAGGCGTTGGGCGCGATGTTGTTCGAGTCCTTCAGACGCCAGAAGTTGCGGCCGAAGTTGCCGACCCACGCGATTTCGGCGGTGGTGCTGAAGCCGATATCGCGCTGGAACGCGACGTTCGCCTGATAGTAGGTCTCGGGCCGCAGCTCGCCGGCCGGCGCCTGTTGTCCGTGCGTGACCAGCGGGAAGCCTTCGGGCAGACCGGTCTGCTGAGGTGTTTCCGCGAACTGCGTTCCGGCCTTGCCGAGCGCCGCCACATCGTCGATCGACGCGGCGCGGATGATCTTGTCCTGCGTGATCAGCGGGCCTCCGTCCCATGCGTACTGGCCCTGATTGAGGAAGTTGTAGAAGATGCCGCCGGCGGCACGGATGGCGGTCTTGCCGTCGCCGGTCAAATCCCACGCAAACCCGACTCGCGGACCATAGGAGAAGTAGGGCATGTCGTAATACCACCCTGCCTTCTCTCCGGGGAGCCCTCCTCTGAAAATGCCGTTGCTGGTGCTGCCCGAGCCAGGAACCGTTGTGCCCTGGTAGGCGTACGCCACGATTTCTCCGGTCAGCGGATTCCTCGCTCGCCGGTTCGCCGCCGCGCACGCCTGAGTTCCGCTGACACCGGTCGTGCAATACGGCTCGTAGAACACCGGCGCTTTCTTCGGATCGAACAACCCCGGATCGAACGCCGAGTTCATGTCTCTCACTTCGTAGATCGCGCCGTGATGGGCGACGCGAAGGCCGTAATCCAACGTCATGCGCGGCGTCATGCGCCAGCTGTCCTGCGCATAGAAATCGGTCTGCCAGTGCCGCCGCTCGCGATCGACGCGATTGGTCCGCTCTTCATACCTCGTGAAGTAGCCGAGCAGCGCGTTCGCATAGCCGTTGCCCGTGCTCAGCGGATTGTCGCCGCTGTGCCCGAAGTCGTACACGCCGGTATAGGTGGCCGACCCGGGTTCCGTCTTGGCGTCGCGTTCCGTCACGAAGCCGAACTTCATGTTGTGGCGGCCCTTGGTCCACGAGAGGTCGTTCTGGAACGTGTAGCGGTAGTTCTCGTTCCAGGTCGGTCCGGGCCGCGTGTTTCCGGCCCATGGACGCCATCGCGCCAGATTCGAGCGATTGCCGCCAAGAAAGAGGATGTCGGGCATGTACGGGTATTCGTCGACGTTGATGCGACTCAGCTTCGGATCGCCGTACGGACCAAATGGCTCGAGTCGCGGCGGATCGAACGGGAAGTTCGAACGGTAGTACGACGTGTAATCGTCCATGTTGAGCTCGCCGGTGCCGACCCTGAAGCCGTAATGGTTGTGCGAGAAGCCCGCGCTCATCTCGTTCACCATCGAGCTGCTCAGCACCTTGCTGTGCGAGCCGCTGACGAAGTCGCCCGGAAACACGTTGTTGTGCGAGCCGACGCCGGGCGCCACGCGGTTGAAGGTGATGCTGTCGTCGCGGTCGAGGATCGATCGGACACTGAACCGCTGACTGTCGCTCAGCACCGCGTCGATGCGCATGATGAAGTTGCGGCGCTTGTGTATGGGCGTCGTGTCCTGTGCGTCGTTCGACGTCCACTGCTGACCGGCCGCCTGGTTGATGACGCCGTTGGGCAGCGGCAGCAGATTCAGCATCTGCTGGCCCATCGGGTGGATGCGGTTCTGCGGGATGATGTTCCCCGGGAACGCCTGTCCAGTCAGCGGATCGATGATCGGCTGGATTGTGCCGTTCGTCACGCGAGTTTGCGAGAAGTCGCCCCGGCGCTCGGCCTCTGTCGGCAGGTTCGTCCGCAGCACCGCGGTTGGCCGGACATCGTCGACGAACTCCTGAGAGAAGAAGAAGAACAGTTTCTTGTCGGCAGAGCGGCTGTCGAGAAGTCCCGGAATGACCACGGGGCCGCCGATGCTGTAACCGGAAATGTCGACTTCAAAGAATGGTTTCTCCGCCCCCTGCTTCTTGCGGAAGTAGTCGTTCGCGTTCCATTCGTCGCGACGGGCGTTATACCAGGCCGATCCCTTCAGCTGGTTCGTGCCCGACTTGGTGACAATCCGGATCAGGCCGCTCGACTGGCGGCCGTTCTCGGCGGTGTAGCCGTTGGTAATCACGGTGACTTCGCCGATCGAATCCAGGTTAGGCGTCACGTGCGTCGTGCCATCGCCGCCTTCTTCGCCGACCGACACACCGTCAATCGTCGTGTTCTTGTTGAGTGAAGTGCCGCCATTGATGCTCAGCCCGCGGCCCGACTGCCATGCGGCGTAATCGCGGCTGAAGGTCGTATCGCTCACGCCCGGCAGGATTTTCATCATGCCGAAGATGTCGCGTCCCTTCACCTGAATCATCGTGAGCTGATCGCCCGTCATGTTGCGCTGCAGCGAGCCCGTCGTCGTATTCACCGGCGTGACTTCAGCGGTCACCGTGACCGCCTCGGCGAGCGTGCCAACCTCGAGCACCAGCCGTCCGAGATCGCGCGTCTCGCCGCTGATGACCATCACCTCGTTCAGCGTGATCTGCCTGAACCCTTCCATTTCGATCTTCAGCGTGTACCGTCCGGCGGGCACCGACAGGACGCGGAAGACGCCTCGATCGTTCGAGACCGCGGTGCGAACGAGGCCGGTCGTCGGGTCGGTGGCCGTCACCGTCGCGCCCGGCACCACGCCATCGCCATCCGCCACGATTCCGGTGAGAATGCCGTTCTGGCCTTGCGCGAATGCGCGTGTCGCGCCGGTCGAGCACGATCAACATGAGAAGAAAAACGAACGCCCAGGGGCCGGTACTCCGCGTGCCATCCATGATTAGCTCCTTTCCGACATCTTCCGTCGCAAACAGAACCGACTCAGTAGACTGACTTCGGGCAACCGCTACCGCTAAGGTCGAGACAGGGATCTGAGAGTGAGGGCGAGATTTATCGAAGAACGCTTGGAATGTCAAGCATTCGCTATTTGATCGACGCCGGAATTCGCTTCAGCACCTCCCGGTTGTGCGCGATCAGCTTTTCGACCGATCCCACTTTGTACCAATGAAGAATTTTTTCCACGTCGAGGAAGTTCTGATCGAGATCGGCCAGCGCAGGCTTCAACGATGGATTCGTCTTCACCTGTTCGCGCAAGCAGGTTGAGCTTTCTGTCGTGCTCGAGGAGCACGAGGTTCAGCTCCTTCAGGTGCTGTTGCCGGGGCGGGACGTTCGCCGGGGGAGTCATCAGCGCCTCGGCCATGATTCGGCCCATGGCGTTCTCTGGCGCCTTCACCCCCATCAAATGCGTGAGCGTCGGGACGACGTCGATCTGCTCGGAATACGGGAACCGCCCACCGGCCTTGACGCCGGGACCGGCCACCACGAGCGGCATCGGCCAGGCATCCTGCGCAAACGGCGGATGGCCGCCTTCGACCGTCTGTCCGTGGTCGCCGGTCACGAAGATCAGCGTGCTGTCGTACATGCCGAGCTTCTTCAGTTCCTCGACGAGCGTGCCCAGGTGCGCATCGGCTTTGGCCAGCGCCTGCCGATACGGCGAGTTCGCAGCCCAGATGTCGGGCCGGCTGCGGCCACCCATCGCTCCGGTGTCCTGCAGATGCACGCGCATGTACACCGGCTTCCAGCGCCGCAGTACCGTCAGCGTCCAGAACATGTTCTCGTCATCGTCGACGCGCTTGCCGCCGTGGGCGGCGTGAAACTCGTTGCCGCCCGCCTGGAACGTGAAGTGGAAGTCGCGGTTGATGGCTTTGTACGTCAGTTCGTTGGCGATGTGCGCAGTGAAGCCGAGTGGAAAGAAGGCGCTCTGCACGAACTGCTGATCGGGCTTCAGGAAGATCGTGCCGGACACGAGAATCGGATTCGGAATCGACGAGTCGTAGTTGGCGGCCCATTCGCCGCTGTGCGGGTGCTGCGGGACGACGCTGTAGGACTCGCGGAAATAGGCGCCCCGAGCCATCAGCGCCTTCAGGTTCGGCATGTCCACGCGCTCGGGCGCGAGGTAACTGAGCCCGTCGATGACGAGAAGAATCGCGTGCTGCGGACGGGCGGGAGCCGCTGTCTGCGCGTGCGACAGGGCAGGCATCGACAGCGATCAACAGCGCGGCAAACCAGATTTTCATCAGCGACTCCCGCGGCCCATGACGGCCTACTTCGCGTTCGGCAGATGCAACGAGAGAATGGTGATCGGGCTCTTGATGTCGATGAACTGATGGTTGACGCCTGAAGGCACGATCAGCCAATCGCCCTTGGCGAACTTCTGCGACACGCCGCCCTCGATGGTCTTTGCCGGATCGCCGACGAGCTTGCCGCCTGTCAGCATCGTGGCCGACCCCTCGATCACATAGAACAGCTCAGACGTGTCCGCGTGCACCGACGCGCCCTGCGCCATCGGCTGGCGATGCTCGATGTTCACGTTGTAAGGCGCCAGCGTGAACACTCGCACGCTGGAGTTCGCACGATCCTTCGGGAGCTTGGCAATCGCGTCGGCCACCTCGGCCGCGGACATGTAGCTGGCCTTCGTCCGGTCGGTGGGCGGTGGCGGGGTCCCGCGCTGGGCGAAAGCCGGAGTGGAGAGCAGGACACAGACGCTACGGCGGCGGCGAAAACTCGCATGATACCTCCTGGTGTGAAAGAAACTCACCGCAACGACGCGACGACGCCAGTTCTTCTCGAAAATCCTTTGCGGCGTAGCGCCTTTGCGGTGAGACATGTTACGGAAGACGGCGAACCTTGAGATTCCGGAACTCGAGGTTCGCGTGGCGGACATCTTCCGGATGCGCCAGCTGCAGGCCGATGTGTCCGGAGGCGCGCTTCGCATCGTGTCCGTCGGCGACCTTCTTCCCGTTGAACACCACCACGAAGTGGTCGCCGTTGACGGTGGCCTCGATGGTGTTCCACTGGTTCGGAATAATCTTCACGTCGTGCGGCGCTTTGCTCACGTTGACGACGCTGCCGGTGAGGAAATCACCGCTGCTGTAATTGCCGGGGTTCCTGTCGCGAATCTGCAGCTCGTATCCAGGGCCGCCGGGATCGGGCGTCGGCTTCTCCCCGGGCGCCGGCGCCGGTCGTGGCGCGGGGCTGCGGAGGATGATGCCCGAATTGATGTCCGGATGCGCGCGGAATTCCACCTTCAGCACGAAATTATCGAAGGTGTCCTTGGTCAGCATCGTGCCGCCCGCATCCGACAGGTCGGCCTTGATGGCGCCGTCGGCGACCTTCCACACTTTCGCCAGCGCCGGAGTGACGTTCCACTTGTCCAGCGATTTCCCGTCGAACAGCAGTATCCAGCCTTCCTTTTGCTCCTGGCTGCTCAACGCGTTTGCGTGACCGGTCATGCCGCTCTGAGCCCACACCGAAACGCTCAAGCAGATCGTCGCTGCCATGGCGGCCCACATGAATCGTGTCTGTTTCATCGTAGCTCTCCTCTGACGAAAGACTGTTCAGTCCAGCCCAAAGGTCACGATAACGTCGCCGGCAGGAATCGACACGAACTGCTTGCCGTCGGCGAGATAGCTGATCGCGGTGCCGTAGACAGGACCATTGCTCGCGAACGTCCACAAGCGTTCGCCGGTCGTTGCGTTCAGCGCAAAAATCACTCCCTGGATGGTTCCGCCGAACACCAGATTGCCCGCGGTGCTCATCAAGCCGCCCCACGGGGGCGTCAAGACTTTGTGTTCCCACTTAATCGCGCCCGTTCGAGGGTCGATGGCCTTCGCTTCTCCCCAGCTCTCTTCCGGAGCGAATCGTGGCGGGCGGCCACCGCCGCCGCCGCGGCCGAACAACGCAGTGGCCGTTGGCCCTTCCGGCGGCCTCTCTTCTGTGGTGGGGATCTGAACAGGATTCTCTCGTATACGCCCGCCTCTCCTCGCGCGCGAAGGTATACAACAGCTTCGTCAGCGGGCTGTAGCTGTGCGACATCCAGTTGGCGGCGCCGTCTATGCCCGGCCACACTTTCTCGTTGCCTTCCGGCGTCGGGTCCATGCCTGGAAGGACCTTCGGCCGGCCGTTGTTCTCGTAATCGAAGCCGTCGTTCCAGGTCTGCTTCACAAAGGCCGTGGCGGACAGGAATTTTCCGTTGGTGCGATCGATCAGATAGAAGAACCCGTTGCGGTTCGGCCAGGCGAGCACCTTTCGCGTCTGTCCGAGAAATTCCGTATCGACAAGCACCGGGTTCTGCGTGGAGTCCCAGTCGTGCACGTCGTGCGGCGTGAACTGGTAATACCACTTGAGCTTTCCGGTGTCGGGATCGAGCGCGAGGACCGACGCCGAATACAGATTGTCGCCCGCCCGGTTCATCGTCGAAGTAATCCGGCCACGGGTTTCCCGTGCCCCAGAACAGCGTGTTCGTGTCCGGATCGTACGAACCGGTATTCCAGGTTGCAGCCGCCTCCGGTTTTCCACGAATCGCCGGCCCACGTGCCGAAGTTCGGCTCGCCCGGTTGTGGAATCGTGTGGAATCGCCAGGCATGCGCTCCCGTCTTCGCATCGTACGCGTCGAGGAATCCGCTGACGGCGCGCTCGCCGCCCGCCATGCCGACGATCACTTTGTCTTTCACGACCAGCGGCGCACCGGTCGCCGCGTAGCCGCCGGCCGCGGTGTAGTCGAACATCTTCGTCTTCCACAGCTCGAGCCCCGATTTCGCGTCGACCGCGACGACATGCATGTCGAGCGTGTTCATGAACAGAGTCGTCCCGAGAATGGCCAGTCCGCGGTTGTTTCGTCCGCAGCAGTTGAAGGTTCGCGCGCGGATTGCGATGCTCGTACATCCACAGCTGGCGGCCGGTCACGACATCGAGCGCGTAGATGGCATTCTCCGGCCTGGTCAGATACATGATGCCGTCGACGACGAGTGGAGTCGTCTCGAACTTCTCGTTGTGGCGCCCCTGGAAGAGCCATTTCACGCGGAGGTTCTTGACGTTCTGCGGCGTGATCTGATTCAGCCTGCTGAACCGCCATCCGTTGTACGTGTTGGAGTACATGAGCCAGTTGCCCGGCTCCTGATCGGCTTTCAAGAGCCGTTCGTACGTGACAGGAAGACCCTGTGAATACAACGTCAGTGTCGCTCCAGCCAGCACGACGACAAGGACCGCGCATGCACTCATTCGCGCCGTTTTCATTGCGCCCCCTTCAGTGAGTTCAAATACGCGATAACATCGTCGAAATCCTTCTGATTCATCGATGCGTAGGCCGGCATGAGCGAGGGTTTGTCGTAGCGGACGTCCTGAACGTTGTCCATGAGAAACGACCGCAGGTTGCCTCGCGTGTCGCGCAGCTGAATCGAGAGGTCATCGCGATTCAACCGGATGCCCGAGACGGTTTGTCCCGATTTCAGAACGACCTGCACTCCGCGATAGTTGATCGGAATATCCGCCTCCGGCTTGGCGAGCGACTCGGCAAGAAACTTCAGGCCGCGCCGCCGCCCGATATCCGATAAGTCCGGGCCGAGCGCGCCGCCATCCTTGTCGATCCTGTGGCAGTTTCCACATCCGCTCTTTTGATACACGGCATGGCCGGCCGCGGGATCGCCTGGTGCCTTTTCGAGCAGCCCCTGCGAGCCGATGCGCTTCACGAACGCGACCAGCTTCCAGACTTCCTCATCGGTCGCTCGCACGGGTCCCATTTCGCTGCCCGGAATTCCGAAGCGGATCGATGCGTAGAGCTCGGGATCGCGACCGCCGCGGCGGTAAATGCCCGCCGTCAGATCGGCGCCGCGGCCGCCTTCGCCGGACGATCCGTGGCAATAGGAGCAGTGGGTCTGAAAGAGGGCAGCGCCTTGCTGAATGTCGGCGTCCGACGAGAACGGATTGGTGTCGGGGATCTGAGGCGATTGCGCAGCAACGCCGGCTGCGATCAACACCGCGCAACAGAATCCTGAAGGGCCACTGCATGGCGAGACCTCTTCTATCTGAATTACAGCATCGGCGGCCGCACTGGCCGGCCGTTCACATCCAGTTCCGTGTGGGTGGATTCTACCGGACCCGGGACAAAAATCCACAGAATCACTTCGCTGCTGTTCGGCGATTGTGCAGGTGGGGAGGTCGCGAGCGCGCGGCCTTGCTGCGACAAGTTGCGACAAGGCGACGCCGCGGTACAATGTGCAGGTCATGCCCCGTATCCCGTTCGATCAGCTTCCGTCCGACGCCCGACTCTGGATATTTGCTGCAGAACGCCCGCTGTCGCCCTCCGAGAGCGGCCGCGTGCTCGAAGAGACCGACTCCTTCATCAATCAGTGGATGGCGCACGGCGTGCCGCTTACCGCCGGCCGCGACCTGCGGCACGACCAGTTCGTCCTGGTCGGCGTCGACGAGCGCGCGGCGGGCGTGTCGGGCTGCTCAATCGACGCGCTGGTGCGGCGGATGCAGCAGCTCGAGAGGCGTCCTCGGGCTCGAGCTCGTCAACAACGCGCCCGTGCTGTATCGCGAAGGTGAGGCGATCGAGCGCGTGTCGCGCGATCGATTCGCCGAACTGGCCGCCTCGGGCACCGTCGGGCCGAACACGCGCGTCTTCGACAACACACTCTCGCGCGTCGGCGATCTGCAAGCGGGAAAGTGGGAAGTCAGGGCGGCGGACGCATGGCATGCCAAGGCTTTCCTCTGACGCTGTGAATCGCCCCTCCTGCAGTCATCAATCTGGCAACAATCTTCCAATGCTGCGAGCCACCATCCTCGCGTTTTACTCTTCACACCGCTCGCAGCCGTGCTCGCAGCCAACGACTGGCCGCAATTTCTTGGCCCATCGCGCGAACGGCGTCTACGTGGGCGCGCCGCTGAACGAGAAGTGGCCGACGACTGGTCCGCGCGTCATCTGGCGCAAGCAGGTCGGCCAGGGCCTCAGCGGGCCTGTCGTCGCAGGGAAGCGCCTGATTCTGTTCCATCGCGTGGACGATCGGGAGGTCGTCGAGTCGCTCGACGCCCTCACCGGCGCGCCGCAATGGCGGCACGCGTATCCCACAACCTACCGCGACGATTTCGGATTCGACGAAGGTCCACGCGCCGTTCCTGTGGTCGCAGAGGGCATCGTCTTCACCTACGGCGCCGAAGGCAAGCTCCACGCAGTCGATCTCTCCACGGGAAAGCCGTTGTGGAACGTCGATGCGATGCGGCAGTTCGAGGTCGACAAGGGATTCTTTGGCGCCGCGGGCTCGCCGCTCGTCGAAGGCGGCAAGGTGATCGCCAACGTCGGCGGGAAGAAGGGCGGCATCGTCGCATTCGACGCGAAAACGGGAAACGTGATCTGGACGGCGACGACAGATGCCGCGAGCTACTCGTCAGGTGTCGCCGCGACGATCCTCGGGCGGCGCTACGCCGTGTTCCTCACGCGCGCGGGCCTGGTTGGTCTCGATCCCGCGAACGGGCAGGTCCGGTTTCAGCGGCCGTGGCGGGCGCGCCAGGCGGCGTCGGTGAACGCAGCAACGCCGATCGTCGTGGCGAACAGGATCTTCATATCGGCCGAGTACGGGCCCGGCGCCGGTGTTCTGCAATTCGACGGGACGAAACTCGCCGATGTGTGGATGTCGGACGAGGTGCTCTCGAACCACTACGCGACGAGCGTCCTGCACGACGGCCGTCTGTATGGCTTCCACGGCCGACAGGAGTTCGGTCCGGTATTCCGCGCGGTCGATCTGCAGACCGGAAAAGTACTCTGGAGCACCGAACGGTTCGGTGCAGGCAGCGTCACGCTCGCCGGCAATCGGCTGGTGATCGTGCGCGAGTCTGGTGCGCTCGTGCTCGCTGCAGCGTCTCCCGCATCCTTTCAGCAGATCGCGACAGCGCAGATACTGCCGGCGACCGTGCGCGCGTATCCCGGCGCTGGCGGATGGCATCCTGTATGTTCGCAACGACGACACGCTGGTTGCGGTGGATCTGCGATGAAGCGGTTCTCGGTTCTGGGTTCTGGGGTTCTGGGTGCTGGTTCTGGGTTCGTGGTTCTGTGGTTCGCGTGCGTGGTGCTCGCGGCGCAGAATCCGCAGGCGCTGCTGAATCGTGCCGTCGACGAGTTCGAGCAGGGGCGTTTCGCGCAGTCGGCTGCCACGTTCGATCGAGCTCGCGAAGGCGATACCGGATGAGGCGCCGCAGCTGTGGCAGCGCGGCATCGCGCTCTACTACGCCGGGCGCTATGCTGACTGCCGGCGCCAGTTCGAATCACACAGGACGGTCAATCCCGACGACGTGGAGAACGCGGTGTGGCATTTCCTGTGCGTGGCGCGCGAGCAGGCGCCAGACAAGGCGCGCGCGGCGTTACTGCCGGTTGGTCCAGACTCGCGGGCGCCGATGCGCGAGGTCTATCAGATGTTCCGGGGAGCGCTCACCGCCGATGACGTGCTGAAGGCAGCGGGCAGCGGTCCCGCCGGACAGTTCTACGCGCACCTGTACATCGGTCTGTATTCCGAGGCGCTCGGCCGGAAGGATCTCGCGCTGAAGCACATCAAGGAGGCCGCATCGGATCGCTATGCGTCGGCCGGCGGCTACATGCACATGGTGGCCGGAGTGCACCTGAAGGTTCTAGGTTCTCGGTTCTAGGTTCTGGGTTCCGGTTCTGAGTTCTGGGTTCAGCACCGCAGCACCTCAGAACCAGCACCGCAGCACCGCAGAACCTAGCACCTAGAACCGCGGTGTCACCCCCGCATGTCGTAACACAGCAGCCGCGGCCCCACTCCATTCACCACATCTCTCGTGTTCTGCACCACGTAGAGCAATCCGCGGCTCAGCACGGGTAGCGCCCACGATTCGCGCGCGGCAAACAGCCATGCATGCGAAATTTCCTTGTAGCCTTTCGGCGTGAGATCCATCCACACCAGATGCCCCATTTCTCCGAGGCACAGGAACTGGCCGTCGACCGCGAGCAGCGATCCACGGTACGTTCCGAGCAGTTGCTGCCGGCGGGTGCCGCCGACGTTGAGCGTCTCGTTCCATTCCGGTGTCGTCCGCCACACGACTTTTCCACTCGCGGCGTCGACGCACGCGAGCGAGGCATCGGGTTCGTTGCGGCCGTCGAAGCCGTACAGGAATCCGTTCCGGTGGATAGGCGTGTTCCAATGCAGACCGAACTCCTGCGTCGTCCAGACGACGCGATGCGTGAAGTCCGGCCTGATCTCGAGGAGCGCGCCGCCGGTCCGGTAGCTCGCCGAGATGAACACCTTGTTGTCGAAGACGACCGGGCACGACGCGTTCACTGACTCGTACGAACGGCTGCGCCAGGGAAACGAGAAATCGACGCGGCCGTTCGACGGATCGATCGACAGCAGTCCTCCCGCCGGTGGTGTGGACTCGCCGCCGGCGAACACGAAGATGCGGCGCCTCCCGTGCACGACGGCGGGAACGGGCGATGCATAGCTCGGCCCCCACTCCTTGCCCGCACGCCACACTTCGCGTCCGGTCGATTTGTCGAGTCCGACCACGCACGGACCGCCCGGGGCGCCCACGTTGAGAATGAGGAGCTTGTCTTCGACGAGCGGTGTCGAGGCCGTGCCGAAGAAATCCTGCGGCACTTTGTACTCGGCGGCAATGTTGCGATGCCACACGAGCTTTCCCGTGCGCACGTCGAGGCAATGCAGTTGTCCCTGCGCGCCGACCGTATACACGCGATCGCCGTCGAGGACGGGGCTCGAGCGCGGGCCGTTGTTGTATCCGTAGCGGTCTTCGAAGTCGGTCGCGTACCGAAAGCTCCAGTGCCGCGCCCCCGTTTCGGCGTGCAGGCACTCGACCACCTCTTCGTCGCCGACGCGATGCACAAAGAGAAGACGATCTCCGATGACGGCCGGCGATGTGTAGCTGGTCCCCTTGGCGAACTCCCAGACGAGCGGCGGAGGGAGCGTTCGGCTGAGCCGCGTTTCTGTCGAAACACCATTGTGCGAAGGCCCGAGAAACGAAGTCCAATCGTGCGTGACCGCGTCTTTGGCGAGCGGTTTCAGCTTCGCGTGCACCCGCGCCTGGGCGGACGCGTCGGCGCCGACAGCTTGCGCGAGCAAGTCCTGTGCAACGACACGCCGCGGATCCCCACCTCGACCCTCGACCGTAGACTGCGACCATCGACTCCCGACTCGATGGACTATTATTGTCCCGATGCATCCGTGGCACGACTGTTACGTTGACGACTACTCGGTCGAGAAATCGTTTCCCGTCATCATCGAGGTGCCCAAGGGCTCCAAGAACAAATACGAGCTCGACAAGGAAACCGGCTTGCTGAAGCTCGATCGCGTGCTGTTCAGCGCCGTTCACTACCCGGCCAACTACGGGTTCATTCCGCGAACCTATTGCGATGACGGCGATCCGCTCGATGTGCTGGTGCTGGGGCAGGAATCGGTGCACCCGCTGACGATCGTCGACGCGCGCGCGATTGGCGTCATGCGGATGCGCGACGAGAAGGGGCTCGACGACAAGATCGTCGCGGTCAGCATCGGCGATCCCGCGTTCCTGGAGTACACCGATCACACGCAGCTTCCGAACCACGTGCTGCGCGAGATTCGCCGCTTCTTCGAGGATTACAAAGTGCTCGAGCACAAGCAGGTCGTCGTCGAGGATTTGCTCGGCCCGCCCGACGCGCTGCGCCTCATTCGCGAGGCGCTGATGCTCTACCAGCAGTTGCGGCGCGGGGAACTGAAGCACGCGTGAGCATCGGACAGTTTGCCGCGTCGCTCGTCCTCGGACTCCTCTCGATCCTCCTGCCGCTCGTCATCTTCATCTCGATGGTCGCGACGTGCGTCTACGTCGCCCGCTGGTGGATCGACCGCAAAAGCTGACAGTCGCCGACGTTTGCTGCTCTCGACACAGAGCCACAGAGTCGCAGAGACTCACACACGATGAGCGAAATGACGCATGAAGCTGATCCGCGTGCGCATCGAGTCGTGGCCGCGTATGCGCCACACGTGACGACCGTGATGAAGACTTATGCGATGACAGTGCGGGCAGTAGGCTCTGTGTCTCTGTGACTCTGCGTCAAGGATCAGCGAAGCACTAGTGTGCACGCTCGGCTTTTGATGATAGACAGTGCACCGAATTGGTGCTAAAAGCGAACACCACGATGCCATCCGGAGGTGAGTATGACAACTTCGCCGCGCGTTCTCGCCATCGGTCTAGTTATCGCAGCCACCCTCGTGCTGTCCTCTGGGAATCCTCGAGCCCAGGTGACGACCGCGACGTTATATGGCGTCGTCCAGGACAGCTCCGGCGCGATCCTGCCGGGCGTGAACGTCGTCGTCACTCACCAGGGCACGAATCTCACGAGAGAAACCGTGTCGGATGCACGCGGTGAGTTCGCGCTGCCGGCGCTTCCGGCCGGACCGTATGCGATCAAAATCGAGCTCGCAGGGTTCAAGACGTACGACAGTCGTGGATTGACGCTCAGCGCCGGTCAGACCGTGCGGCAGACATACTCGCTCGAGGTTGGCACCTTGGCGGAAACGGTCACCGTGGCCGAGTCCGCGCCTCTCGTGCAGACGAGCTCGACCGCGCAGGTCCAATCCATTTCAGACGTGACGGAGATCCCGGTCTCGCGGCGAAATCTGCAGAACCTCGTCATGCTGGCACCGGGTGTCAGTTCGAACGATAGTGCCCAAGCCGGCGGCCGGGCCTTCCGCGTGAACGGCGTCGGCGACGGCGGCAGCACCGTCAACGTCGACGGCAGCAGCGCACAAGCCGGCATGGAAAACCGCGGCATGGGCAACCACGGCGCCCACAACCAGATCGAGATCATGAGCGTCGAGGCGGTCGCCGAGGTGCAGGTCGTCAGGGGCGTCCTCAACGCGGAGTACGGCGGCTCGATCGGCGGCCAGGTCAACATGATCACGCGATCGGGGACGAACCAGTTCCACGGCTCGCTGGCGGAGAATTTCCAGCACGACGCGTTCGCGTCGCGCGATCCGTTTTTGCCCGCCACGACCCCGAAACCAGAGGTCAGGTTCAACCAGTTCGGAGGATCGCTGGGCGGACCCATCCTGCAGAACCGGCTCCTGTTCTTCGCGACCTATGAGGGCTATCGCGAGAATTCCGGCGTGACGCGGCAGGCGAACGTACCCACGCAGGCGACGCGCGATCGCGTCATGGCGGCGCTGCCGTTCCCCGAGACGAAACTCGTCCTGGACCTGCTGCCGCTGCCGAACGTGCCGATCAACGCGGTCAGCGGCCAGTACGTCGACGCCAAGCGTCTGATCCGACGCGACAACACGTACCTTGCCAAAGTGGATTTCGAGACCGGCCGCGGCAGACTGTCGGTGACCGCGTCCCGGATGCGGCCGTACGCCCGGGACCCATCGGCGCTCATCGGCAATGACAATGAGTTCTACAACGCATCCAAGCGCGTCTCAACGCAGTACGTGGTCACCGCCGGCGACTGGGTCTCCGAGAGCCGGTTCGGCTGGAACAACAGTACGTTCGATCGATATCCGGAGTTCTGGGTGAAGGAGTCGCCAACGCGAGGGCCGCAGCCCGTGTTGAGCAGCGCTGAGAAGCGTATCGGCAGCTTCGCAGTGTCGGGCGTGTTCTCAACGCCAAACACCGAGCTCGTCCAGATGAACTACAACTCGTTCAACTTCGACCAGAAGGTGACCCGGATCATGGGCGGCCACGCGGTCAAGTTCGGTGTCCGCTGGTCCCGGGAGCTGGGCTCGAAGACGAATCCTCAGGCGAACGGGTTCACCTACAACAACCTCGACGATCTGCTGGCGAACCGGTCGAGTGCCTTCCTGCTCGCGATGGGCAACCCGCCGCATTCAGCGTGGCTCGACCAACTCGGTGGCTTCATTCAGGACGACTGGCGGGTCAGCCGGAGGCTGGTGCTCAACCTGGGTCTGCGGTACGACATCTATCCGGCGTTTGGCTATAAAGCCACCACGGACCAGGGAGCGGAGATCAACAATCTGATGGATCCGACCGACCTGCGCAAGATGGATTTCGGAGCGCTGCGCGATCCGCACGACGTGGTTGAACCGGATCTCCTGAACTTCGCCCCCCGCCTTGGATTTGCCTGGACCGTCGATCCGGAGGGCAGAACCGTGGTTCGCGGTGGCGCCGGTATCTTCACCACCAGTCACTTGATGGCGCAGTTCCAGAATGGTGTGGCGCCGCCCTTCTCCCCGGTCCGCCAGGGCTGGAACGCCACAGAGATCGCGTCGCGCGGCGTCGCATGGCCGATGTATCCGGAGGACGCGAATGCGATCGCGATCAGCGACCAGGGAGGCAAAAAGACCCAGTACTATATGTTTCAGAACGACATCAAGGCTCCCGAGACCGTGCAAGCCACCCTCGACGTGCAGCGGCAGATCGGGGGCAGGATGATGGTGTCGGCGGGGTACATCCACACCAGCGGGAAGAACTTTCCGATCATCCGGAACTTTGCGAACGCATTCGATCGCGAGACCGGCGCGCGGCCCAACCCGGCAGTGACCCCTGGCGGCTGGTATCTCACCAGCAATGGGAAGATGCAATACAACGCGTTCGAGACGAGCTTCCGGGTGAACCGGATCCGCGGGCTGGAGACGAGCCTGCACTACACGTTGTCGAAAGGCTCGTCGCAACAAGGCGGCAGCCTGGTTGGCAACTTCAACAGCTCGCTCGGTGACGCCTACTTCCAGACACAGGACTTCTTCGATCCCGACTTCGACATCTCCCCGCTCACCGACGAGGCCCGTCATCGCGTCATCGGCTCGGCCGTCTATGAGCTCCCGTGGCTGGCTGACCGCGGAGGCGTGCTGGGAACCGTGCTCGGCGGCTGGCAGCTGTCCGGCGTCATCAGTATCCGATCGGGCGAAGCGCTGCGGCTCTCGCAGGCGTCCGGCATCGGCAACAGCCGGCCCGATTACAACGGCGGGAACCAGGTATTCGATGACTGGCGCGATACGCTGCAGTACCTCGACCGCAGCGCGTACACGCTGGTGCCGACATACCCGCGCACTACGGCAACAGTGCGGCCTGGCACACAAAACCCCTCTCAGCTTGAAGCGCCAGGCCGCCGGCGCGTGGACCTGACGATTGCGAAGACGTTCACCGTGCGCCAGGTCCAGCTCCAGGTGCGTGCGGAGTCGTTCAACGCGTTCAACTGGCGGCAATACAACGACCCGGTCACGAACATCACGGCGGCCAATTTCGGCAGGATCACTGGCGTGTCGGCCACGAGGACGGGGCAGGTCGGGTTCCGGCTGACGTTCTAAACCTTCGGTGACTTGCCTGTCTCGACACAGAGGCACAGAGTCACGGAGAAACGCACGGAGGAAATGCGATACAATCTGCATCGACTTCGTGGGCCGCGGACGCGGCCCACGCGAGAGAAAGAAAGGGCACGAATACAAGAGCGGGAGCTCGAGGTTGCTCTTGTATTCGTGCCCTTTCTTTCTCTCGCGCGCCGGCGGCGCGAAGTCGATGCGTGCTCTGCGGCTCTGCGGCTCTGCGTCGAAGATCAGCGAAGCAGTGCCAGCAGTAGAGCAACGATCGCAACGAGTAGAGCACCGACGGACACGACCAGGGCGTAGTGTCCGCCGTGAGGCAAACCATCCAACATCTGTTGTCTGGCTTCAGCCGGACTCTTGTCGAACAGCGACTGTTTCATCACCTGTTTGCCGGCGATGACGTCTCGAATCCCTTCGTCGAAATGATGATGATGAATCAGCTTCAGCGTATCGTGCTGCGGCGTCATTGCCGCGGATAACGCAGCCTTCAACACCGCATTGCGAATATCCCCGCCGCTCACCGCGTAGGTTTCGGCCAGCTTACGGAAGTCGACGTCGTCGGCCAGCGGCGTCAGCGTGGGGTGCATCTGCACGCGCCAGATCTGCTCGCGCTCGTCGACGCCGGGCATCTCGAACAGCACGTGCGTGCGAATACGGCGCTCGAACGCGGGGTCGAAGTTCGCTGCGAGATTGGTCGCGAAGATGACGACTCCGTTGAACCGCTCGAGCTCCTGCAGCAGCACGTTGACGACGATATTGGATTCGCGCTGGAAACCGTGATCGACCGACGTCGATCGGCGCGACGCGATCGCATCGGCCTCGTCGAAGAAGAGCACCGCCTGCTCCTGCCGCGCGAGCCGGAAGACCGCCGCGACATTCTTTGGCGTCTCTCCCATCCACATCGACTCGAGCTCGGCATACCGGACGACCATCAGCCGGCGCCCGAGCGTGTGAGCGATCGCCTCGGCGCAGATCGTCTTCCCCGTGCCCGATGGCCCGGCGAAATTGAAGGCGAGTGAGAGGCCTGTCGGGTGCCGTAGCCCCAATCCCCAGCGGTTGAACACCAGGTCGTGGCTGCGTCACCTGCGCCAGCGCCTGGTCGAGTGAGCGGCGCGTCGAGGCGGGAAGGACGACGTCCTGAAACGTCCTCCGAGGCACGAGCGAATCGACGGCGCGGCTCGATCCCGTCAGCGCTTCGAACAGTTTCGGAAGAGGAAATCCCGACATCGATCTCATTATGAGCCGTTTACGGAGGCTCCTGCGCATCTAAGGGCGGGAGAACTGATATGAGACATGTCCTGGCCGTTTGCGTCGTCTGGCTCGCTGGTGTGGCGTCGGTGTCGGCGCAGGTGAGCGAGCGGCTCGAGATCGGCGCCATCGTGCGCACCGATCGCGTGTCGTTCGAGGGTGGGCAGAATGCGCGGCTCCCGGTTACGGGCGCGGGCATCGCGTATCGCGTATGGCGGGACGTGCGGCTCGAGGGAGAAGTGACGATGGCGTCGGGTGAATCGAGACGCAGCTACGAAGGAGATTTCATTTCGTATGCGGAACCTGGGGCGACGCGTGAGGAGTTTCAGCGAATGGCTGTCATCGCAAGGCGCACGACGATCAACAAGGCCGGACTTGGTTTTGCCACCGCCGTGGCCGTCGAAACGCGGGAGCCGGGCAGAGTCAACCTGGCCCTCCGAGCGGGCATCAGCGTCCGGCAGTACGACTACATCGAGGACACAACGGTTCTTCGGGTCCCCGAAGGGGTGACATTCGAGCAGGCAGAGTCAGCCATGCCGGATGGTCGCGGACAGCGAGGACGCAGCGGGTTGCTGTTTGGCGCCAGTGTGCCGATCCGCATCGCCGGCCGCCTTCACGTCGCGCCGGAAGTGCGATGGGTGTGGGGCGGTCCCGGCACGGATTGGCAACAACTACGACGAAGGTATCGTCGGCGCGCGGGTTGTCTGGAAGTTCTGACCTCGAAATCAGCTATGCTGATTTTGGAGGAGACGTGACACCGGAATCTCTGCTCGGGATCGGCGTCGGGTTGGCGCTTGCCGCGGCCGCCGGGTTTCGGGTGTTCGTGCCGTTGCTGGTCTTGAGTCTCGCGGCGCGCACCGGTTGGATTGAGCTGTCGCCCTCGTTCGCGTGGCTTGCGACGACGTCTGCCTCAGTGGCGCTGGGAACGGCGATGGTGCTGGAGATCGCCGCCTACTACGTGCCCTTCTTCGACAACATGCTCGACACGCTCGCGGCGCCGGTGGCTGTATTGGCGGGGATCGTGGCGAGCGCGTCAGTCCTGACGGACCTGCCGCCGTGGCTCCAATACAGCATCGCCATCATCGGCGCCGGTGGCACGGCCGGCGTTGTGCACGCCTCGACGTCGTTGCTGCGATTGAAGAGCTCGGCAGCTACCGCAGGCCTTGGTAATCCGATTCTCGCGACGCTCGAGCTGGGCGGATCGATCGTGATCGCGCTGCTGGCAGTGCTTGCGCCGCTGCTGGCGCTCGCTGCGGTCGTACTGATTGTATGGATGGTGGCGAAGCGCGTTAGCGCGAGGCGTCGTGCGAACGGCCGCGCTGCTGCTCAACCCAGTGCTCGCTGACGGCGCCCGCGTCGTACTTGCGGCGTCGCCGCGTCATCGGACGAACCGTCCGGTAGATGAGGAGCGCGCCCCCGATTCCGACGGCTCCAAGAGCAAGCCAGAGCATGAAGGGATCTTGGCGGATTGCACGTCGCCGTGCAACTTGACAACGCCTAGTCCTCATGCGTGCGGGAGCGCCCGCGCAACTGCTTCACCTCGCCGCGCCGTTTCTTCGAGGCGATCCGTTTCTCGCGGGCGCCCGCCTTCGGTTTGGTGGGCCGTCTTTTTTTTGGTCGTTTCCCGGCGTGTTCCAGAAGCGCGCGCAGCCGCGCGCGCGCGGCCTCCCGGTTCTGCGCCTGAGTCCGATGCTCGCGGCTGTCGATGAGGAGGATATCGTCCGCAATCATCCGGTTCCCTGCGAGGTTGCGCAGCCGTTCCTTCACCTCGTCTGGAAGCGACGATGATCCGACGTTGAAGCGCAGCTCGACCGCCGTCGACACTTTGTTGACGTTCTGCCCGCCCGGCCCCGAGGCTCGAACGAAGCGCTCCTCTATGTCCTTTTCGTCCATAGCTAGGTGGTAGCTGGTAGCTGGTAGGTGGTAGGCGTGCAGTAGCACTTCCTACCAGCTACCACTACCACCAGCCACCGGCCACCATGCCAGCACTACGACGCCTTCCAGGCTAGTGTCCGCCTTCAGCCGGACCGTCACGAGGCCTTTATGACCGCACAGTTTCTCGCCTGCTCGGCACGTTTTCGTTGCAGCAACCATCTCCGCTTGCGCGACTGCAGAACCTGCCGCGCCAGCCGGCCCGGCGTCGACCGTCACCATCGATTCCCCGATGGCTGCTCCGAAGTGGGCGCAGATGGAGCGTCAGCTGCTCGCCGAGAACGTGCCCGCGGCGCGCGAGTTCTTCCAGAAGTATTTCGACGATCGCGGGTATCTGCTGTGCTTCGTGCGCTGGGGCGCGAACGACGGCCCGGACGATGCGTTCGAGAACTTCAACCACTGGCCCGAGCTGCACGCGCTCGGCGCGAGCGACGAGATCGTCCAGATGTACCTGAAGGGTCACGAGGGGATGATCAAGCAGTACACCGAGGCGAAGACGACGAAGGCTGGTGCCCGCCGGCGTCGACGGGATGTACTACAAGGAGTTCAGCGCGCTCTCCGACTGGCAACACCACGGCGAAGGGCTGCAGCTCTTCAACCGCATGGCGCTCTCCGTGCCGACCGATCCGAAATACCTCGAGCGCGTGCGGCGGTTTTCCGGCTTCTACATGGGTGAGGATGCCGACGCGCCCAACTACGATCCGAAGCACAACATCATCCGCAGCATGATGAACGGCAGCAAGGGTCCGCTGCTGCGTAAGGCGACGTCGATGGATTGGGTAGGCGAGCCGTTCGACATGACCGGCTTCGATGCCCTGCACGGCGAGCGCAACTTCGACGAGTTCATCGCGCACTACCAGGAGTACCACGACGTCGTCGGCGACCACGCGCTGAATCTCGTCGCGACGACGCTGCCCGCGAACGCGTACTTCGCGACGGGCGATCAGAAGTACAAGCAGTGGGTCATCGACCTACGTCGACGGATGGCTCGAGCGGATGAAGCAGAACAACGGCATCATCCCGACCTTCGTCGACCTCGACGGCAAAGTGGGCGGGCCGACGGGCAAGTGGTGGGGAAGCGCGTACGGATGGGGCTTCAGCCCTGTCAATCCTGTGACGAATCGTCGCGAGAATCGCAATCGCATCGAGCGTCCGATCATCGGGCTCGAACAACGCGCTGCTGCTGACGGGCGATCAGAAATACGTCGACGCGTGGCGCGACATGACGAACGCGGTGAATGCGAACGCGCGCACTGTTGACGGGAAGACGCAGTATCCGAGCATGTACGGCCTCGACCTTCAAGCAAACCCGCGCGCGACTCAGCCCGGCTGGTACGGCTGGCGCGATCGCCCGTGGAACGTCGGGGCGCTCGAGGTCTGGTATTTTTCGCAGAAGGCCGAAGACCTCGCGCGCGTGTCGACCAATCCCTGGCTCGAGTATCTGCAGGGACGCAACCCGAGCTATCCGGAAACGGCAATGGCCGAGGACCTCGCCACAATCAAGAGCCGCGTCGAAGGCATCCGCAAGGACCAATCGAAGCCGGATAAGCGTCTCGCCGACAACATGCTCGACCTGAATCCGGTCACCACGACGGCGTTGATTCAGTTGACGCAAGGCGGCATGGAGCCGGACCGCAGGGGAAATCTCGTCAATTCGCGGCTGCGGTATTTCGATCCCGCACGCAAACGTGCTGGATTACCGGAAGATGTTGCGGCGCTCGTGTCCGAGATGAGCGACACCGGCACGGTCGTGACGCTCGTCAATGTCAGCACGACGGCGCCGCGAACGTTGGTCGTGCAGGGAGGCGCTTACGGCGAGCACGTGATTGAGTCGGTCGACTGGAACGGCAAGACGGTTCCGGTCGGCAAGCCGAACTTTACGGTGACGCTCAATCCCGGCGCCGGCGGGAAGCTGACGCTGAAGATGAAGCGCTACGCGGGAGACGCGACGGTGAAATTTCCTTTCTGAGCTTCGACGCGAGGCTGAGGTTCTGGGTGCCAGTTCTTGGTTCTCGCTCAGCGAGCCCAGAACTCGCTGAACTTCTGAATCAGACCCAGACGCGCGCCCGACGTTGCGACCGCTGCGTCAAGATCCCACTGACTGTTTGGCGTGATTCTCCAGGAAGTCGATGATGGACTTCCGCAGGCGGCGGTAGTCCGGATGTTCGAGCACGTCGCGCCGCTCGCGCGGGCGTGCAAACGGCAGCGACAGGATATCGCCCACGTGAGCGGCCGGACCGTCGGTCATCAGCACGATGCGGTCGGCGAGGTATAGCGCTTCGTCCACATCGTGCGTCACCATCACGACGATCTTCCGATCCTGCTCCCACGCGCGCAGCAGCGTATCCTGCAGGTCCAGCCTCGTCAGCGAATCGAGCATCGAGAACGGTTCGTCGAGCAACAACAGCTCCGGCTCGAGCGCCAGAGCGCGTGCGAGCGAGACGCACTGCTGCATTCCGAGCGACATCTCACCTGGCAGCTGGTCGGCGGCATCGGCGACGCTCGTCAAGGCGAGGTATTTCAGGGCGTGCGCGCGTCGTTCCGACGCCTTCAGCGTTCTGAATTTCTGCCGCACGGCGAGCTCGACGTTCTGCCGCGCGGTGAGCCACGGCAGCAACGACGGCGTCTGAAAGACGACTGCGCGGTCGGCGCCGGGCTCGATCGTCTGCCTTCCGTTGATGACGACCCCTCCCTCGGTCGCCCGCTGAAGGCCCGCGATGATGGAGAGGACCGTCGACTTTCCGCAGCCGGAATGTCCGACGATGCAGATGAACTCGGACTTGTGAATCCGAACGTTGACGTTCTTGACCGCGACGAACGGCCCGGCGTCGGTCGGAAACACCTTCGTGAGACCGGTCAGCTCGAGCGGAACGATGATGCTCATACGCGCGCCTTTTCGACGGCGACGGATGAGAAGGCGGGCGGCGGCTCTGGTCGCTTCGGATTGCGGCGCGTGAGCGTGACGCACGCAGATGATCGGACAGGCACTCGACGACGTGGGCCCTGGCGAGGATGGCCTGCTCGTCGTGCGCGAGCTGGTCGGCGCTGCGCGGTTTCGCGAGATCGACGGCGACAGATGATCCGAGCGTCGCCCGCGGTCCCTTCGTCATCGGAATGATCCGATCCGAGAGCAGCAGCGCCTCGTCGATGTTGTTCGTAATCATGACCGTGGTGACCGGACGCCCGGCCTCCGAGCAGAGACGCGCGAGCTCCTGCTGAAGACTCCCGCGCGTCAGCGCGTCGAGCGCGCCAAACGGTTCGTCGAGAAACAGCACTTCGGGATCGGTCGCGAATGCGCGAGCGATGGCGACCCGCTGCCGCATTCCGCCGGAGAGCTGGCTCGGCCGGCGGTGCAGTGCGTTGCCGAGACCGACCAAACGCAGATAACGCTCCGATTGATCCTTCTGCTCGGCGCGGGACCACTGCGGATGGGCGGCATCGACAGCAAGCCGGACGTTCTCGACCGCCGAGAACCACGGGAGCAGCGAGTAATTCTGAAACACGATGGACGCCTGTCTCGCGATGCCGCTCAATGGCGTTCCGTCGATGCTGATCGTGCCGCTGTCCGGCTTGCGTGACGCCGGCGAGCAGGTTCAGGAGCGTTGACTTTCCACACCCCATGAAGCCGACGATGGAGACAAACTCTCCCGCGCTCGACCGTCAGCGACACGCGATCGAGGACGTGTCGTGACGGAGAGCCGAACGACTTCGAGAGTCCGTGCGCTTCGATGAATGCCATTACAGTGCGCGAAGCCTCGCTTCCGCCATGCCCATCATGCGATCGAGCAGGAACCCGACGACCCCAATCGTCAGGATGGCGAGCAGGATGTGCGAGTAGATCAGGCTGTTGTACTCCTGCCACAGGAACCCGCCGACGCCGGGCGTTCCGGTCAGCATCTCGCTTGCGACGATGACCAGCCATGCGATGCCGAGGCTGAGCCTGAAGCCGGTGAACATCTGCGGCAGCGCGGCCGGGAGAACGATTTTCGTGAACGTCGTGAGGCGCGAGAGACGAAGCACTTTTGCGATGTTCCAGTAATCCTGCGGAATGGCGCGAACCCCGGCCATCGTGTTCAGGACCGTCGGCCACATCGAACAGACGGCGATCGCGAACAGCGCCGCCGGTTCTGATTTCTGAAACAACACGAGGCCCAGGGGAAGCCATGCAAGAGGAGAGATGGGCCGCAGGATCTGAATAATCGGATCGAGCATCCGATGGATGGTGCTCGACACCCCGAGGAGAAATCCGAGTGGCGTGCCGATGAGGATGCCGATGAAGAACCCGTACGCCACGCGAATCAGGCTGTAGTACGCAAGCCGGCCCATGCCTTGATCCATTTCACCGCGCTTGGCCCACGGCTCCAGCAGATACAGCTTGCTCTCATCCCAGGTCTTCAACGGAGACGGCAGGTCGGTCACGACCGTGCTGGCAAACCACCAGGCGAAGCCAGCGAGCGCAATCCCGACGAGTGGAAGAAAGAAATGTCCGATCCGTTTGAATGTCATCAATTACCCCACCAGGCTGTTGATCGGGAAACGACCGCGCGTACTGTTCCGGGCTGGCCGCATCGAACGTGCACGCCGTCCCAGAAGCGTCCACTTCGTGAGCGGCGCCACTTTCGTCGTGACGCCAAGCTCCTTCATGGCCTCGACGTAAATGTCGGGTCTCATCACGCGCTTCGCGACGCCGGCGTAGTCGGGCGCCCCCTTCACCATGCCCCAGCGGCGGAACTGCGTCAGCCACCACGTCGCGAACGCCGGATGCGGGTAGTTGCAGTTCCGATCTGAATAGATCATGTAGATACGGGTCCTGCTCCTTACGGCCGTCGCCGTATTCGTACTTGCCGAGCAGGCGCCCGAGGATGATCTCGGGCGGGACAGTTGATGTAGGTCGGCCGCGCGATGATCTCAGCCGCCTTCGGCCGGTTGTCGAGCTTGTCGAGGTACACGCTCGCCAGATGAAGCGCCTTGAGAGCGGCCTTCACCGACTTCGGGTTCTTCGTCGCGAACTCTTCCGTGAAGGCGCAGACCTTTTCCGGATGGTCCTTCCACATCTGCTGCGTGGTGATCGACGTGAACCCGATGCCGTCGGCGATGGCCCTGGCGTTCCACGGCTCGCCAACGCAGTACCCGTCCATCTTGTCGACCTTCATGTTCGCGACCATCTGCGGCGGCGGAATGGTGATGAGCGAGACATCCTTGTCGGGATGGATGCCACCGCTCGCCAGCCAGTAGCGCATCCACATCGCATGCGTGCCGGTCGGAAACGTCATCGCAAACGCCAGCGGATCGCCGGCGGCCTTTGCGCGATCGGCCAGCGGCTTCACGTCTTTGGGCGCCTTCACGCCCGCCTGCTTCAGCTTGTTATTGAGCGTGATGGCCTGCCCGTTGCGGTTGAGCAGCCAGGGAATCACCATCGGCTTCACCGGCGATCCTGCCAGCCCCATCGTCGAGGCCAGCGGCATCCCGAGCAGCATGTGTGTGCCCTGGTTCTCGCCCACATTCATCTTGTCGCGGATGACGGCCCACGACGCTTCCTTCGACACGACCGAGTCGATGCCGAATTTCTTGAAGTACCCGAGCTCGTGCGCCATGACGATCGGCGCGCAGTCGGTGAGCGCGATGATGCCGAATCGCATCGCCTTCGTTTCGGGCGAGTCGTCTGCGTAGACGCTGCCGACCCAGCCGGACGGCAATCCGGACATCGAGGCCGGCCATCGCCGACACGCCGGCGGTCTTTCTCAAAAACAGCTCGTCGCGATGCCTTCGCGTGTGTCATCTATTTCTCCAATCCGAGGAGCATGGTGGTCACCATCACGTAAGGGAGCGCTGTAGGACTTGCCCGGTGTGGCTGCCTTGAGAAACGCGCCGGTGAAGATGTGCGCGTAGCCGCCGTGCAGCTGGATGCGCGGCGATGGCGTGTAGGTCGCCTGGATGTCGAGCTCCTGCCCGACGTGGCGATCCGGCGCGCCTGTCGGGATGCGCGCGATGCACGGCGCCGCCTGCGTTATAGAGCGCGTCGGTGGCGCTGGCCAGCCAGAACGAGTGATAGCCGCCGGCGAGCGCGAGCTTGGCGTGCGGCCGCACTTCCAGGCCGGTCCGCAGATGGTGAATGTTCTTCCAGCCGACCTGATCGGCGAGCCCGTACTTGTCGTGCGCCGTCGGATACAACTGATCGAACGTGCCGCGCACGCCGTCTGCCGGGTGTTTCGTCGCCAGACGCATAGTTGTATTCGCCGAACGCCCGATAGGTCTTCGACCGATCGGAATCGTGCGCCCGATCAGTGCGTGTCCGGCCCATGCGGAAATCGTGTCGGATCCCAACGAACCGCGCTGGATGGCGGCTTCGACGTTGTAGTCGGTTCGAGCGGACAGCTTGCCTGCCGAGCGAACGCCGGACGTGGAAGACGTCAGGTCGCCGGGTGCGCCGGCTTCCGTTCGGAGATTGCGCGATGTGCGGACGAACTCGTACGGCTCGAGGATGCCGCCGTTCGGCAGGACCGCGAGTGGTGCATCCGCGCCGTAGAAGAAATTGCCGAAGCCGCTTCGATTCGACGTCATCCATGTCGATGGCGACAACAGAGGCGGCGAAGCCATCGACGCGCAGTTTCTTGTGGCGGAAGACGCCGCGCACGGCATCGAACGAGCGCGCGGTGTTGAGCCAGTTGCCGTGTCCGACGAGCCGCTGATCGCCGAACACGAGCTCCTGCCGTCCTCCACGCAGCGCGAAGCGGCTCTTCTCGAAGATGCCGACGTCGACGTGCGCAAGCCGCAGGTCGAATCTGATCGCGGAAGGGAGCGCCGGTGGTGGTGCCGTTGCGTCCTTCGACGCGTGCGTCCTGCGCCTGCACGGCCGCGCTCAACCACGGTTTCATCGAGAACCTGGCGGTCACGCGAAAGCGGTTCAACCAGTAGAGATCCTCACGATCGTCGGCGAAGCCGCCGCCGGTGAATCCCTCGAGGCGGCCGCGATACTCGACGCCGAAGCGCATCCACGTCGGCAGATCGAGGTTGGCGAACGCGGTTGGCGGCTGTCTGTGTCGATGGCGCGGGCGGCGGCAGTCTGCGCGGCTGCGGGTGCAGTGAAGACGAGACGAGATCCGGCGAGCAGAGAGGACGGCTGCAGCGTGAATTCTCATGCGCGATGTTGTTGAGCAACACGGATGCCACGCGCGTTTTTCGTGAAATACTCTGAAAAACGCGAGGGCAGAGAGCAGAGAGCAGAGGGCTGAGCGCGGACGAAGTCAGACGGAAATGTTCATGCGCGCGTTGTCGAGGTCGACGATTGTGTCGATTTGATTTTTGAGAATTGTCGCGCGCGACGGGCGCCACGTAACCTCGATGGCGCGATCTACACCGAATTTGCGTTCGCATTTGTCGATGTGTCATTCCATACGAGCGACATTCGTGAACATTTCGAAATTGGCGCGCGTCGCAGTCGCGGGGCGATGGCCCCTGCGTATCGCGAGGCATGGTCCTTGCTCCTGTCGGCGGCAAGGATGGAATCCGTCTCGACCGCCGTGTCGACGCATTGCCCGTACTGCGCGCTTCAGTGCGGGATGGATCTGACCTGCGATGGCGATCGCATCGACGATAGCCGGCAACACAGAAATTTCCCGTCAACGAAGGTGGGCTGTGCCTGAAGGGCTGGTCGGCGGCGGCGACGCTGCGCCATCCCGGATCGTCTGCTGTCGCCGCTTGCGCGCAACGCCGACGGGAGGACTCGAGCCGGTCTCGTGGGAAGGCGCCATCGATCGCATCGCATCTGCGATTCGCGCGACGCAGGCGACCTACGGCCGCGACGCTGTCGGCGTCTTCGGCGGCGGCTCGCTGACCAACGAGAAGGCGTACCTGCTGGGAAAGTTCGCGCGCGTCGCGCTCGGCACGTCGAACGTCGACTACAACGGCCGATTCTGCATGTCGTCGGCGGCCGCCGGCGCGTCGAAGGCGCTGGGCATCGATCGCGGCCTGCCGTTTCCGCTCGAAGACATTCCGCATGCTGAAGTGATTCTGCTCGTGGGCGGAAACATGGCGGAGACGATGCCGCCGATCATGCGGTACTTCGAAGCGCAGCAGCGCAACGGCGGAGCGTTGATCGTGGCCGATCCGCGACGATCGCCGACGGCCCAGTGGGCGAAGCTGCATCTGGCGTTGCGCCCTGGATCTGATGCCGCGCTCGCGAACGGGCTTGTTCACCTGCTGATTCGCGGACGTCGCTCATCGATCCCGACTACATCGCGAGCCGCACCGAAGGATTCGACGACGTGAGACGGCTCGCGGCCGCGTACTGGCCCGAACGCGTCGAGGCGCTGACGGGCGTTCCTCAGGGCAGCTTCTCGAGGCCGCGCGCCTGCTCGGGGCGCGCGCGAACCGCGATGGTGCTGACGTCGCGCGGCGCCGAGCAGCACTCGCATGGCGTGGACAACGTGCTCGCCTTCATCAACGTCGCGCTCGCGCTGGGGAAGGTCGGCGCGGCCGTTCAGCGGATACGGCACGATTACGGGACAGGGAAATGGGCAGGGTGGGCGCGAGCATGGGCAGAAAGCCGACCAGCTGCCCGGATATCGCCGCATTGACGATCCGGCTGGCGCGCCGCGATGTTGCGGCGGTCTGGGGCATTCCGGAAGGCGATCTGCCCGGGGCCGGGCAAGTCGGCGTACGAGCTGATCGACATCCGCGGGCGAGCCCGACGGTATCCGCGCGCTCCTGGTCATCGGATCGAATCCGAGCGTCTCGGCGCCGAATGCGACGGAGGTGGCCGAGCTGTTTCAAGCGCCTCGATTTTCTCGCCGTCGCCGACTTCTTTCTGTCCGAGACGGCGAAGCTGGCCGACGTCGTCCTGCCGTCGGCGCAGTGGGCGGAAGAGGATGGCACCGTCACCAATCTCGAAGGGCGCGTCATCCGGCGCCGGCGTGCGCTCGATGCCGCCGGAACAGGTGAAGACCGACATCGATTTCCTGTGTGACCTCGCACGAGCGCTTGGCAAGTCGCAGTTCTTCTCGTTCGACGATCATCATGCCGTCTTCGACGAGTTGCGTGCGGCGACTCGCGGCGGCGTCGCGGACTATTCCGGCATTTCGTACGACCGCATCGACCGCGAAGGAGGAGTGTTCTGGCCGTGTCCGTCCGAAGACCATCCGGGAACGCCGCGCCTGTTCGAGGACGCGTTCCCGACAGCCACCGGCCGTGCGCGGTTTCATGCGATCGAGCACGAAGGCCCGGCCGAAGTTCCCGACGAGCGCTTTCCCCTCTACCTCACGACCGGCCGCGCTGCTCGCGCACTACCAGTCAGGAACCCAGACGCGGCGCGTCCCTCAACTGATGGACGCCGCGCCGGAGCCGATCGCCGAGATGCATCCGCAACTGGCGAAGCGTCACGGGCTCGCCGACGGCGCGCCGGTTGTCCTTCGAACGCGGCGAGGGTCGGCGCAGCTTCACCAGCCGCATCACGCCCGACATCCGCCCTGACACCATCTTTGTTCCTTTTCACTGGCCCGACGAGTCGTCTGCGAATCGCCTGACGAACGACGCGCTCGATCCGGTCAGCCGCATGCCGGAATTCAAGGTGTGCGCCGTGCGAATCGACATCGATGAGTAAAGAGCGACTGGTCGTCATCGGCAACGGTATGGCGGGCGCCCGGTTCGTCGACGATCTGTTCGGGCGCGGGGGCGCGAGTCGCTTCGACGTCGTGATGTTTGGCGACGAGCCCTGCGGCAACTACAACCGCATCCTGCTCTCGAGCGTGCTGTCGCGAAGCCACAAGCCCGACGACATCTTCATCAATCCGATGTCGTGGTACGCGTCCAGGGGCATCACGCTTCATGCCGGCAAGCGTGTCGAACAGATTGATCTGCGCCAGAAACAGGTGACGGCGGCCGGCGCGGCTCTCGGAGCGATACGACACGCTGATCATCGCCACCGGCAGCAGCCCCGTCATTCCGCCGCTCGCGAACGTGCGCGACGAGCACGGCGTCTTCAAGCAGGGCGTGTTCGTGTTTCGCACGCTCGACGATTGCGAGCGCATCATGCGCTCCGCGGAGACCGCGCGCCGCGCGGCCGTCATTGGCGGAGGGTTGCTGGGACTGGAAGCGGCCCGCGGCCTCCTCAACTGGGGCCTCGAAACCCACGTCATTCATCTGATGCCGCACCTGATGGAGACGCAGCTCGACCCGGGTGCCGCCGATGTGCTTCGGCGCCAGTTCGAACAGATGGGTCTCGTGACTCACCTCGCCACTCGCACGACGGCCGTTCTCGGAAACGGCCATGTCGAGGGTCTCGAATTCGCGGATGGCGCTCCGCTGGACTGCGATCTCGTGGTGATTGCGGCCGGCATCCGGCCGAACGCGAAGCTCGCCGCCGACGCCGGTCTCAAAGTCAATCGCGGCATCGTCGTCGGCGACGACCTCGGATGCTTCGTCGCGGACCGCCGCGACGACGCCGCCTCGACACGCTCGGCCGGCACGGTGTGTTTGCCGTGGGCGAGTGTGCCGAGCACCGTGGGCGCGTGTACGGGTTGGTCGCGCCGCTGTGGGAGCAGACGGCGCGGCTCGCCGATCGGCTCAGCGGCCGCAATCCAGACGCTGTCTATCTCGGGTCGTCGCGTGTCGACCAAGCTCAAGGTGATGGGCGTCGACCTTGCGGTGATGGGCGACAAGGAGCCCGGTCGGCGAAGACGACGAGGTCGTCAGCTACAGCGAGCCGTCGCGCGGCATCTACAAGAAGTTGATCGTGCGCAACGATCGCCTCGCCGGCGCCATCATCCTCGGCGACGGCGCCGTCGTGCCGTCGCTGCTGCAGACCTTCGCATCGGGGATGCCGCTGACCGAAAACCGCGCGGACGTGCTGTTTCTGCCGTCCACGCGCTCACCGTGACGCAGGGCCCGGACGCGGCGGCCGCCATGCCGGACAGCGCGCGCATCTGCGACTGCAACGATGTGTCGAAGGCGCAAATCGTCGAGGCGGTCCTGAGCGGTGCGCGAAGCGTGCAGGCCGTGTGCGACGCCACGCGCGCGTCGACGGGATGCGGCTCGTGCCGGCCAGAGGTGGAGGCCATCGTCGCGCTCGCGTGCCAGGGCATCGAAAAGGCGACGGCGCCGGAAGACTTCGGTCCGCGTTGTCACGCCGACTGGTGACGTAGCGCAGGACGTCAGTCCTGCCGTGCAGCTCCCGACATCACGCTGAACAAGATCGAGCGATACAAGCGCGACAAAGACGGCCTCGACGTCGAAGCCGACATCCAGCGATTTGTGCGCGACGGATGGGAGGCGATTGACGAATCCGACCGCGAGCGGCTGAAGTGGCTCGGCGTGTTCTTCCGGCGTCAGACGCCCGGCCGCTTCATGATGCGGATTCGGATGCCGAACGGCTTTACGAATGCCGAGCAGCTCAGCGTCATCGCCGAGCTGAGCCGCGAATGCGGCACCGGCTTCGTCGATCTCACGACGCGGCAGCAGGTTCAGCTGCGTGGATTTGCCGTCGGCGATCTGCCGCACATCTGGGAGCGGCTGAATGCGGTCGACCTGGTGTCGCTGCAGACCGGCATGGACAACATCCGGAACGTCATCGGATGTCCCGTCGCGGGTCTGACCGACGACGAGCTGTTCGATGCCTCGAGCGTCGTGCGTGATTTCAACGATGCGTTCCTTCGGAACAAGGCCTTCACGAATCTCCCGCGGAAGTTCAACGTCGCGATTACGGGCTGCACGGAAAACTGCACGCACGGCGAAACCCAGGACCTGTCGTTGACGCCGGCGATCAAGATCATCGCGGGCGAGGAGGTGAAGGGTTTCAACATTGCGGTCGGCGGCAAGATCGGATCGGGCGGCCTGCGGCCGGCCACACCACTCGACGTGTTCTGCCGGCCCGAGGACGCGGCGGCGCTCTGCAGCCACATCACGCTGATCTTTCGGGACTACGGTCCGCGGCGTGCGCGCAATCGCGCGCGGTTGGCGTTTCTGATCGACGAATGGGGAATCGATCGATTCCGGCAAGAGCTCCAGCGGCGCGTCGGCGAGCGGCTCCTGCCGCAGGGGCGCGACGCGAGGACCACCAGGCACCACGATCACCTGGGCATCTCGCGCCAGAAGCAGACGGGGTTGTGCGCGGTCGGCCTCAACGTGCCGGTCGGTCGCATCACCGCGGATCAGATGTTCGGCCTGGCGCGCGTCGCGCGGCGGTACGGCAACGGCGACGTGCGGATTACCACGAGCCAGAACGTCATCATCCCCAACGTGGCGGAAAGCCTGCTGCCCGAGATGACGAGCGAGCCGCTGCTGCGTGAATTGCGGCACGACCCATCCAACATGATGCGCGGCGTCGTCAGCTGCACGGGCATCGACTACTGCCATATGGCGCTCATCGAAACCAAGGAGCTGGCGCTGAAAACGGCGCGAGAGCTCGACGAGCGCCTCGGTTCGGGGAAGAAGCTGCTGACCATGCACTGGTCCGGCTGTCCCGCGGGATGCGGCAACCATACGGGATCCGACATCGGGCTGCTCGGCAAGAACGTCAAGATTGGCGACGAGATCGTCGATGCGGTCGACGTGTTCGTGGGCGGCCAGTCGGGACCGAATGCGAAGGCCGGCACGAAGATTCTGGAGGACGTGCCGTGCAGCGATTTGCCGCGCGTCCTCGAACAGGTGATCCCGTATGTCACCAACAAGCGCGCGCCAGAAGCGCGAAAAAGGATGTGATCGTCAGTGTCCCAGCCCAGAGCGTGACGGACTTCACGGCGTTCGCGTTGCGCTGCTCGAGGCTCGGATGGGCAGCGAGCTCGCAGAGCTCGTGCGGCGCTACGGCGGCGTCGTGCGGTCGGCGCCCGCGGTTCGCGAAGCTCCGTTGGACTGCGCCGACGTCGTCGCTGACTTTCTGACGCGGCTGCGAAGCGCCCGCTCGCCGTGTGCACGTGTTTCTCACAGGCGCCGGCGCGACCGCGCTGCTTCGAGGAGGCAGAGCGTCAGGAGCGGCTGCCGTTCCTCATCGAGTCGCTGAAGGGCGGAACGATCGTCTGCCGCGGGCCGAAGCCGACGGCGGCTCTGAAGCGATACGGCCTGAGTCCGCACGTCATCTGCCGCGTCGCCCTATACGAGTCATCGAGCTGCTCGATGCGATGGCGGGCATCGACCTCGTCTGGCGCCGAGGTCACCGTGGTTCACTACGGCGAGCGCAGCGAGGCGCTCGCCGATGCGCTTCGGCTGCGAGGCGGCTGCGCTGAACGAACTGTGTGTGTACGAATGGCGGCTGCCCGATGACATCGGTCCGCTGCAGGAGTCTGGCTCGCGACGTCGTGAAGCGCGAAGTCGACGCCGTCATCTTTACGAGTCAGGTGCAGTGGAAGCACCTGCTTCACGTGGCGTCTGACCTGGGTCTCGCCGAGGCCGTCGTTCAGGCGCTGCGACGCCGACGTCGTCGTTGCGTCGGTGGGCCCGATTTGCTCAGCAGCACTGATCGAGGCCGGCGTGCGTCCGCAGCGTCGTGCCAGACAACCCGAAGATGGGACCGCTCGTCGCCGCCCTGGCGCAGCATTTCTCGAGCCGTCCCATGCCTCACGAACCTCGAACCCACCGAACCCTGACCGCGACCTACCGAACCGTTACGTCCACACCGGTGGTGGCTGAATCGTTTCCTCCGGCGTCCGGCCCGGATCGGGCCGGCCCGATCCTTCGAGCCGGCTGATCGCGCGCACGCTCATGTCGTGATCGCACACGATCTGGCACGACAGGCGGACTCCTGAAAGTCCGCGCTGCTCGAGCCGTTCCTTTTCGGCCGCCGTCATCGTCGATGGCTCTCCGTCGATGAATTCGACGCGGCATGTCGTGCAGCGGGCGTTTCCGCCGCACGCGTGCAGAATGTCGACCTTCGCGTCCTGCTCGATGGCCAGGACGAGGCGCTTGTTGTCGGCAACGTCAAACGTTCCATAACCTTCAACCGTCAGTTTGGGCATGGGACATTCTATCTGTGGTTGGTGGTTCGTCGGTTCGGTTCCGGGTCGCCGTCGCCGCTGTCGCTCTTCGTCGCGAAGGACGTGAGCGAGCTTCGGCTGATTCATCTGCCGCATCAGTTCCTCGATCTCTTCCGGGCGCATGGGCAATCCCGTGAGCGCGGCAAACTCGAGCATCGTGCACACGAGCATCGTGCGTAGTCGCGACAGGTACGCGCATAGCTCTCCTTGAGCCGCTTCGGCAGTAGTGCTGACGCTTGCAGGTCGGCGGTCAGTGGTGCTGACCGTCAGGTCAGCGATGCTGGAGAGAGCTATGCGAGCGGGGGAGCGCGCGGCGATCGAACGTCGACGACGGGAGCGGCGGGGAGTGCGACGTCTTCGACGGAAGGCGCGGGCGCGGGAGTTGGAGCCCAGAACAGCGCGTCGATCGGCGTCTGCGCATCGAACAGCGCGAACATCGGCACCGCCGCGATCGCCGTAAAGGCGAAGACCGCGATGCAGACGATGACGACGACTTTGACGCGAGCGGCTCATTTCAGGAGTCTTCTCGCGTCCATTCTAGCAGGTCGCCAGGCTGACAGTTCAGCTCGCGGCACACGGCCTCGAGCGTGGAGAATCGAACGGCCTTGGCCTTGTTCGTCTTCAGCACCGACAGGTTCGCGATCGTGATGCCGATGCGATCGGCCAGCTCCGTCAGCGTGAGCCGGCGGTCGAGCAGGAGATGGTCGAGTTTGACGCGGATGGCCATCTGCTCCCTCAGATTGTCAGCGACTGGTCTTCGTCCAGGCGGGTTCCCGTCCTGAAGACTTCCGCGATCGCGAGAATGATCAACCCATGAACGATCGTGAAGACGTTCAGGTCCGGCCGGGCGTCGAACCGCAGGCCGTTGGCGGAGAAGTGCGTCATCGCATAGGAGTTCGCGGAATACACAACCGCCGCCCGCGCAAGCTCGCCGGCGATGACGGCGAACGCAATCCACCGGATTCGAGCCGCGTTGGCCGGCACGAACGGCCGGCCATCGCGCAGCGTGCGGAACACCGCACGCAGTTGGCCGAGGACAAAGAGGACGAGCGCCAGCATGATGGCGAGTCCGAGAAGCACCGGGGCGACGAGTGAGGCCCCCGGGGGTGGCGAGAATTTCAACGACCCGCGGACGTTCTCGATTTGCGCGCCCTCGATGCCGAGGGACGGGGCGCTCACAGGAAGCGCTCTCGCGTCGACACTGAACGAGACGGGGATGTCGATCTCGTACCGCGGCCGCCAGATTGCCGATTCCCATGTCGTGGAAGGCGGAGACGCCGGCGAGGCCGATCGTCAGCACCATGGCGAGCGCCACGATGTACCAGGCCACGTTCAGCAGAACCACCAGAAACGACGAAATAGATGCCTTTGCCATAGCATCGTTATACGATAAATAAATATCGAAATACAATAATAATTTATCGATATACGATCATCAGGCACGTTGCGGATGTACAATGGATTCATGAAACGCCGTCCCTCTCTCAAAGGCCGAATGAGGCTTTCGGACGCAGGCTGACTCGGGCGACCAATACAGGTCGGCGGCGATTGAGCCGTCTCGAGGCACGCGACGGAAGCAGATCGAATACCTCGATCCGGCCGTTGCCGATGGGCAACGAAGCCTTTGACTGGGACGATGCCGGGCTTGAATTCGTCGGACAGCAGCCTCGAAGGTGATTTTCGACCAGTCAGTCCAAAGCGAGCTCGAGCGCGAGGTCGCGCGCCGGCGGACGTTCGCCATCATCTCGCATCCCGACGCGGGCAAGACGACCCTCACGGAAAAGCTGCTGCTCTATGCCGGCGCGATCGAGCTGGCCGGCGCGGTTCGCGGCCGCAAGGATCGCAAGGCCGCGACGTCCGACTGGATGGAGCTCGAGCAGCAGCGCGGCATCTCGATTACGTCGGCGGCGCTCGAGTTCGAGATTCAGGGGCGGCGCATGTCGCTCCTCGACACGCCCGGCCACAAGGACTTCAGCGAAGACACCTACCGCGCGCTCATCGCCGCCGACAGCGTCGTCATGGTGATCGACGCGGCGAACGGCGTCGAGTCGCAGACGCGAAAGCTCTACGAGGTCTGCCGGCGTCATCGGCTGCCGATTCTGACGTTCGTCAACAAGTTCGATCGGCCCGCCAAGGATCCGCTCGCGCTGATGGACGACATCGAGACCACGCTGGGCATCGCTGCGGCGCCGGTCAACTGGCCGGTCGGCGATGCGCACGAGTTCCGTGGGGTCTACGACATCCAGCGTCAAATGCTGCACTTGTACGAGCGCGAGGCGCAGGGGCAGTATCGCGCGCCCGTCGATGTCTCGTCCATCGACGCGCCCGAGGCTCGTGCCGTCATCGGCGAGAGGGTGTACGCGCATTTTCGGGAGTCGCTCGATGTCATCCGCTCGGCGGGAACGCAGTTCGACATCGACGAGTATCTGGCGGGCATTCAGACACCCGTGTTCTTCGGCAGCGCGCTGACGAACTTCGGTCTCGAGCCGTTTCTGCAGGCGCTGGTCGATCTGGCGCCGTCTCCGTCGGCGCGGCCGAGCGATTCGGGCATTGTCGCGCCGACCGACGAGCGGTTTACCGGCTTTGTCTTCAAGATTCAGGCGAACATGGATCCGCGACACCGCGATCGCGTGGCGTTCGTGCGCGTCTGCTCGGGCCGTTTCGAGAAAGACATGGTGCTGTCGAACAGCCGCGTCGGCAAACAGCTGCGTGCCTCGCGCGCGTACCGCTTTTTCGGCCGCGACCGCGAAACGATCGACGTGGCGTATGCCGGCGACATCCTCGGTCTCGTCAATCCGGGACAGTTCGCCATCGGCGACACGGTGCATACCGGACAGCCGCTGAAATTCCAGGGCGTGCCGCGATTTCCCGCCGAGCATTTCGGCCGCGCGCGGCTGAAGGACACGCGCTACAAGCAGTACGACGAAGGGTTGAAGCAGCTGGAAGAAGAAGGTCTGATGCAGGTGTTCTACACGGCGTCGGGACGCCGCGAGCCCATCGTCGGCGTCGTCGGACAGCTTCAGCTCGACGTGATTACCAGCCGCCTGCGAAGCGAGTACAACGTCGACGTGGTTATCGAGCCCGCAACATATACCGCGGCGCGATGGCTGGCCGATCCGCTGGCGAAGTTCACGCTCGGCGGGCAGGGCACGGTTGCCGCCGATCGCCTCGAGCGGAAGGTCATCCTGTTCAGCTCGCAGTGGGAGCTCGATTACTTCGCGCGCCAGCACCCCGGCGTCGAGCTGCTCGCCGAATCGCCGCAGACACTCTGATCGCCGCTCATCCATGATCTCGTTCTCGAAAATCAGCAAGCAGTACGGCAAACAGGTGCTGTTCGTCGACGCATCGTTCCAGCTGAACGAAGGCGAGAAGATAGGCCTCGTCGGGCCGAACGGCTCGGGAAAGACGACGCTCTTCCGCATGATCGTCGGGGAAGAAGGCCCGGACGACGGGGAAGTGTCGGTTCCACGAAAAGTCACCGTCGGCTATTTTCGACAGGACGTCGAAGAGATGTCCGGCCGCTCCGTGCTCGACGAAGCGATTGCCGGCAGCGGCCGTCTCGGCGCGCTGCATCACGAGCTCGAAGATCTTCAGCACGTGATGTCCGACCCTGCGCAGGCCGATGCGCTGGACGCGACGCTCGAGCGCTTCGGCGTCGTGCAGGAAGAGTACGAGCACCTCGGCGGCTACGCGCTCGAGAGCCGCACGCGCGAGATCCTGCACGGCCTCGGATTCGACGACGAGCGGATCGACGGCGATGTGGGTGCGCTCTCCGGCGGATGGAAGATGCGCGTGGCGATGGCGCGCGTGCTGCTGGGCGAGCCCGACATCCTGCTGATGGACGAGCCCACGAACCACCTCGACATCGAATCGATCATCTGGCTCGAAGAATTTCTGAAGTCGCGGTCCGGCGGCCTGCTGATGACCTCGCACGACCGCGAGTTCATGAACCGTATCGTCTCGAAGATTGCGGAGATCGACGGCGGCGAGATCACGACCTATTCGGGCAACTACGACTTCTACGAGCGCGAGCGGGCGATACGCGAGACGAATCGCGAGGCGGCGTACGCGCGGCAGCAGGCGATGCTCGCGAAGGAGCAGCGGTTCATCGATCGCTTCTCGGCCCATGCCGCAAAGGCCGCGCAGGTGCAGAGCCGCGTCAAGGCGCTCGACAAGATCGAGAAGATCGAGCTGCCGAAGAAGCGCCGCATCGTGAAGTTCGATTTCCGCCAGCCGCCGCGATCGGGCGAGCAGGTGGCGACGCTCGAGCATCTGACGAAGCGGTACGGAAAGCGCACCGTCCACGAGGATCTGAACCTGAACATCCGGCGCGGCGAGCGCTGGTGCGTGATGGGCAAGAACGGCGCCGGCAAGTCGACGCTGCTGAAGATGGTGGCGGGCGCGGTGCAGCCCGACGAAGGGCAGGTCACGCTCGGCGCCAGCCTGAAGATGGGCTACTTCTCGCAGCAGGCGCTCGACGTGCTCAACCCGGACCTGACGATCGAAGAGCAGCTGCAGCGCGATTTTTCGCACGAGTCGATCGGCGTGCTGCGGAGCCTCGCGGGCGCGTTTCAGTTCTCGGGCGACGACATCGACAAGAAGATACGCATGCTCTCGGGCGGCGAGAAGACCCGGCTCGTCATGGCGCGCATGCTGCTGAACCCGCCGAACTTCCTCGTCCTCGACGAGCCGACGAACCACCTCGACCTCGCGACGAAGGAGATGCTGCTCGAGTCGCTGAGCGGCTTCGACGGCACCATGCTCTTCGTCTCGCACGATCGCGCCTTCCTGCGCGCGCTCAGCAATCGTGTGCTGGAACTTGGCGGCGAGAGCGGGACGGAGACGAGCCTCACGTGTACCCCGGCTCGTACATCGAATATGTTGAACGAACGGGTCATGAAGCGCCGGGAGTTCACAGATCAGGGATTGGGGATTAGGGATCTTGGGATTGGGGATTAGGGATTAGGGATTCAGGGATTAGGGAAAGTCACGGATTGAGTCTCCTGCTCAGGACCGTCGGCTGAACCAATCCCCAATCCCTAATCCCTAATCCCCGGACGTCCATCGCTGAAGTTCGTCACACCGTCCTCACACCGCTGACACACAGACGCGAACTCGGCTGCTGATAATCCCTTTGCCACGGAGGGAACAGCATGCGGAGTGTCGTTGATCGACAATTGTGTGGATAGTGCAGCCAGGTCGTTCTGACGCTGGCGCTTGCGATCGGCGTTGCTCACGCGCAGACAGGAGCGGGCAGCGGGCTGTCCGGACGGGTCGACCGATTCGACCGGTGCGTCGATGGCCGGCGTGAGCATCACGGTCTCCAGGCCGGACACCGGTTTCGAACGAACTGACCACGACGAACGCCAGCGGCGATTGGGAGGCTCGATTCCTCCAGCCCGGCGTCTACAGCATCACGTTCGAGCATGCGGGATTCAAGACGCTCCGCCGCGAGGACGTCCTCGTCACGACCGGGCAGATGGCGGCCGTCGACGTCGTGCTGGAGGTGGGAAATATCGCGAGGCCGTCGCGGTGAACGCCGATGCGCGGATGGTGTCGGGCGATTCGGCCGCGATCGCCCGGACGCTCGATCGGAAAGAGCTCGAAGCGCTTCCGACCTCGGCCCGCAACATCACGCAGCTGCTGGCGATCGAGCCGGGCGTGTCGTCCGACATCAGCGAGCTGCTCTCGAACGACAACGCATCGATCTCGCCGAGCGTGAACGGCGCCCGAACGACCAACAACAGCTTCGTGTTCAACGGGATCGACGTCACGAACATGCTGTGCTGCAGCAGCCGGATCAACGGATCGCGAGGCACGATCGATGCCGGCGGCGGAACGCTCTCGCGCAACATCGCGCCCGCGCCCGAAACGCTCGAAGAAGTGAAGCTGCAGACCAGCATGTACGACGCGTCGGTCGGGCGCAATGGCGGCGGGATTTTCCAGGTCGTGTCCAAGAGCGGCACGAATGCCCTGTCTGGAACGGCCTACCACTACATGCAGCACGACAAGCTGCTCGCCAACGATTTCTTTTTCAACCGCGCAGGCACCGACAAGCCGAGGCTGCGGCGGAATGAAGGCGGCGTCACCGTGGGCGGCCCCATCAAGCGGAACCGCACGTTTTTCTTCGGCTCCTATCAGGCGACGCGGGCCGAGACCTCGTTCGTCGACGAAGCCAGCAACACGGTGCTGCTGCCACGCGCGCTGACCGACGATCGCTCGAATGCCGCCATCGACCGATTTGCGGCGGACATCTGGGACACGTCGCTGTACGGACCGGTCAATCCGGCGGCGATCAGCCCCATCTCGCGCGCTTTGCTTCAGGCACGGCTGCCCAACAACACGTTCCTCGTGCCGTCGGGATCTGGGGGCTTCAACTGCGCGACGCGCGAGGATCAGGTGGCGGCGAGCTGCGAAGTGCTCTCGATCGTCCCTGCCACGTTCGAGCAGGATCAGTTTTCGGTCAACCTCGAGCAGCAGGTGTCGACGGCCAACCGGCTGAGCAGCAAGTTCTTCTTCTCGAACCAGCCCAGCAGGGATCCGCTTGGCGACAGCGCGGCCCTGACGCTGCACGAGCGTGAGGAGACGACCTATCAGCGCACGCTCTCCGTGACCGACGTGCACGTGTTTCGATCGGGTGTGGTGAACGAGCTGCGAGCTGGATTCTTCCGCAACCGCAATGACAGTGTCGCCGTCCGCCACTTCACGAACGCCGAGTTTGGCATCCAGAATCCGTTTGCCGCAGAGGTGCCTGACCTCAGTCAGATCACGATCGACGGCGACGATGTCGGCGGCGAGCTGCGGTTCGGCACGCTTGGCGATGGGACGCGCATCTTCGATCGACAGACGACGTGGACCGCGGCAACACGCTCTCGCTCGCGCGCGGCAGCCACTCGATGCGCGTGGGCGGCGAGCTGCGGCGCGAACCTCCTGGACGGCGATCTGCAGGAAACGCGCAACCGCCGCCACAATTTCGACACCTGGATCGACTTCCTCACGGTCGGCTACGCGAATCCGGTAGACCGCAATCGCGCGCGGCAGATTTCGGATACCGGGCTCAACGTCGGCTCGACCGTGCGGAACTATCGGATGAGCGACTGGAGCTGGTTCTTCGCCGACGACTGGAAGGTGACGTCGAATCTCACGCTGAACGTCGGCGTGCGGCACGACTTTTACGGGTTTCCATACGAGCAGAACGGGTTCCTTGCGCTCTATGACTTTGACGCCGCGCTTGCCACCGGCAACGTGCAGGATGGCTTTATCTTCGCGTCGAACTTCGATCCGACCTCGGTGCCCGGAGCCGCGGGCCTCGACCTGAACATCTCCAGCCGCAAGAGCATCGTCCCGTCCGATTACAACAATCTCGCGCCGCGTATCGGGTTTGCGTGGCAGCCGTCCTCGCGCAGCGACGTCGTCGTTCGCGGAGGCTGGGGACTGTTTTACGAGCGCGTCACGGGCGCGTTCGCAAACTCGTTGCGGCAAGGACCGCCGTTCTTCCGCGAGCTGCAGCTCAACGACGCGGGCAGCTGGAACACGATTCCGAACGACGTGCCGACCTTCCCGGTGCCGAACATGCGCATCGGGTTCGATGACGGCGAGCCGATTCTCGTGGGCGACAACGATCCCGACACCGAGTTCGAGGCGTTCGAAACGCAGATGGTCTCGTCCGAGCTGCAGACGCCGTACATGCATCAGTGGAACCTCACGACGCAGTGGGAGTTCCGGCCGAACTGGCTGCTCGAGGCGGGCTACGTCGGCAGCAAGGGCAGCAAGCTGCTGCAGTGGGCGAATCTCAACCAGGCGATCGACGTCGAGACAGTCGGGCTGCTCGAGAAGGCCTGGCGTGCCGGGCGGCGGCTTCACCGGGAATTACTTCGAAATCGACGACGATGAGTTTGTGACGCGGGATACGCCGCCGGCGGGATGCATCGACGACGATCCGGGCGATTGCGTGATACCGGGTGAGCTGCGCGGTCCACTGCTCGGCCTCGACGAGGACGAAGGCGCAAACTTCCTCAGCAACGGCGGCCACTCGCAGTATCACTCGATGCAATTGAGCCTGCAGCGGCGGTTCAACCGCGGCTACATGTTCAACGTCAACTACACGCTCGTCGAAGTCGATGGACACGTACTCTGACGAAGGCGTGTATCAGATCGAGCACGACCAGAGCCGTCCCGAATTGAACTGGGCGCGGTCCGACTTCGATCGCCGTCATCGCGTGATTCTGAGCTGGGTCTGGGAGCTGCCATTCTCGGGAAACCGCTGGGCCGACGGCTGGCAGATTTCCGGAGTCGGTACGGTGCAGTCGGGGCGTCCGTTCACGATCACCGACGACGATTACAGCGGATTCCTGTATGCGTCGCAGAATCCTCGCCCAAGCCTGGCGTCCGGCATGACGCTCGACGATCAGACGACGTCGGGATCAGTGACGTCGCGCCTGGACGAATACCTCAATCGCGACGCGTTCGTCAGTTCGGGCGCGCAGTTTGGAACACTGCCGCGGAACTCGGTGACAGGACCGGGGCAGCAGCGGCTCGACGTGAGTTTTTCGAAGACGACGCAGGCTCGCCGGCCGCGGATCGATCGAGCTGCGGCTCGAGGCGTACAACGTGACGAACACGCCCGGCGTTCCGGAATCCGGTCAGCGATCTCGGCTCCGTCGAACTTCGGACAGATCACGCGCACGCGCGGAGGCCCGCGCTTGATTCAACTCGGAGCGAAGCTGCGGTTCTGACAGATGCGACTCGCGTTCTCTATCGCGTTGCTGCTGTGTGTCGCCGGTTGTGCGGCGTCGGGCGGTGAGTCGCCGGCGCCGCTCGAACCTGTCGGGCGCACCGCGAAGGTGCCAAACGATCCGGACGATCCTGCGATCTGGATTCACCCGAGCGATCCGTCGAAAAGCCTCATCCTCGGGACCGACAAGATGGAATCGGTGGGCGGAGTCTATGTATTCGGTCTCGACGGCGTGCTGCGTCAGTCGCTGACACCGCTCGATCGCCCGAACAACATCGACGTCGAATACGGATTTGCGGCGGCAGGAGGATCCACGGATATCGCCGTGGTGACTGAGCGTCTGCAGCATCGGCTGCGCGTGTTTGCCATTCCGCCCGATGGTGGTCCCTTGACGGATCTGGCGCCGGGCGGTCTTTCCGTCCTCGCTGGAGAGACTGGCGATGCGTTTGAGCCGATGGGTATTGCGGTGTACAAGCGCCCTCGTGACGGCGCGGTCTTCGCGATCGTCGCGCCGAAGACTGGCCCCACGACTAACTACTTGTGGCAGTACCGTCTCGAGAGCGATCCCGCGGGTCGCATGACGGCCACCCTGGTGCGACGATTCGGCACCTTCAGCCGCGTGGGTGCGGAGCCCGATGAGATCGGTGAAATCGAAGCGGTCGTCGTCGACGATGCATTGGGATATGTGTATTACAGCGACGAGCGCTCCGCGATTCGGAAGTATCACGCCGATCCCGATCATCCGGATGCCGCCCGCGAGCTCGCGGTGATCGGTGCGGATGGCTACATGGGCGATCGCGAAGGGCTGGCGATCTACCAAACGGGGGAGCGCACCGGATTTCTCGTGTCGAGCGACCAGGTGCCCGGCAGCAGTCGGGTCAAGGTGTACCGGCGCGAGGGCACGGCGCAGAATCCCCACGACCACAGCGACGTGCGCACGGTGGTCACCGTGTCGGACAGTACGGACGGCCTCGAAGTCACATCACGACCGCTGCCGGGATTCCCGCAAGGCCTGCTGATCATGATGAACTCCAGCGCAAGAGACTTTCTGCTCTATGACTGGCGCGCAGCTCGCGGTGCGACTCGCGAACAAGGAACTCGTGACACGATGAGCAGTCGCGGCGGACAGGGCTTTAGCCCTGTCGTCAAAATGCTTGTCTCGACGCAGAGCCGCAGAGTCGCAGAGAAAACGAAGAAGGTCTGAACAGCGACGACGCGACGAGCAGAAGACGACGCTCTGAACTGCCTGAAGGTCGCCACGTCCGACATCCACGCCGCACAATTGACCGCCCGGACCGGCCTAGATAGAGCGATCAATGGCTAGCGTCAGGTCGCAAGTAACAGCCCTACCCAGTGGAACGCAGCATAGAGGATTTCGCCGCCGTCTTACTGAGCAAGGCTGGCATCGAAGGGCGCGACGTCTGTAACCCGGGACACGTCTGCGACTACCGCCACATGGAGAACTGTTCGAACTGAAAATGGCGACGTCATCGGCTGGTCGGAGCAGTGGGAAACGCAATCGGCGATGTCGTCATATACGGCTTCGAGTACGCCGACAGAGGCGCGAGCGCGAACCGGATCCCAAGTCCGATGGAAGGCGTTGGAAAGCGAAGCGGTAGAGGACGAAAATGACACGGTAGGCGACAGGAATTTCGACACCAATGGAAGGTCGGCACGACGTGCCGAGGAAGCTCCTGATCTCGAGTCTCCTGTTCAAGAACCGTCGCCTGAACCAATCCCTAATCCCCATCCCTAATCCCTAATCCTGCAGCGGCGTCGTAGGCAAACGTCAGAGCGTCGTCGCGACGCCAATCGTGACCGTCCCGCCATTCTCCAGTTTTCCAAACAGAATCTCGTCCGTCAGCGGATCGCGCACCTCGCGCTGAATGACGCGGCCGAGCGGGCGGGCGCCCATCTTGGGGTCGTAGCCTTTCTTCGCGAGCCATGTGCGCGCGTCCGGTGTCAGCGTGATGGCGACCTTGCGATCCTTCAGCTGGCTCTCGAGCTGCATCACGAACTTTTCGACGATGGTTTCCATCGCTTCCGGCGTGAGCGCCTTGAACGTCACGATCGCATCGAGGCGGTTGCGGAATTCCGGGCTGAAGACGCGATCGACCGCCGACTTCGCCCTGCCATCGGGCCCGATTTCACCAAACCCAATCGATCCGGCGCTCATCTCGCGCGATCCGGCATTCGACGTGAGAATCAGCACGGTGTTGCGGAAGTCGGCCTTGCGGCCGGTGTTGTCGGTGAGCGTCGCGTGATCCATCACCTGCAGCAGGATGTTGTAGATGTCCTCGTGCGCCTTCTCGATTTCGTCGAGCAGGACGACGCTGTAGGGATGGGTGCGGACCGCGTCGACGAGCTGGCCGCCCTGTTCGAAGCCGACATATCCAGGCGGCGCGCCGATCAGCCGCGCGACCGCGTGCTTCTCCATGTACTCGCTCATGTCGAAGCGGATGAACTCGTTGCCGAGCAGCAGCGCCAGCTGCTTGGCGAGCTCGGTCTTGCCGACGCCCGTCGGCCCGGTGAACAGGAAGCAGCCGGCTGGGCGCTCTGGCAGCGCAAGCCCTGCGCGCGATCGCTTGATGGCCTGCGCCACCAGGTGCACGGCCTCCCGCTGGCCGAAGACGACGCGCTCCAGCGACTCTTCCAGCAGCCGCAGCCGCTCGCGATCGGAAGACGACGCCTGGCGCGCGGGAATGCGCGCCATCCGCGCGACGATCGCCTCGATGTCGGTCACGTCGACAAAAACGGGGTCGGGAGGGGTTTTCGACTGTCCCTCGAAACCTCCCGACCCCGTTTTCGACACAGGACCCGCCTTCAATCGCGTCACGGCGCCCGCTTCGTCGATGAGATCGATGGCGCTGTCAGGCAGGCGATAGTCGCGCAGATGCCGCGCCGCCAGCTTCGCCGCGGCGTCGAGCGCCGCGTCGGTGTACTTCACCCGGTGGTGATCTTCGTACCGGCTGCGCAGCCCCGCCAGAATGCGCACGGTCTCCTCGATCGACGGCTCGTCGATGGCGATCTTCTGAAGGCGCCGCGCCAGCGCGCGATCCTTTTCGATGTGCTTGAACTCTTCGAATGTCGTCGAGCCGATCACGCGCAAGATCGCCGGCCGTCAGCAGCGGCTTCAGCATGGTCGCGAGATCCATCGTGCCGCCCGTCACCGCGCCGGCGCCGACGGTCGCGTGGATCTCGTCGATGAAGAGGATGGCCTTCGGCCGCGCGCTCAGCGCCTTGACGACGGCTTTGAAGCGCTCCTCGAAATCGCCGCGAAACCGCGAGCCTGCGAGGAGCGCGCCCGTGTCGAGCGCGAAGATCTCGGCGTGCTTCAGCGTGTCCTGCACATCATCGGACAGCAGCCGCACCGCCAGCCCTTCGGCCATCGCCGTCTTCCCGACGCCGGCGTCGCCGACGAACACGGGATTGTTCTTGCGCCGCCGGCAGAGCACTTCGATGGTGCGCTGCAGTTCGTCGGCGCGACCGATGAGCGGATCGAGCAGCCCCTGCTGCGCGCGGGCGGTCAGGTTCGTGCAATAGGCCGACAGCGGATCCTTTCGCCGTCGCGGATCCAGGGTCGCCGCTGCCGGCCATGCCGTCGCGGCCGTCGCTCGGGTCGGAGGCTCCGCCATCGTCGTGATGAATCGGCGTCTTGGTAATGCCGTGCGCGAGGTATTCGAGCACGTCGAGCCGGGTGATTCCTTGCTCCGCCAGCAACGCCGCCGCCCGCGTCTGCGGCTGCTGCAGGATGGCCGCGATCAGATCGCCGACCTGCGCTTCCTGCCGCTGCGCGCTCTGCACGTGCAGCACCGCCGCCTGCAGCGCACGGCGGAACGCCGTCGTCTGCTCGGGCTCGCGCTCCTGTCCGCGGGGCAGGGCTTCGACCGAGTCGTCGAGACTGTCGGCGACGTTTCGCCGAAGGAGCGACAGATCCGCGCCGCACGCGGCGAGAATGCGCTCTCCGTCGGGATCGTGTGCGACGGCGTACAAGAGGTGTTCGAGCGTCAGGTACGCGTGGCGGCGTGACACAGCCTCGCGAAACGCAATATGAAGAACGACTTCGACGGCCGTGGAAAACATCAGGCTTCCTCTATAGTCGCACGCAATGGGTAGCCGGCCTCGGCGGCGAGCGCCGCCACCTGGTCGGCTTTCGTTTCGGCGACTTCCCAGGTATAGACGCCCGCCAGGCCACGCCCGTTGCGGTGCACGTGCATCATGATGCGAAAGGCCTCGGCCGGCGATTTTTGAAAGAGCGTTTCCAGGATCTGCAGAACGAACTCCATGGTCGTGTAGTCGTCGTTCAGCAGGATGACGTTGAAGAGCTTCGGTTCCTGGGTCTTGAGCTCGGCGCGATCTTGAATGGCACTGTCCGTCTGCTCGTCCCGTCCGGCCATACAAGTGCATGCTACCGCAAGCGCCGCTTCGTATCAGCCCCGACGCCTGATGCCGCCGAAGCCGAGCGGCTCAGGCGCGCGAGCGAGCATCCGCGCCATCTGTGCCTTGTGCCGTGGATCGCCGTGCAGGCAGTCGGTTGCCGGCGCGATGAAGTAGAACGGCGGCGCACCGTCGTCGCAGGCCTTCTCCTGCCATTCCAGCGCGCGGTCGAAATCCCGCAGGCCCGCGTAGATGTAGACGTAGCAATGCGGGGAATGTAACGGCCTTTTGCCCGCATCTCGTCCAGCTCCGCAATGATCTGATCGACCTTCTCGGGGTGTCCCATTTCGCCGTACACGAGGCCGAGGAGGCCAAGGTAGAACGGCGCGCGCCCCGACAGCGTCGACGGCCCGCTCGATCAGCGGCGCTGCCTCGGCGTATTGCCGCTTCATCGTGTACGCCAGTCCCAGCACGTACATGCCAACGAGGAAATTCGCATCCACTTCGAGCGACTTGTTCGCCTCCTCGATCGCCCGGTCGTATTCGCGGCAGTTGTAATACATCCACGCGACACCGCTGTTGATGAGCGGCGAAAGCGGATCGATGTCCTGCGCGCGCTTGGCCGCCACGCCGGCTTCCCAGTGCCGTCCGGCCAGCGCCAGCAGCCACGAGTAGTAAAGGTGCGCCGGCGCGTGCGTGGGATCGAGCTCGATCGCTCGCAGGAATTCGTTCTCGGCCGCTGCCCAATTCCAGTACGCGCTCAACTGAATCAGCGCCAGTGAGGTGTGCGCCTCCGGCAGCCTGCTGTCGAGCGACAGCGCCTTGTGGATGAACGTTTCGGCGCGCTCGTACATGTCGCGCGGGCGGTCGAGCGAGTAGAGTCCGATGAACATCAGCGTGTCCGCCAGACCGGAGTACGCGGGCGCATAGCCTGGATCTTCGCGGATGGCGTTCTGAAACTCGTCCATCGCCGCCTTCAGCCCGCCTTCGTAGCGCTTGCTCCAGTAGAACCGCCCTTTCAGATAGTGGTGATACGCGGCGCGGTTCTCGGTCCGCGGGGCGACTGTCGAAGATGCTCCGCGAGCGACACCTTCAGTCTGGTCGACGATCGCGCGCGTGATCTCCTCCTGCAGCGTGAACACGTCGGCCAGCGTCCGGTCGTACTGCTCCGACCAGATCTCGTAGCCGTCCTGCGTATTCAGCAGCTGGCACGTGACGCGCACGCGATCGCCGGCCGTGCGCACGCTGCCGTCGAGCACCGCGTTCACCTTCAGCCGCTCCCCGATCTCGCGGATGTCGACGTCCTTGCCCTTGAACGTGAACGTGGACGTGCGCGCTGCGACGCGCACGTCTTCGATCTTCGTCAGCGCCGTGATCAGCTCTTCCGCGAGCCCTTCGCAGAAGTACTCGTTCGTCGGGATCGAGCCCCACGTTGCGAAACGGCAGCACGGCGATCGAGGCCTTCAGCAGCTCGGTTGCCGGTGGCGCGGGGCCGTCGCCCGTGCCGGTCGCAACGGTCTCGCGGGCGAGCAGCAGCGCGCTCATCAGCGCCTTCGTGGACTGGTAGCGGTTGTCGGCGTTCTTCTCGAGCAGTTTCGCGATGATGCGGCTCAGCGCCGCCGGGACGCTGCGATCGCGCGGCGGCGTGTCGTGCAGAATCGCGTCGATCATCTCGATGGCCGTCGCGCCGGTGAACGCCTGCGATCCGGTCGCCATTTCGTAGATGACCGACCCGAGCGAGAAGAGATCGCTGCGGTGATCGATCGCGTGGCCGAGCAGGCGCTCCGGCGACATGTAGTTGGGCGTGCCGAAGATGCGGCCGGCCGCGGTGAAGCCGCTGCTCGATTCCTGATCGAAGTCGACGACCGACGACTGTTTGGCCAGGCCGAAGTCGAGCAGCTTCACGATGCCGCGCTCGGTGATGAAGATGTTGGCGGGCTTCACGTCGCGATGAACGATGCCCTTCTCGTGCGCCGCGTCGAGCGCATCGGTGATCTGGATGGCGAAGTCGATCACTTCGATGGGCGCTCAGCCGCGCGCCGGTCATACGCTGCTTTCAGCGTCTCGCCGCGGAGCAGCTCCATGGCGATGAAGGGGCGGCCTTCGAATTCGTCGACCTGATAGACGGTGCAGATGTGCGGGTGATTCAGCGACGACGCCGTCTGGGCCTCGCGCTCGAACTGCCGCAGCGCGGCGGGATCCGCGGCAAACGCGTCCGAAATGAACTTCAGCGCGACCGTGCGTCCGAGCCGCGTGTCCTTGGCCTTGTAGACCACCCCCATCCCGCCTGCGCCCAGCAGCTCGACGACGTGATAGCGCGAGATCGTGCGTCCAATCATGGGTCCCGGGCCAATCCTACTCATCGACGTTCAGGTTCTCAGATTTGCTTGTGGGACCGGTCGGGCACGCCGCAACTGATCGTTTCACGAGATGTCTGTATGCGCTACATTCACGTGCGACTGTCGCCTCCGACAGCGTCGTGTATCCGCCTAGTCGCGCGGCAACTTCGTAAACACGCCCTCATTCGTACGCCAGATCGCGGCCTTGTTGGTCTGTGCCCATCGCCTGGCGATCTGCAGCGCGACCGCATACTCGCTCAGACTCAGGCGGTGCGGGTGCGGCACGACGCTCAACAGGTGGCGGCCACCCTCGGTCGTAATCAACACATCACCGTTCGACGGGGAGTCGGCCATCAGCATCGCTGAGCCAGCGTTCAAGAACGATGCCTAGAATCGATCGCCGCACGGCGTAGCGGCCTGATACAAACACTTCCTTTACTTGCAGTTAGCGTGTCAGGCACAATGGAGGCCAATCATTTGGAGATTGGGTGATTGGTGATTGAGCGATATCGCGCGTCGGTCGTCGCGGTCGCCGCCGCAGTCTGTACGGCCGCAGGTCTGTTCAGCGCCGGTGCATCTGCGCGTCAGGCGGCGCCTGCTCCCGCGGTGGCCGCGCCTGTCCGCCCCCGCCTCCAGTTCGCAGGCACTCATCGCCAAATACTGCATCAGTTGCCATAACGAGCGAGCGCGCACCGGCGGTCTTGCGCTCGATCGTCTCGACGTGACGAACCCGCGCGACCACGCGCGAGATCTGGGAGACCGTTGTCGAGAAGCTGCGCGCCGGATCGATGCCGCCGCCGGGACGGCCGCGGCCCGATACGGCGACGTATGTCGCCGCGGCGGCAGAGCTCGAACGCGCGCTCGATCGCGCATGGGCGGCGAACCCCGATCCCGGACGCATCGGCGCCGTGCATCGATTGAATCGCACCGAATACGGCAACGCGATCCGCGATCTGTTCGGCCTCGATCCGCAAAGCCTCGACGTCGCCTCGCAGCTGCCCGGCGATGAGACCGCCGACGGCAGCTTCGACAACTTCGCCGACGTGCTCTCCATCTCGACGGCGCATCTCGAGCGCTACATGTCGGTCGCGCGGCAGGTCACGCGCCGCGCGACGGCGCTGCCGCCGTCGCATCCTGCGATCGACACCTTCGAGATTCCGCTGCATGTCACGCAGGAAGATCGGCAGAGTGAAGATCTGCCGCTTGGATCGCGCGGCGGCATCTCCGTGCGCTATCACTTTCCGGCCGACGGCGAGTATCGATTCAAGGTGCGCCTGCAGCGCAACTACCAGGACTATCTCAAAGGGATGGGATGGGAACAGCTGCTCGACGTGCGGCTCGACGGCAAGCTGCTGAAGCGCTTCGCGGTCGGCGGAAAAGCGCAGGGTCGCGCGGCCGGCGCGAGCTACGCCGGCGACGGCGAGCCGGGATTCGCAGGCGCGCCCGAGTGGGAAAGATACATGCAGGTCGACGGCGATACCGGCCTCGAGGTGAGCGTGCCCGTGGCCGCGGGATCGCGTGTCGTCGGCGTATCGTTCGTCCGCCAGTTGTGGGAGCCCGAAGGGCTGCCGCAGCCGCTGCAGCGCGGCCGCGTGATTACGAACGACGAAGTCTACATGGGCTACGCGAACGTCGCGTCGATTCAGATTGGTGGACCTTACGGCAACTGACGCAGGACAGGACAGAGGCAGAGAGCAGAGGGCAGAGGGCAGAGAGGAACGGAACGACGACTTGTTTGTGTGCCGGCCCGCGCGTGCGGCGAAGAGACGGCGTGCGCGACGAAGATCCTCTCGCGCATCGCGCGGCTTGCGTATCGGCGTCCGGTGAATGCGGCCGACGTGCAGACGCTGATGAAGTTCTACGAAGACGGCCGTCGCGACGGGGGCACGTTCGAAGCCGGCGTGCAGTTCGCGCTCGAGCGCATGCTCGTCGATCCGGATTTTCTGCTTGCGCGTCTATCGCGACCCTAAGCCCTCAACTCAGCCCTCAGCCCTCAGCGCCTCAGCCCTATCGGTTGTCCGATCTCGAGCTCGCCTCTCGCCTGTCCTTCTTCCTCTGGTCCAGCATTCCCGACGACCAGCTCCTCGACGCTCGCCGAGCGACGGAAGTTGAGCGATCCGAAGGTGCTCGAGCAGCAGGTGAAGCGCATGCTCGCCGACCCGCGCTCGAGCGAAGCGCTCGTCAACGATTTCGCCGCGCAGTGGCTGAACCTTCGCCGCGTGGCCGAGGTCGTGGTCGATCCGGAGCGTTATCCGAACTACGACCTCACGCTGATGGAGGCCTTCAAGCGCGAGACCGAGCTGTTTGTCGGCAGCACGCTGCGCGAGGATCGCAGCGTGCTCGAGCTGCTCAACGCCGACTACACGTTCGTCAACGAGAAGCTCGCCAGGCACTACGGCATCCCTGGAATTTACGGCAGCCGCTTCCGGCGCGTGTCGTTGCCCGACAAGAACCGGCGCGGCGGGCTGCTGGCGCAGGGCGCGCTGTTGTCGACGACGTCGTATCCGGATCGCACGTCGCCGGTGCTTCGTGGAAAATTCCTGCTGAACAACATCTTCGGGCTGCAGACGACGCCGCCGCCGGCCGGCGTCGATACCAATCTTGCGCCGGTGAAGCCGGGCGGGGCGCCCCAGACGATTCGCGAGCGGCTTGCCGAACATCGCACCAATCCGACGTGCGCGAGCTGCCACGCCGTCATCGATCCGCTCGGGTTTGCGCTCGAGAACTTCGACGTCATCGGCGGCTGGCGCACCGTCGACGAGGCCGGCAAGCCCGTCGATGCGGCGGGCACGACGATGAGCGGCGCGAACGTTCAGGGGCTGAGTGGACTGCGCGCGCTGCTGCTGGAGCGCCGCGAGCAGTTCCCGCGCACCGTGACCGAGAAACTGCTCGCGTATGCGCTCGGGCGCAGGGTCGAGTACTACGATCGTCCGGCGGTTCGCAGCATCGTGCGCGACGCAGAGGCCCAGGATTTCCGATGGTCGGCGCTGATATTGGGAATCGTCAAGAGTCCGGCATTTCAGATGAGGCGATTACATGTTCCTCACATCTAAGGCTCTTCCGCGGCGCACGGTGCTGCGCGGCCTGGGTGCCACGCTCGCGCTTCCGTTTCTCGATGCGATGACGCCCGCGATGGCGCTCGCGTCGCAGCGCGCCACGAAGCCGGCGCATCGGTTCCTCGCGTTCTACGTGCCGAACGGCATGGCGATGGAGTACTGGTCGCCGAAAGGCGAGGGCAGCGCGTTCGAGCTGTCGCCGATCCTGCAGCCGCTCGAGCCGTTCCGGAACCAGATGCTGGTGCTCTCGGGCATCCACGCCAACTGGGTCGCGATTCATGCCGGCGCGTCCGGCGCGTTTCTCACCGGCACGCCGCGCGGCGGCAAGACGGAGATCGAGATCTTCGCCGACACGTCGATGGACCAGCTGCTCGCGAGGCACCACGCGGGCGAAACGCAGATCGCGTCGCTCGAGATGGCGATGGATCCGCCGGCCAATGCCGGCGCGTGCACCGGCAATCTGAGCTGCGTCTACACGCACACCCTGTCGTGGCGCAGCCCGACGCAGCCGCTGCCGATGGAGTGGAACCCGCGCGCGGTGTTCGAGAAGCTGTTCGGCGATACGGGCAGCACCGATCGCGCGGCGCGCGAGGCGCGGTTGCGCCAGCACAAGAGCCTGCTCGACTCGGTCAACGAGAAGCTCGCCAGCCTGCGCGCCGAGCTCGGCCCGCAGGATCGCGTCAAGGTGGAGCAGTACACCGAAGCGGTGCGCGACGTCGAGCGCCGGATTCAGCGCGCGGAGCAGCAGGCCGATCTCGAGCTGCCGGACATGGACCAGCCGCAGGGCGCGCCGCCGGTGTTCGAAGATCACCTGGCGCTGATGCTCGATCTGCAGCTGCTCGCGTATCAGAGCGACTCTGACGCGCGTGATTTCGTTCATGCTCGGCAAGGAGCAGAGCGCGCGACCGTATCCGCAGATTGGCGTGCCCGAGGCGCATCATCCGCTGTCGCATCACCAGGACAATGCCGGCGCTCATCGCGCACATGTCGAAGATCAACCGGTACCACACCGAGCTGTTCGCGAAGTATCTGGCGAAGCTCGGCGCGACGCCGGACGGCGATGGATCGCTGCTCGATCACATGACGATTCTGTATGGCTCGGGCATCTCGAACAGCACGCGCCATTCGGGCGAGAACCTGCCGCTGCTCGTGATGGGCGGCGGAGCCGGAAGGCTGAAAGGCGGCCGGCATCTGACCTACACGGACAAGCCGTCGATGGCCAACCTGCTGATGACGCTGATGGACAAGATGGATGTGCCGGTCGAGCGCATCGGCGGAAGCACGGGCAAAGTGCAACTCGATACGCTGGCGCTGTAGATGGGTGCGATGGGTGCAATGGGTGCAATGGGTGCGAGAGGTGCGATAGGTGCGTCGGCCTGTCGCTGCTGCTGGTCGCGCCGGCCTACGCGCAGGAGGCGCCGTCCGGTGACGGGTCGACGCCGCTGCATTGGGCGGCGTATCGTGACGATCTCGCGAAGGTCGATCAGCTCATCCGTGCCGGCGCGAATGTGAACGCGGCGAACGACATCGGCGCGACGCCGCTGTGGGCTGCCAGCCTGAACGGCAGCGTGCCCGTCGTGAAGCGGCTGCTCGATGCAGGCGCCAATCCCAATGCTCCGCTTCTTTCCGGCGAGACGCCGTTGATGGCCGCGTCGCGCGCGGGCAAGGCAGGCAGTCGTCGAAGCGTTGCTCGCCAAAGGCGCGAACCCCAACGCCCGCGGCCCGCGCGGCCAGACCGCGTTGATGTGGGCCGTCGCGCAGAAGCACGCCGACGTCGTCAAGCTGCTCCTCGCCGGCGGAAGCCGACGTGCATGCGCGCACCGACAGCTGGAGCCAGATGATGGCGGTGCCGCCGCACGGCCTTCCCGAATACAACCGGATGATTCCGCACGGCGCCGACACCGCGCTCATGTTCGCGGCCCGCGTCGGCGATGCCGCGTCGGCGAGGCTGCTCGTCGAGGCTGGCGCCAACGTGAACGATCACGACGCGTGGGGCGTCAGCGCGACGACGATGGCGGCGTTCTCGGGTTACGGCGAGGTTGCGCGGTATCTGCTCGACAAAGGCGCCGATCCGAACAACGACAAGCCGGGATTCACCGCGCTCCACTGCGCCATCATGCGGCGCGACGAGCCGACCGTCGCGGCGCTTCTCGCGCGCGGCGCCGATCCGAACGCGCGCGTGAAGGTGTGGACTCCGACCCGGCGATCGTCGGACGACTATCACTTCATGCCGGCGCTCGTCGGATGCGACGCCGTACTGGCTGGCGGCGCGCTTTACGCAGCCGGGCGTCATGCGCCTGCTCGCGAAGCACGGGGCCGATCCGAAGGTCGATTCACGAGTCGAATTACGTGCAGGGCGAAGGGTATCAGCGCCGGAAGGAGCGGACGACCGCCGTCATGGCGGCCCTGGGAATGGGAGGCGGCACCGCGTGGGTGCCGATCGATCGCGCCGAGCGCGATGCGCTGATCCTCGAAACCGTCAAGCTCGCCGTCGAGCTGGGCGCCGACGTGAACGTCGCGAGCACCGACGGCCGCACGGCTCTCGACTCGGCGCGGGCGCAGAAGTACGACGCGGTCGCGGCTTCCTCGAAGAGCGAGGCGCCGCCGCATCGTCCCGCTAGCGCTGATTCGTCTGCGTCCTTCATCGCCACGCCGAGCCGCTGCATCGCCCGGTTCACCGCCATTCTCGCGCCATCGACCGTATTGAACCCGAAGTGTTCCGCGATTTCCGGCGCCGTCCATTGCGCCTCGACGCGCGCGATGACGAGCTCGCGCTCTCGCGGCTTCAGTCCGCTCATCGCCGCGCGATAGCGCGCGTACGTCTCGTTCGTGAATCGCCTGTTCCAGCAGGCGACGGCTCTTCGACGCGAAGTCATCGGGAAGCTCGACCGCGACGGGGCGCCGCGTACGAAGCGCCGCATCTCGTCGCGAATCCTGTTGATGACCGATTGCCGCAGGTACGCCTGCATCGCGCCGACATGCCGCGGCTCGAACGTGTCGAGCCGCGCGATCGCGTTCATCGCGGCGTCCTGGACGAGATCGCCCGTGTCGAGATGGCCGCGCGCCGCGGCCGGCAGGCGCCCGTGCGCCCAGCGTTTCAGCGACGGCAGGCAGCGCTGAAGGATGGCTTCGACCGCCGACTGATCGCCGGTGCGCGCACGTATGATCAGTTCAACCGTCGGTTCGTCGCTGATCAGGGTGGTGTCGTCGGCCATTGGTGCAGATCTTTCCACTTGTCATGCGCCGCCGCCAGCGCAAAGTTGACCGTAGGCAGAAATGTCCGTGAAGGCGGATTCGAACACCGTGTCGATGCCGCCCTCGCCGAGCGGCTCTATCGCGAGGCGAAGGCCGAGCGATGGCGTCTGCCGCAGGCGGCGTTCACCGCCGCGCTCGAGACGAGCTGCGCGAAGGCGTTTCCTGGCGGCGACGCCGACGCCGCGCGAGCTCTCGCGCTACCTGTCGTCGCTTCATCTCGAAGATCTCGCGCTGGCCTGTGCGTGTGCCCTCGGCGACGGCGCGGCCTGGGACCACTTCGTGCTGGAGATGCGGCCGGCACTCTATCGCGCCGCCGACGCGCTCGATCGATCGGGCGCCGCGCGAGAGCTGGCCGACTCGCTGTACGCCGATCTCTACGGGCTCGACCAGCGCGGCGGTGCGCGCCAGTCGCTGCTGCGCTACTTTCATGGCCGCAGCAGCCTCGCCACGTGGCTGCGTGCCGTGCTCGCGCAGCGCCATGTCGATCGCGTGCGTGTCGATCGCCGCACCGAGCCGCTGCCGGAAGAGCTGGCCGGCCGCGCGTCGCCCGCGGCAGCCGACCCCGACTGCGTCTGCGCTTCGTCGACATGCTGCGCTCGGCGCTCGAGGTCGCCGTGGCGCGGCTCGAGCCGCGCGATCGGCTGCGCCTCCGCTGCTACTACGCGCAGCAGCTGACGCTGGCCGCAGACCGGCACGCTGCTGAAAGAGCACGAGGCGACGACATCGCGGCAGCTCGCGCGCACGCGGAAGATCATCCGCGAGGGTGTCGAACAGCGAGCTCCGCTCGCGCGGGTTGAAGGATGCGGAGATCGCGCGGTGTTTCGAGTGCGCCACCGAAGACGTGGGAGCGACGAACCTGGACGAGATGCTGGACGTACGTGTCCGGCTTCAGCCGGACCGGACCCGCAAGAAATCGTGACGAGGATCGTTCTATATGAAGAGAGAACCAATGGGCAACGAACGCGAACAGGACAGCTGGCTGGGCACGACGCTGCGGCAGACGCCGGCAACGGCGTCCGAGGCGTGTCTCGACGCCGAGACGCTGGCTGCCTGGGCCGATGGCGGGCTGAGCGCCAAGGCGGCCGCTGCCGTCGAGCTGCACGCGTCGAATTGCTCGCGCTGCACGGCGGTGCTCGCGGCGATGGAGCGCAGCGCTCCTGCCGCATCCGTCGACGCACGCGTGGACGCCGGCGCGCGTGTTCCGATGGCTCGTGCCGTTGACGGCGGCCGCGACCGCCGTCGCCATCTGGATTGTGGTGCCGGATCGGCCGATTACCCAGGTGGAACCAGCCGCCCGCTCACGATCTGGCGATTCGAGCGCCAGAACGCGCCGGAGAGCGCGGAACCGGGAACGCGGAATCTCGAGCGGACACGCGGAACGCTCCGGGCCAGAACCGGGAACCCAGCAGAACCCGGAACCCCGAACCAGAACCCAGCACCCAGCACCCAGAACCCAGAACCGCAGTCGCAGAAGCCTCGCCGCGCGAGGAGCAGCGTGCGAGATGCGCGACGAGACTGCAGGCGCGACGCGCGAGCGGCGCGAGCGCGCGGCGCCCAGGCGCTGAGCGCCGCGGCGACGCCGCGGCGGCGGCGCCGCCGCGCTGCGGCGCCTGCCGCGCCGCATACACGCGCGTGCGGCGCCATCGACACCTGCGCTCAGCAAACGGCGCCGAGCGTCACGGCCACGACGCGATCGGCCTTCAGCAGCGCGGCGATGGCCACCGAGTCGGTCTCTCCCTCGAATCCGCTGATTCGACTGGCGGATCGTTGCGTCTGCGTCGGTCGAGCGCTCGACAGACGGCGGCAAGACGTGGACGAAGACCATCCGCCTCCCGGCGCGGCCTCGAACAACCGTCGCGTTACCGTCGTTGGCATTCGGGCCGTCGACGGCGACCGCGCCGTGGCCAGAACCTCTGACGGCGCAGAGTTTTACACGACCAACGGCGGCCGCTCCTGGACGCGCGTGCAAGAAAATTCCGCAGCTCCGTTCTAAGAACAGTGGGGCAGAGCCCCGCTATTCAAAGGAGCGGTTCATGGTCAGGTTATCGTCTTGTCGCGCTCGTCTGCGCTCGTCGTTGCTCTTGGGTTCTCGGGCAATCGCAATCCCGCTGTCGACACGGTCCAGGCCGCGGCCGCCCAGGGCTCGACGACCCTCGACGATCAGGTCGAGCTCAACGTCACCGTCTACAACTCCGACATCGCGCTCGTGCGCGACGTGCGCAACATCGAGCTCCCGCGAGGCACGTTCGACCTGAGCTTCATGGACATCGCCGCGACCGTGAATCCTGCGACCGTCCATTTTCGATCGCTCAGCGAGCCGTCGCGCGTCAGCGTGCTCGAGCAGAACTACGAATACGATCTGCTCGAGCCCGAGAAGCTGCTGCGCAAGTACGTCGGCCGCGACGTGACGCTCGTGCGCACGCGCCAGGTGAACGGCACGACCGAGGAGGAAGAAGTCACGGCGCGCCTGCTCAGCTACAACAATCAGCCCGTGTGGCGAATCAACGGCGAGATCGTGACCGGCCTGCACGCCGACCACATTCGGTTTCCCGAGCTGCCGGACACGCTCTTCACGCGGCCGACGCTGATCTGGACGCTCGACAACGGCGGCGGCACGCGTCACCGTGTCGAGGCCGCGTATCTCGCCGGCAAGCTGTCGTGGAACGCCGACTACGTCCTCACCGTGGCGCGCGACGACAAGGCCGGCGACATCGACGGATGGGTGACGCTGACCAACGGCAGCGGCACGGCGTTTCGGAACGCCAAGCTGCAGCTGGTGGCCGGCGAGCTCAATCGCGTGCGGCGAGAACTTCAACAGAATGCTGGCGGCCGACGCCGATGGCCCAGCGCCGCGAAGCCGCTGCCGCGCCGATGGCGCAGGAAGCGTTCTCGGACTATCACCTCTACACGCTCGGCCGAAAGACGACGATCAACAACAACGAGACGAAGCAGGTGAGCATGCTCGCCGGCACGGGCTTCCCGATCCAGAAGCGCTACGTCGTCAACGGCAACCAGTTCTACTACCACAACGGCGCACGGCCGGGCGCGCCGATCAAGGACTCGGTCGAAGTGTTCTATCAGTTCAAGAACGAAGAGAAGGGCGGGCTGGGCATGCCGATGCCGTCCGGCACCGTGCGCGTGTATCAGTCGGACTCGAACGGCGGCGTGCAGTTCGTCGGCGAGGATCGCATCGCAGCACACGCCGAAAGACGAAGTGCTGAACCTGAAGATCGGCAACGCCTTCGACGTGGTGTGCGAGCGCAATCAGGTCGATTTCGAGAAGATCGCGGCCAACGTCTATGAAATCGAGTACGCGATCACGCTGCGCAATCGAAAGTCGACGCCGATCACCGTCGAGGTGAACGAGCCGATCGGCGCCGCCACGTGGCGCATGCTGCACGCGACGCACAAGTGGACCAAGACCGCGGCCTTTGCCGCGCAGTTCATGGTGCCGGTCGAAGCCGGGGCGGAAGCAGTGCTGAAGTTTCGGATTCGAGTGAACGGGTGAGGTGTTCTTACAGAAGATCAGAAGATCAGAAGACTAGAAGGTTCTTTTCTAAGAAAAGGAATCTCTCCTGATCTTCTGATCTCCTGTTTCGATCGTGTCAGTGTTTGACGCTCGTCACGTGCTCTCGCAGCAAGTCGCGCCCGAAGTCGCCGTTGAAGTCGCGCCACACCGAGTGGACGTGATTGCCGTTGTCCTGCGTGTTGTCGAACTCGATGAGGAACGTCGGGCCCTGCACGCGGTAGTAGTGCTTCTTGCCGCGCTCGAACTCGCCGGCCCACGCAAAGCTGATGTTGTCGAGGCCGGCCTTCTTGAGCGCCGCCATGCGATCGGCGGCGATGTCGGGGGCCATCACCGACGATGTACGCATCGACGATGCGCATCAGCGTCTCGCGCTGTTTCGGCTGCAGCTCGCTGGCCGCGATGCCGGCGGGCGAGAGCGGCTTCACCGTCGATTCGTTGCGCGTGACGATGTCGTTGGGTGCGGTGGTGTTGAAGACCGCCTTGGCGCGCTGTGCCTCGCTCGAGCGACATCACGAGCTCGCGGCCGGGATCTTCCTCGTAGCCGAGGACTCGCAGGCCCTTCTTCGGGCCGTCCATCACTTCTGCCGGATTCGATCCGAAGAAGTGCGGCGCCGTCGACACCATGCTGCCGTTCACGACCGTGAAGTTGAGCGACACATGGTGCCCTTCGACCTTCCAGCCCCAGGTGCCCTTGGCGCTCGGCGTGCCGAACACCCAGACGAAATACTTCAACGGATTGCGCTCGAGCTTCGGCGGGTTGGAGCCCGGGGATTCTCGATCGCGTTCAGGATGCGTCTCGAGCTCCATGATCGCCGTCGTCGTCATGTAGCCCTTCTGGCTGAGGCCCGACTTCAGCAGGTTGTGCGCGGCCTCGCGCTGCGGCGCCGTCATCTTCTCGATGGTGAGCCCGACGCGCGGGTGCATCTCGGTCGGCACGAAGCCGAACCGCTCGCGCTCTGCGACGTTGTCGAACGCGAACGCCGCGACCTGCTTCTGTTCAGGCGTCAGCGACGAGAGAAACTTGTTGGCGGCGTTCGCCATGTTCGCGGGCGAGCGGTCGGCGGCGTAGGTTGCGGCGAAGTACGCCAGCACGCAGCCGAGCCACAGGACGAAACGAGCTGAGCGGATTGCACGCATTGGAGAATCCTTTCGATTTGTGCCGGGAAGAGTATCATAGCCCCACCTTTTATGACCCGAAACACCTTTGTTTTCGCGATGCTGCTGGCTCTCGGGCCTGGCGTCCGGCTGGGCCGCGGCGCAGGAGCCGCGCGTGCCCTTTGTCTATGTGTCCGGCTATCGTCCGGAGATCGCGATCTTCCGGCTCGACACGGCGAGCGGCACGCTCGTCCCGGCCGGCAAGGCGACCAACGTCGGCCAGGACCCGTCGTTCCTGGCGTTCGATCCGGCGGCGAAATTTCTGTTTGCCGTGAACGAGACCGACCCTGGACGCGTCCGGTCGTTTGCGATCAATCAGGCGACCGGTGCGCTGACGCCGGTGAACGATGTGCCGTCGATGGGCAGCATCACGGCGCACCTGTCGACCGACAGGACGGGCCGCTGGCTGCTGGTCGCGAACTACGGCGATGCGAAGCAGGGGACGATCGCGTCGATTCCGATCGCCGCCGACGGGCGGCTCGGCGCGGCGGTCGACACGAGAGAGTTCGGTCTCGGGATCGATGGCGCATCAGATCAGCGCCGATCCCGGCAACCGGTTCGTGTTCGTGCCGCTCAAAGGCGGCCCGGCCGTCGCGCAGCTCGTCTTCGATCCGGCGACCGGACGGATGAAGCCGAACGTGCCGCCGCAGGTGGCGGCCGCGGCGGGCGCGGGTCCGCGTCATCTCGACTTTCATCCGAACGGCAGGTTCGCCTACGTCATCAACGAGCTCGATTTGACGATGACCGCGTACGCGTACGACGCGAAGACCGGGTTGCTGCGCGAGCTGCAGATTCTGCCGACGCTGCCGGCCGCGGCCGACAAGGTGGGCGCATCGGGCGCAGATGTTCACGTGCATCGCACCGGGCAGATTTCTCTACGGCTCGAACCGCGGCCACGACAGCATCGTCATCTATCGCCTCGGCGAGGACGGGCGCATGACGCTCGTCGGCCACGAGTCGCGCGACATCAAACGTCCCCGCAATTTCACGATCGATCCGACCGGCACGCTGATGCTGGTCGCCAATCAGGATGCCGCGAACGTCACGATCTTCCGCATCGATCAGAACAAAGGGACGCTCGAGCCCGTCGGCGCGCCGACGCCGGTGGGACCGAATCCATCGTTTGTCGGCGTCGTGATGTCTGCCGGGCAAGTAGGGTCGCGGCGTCAGGGCTCGTGGTACGCAGGGCTTGGCCCTGCTGGAGTGCGAACATGCGCGTTCTGCTTGCGTTGCTGCTTCTGCTGCCGACCGGTGTCTCCGCACAGGAGAAAGAGCGCGTCCTCTTTTATCCGAAGCCGCTCGTCCGCGAATACAAGGCGCCGATGAAGCCGGTCACGCGCCTGGCCGACGTCAAGGCGAAGCACAAGGGTCACGCGAGCTGGCGCGAGCCGGTCATCAACGACGGCAACTCGGTGTCGTTCCTGGTGCAGGAGCCGCCGGGCACGAAGCACGAACGGCGGATGTATCCGGATTCGGCGGCGTGGTTCGCCGTGCTCGAAGGTGAGATTCGCTTCGAAGTCGAGAAAGCCGATCGCACGTTCGAAATCATCAACGCGACGAAGGGGTCGTATGTCTTCGTTCCCGAGCGTCTTCTGCACTCGCTCGAGGTCGTCGGCGCGGCGCCGGCGATCCGCTACGAAGTGACGCTGGGCCCGTCGTCCACGCCGGTCTTCGAGAAGAAACCCGCCGACAGCGCCGAAGGGCATCGAGTACGTGCCGGTCACGCTGAGCACGGGCCTGAACCCGCTCGACGTCTACAACGAAGGCAACGGCGGCAAGCCGTGGCCGTATCACGTCAACGTCTACGAGCTCGAGAAGCGCAACGCGACGAAGAAGAACTTCACGCAGGAAGCGATACGCGCCAACCGCGCGCGCGGCAATTTCATCTGCGGCTATCGGCCGGCGTCGTTTCCGACGGAGAAAGGCGATCGCGGACATCTCCACACCGACACCGCCGAGGCGTGGCTGGTGATGCTCGGCGAGCTGCGCTGGGTGTTCGAAGGCGACGAGAAGACCGCCATCATCGCGCAGCAGGGCGACATCATCTACGCCGTGCCGGGCACGTTCCACTCACCGCAGTTCTGGGGCAAGGAAGGCCTGAACTGCCGGCTCACGAACAGCACGATGCCGTCGCTGAATCATTTGTACGACGCTCCCAAATAAGAGCAAGGACTAGGGACTTAGTGAGACTAGCACATGAGAGATCGTATGCGGCCATCGGTTGATGGTTGCTGCGGCCGCGATGTGGGTTGCCGTGCCGTCATGGGCAGCAGCCCAGCCAGCAGCCGCAGCGCCCAGCAGCCGCAAGGCCCCGACATGAACGCCTACTACCAGATAGGCCCGGATTCGCAGTCGCACGAAGGCGTTCCGAAGGGGGAAGTGCGCGGTCCGTTTACGCTGCCGAGCCAGGCGTATCCCGGAACGCAGCACACCTACTGGGTCTACGTGCCGGCGCAGTACGACCGTGCCGTTCCCGCCAGCCTCATGATTTTTCAGGATGGACAGGCGTTCAAAGACATGGACGGCGTGCCTGCGCGCGCCGAACGTGCTCGACAATCTGATCTACCGGCGCGAGATCCCGGTGATGATCTCGCGTGTTCATCAACCCGGGCCGGACGCCGGAACAGCCCGAGCCGACGCCGCGCAATTGGGGCGATCGCGACACGAACCGGCCGACCGAATACAACTCGCTCGACGATCGGTACGCGCGCGTCATCGTCGATGAGCTGATGCCGGTGCTCTACAAGGAATACAACATCTCGAAAGATCCCGAGCGCCACGGCATCGGCGGCGCCAGCTCCGGCGCGATTGCGGCGTTCACCGTCGCATGGCAGCGCCCGAACGATTTCCGCAAAGTGCTCAGCATCGTCGGCAGCTTCGTCAACCTCGGCGATCGCGGCGGCGACACGTACGCCGACATCGTCCGGAAGAGCGAGAAAAAGCCGCTCCGCGTGTTCCTGCAGGACGGCCGCAACGACAACCGCGGCACGGGCCGCGGCGGCGCGTACGATCCGCGCCGCGACTGGTTCCTCCAGAACGTCCGGCTGAAGGATGCGCTCACGGAGAAGGGCTACGACCTGAACTACACGTGGGGCATGAACACGCACGGCCAGCGCATGGGCGGACCGATCCTGCCCGAGATGATGCGATGGCTTTGGCGCGACCATCCGGTGTCGACCGATCCGAACGACAAGGTCGAGCGGTCGTTCAACGCGCCCAGGAAATAGGATTAGTGGTCGGGTTAGAGACAGTGCTACACCGCGTCGGACAACGACGTGAAATTGAAGTCGCGGATGCGGAGCGCCGGCATGTGACGGCCGGCGGCGACGGCTTCCGGCCGTCCGATGTCTTCCAGCCGATTGAGCATCAGCAGCGGGCTTTCGTTCCATCGCAGATTCTTCAGCGGGCGGGTGACTTTGCCCTTTTCGATCAGAAACGCGCCGTCACGGGTGAGCCCTGTATAGAGCACGGTCCGCGGCTCGAGCGATCGAATATAGAAGAAGTGCGTCACGAGGACGCCGCGGTCGCAGCCGGCGATCAGCTCCTCGGTGGTCTTCGTGCCGCCCGTCATCTTCAATCCGCCGCCGAGCACGTTCGAGAGCCGTCGATAGATGTTCGTGCCAGTTGGCGGCACCTTCTGCCGCTGCGCCCAGAAGCGCGTGTACGACAGATTCCTGAGCACCCCTTTTTCAATCCAGACAACGCGCTTCAGCGGAAAGCCCTCGACGTCGAACGGCATCGCCAGCAATTCGGGATCGGCTGGATCGGAATAGAGCGTGACACGCTCGTCCATCACTTTCTCGCCGATTCGGGTGCCGCCGCCGGCTTTGGAGAACGCGCTGCGCCCTTCGTCGGCCGTGCGTGCGTTGAGCGAGCCCGAAAGCAGGGGAACGAGATCGTTCACGGCCTGCGGCTCGAGCACCGCGGTCATTGGCCGTGCGTCGATTGCCTGCGGGTTCCGGCTCGATTCGGCTTTGCGCGCGGCCGCTCTGCCGATAGCCGCGGGGTCGATCGTGTCCCCAGTCGCGCGATCCGGCGCTGGCCCAGCCGCTGCCCGTGCCGTCCGGCGTCCTCGCCGTCATGGACAGATCGGCATCGGTCGTGCGGTGAAACGCGAACAAGCCGTTGCTGGTCGCGACCGCGACAGCGATGGCGTGGACGTCGAGAAATCCCGCCGAAAAGATCTGGCCGCCGCCCGTGCCGTCGATGGTGCGGCGCACCGCGCCGGCGCGAGCCGCCGGCGTCAGATTGGCCGTGTCTTCGATGTACGCGTTCACGGTCGCATACGGTCTGCGGACCGAGCTCGGGCATCAGCTCCGGATCGTCCGGGGACAGGCGCGCAAGCTGGGCGGCGAGATCGACGGTGCGCCGCAGGCTCGCGTCGTCGAGCACGTTGGTCGATGCAGAGGCGCGCCGCCGTCCGATCGTGACCGTCACATCGACGACGACGTCGGTGATGCCGCCGGATGTCGTGATGCTCGCGTCGGCGAAGCGCGTGTTGCCGCCCCAGGTGCTGGTGATGTTCACCCGCGTCTGATCGGCGGCTTTGCTGAGTGCCAGGACGCGATCGGCGAGCGTCTTTGCCTCTTCGCGTGTCATGACTTCTGCCCCGTGTTGAGAATCGTCACGTTGCGGAACCGGCACGGCGGGCAGCCGTGGCTGACCGAGTTGATTTGAGACGGTTCGCCTTTCCCGTCGTTGAACGCTCCGCCGAGCCAGTACGACGACTTGCCGCCGATCATGTCCATCGAGTTCCAGAAGACCGGCGTGTTGCTCTGGTACGCGACGTCGCGCAGCATGCCCACGATTTTGCCGTTGCGCACTTCGTGGTACGACTGCCCCGAGAACTGGAAGTTGTAGCGCTGATTGTCGATCGACCACGATCCGCGGTTCTTGATCACGATGCCGCGGTCGGTGGCCGCGACGATGTCGTCGAGCGTGATGTCGCGCTCGCCGGGCAGGAGCGAGATGTTCGGCATGCGCTGAAACTGCACGGCATTCCACGACTCGGCGAACGAGCAGCCGTGCGATCGCTGCACGCCGGTGAGATGCTGAATCCACTTCGCCTGCTCGCGGGTCGTCTGATAGTCCTTGAAGATGCCTTTCTCGATAATCAGCCACTGATCCGCCGGCACGCCTTCGTCGTCCCACGCGACGCGCGAGAGCGAGCCCGGCTGCGTGCGATCGGCCTGCACGTTCATGAACTCGGGGCCGTACTTCAGCTTGCCGATCGTTTTCTCCGGTGGCGCCACGAAGCTGGTGCCGGCGTAGTTCGCTTCCTGGCCGACCGCGCGATCGAGCTCGGTGGGATGGCCGATCGATTCGTGAATCGTCAGCCAGAGGTTCGTCGGCTCGAGAATCAGATCGTACTGGCCGGCCTCGACGCTCTTCGCGGTGAGCTTCTCGGCGGCGATCGACGCCCAGCGCTCGGCGTTGCCGGGCAAGTTGAGCGATTCGACGTATTCCCACCCCTCGCCGCGCGGCGCCAGCTCTTCTTCGTAGGTCTGAAAATCGCCGGTCGCGATCGCCGTGGCGTTGAAGTGACGGACCGACGCGGATGAATGTCTGCGTGACGTTGGTGCCTTCCGAGGTGACGAGCGTCTTCACCTCGCGCAGCAGCTGAAAGCCGGAGCTGACGAAGCGCACGTTCTTCACCTTGAGCGCCGCTTCGTTCGCGCGAAGGAGCAGCGCAATCTTGTCCTCGAGCGGTACGTCGATCGGATCGCGCTGCACCGGCGTGATCCAGGTGCCGGTCACCGGCGGCGTGGGCGCGAGCTCGACCGGGCGCCGTTGCACGGTGCGCGCGGCGCGCGACAGCGTGATGGCGTCGCGCGCGGCGTTCTGCACGCCAGGCCGCGTCATCGTGCTCGTCGCCGCGAACCCCCAGCACCCGTCCACCAGCGTGCGAATGCCGAGGCCGTACGACTCGTCGTCGGTGACCGAGCCGACCTGGCGCTCGCGGGTCCGAATGATCTGGCGGCGATAGCGTCCAACACGGACGTCCGCATACGACGCGCCGCCGCTGCGCGCGACGTTGAGCGCCTCATTTGCGAGCTCGAGCATCAGAGGATCGGCGGAGGGCGCCGACAGCGTTTGTGCCGACAGGTCCAGACCCAGCCGGCTGCCTGCGACGGCGGCAGCGGTTGCCGCGGTTGCGCCGATGAAATCGCGTCTCGACGGTCTGGACATCACGGCCTCATGCGCGAGCGTGAAGATGCTACATTAGAAGAGATTGAGACGCTACATTCCACAGAGGTGCACGATGAAGAGAGTAGCCGCCCTTCTGACACTCGCCATGATAACAGCGGTCCCCGCGATAGCTCATCACGGATGGGCCGGGTATTCCGAAGAAGAATTCGAAATCTCCGGAACGCTTGAAACGCAAGTGGCTCTCGCCGGTCCGCACGGGACCATGAAGATCAAGGTCGACGGCCAGATCTGGGACGTCACGCTCGCCCCGCCGGCGCGTGTGCAGGGTGCGGGTCTGACCAGCACGTCGATTCCCCTGGGCGCGAAAGTGACGGTGCACGGTCATCGCCATCGCGACCCGAAGCGCTTCGAGGTGAAGACCGAGCGCGTCACGTACAACGGAAAGCTGTACAACGTGTATCCCGATAGAAAGTAGTGCGCGAGGCTCTCGTCTGGCTGGAGCAGTCCGCGCTTGGCGAACTGATGCGGACCTCCAGCCTCTGGACCTATCCGATCGTCAATCTTCTGCACATCTTCGGGATCGCCGCGCTGTTCGGTGCGGCGACCATCATCGACCTGCGCCTTCTCGGCGTGTGGCGCAGAGTCCCGCTCGCCGCCGTCAGCGATACCGCGGTCCCCGTTTCGACGGCAGGCTTTTTTCTTGCCGCGGCGACGGGCGTGGGACTCCTCGCGACGAATTCCACCGAGTACATCGGCAATCCGTTCCTGCTCATCAAGTTCGGTGCAATCGCCGTGGGATTGATCAATGTCGGGCTGTTGAACCTATCGCCGGCGTGGAAAGCGCATCGCCTGCGCGAACTGCAACCGAGCGAGCGGCGCCGTCTTGCGATTTTCGGCGGCATCTCGCTCGCGACCTGGATCGCCGCAGTCGCCGCGGGACGACTGATCGCGTACTGGTAGAGCTGTGATCTTTAGATCTATTGATCTCTAGATCTATAGATCTCTAGTTCCGACATTGGATATCTGCCGGGGTAAGAGTGGCTAACTGCGAAGAATGAGGAGGAACAGGACGGAGGCGGCAACAACGAAGAACATGAGCGTGCCGTGCTCGCTGCTCTGATAGCCGACGGTATTGGCGGCCTGTTGCAGGGCCCGCGCAACCTGCTCGCGCGCCATTGTCAGTTCGCTCATCGCCGAACCGGCAAACACGCCGGTGGCTCGATCGCGGACGCGGTCGTCGAGCACTGCAGCGGCGCCCAGCAGCACAAAACCGCTCCCTGCCACCATCGCGCGCTCGAAGAGGCGCTGAACGCTGAAACCTGTCATCGCGGCCGATGAGGTCGCAATTCACATGCCTCGCACGGCAAACCCTCTTGAAAGTGGCCATAACATATTGATTTAAAGTGACTTGTGTGTGTCCAGTGACCTGCGGGTGTAGGTCTCACACCTACCCGAGGGCTGTTCCGTTTCGGAACGAGCAGTGCTATTTCGAGAAGATCAGGATGTGTTGCCGCGGCAGGCGATCGTCGACTCTGGCCAGGGTAAACCCTTCGGCCTCGAGCTCCAGCTTCGCTTCGGCGACCGACATTTTGTGTTCGAAGCCGGATGGGAACGTCGGGGTCTTCTTTTCTGTATTCGAGCAGCACGAGCCGGCCGTCGGGTTTCAGTGCGGTGCGAATTCCGCGCAGCATCTTCTGGGGCTCAGAGAACTCGTGGTACACGTCCACCATCAGCACGAGATCGATTGACGAGGCCGGAAGCTTTGGATCGTCGATCGCGCCCGGCACGAGCGTGACGTTGCGCACGTTCTCGCGCGCGAGACGCGCGGCGAGCATCTTCAGCATCTCGGGCTGGAGGTCGTTCGCGTAGACGCGGCCTGTTGCGCCGACACGCGCCGCGAGGCGAACGGTAAAGTAACCGGACCCTGCGCCGACATCGGCGACCGTCGAGATCCGTCAGCGTGCCCCAGCGCGTCGAGCGCCTTGTCGGGTTCCTCTTCGAATGTACGCTCGGATCGCTCGAGCCAATCCGCACCCTGCCACCCCATGACGTTGGCAAAGCGGCGGCCGGAAATCGGGATGGACGCCGGGCGCGGCAACCGTCTGCGCGAAGAGTCGATGCCGTCGCCACCAGGACGACGACCAAGAAGGACCCTGAAACTGCCGCATCGCGCGGAGTTTACCTTGACAGCTGCCGTGCGAGGCCGTACATTTGAGTAGCACCTAAACGCTGCCCCCAGCGCTTAGATCCTCCGACAACTCATAATTCCGCGGCGTCGTGGACCATCGTCCGCGACAGACAGACGGTACTCGTATGCCAATCTTCAGGCGTGTGCGAATTGCGCGTCTCCTTACCCTCTGCGTGGCCATGGTGTGCTTCGGGTTTTCCATGGGCACATGGTTTTCTCGCTACCGCATCGAGCAGCGGATTACGGACAACAACGATGCGATCTCCGCGCTGCGCGAGAAAATGACGCGCGATGAAGATGAGCGCGGGACTGCGCGCGCTCGGTACGGCTGGCGAGGCGGCGCTCGGACGCGTCGCCACGGACAACGGATCGCGGGACCGATTTGTCGAAGAGATCAAAGGTCAGCTGCAACGCGAGATGGGACTCGTGCCGATTCGTGTGCTTCGCGAGCGCGGCGCCAGCTTCGTGCAGGTTCACGCCTACGATCAGTACGGCGGTTTGCGATATGGCACGGCTGGATATCTCGGCGGCGGGTACTTCATCACGGTGAAGCACGGTGTCCTCGCGCTCAACGATGCGGCAGGCGGACGCCGGATAGCATCGGTGAAGATTGTGCTCGGCCGCAAGGAACTGCTCGCCGACGGTCGTCGACAGCGGCACGGCCGACGTCGAGGTGCACAGCGGCGACTGGGCGATTCTCAAAGTGGAAGGCGATATCGACCTGCCTCCGCTGCAGATCGATGTCAAATATCCATACGACTTCGCCGAGCCGATCTTCCGGCTCGGGAACGACTACTCCAAGGGGATCATCGTGAGCACGGGCTATGTCGGCCAGCGGATGGATAACGGCCTGGTCTCGTGTCTCACCGATGGCCACCCGGGCGTGTCGGGCGGGGGAGTGCTCGACGGGAACGGAAATCTCGTAGGCATCCCCGTCGGCCGGCTGGACGGCGATTATCGCTTTTCGTTCATCCTGCCGTTACGCGCTGAAATGTTCCGGAAGGTGCCTGATCTCTCCGCAGAGACTTGCCGCCGATCTCGTGTCTTCAACTGAACATACCGAGTAAAAGTTTCTTCCCGTCCCTCCTGCGGCCCGCGCCCGGATAGCCCGATCGGCGCCGAATTCGCGGGCACCAAATCGTGGCCCCTTTTCTGCATCGCACGAGTGAAGCAGAGAACCAGAACAGTACACCAAAAGGAGGCTACAAAATGAATCGTTCGTTGTATGCGTTACCTGCAGTCCTTTGTCTGACAGCGGCAATTGTCACGGCCCAAGCACCGGCAGGAGAGAAGCCGGCCGGAGATCAGCCGAGGGCCCAAGAGCCTGCGACACCGAGACCCACTACGCCGCCAGCTGCACCGAGCACGCCGCCAGCTTCGTCGCAGAGCGCCGCCGGTAAGGTGACCTACACCGGTTGCCTGAAGCAGGGCGAGTCAGCGGGAGCGTGGATTCTCGAGAACGCGGAAGCCGCAGCGAAGCCCGGAGCGGCCCCGAGCGCGGTCGGAACGTCAGGTGCGTCGAAGACGACATTCAGTCTCGACGCCGCGGTCGTCCGTCAACTTGACGCCGCACGCCAATCACAAGGTCGAGGTTGTCGGCATGGTAGCTCCCGCCAAACCAGGCGGTGGCGCGACTGCACCCAAGCAGGCAATCAATGTCGATTCCTTGAAGATGGTCTCGGCGACCTGTCCGTAAGATCAACCGCCAGTGCCGGGCGAGGCTCCGCGCCTCGCCCGGCCATTCCTCGCCATTCAACTCGAGCAGTTCCAGCTCTTCACGCAGCGCCATGGGGCGTGAGCCGTACGTTACCATGACGCCACAATCGATATGATGGCTGCGCGGCGAACCGTGTTGACGTTGGCTTTGCTGGGCGGCGCTTGTTTGCCGGTAGATGCCCATCCCGTTCCATTCAGCTACATCGATGTTCGTGTCCACGCGACCGCAATCGACCTGACGATCGTTGCGCACACCTTCGACCTGGCGAATGACCTGAAGATTCAGCCGCCGGAACGACTGCTTGAACCCGATACGCTGGCTGCACAGGGAAGCGCCATCGCGGCGCTCGTTCGTGAGCGTTTGAAGGTTGCGGCCGATGGCGACTCATTGATGAATGCCACGTGGTCAGCGCCCGAGGCGCTGCCAGACCGGCAGTCCATTCGTCTGCGCGCGAGCTATGCGCCGGCTCAACCGGCGGGGCGGATAGACGTCGTCACGCAGATGTTCCCGTACGACCCACAGCACAAGACATTTGTGAACGTCTACGAGAACGGCGTTGTCACCGACGCAGGTGATTCTCGACAAAGACCGCACAGCGTTCGAGTACTTCGCCGGCTCGAGGCAGGGCACCTGGGCGGTGCTGCAGAAGTTCGTTCCCGCGGGTATCCACCACATCCTCATAGGTCCCGACCATCTGCTGTTCCTTGCGGGCCTGCTGCTGCTCGGCGGCACCCTTAAACAGTTGCTGCTGGTCGTCACCGCGTTTACCATAGCTCACAGCATTACGCTGTCGCTGGCCGTGCTGGGGATGGTCATACCACCCGCGAACGCCATTGAGCCGGCTATCGCGCTCAGCATCGTCTATGTGGGCGCGGACAATCTGCTGGTCAGCGCCGGCGGGCGCGACACGCGCGCATGGATCGCGTTTGCATTCGGCCTGATCCACGGCTTCGGGTTCGCGAACGTGCTTCGTGATATGGATTTGCCCAGCCGCGCGCTCGGCTGGACGCTCTTTGCGTTCAACGTCGGCGTCGAGATTGGTCAGCTCGTCTTCGTCGTGCTCATCGCGTCGCTGTTCGTCTGGATTCGATCGCGCAACGAGGCTGCCGGACGGCGGCTCGCATTTGCCGGCTCCATCATCGTGATGCTCGCCGGCGTATTCTGGTTCGTGCAACGGGTTTTCTTCTCTGGAGGCACCGTATGAAACGCATCGCAGTTCTCACGGCTCTGATCGCGGCCGGCGCGGTCTCGTATGTCGTCGCGCAGGACGGGAAGAAGCCAATGGTCGTCGTGGTCGAAAAACTCAAGGACAACCTCTTCATCCTGAAGGGCGATGGCGGCGGCGGCAATACCACTGTCTTCGTCCAGTCGAACGGCATCACTGTCGTCGACACGAAGAACCCGGGATGGGGCGCGCCGATTCTGGCGAAGATCCAGGAGCTGAGCCCGAAGCCGGTCACCACCATCATCAACACGCATACGCACGGCGATCATGTGAGCGGCAACGTGGAGTTCCCGGCGACGGTCGACATCGTCGTCCAGGAGAACACCGCGACGAACATGAAGACGATGAAGGCGGTCACCGGGCTGGGAAAGCCAGGCGCGCCGCCCGCACCGAACATCTTCGAGCAGAACGGCGGAAAGGGTCTGCCGAAGCGCACGTTCAAGGACCGGATGACGCTGTTCAAAGGGCCCGATCAGATCGAGCTCTATTACCTCGGCCGCGGCCACACGAACGGCGATGCGTGGGTGTTGTTCCCGACGCTGCGCGTGCGTGACAGCGGGTGACATCGTCTCGGGCAAGAACCTTCCGCTGCTCGACGCCAACAACGGCGGCAGCGGCCTCGAGATCGGCGACACGATCGCGAAAGCGCACAGCACGTTCAGCAAGGTCGCTGATACGGTGGTCACCGGCCACAGCGTGAACATGACGATGCCCGAACTGCAGGAGTACGCGACGTTCAATCGCGAGTTTGCCGACGCGGTGCGCGCGGCGAAGAAAGCCGGTCAGAGCGTCGAGCAAATCGCGAAGAGCTGGACGATGCCTGCGAAGTATCAGGGGTATGCCGCCGCGGCAGGAAGCGCGGCTGCTCTCGAACGTGCAGGTGATCTACGACGAAATCAAATAATCCCGACCGGGATCAGGGACTGGGGATTAGGGATTGGACTGAGCCGGGATTCGAGTTGCGAGTCCCGGCTTTTCTTGTTTCGCCATGACGCTCGCTCGACTCTAGACTCTTCGACTCTTGACTCTGGACTCTTCGACTCTTCGACTCTGGACTCTCCCGACTTCAGGTCTTCCGTTCTTCCAGGTACGTATAGCCGTGCAGCCCGTCTTCGAAGAACTGCACGAGACGGCCGGATTCTTCGTAGTCGATGCGACCGTCGCGCACGGCGGTTTCGACGTCCATCCGCAGCTTGCTGATCAGCGCGTCGCCATCGAACTGCACGTACGACAGCACCTCGCGAACCGTGTCTCCCTTGATGACCGTGTCGAGCACGACGCGGTTGTCGGCATCGAGGCTCACGTGCACCGCGTGGGTGTCGCCGTAGAGGTTATGCAGGTCGCCGAGAATCTCCTGGTAGGCGCCGACGAGAAAGATGCCCAGGTAATACGGCGAGCCGTTGAATGCGTGGAGCGGCAGCGTCCGCCGGACATCGCGGCGATCGATGAACTGATCGACCTTCCCATCCGAGTCGCACGTGATGTCGCCGAGCACCGCATGGCGCGTCGGCTGCTCGTTCAGCCGATGAATCGGCATGATCGGGAACAACTGCTTGATGGCCCAGCTGTCGGGCACCGACTGAAAGAGCGAGAAGTTGCAGAAATAGGTGTCTGACAGCGACTCGTCCAGGTGCTGCAGATCTTCCGGCACCTCTTCCATCGTCTTCACCAGCTTCTGCAGCTTCATGCAGATCGCCCAGTACAGACTTTCGGCCTGCGATCGCTGGACGAGCGGCAGGTATCCGGTCGAAAACATGTTGATCGCCATGTCGAGCGCCTGCTGGGCGTCGTGGTAGCTCTCGAGCGCATTGCGCACATTGAGGCTGGTGTAGCGTCTCGATGAGGTCCACCAGCGGCCGCTCCATCTCCGCCGTCGCCGCCGCGGGCACCTCGTCGGTGCCGAAGCCCGACGCGCCCAGCACGTTGAACACGAGGAGGCTGTGATGCGCCACGATCGCGCGTCCGCTTTCGGAAATGATCGTCGGGTGCGCCACCTTTGCCTCGTCGCACACCGTCTGCAGGTGGTAGACGACGTCGTTGGCGTATTCCTGCAGCGTGTAGTTGACGCTCGATTCGAAATTGGTCTGCGAGCCGTCGTAATCGACGCCGAGCCCGCCGCCGACGTCCATGTATTTCAGGCCCGCGCCCGCCTGGACGAGCTCCACGTAAACGCGCGCCGCCTCGTTGAGCGCCCCCTTGACGATACGGATGTTGGGAATCTGGCTGCCGAGATGGAAGTGGAGCAACTGCAGGCAGTCTTCCATTCCCCGCGTCTTCAGCTCGTTGAGCCCCTGCAGAATTTCGGCGACCGTGAGCCCGAACTTCGAGCGGTATCCGCCGGATGACTGCCACCGGCCGCCGCCCCGGGCCGCCAGCTTCACGCGCATGCCGATGTTCGGCCGCACGCCGATGCGCTCGGCAATTTCCAGAATCAGATCGAGCTCGGTGTACTTCTCGACCACCGGGATGATGTTGCGCCCGAGCTTCTGCGCCAGCATCGCCAACTCGATGAACTCGGCGTCCTTGAACCCGTTGCAGATGATGGGCGTGTCGTTGTCGGCGATCGCCGCCACGGCAATCAGCTCGGGCTTCGAGCCCGCTTCGAGCCCGAACTTGAAGGGTTTGCCGAAATTGAAGACCTCTTCGACGACCTGGCGCTGCTGATTCACCTTGATCGGATACACGCACACGTAGTTGCCGGTGTATTCGTGCTGCGTGATGGCCGCCTGAAACGCCTCGTAGATGTCCTGCAGGCGATGCCGCAGGATGTCTCGAAACCGCACGAGCGTCGGCAGGCTGATGCCTCGCAGCTGCAGGTGATCGACCAGCTGCTTCAAGTCGATCGACCGGTCGGTCTCCTTTGTCGGGTGAATCTTGACGTGACCGTTCTCGCCGATCGAAAAGTACCCCTGCCCCCAGCGGGCAATTTCATACATTTCGGTGGCGTCGACCGTGGTCCACGCATCACCGACGTCGTGAGCCGACCGTCGGGTCATCGGTTGATTCATGTTGCTACACATGATACGCGAGTTTGCTGTTGTAAGATGCCCGCGTTGATGAATTCTGGAGCGCCATTCCTGAGCCGGCTGCCGTTGTTCGCCGATGTCTCGCCCGAGACGCTCGCGCGCTTCGAGCATCGCATGCGTCGGCGGGAGTTCGCGCCTCGCACCGAGATCGTCCGGGAAGGAAGCAGCGACGATTCGGCGTTCCTCGTGCTCTCGGGCCGCGTCGCGGTGCGCCGCAAAGACCCGGAGTCGGTATCGAGTTCCTGCTCGCGGAGCTCGGCGAAGGAGAGATGGTCGGCGAGATGGCGCTGCTGACCCGCAAGCCGCGCACGGCGTCGGTCGTGGCGCTCGAAGCGACTACATGCGGAATCATTGAGCAATCCGACTTCGATCAGCTGCTCACCGAGCATCCAGCCGCTGTCCGGGCGATGATGGCGGCGCTCGCCGAGCGGCTCGACGCGGCCAATCGTCACGCCGGTATCGACTTTGTGAACCTGTCGCGGGTGAAAGTCGATCCCGCGCGTCCTCCGGCTGCTGCCGCAGGCGCTCGTCAACGAGCACAAGGTCGTGCCCATCTCGTTTGCCAACAACCGGCTGACCCTCGCGATGACAAATCCCTCGAACGTCGTGGCGTTCGATGACGTACAGCCGGGTCATCAAAGGTGTCCTCATCGAGCCGGTGGCGGTGACCGACGACGACTTCAAGCGCTTCATGTCGTCGACATATCCGCAGCTGGTTGCACAGGATGACGCGTCGTTGCAGCCTCAGCGACAGCCGACGCCGCGTTCCCCGGGCCCCGCACCTGCGGCCAAGCAAGCGGCGGCAGAAGGCACGACGATCTTTCTGGGCAAAGGCTGCAACGAGTGCGGCGGCAAAGGTGTGCGCGGCCGGGTCGGCGTCTACGAAGTCATGAAGGTGACGCCGCGGCTCCGCGCGATGATCGGTTCGGCGTCGCGATCGGAAGACATCCACGCCGCCGCTGTCGAAGAGGGGATGGTCGATCTGAAGCGCTATTCCGCCTGGCTGCTCACGGAAGGGCTCACCAGCGTGGAGGAAGTCACCAGCGTTGTGAGCGTCGACATCTGATGCGCGTCGCCATCGTCGGCGGTCCGGGCATCGGCAAGAGCACGCTGATCCGGCAGCTCGGCGACCTCTATCACAACGGCACGTACGGCGAAGGCGAAGAGGGCGTGTGGGCCACCCGCATGCTCGAAGACATCGCCGCGGGCAGAAACGCCGTCGGTGTCACCGAGTATTTCGCCCGCATCTACGACGCGAACTACCGCGACGCCGCCGAGCACGACCGCCCGGACCGCGTCATCTTTTTCGAGGGCGCCCGCATCACCCTCGAGGCGCACATGGCCGAATATCCCGCCGCCGATCATCCGGCGCTGCGCGAGGTGCTCTCGATCGGCGACTGGTGGAATCCCGAGCGGATCATCGTGCTGACGTCGAGCGTCGACACCATCGAGAAGCACATCAAGCTGCGCAACCGCCCGCACGAGACGGCCGAGATCATGGTGCGGCGGTTCAGGCTGATCGACGCCGAGTTTCGCCGGCTCGCGGCCAGCTACCCGAATACGGTGGTGATTAACCGCGACGGCATGGAGTTCCATGCGCGCCGCGGGCTTACCGACGTCATCGAGGCTGCGGGACTGCCGATGTTTCGCGAGATCCCTTACGCTTCCCGATAAAGCCGTTCCACGGCGGAATCACGATCGTCACGTTGCCTGAGGCGATCGCCTGGCACGCGAGCCTGATGAGCGGTCTCGGCTCGGGACGTATTGATGTAGCCGAACTCCTTCATCCGCTTCTTCTCGTGCGCATCGACCTCTGAGAGGTGATCGTTGCCTCCGAGGATTCCCACCCAGCAGGTGCCGCACGATGCCGTCCGGCACTGCGCCGGAATCGGTCCTTCGACAGTGCCGCGCAGTCTCCTTCGAGTAATCGCGCGTATCGTTCGCCGACGCCGTCGTCAGCTGCTGCTGGTTGATCACTGTGAAACGCGCGTCGTTCCGCCGCTCGTCGAACGTCACCGTGTATTGCGCGCGGATGCCGCGAAAGATGCCGACGATTCCCTGGCCGTCGTTCTTCTTCCGCGCCGCGATAATCTTCTCGGGAGTTTTGGCCAACACGCCCTGGGGCGGTTGCAACCGCAGCCGGACCCCGCGCGAAACGCCGCCAGCCCAACCTGCTGCAGCGTCATCAGTCCGACCGCGGTGATGCCGAGAACGAGCGACTCATCCGGCGCAGGCCGTGTCTTGCTCTCCAAGACCCGCCGCACGACGTCCTCGCCGATGTCGCTTCACCACCGCTCGCCAGCTCGAGGCTCGACGGCGCTGCGCTCGATTCGGCGCGCTCGATGATGGCGGCCTTCACCTGCGGCCAGTACCGATGGCCATACAGAAACCAGTGGCTCGAGTCGACCTGATCAGCGAGGCGGAAGTTGCCTTCGAGCCGGAGCGTCAGGACGAGCTGGGCGAGGTCATCTGTCTCTGCAATCGCCTCGGCCAGTTCGAGGGGAAAGAAATGAAACCAGATCTGCGTCGCGGCGCGGTCGACCTCGTGAATATCGGGCAGCAGCGTGTCGATCGTGCGCTGCCAGGCTGCGGCATCGTGCTGTTTGAGGAATGACTGAAACACGGGTTAGGCTCTCCTGTTCATGACGACGTGCCGATTTTACTCGCTTGCCGCCGTGAGTGCGCTGTTCGTTTTGCCGGCGTGTGCGGTTCGGGCGCTGCCGCCCGCAACGGCGGCTCGGCGGCTCCGCTGTTTGCGAGCGCCGTTGCGGACGTCGCGCGGATGGAGCGCGACACGAACGAGGCTCGCTTTGACGCGTTAACCGCCATGTTGACGGAGCGTGGCATCGCGTTCGAAGTGGAGCCGTTCACGATCGAGCCGCACAAGCGCGAGCCCCGCACCCAGGGCCGCAACATCGTCGTCACGATCCCGGGACGCACACCCGAGATTGTCGTCGGCGCACACTACGATGCCGCACGTCTTCCTGACGGCACGCTCAGCAAAGGCGCCGTCGACAATGCCGCGTCCGCGGTTATTCTCGTGCGTGTCGCCGATGCGCTGTTCAAAGCGCGCCCACGAGCGCAGATTCGGATCGTCTTTTTCGATATGGAAGAACTGGGACTGTTCGGGTCTGCCCAGTTCGTTCAGGCCCACCGCGAGCGGCCGGTGCGCGCGATGCTGAATCTCGATGTCAACGCTTTTGGCGATGCCGCTGATTTTCGGTCCCCGGGTGGGCTCGAACGCCGTCGCCTTTCAGGCCCTGCGCACGGCGTGCGTCGTCGGTCTCCCGCCATGTGCGTCGAGTTTCCTGCGATGCCGCCCAGCGACGACATCAGCTTTCAGAAAGGGGGGATTCCGGCCGTCTCGATCGCAACCGTGACGGAATTGCAGGCACATCAACTCTGGCTGTTGATGAACGGCGGCAAGGCCTCAGGCCTGCAGACAGGATTCACTCCAGAGATTCTGCGGACAATTCACACGGTGACAGACACCTCCGCGCATGTCGACAGGGACGCGATGGTGCGGGCGTATCAGGTAGCGCTTGGTCTAATTCGTGCATTCGGAGGACATGTGCTGACACGCGTGCTCTCCGACAAGCAGGATGCCCTCCTGCGCGAAGAGCGAGCCCTGCTGATGCGGCTGCGCACCGCGCTCGCGCGCATCGACGCCGCCGACGACCAGCAGGAGGCCCTCGACCAGTCCATTGCGCAGCTCGACGAGCTGTTCCTGCTTGTCGTCGTCGGCGAGTTCAACGCGGGCAAGAGCGCGTTCATCAATGCCCTCATCGGCCAGCCGTTGATGAAGGAAGGCGTCACGCCAACGACGGCCGTCATCACCGTGCTGGAGCATGGCGACCAGCCCGAGCAGACCGTGCGCCAGGCCAACCTGCTCGTCATCAAAGCGCCCATCGATCTGCTCCGCGAAATCCGCATCGTCGACACGCCGGGAACGAATGCGATCATCCGCGAGCACGAGACGATGACCGCCGAGTTCATCCCCCGTTCCGATCTTGTATTTTTCGTCACCTCCGCCGATCGTCCGTTCACGGAGACCGAACGGGGGTTCATGGAGCACATTCGCGGTTGGGGCAAGAAGATTGTCGTGGTCGTGAACAAGAGCGACATTCTCGAGGGCCCGGGCCAGGTTGCGGAAATCCGATCGTTTGTCGCCGAGAACGCGCGCGTGCTGCTCGGCTTCGAGCCCGAGATTTTCTTCGTCAGCTCGAAGCTGGCGCTCCGCGCCAAGCGGGGTGAGCCGGCTGTCTGGGCCGCCAGCGGCTTCGAGGCGCTCGAGACCTATGTGGCCACCACGCTGAATGCGTCCGGTCGAGCGCAGTTGAAGCTGCTGAATCCGCTCGGTGTCGCAATGGCTGTCGCCGACAGGCAGCGCGGCTCGCTGCGCGACCGGCAGGCGCTCCTCAAAGACGATGTCGCGACCCTCGAGCAGGTCGAGAGTCAGCTTGGGCTATACCAGCGCGATATGGAGCGCGACTTCGACCTGCGAATGGCCGACGTCGAGAACGTGCTGCTCGAGATGGAACGCCGCGGCAATCAATTCTTCGACGATACGATGCGCATCGGCCGCGTGATGGATCTGCTGAACCGCAGCCGCGTGCAGGAAGCGTTCGAGCGCCAGGTCGTCGCCGATGCGCCTCAGCAGATCGAGCGGAAGGTCGGTGAGCTGATCGACTGGATGATCGACGCCGATCTGCGCCACTGGCAGGGTGTCACCGCGCACCTCGCGAAGCGGCGCCAGCAGTATGCCGGACAGCTGATCGACAATCCCGATACCGAGCGCTTCCACTTCGATCGCCGCCGCATGATCGACTCCGTCGGCCGCGAAGCCCAGAAGGTGGTAGACAGCTACGATCGGCAGAGGGAAGCGAGCGAGCTCGCCGATGGCGCGCGAAACGCCGTCGCGACGGCTGCTGCCGTCGGGGCGGGCGCCGTGGGCCTCGGGGCCATCGTGACGATTGCCGCATCCACCGCTGCGGCCGACGTGACGGGGCTCGTCATGGCCTCGGTGGTGGCCGCGATTGGGTTCTTCGTGATTCCTGCCAAACGCAAGAAGGGCAAGGAAGAGATGCGGAAGAAGATCGTCGAGGTGCGCCAGCGCCTCGGGGATGCGCTGAGGGCGCAGTTCAAGAAAGAGATCGCGCGGGCGACCGAGCGCATCCGCACCAGCATCGCCCCCTACAGCCGCTTCGTACGGGCGGAGGGAGAGAAGCTCGAAACGGCGACGAGCGAGCTTGCGACGATGGCTTCCGAGCTCGCCTCGCTGCGCGGTCGAATCGAAGGCGCGGCGTAGCGAGAATCGCGTCGGCGCGCCAGACGATGAAATGCGGCGCCGGCACCCATCACCGGCGAGGCTTCTTGAACTCAGCCAGGAACTCCGCCGGCGTCTCGACGCGCATACCATAGCGCAGAGCGGAGATAAAGTGACGTCGATTATCCGTGATGACGACCGTGGCGCCGATCGCCCGCGCCACCTCGGCGATATGCGTGTCGTACAGGCGGCCGCCTGCCACACCATCGCGGCCGGCTGCCTGGAGCATCGGCACGCGATCGCGCTCGGGCAGATCGTGAACCGTGATTCTCTCGAACACTTCGCTTTGCAGCAGCAGCGAGGCTTCAGCGGGGGACAGCCGAAATTCGGCAGGGAGGCGTGTCGCAACGGAAAAAAACTCCAGGCAGCAGTACCAAGCCGTTGCCGTGGCCTCGAGGCGATTTTCAGCAACCGCGTGCATTAGCGACTGTGCCGGCGCACTCTGTGGACCGAAGTCGACGAGCCCAGCGAGCAGCACGCTGGTATCGAAGAAGACGCTCATGGCCAGCGATTCCGTTCTTCCTCGATGAGCGCCGCGATGTCGACTGTAGGACGATCGGCCGCCGCTACCGTGGGCCTGGCGACGAGGCGGCGACCGACCTTCACCAGGCGAGGGCCTGCGGCTGTGCGGGTGAGACGAATGCCGAGATCGTCCTCAGTAATCTCCAGTTCGGACCCGGGCACGAGGCCGGCGCGGTCACGGACCGCCGCCGGGATCACCACCCGTCCTGCCTTGTCGATGGTTGTTCGCATGGCATTACAATACCATGCAAGGCGAATCCTAATCCCTAATCCCTAGTCCCTAGTCCCTAGTCCCTAGTTTTACCGGCTCCAATCAATTCCCGCGTGGAGCGTCCACGAGTAGATCTCATGAGCGACGCGGCGTTCCGGCGACCCCGCATACTCGTCGGTCACGACTCCGGTGAGAGCACCGGTCGCCTGTCCCCACGAAGGGCTTGCAGTTGCCATGAAGCAGATGAAGCCACAGGCAATGCTGCGCAGTGATGGGCTCGCGAATGTCATGCGCCCCAATGTAGTCGCGGGCCATTACGCATTCGTCGCCGCGGTGTGACGACTGCGTGAAGCAGCCGGAGCGTGCTATAGTTGAGTCCTACTTACTTTCCGAGCCTGCTGCCGCCCTCGCCGCGCGAGTGCCAGGTCAGCCTCAGCCTCCCGAAGTACCTGGTTCACCCGAGTTTCACCGGAGAGGCTATGTCCATCATTCTTCTGATTGCTGCGCTCGTAACGAGTGCGACGGTTGTGGCGTTCGTGATCGTCGCCAAAGGCACACCGGAGCCTACGGTTGCGTCAATGCTGCGGCGCAAGGACCTCAGAGAAGGCGAGAGCCGATGATTAACCGGTCTCCATTGGCCAACTCATTCGAGTTCGTCATCATTGCGGCGCTGCGCACAGCACAGCTGCAACGAGGGTGTGTCCAACGTGTGGTGGGCGCGCATAAATTCACGACGCTCGCACAGATGGAGATCGTTGCCGGTAAGGTGGAACGCCTCCCGCCGGTCGCGGTGGTCATTCCTCCCGAATAGCGCTACGTGATCCTGTCGCGGATGAAGTCTCGTCCGCGACCAACTTCGGCCATGTTCTTCATCGTGCCGACGACCGGCGTAAAATCGAGCGCCGTATCGAGTGCGCCGCCGGCCCAGCCCTTGCGCCGGATCGCGGCGCCAAGAGTCATCAGCGCGATAATAGCTCCCAGCCAGGGAATTGCGCGCGTAAGCTTGCGAGTGGCCCTGCGACTTGCGAACTGTCCGATCTGGCGACCTATTCCCATGCCGGGTTATCCAGCAAAAATCTCGCCATTGTCCTAACGCCGCGTCGGCTGCACGCCGGCAGGAACCACGACAGGCGGAGTCGCCTTGCGGTCGATACGGTATCGGACGGTGACACGCTCGGTGGGACAGCAGAGGGGGTCCGTTTCGCGGTAGCGCGCGAACTCGGCCGCGATAGTGTCGTCATCGGCCAGCCGAATCCCGCCGGCGATACTGGCGTCTGTGCGCGACACCATGTCTGCGGGCGAGAGTGTTCCGGCCAACTGTCCCCCGACGAAGACGAAGACGTTGAAGTCGACAGGGCGGCACATCCCGTCGGCGCCGGCAAGGCCTCCGAGAATTTCCACATCGCGCTGAACGATCTGGCGATCGAACGCGTGAAAGGGCAGCCAGCCCGCATCCGCAACAATCCGCTCACCGGAGGTGCTCCGCGTCACCGGGAGCAGGGCACACCTTTTCGCAATTTCTGAGATGGTCTCGCCATTGATCGCTGCACGTGGCATCGCGCGTCCAGAAACATTCCAGTTCGACATCGGGCGATCGAGCCACGTCGGTTCGGGCGTCTGGGCCGCAACCACTGCGCTGAACAGGATGGCGCTCGCGAGAATCCTGGTCATTTTTTTGGTCGGATCATCCTGACGTTGCCGCGCAATGTCATCTCGCCCGTCAGCCCGTTCACGTCCGCTTCGTCTGCCCGGACAATCAACTCCCCGATGGCGATCTGCAGGTCGCCGCGCATGCGCATCACGACCTCTTTGGGCGCCGGGAACGGCTCTCCGGCGAGATTTGTCACCGGCACTGTCTGGGCTGCGGGGCGGAGTTGCTGCCTCAGCACGACAGCTCCGTGCAGCACAATCTCACCCGTGCTCTGGTTGTATTCAGCCTCGTCGGCTTTGAGCTGCACGTTTTCGATGGTCGAGACCGTCACGCCACCCGTCATTCGCGTGATATCCGGGTTGGACCCTGTTCGCTCCGCCTGTCGAGCGAGAACCTTATCGGGATCGGGAGTCTGCGCACCGAGGAGAGTGTTCGAACCGAGGACCAACGCCAAAACCGCACGTTTTACCATCGTCGTACCTCCGGGTCGGAGAGTAACACGCAGGCCCTCTGCCCTCTTACCTCTGCTCTGAGAGCGAAGCTCGATTCGCGGCAGCCAGAATCCCAGCACGCCGATCGCCGGCAAATACGAGCACACCAGGTACACCGTCGAGATGCTGGTACGGTCGGCGAGCTCTCCGAGCACGGCCGCGCCGATACCCGCGATGCCGAATGCGAGACCGAAAAACAAGCCCGAGATGGTGCCCACTCGCCCGGGGACGAGCTCCTGCGCATACACGATGATGGCCGAGAAGGCCGACGCGAGGATCAGGCCGATCACGATCGAGAGCGCGCGCGTCCAGAACAAATCCACGTAGGGAAGCGCGAGTGAGAAGGGCAGCACGCCCAGGATGGACCACAGGATGACCCGGCGCCTTCCGAACCGATCGCCGATGGGTCCGCCGAAGATCGTTCCCGCGGCAACCGCGCCGAGAAACAGAAACAAGTGAATCTGCGCGCTCCGGACAGGGAGATTGAAGCGGCTCATCAGGTAGAACGTGTAGTAGCTGCCAAAGCTGGCCAGATAGATGTACTTCGAAAAGATCAGCCCCATCAGCAGGGCGAGGGCCACCTGTGTCTGGCGCCGCGTGAGCGAGGTGCGGTTCACCGTTATGGCGCCTGCGGCCGGGTTGAATACACCGGTCCGCTTGTACCAATTGCCGACATTCCACAGGAACATAATTCCCAGGAGCGCCGTGAGCGAAAACCACGCGATGCTGCGTCGTCCGTACGGCAGCACGAAGAATGCAGCAAGCAGCGGCCCGACGGCCGACCCGACGTTTCCACCCACCTGAAAGAATGCCTGCGCAAATCCGTGGCGTCCCCCCGATGCGAGTCGCGCGATTCGAGACGACTCGGGATGGAAGACGGCAGAGCCGAGACCAATGAGCGCGGCCGCAATGAGGACCGCGGCGAAGCTGGGGCCGAATCCCAGCAGCATCATTCCGATGAGCGTAAACGCCATGCCGAGGGCGAGCGAATGCGGCTGCGGGCGCCTGTCGGTGTAGACGCCGATGACCGGCTGCAGCAACGACGCGGTGATCTGACTGACGAGCGTGATGAGACCGATCTGCCTGAAGCTCAAGCCGAAGGTCTGCTTCAGCATCGGATAGATCGATGGCAGAAGCGACTGCATCAGATCGTTGAGCAGATGGCAAAAACTGAGACTTGCGAGGATGCGCGCCGAAAACTTCACGGAACAATCTTAGTTGTAGTGAAAAAAGACGGAAAACCCGCGTAAAACGACGGCACACACGTTGCTATGACTATGGACAGCATCGCTCGTCCCCACTTCACGGAGGACGGCACAACCCAACCCAATCGACGGGAGGCGTACTTTGCCTCCCCGCTCGCCATGTACGCTTACGAAACGAAAAACGAAGAACGAAAATCGAATAGAGCGCACGCTCGACGAGTCGATCGGCATGCGCGTTGCTATAGAGAGAGTAGCTTCGCTCGTCCCCACCTCACGGAGGACGGCAACTCCCAACCTAAACGACGGGAGGCGCACTTTGCCTCCCCGCTCGCCAATCGTTCCAATGCTACCAATCTATCCAATCTACCAATTCAGCGTCAGTGTTTCAGTTCCACCCGAATTGTGTGGCTCGTCGTCTTGCCGACGTTGCGGAGGATGTGCAGGCTCGACTCGCTCCAGTAGACCGTGCCGTGCTTGCGGTCGGAGCGTACCCATTGGCCATCGGGCAGGATCCGCGATTCGACGGTGTATTCCGTCATGCAGATGCTGACGCCGCGCATATGCCGGTGCGGTTTCTCCTCGGTACCCGGCGGCACGCGCGCTTCGATGACGCGCACCAGCGCGTTCTCGTAGAGCAGCTTGTAGTTTTCCGGAATCACCTTCATGACGTCCTGGTCGTCCTGCTGCGACAGCGCGGGGCGCGCGAGCAGAACGAGCGTGCCGGCCGCCGCGCCGAGCACGAGGGTGTGCTTGAGAAACCGTGTCGTCTTCATGTGACGCAATAGTACGGCTTTTGAGAGCTTTTCAAGAAATTCGGAAAGACGACTCAGGGGGCACATCCGCGTCAGCGGAAGTGCCCCTGAGTAATGGAGAGTGCTATTTCGGAATCGTGATTTCGATCGTGCGATCGTTGCCGCTGTTGGGATGCTGAATGTTGACCCAGGCGCGGCGCTTGTCGGTCGGATCGAAGTAGAGGCCCGTGAATTCGGATCCCACGCGTGCCGTTGGATGCCCACCGCCCGATGCCTTCGCCCGGATCCGTCAGGTCGCCGTCGTCGTTCAGATCCTTCGCAAACCAGATGTCGTCGTCGGAGCCGCCGCTCCGATCTTCGATGATGTAGATATTGCCTTCGTGGTCGATCGCCAGGTTGTCAGGACTCGCCAGCGCCGAGCCGACCGCTAGGCCGGTGGCCAGGTTTTTCGTCGTTCTGTTCGCGAACACCGAGATCGTCTGGTTCCCCAAATCGAGCCGGTAGACCTCGTTCGTGCGTCGTCGTCGTGACGTAGAGGTACTCGCGGCCGCGCACCGTTTGAATCTGCATGTCTTCCGGACGCTGATAGTCGGTAGCCTTTGAATGCCGGCCGATCGGTGGTGTTGCGAGCATCGACCGAGGTGACCCCATTTACGTCGGTAATCGTTATCGCCCCGGGCAGAGCAGCGCCGGATGCATCCGTAAACGGAACCCACGTATATGCGCCGGTCGCGTTCGGCGTGCCGCCATCGCCGACGCGTAGCACGGAGGTCTGGCCGGCAGCGAAGTAATCGGCCAGCCCCTCTTTGACGCTCTGCCAGACTGGCCGCCGATGTGTACTTGTAGAGACCCCCGCCGTTCAGCTCGTCAATGAAGTACATGTTGCCAGCTTTGTCGAACTGAATGCCTTCGTGAGAGGTGCGCGGGATGACGTTCTGATGCACGAAGTCGGCGCCGGCATTGCTCAGCGCGGTCACCGGGTTGAGGATGCCTGGGGCCGTGATCGGATTTTTCAATTCGAATAGACGGCCGTACGGGCTGTCGGATCCCTCCGGCTCGGTTTCCCACGATTCCTCGGCGGTAATCAGCGTTCCCCACGGCGTCCAGTAGCAGGCGTCGAATGCGACGTGACCTCCCTCCGTCGGGGTCTGCCAGATCGTGTCGGTCGTGCCTGTCTCGAGGTCGTGGCGCTGCACACCCGACTCGCCGGTTTCGTATACGGTGAACAGATAGCGGGCCTTGTGCGGGCCCGTCTCGTTGACCGTATTCATGTCGAAATTGCCCGAGTTGGGTTTGTTGGCCGCGAGCTGCGTGCTGCGATCGACTACCGAGCGCTGCTCGAAGTCCGGGTTACCGAAAGTGATGGGAGTGTCTTCGTTGATGACGGCAACGGGGCCGGCCGAGCTCGGCAGCGGCGTGTAGTCCGAGAAACGGGTGCCGTTGGCGATGACGACGGTCCCCGCCAGCAGCAAACTTCCAGTGGTGATCAATCTCGTGCGATCGAATGGCATTTTCATACTCGAGTCTCTCCAATTCGGGCCAGTGAATTCAGTAGGGCAGGTGGTCTCGTGCGAGGCCGTCGGCGCAAGCCTGCCTGGCGAAATGCTCGCGTGCACAGCGAACCAAGCAGTTATATGAGGTGGGTGTTGCGCGAGAACGAATGCGGCGTTACGTTCGCGCAAACTCGCCAGGCATGGGCATATGCCTGAAAAGTCGATTCCAGCGGCTTTTCATCGACGGTTTCCCTATGATATGGCGACACAGTCGACCGGTTCCGATGGAGGCAGAGATGAAGGGACGCAATTTCGCTGCGGTGGTGGCGTTCGGCGTGATGCTGGCGGCGTCGGTGGCTTTCTCTCAGTCGAAGCCGCCAATCGAAGGGCCCGCTGTCGGCGAGACGCCAGCGTGGTTTCTCCAGGGATCATTTCCCGATCCGACCGGACGAACCATCGTTGAGCCTGGCGGAAAAGTCACGGTGCCTGCTCGTGCTGGTGGAGCGGGCGGCCGGGGCGCCGGCGGGCGCGGGGCGGCCGCACGAGGCGCGCTCAGCTGGCTGTATCAGTACCCGGATGCGCTCGCTCGCCCTTGTGCGGGCGCCGTGGCGGCACTCCGCGGCAGTCGTTGCAGCGCGTCCAATGGAAACAGACGCTCGGCTACACGTTCGAGTATCCATACGTACTTCCGCCAGGGTTCGGCGGGGTCCCGGCGGTTGCGCTCGACTCGAAAGGGAATCTCTGGGTGTTTCAGCGCGCAGACGAAGGAAAGCCTCAGCTCTTCAAGTTCGATCCGAACTACAAGCTCATCCTTCAGGTGGGACCCGACGTGATCGGCTATCAGACCAAGGCGCACGGCATGGCGGTCGACGCCGAGGACAATGTCTGGATCACAGCCGCGGGCACCGCGACCGTCACGAAAATCAGTCCCGATGGGAAGATGCTCCTCAGTCTCGGCGAGCGGGGACGCAGAGGAGACTGGGATGAAGCGAAAGGGCAGCGGCTGCTGTGGGAGCCGGTGATGGTCGCGTTCGCCCCGAACGGCGACGTCTACATCGCCGAAGGGCACGGGAACGAGAGCCCGAACGACACCGACTCGGAGGATCCGGCCAACAACAGCGGCGCTTCGCGGATTATTCATATCGATAAGAACGGCAAATTCAAGAACCAGTGGTTCGGCAACGAAGTCGGACAGGGCAAGTTCAACTCGGCACACGGCCTCGCCGTCGATCCCACTACTGGGGACGTCTGGATCGGCGACCGCGAGGACTACCGCATCGTCGTCTATTCGGGCGACGGCAAATTTCTGAAGACGATGCAGATGAGAAATCTGGTGTGCGCGCTGTACTTCGACTCGAAAGGCAACCCGTGGATGGCGAGCGGCCAGGACGGGCAGTTCCTGAAGATGGATCGCAGCGGCAAGATCCTCGGTGCGATCGGAAACGGTATGGGCATCGGCCCCGGCCAATTCATCGAAGCCAGCTACTGGGTGATGGACAAGCAGGACAACCTGTATGCTGGCGACACGAGCGTCGGTCGCGTGACCAAAATGGTGGCGCCGAAGAAATAGTCGATTCCTTTCGCATCGAATTTTCCTCGATTGATCGGTGTGTTGACCGGCCGGATGCCATCATCAGGCGGCCATCGTACCGCCACGGCGTACGGTTTCTAGTTTCATTTTGTCCCTCTCGCTCCTTCTCCCGGCATAACCTCAGCACAATTTCCACTCGGGTCATGGTCTTGTCGCCCAAACGTTACTCAAGCTCTCTAATGTTGTGGCGCTCTAGAGACTTCAAACACGAGCGAGGAGGGTGCATGAGAGCGCGCAAATGGAGAACGGTTGCAGCCGTAGTTGGGCTGACGGCACTAGGGACAGGCGCCATTAGTGGTCGTGACCAGGACTGGGATGATCGCAACGACGCTGGCCGAGAGGAAAGCACGCAACGTCATCTTCTTCATTGGCGACGGCATGGGAGTATCCACGATCAGCGCCGCGCGGGTGTTTTCGGTAGGTGTTGACGGTCGGTTGGTTGTTGATCAGTTTCCGTACACGGCCTTATCGCGTACCTATTCGGCAGACTCCATTACACCGGATAGCGCCCCGACGATGTCAGCCATGATGACTGGTGTTAACACGAACCAGAGTGTGATCGGTTTGGATGAAAAGACCGAACCCAACGACTTCAATGGTGATGGAGATGGTCTCGCACCCTGGACGCTGCTCGAGTTGGCGAAACGACGGGGAATGAAAGTGGGGGTTGTCTCCACGGCCCAAATTACGCACGCTACGCCCGCCGCCACGTATGCGCACATCAATCAGCGGAACAATGAAAACGACATCGCACTACAGGCGCTGCCGGGAGACGCCACCTTCAATCGGCGGCTTGGTCATGGCGTCGACCTATTGATGGGCGGCGGTCGGCGATTCTTTGTGCCCAGCGGTGTAGCTCGACGAGGAGGGAGCCTCTGGTGCGCGTGCAGATGGCCGCAATCTCCGAGCTGAGTATCAAGCAGCCGGTTACAAGTACGTCTGGAACAAGGCGGGCTTTGACGCGCTCAGGCCCTCAAACCTCCCGTGCTCGGGTTGTTCGAGACTGGCCACATGGAATACGAGTTCGATCGACCGACTGATCTCGGCAGCGAACCCAGCATCAAGGATATGACCGTCAAGGCGATTCAGCTTGCTTCAGGCGGCCAGTCATCGCGGTTCTGACGGGTATTTCCTGCATGTGGAAGGCGGACGCATTGACCACGCCCACCACGAGGGAAATGCCTATCGGGCGCTCACCGATACGCAGGCTCTGGATGAGGCGATTGGTGCTGCCACGCAAATGGTGGACCTCCGCGACACGTTGATTATTGTGTCCGCCGACCACAGCCACGTGTTCAACATCGCTGGCTATCCGATGCGCCCGCTGCAGGAGTTACCGTATCCAGTGAAGTCCTGGTCGGCGGGCTTTGCTGAAACGCGCAATCATGGCAATGGGATCCTGGACGTGGTTTACGACTTGAACCAGTCAACCGGCCATGTGTCCGAGTCTGGTGATCGCAATGGCACCCCCTACTCGGTGTTGGGATATCTGAATGGCCCTGGCTATCGCGGTGCTGCTCGTGTTGATCCCCGGGTCGATCCGTTTCCCGGACGCAGCTCGGTCGTGCCCAACGGACCGTGGCACCCGGCATACTTTCAGGAATCGGCAGTTCCGCTAGGCTCAGAGACGCACTCCGGCGAAGACGTGGCCATTTACGCGATTGGCTGCCGGTGCGGACAAGGTGAAAGGCACCGTCAAAAACACCTTCATCTTTCACGTCATGAAAGCCGCGCTCGGCTTCTAAGCGGTCACCGAGCATTGAAATTACTCCTACTCGCGCTAGCTTGCTATCGCCTGTGCCTCCAGCTCGCTGCTGGAGGCACAGGACGCAGTCGCTCCTTCCGAAGCGGCGCGCACCTGAGCATGTGCCGGCAGTTTTACCGTCGCTTCCCCCTGACTCTGAACAGATAAAGCCCACGACGATGGACGTAGTGAGTCATGGCCAACCGCGCAAGGTCCTTCGAACCGTAAATCGCATTCTCGTAGCGACGCGAGAGCGTGAATGGCTCTTTGAGCGAAATAGCATCGATCCCCGTCGTGTTGCAGCGACGGTTGTCGAGCACGCTGAGAAAGCCGTCGTCATCTATGGCGAAAGTGACGTTCGTAATCTACTAGGGTTGAACGGATGGGCAGAGGTGCTGGCGCTCACATCTGAGACAAGTGCGTCGCCTGCGCTCACGGTCGAGCGTATCCGACCGGGAGTCGATGACGAACTCCTTCGCCCGTGCCAGACACGTTTCCCGACTTACAAAGTGATCGAGATCGCCGACTGGCTCGAAAGCAAGTAAACGAGTGGAATGTGTATTCAAACGAATACACGTCAAAAACGGAAAACGTAATAGAACGGCGCGCTCGAGTCGGGCGCGCCGTCTCCGTCTCATTCGGTTTTCCTTTTCCTTTTTCGTTTCCTCTCCGAAACATCCAGCGAAATCCGAGCGCGAACGCCAGCACGGCTGGGAACAGCAGAAGCTCGGACACGCCAAACGATACGGCGCCAATGGCGCCGCTGCCGTCACTCATGTTGACGGTTGAGACGGTGGTTGCGGCGACGATCGCGACGACCGTGATCACCGCCGCGGCGAGGCCGACGAACACACTCTTAATCCAGATCATTCGAGCTTGTGCGAATGCGGTCGTCAACGCGCCGGCGGGCTTGCCAACTCGCGTCGCCGTTGATCGATGATCGCCCACGGATCATCGGGCTTCTGTCGCCAGTCCACGTACTTTGCGAGATCTCTCAATGCGATCGCCGTGAAGCCCTCGTCGTGAAGGTATTTCATGTACTCCTCGAATCGTTCGCGCGGTGTGTGCACCCACGGATGCTCGAGATCGGGCGCGCCGTGGAACTGGAGGATGGCGACCCTCCCGTTTTTCGCCTGTGAGGTGGCGCGTTTCAGGTTGTCCAGCGTCCAGAACGGACGTGCATCCCCGGCCGAGGGGAGCAGAAGCGGGTGGTCGCGCCCCGGTTCATATGCGACGCCGTTGCCTTCTTCGTACGGGTATTCCGGAGCGCCGCCGCGACGGGCAAACCGGAACCCGAGCGCCTCTATTATCTCGAGACTGCCCGGTTCGATGGCATTGCCGGGGTACGCAAACGACACCGGAGCTGGGATGCCGTGGATGGCGCATTGAGCGTTGATGGCCTCCACCTGCTCTCGAAGCCCCGCGAGAGTGGCCTTTGACACGCCCTTGTGATCCCTGGTGTGGTTGCCGATTTCGAAACCATCACGGTGGAGCTCGGCGATCTGCTCCCACGTCAGGTAATCCTCTTTGTTCGTGCGGAACGAAAACCCTTCGGTGATGAAAAACGTCGCGCTGAAGCCGTACTTTTTCAGGATAGGCCGGACCACGGTGTAGTGGCTGGCCTTCGAGTCGTCGAAGGTCAGCACCACCAGCTTGTCTGGGATGGGTTGCCGTTGAGCCGCTATCGCGCCGGTCGCAGCCAGCGTCAGAAGGCAGCTGGTCACACGCCAGACCACGTTGTTCATGGTTACCCCCGTTCGAACAGTTCGCGTATCGGCTTTCCCTTGCCATCATTTGTGACGTACACGGGTCTCTTTTCGGCGAGATAGGACGTATTCGGCGGGATTCCAAGTGCGTGATAGATCGTGGCGTGGAGGTCTTCCACGGGCACCGGGTTTTCGAGCGTCGTGCAAGGCCGCTCGTCTGCCGTGCGCCCATACACCGTCCCTTTCTTGATCCCGCCGCCAAACAACACGACCGATCCGGCTGCTGTGAAGTGCCGGTGCATGCCGTAGTGCTCGGGTGCGCTCATCACGTCGGGCGTGTTGGCCTGGTCCCTGACCTCTTTGCCGACCTTTCCTTCGGTGATGGCGTCGCGTCCGAATTCGCTCGCCAGCACCACAAGCGTGCGATCGAGCAGCCCTCGCTCTTCGAGATCGAGAACCAGCTGTGCCAGCGGTGCGTCGATCTGCTCTTTCATCGTCTTCGCCCGCTCATGGCCACGCTCGTGCGTATCCCAGTAGCGGAATGGAATGTATTCCGTTGTCACTTCGACGAAGCGAGCGCCGGCTTCAACGAGGCGCCGCGCGAGGAGGCACCCCTGACCAAATCGGCCGGTGTTGTATGCGTCGTACGTTCGCTGTGGTTCGAGCGACAAGTCGAACGCTTTGGCTGATGGAGAGGTCAACAGGCGGTCGGCGGATTCGAGCGATCGAACGAGCGATTCGCGCTGGAAGTCGCCCGCATACTGATAGACCGGCTCTTGCGCCAGCAGTTTCTCGTAGAGCTGTCGGCGGCTGAGGAACCGCTTTTCGCCAAGTTCGGCCGGCGGCCGGACGGCGGCGGCGGCATCGTGCGGGTTCGTAATCAGAAACGGACCGTGCTCCGAACCGAGGAAGCCGGCTGTGTGAAAGGCCTTGAGTGGGGCGCTCTCGCCGCCGATTTCCATGTTCTGCCCGATGGAGATGAACGGCGGCACGGTCGGATTCCTCGGACCGAGCGTTCTGGCAATCACCGAACCGATGTGCGGCATCGCAACCGTCTGCGGCGGAATGTAGCCGGTGTGCCAGTGGTATTGGTGGCGCGAGTGCAGGATGTACCCGAGATCCGCCGCCTGGAAGGTTCTGATGATCGCGCCCCGGTCCATGACCCGGGCGACGCGCTCGAGACCCTGCGAGATCTTGATGTTGTCCACGGCGGTATCGATGCTGGGGAACGTGCTCAGCACCCGCTCCGTGCGAACACCGGGCTCGAACGGGGTATAGCGTTTCGGATCCCAGGTCTCGGTCTGCGCCATACCACCCGCCATCCACAAAACGATGACGGCATCGGCGGTCGCGCCCGGGCGGCTTCCCTGGGCGTGCAGCGGTCGCGGCTCGCGACCGATCAGCGCCGAGAGCGTGGCGCCTGCCGTTGCGCCCATGAATGCTCGGCGGCCGACCAGTCGGGAAAAAATCGTCCGCTCTTCAGGCTCAGGTTCAGAGGTTCGTCAGTCATCACAGCGCTCTCAGAAAATCAGCTGGAATTCCGGCTTCATCAGTACGGCCCACAACAAGTCGGCCAAACCTTCCGCGGACATGCGGCCGGCGCGAGTCGAGTCGGTCAACGCCTCCAGTGCTATCGTCCGCTCTTCGGCCGATGGCGCGCGTCCGAGCGCGTACCAGTACAACCGGTCGACGACTTGTGTCGCCCTCGTCTGTCGCGGGCCGGGAGGCAACGGCGTTCCGGGTGCAGGCGGAACCAGTCGATCCATATCCGGCTCCGTTCCAAAAATCAGGAACCGCCCGAGAATCGTCTCGCCTTGTGCAAGGGCCGATGTGTTTTCGAGTCCGGCGATCCCTCGAAGCCGGGTAAACCCACGACCGGAGACGTCATACACGAGCCGAGAAGGCGTCTTGACGCGCACGCCCGACGCGAATGTCGCGTCATCGAGAACGACGGGACCGGACGCGGCTCGCAGTACTGATTCGTCGAGCGGCGTCAGAGAGGTCAGTGGCGTAATGGCGCCGTCGGGTCCGACGAACTCTCCGCGCGTCCACACGGCCTCGGCTTTGTCGACAGCCGTCGAATTGGCGTTCTGCACGATGAGCCAGAGCCGTGACGCTCCGGAGATATCGATATCGAACAGGGCAGGAGCCGTTCGCGCCTGGGGCGGTGTCCCAGCTCGTCCGCCGCGCGAATTGATCGGCGTGACGAAGAGAGCCGTCGGCGGAGCAGGCAATTCCCCCAGCATGTTTCGGGCGCCTCGAAGCAGCCAGTTCGCCAGCCGTTCTCCGTTGACCAATTCGAGCGCCTGAATCGTCGTCGCAGTCGTGTTGCGCGTCGAGAATACCTGGTCGCGAATCGGTCGGCCGAGCGCGCGCGCCACCGTGCTCGCGGGCGTTTGCCATTCACGTGTGTAGCGTCCGGGCGGCGGTCCTGCGGGAATTGTCCCGGCCACTTGTGGTGGGGCAGGGGGCTGATACACGTTCCAGTCGCCGGTTATCGCGCCGATGGCGTCCCCGAACTGCTCCGCGGTGAGGCGCCTGATTTCCGGTCCGCGAAAGACATATCCACGCGCCTGCTCGCCCACTCGGGGCACGGCCTGCATCTGATACGCCTTGGACGACACGATCGTCGCCATGAGCCGCTTCAGATCGTACCCTCCATCCGCGAAATCGCTCGCCAGCCAATCAAGCAATGCGGGACTCCACGGCACGCCATCCATCTCGTCGGGGTTTTCGACGAAGCCGCGCCCCAACAGGCGGTGCCACATTCGATTGACGAGCGTCCTGGGCAGGCGGCCGTTGCGCGAGTCGGTGAAAATGGCCGCAGCCGTGCGCCTCCGGTCGGACAGCGAACCAGACGGTGGCGCGCGGTCGAGCTCCGGAAACAGGAACGCCGGCGTCGCGTAGTCATCCTGCGGCACGTCGCAACGGTACAGACGCAGCCGACCGTCTTCAGAGAAGAAGCTGGCAAGGCCGTACGCGTCCTTCAACGTCCACTTGCTGATGAAGCTGTCGTGACATGAGTTGCACTTGAGATTGATCCCGATGAAGATCTGCGCGCTATTCTGCGCCGCCTGCATGGCGGGCGTCTGGCTCGCATTCACTTCACCGCGCCAATTGACGCCGATGAGAAATCCATCGGGATCGTCAGGCGTTGTCGGATTCAGCAGCTGCTCGACCCACCGGTTGTAGGGGACGTTCGTGCTCAGCGCCGACAGCAGCCAGGTGCTGATGCTCTTGCGTGATGACGTCTCAGAGTAGTAATTGGCACCTTCCTCATTTCGCAGGAGGTCGTTCCAGAACGAGATCCAGTGTTGCGAGTACTTGTCGCTGTCGGCAAGAAGCCGTTCGACGAGAGAGGATCGCTTGTTCGGGTTCCTGTCTGCGAGAAACGCCTGGAGATCCTCTGGCGGGGGAAGCAGACCCCAGAGATCGAGGTAGGCCCGCCTCGCGAATGCGGCGTCGCCAATCAACTCCGGTTCTCGATCGCCGTGATCACCGAGATACCTGCTCACGAAGCGATCGACTGGGGACGTCCAGTTCCGCCAGACAACGTCAGGTATCGCTGGTCGCGCGAGCGCGAGCGGTGCCTCCCACTTTGGCGTCGCCGCGGCTGAGGTGACCGTTTCCCGTGCGCCTTCGTCTATCCAGCCACGAATCGTCGCAATCTCGGCAGCTGAGAGTGCCGGCCTGCCCAGTGGCATCGCCGGCTCGACCTTGCCCGTGATTCGCATCATCAGCAGGCTTCCCGCCGAATCTCCTGGCCTGATGGCTGCGCCGCTGCGGCCCCCGTCGAGCGCGTCGGCGTAAGCGGCGAGCGACAATCCGCCCGAACGACGTTCGGCGCTGTGGCAACTCAGGCACCTGGCGGCAAGAAGCGTGTGAACCTGTTGCTGGTAATCGATTGTCGCCGGTGGATTGCCCGCCGCCTGGCTGCCTGCAGCGTTTTGTGGCCGCGCCTGTATGACAACCCACAAGGTTGCGACCCAAAGACATGTCGCCACCCCCAGGACCATCTTCATGGTCGCTATGATACCCACCTTGCGCCGAATCAGCTTCCAGAGGGGCGAGGTCCGCATTGTGCCAAACAGGACAGCTTCATGGCGTGCGTAGCGGCTACTCTCATGGGCAGTGCGCATACTGATTGCCGACGACGACCGTACGTCGACGCTGCTGCTGGGGCGGACGCTCGAGCGCTGGGGTTTTGACGTGCTCGTGGCCCACGACGGCGCTGAGGCGTGGGAGGGGATCATGGGCCCCGAGTCGCCGGCGCTGGCGATCGTCGACTGGATGATGCCGAAGCTTGATGGCATCGAACTGTGCCGGCGCGTTCGCGCCACGCCGCCTCCATCGCCCGTATATCTGATCCTGCTGACGGCGCGCACCGACCGTCAGGATCTTGTGGCCGGCCTCGAAGCCGGCGCCGACGATTACCTGACCAAGCCCTTCGACCCGGACGAGCTTCGCGCGCGCATCCACGTCGGCCAGCGAACGCTCGCGCTGATCGCGAACATCAACCGGCTCAGCGGACTCCTGCCTATTTGCAGCTACTGCAAACGCATCCGCTCCGATCAGGATTACTGGGAACAGGTGGAGAGCTACATCACCGACCACACGGGTGCGCGGTTCTCTCACGGAATTTGTCCGTCGTGCCTGGTGAAGGCGATGGAAGAGCTGGACGCCCCGGCTCCGGCTGAGCCTTAAAGCATTCCGCTGGCGTGAACGAGCGGCGCGCTGCTATGGCCGGCAGCGCGCCCATCGTGTGCGTCGCGCTTCGTATACCGAAGGCGTCACGCAGTCACGATCCCGTCCACGAACGGCGGAATGCAAACTGAATACCGCGGTTTAAGCAGGATTAGGGCGCCGAAGTCGCACGTGCGGAGGACTTAAGGGCCACAATTGCGCGTTTGTCAGCGAAAAAAAAGCGGCTCGAATGCAATTCGAGCCGCCTCAGCGCAACGGTATGACTCAGTGTGCTATCGCTGACGCCGGCGTCGGGCAATCATGCCGGCGACGCCGCTGCCGACCAGCAAGAGCGACGCAGGTTCGGGAACCGCCGTCGGGTCAATCGGCGTCCCGCTGGCGTCTGAGAACTCGACGCGGAAAGCGGTTGGATTTCCACCGTTGTTGGCGCCCACCTGGATTGAGTTGATTCCCGCGACGAAGTCGGAGTCCAGCGTGAACGCGTGCAGTGAGCCGAAGTCTGCGAATCCGGTCGTGGCCGCGGCGGCGGCTCCATTGACTCTAATAAAACCGTTGTTATCCGTGCTGAACATCCCGGTGATGGAGACCGTTGAAAGATCGAATCCCGTCAGATCCACCAGGAGCTCATATACGTAGAATCCTAAGACCGATGCATTGCCGTTTGCGGCCGGCGCGACCCACGCAGAGACTGACGAGTCCGCGACGTAAGCGGGGTGCTTGTACCTGAAGGCGTCGGAACCGACTGTTTCAGAAGCGCCGGCCGGTGCGGACAGGAATGTCCAGAACTCAGTCTGGGCTCCCATGGCCACTAACGTATCGGTGCTGTCGACGCCGGTGTTATGAACGGTAATCGGAGCCGCGATGGCCGCGATGGGAAACAGCACTGCGGCGACAACAGCGAGGATGCGGTTCATGGGCACTCCAGTATTTCGCGAGCACGCACCGGTATGGTGCGCGCTTCTGTTCCGACGCAAACCACCGGCCGACATCGTCACGCGCCCGATTCGCGTTCTGAATCAGCTGACGGATGCATAACTCCTTTGTTCGGCGTTCCTTATCGCCCGCGCGTGCGCGGTCGTACCACGCCACAAGCCACAGAACGATTCAGTAGTCGACCCAGGCGGCGACATTAAACTGTGAAGTGATCTCCTTCACTTAATGGAAATACGCCTGGAATCCGTGGCGGCTGAACGTCTGATAGGTGTCGTTCGCTTCGCGCACCAGGCGGGGGACGATTTCAGGATCGTCCGGCGCATGATAGATGCAGATGGCCAGCCGCGGTTTATACACGGCCAGCAGCCGCCGCGCTCCGGCGAGCGCATGCCGCTCGGCTCCCTCGATGTCCATCTTGATGAAATCCACGCGACCGAGTTTCAGCTCGTCGGCCATGTCATCGAGCCTCACGGCCCGCACAACTACGGCTCGGCCACTCCCCGAACCCGCAACGTGTCCCGTCTGGCTTGCGTTGCCGAGCTCGAAGTTCAGCGAACCTGGCGAATGCCAGGCAGCCGCCTCCACGAGCCGCACGCGTCCGTCAGCGATCTCCGAGGCGAACGTCCGGGCGAAGCAGACGGCATTCACGGGATCCGCTTCGACGGCAACGACCAGGCGCGCGCCGTGCTGCAGGGCGATGCGCGTGAAGGTCCCCAGGTGCGCCCCGACGTCGATGACCACGTCGCTATCGTGGACCGAGACGGCCCGCTGCTCGTAGATGTCTCCAACCGCCTGCTCGAGCGTCAGGAGATCGAGCTCGCGTCCATCGCGTTCGGTGCCCCAGAACCGGCCCAACGGCGTCTTCCATAAGACCGGACACGGGGCGGCGCCGCTCCCAACGGCCTGCGCCACGTCGAAGCGCGCGCGGTGCGGCCATCCGGGGCCGACTCGACGCAGCGCCTCGGTCCAGCCCATCTGTGGGACGTCACCGCGCAGTTTCAGTTGGAGAAACCAGAGCCGCGTGTCGAGCTCATAGACCGTTCGCAGTGAAGCGGTGCGGCGAACGACAGGAACGACCGCACCGGCCATGAGCAGGACGGTCGATAACGGCAGCCAGGATGAGCGCGCCACGAGATTTCACGAGTCCGACTCCTAGCCCGTTAGTGGTCTGTTCAACTGTGAACAGCGCCCTGCTGTGTGCCTAACACTACACTGCGTCATGGCGAATATCGCACTCGAAGATTTCATCGGGACATATCGTGGAGAGCTCATCCGTCGCTGCGAGGTAAAGGTGGCGTCGAGAATGTCGCCTGCCGACACCAAGACGGAGACTCATCACGGAGTGCCGCTGTTTCTCGATCAATTGTGCGAAGAACTGCGGGATGGCGCGTCGCAGTCGAACGAAATTGGCCAGAGCGCGAAGACGCACGGCCAGGACCTTCTCCTCAAGGGGTTCACCATCGAACAGGTCGTGCACGACTATGGCGACGTGTGTCAGTCGGTCACCGATTTGGCCGTGGAAATGGGAGCGCCCATCAGCACGGATGACTTTCGTACGCTGAACCGATGCCTCGACAACGCCATTGCCGGTGCCGTCACCGAGTTCACGCTCAAGCAAGCGTGCAACCAGGACAAAGCGTTCGCGGAACTGGAGAACCTGACGAATGCTGCGATTGTCGGGTTCGAGGCGATCCGGGCCGGCAACGTTGGAGTCGGAGGACATACCTCAGCCGTCGTCGAACGCAGCCTCCAGGCCATAAGTGCTTTGCTGGCTGCGCGGCAGCCTAAAAAGACGCTGATTGATCTTCCGTTAGATGGGGGAGCGCCCCTATCATTCGTGCCATGGAACCCTTCGAGGCGTACCACGGGCGCACTGCCCAACAGCATCAGGAAGCCTTTGATCGCCTGTCAGGTCAGGGCTTCCGCATGATTGCCCTGTCGGTGTACGGGTCACCGTCGGATGCGCGCTACAACGCGGTCTGGGTGCAGCGGCCGGGTGGTGCGTGGCTCGGCGTTCCACGGTGTGCGCGATGCCGACTATCAAGGACGCTTCAATCAGGCGGTTGCGTCGGGCCGAGCGCCGGTACTGGTGAGCGCCACCGGCGCCGGTTCGAGCGCCATCTTCGCCGCGACGTTCGAAGCCGGCATACCTGGTCCGTGGATGGCGCGGCACGGCCTCGATCGTGCGAGCTTCGAGGCCGCGAACAACCAGGCCATGCTGGGCGGGATGGCGTTGCGTTCCATGACGGTGTACGGCGCTGCCGCGTCGCCGCGCTACGCCGCGGTGTGGCACGCGCGGCCCGCGGGCGTCCTCCTGCACCTGCGCGCACTCGAAACCTCGGCCGACTATCAAGCGGTCTTCGACGCCGAGGCAAGCCTGCCATTCTTTCGGCTGCGCGTTCGTGTCGGTCGACAGAGGATCACCGGCTTGCCGCGGCGTTCTCCAACGACAACGTGGGACGCTGGGTTGCGCGCCACGGACTTACCGCGAGCGCCTATCAGCGCGAGTTCGACAGCAACGTCGCCAACGGGCTCTTTCCGATCTGCATTGACGCGGGCGGTGTCGGGTCGAGTGTGCGTTTCGCCGCGATCTTCGCCGAGCGAGACATTCCGCACGCGCGTCAATGGTCGGTCACTGGGCGCAGGCCCGTTGCGCTCGCTGCCACGGACGCACTCGTCGAATCCTTCATGAAGCAGAACTCCATACGTTCGGCCCAGCTCTCGATCGCGCGCAACCTGACGGTGCGCTTCGAGCGCGCCTACACGTGGTCCGAGCCGGGCACGCGTCGTACCGGCGTGCGCGATCGCATGCTTCTCGCCAGCAACAGCAAGATCTTCGTCACCGCCGCGGTGCAGTCGCTTTACGACCGGCTCACAGCTCAGCGGCACGTCGAGTGCTCGCGCCCACTCGCCGGGTTTACCCGTTACTTGGGTTCAGCGGCCCGATGGATGCGCGCAGCGACCAGATCACCATTCAAAACCTGATGGACCACCGGGGTGGGTATACGAACACTCCGACCGACGCCACGTATGACATGCGCCAGATCGCGCGCGACTTGGGCTTGTCGCGGCCGCCCACGCCGCTCGAGATCGCGCGGCGCATCTACGCGACCCGCAACCTCACCACTGCGCCGGGTCGACCTACAGCTACTCGAACTTCGGCTATCTGGTCGGCATGGCGGTCGTCGAACGGGTCTCGGGATTGTCGTTCCTCAACTTCGTGCGCCAGCGCCTGTTGGCACCGCTCGGCATCACCGACGTGGCGGCATGTCCCACTGCCGGACCTGGCGGCCGGCCCGCCGATCAAGTCCAGCCCGAGGATGACGGCCTCGGTTTCACGACTTTGCGCCCGGCCGACAACACGACGGTGCCCGCGGTCTATGGCGGCGACGGCATGGCGAAGGAGTCGGCGCTGGGCTCGTGCGGTCTCGCCGCGTCGGCGACGGCGCTGGTTCGCATGATCGGGCGCCACGCGGTGTGGGGAATGGGTGGTCGGATGAACGGCCGCCGCGATGGCAGCACGCCGGGCTGTCGATCGACCGCGACCTCGCGGGCCGACGGCGTCGACTGGGTATTCATCATCAACACCCGCATCGGTGTCGCCGACGCCGAGTGGAACGCCTTCATCGATCAAGTCAACGCGTCGCTCGACGGTTGGCCGGCAACGCCGCTGCGCCCAAGCCGAGCCAAGAGAGCGAAGAGCAGGAGAGCGAAGAGGAAGCTGAAAAAGACCTAAGGGCGCGGCTTCGAAGCCGCGCCCTTGCGGCGATGTTCTTCAGTCGACCTGTCCGCGAATCTCACCGGGGGGAAACTGGGACGTGTGGACGTTGACGTATGCGCCCCCATTGCGCATCGCGTCGAGAAGAGCGCTCAGACGTTTGTCCACTCAGCGATCCGACCAGCGATGCCGCCGTGATCTCACCCTCACCGAGAATCCCCTGTGTGCGCCCCGGGATGAGCATCGAGGGCGGCGCGGCGGGATAGAGCCACACAACGATGCCGCCGTTCATTCCTGAAGGCGCAAGATGAATGTGCGCTTGCGTCACGTTTTCGATGTTCGCGACGATCAGCTTGTAGCTGATCGCTGTGCCAGCGTCGTTGACCTGGAATATCGCCTGACCCTGCGCGTCGGTGGCCCTGACGGGCACCTCCTCATTGCCGCTGAGATGCGTGCGGAGATTGTGTGAAGAGAGCTGCGCCGATGCCGACCCCACGGTTTGCGGATTGCCGGCACGGGGCTCCGACTGCAACCGGACGGGTACGGCGATCGAGGCGGGTTGAGCGGGCGACATGGTTGAGTCTGTGCAGGCGCCCGCGAGAACGCCTGCGCACAACGCTGCTGCCAAAGGGAACCGCATGATTGAACCTCCTGGCTGTCGACGTTAATAAGCTGTACCGGCCTTGCGAATGGGCTGTACGGCGCGGCTGTGTCGCAAGGCTGATGCCTTACCCCAACCCGCAGAAACTGACCGGAAATGTGTAAGGTGACGGCAGGTGCATTACTTGCCGCGTAATTGATTACGCAGCAGGAAAGTGCTCACGCTATCGAGGCGTATTGCAGAAACCGATAAACATACCGGTAGCTCTGCCTCGCGTCCTGGGCGAGATCAGAGTTGCCAGAACACACATGATTGGCGAGACAATTTCGCATTACCGGGTCCTCGAGAAGCTTGGCGATGGCGCGACCGCCGAGGTGTACAAGGCCGAAGATCTGGCGCTGGGCCGCCCGGTGGCGCTGAAGCTGGTCCCTCGTCGAGCTCTCGGCCGACCACGGGATGATCGCGCGATTTCAGCACGAGGCGCGCACTGCGTCGAGCCTGAACCATCCGAACATCTGCACTATCTACGAGATTGCGGAGCACGAGGGCCGTCACTTCATTGTGATGGAGCTGCTCGAGGGCCAGGTGCTCTCGAGAGTGATCGGCGGCCGGCCGGTGGCAAGCGACCGGGTGATCGAGCTCGGGATCCAGATTGCCGACGCGCTCGACGCTGCGCACGCCGGGGGCATCGTGCACCGCGATATCAAGCCAGCCAACATCTTCGTGACTGACCGCGATCATGTGAAGATTCTCGATTTTGGCCTCGCCGTGCCGCTGCCGGCCGGACACGACGGCTCGATGCCTGGAGGAACGCGGTCGGCACGGACCAGTGGAACGGCCCCGTATATGTCGCCCGAGCAGGTGCGCGGCGAGAATCTCGATGCACGGTCTGACCTGTTCTCTACAGGCGTCGTGCTCTACGAGCTGATCACCGGACGCCGGGCCTTCAACGCCCCGGACATTCCCGGCCATCATGGACCTCATCGTCAGCCAGTCACCCGTGCCGCTGCGCGAGCTGAATCCCGCCGTTCATCCGGAGCTCGAGCGCATTGTCGGCAAGGCGCTCGAGAAGAATCGAAAGCTCAGGTTTCAGACAGCTGCGGACTTGCGCGCCGACCTCCAGCGCCTGAAACGAGACCTCGAATCGGTCGACAGCCGTTACGACCCGCCACTCAGCGATCCCGTTCGCTCCAGCGGCTCTTCGCCGACGGCTTCGCCGCGACGGCGGCGGGTCGCTGTTGCAGGCGCCGTTCTGGTCGGCAAGCGCGCTGATGGCGATCGCGATCGCGGGTGTTCAAACCGCACGTCGATTGCCGCCACCTGAGAGAGCTCCGGCCGTTCCATCTTCCGGCGCGGCGAAGGGCGACGTGGTGCTGCCCGCTCCAGCTCCCGCTCCAGCTCCAGTTCCAGTCGCCAAGCCGCAGTCCGCCGGAGAGCATCGCCCGAAGAGCATTGCCGCGGCCGACAGCCATCGTCGAGCCGGCGCCGGTCTCGACGCTTCCCTGGGCGGAACAGGAGCTGCGAATCGCGCGTGCGAAGGTCGACGCCAAGCTGTTCGACCAGGCGTTGGTCACGCTTCAGGGCATTGCCGCGAAGGAAGGCGTCGGCGAGACGGCCACCGAGGCCTACTTCCTGATGGCGTCCGTTCACGAACGGCAGGGAAGGATCGAGGATGCGATGGCGACATATCTCGAGTTCGCCCATCGATATCGAGAGGATGCCCGCGCGCCCGAGGCGTTGTTCCTGATGGCCCAAAATACGCTCCGAACGAAGCGCGCGACAAAGGAAGCGGACGCTCGTGAGTTGTTCGGAAAGCTCGCGTCGAGTTACCCGCAGAGTTCATGGGCGCCACGTGCGCTGATGATGCGAGGCGAACTGGAAGAACGTCAGCAGCTCTATGAGCGCGACGATGTACTTGCCACGTCGGTGCCGTCGGCGCTCATCACGTACCGCCAGGTTGTGACGCAATACGGCACGACACCCGCGGCCGAGTCCGCACTCTGGAAGCTCGGACAGTTATATGTCGGCGCCAAACAATACCGGCTCGCGGCCGACGCCTTCGCCGATCTCGCCGAGCGCTATCCCGCGAACCGAGTTCGACGCGTGGTACGCGGCGGCGGAGCTCTACGACAAACGACTGAATGAAATGGTGAGCGCTCGCGCCGCATACACGCGCGTACCGCCGTCGTCGCCTCGCTTCCGAGAGGCGCAGAAGCGGCTGCGGTGACACGTTTTGAGGGCCTACTGAACGGCGTCTGATATAACATCCGTGTGTCGCAACGGATCGCATCCGGAGCTGCCGTCATTGCAGGGGTCGTTGCGTTCCTCGCGTTCTTCAGCGCGAATCTCCGATCTCCCCTTGCAGTCCCTTTGAGAGCCGATCGGCAAAACCTTACTCAGGGCTTCTACCAGATAGAAAGGAACGCAAGCCACATTTATATGTGGCTTGCTCCACGTGCCGAGTTCACGCTGCCGGCGATCGATCGCGACATAGACTGGCGAGTGACGCTCGAGACCAAAGTCTGGCGACCACGAGGCGTGCCGCTACCGCGAGTCCGGATTGACGTGGATGGGGTGACCGTCGCGGACGAGATCATCAAGAGAAACGTGAACCTTGGTATAACCGCGCCGCGACGTCCAGGCACGAGCGGGATCATCGTCGGTATCGATACGACACCACCGTACCTACCGGCGCGCGATCCGCGCAAACTCGGTGTCGCGATGGCATCAATCACATTGGAACCGATCGGCGGATGGCCGCGCGCACCCCGGAGAGCCGCCGCGAGTGGGGCGGCCGCTATCGCAATACTTGCGACAGCCGTTGCAGTCCTGAGAGCACCTCCGCTGTGGGTCGCCGCGTTCGCGATTCTCGTGGCCTGGGTTGAAGCCGCCCTTCTTGCGCGAGGCGTCGGGCCTTACGTGCAGTATCCGTCGCACGTTCTTGTCCTTGCTGCAGGCCTTGCGTCGGGGTTGCTCGCGGCGGTATGGAGTATTGAGAAGTGGCGTCAGGAACGCCTCAGCTCAGCCGCCATCGGCGTGATCGCGATCTCCGTCGCAGCATGTTTCCTGAAGCTGCTGATGTTGCTGCACCCCAATATGCCAATCGGCGACGGCGTGTTCCATGCCCATCGCTTCGAATACGTTCTCGCCGGGCGTTTCTATTTCACCTCGTTCACGCCTGACAACTACGCGTTCCCATACCCGATTCTTCTGTATCTCGCGGCTGCGCCGTTCGCATGGCTCACGTCTGATGCGTTCGAGCGTCTCGCGCTGCTGCGGATCGTTATCACGGTGGCCGATGCGGCCGCCGCGACGCTGCTGTACTGGATGATCGTGCGGGCGACATCCGACAGGCTGGCAGGAATCGCGTCTGTGATTTGGTACCACGCCATGCCGATGACGGCGTGGGTCATGACCGAAGGAGCTCTGACCAACGCCTTCGCGCAAACGCTGTTCGTCGCGAGCCTCGCGCTTGTGGTGGCGCTGCCGGTCGAGCGCACGAGACGGAGTACGGTTGTCCTTTTGACGATCGTCGTGGCGGCTGCGCTGCTGACCCATCCAAGCACCTGCGCCATTCTGATTGGCGTGCTTGCCGTCACCGGCGCCCTCTACGCGTGGCACGGCGGCGGACTTCAGCCATCGGCGACCGGTGTTGCGGTGGCGGCGGCATCGGCCACTGCTATCGCCGGCGTCTTGTACTACGCATGGTTTCCTTCTGTGTATCTCAGCGAGCTTGGCCGTGCGGCGTCCGTGAGTGTCTCCGGCGCGTCGGCCGTGCCCGCATCAATCGGCTCCAAACTGTCGGACGCGGCATGGCACGGCGAACTCTACTTCGGCTGGGCTGCAGGCGCGGCGGCAGCGATCGGTGTCTGGCGTCTGTCTCGCGATAGCATATCGCCGCGGCTGACCCTGCTTCTTCTCGGGTGGGCCGGCGTCTGTCTCGTGTTTCTAGTCATCGGCATCGTGACTCCGATTCAGATGCGCTATCACTTCGCCGCATTTCCGGCGCTGGCTATCGCCGCGGCTTTCGCCTGCAGTTGGGCCTGGCGTCATGGCGTGGCGTTTCGAGTCGCGATCGGGGCACTCCTCATCGCCGGAGTGTGGGACGGGATCGCGCAATGGTCGTGGGCGATGTCCACGTATGCACGGTTGGTTGGGTGAGACGATCAGTGCGTGTCGGTGAGGTTGATCCGCCAGGTTCGGCGTCGGCGAACCGTGACAAAATGGGTTGACGATCGGTACGATAATGCGGCTTCTGGCCGCATTTCGCAGCACGAAAGGAACGCACAAGAAGAAAGGGTGAGTGTTATGCGATTCCGACGGGTTATGCCCGCGGTCTTGTTCACGTGCCATCGTCGTCGCCGGCGCAGCGAATGCGCAGACGACCGCCCAGGCGCCGGCATTGCGGTCGCCGGATGTCATCTTCGTTCCCACCCCGCCCGAGGTGGTCGAGGCGATGCTCAAGCTTGCCAAGGTCGGCCCGAACGACGTCGTCTACGATCTCGGCTCGGGCGATGGCCGTATCCCGATTGCGGCGGTGCAGACGTTCAAAGCCAAGTCGGCAGTCGGGATCGACATCGACCCGCAGCGGATCAGGGAAGCCAACGAAAACCTGAAGAAGGCGGGCGTCGGCGACCGGGTACGCTTCCTGAACCAGGATCTGTTCGCGACGCCGATCGGCGAAGCGACCGTGGTCACGCTGTATCTGCTGCAGTCGCTCAACGAAAAGCTGATGCCGAAGCTGCAGAAAGAGCTGAAGCCCGGCTCGCGCATCGTGTCGCAGAGCTTCAGCATGGGCGACGACAGTGGCCACCCGACCAGACGATGCAGGTCGAGGGACGCAACGTCTATCTCTGGATGATCAAGTAGCGGTGGGAAAAACCGGCGCACACACAGATCGCCAGTCGGTGTGTGCGCCTATACCTACCTGCCAGCCATCGGTGTGGCTCTAGACGATCTCGATGCTGAAGATGTAACCGTTGTGCGGACTCTCCAGGCCCTTCCATCCCGGGTGGATGCCGGCATCACAGCTGACGAGTCGTCCGTCGTGCCAGTCGAGCCCGTGGGGGTCGCACGATCCGGGCGCAAATTCTACCGTCATCAGAAGCGCTCCGGTCTTGCCGTCATACTTGTTCAGTCCGGCTTTCCCTTCGGCGTAGCTGGTGCTGTTGTTGCCGGTCACGACCCAGATGTTCCCCTCGTTGTCGAAACACACGTCGTGGAGGCGCGGCTTCTCCTCCGAGCTTGCGCGGATTAACACTTCGGGAACCCACGTCTTGGGATCGACACGCAGGATGCCGCCCAGCCGTAACGCGGCAATCCACAGCTTGCCGTTGTGCCACTTCACACCATGGCAACCACTGCCGCTGCCGTCGATGCTGAGCGGAATCTGACGATGGCTGATGAGCTTGGAATTCATGTCGACCTGAAAGATGCCGTATGGATCGGAGTTCGCCCCCATCCACACGCAGCCCCCACCGTACGCCATGCCGGAGGTATTACGGGAAGGGGTCATGACCGTCTTCAGCAGCTTGCCGTTCCAATCGACGAGCCACGCCGCCTCATCGGGGTCTGGCAGCACCGGCAGGTTATATGTCTTCGAATTCGACGCCGTGATCTTCTGCTGGCCGATCCACAAGCCGCCGGGTGCGTCCGTCATCACGGCCAGCGCGTTGGGATACATGCCCGGCGATTTGAACATCTTCGTCGTCTTCGCCGTTTTGGTCGGCGCCGCGCCGCGTCCCCTGCCGCCGCCTTGCGCCAGCGCAATCACCGTCGGAGCGAGGGGCAGTGCGAGACCGGCCGCGAGAAATTCTCTTCGTTTCATGCTCATGGCGTCACCTCTCAAGGGCTGGTAGGCGGACCTTATATCACACAACGGACGTAGATTCCTGCCACAATCGCGACTCCGATGCGCCGTCGAATCACAGACGCAATCGAGCTCGTCACGCTGGGTGTCCTCATCGCCTGGATCGTGACGCCGCTGTTCAGCAGTCTGGCGGCGCGACTTCCTTATTTGCGGGGCGCCGCGATCGGGTTCTTGTTCGCCGCAGCGGGCCTGATACTTGCCTTGGCGCGTCTGCGCCGGCGATCGCTGCGCGAGTCGGCCGGCTCGACGAAAAGCAGCAGCGATGCCACTTCGCTTCTTGCCTACGCCGGTTTGGGTCTCTTAGGCGGCGGTCTGTTGTCGGGCGACTGGATGACCTTCGGGAGTCTTGCCGGCGACAGGTTGTCGGCAGCCTATCCCAGCGCGGCGATCCTTGCCGGCATCGCAATCGTGGTCGCGACCCTCGTCCTGCTGATCCGTCGAAGCGCGCGCCGCGACGCCGAGACGGCATCCGAAGATGATGCGGATCCGTGGATCGAGCGCATGGAGTCGGTCTTCAACGCAGCCACGCGAGAAACCACCAGCTGCCGAACATGAAGGGAAGTCCGCTACTTAATAAGAGAGCTCGACGTTCAGCGAAACGTCTGGGAAGTGCTCCGGCCGCTCACTTAGAGGACGGGGTCCGTTATCGGGGGGGGGACCGGACCCGACATCTCGGCCTTTACAGCTTTCACCGCGGGACCAACAGCGACGCTCGGTCCTGTATCGGCTATCGCGATTACCGCGTCGGCTAACACCTGCGTCTGAGTTTCGAGCTTGGTGAGCCGTTCCCTGTCGCCTGTCGCCTGATGCGCCGCGGCAGTCAAGTCCACCGTAACGGCGTCGGTCAGGGTCTCACGACTCACGAGCGAGACATGCCCGGTTGTGAGAACCGAGGCCGCATCAATGAGCGCCTCGACTCGGGTCTTGATGTCATCGCTGGGTGGTTCCTTAGACATGGCAGGCACCGACAATACTGCCACGCAAATGAAGTAGCTGTTCCAAACAGCACACCAAGAGCCTCGACCCTATGACGTTAGACCCTACTTCTCGGACGGCTGGTCGGTCTGGAAATAATGGACCTGGCCTTCCTTGCTCCGCGGTGTCATCGCCATGCGTATGCTTCTGCCCGTGTTGGGGCAGCTGGTGGCGCGGTGCCAGCGTTCTTCATTGGCGTTGATCACGTCACCATATTCGCCATGGACCACGCCCACGCCGGAGATCAGCGCGCAGACATTGCCGTAAACATTGACCCAGAGCTCCACCATGTTGGCGTGCCAGTGGCCCCAGTTGGTGGAGGGCGGCAGTTCCGTGAGGTTCATCCCGATGTTCAAGTTGGACGAGGTATGGCCGTCATACAGGAAGCGCTCACCCGTGCGGGTCGAAGCGCCATATTCGTCGACATTGAAGAACGGCTTGTTGAATGAGTCATAGCCGCCGGTCGAGGTGATCCTGGTCTTGATGTACTTGTAGCCCGGAATCGGCGTCGGCGTTTCGCTTTCCGGATAAGACGGCACCTGCCCGGCGGGCGTGTTGCGGTAATACACGACCGGCTCGGTGCCGACGGTCTCCATGCAGTAGGACAGCCGTGGCGCCACGTTGAACGCCCAGCCCTTGGGCAGGACCTTTGGCTCCTGGCCGTCGATGGTCATCTTCACCGCGCCGCTATAGACCCAGCCGAACACGCGGTCGTCGGCGTAGAACATGCACTTGGCCTTGTCGCCCGGCGCCATCTGGACGTAACGACCGTCGAAGTCGCGCGTCAGCACCACTTTCTCTTCCCAGCGCGGCTGTCCCTGATGCGACTTGAGAATGTCGGCGATATGCCAGATCGGCTTGTTGACTCCGGTGTAGGGCGTTTCCGGTGTCTTCTGCGCCGCCCAGACAGTGCGTTCCGGGCCGTTTTCTGCGCCTGCCTGAGACCACCAATTCGCCTGGGGGCCACGGGCGGGTGGCGCTGCCGGGGCAGCAGGGGCCGGGGTCTGGGCCAAGGCGGGCGCCACGCCCAAAACCATGGCCAGTACGATCGACGCGGGCGTCAGTGATTTCACGGAAGCCTCCCTGTTGTTTTTTTGGGAGTATATACCTCGCTGTGAACAGGTCAAAGTGATCTAGGGTGCTCCGCGCGCGTCGCGCCAGATGATCCGCTCGTTCCGTCGTTCAACAAAGAAATCAGCACATTTCCCATCTCCGGTCCCATTCAAGCCGCCATCCGGATGACACGCGACCGAGCCGTCCGGGCGATAGAGGACGCCCATGATGTCGCAGCAGCGTTGCGGCTGGAAATATACCGGCTGACCTTTGTAGTCATAGCGTGCAATGAACGCCGGCGGATTGGCGACGGGTTGCTGCTTCGGATTGGCGTATCAATGTCGTCAGCCACGCCGGCATCGAGCCAGTGGAGTCGGGTGCGGCTGGATTAGCGGCGCACGCCACGGACATCAAGAACGTGAGGAGGACGAGCTGCCTTCGCAATGTGGTCATGGCTTCACCTGCGCGGGCCCTGGCTCCACCAGAATAAATCAATCCTCCTTCCACGTCGACAAACTACCGCCCGTACAACTCCATCGCGCAGAAAACGAAATGGCGGCCATTGCTGGCCGCCATTTGTCGTTGCCGATGAATTCCGCCCGGTATCTAACTGCTTACTTCTTCCTACGCAACCGACGCGCCGCGACACCCACCAGACCGGTGCCGAGGAGGAGCATCGATGCAGGTTCCGGCACGGCCGTGGGGACGCCCCTGTCGTGCAGGAACAGGTAGTCGAAGCCGTAGAAATCACCCGAAGCGTTTCGGTCGATCACGATTTCCAACTCACCCGTCGCGTTGATCGAGTCGAGGACGTCCTGGGTAAGAGCGTAGTGGTGAATCAAGGTCTGTGGGTAGCCGTCGTTATACGTCGAAGGCCTGGACGATGCCATTGAACGTCGTGATGACGGCGCCAAAGGTTGACGCCTGAAAATCGGCCATGTCGATTTCCAGGTGGCCCATCGTCCAGGCATTGCCCAGCCCCGTGAACAAGAATGTGGCGACGTTTCCCACCTGATCAGGCGGAGAGAATGATCCATGCGTGGTGCTGTAGGTATCGGTGTACTGTGCACCGTTGGTGGCCGCCACTTCGTCGGGGGTCCGCCCATCATCGACCGGTGCGACGAAGGTGTGATTGCAGTTGTCGCAAATCCCGATACCGTAACCATCGTTGTCGCCGATCATGATGGAGATGGCGGAGGCCGGATTGGCGAGGCCAACCATCATGGCTGAGAAAATTGCGGCGCGGATTACTTGTTTCAAGATTCACCTCGCATTGAGTCGACCAAACTAGGCCAAATAGGATCGCGACCTGGAAATCAAAACCGGCCGGTCGCGCGCGACTTGTGGCCTAGCAGGAATCATGCCTCCAAGCGACAAGCGAAATCCTTAGAAAAACGACGAGCCGCGGCCGGGCCGAAAGCGCAAAGTCGGCCTCTGGGATGGCTTCGGTCTCCCAGCGAGCGACGAAAACGGCGAAGCCGGTTTCCGCCGCTCCAAGCGAAGCAAGCAGTCCGCCGAACTGCGCGGCTTGACAGAGGCTGCGATTTTCGGGTTCCGGGTCATCCGGTCTGGCAATGTAGCTGCTGGCGGAAGCACTGTGGCCGTGGTCGAGCGCAGCCTGCGAGCTATTCTCGACGCGATGGATGCTCAGTTTCCCGAGCCCACGCCAACGCCCGCAGCTCAATCCGCCGTTCGCTGAGCCCGGCCCGCGGGGGAGCGTGCCAGAATGGACGCGCGAAACCACTGGTGAAGTGCGACGACGGCGCGCACCCGTCCCATTGCTTGGTAGAATTTCGTGTCCCGTGTCGTATCCGTCGCTTTCTGATCGCGACTGTCCTGAGTGCCACAAGGAAGGTATGCCCGTCCGCGTCGAGACTCATGGCAAACGGACGCTGATCTACATGCGTTGTCTAGAATGCGGCCTGGAATGGACCGCAGAGCGCGCGCTGTTTATTCCGCCCCCCGAGCGTTCCTAAAGAACATTCGGCAGGGGACGGAAACGGATAGGCCATCCCCTGCCTACACTCACGGTCGGCCGTTCTTGCGGCGGCGCAATTGCCAGTTGTTCTCAATGTCGCTCGGTGATTGCATCCGCTCGACGTCGAACACCGCGGATTCGAGCGAGGAGATGCGAGTCCAGGCGCCGCAATCATCGTCCGCATGGAAACCCGCATCGCTCGCGCGTATTTGCACGAGTTGTTGACCCGCGGAGTTCGCGAAGTCGTTCGCGATGATTCCGTTGAGGTTGCCCTGGAAATGGCGGAGGCGCTCCCAATAGCAGCTCGACGCCGCATTCGCGCGATACGTGCCCGGGGTAATCTGGCTTCCGACGAGCCACATGCCAGGCGTAATGTCTGCCTGCAATCCTCTTCGTTGCGACTGGAACCACGTCCCGCAGTCTGAGTCCGTCTTGAAGGCTCGGTCGCTACCGAGAATGTCGACGATCCACTGGCCCGCGTCGAAGCCGACAAACTCGTTGGCGAGGACTTCTCCAAATGAACCGCCCAGTCCTGAGAGCCGCTCCCAATAACAGGCGCTCGTGGGGTCACTGAAATAGCGGCCGGCCGCAACCTCCGAACCAACCAAGTAAGTGCCCGCGCCGAACTGCGTGCGTGCCCCTGGCGGTCGAGCACCGGTTCCTGAAAGGCCGATTGTGTTCGCGCCGCTCGTGTGATCCGCATTCACGGTGAGCGTCCCGTTATAGGTGCGCTCCTCGGTCGGCGCAAATCGAACGGTGGATTCTTGAGAGCCTCCGGCTGAAATCGTGCCGCTCGTCCAGCTCGCCGTATAGCCGCTCGGCCCGGTCATTCCTGAGACGGTGAGCGTCGAGTTTCCGTTGTTCGCAATGAGGAGGACGGCCTGGAACGTGTTGTCCACCTGGATGCTGCCAAAATCCATCGTGCCGCTCAGGGCGATAGTCCGCGTCGGCGACGGTGTGGACGGTGGGGAGGGCGCGGTTGGCGTCGGCGCTGGTGTGTCGCCACCGCACGCCGAAACAACGAGGGCGAGAGCGAGCAGAATCGCACGTTTCAAAATGACCTCCCGGGAAGAGTTGTTCACGGTCGAGGGCGGAAAGTGTTATGACGGGCAGTCGGGATTCGTAGGGCTGCTCACAACTGCACAGCTACCGCGAGGGAATCAGCGCGAGCGGGGGCAGACGTTGAGGGCCGCATTACGCCGCAGGTATTGGAGTCAGAGTCTTCCAAGGCGATGCTGCCATGCTAGCGCTCGGCCATCGGAGGGCGCTGTTCAAAGTTGGACAGGCGAGACGGCCGACGGGAGCGCCGGCGTTACACCTTCTGCATGACCGGCATACGCGCGAATTTGTTCAGCGGGGTTCTACAATTCAGGAATGGCGTCCCTAAGCATTCCAACTTGGAACCAAATCCAAGAACGCGGCGAGGAACGGGTTCAAGAAACGGCATGGTACGCGGAAGGCGTTGGGGCAAGTGAAGTACGACAGCGGCCAGTTCTTCAAAGAACTGAAAAGCTTCAAACCTTAGCTACGTTTTCGAAAGAGGCCCACATAGCTTACGGGCGCCAACCCCAATCGCGCGGCTTCATCCTCCGCAGCCAGCAATTTGTCCAAGACTGGATTATCCTGCGTTAAATACTGCTCCTTCAGGAAAATTATCAATGGCCAAATTACATAATCCCATCGGCGTTCCTCGACAACTTCCAACTGACGAGCGATGCGTGCTGGATTTTTCATCGAAGATACCGCTTCGAACGGACTGGCCGGCCCGAAGCGGAGTGCGTCGACGGATGCGAACGGGAACTGCAGATATTTCAGCGGGATCTGGGCTAGCAGCCCATCGAGGTATTGGCGCTTCGCAGGCGTCCAGTGAAAACGTTCTTCACCGGCGTAGTCATAGACAAAGAAATACCCACCCGGCCGCAGTGCGCGCTCGATTTGCGTCACGAGGGCATCGATGTTAATGATGTGGTGCAAAACTTCTTCCGCCAGAATCAGATCGTAGGTCTCAGGCTTTAGCGACGCGAAATTCAGGTCCTGCGAGATGACCGTGACATGGTCAGAGGATATCGGCAGATCCGTCAATCGTCCGCTAATGGAATTGTAGGTCCAGCGCTGAGCAACACCCGCCGCCATCATTTTTTTCAACGCCGGCGAATCTGAGAGGGCCAGAGCGTGCTGAAAAGGTCCCTTTTCTAGGAGATACTGAATTTGTGTCTTGTCGGGCGAACCAGAGCGGAATTTACGTTGCCGATTTAACAATTTGGGGTGATAAAGCGGATGCTCCAGGTCGAGATATATGCAATCCTTACCGCCGACAGGGGGTTTAGTCCAATAATCTATTTCTTTGGCGAGAAATTTCTGATAGGTCGGATCGGTTCGATCAAACACGCCATTGGGTAAGCGGAGAAGCCAGCGGTCGACGCCCATGCGATCGGACAAGTTCTCAAAAACGAAGGCGAGAAATCGGGCAACAGAATGGAGTATGGGCGTTAAGAAGCGCGTTAGCGGGGATACGTTGAGAGCGGCTATCTCCAGATCAGAAGGATTCGACACCTGTGATCTCCAGGGTTTCCTGCAATCTCATCCGTTCCACACCTGGCTTCATCGTCATAGGCGACAACGAGCAGGTCTCGCAGTGGCCCGTAAGCTGTACGACTACAACACCCTCCGGAGTTAAATCAGTAGCCGCGCATCCCCGCCATCCCATTTGAATCGCCGGACGTACTCCGGTCGGTGAGCCCCCGCAGCCCAAACGGAAAGTTTGGCGTCCCCAGCGGGATTCGAACCCGCGTTACCGGCGTGAAAGGCCGGCGTCCTGGGCCTCTGGACGATGGGGACGTTCGGTGGGCGAATTACAGTCGATCATCTTACCATCACCGCGCGAACTCGTTCTGGAACGAGCTCGCGCCATGTGCACAACAGCACAGGAATAAAAGCGCATCCGGGCAACACTCTGTGGATGCCCGAAGCAACCCTTTCTGCTTCTGCGTTGGCGATCGCCGATCGGGCGCTGCGTGCATCGGAAATCCGTTACCGGCGCCTGTTCGAAGCCGCCCGCGACGGCATTCTGATCCTCGATGCCGGATCGGGAGAGATCACCGCCGTCAACCCGTTTCTGGCAGATCTGCTCGGCTATTCCAGGAACGACATTCTTGGAAAGAAACTGTGGGAGCTCGGACCGTTTCAGGACATCAAGAAAGGCAAGATCGCGTTCAAGGAATTGCAGAGCCAGGAATACATCCGGTACGACGACCTGCCGCTCGAGACCAGCGACGGCCGATCGATCGACGTCGAATTTGTCAGCAACATGTACCTGTCCGATCACCAGCAGGTCATTCAGTGCAACATCCGCGATATCACCGAGCGCAAGCGCGTGGAACAGACGCTCCGCGCCGGCGATCAACGCTACCTCGCGCTGTTCGAGTACGCCCCCGACGGCATCCTCATTGCCGATTGCCAGAGCTTCTACATCGACGCCAACCCGAGCATGTGCCGCATGCTGGGCTATTCCCGCGACGAGTTGATCGGGCTGCACGCCTCGGACATCGTTGCGCCGGCGGAGATCGGGCACATCAGACGCGGCATTGACGTTGATCGTCGAGACTCCCGACTACCACCGGGAATGGCAGTTCCGGCGGAAGGATGGCTCGATGTTTCTGGCGGACGTCATCGCGACAGCGATGCCGGACGGCAACCTGCTGGCGATGATCAGAGATGTCACCGAGCGAAATCAGGCGGAGGCGACGCTGCGACGTTCCGAAGAGCGCGTAACAGTTCGCGCTGCAGAATGCCAATATCGGAATCTGGGATATGGATTACGTCTCCGGGGTGCTCCAATGGTCGGACGTCATGGAGACTCAGTACCGGCCTTCCACCCGGAACGTTCGGCGGCACCTACGAGGCGTTCGTCGAGCGCATTCACCCCGAAGATCGCGCTGCCGTTGTCGAAGCGATCGAGAGCGCCACGAAATCGGGATCGGACTTCAACGTGGTGCATCGCACGATCAGGCCGGACGGCACGCTGCGCTGGCTGAGCGGCGCCGGCCGCACGCTTCTCGACGAAGACGGACAACCGCTGCGCGCAGTGGGCATCTCACAGGATGTGACCGAACGTCATACGCTGGAAGCCCAGTTTCAACAGGCCCAGAAGATGGAAGCCGTCGGACGCCTGGCCGGCGGAGTGGCGCACGACTTCAACAACCTGCTGACGGTGATTCTTGGTTTCTGCGAGCTGTTGCTCGCGGGCGTCGGGCCGGACGACCCCAACAGATTCGACATCACGGAAATCCAGAAAGCGGGCACGCGCGCCGCAAGGCTCACGAGCCAGCTCCTCGCCTTCAGCCGCCAGGAGATCATCGAGCCGACGCTGCTCGACCTGAATACCATTGTCGACGATATACGGCCCATGCTCGGACGCCTGATCAAGGAAAACGTCAAGATTCTGATGGACGCGCGGCCGCGCCTGGGTTGCGTCAAGGCCGACCGCGGTCAAGTGGAACAGGTCCTTCTCAACCTCGCTGTAAATGCGCAGGATGCGATGCCGAACGGAGGCACCTTGACGATTGAAACGGCCAATGTCGAGCTCGACGAGCATTACGCAGCGATGCACTCGTCGGTAAAACCAGGGCCGTATGTCGTCCTCACCGTAACCGATTCTGGCATCGGCATGTCCAGCCACGTGCTCGACCATCTCTTCGAACCGTTCTTCACCACCAAGGAAGAAGGCAAGGGCACCGGGCTCGGCCTGGCGACCGTCCATGGCATCGCCGCGCGAAGCGGCGGAAGCGTCAATGTCTACAGCGAAGTCGGCCGAGGCTCATCGTTCAAGGTGTATTTTCCACGGGTAGTCGATGAGGCGCCTGTCGTCGGCGTGCCCGTGACACTGCCTGAAGTCGAGCACCGGCACGGAGATCGTGCTCGTCGTGGAAGACTCCGACGCGCTGCGCGAGCTGACGAGGCGGTTGTTGTCGACGCAGGGCTACACCGTGCTGGTCGCTGCGAACGCCGATCAGGCGAGCAAGCTGTTCGACGAGAACCCGTCGATCGACGTGCTGCTGACCGACGTCGTCATGCCGGGGCCGAGCGGACCGGAGTTGAGCGAGCAGTTGATGAAACGCAGGCCGTCGCTCAAGGTGATCTACATGTCCGGGTACACCGACGAAGCCATCGTCCAGCACGGCGTGCTGAAGCCGGGCATCGCGTTCCTGCACAAACCGTTCACATCCGGAGCGCTCGGACGAAAAATTCGCGAGGTGCTCGACTCGTAGTTGCTTCAACGCGGCGCATCGACGACGATAGACGTCGATGGCGGGCGCGGTCCGAGTGATGGCGTGGCTCCTGGCGGTGTCCGCCGTTGGCCATGCTCAGACGCCCGGCGTCGACGCATTCCTTACCCAGCTCCAACGCGCATCGCAAGCCAACGATCGCGACACGATTGCTGCACTGATTCGGTACCCAATCACGATCTCAATCGCCGGCCTGCGTGTTCCGTTCGCGGATGCAGCCAGCTTTCTCGAGCGCTACGACGACGTCTTCAACGCACCGCTGCGCGACGCGATTGCGCGCGGCTCCGCGATCGACACCCGATCCATCGTCGTGACCCAGGTCGAAGGACAGCTGCGCATCACCTCTATCACCGTGCCGCAGTTTGCGAGCGGAGAGAGTGCGGCTGTTGTTCCACCGGCTGATGGGCCGGCTGGCACGGCTCGAAAACAGGAGCCACGTCGTGTCGCGATTCGCGTCGGGCCGCGGCCAACACAGATTCCGGGCCTGCTCGCTCGCGGCGCGACCGATGCGCTGGTCTTGCATCTGCCGAAGGGGATGCTGGCGAGCGTGAGATTGGAGCGCGTGCCCGCCGGTGCGGCGGTCATTCGTGTGGTGCACGCGGCCACTGGCGCCCCGCTCGCCGCGCGGACGTCGGCCGACGGGCGTTTTGTGTCCGGGCGGCCGTCCGAAGGCGGCGACTACCGCATCGAAGTGCGGCGCACGGACACGACCGACGAAGCGCACCTGCCGTACATGTTGTCGCTGAGCCTTCGCTAATGCAAAATGGACGGCAGTCTATGGCAGAGAAGTGGCAGCTTTCGGGAAACGTGCTCGTCGCGTGCAACTGCGACTGGGGTTGCCCGTGCAATTTCAACGCGCGTCCGACGACGGGGAAGTGCGAGGGCGGATGGACGTGGCAGATCGATCGCGGCACCTACGGCGACGTGCGGCTCGACGGCCTGTGCCTGTCCGTGTATGCGAACTGGCCGGGCGCCATCCACGAAGGAAACGGCGAAGCGCTCGTGCTCATCGACGAGCGCGCCGACGCGGCGCAGCGCGCGGCCATCGAGACGCTGCTTGGCGGCAAGGTCGGTGGCCCGTGGGAAGTGCTGGGCTGGACGTGGCCGAAAGTGCACGGACCGTATGCGGTTGCGTACGATCTTGTCTTTGACGGGACTCGCACGCGCGCGAAGTGCGGCGACTACGTCGACGTGGAATGCGGACCGATCAAAAACCCGGTCACAGGCGCGGACGTGCACCCGGGTGTCGTTCTGCCCGAGGGCATCATCCTGAAGCGTGGTGAGCTTGGCGCGACGACGCGGTTCCGCGTGTCGCATGGCGTCAACTACGATCATTCGGGTCAGTACATGGCGGTCGGACCGTTCGAATACGCCTCGAAGTAATCACATCGCGAATGGCCTGGATGACGAGCTCCGGATCGTCGAGATGGATCCAGTGCCCGCTTCGAGGTGAAACGATGTGACGTCCGTTGGATGAGGCTGCGGCAAGCGCCGCGTCGGCGGCGAGCCATTGCGCGGCACGAGATCCAGCCGACAGCACGACGACTGGAATATCGCCAAACGCGTCAGTGTCCCGCGTGAGATTCGCAGAGCACGAGGGCATGGCGGCGAGGTGCTGCCACATGCCGCGGAACGCTTTCGGATTCGACCAGTGCGCCTGCACCGACGGCAGCACTTCCGGCGGCAGCTTCTGCACTTCGTCAACCAGGTGCTCGAGCAGCGCCGCCGCCCTGCGGCCGAACATGCGGCTGAACTGTCGGGGCGCTCGCGGGCGCGCCGCCGCTGAGCAGCGCTAAAGAAAAGCGCACCGCACCAAGTCGCGCAAGCACTGCGCCTACCCGCGACAGGAAGATGGCGCCGCGAAGAGTCTGCCGCTGATTTGGCGACGGATCGCACCATTCCTCGGGATGGAGCGGATCGACGAACACCAGTCCGGCTACCTCTGACGGATGCGCGCGCGCGAACGACCGGATGATGAGCGCGCCAAACGAATGGGCGACGAGGACATAAGGAGGCGGGATGTCCGCGCTTTTGACCAGGGCGCGCAGCTCGCTGACGAGCGCAGCCGTCGAGCGATCGCTCGAGGCCGGCTCGCTCCACGAAAGACCGGCGCGATCGTAGCTGCACACACGCGTCTCGCGCGCGATAGCGGGCTGCACGCGGCTCCACGTCAGGGAGGACGCGGCGATTCCCGCTTCGAGGATGACGGCAGGCGTGCCGTCCCCGTCACACCGATAGTGGAGGCGATGACGCCCGACAGATCCGAAGGCACCAGGTGCGCCGAACCTTCGCCGGTCGCGCGCTGCGCCGATCGCCTGGTACAGCATTCCGGCCGCGACAAGGCCCGCGATGGCCACAAGGATCGTCCAGCCCATACCTCATAATGCGCAAAAACGGGGGAAACCGGTTTAGCATCATAGCGCTCACAATTTCTTCCAAGGGAGAACAGAGGACATGCTCAAGAAATCGCTCAAGCTGGCTGGTATAGCGCTTGCTCTTGCCGCCGGTTCCGCGGCGGCACAGCAGCCCGCCGCTCCGAAAGCGCCGACCGTGACACGTACCCCACTGATGACCCAGGATCTGCCCATGCCCGGCGGCTATGTCGCGACACTGGTCTCTGTCGAACTGCCGGTTGGCTCGCGGGAAGGGCGGCACATGCATTCCGGGACGCTCGTCGCCTACGTCAAGGAAGGCGCCCTCACGCTGGACCACGAAGGGAAGCCGACAGTGACCTACAAGACCGGTGAGACGTTTTCCGTCGAGCCCGGCAAGGTCCACGAAGGCATGAACAAGGGCGACGTCAAGACCATGCTGGTCGCGACGTTCGTGTTTCCGAAAGATCAGCCGATGACGACCCAGGTAACAAAATAAAGGGAGGCTCACCATGCTGACTCGTCGCGAATTCATTGGCGCGGGGCTTGGGGCTGCGGTCGCCACGCACGCGTTTGCGCTGCCCGGCGACAAGATGCGCTATGCCATGAGCGGGCACCAGTTTCGCGGCCTCAAGCCGCATCCCGAAACGGGCATCAAGATAGCGGCGCAGTACGGCTATCACGGGCTGGAGCCGTTCGAGGACGACATGCCGCAGTACCTCAAGCAGCCGCCGGAAGTGTTCAAGAAGCTGCTCGACGCCGCCGGCATTGCGCTGTGCACGGTGGGGAGCGGCGGCCAGTATCTCGATCCCGCGCGCATTCAAGCGACCATCGAGAGCAACGCGGCGCGCGCGAAGTACGTCGCGTACTTCGGATGCAAACACCTGAAGGTGAACCTCAGCAGGCGCGTCGGACCGGAAAACCTGAGCGCCGAAAACGGGAAGATCCTCGCGCGGCACCTGAACGAAGTCGGGAAGCGGACGATGGATGCCGGCATCAAGTTCGCGTTTCATCCGCACGCGTGGACGCTCGTCGAGCGCCAGCCCGAGCTCGACATGGTGATGGAGATGACCGATCCGAAGTACGTGTACCTCGTGCTCGACACGGGACACGCCACGCTCGGCGGCATCGATCCCGTCAACGCGCTGCGCACCTACTACTCGCGTGTCGCCTCAATCCATCTCAAGGACGCCGAAGCGAAATACAGCACCACGCGCGGGTGGCGCGGCCCTGCGCCGAGTGAAGACGAACACAAGGCCGTCAACTTGTACAAGCGCCTCGGCAGTGGAGGCGTCGATTTCGTCACATTCTTCCAGGAGCTGCGCCGGCGCAATTACGACGGGTGGGTGACGATGGACTTCGACATGCCGCGACCAGGCGAAGGCACGGTCGAAGACGACATGAACCGGCACAAGAAGTACCTTACCGAGACGCTGAAGGGGCAACTGCGAAGCTGATCCCGGATGCCCAGGACGCCGGCCGATCTCTCTCCGCGCGGCGCCATCATGCTTGCGCTCGTCCTCGTGGCATGTGGCGTCGCGCCGATTCTCGGCGCGCTTGAAATCATTCCCTATCCATTGACCCCTGGGACGCCCGTGTGGGTGGGTGTAGCAGCAGGTGGCGTATTCATCCTCGGCGCCGCCGCCATGATCAACGGCTACGTGTTCGGCGGGGGCAAGAACTTCGATGCCGAGGCGCCGCCGCGCGTGCGCGCCGTGCAGAACATGCTCGGCTTCACCATCCTCGCGAGCTTCGCCGCGATCGCCGGGTGGGTCGGCTTCGGCCCGGGCGAGCGGAGCTTTTCTTCCTCCATCAGCCTGCCGTTCTGGGAAAGCCAGGGACGCGGAAACGACGTCGTCGGCCGCGCGGTGTTCGGATTCGGCGCGATCCTCTGCGCGGCATTCGCCATTGGTCTCTTGTTCGGAAGTTTCCGCAGGCGGAAACTATAATCCTCGCAGGTGAAACTTCATCAGGTTCTCTTCGACGAGATCTACGCGCAAGGCATACGGCACATTTTCGGCATACCCGGAGACTTCGTCCTCAACCTGTACGAAGCCCTCTCGCAGGACGGCCGGTTCCAGCTCGTCACATTCAGCCACGAGCCCGCCGTCGGATTCGCCGCCGACGGCGCCTCACGCATCACGAATGGCCTCGGCGTCTGCGTCGTGACGTACGGCGCCGGCGGCCTCAATCTTCTCAACTCGATCGCGTGCGCCTACGCCGAAGAATCGCCGCTCATCGTCATCACCGGCGGCCCGGGCAAGTCGGAAAAGCGGCTGGGCGTGCAGGTGCATCACGAAGTGAAGTCGTACGACTCGCAGTTCAAGATATTTCAGGAGGTGACGGAGTTCGGCGCCGTGCTCGACGATCCACGCACGGCGGCGGCCCAGATTCGCAAAGCCATCGAGGTGGCGCTGAAATTCAAGCGCCCGGTCTATCTCGAAGTGCCGCGGGACATGGTGTTTGCCGAAATCAGCACGCTCTCCAGCGTCGAGCAGGTCGAGCTGCGCGTCGATGCCGGCGCGGTCGAAGAGGCGGCGCAGGAAATCGTCAGCCGGCTGAGAGCCGCAAAGAATCCGGTGCTGATTGTCGGCGTGGAGGTGCACAGGTTCCACCTCATTCCGAAGGTGCTCGAGCTCGCGGAGCGCCTGCAGATTCCGGTCACGTCCTCATTCCTCGGACGGGGAGTGTTTCCGACACGTCATCCACAGTTCATCGGCACCTATCTCGGCGGAGTCAGCCCGCAGCCGCTTCGCGAAATCGTCGAGTCGTCGGATTGCCTGCTTCTGCTCGGCGAGCTCGTCAGCGACACGAGCCTGGGGGTCTCTGCGGATCGCGTCAACGAGGACAACCTCATCATCTGCGTCGCCCGTGAGGTGTTCATCAAGTACCACCAGTTTCAGCACACGCCGATCGACATGCTGGTCGATCGCCTGCTGATGTCGGATCTTCCCGTCCTCGGCCACATCGTCGAGACGATAGGGACCGACGTGTCTGCCGAAATCTTCGATCCGTTCAAGCAGGACGAGCAGATCAAGATGAAGCACGTCATCAAGCTGGTCAACGAGTTCGTCGAGCAGCACCCGGAGTTTCCGCTGGTCGCCGACACCGGCGATGCGCTGTTCGCGAGCGTCGACATTCGTTCGAACGAATGCATTGCGCCGGCCTACTACGCCACGATGGGATTTGCCGTGCCGGCGGCATTGGGCGTGCAGATTGCGAGCGGCAGGAGACCGCTCGTGCTCGTAGGTGACGGCGCATTTCAGATGACGGGCAGCGAAATCTCACACGCGCGCAAGTACCGCTGCAACCCGATCGTCATCCTGCTCAACAACAGCCGATGGGAAATGTTGCAGGCGTTCTTTCCCGAGGCGCGCTACAACGAGACCGTCGGGTGGCCGTTCTCGAAGCTCGCCGAACTGTGGGGCGGCCGCGGATTCCGCGCGCACACGCCGCGCCAGTTCAGGGATGCGCTCGACGCGGCATTCGCGGAGGACAAGCGGTTCTCGCTCATCGAGGTCGGCCTGCAGCCTGGAGACATCTCGCCGATTCTCCGCGGTTTCGTGCACGCGGTGAAGACGCGGGTGCATGCGAATTAAGAGCAGAGGGCAGAGGGCAGAGGGCAGAGAGCAAAGAGCAAAGAGCACAGGGACTCTCGCTCATCTGCCGGCGCTGTTGCTGCTCGCGGCGCATGTCGATCGTCTGGACCTGGCCCCTCGTCCTGCATTTCAGCGATCACATCCCGGGCCTGGCGGCGACAACTACAGCTTTCTCTGGAATCTGTGGTGGATGCGAAAGGCGTTGAGTGCGCCAGAGCTCGAGTTCTTTCAATCGAGGTATCTGTTCAGTCCGTTCGGCATCGACCTCATCAACCATCCGCATGCCGCGCTACAGGGCTACCTCTCGGCCACCGCACTCGGCGGCATGTCGATAATCGCGGCCGCGAATCTCTACATCATCGTGTCGGTTTTCCTGAACGCCGCGTGCGCCTATGCGCTGGCGTTCGACCTCGTGCGGACGGCGGCAGGCCGCGCTCCTCGCCGGCGTTGCGTTCGGTGGCTCGCCGTACGTGGCCGCACACCTGCTCGGACATTTCGATCTGCTGACGGCGTGGGTCGTCCCGTTGTTCGCGCTCTGTCTCCGTCGATCGTTGCGCACGGGCAGCATCGCCGCGGCCGCTTGGCTGCGGACTGTGCGTTGCCGTGGCCGCGTATGCAGCGTACGACCACGTGGTGTATCTGGCCGTCTTCGCCGTGACGTACACGCTCGCATCGTGGCATGCCGTTGGCCTGCATCGCGAGCCGCGCGCGCAGAGGCAGACGCTCTTCACCGCGCGCCTCATCATCATGGCGTTGATGGCGCTCGACCTGTTCTTCATCGCCGTGATTGTTCTATCAGGCGGCGACGTCGCGATCTACGATCGAACGTTCAGACTCCTGTTGTTTCTGTGGCTGCTCGCCTTCGCGTGGCTGCTGACAAAGTGGCGGATCGTGTTTCGCTTCGAACGCCCTGCGCCTGAACCGTTCTGGCGCGGCGCGCAGGCGCTCATGATTACCGTCGCGACGTTCGCCCTCCTCAGCCTGCCGCTCATCGCTCAGGCATTTCGGCTCGCGTTGTCCGGCCGCTACGTGAGCCAGACATATTTCTGGCGCAGTGGGCCTCGCGGTATCGACGCGCTCGCGCCGCTCGCCGGCAATCCGTTTCATCCGTTGTACGGCCGCGCGGTGAGCACGTTCTATGAACGTCTCGGCCTCGACCGCATCGAAGCGGTGGGCTGGCTCGGCATCGTTCCTGTGGTCGTGCTGTTGACCGGACGAGGTACGTGGCTCGATACCGAAGAGGCGCGCCGGTGGAAGGTCGTCCTCATCGTGTTTGCGATCTGGGCGCTGGGTCCGTTCCTGACGATCGGAGGAATCGACACTGGACTGCCGCTGCCGCAGGCACTCGCGCGCTTCGTGCCGCTCGTCGAGATCGCGTGGATGCCCGGCCGCGCGATGGTGTGCGTGTACCTGGCGCTCGGCGTGTTGATGGCGTTGCGAGTGGCGGGGTTGGCTGGCAGTGCCGACCTCAGGTCAGCCCTGGCGCGCCCTGCCATCCAATGGGCGCTCATCGCACTGCTCGCACTCGACTATCTGCACGCGCCGATTCCGTTGACCGCGCTCGACCGCCCTGCAGTGTACGAACAGCTCGCATCCATCCCTGATAATGGCGCCGTCATCGAGGTGCCGTTTGGCATCGGAGATGGCCTGTCGATCGGCCGCGGGAGCCAGGAGCGGCGTCTTCTGTATAACGCCACGATCCATGGCCATCCGGTGGTCGGCGGATACATCGACCGGATGCCGCCGCAAGTGGCGCAGGCCTACGACGCGATGCCGGTAGTTGGGAATCTGTTGAGGCTGTCGAATGGGGAAGAGGCGATTGAAGAGAGTGACCCGGTGGCGCTGCTGCCGTTTCGCTATCTCGTGCTCGATACGAATACGGCGACGCCCGAGCTCATCGACTACGTGCGACGGACGCTTGATATGGATCTGATTTCGTCTGGCGGCGGCAAGCAACTGTATGCCGTCCAGGGCGTGCGCCCCGCGAATATCAGAGCGTCGCGATAATCACGGCGAAGCAGACGCATCCCGCTCCGAGAGCGATCCATCCCCATCGCCTCGTCGACGGCAGGCCCCACCACATGTAAATGCCGCTCGCGATCCACAGGATCAACCCGACGCACAGGACGTCGACAAACACCGCCCACACCGAATCCCAGAAGCCATCCATGTCGTACCCGCCGCGCGTGTGCATGCCCGACAGGAACGGACGCAGCGAAAATGGCCGTCGCTCGACGACAAGGCGTTTCTCCTGTGTGAAGTAGTTGAGGCGCACGGGCGCGAGGAAATCGGGATGGCCGACCTGAACCTGCTGCGGATTGAGGCGGTACACCCAGTAACCACCTTCGATGCCGGCGGCGTCATCATTTGGCGGCCCAGTGGACGCAGGTTCTCTTCCGGCGATGGCACCGGCGCGTCGAAAGGGTGCTCGCCGATTCGCGTCCACTCGGTTGGTTCCGGCGACTGGTGATTGATGGGGATGGTGCTGACGCCGAACATGATGACCCACGGGCAGCAGGAACAACCCCGTGTACAAGTGCGCCCGGCGGACGAAGTGTGCGAATGTCATATCGTCAGCACGAAGAGAGCGAAGATGCCCATGCCGGTAGCCGCGCAGGCAAGCCCCCACCAGCGTGTCGCGCGCATTTCCCACCACATCCACAGGCCCGATAGCGCCCAGAACACCATCGCGACGATGACGGCATCGACGCTGATCGCCATCGCCATGTCGGCCGCGTACGGCTGCTGATACCCGCGGCGCCGATGAAACCGGTTGAGGAATCCGCTCGTCTCGAGCTCCATGCGCTCGACGACGATGCGACGATCCTGCGGGGTGAAGATGATGCGCCGCGGCGACAACATGCCCTGGCGGTTGATCGTGAGGCGGCCGTCAGGACCTGGTCCCTGCACTCCGAACGCGCCATCGAGGTCGAGATCGGAAAGAATCTGCTGCGCGATTTCCCGCGGGGGCGTGCCAGGCTCGAACGCGTTCGGGTAGTTCTGTTCGCTCTCCGTGACGAAGATCGTCGGACGCGGCATCCGATGCTGCATCGCGATGGTGCTGAGCGCGTAGCCGATCATCCACGGCGCGAGAAAGAGCGCGAGGTACATATGGGTGCGTCGGACGAGTTCGGGAAAACACGAGCGTGTTTTACCACAGGTGCGAGGGGCGTTGCGGGGTCGCGGTGCGAGCGCGGTGCGATGAGGGTGCGCGTGCGGTGCGAGAGAGTGCCGGGTCACTGCGATAGAATTCTATGTTTGCTGAGTCGACCTGGTAGCTCAGCGGTAGAGCATCGCACTTTTAATGCGAGGGTCGCGGGTTCGAGCCCCGCCCGGGTCACCATTTTAGTGTTTCAGCCGTCCGTCGCCGTTAACCGTTCACCGTCTCGATCAAGCGTTCGGCGCTGCTGCTACTTATCCTCCACGCCACGCGGTACACGGCGAGCGGACTCGACCGAGCTCAACCGGAATGGATCTATCGATTAACGAAGGCACGCTTGTTGTAACCGGCGGGCCGGGCGATACGCCTGCAGACGGCAATTGTCATCAAGAAGACGCCGCGCGGGCTCAGCGCCGCCGGTGCCGAAACGATGCTGCTCGGAAAATGGTTTGGCGTGCGAGGCAGGAACTGGACGATGAAGCGGCAGGCGATGGTGCAAGTCGACGGCCGCACCTACGATACCTACGAAGTCGTGCTGATCGAACGGATCAGAGCGGCGATTGTATTTCGATGTGACCGACTGGCTCTCGCAAGCTCTCGCACCTAAACGCGGTGGAAGCCTCGCGCTACCGATCATCTCTTTCAGCTCTTCGACGAGCATGGTGAGCGAGTAGGGCTTCTGGACGAGGCGCGTCCGGGGGCGCAGGCGCTCGAGCTCTGCCGATTCAGAAGGGACGCCCGAGAAAATGATGACCGGCGTGCCTGCCGGCATCGACACCACCACATCCCGCCCCGAGCCGCGCGCCAGCCGCAAGTCGATAATCGCGGCCAACGGACGATGCAGATGAATCGCATCGATCGCGTCGTCGGCGGTCTCGGCGGTCACCACCTCGAAGTGGTGCATCTGGAGGAATTTCTCGAGAGGGCGGCGAACACCGTAGTCGTCTTCAACCAGCAAGACCAGAGGCGGCGCGGGCGTTGTCATCTCCTTGTCTTATCGGCCGGTCCCCGCTACCTCTTCAAGGTGATGGAAACACCCTCTCCCGATGGCGCGACGTCGCGACCTGTTCTGCGAGATCGGCCAACACCGCGTGGAATGCTTTCGTGAAAGCTTTCAACTGTGGATCGGCAGCGCGGGTGATCTTCGGCGCGCCTTTGGCCGCGGCAGCTCCCGTCGCGAATGCAAGCAGCGTATCCGACGTCGATGTGTCGCCGTCGATGGTGACGGCGTTGAACGTATCCTCCACGCCGGTTTTGAGCAGCGACTGGAGAACTGCCGCTGAAATCGGAGCATCGGTAAAGATGAACGCCAGCATGGTCGCCATGTCCGGCGCAATCATGCCGGCGCCCTTGGCCATACCGTTGATTTCGAACCTTGGTGTTGCCGAGCTTCACGGTGGCGGTCGCGACCTTCGCGAAGGTATCCGTGGTCATGATGGCGCGAGCTGCGTTGTGCCAGCCGTCGGGCGCTGCAGTTTGTGCGAGCTCATCCAGCACGCCGTCGAACTTGGTCGCGTCGAGCGGCTCACCAATCACGCCTGTCGAGGCGAGAAAGATTTTGCCCGGGGTCGTTTCCGTCGCTTTCGCGGCAATCGCTGCGGTCAGCGTGGTGGATTGCTTGCCGCTCTTGCCGGTGAATGCATTGGCATTGCCGGAATTCACCACCAGCGCGCGGGCCTCGCCGCCCTTGAGCTTGGAACGGCACCAATCCACGGCGGCGCTGGGGCACTTCGATTTCGTGAAGACGCCTGCGACGGTCGTGCCCTTGTCGAACAGCGCCAGCAGCACATCGGTACGATCTTTGTAACGAATGCCGGCGGCGGCAGTCGCAAGCCGTACGCCGGCGATCCGCGGCATATCAGGAACGTGGGTAGGGGCGAGAGGCGAGACCGTTGTCGTCATCGAGATCATTCCGGATTTGAGATGGGCGCATCAAACGCATCGCGAGGGTGAATTGCAAGGCAGAAATGAAAATGCCCGGCGTGAAGCCGGGCATTGTCCGTTTGGAGATGTCACAGATGACGAAACCGTGACGCTTATTTTTTCTTTATGGCGCCGCCGGGGGCGGCCTTTGCGTCCGGAGCAGCCGCAGCAGGCTCGTCCTTCTTGTCGAGACGCTCGACCTTTGCGGCTTCGCGCAGCTTGGTCACGTAGTCGGACTGCGCCTTGCGCACCACGAAAGTCTCGATCTGCGGCTTCACCTGATCGAATGGCGGTGGCTTGCGGTCGCGCTTTTCTTCGACCTTGATGACATGCCAGCCGAACTGGGACTTCACGGGATCAGAAATCTTGCCGGGCTCGAGCGCGAAGGCGACAGCGGAAAATTCCGGCACCATCTGTTCCTTGGTGAAGAAGCCGAGGTCGCCGCCATCGACCGCACCAGGGTCCTTGGACTTTTTCTTGGCCAGTTCCGCGAAATCGGCGCCCTTCTTCAGTTCCTCGACGATGGCTTTCGCCTCTTCCTCGGTTGGAACAAGGATGTGCCGGGCATGGACTTCCTGCTCACCGGAGACCTGCTTGGTGGCGTCCTCGTAGACCTTCTTCATGGCGTCGTCGGTGACGCCAGCCTTGCCTTCGGTCGCAAGAATGCTGTCCATCAACAGGCGGTCACGGGCAAATGAGAGCTTCTTTTTGAAATCCGCGCTGTCGCCGACTTTTTTGTCCTCGGCAGCCTTGGCGACGATTTTCATGTCGACCAGGAATGAAATCAGGTTTTCGCGGCGGGTGGCCGGATCCATCTGCTGCAGGCTCGGCCCGAGCTCTTCCTCGGCAACCGCCAGGTCGCTCTGATGGATTTCCGCGCCGTTAACCTTTGCGATCACGGTATCGGCATTTTGGGCGCGAAGCGGCTGGCCGGTCATCAAAACGAACCGCGAGACAAGTTGCCGCGGCGGTTGAGAGCAGGCCAGGTCGCACACTCAGGGCCGTGCGGGTCTGAGAAACAGTCATGGAAAATCCTTATGGGTCAAAGTCGGACGGTTCGGGACGGCGGGACACTCGCCCAACCATTGCCGAGAAGCAACGCGAAAAAGCCGCCAAAATCATGAAATCCTTGACAGGTTCGCGCGTTGACAAGGCTCTGGGCCGCCCATATCTCTCCCGACGGGCTCTTGAGGCTGCTGTGGGACTTTTGCCGCGGTTGAGCACGTGAACCCCGGAATTCGTTTCCCGCACTCATCTGCAAGGGTTTGCCCCGCAAGGAATTCTGGGGATACGCCTCTCACGGGTAAGTGGCTGCGGCTCTCGCGGCTGCAATGCCAAACTGCAAGACAGGAATTTTCGATGCTCGGTGCGCTCGCCCGCAAGTTTTTCGGCTCTGCCAACGACCGACGGATCAAGGGGTACCAGGTCTCGCGTCAGTGCCATCAATGCGCTTGAGCCCGAAGTCGCGGCATTGTCCGACGAAGCGCTGAAGGCCCGGACTGTCGAATTTCGCAAACAGTTCGCGGAAGGCAAGACGCTGGATGATTTGCTGGTGCCGGCCTTCGCCACCGTTCGCGAAGCCGCCAAGCGCAGCCTTGGCCAGCGTCATTTCGATGTGCAGTTGGTCGGCGGCATGGTGCTGCACGAGGGCGACATCGCCGAGATGAAGACCGGCGAAGGCAAGACGCTGGTTGCGACGCTGCCGGTCTATCTGAATGCGCTGGCGGGCAAAGGCGTTCACGTCGTCACCGTCAACGATTACCTGGCCAAGCGCGACGCCGACTGGATGGCGCAGGTCTATGGCTTCCTGGGCCTGACCACCGGTGTCATCGTCCACGGCCTCGATGACGCCGAGCGTCAGGCAGCCTACGCTTGCGACATCACTTACGGCACCAACAACGAATACGGTTTCGACTATCTGCGCGACAACATGAAGTACCGTCTGGAGGACATGGTCCAGCGCGGGCATTTCTTCGCCATCGTCGACGAAGTCGACTCGATCCTCATCGACGAAGCGCGCACGCCGCTGATCATCTCCGGTCCGCTCGATGACCGGTCCGACTTCTACAACACCATCGACACCTACATTCCGAAGCTCGAAAAGACCGCCGACTTCGAGGTCGACGAAAAGCAACGTACGGTGACGCTGACCGAAGCGGGTATGGAAAAGATCGAGACGCTGCTGCGCGATGGCGGGCAGCTCAAGGGTGACTCGCTCTACGATGTCGAGAACGTCTCGGTCGTTCACCACATCAATCAGGCGCTGCGTGCGCATTCACTGTTCACGCGCGACAAGGACTACATCGTTCGCGACGGCGAAGTCGTCATTATCGACGAATTCACCGGCCGCATGATGCCGGGCCGGCGTTATTCAGAAGGCCTGCATCAGGCACTGGAAGCCAAGGAACAACAGCCGGTTCAGCCGGAAAACCAGACGCTCGCCTCGATCACGTTCCAGAATTATTTCCGCATGTACGACAAGCTGGCCGGCATGACCGGTACGGCGGCGACCGAAGCGGACGAACTGTTCGACATCTACAAGCTCGAAGTCATCGAGGTTCCCGACCAATCTGCCGATCGCGCGTCTTGACGAGGACGACGAGGTCTATCGCACGGCAGACGAAAAGCACGGCGCTATCCTGGCTGAAATCGAACGTGCCAATGCGCGCATGCAGCCGGTATTGGTCGGTACGGCTTCGATCGAAAAATCCGAAGTGCTCGGCGAATATTTGAGGAAGAACGGCTACAAGCAGATCGACTTCGGCAGTCCGAAGGCGATGGAGAAGTTGTACGCCGCTGCCCGCGCCGGCAAGCAGGCGAAGTTGTTTGCGGTGTTGAATGCGCGCTTCCACGAGCAGGAAGCCTATATCGTTGCTGAAGCCGGTGTACCGGGCGCGATCACGATTGCGACCAACATGGCTGGCCGCGGCACCGACATCAAACTCGGTGGTTCGCTCGAGATGCGGATCGCGCAGGAAACTGCGGACATCGCTGACGAGGCCGAGAAGCAGACCCGCATCACGCAGATCAAGGCCGATATCGAGCGTTTCCGCGAGATTGTGCTGAAAGCGGAAGAAACCATCGAAATCGAGCCCGCCAAGGGTAGCAGGCCCGCGAAAACGATCACCAAGCCGGGCGGCCTCTACATCATCGGCTCCGAACGTCACGAGTCACGCCGCATCGACAACCAGTTGCGCGGCCGCGCCGGTCGACAGGGCGACCCGGGCCGCACGAAATTCTACCTGTCGCTGGAAGACGATCTGATGCGCATCTTCGGGTCGGACCGGCTCGATACCATGCTGACGCGTCTCGGCCTGAAGGAAGGCGAGGCGATCATCCATCCCTGGATCAACAAGGCGCTTGAGAAGGCGCAGCAGAAGGTCGAGGCGCGCAACTTCGACATCCGCAAGAACTTGCTCAAGTACGACGACGTGCAAAACGATCAGCGCAAGGCGATCTTCGAGCAGCGTGTCGATCTGATGCGCGACCAGAATGTCGCCGAGACCGTGGCCGACATGCGTCACGCGTTGGTCGAGGATCTCGTCACCAAGCACGTTCCCGAGCACGCCTACGCCGAGCAATGGGACATCGCAGGCCTCAAGGACGAATTGAAGCGCGTGCTTGATCTCGATCTGCCGGTCGATGACTGGGCCAAGGAAGAAGGCATTGCCGACGAGGAAATGCTGGCGCGTATTGAGAAGCGCGTTGACGAGCAGATGGCGGCGAAGTCGGCCCAGTTCGGCCCCGATGTCATGCGCTATGTCGAGAAATCGATTCTGCTGCAGACGCTGGATCATTTGTGGCGCGAGCATCTGGTCATGCTGGATCATCTGCGTCAGGTGATCGGCCTGCGCGGCTACGGCCAGCGCGATCCGCTGCAGGAATACAAGTCCGAGGCCTTCACCCTGTTCGAGGGCCTGATCGCGCATCTGCGCGAAGCGGTGACGGCGCAACTCGTGCGGGTCGAAATCGTGCCGCCGGAAGAGCAGCCGGAACTGCCGCAGATGGAAGCGCACAAGCTCAATCCGAATACCGGCGAAGATGAGATGGCGTTTGCGCCGGCCGTCGCTGGCGCCGGTGGCCGCCGGCGCAACGTGATCCGCAACAATCCTGCCACCTGGGGCAAGGTCGGCCGCAACGAGGATTGTCCCTGCGGCTCGGGCAAGAAGTACAAGCACTGTCACGGCCGCTACGTCTGAACCGGCATTCGAGATTTCAAATGAAAAACGCCGGTCGAGAGACCGGCGTTTTTGTTGTCTGCTAAAAAACAGGACCTGTTTAGCGGGCGGTCGACCACCGGCTGTCGAACGAATTCGATGGCACGGGAGGCTGCGCGCCGGCCATGGATTGCGGTGCCGCTGCAGCCGGTTCGGGGAACACACCCTTGGCCTGGGCTTGCTGCTGACGCGCTCGAGTGGGATGACCCGTGGTTCAGGCTTGGGTTCGGTTGCCTTGGTCTGTGCGATCGATTTTGGTTTCTGTGTCACCGGCTTGACCGACTTGGATGGCGCTGCCGCGAGCTGTCGTAGATGGCGGGGGGTCCGACACGCAGGCCGACAGATCTCGACAGCCGGCTGAGGAAGCCTTCGCCTGAGGAGGTGGAATTCGTGCTCGTGTCCGTTGTTGGCGTTGAGACCGCGAGCATCGGTTCGCCGTTGGACGGGGTGGATGAAACGAAGGCCGGTGCGTCCGGCGCCTTCGGAATGGTCGCGTGTGACGGAATCGTTCCTGGCGCGGGCAGATACGATGCAACCGCGTAATCGGTGACATCCTTGTCGATGGCGGCTTCGCCTTCTGGCAGCTTGGAAGCGAATACCGGATGCATGCCGCCGTCGATTCCGGCACGGGATCGCGCAGTTGGAGTGCCGCGGCTAATCATTTGCGCCATCTTCGCATCGTCCTGACGCTCTTTGTCGCGAACGGCATCGGCGACATCTTGCGGAATTTCATAGGCCGGACACTGGGCGGAGGCATTGAACGTCGAGCGGTCGCGTTGAATTGGCCGGCTTCTGTGCGTCGAAGACGTATTTCTTCTCGCAGAAATCGACCTTCGGCTCCTGCTTCGTGATCTCGAAGTGGTCGTTGCCTTCCTTGATCATCTTCCAGAACGGCATGTTCGGATTGTTCCGATACTTCGCCATGTTCTGTGCCGTCATGCGGAACGGATAGGCCTGCACCTGGAAGGCGCTCTGACCACCGAAAAAGGACTCTCGGCCGAGCGCATAGATTTCCGAAATCTGTTCGTCGGTCATCGCGTAGCAGCCGCGCGACGAGCAATCGCCGTGCACCATCAGTTGCGAGCCGGTGCGTCCCCACGCCTTATCGTAGGCGTTCGGGTAGCCCATGTTGAACGACAGAAAATACGCCGACTGCGGATTCATCTGCGCCGGCGTGATCGAATAGAAGCCTTCCGGCGCCTGCCGGTCGCCTTCCTTGATCTTTGGACCAAGGTCGCCTGACCAGCGGCAGATCGGGTAGGTTTTCAGCAGCGCGAAGTGGCCGGTGCGATCCTGCTTCCAGACCTCGAGTTCGGCTTCCTGCTTGAACAGGCGCACCAGCATTGGTGAGCCCTTGTCCATGTTCTTGGTTTCGATGTCGGCCAGCAGCTTTTCGGGTATAGGCCTGTTGGCCTTGGCGCTCGGCGAAATGGCGTCGCCGTTGCAGGCAGACAACAAAAGACCCGCCGCGAGCACAGCAGATGTGACAAGCGCGCGAATGTTCGTGCGGTCGGTCAATGCAAAGCTCCGCGACAGATCGGTAATCCCCAAGCTCCGGCTATTCTAGCGTCTCGCCCCAGAAACATTCCCCGGCAAAATGGCATCCTGTAGGCGCCGTAAGGGAATGATCTGCTTCAGTCTGTTGCGCGTATTTTCATCGTAAAGGGAGCACCACCTTTATGGCGAAATAAGCGCGGAATTAATTGAGCAATTATTATCCTTAAAGAGACCCCTGTCGCAAGCCGAACAGGCCGCCACAGGTGGCTTCACGGCAGGATGGTCAACGGTGCGTAAACGAGTTCCCTGGCGAAGGGCGCCTCAGAAAAAGCCACAAATGGCTTCGGGCCCAACTGGATTGGACGCTAACCGAGCTTGCGTCCGATATCGAGGAACTTTTGGCGGCGCTGGTTGCGGACTGCTGCGGCATCAAGGCTGCGCATGTCGTTGAAGGCCTGCGCGATAGCGTCCCCGGCCTTGGTGATCATGCCTTCCGGATCTCGGTGAGCGCCACCGGAAGGCTCCTTCAGAATGGTGTCGATGACGCCAAAGCGCGCGAGATCCTGTGCAGTGATCTTGAGGTTGGTGGCGGCTTCCTGTGCCTTGGCGGCGTCGCGCCACAGGATCGAAGCAGCGCCTTCCGGCGAGATCACACTGTAGACGGCATGCTCCAGCATCAACACGCGGTTGGCCGTGGCGATGGCGATGGCGCCGCCTGAGCCGCCTTCACCGATGATCACCGCGACGTTGGGAACGCCGAGACTGAGGCAGGCGTCGGTGGAGCGTGCAATGGCTTCAGCCTGTCCGCGCTCTTCGGCGCCGATCCCCGGATAAGCGCCCGCGGTGTCGACCAGCGACAGCACGGGAATACCGAAACGATCAGCCATCTCCATCAGCCGCACCGCTTTGCGATAGCCCTCGGGCTTGGCCATGCCGAAATTGTGCTTGAGCCGGGTCTCCGTCGTCGAGCCCTTTTCCTGGCCGATGACACAAATGCTCTCGCCGCGAAAACGTCCGAAGCCGCCGATGAGCGCTTCGTCGTCACCGAACTTGCGGTCACCGGCAAGCGGCGTGAATTCCGTGATCAGCGATTTGACGTAGTCGACGCAATGGGGACGCAGCGGATGGCGCGCGACCTGTGTTTTCTGCCACGGCGTCAGATTGGCGTAGAGTTCGTGCAGCGCCTGCGTCGCCTTCTCTTCGATGCGTGAAACTTCTTCGCCAATGTCGCTGCCGCTTGCGGCAAGCGTGCGCAGTTCGTCGACCTTGGAATCAAGTTCGGCGACGGGTTTTTCAAAATCGAGATAGCTGCGCATCAGGTCCGGCATGTGATGGATACATAAGGGCTAACGCGCTTCCAGCGAAGGGCGGATGAAGTGGGGTTTGAATCGCTTGTTGGCGTCTTTCAAGTCAAGAAGGGGCCGCAAGTCAAGCTCTGGCTCAAAAGTTGCTGATATTGCTGTTTTTTTAGCTTGATTTGTCGGCTAACGGGTGCAGGTCGCGAACCAGGCTTTTTAGCCTTTCCTCGACAATGTGGGTGTAGATCTGTGTCGTCGATATATCGGTATGTCCAAGCAATGTCTGGACGATTCGTAAGTCGGCGCCATTGTGCAGGAGATGGCTTGCAAATGCATGACGCAGCACATGTGGACTGACGAGGCGCGGCGCGATGCCCGCGGCGGCGGCAAGCTCCTTGAGGTCGCGCGCGAAATGCTGGCGCGTGAGATGCCCGCTCTCGCCCGACGACGGAAACAGCCATTTTGAAGCCGCGGCTGTTTTCTTCTTTTGCTCACGATGGAGGCCGTCCATCGCACCGAGATAATCCGCCATTGCCTGTTTTGAGGCATTATTCAGCGGTACCAGTCGTTCCTTGTTGCCCTTGCCGCGGACCACGATCATACGTGCATCGCGCCGCGCCGCCGACAGCGGAAGCGTGACCAGTTCGGATACGCGAAGCCCGGTGGCGTAGAGAACTTCAAGCAGGCACGACAGCCGCAGCGCGCGCAGGTGTTGCAGCGGAGATTGGTCGGGTGTTTCTGCGAGTGTCCGTGCGTGCGCCAGAAGGCGATCGACATCCGCGATCGAAAGCACTTTCGGAAGGCTGCGGCCGCGTTTCGGGCCGGACAGTATCGCAGCCGGATCGTCGCTGCGTGCACGCTCGTTGAGAAGGAAGCGGAACAGATGGCGCATCGACGACAGTTTGCGCGCCACGCTCGATGATTTGAAACCACGGGTGTCGAGATCGGCCAGATAGTCGCGCAAGACCTGGGTGTCCGCGCCAAGGAAGCGTTTTTTTCCGGTGCGCGATGAATTCCGAAAGATCTTCGAGATCGGAGCGATAGGCCTGCAATGTGTTTTCACCCGCGCCCTGCTCAGCGGCGAGCATGTCGAGAAACAGGTCCGTTAAATGGGCGTCGGAAGATTTGTCGAGCCGCATAGCGGTCCGTTATTGTTTGAGAAACTTGTCGGGCGTGATGGTGACCGTCATTTCGCGCGGCTTCGGGTTGACGAAATTGGCGAGCGCAAAAATGCAGCCGTAGACCAGCCCGCCGATCATTGCGACGACGGTAAGAAACCGGAACAGGCTGGGCATCGAACTTTGCCTCGAAGGTGGCCTTGGAAAGTACCTGAGTTATGCCTCGGCGTCCGCGTATTAACCAATGGAACATGCCGGGAGGGTCGAGACCGAACTACCAACATGTTCGCGCTGTTTCGGCAAGAGACTCTCGGCGGCATCATCCGCAGGAGTAGTATAGGTGAGGAAAGGGCCGCATCCGTGGCCAGCCAGGCTCAGATGCTCAGATAATGACCGAACCCGCGGCCAGACAACACGACGACATGACCCAGGAGGCCGATATCATCGCGGCGCTGGGCAAGCGTTCCATTGTGCTTGTCGGCATGATGGGGGCCGGGAAATCGACCATCGGCCGACGGCTGGGCACGCGGCTGCGGTTGCCGTTTCTGGATGCAGATCACGAAATCGAACAGCGTCACGGCGGCATGACGATCCCCGAGATTTTCGCGGAACATGGCGAGCCGTATTTCCGCGATGGTGAAGCCCGCGTGATCGCTGCCCTGCTCGATGGGCCTCCTTGTGTGCTCGCCACTGGCGGTGGTGCTTTCATGCGCGAGGAAACGCGCAACTGCATTCGCGCCAGGTCCGTTTCGGTTTGGCTGCAGGCAGATGGCGATGTCATCCTGCGGCGGGTCAAGCGGCGTGCCGACCGGCCATTGCTGCAAACCGCCGATCCCGCTGCAACGATTGAACGCCTGATCACCGAGCGCAGCCCATTCTATCAGCTCGCCGACATCGCCATCGCATCGCGCGACGTGCCGCACGAGAAGATTGTCGATGAGTGCATCGATGCCATCCACGCCTATTTGCTGTCCGGCAACGCGGCTTCATCTCCTGCAAACGAAATCAAATGACCGTTCCCATCAGAAATTCCAGCCCGGTGACCGTCGACGTCGCCCTCGGCGATCGCGCTTATGACATCGTTATCGGCCGCGATGTGTTGCCGTCGCTGGGCCAACGCATTCAGGCATTGCGGCCCGGCGCCCGCGTGGCCATCGTCACCGACCATACGGTCGCCAGGCATTGGCTGGACAAGACCGAGGCCGCGTTGTCGGACGCGGGCATCGCGTCATCGCGCATCGTGGTGGGCGAGGGCGAGGCGTCCAAAAGTTACGCGGTGTTGCAGGATGTCAGCGAGGCGCTGATTGCGGCGAAGATCGAGCGCAACGATCTGGTGATTGCGCTCGGCGGTGGGGTGATCGGCGATCTGGCCGGCTTTGCTGCCGCGATCGTCCGGCGCGGCGTCGATTTTGTCCAGGTGCCGACGTCGCTGCTGGCGCAGGTCAATTCGTCGGTGGGGGGCAAGACCGGGATCAATTCGCCGCATGGCAAGAATCTCGTGGGGGCGTTTCACCAGCCGGTGCTGGTGGTGGCTGATACTGCGGTATTGGACACTCTGTCGCCGCGCCAGTTCCGGGCGGGTTATGCGGAAGTCGCCAAGTACGGCGTGCTCGGCGATGAAGCGTTTTTTACATGGCTGGAAGCAAATCACGCTGAAATTTTTTCCGGTGGTGCCGCGCGTGAACACGCGATCGCCACCAGTTGCCGTGCCAAGGCGGCCATCGTCGCGCGCGACGAACGCGAAACGGGTGAACGCGCGCTGCTCAATCTCGGCCACACTTTCGGCCACGCACTTGAGGCGGCGACGCGCTTTTCGGATCGCTTGTTTCATGGTGAAGGCGTTGCGGTGGGCATGGTGCTTGCCGCCGAATTCTCGGCAACGATGAATATGATCCCGGCCGCGGATGCGGAGCGTGTGCAACGTCACCTTGCTGCTGTCGGATTGCCCACCCAATTACAGGACATCGCCGGCTTCCAGCAGGAAGGGCTCGCTGATGCCGATGCGTTGATGGCGCTGATGGCGCAGGACAAGAAAGTGAAGCGCGGACGGTTGACCTTCATTCTGCTCGAAAAGATCGGCAAGGCCGTCATCGCTAATGACGTGGATCCGTCTTCAGTTCGCGAATTTCTGGTGCGCAAGCTCGCCCATAAACGAGGTTGATGAAGTCGCCATGTATTGGTTTTCGTTCGCCGTCGTGATCGGCTGCCTGCTGATCTCCGCCTTCTTTTCGGCAAGCGAGACCGCGCTGACCGGATCGTCTCGCTCAAGCATGCTGCGGTTGCAGAAGCAGGGCAGTTATGAAGCAGGCGTGGTGGCCTACCTTCTCAATATCCGCGAACGGATGATCGGCGCACTGCTGGTCGGCAACAACTTGGCCAATATTGGCGCATCGGCGCTAGCCACCGGCGTGTTCACCGCCTGGTTCGGTGAAGTCGGCGTGCTGTATGCCACGGGCGTGATGTCGGTGTTGGTGATCATCTTCGCCGAGGTGCTGCCGAAGACCGTGGCGATCAATGCGCCAGATCGCATTTCGCTGCTGGTTGCGCGGCCGATGAGATTGCTGGTCGCGTTGCTGAGCCCCCTTCTCACCGTGATCGAGGTCATCATTCGCGCCTTGCTCAAATTGCTGCGGATTCCGGTCGGTGCCAATCAACCGATCCTGTCGCCGACGGAGCGGTTGCGCGGTGCAGTCGATCTCATTCACCATGAAGGCGGTGTCGAGAAGCATGATCGCGATATGTTGGGCGGCCTTCTCGATCTCAAGGACCTTCAGGTGTCGGACGTCATGGTTCATCGCACCGAGATGGTGATGATCAACGCCGATCTGCCCGCAGAAGAGCTCGTGCGTGAAGTGTTGGCGACTGAATACACCCGCATTCCGCTATGGCGCGATAAGCCGGAAAACATTGTCGGAGTTCTGCACGCGAAGGATTTGCTGCGCGCAATTCAATTGGCCGAAGGCGATATCTCCAAGGTCGATGTGAGTGTCATCGCGCTGCAGCCATGGTTCGTGCCCGAGATGCGACCGCTGTCCGAGCAGCTCAAGGCTTTCCGCCGCCGCAAGACCCACTTCGCCCTCGTGGTCGACGAATATGGCGAGGTCGAGGGTCTGGTGACGCTGGAAGATATTCTCGAGGAAATCGTCGGCGACATCTCGGATGAGCATGACATCGTGGTTGCGGGCGTTCGCGCGCAGCCGGACGGCTCGGTGTTCGTTGATGGGTCGGTCCCGATCCGTGACCTTAACCGCGCCATGGACTGGCATCTGCCGGACGAGGAAGCGACCACCATTGCGGGCCTCGTCATCCACGAGGCGCGTTCAATTCCAGATCGCGGCCAGAGTTTCACGTTCCACGGATTTCGGTTCCGTGTACTTCGGCGCGAACGAAACCGTATCACCGCGTTGCGAATTGTACCTCTTCCGCGCGAGAGCGAAACATTCGAGAAAGTGCCGAAAGCGGGAACGGCGTTTTGAAGGTTTGAGTGTTAAGTCTTGCTTTCGCCGGGCGCATGCGCCTTGATAGCAAGTGCATGGACCGAGCCAGAAAGCTCAGGTGCCAGCAGCGTATTTATCATGCGATGGCGGTCGATCCGGCTCTTCCCCTCGAACGCCTTTGATACGATATATACCCTAAAATGCGTTTCACCGCCGGGCCTGTGGCCGGCGTGTCCCTCATGCAAATGGGATTCGTCCACGACGTCGAGGCTTTCGGGAAAGAAAGCTTCGTTCAACTTATTTGTGATAGTATCTCTGGTCGTCATGATCCGCGCAATATCGTCACTTATCTGTATTCGTCAATGGCGCGGGTAAGCGAACCAAAAATCGGAACGCTAATTTACGTGTCAAGACTTGAAGCTTTCACCAAGGCATCGTCATAGTCAGCCATGACCTTCGAATCGAAATACTTCGACAAGATCCGCATCAAGCCCGCCGCGAAGCAGAAGCCGCGTGTGAAGGAAGATGTGACCATGTGTGAGTGGCCGGAGTGCAAGAACACTGCGCCGCACCGCGCCCCGAAAGGCCGCGGCAAGGAGCGTGAGTACTGGCACTTCTGCCTGAACCATGTGCGAGAGTACAACCAGTCGTATAATTTCTTCCAGGGCATGTCGAACGAAGCGGTCGCGAGCTATCAAAAGGATGCGCTGACCGGTCACCGGCCCACATGGAAGATGGGGGCCAACGGCGGCACCAAGGGCAAGAAGGGCAAAGCAGATCTCGATCTTGAAGGGGCGATCGATCCCTTCAGCGTGTTCAGCGAGATGAACGGCCGCGGGCGCTGGCGTCCGGGCCCCGGCTCTGATTCCGAACCCAAGGCGGAAACCCGAAAAATCTTCAATGCCGAGCGCAAGGCGCTGCAGGTCATGGGCCTGGGGCCGGAGTCGACGCTGGAAGACGTGAAGACCAAATACAAGCTGCTGGTGAAACAGCATCATCCAGATGCCAATGGCGGCGATCGCTCCACCGAGGACCGCCTGATCGAGATCATCAAGGCTTACAATTACCTCAAGACGGTCGTACGCACCTGAGCGGTGTGTTGTCGCGGCGAAATCTCAAAAAGCCGTTCGATGGTCTATTTGATTGAGGTGTCGGTCGATAGCGCCGCGTTCTGGTGTCTCTTGCGCCAGCAAATGATTGCCCAGCCGACGCTTCCAATCGCAATGATGCCGCCGACCAGCGGCAATGCATAGTGCTCGACCTTTGCGCCCCATTGCTCGACGGCAGATCCTGCCAGCACGCCGGGGAGGACCATCGCCGGCGCCCACAGCAGCACAGCCGGTGTCATGGCAAAGAAAAAGCGTTGCGGTGACATGCCAAGGGCGCCTGCAATGATCGGCACGATGGCCCGCACCGGTGGCACGAAACGTGCGAGAAATACCGCGAACGTTCCGTAACGCTGGAAAAACGCCTCGCTCTGCGCGATGGCGGCCGGATATTTCGACAATGGCCAGGTTGTGAATACGTCGCGTTCGGCGCGGCGGCCGATCCAGTACGACAGACCATCGCCGATGAGGGCTCCGGTCATCGCGGCCGCGAGTATCGGGGCAAGTTTTAAGTTGCCGCTCGGGACGAGCGCGCTCAGCGCGACGATGACGGTCGAGCCTGGAATGAACGATCCGGCGACGGGTACGGCTTCCAACAGTGCGGCCAGGAATATCGCCGCATAGGCCAGCAAGGCATGGAGCGATACAAAGCCGATCAGATCCTGGAGGTGCGAATTCACGCGCTATCCGGTGCTGGCGGCCGCAAGGGCCGATTCCTTTCAGCATAGCCGAAAATCGGTCCCCGGAAGGCGTATCTGGCCTGCGCGCCATGCACAGGGCAGCTCTTCCAAACTGGCAATCACGGTTTATCTGGATGATAATACAGTGGAACTTTCAGTGGGGAGCGGGCTTCTTCGATCCGCTTCTCTCTGCTAGGTTGAAATGAGCACCCCACCCGCAGCAAGCACGTCTGGTTTCGGGAGCATCCGGGACCACGGAGGATTGATGACCGCCGCCATGACCACATCGCAGGAACCCGCAAATCTCCCCGACATGAAGGTGTCGGTCCGTCAGGTCTTCGGCATCGATAGCGATCTTGAAGTTCCCGCCTATTCGAACTCCGATCCGCATGTGCCGGAAACCGATGCGGACTATCGCTTCGACCGCGCCACGACGCTTGCCATTCTCGCCGGCTTCTCGCGCAACCGTCGCGTCATGGTCACGGGCTATCACGGCACCGGTAAGTCGACCCATATCGAGCAGGTCGCGGCGCGCCTGAACTGGCCCTGCGTGCGCGTCAACCTCGACAGCCACATCAGCCGTATCGATCTCGTCGGCAAGGATTCGATTGTCGTGCGCGATGGCAAGCAGGTGACGGAGTTCCGCGATGGTATTCTGCCATGGGCGCTCCAGCACAATGTCGCGCTGGTGTTCGACGAATACGACGCGGGCCGCCCGGACGTGATGTTCGTGATCCAGCGCGTCCTCGAAGTCTCCGGCCGCCTGACGCTGCTCGATCAGAACAAGGTCATCAAACCGCATCCGGCGTTCCGCCTGTTCTCGACCGCCAATACCATCGGTCTCGGTGATACGTCGGGCCTCTATCACGGCACGCAGCAGATCAATCAGGGCCAGATGGACCGCTGGTCGATCGTCACCACGCTGAACTACCTGCCGCATGACAATGAGGTCGAGATCGTGCTGGCCAAGGCGAAGCACTATCAGACCGATGCCGGCCGCGACATCGTCAACAAGATGGTTCGCCTCGCGGACCTGACGCGTAACGCCTTCGCAAATGGCGACCTGTCGACGGTGATGAGCCCGCGCACGGTCATCACCTGGGCGGAAAATGCCGACATCTTCGGTGATATCGGCTTCGCTTTCCGCGTCACCTTCCTCAACAAGTGCGATGAACTCGAACGCCCGCTGGTTGCGGAATTCTATCAGCGCTGCTTCAACGCGGAACTGCCCGAGTCGTCGGTGAACGTCGCGTTGAGCTAAAGATACCTTTCCCCGTTGCGGGGAAGGGGTGGCGAACGAAGCAAGTTGGGTGAGGGCTTCGTGTTCCGCCTTCCGCATTATTTCCTCACCCCGACCCTCTCCCCCGGAGTGGGGCGAGGGAGCAGCGCGATGAGCACATCCAATATCAAATTCAAGACCGGCTCGAAGGAATCGCCCACCGAGCCGTTCAAGCGGGCGGTGACCTCCTGTTTGAGGGCGATTGCCAAGCAGCCCGAACTGGAAGTGACCTTCGCCGCCGAGCGTCCGGGTCTGTCTCCCGGCAAGGCACGGCTGCCGGAGCCCGCGCGCAAGCTCACGCGGAAAGATGCCGCGATTGTGCGCGGTCATGCCGACTCGATCGCGCTGCGCATCGCCTGTCACGATCCGAAAGTTCATCGCAAGCTGGCCCCGGGAAATCCGCAGGCACGGGGCGTGTTCGACGCCGTCGAGCAAGCCCGGGTGGAGGCGATCGGCTCGCGGCGCATGGCCGGCGTCGCCAAGAATCTTACGGCGATGCTCGATGATCATTTCCACCGCGGCAAATACGACGAGATTACCGATCGTGCTGACGCCCCGCTGGCCGATGCGTTGGCGATGATGGTGCGCGAACGACTGACGGGACTCGCGCCGCCGGCTGCTGCACGCAAGATGGTCGATCTCTGGCGGCCAATTCTCGAAGACAAGATCGGTCCGCGGCTCGACCAGCTCAGCAGCCTCACCGAAGATCAGGCCCGCTTCGGCGACGCGATCCACGATCTGCTGGAGGTGCTTGAGCTTGGCGACGACCGAAATGCCGATCAGGACGAAGACGACAATCAGGACGACAACCGCGAGGGCGAAAAGGATCAGTCCGGCGCGGACGGTTCACCGGAGAGCGATACCGCCGAGGAAATGAGCGCCGACCAGGCGCAGTCTTCCACCGAGGAAATGACCGAGAACGCGATGGAGAGTGCGCAGGCGTCCGCCAGCGACACCTTCGACGACGCCGATATCGGTGAGGACGAGACGCCGGGCGAGGCGCAACGTCCGCAAAATCGCGGCGCGAACGAGCCGCGTGGACCGGAGTATCATGCGTTTGCGCCGAAGTTCGATGAGGTTGTTTCAGCCGAAGATCTTTGCGAGCACGACGAATTGGAACGTCTGCGCAGCTATCTCGACAAGCAACTGGCGCATCTGCAGCACATCGTGGCGCGGTTGGCCAATCGCTTGCAGAGAAAGCTGATGGCGCAGCAAAATCGCGCCTGGGATTTTGATCTTGAGGAAGGCATTCTCGACCCGGCGCGGCTGTCGCGTGTCGTCACCGATCCGCAGCATCCATTGTCCTTCATGCATGAAAAGGAAGCGACATTCCGCGATACCGTGGTGACACTGCTGCTCGACAATTCCGGATCGATGCGTGGGCGGCCGATCACGGTTGCCGCGACCTGCGCCGATATTCTGGCGCGAACGCTGGAGCGTTGCGGCGTCAAAGTCGAGATTCTTGGGTTTACGACGCGAGCATGGAAGGGCGGCCAGTCGCGCGAGGCGTGGCTTGCGGCGGGCAAACCGGCCAATCCGGGCCGCCTTAACGACCTGCGGCACATCATCTACAAGTCGGCGGACGCGCCGTGGCGGCGCGCGCGCAAGAATCTCGGCTTGATGATGCGCGAAGGATTGCTCAAGGAAAACATCGACGGCGAAGCCCTCGATTGGGCCCACAAGCGGCTTCTTGGCCGCTCTGAACAGCGCAAGATCCTGATGATGATTTCGGACGGTGCTCCGGTCGATGATTCAACGCTGTCGGTCAATCCGGGTAACTATCTCGAGCGGCATCTGCGCCACATCATCGAGGAGATCGAGACCCGCTCGCCGGTTGAATTGATCGCCATCGGCATCGGCCATGATGTGACGCGCTACTATCGTCGCGCCGTGACAATCGTGGATGCTGAAGAACTTGGCGGCGCAATCACCGAGAAGCTCGCGGAGCTGTTCAGTGAAACGCATGTCGAGACTCCGTCCCCGTCGCGGCGCCGCAGATTGCATTCCTGACACATGACGATGAAACTAAGCCGCCGCCGGTTGCTGTTGAACGCCGCGGCGGCGGCGCTTCCAACAGGGGCTGGTCTTCTCAGCCCCTTGCATGCTCTGGCGCAAGGGGCATCGCATGACGCACCTGTCTCCCTTGAGGTCAACGCGCGCAAGATCGAGCATTTCGATCCTCGCGATGCGACGCATGTTCGCTACGGTGCGCTCGAATTTCGCAGCGGTCTGGTGCTGACATCCTCATTTCGTGGTTTCGGTGGGTTGTCCGCGCTGCGGCTCGACAAGAAGGGCGAGCATTTCATCGCTCTCAGCGACAAGGCGAACTGGTTCACCGGCCGGTTCACCTATCGCGGCAAAGCGCTGACTGGCCTTGCTGACGTGAAGTCCGCGCCGATCTTGGGCGGTGACGGCAAGAAGATCACCACGCGCGGATGGTTTGATACGGAGTCGCTCGCGTTTGATGGTACGACAGCCTATGTCGGGCTTGAACGCGTCAACCAGATCCTGCGGTTTGATTTCAGCAAGGGCGGCATTCGTGCCCGAGGCGAACCTGTGCCGGTACCGGCTGGAATTGACAAGCTGCCCTTCAATAAGGGGCTCGAAGTCGCTGGTGTTCGTGCCGAAGGGACAGCCGCTCGCGGGAGCGTTGATTGCGATCTCTGAGCGTGGGCTTGATCCGGCGGGAAACATAATTGGCTTCCTGATTGGCGGACCGGCGCCGGGCCAGTTCGCAGTCAAGCGAACAAAAAATTTCGACGTCAGCGATGCGACGCTGCTGCCGTCCGGTGATCTGCTGCTGCTTGAAAGAAAGTTCTCGGTGCTGGAGGGGGTCGGCATCCGCATCCGGCGCATTCCTGCCGGCACGGTTTTACCGGACGCGGTAATCGACGGTCCGACGGTCTTCGAGGTCGATCTCGGATACGAGATCGACAACATGGAAGGCATCGACACTCACGTCGCGGAGAACGGCGAGACCGTGGTGACCATGATTTCCGACGACAATTTTTCCATGATCCAGCGGACGTTGCTGCTGCAGTTCACGCTGGTCGAGGAGTGAGGTTTAAATCTCTCCGCGAGCCGGAAGCGCGCACGAAAAAGGCCGGGTACAAACCCGGCCTTTCGAAATCAGTATAAGGATCGACCGCTCAGCTTGCTGCGGCGAGCTTCTTCTTTTCGATCTGGCGCTTCAGCTCAACAGCCTTCGGCGAAAGCTCAGTCGGCATTCGCCTTGATCAGGAAGGCATCGAGGCCGCCGCGATGATCGACGGTCTTCAGCGCGTTGGTCGAAACGCGCAGGCGCACCGTGCGGCCCAGCGCATCCGAGATCAGCGTGACGTTGCACAGGTTCGGCAGAAACCTGCGCTTGGTCTTGCGGTTCGAGTGGCTGACTTTGTGGCCAACCTGAGCGCCCTTGGCGGTCAATTCGCAGCGCCGAGACATGGCGAAAATCCTCTGTCATCCCCGGAGCCTGCCCCAGTTAAGAGGAGCTCGCGTGGGGGTTTAAAAACTGTCCATTTTCAGGAACCGCGGACGTATAAGGGGCCTGCCGCCCAGCGTCAAGGTTAGAAGGCTATTTTAGCGACTTAAATCAGGGCTATGTCCGTCCCAAGTCTTGAAGCCTGAAACGCGATTTTCCTCGTTAATACAGGGATTTCGGCAACATATAAACGACGTAATCCCTGACAAAATAGAAACAACAGAGTTTTCGAAGAAACCCGCGCGACATTTGCGAGGCGGCTTTCCGGGCAGCGCGTTGCCGGATATTTCAGTCGATCGCCGCGTCGTTGCGCAACAGGATTTTCCACTGGTGGATATGCCCCGTTTTTTGATGCCTTGCTGGCCGCTTGGCTCCGTCATGCGTGTTTTTAGCGCTTTGGTTATCTGCTTTGCATTTGCCCTTCATACTGCTCCTGCGTCGGCCCAAGGCCGGCTGGACGCGAAATATGAGGCTTCCCTGGCTGGCATTACCATCGGTAAAGGGGCCTGGATCGTCGATATTGCCGAAGACCAGTATTCAGCGGCGGTCAGCGGTGCCACGACCGGACTTATGAAGTCCATCGGTGGGGGCAACGGAACCGGCACGTCGCAAGGCCGTATCGTTGGTGGCCAATTCGCGCCGCTGAACTATCTGTCCACCATCAATTACGGCAAAAAAGGCCGAGATCATTCGGATTGCCCTGGCATCGGCGGCAGCGTGAAGGAAACCTCGATCGAGCCCGAGCCGCCGGTGACCCCGGATCGCATTCCGGTGACTGATGCGCAGCGCCGCAACGTGCTCGATCCGATGACGGGCTCGCTGCTGCGTGTCGGAGGCACGGGGGATCCGCTCGGTCCTGAAGCTTGCCGCCGAACGATTCCGGTATTCGATGGCCGGATGCGCTACGATCTCAGTCTGGATTTCAAGCGCACGGAAATGGTCAAGGCCGAAAAGGGCTATAAAGGCCCGGCCGTGGTGTGCGCGGTTTATTTCACGCCTATCGCGGGTTATGTGCCGGACCGCGCGTCCATCAAATACGTTGCGGCCCAGCGCAACATGGAAATCTGGTTTGCGCCGATTGCCGGGACACGCGTGCTCGCGCCTTTCAGGATCGTTATCCCGACGCCCATCGGGACGGGCATTATCGAGGCAACCGAATTCATTTCGGTGCAAAAGACCGCAAAGACCAACTAGCCGAATTCAGTTGTGAATCATGTTTGAACTCTTCGGGCCAATCCGATTCAACTCCGGGCTTAACGGATTCACCGCTAAGTCAGCTACTTGCGGGGCGCGTCCGAACTTGATGTAGTGCCGCTAAAGGATTAGGTGCGCGACATATTGCGGTGAACGAAGCCGAACATAGTGAGAGTCAGCGATTCGGGCTTCTTTCGTTCCGTAACCGTTCCATATCTTAAGTCACAGCGCGAAAAGCGTCGCATTGTGAGACACTTCCAGAAGCTTGCTGCGGCGTTCGACGTCGTGTGCGTCGTGCGGACCCGTCATGATGTCCTTATCCTCTTCAGTGCCGCTGTTTCCAAATGACCGCGCTCCCGGCGCCGGCGTGACCGCAGTGCTGGGGCCCACCAATACCGGCAAGACCCACCTCGCCATCGAGCGGATGCTGGCGCACTCGTCCGGAATCATCGGTCTGCCGCTGCGTCTGCTGGCGCGCGAGGTCTACAACAAGCTCGTGGCTCGCGCGGGTGCTGATGCCGTTGCCCTCATCACGGGTGAGGAAAAGATCAAGCCGCCGAAAGCCCGTTTCTGGGTCTCCACCGTCGAGGCGATGCCGCGCGATCTCGACGTATCGTTTCTGGCAGTGGATGAAATCCAGATCGCGGCTGATCTCGAACGCGGTCACGTCTTTACCGACAAGATCCTGAACCGGCGCGGCCGCGATGAAACGCTGCTGCTGGGTGCGGCGACCATGCGGCCGATCATCGAGCGGTTGCTGCCCGGCGCCAACATCGTCACCCGGCCGCGGCTTGTCGCAGCTCGAATTCGCCGGTGACCGCAAGATCACGCGGCAGCCGCGGCGCACCGCCATCGTCGCGTTCTCCGCCGATGAGGTTTACGCGATCGCCGAATTGATCCGGCGTCAGCACGGTGGCGCTGCCGTGGTGCTGGGTTCGCTGTCACCGCGCACCCGTAATGCCCAGGTGGAGATGTTCCAAGTCCGGTGACGTCGATTACCTCGTCGCCACCGACGCTGTCGGCATGGGGCTCAATCTCGATGTCGATCATGTCGCCTTCGCATCCGACCGGAAATACGACGGCTATCAGTTTCGCCGCCTGACATCCGGCGGAATTTGCCCAAATTGCGGGTCGCGCGGGCCGCGCCACGCGCAACGGTACTTTTGGTACCACGGGGCGCTGCGCGCCGTTCGAGCCTGAACTGGTCAATGCGCTGCAGAACCACACCTTCGACAGCGTCAAAATGCTGCAATGGCGAAATACGCGGCTCGACTTCTCGTCACTTGGCGGCGCTTCAGGTATCGCTGGCGCTTGCGCCGAACCACGAAGCGCTGACCCGGGCGCCGATCGCCGAAGACATCCGCGTGCTCGACCACGCCGCCCGCGACGAGGATATTCGCGACATGGCGAAAGGCGCGGCTGCCGTTGAACGGCTCTGGGAGGCCTGCCTAGATTCCCGATTACCGCAAGCTGTCGCCTGCCGCCCATGCCGAACTGGTCACCACGTTGTTCGGGTTTCTGATGCGAAAGGGCCGAATTCCGGACGACTGGTTTGCCGCCCAGATTGCGCAAACCGACCGAACAGATGGCGATATCGACACATTATCGGCCCGGATCGCCCAGATCCGGACCTGGACATTCGCGGCAAATCGTCCCGATTGGCTGGCGGATCCTGAGCACTGGCAGGGAATTGCCCGTGGTGTCGAAGATAAATTGTCCGATGCGCTGCATGAAAAGCTAACTGAGCGTTTCGTTGACCGCCGGACCAGTGTATTGATGCGCCGCTTGCGGGAAAACACGATGCTGAACACTGAGATTGGGAAGACGGGCGAAGTGATCGTAGAGGGCCATATGATTGGCCGTCTCGACGGATTCATGTTCGCGCCTGAATCCGCCGAAGCCGGATCCGATGCCAAGGCCTTGCAGGCGACAGCGCTCAAGGCGCTGGCCGGCGAGATCGACGCGCGCGCCGAAAAACTGTCCAATGCGCCAGACGAACAGTTCGTTCTGGCGTCCGATGGCACGCTGCGCTGGACCGGCGATGCTGTCGCCAAGCTTGTCGCCGCCGACAATACGCTACATCCGCGTATTCGCATTATTGCTGACGAGCGGCTGACGGGCGCGCCCGCGATGGCGTGCAAACCCGGCTCGATCTGTGGCTCAAGACCGCACATCGAAAAAGTTCTTGGGCCACTGTTCGAACTGTCGAAGGCCGAAGACGTTACGGGCATCGCGCGAGGCATCGCATTTCAGCTGATCGAAGCGCTCGGCGTGCTGGAGCGGCCCGAAGATCTCCGCCGAGATGAAGGATCTCGATCAGCCGTCGCGCGCTTCGTTGCGCAAATACGGCGTGCGTTTCGGCGCGTATCATATTTTCCTGCCCGCACTCGCTGAAGCCTGCCGCACGCGGATTGGCTTCGTTGTTGTGGGCACTGAAGCACGACAACACCGACTGGTCGGCGTTGACCGGCGCGCAGCATCTGGCGGCGAGCGGACGCACATCGTTCCCGGCCGACAAGGCGCTCAATCAGGAAGCCTACCGGACGCTCGGTTACAAGCTCTGCGGCGACCGCGCGGTGCGCGTCGATATTCTCGAGCGTCTCGCGGATCTGATCCGGCCCGCGCTGTCGTGGCGTCCCGGCTCGTCGGGCGACAAGCCTGCCGGTGCGTTCGATGGCCGCTCGTTCACCGCGACGCAGGCGATGACGTCGCTGACCGGATCGGCCGGTGAAGATTTCGCGTCGATCCTGAGGGCGCTCGGCTATCGCATGGAGAAGCGGCCGCCGTTGCCGGTTGAGGTTGCGCCGCCTGTCGAGACGCGTCTGCAGAGACGCTGAGCGAGGCTGCGGCGACTCGGAGGCGGTGATCGAGTCCGATCCTGCACGGCACCGAGGCTGTTGCGATCGTCGAAGCCGTCACCGCTGAACCTGAGGCCGCGGCAACGGATTCGGTTGCTGACGCCACCGACGAGACGGTCTCCTGTTGAAACGGTCGCTGCGATTCATCCGCACGCGATTGCCGGAAGTCGACTTCGCTCCGCCGCCGGAACTCGCTGCTGAGCCCGTGGTTGAAGCCGTCGCCGCCAGATGCTTCCGTTGAACCGGTCGCTGCTGCGAAGCCGCTAGGCCGCAACGATCGAAGCTGCTGCTGCGCCGACGATCACTGTCACGGAAGCCACGGTTGCGGCAGAGCCGGAGCTGGTCGAAGTCTGGCGGCCCGGCGGACGTTCCGAGGAGCGCCGTCCGCGTCACGATCGCAGCCGCTACAAGGGGCCGGACAAATCCGCCGGCACCGGCGGCCGAAGGCGAAGCCGTGCCTGACGCCGACAAGCGCGAACGTCCATGGCCGTCACCGGCGTAATCGCAACAACGAACATCGCCGGCCGCGCAGCGATGCTCCGGCCGTTGCTGCGCCGGAAGGCGCCGACGCCGCTGCAGGCGCGTCCGCCGCGGCAGGATCGCCGCGATGACGAACGAAAAGGGCGGCCGTCCGCCGCGCGAGCGTCTTCAAGGGCAAGGACCGCAATCAGGACGCGGCAAAGGCAAGTTCGATAAGCGCGGCCGTGACGGTCGCAAGGACGATCGCGGATCGCGGCTGCGCACCGCACTTACGCGACCAGCGCGCGCGCCACGTGAACGCGATCGTCCGGCCGATCCGAACTCGCCCTTCGCAAAGCTGGCGGCGCTCAAGGAGCAGCTCGCGGGCAATCGCAAGGAATAATTCCAGGCTTGGATCGTCAGCGCCTCGACGGTGGCTGTGGCATGCGCGGGTCGTCAAAACCCGGACGGATGCGGCGGCTCTCGTGTCGCAAAGGACGCGTCCGCATCAACGGCATTCGCCAGAAATCTCCCGGCCATGCGGGGTGAAGGATCGGCGATGTGCTCACCATTGCGCTCGACACCCGGGTTCGTGTCCTGAAGGTCGTCGGATTTGCTGATCGGCGGGGTGATGCGGCCTGCCGTCGCATGCGCTATTTACCGCAGATTTGCAATTGCCCCCAGAGTAACTAATTGCCGATAGATACGAGCTTTACGTTCCTTGCAGCGCCGCACGTCCTGCGCTACCCAAACCTGAAAATGATACCCGTCCGGAGCCTTGGATGACGTACGTCGTCACTGAAAACTGCATCAAGTGCAAGTACATGGATTGCGTGGAAGTATGTCCCGTGGATTGCTTCTACGAGGGCGAGAACATGCTCGTGATTCATCCTGACGAGTGTATCGACTGCGGTGTTTGTGAGCCTGAATGCCCAGCGGATGCGATCAAGCCAGACACTGAACCGGCTCTTGAGAAGTGGCTTGAGGTGAATGCCGAGCAAGCCAAGTCGTGGCCGAACATTACCCAGAAAAAGGATGCCCCGGCCGACGCGAAGGAGTTCGATGGCGTCGAAGGCAAATTTGACAAATACTTTTCTTCAAATCCGGGCACTGGCGATTGATTTGATCTCTTCAGCGGCTTCTTGGCTCCCTGAAGACTTAACCTTACCCAGCGATGAGTGTCCGGTTAACCACCTCTGCACAGCGGAGGGGGCATAAATCATTGATTTTTGCGGGAAATGTGCTATTCTGGGCACATTAGACGAGCTGGATCCCTTTTGTCCCCGGTTTGGGCCCTGATGGGTTCCCCCCGAAAAACCATTCACCAGGGGCGTGGCGGTCTCCACGCATAGGCGCTGTGTCAGACAAATCGCGTCATAAAAAGAACTCTAAGACGAAGGACAAAGCTTCCAAGGACAAGAAGGGCTTGAAGAAGACGACTGTGGCCAGCCGCAGCGCGTCAAAGAAGGATGCGCGCGCGTCCGCCCAACACTCAAAAAACAAAAGAAGCACGATGCCAACCAAAAAGACTGCAAAAGCGCCTGTCAAAACTCCTGTGAAGGCTGCTTCCAAGACTGCCGCTAAATCTCCTGTTGCGACTGCCAAGGCTCCCGTGAAAAGCGCTGTGAGCAAGCCGGTGGTGGCTGCTCCGCGCGTGGAGGAACCGAAGAAGGTTCTGACTCAGCGTCAGGGATTCAAGACCAATGAGTTCGTGGTCTATCCGGCGCACGGCGTTGGCCAGATTCTTGCAATCGAAGAGCAGGAGATCGCTGGTGCGAAGCTCGAGCTGTTCGTCATCAATTTCATCAAGGATAAGATGACGCTGCGCGTGCCGACGGCAAAGGTTGCCAACGTCGGAATGCGCAAGCTGTCCGATCCTGCACTGGTCAAGCGCGCTCTGGAGACCCTCAAGGGCCGTGCACGTATCAAGCGCACCATGTGGTCCCGTCGTGCGCAGGAATACGAAGCGAAGATCAATTCGGGCGACATCGTCGCAATCGCGGAAGTTGTTCGTGATCTTTTCCGTTCAGATTCCCAGCCCGAGCAGTCCTACAGCGAACGCCAGCTTTATGAAGCGGCGCTCGATCGTTTGTCGCGCGAAATCGCGGTCGTTCAGCATGTGACCGAAACTGAAGCGGTCAAGGAAATCGAGGCCAACCTTGCCAAGAGCCCGCGTCGCGGCGCCAAGGCTGAGGCAGATGCCAGTGCCGATACATCGAGCGATGATTCGGACGACAGTGATGATGGGGATGATTCGGTTTCTGCTGACGAAGCAGCCTGATCATCGCGTTCATCGCGACCTAAGAACAAAAGCCCGGTCAAATGACCGGGCTTTTTTATTTGCCGCTCTCTGGGCGTTCGAATGTCTAGTCCACCACGATCTTGATGCGATCGCGGGGCTTCAGCGCCGCCACGCGGGTGTCCAGTCCATTCAAAACCCGAAACCGTTCAACCGGATGATCGATGCCGGACATGCGGTGTGACAGTGATTCAACCGTATCGCCTGGCTGCACGGTGATGACCTTGATCCGCAACGGCCGCGCCGCTTGAATCTCCGCGAGCGTCAGGCGCCTGAATGAATTGACTGTATCGCGAAAGCCCTTGTCGGAATCCTGAGTTTTCTGTTTGGCCGCGAAAATGAAACGATAGACGTCGCTGCCGAAGCGCAATGCGTAAATTCTGAACTGCCATTGGTCTCCACTGGCGGTCGCTGTCGCCGCTGGGAAGCCATTGATCGACAGATCAGTCGTCGAGGTCTTGTCGACATTCTCCATCCAGCCTGAATTCAGGTAATCGCCGAGGGTCTGTTCAGAAGGCACCCGCACGACATCGAACCGCATGGCTTGTGTGCCGCCCTCGCGGACGCCAACAACGGCTTGTGCAGTATTCTCCAATGTGAAGCCGTCCGGCACCTGGAACGTGAAGCCGAGCTTCGGGTGCAGAAAACGCCGGCCGCGCACAAATCCTTCGCTGGGGTCTTCACCATAAACGATGTTGTCGATGGCCGCGAGATAGGTCTCCCGATCGCGCTCATTGCTTTCGGGAGAGGCATATTGGCGCGCATTAGCCTGCGCATTCTGTACGCGTTCGGGCGTTGCCGGATGTGATGAAAGAAAGTCCATCGAGCGCGGATCGGCGGGGGCTCGCCCGGCCTTCAGCGCTGCATTGCGTTCCATCGCGGTCAGAAACCGCGAAGCTCCGAATGGATCGAACTTGGCCCGCGCGGCAATGCCAACGCCAATACCATCCGCTTCGAATTCCTGGGCTCGCGAAAAGCTCGCCATCGTGAGTTTGCTCTTGGCGAGTGCCAGGGCCGTCATGTCAGGGTCGCTGCCCATATCGGCGACGACGCGCGTGACCACGGCAGCCTGCTTCGCCTGGTCCTCACGGATTGCGGCGTGCTTGGCGAGGACATGCGCCATCTCATGCGCAAGCACGGAGGACAATTCGGAAGTATCGCTGGCGAGCGCGATCAATCCGCGGGTGACATATAATTGTCCGGTCGGCAATGCGAACGCGTTGACCGCGCCTGAATTCAGGATCGTAACCTTGTAGGCGAGGTCCGGTCGTTCGGACGCGGCCACCAGACGATCGACCGTCTTTGTGATCAAGGCTTCAAGCTTGGGGTCGTCGTAGGCGCCGCCATAGGACGAGAGAATGCGCTCGTGCTCGCGCTCGGTGGCGGCTGTGGGCACTGCCGGCTTGTTCGGCTTGATTGGTGCCTGCGTGGATTTGGTGGAGGCGGCTTGAAAGCGTGCCATATCGCCGCAGGCGCCGAGCAACAGGGAGGCGCACAGCAAAACCGCCGCGAAAATGCGGCGATGTCCCCCCGTCAGCTGCCGATCCACAAAGTCTATCACGCCGTTATTTGCCCTCATCCGCCGGCACAAGATTTGTCGCAATTCCGTCAGTCGCCGGGATCAACTCGATCTGGCTGGGCCGGATGATCTCGATCCGTGGCCCGCCATGTTTCTCCACCCAACCTCGAACCCGAATTCGCTTGTTTACCAAGGATTTCAGGTCGAGCCCCGCACTTTCGAACGACGGCATAATGCGCCTTGAAATGGTCACGGCAAAGTCCCGAGTCCATCGCCGTCCAAAATTGACATAAAATGTCGCGCCGGCCTGCCGCGCCGATAGAACCTTCCCCTCCACGACGGCAAATCGCCCGATCCCAGCCAAAATATCGTCCGGTCTTTCCGCGTTTTTTAAGGCAGCGGAACCAGCCCAGATGCCCCGCTTCTTGCTCCGGGCGGTATTCTCCGCAGCAAGCAGTTCGCGGGAACATTCCCGGTCGGAACCGGTCGCGGACGCCATCGCTGCACCCTGCTGAAGGAGCTCCCCTTGGACCGAAAGAGCTGGATTTTTCAGGACAACAAAGGCCGGCTGGCGTCCGTAGCGGTCGGGTTGGTCGCCCTCGCCGTATAGGCTCACCTCGCGGCCCTCGATCAATGATGCCAGAAGCTCGGTCCCCCTGGCCGCATTCTCCGTAGACGGCTCAATGCCAGCAAGCCGTACCTCCCGTCCATCGTCGAGCCGAAAAGTGGTCGCGTTGATGACACCAGTGACTCGACCTTCACCTTGCGCTGCTGAATTGCACGCCGCGTAAAGAGTGTCGCTGAAAGCTGCGAGCAGTACCGCTGAAACGAGCCTTGCGAAGGTGAGTCGGATGCGTCGAGAAGTTGTCATGTTGTTGCGCGTGAAATGAGAACGGCCGTTCGGCATGTCAAAAAGAGATGAATTTAATTTCGATCTGCGAAACCTGCTGCTTTTCATAAATGCGAGTCAAGCAAACTTGCATGGGTTGGAGGCCGTTCGCTTGCCGCGGGTTGATCGTTGCTGCATGATTGTGGGCATAAGTCTGAGCAAGACAGACCACCGAAAACGGAGACAACTTTGAAGATTTCGAAAACATTTTTTGCTGGCCTCATTTCATCCGCCATTGCGTTGAACGCCGGTGTGGCGATGGCGCAAAGCAAGCCGCCGCTGAAGCTTGGCGCGATCCTCGATATGTCGGGTCTCTACGCTGACATCACAGGTGTTGGCAGCGAGACCGCGGCGAAAATGGCGGCGGAGGATTTCGGTGGTGAGGTGCTGGGCCGCAAAGTGGAGATCGTCGCAGCCGATCACCTGAACAAGGCGGATAACGCGGCGAACATCGCGCGTGAAATGTTCGACAATCAAGGCGTCGAGGCCGTCATGGACGTTGCGGCGTCAGCCACGGCGCTCGCGGCAAATGAAATCGCCAAAGCGCGCAACAAGATCATCATGCTTAGTGGTCCCGGCGCGGTTCGCCTCACCAACGAAGCGTGCGGTCCTTACACCGTGCATTACAACTACGACACCTTCGCGCAGGCGAATTCCACCGGCCTCGCTGCCGTGAAGGCCGGTCTCGATACCTGGTTCTTCCTGCAGGCGGACTACGCCTTCGGACAGGACCTTGAAAAAGATACTTCCGCGGTCGTGACCAAGATGGGCGGCAAGGTGCTTGGTACGGTGAAGCATCCGCTCAACACGTCCGATTTTTCCTCTTTCTTGCTGCAGGCGCAGGCCTCGAAAGCAAAAGTCATCGGCTTGGCGAATGCGGGTGGCGATACGATCAACGCCATCAAGCAATCGGCGGAGTTTGGCCTAATGAAGGGTGGGCAGAAGGTTTCGCCTCTGCTTGCCTTTATCACTGACATCGACAGCATCGGGCTTGAAACTGCGCAGGGGTTGGTGCTGGCGGAAGGCTTTTACTGGGACATGAACGACGAGACGCGCGCGTTCTCGAAGCGGTTCATGGAAAAGGTCAAGCACGCGCCGACATCGGCACAGGCAGGGATCTATTCGTCGGTGTTGTTCTATCTCAAGTCGGTGCAAACGGCGGGTACGACCGATTCCGCTGCAGTGATGAAGGTGATGAAGTCGACGCCGATCAACGACATGTTCGCGAAGAACGGCAAGATTCGCGAGGACGGTCGCATGATTCACGACATGTACCTGTTCGAGGTGAAGAAGCCTTCGGAGTCGAAGGGGCGTTGGGACGACTACAAGCTGCTTGCAACGGTGCCGGGTGATCAGGCCTTCCAGCCGCTTGAAGCGTCGCGCTGCCCATTGATCAAGAAGTGAGATGAGACACTCACTCCCGATTTGTTCTTTCACGGAGTGAGTTCAACCACATAGGAAGTCTATTTGCCGGTCCGGAACAGTGAGTGTGCTCGCATTTCGGACCGGCGACCTCTACGTCCAATCCACGTTGCCGCAAGAACAAAGAGCAATGCCGCGTCGGGAAGATCGTTTGTTGCCGACGGCATCAACTTTCACCTCATCATTTGAGGATCGCCGTGACGAAACATCCCCTCGATACATTTTTCTCGCCCCAAAGCATCGCAGTCATCGGCGCCTCGCGCGACGACAAGAAAATCCCGGGTCTGCTGCTGACATTTCTGCGCGGGAATGGATTTTCCGGCGAGATCTACCCGGTCAATCCTGCTTATGACGACATTGGCGGCTTGAAATGCTTCGCGTCGATTTCGGCAATCGCAAAGCCGGTCGATCTTGCCATCGTCATCATTCCTGCGCGCGCGGTGCTCGGGGCATTACAGGAATGCGCTGCAGCAGGCGTGAAGAACGCGATCATCATTTCTTCCGGGTTCGCGGAGGAGGGTGGCGCAAGTGCTGATATGCAGGCGGAGATTGCGGCGCTTGCGAAACGTACCGGCATGAGGATTTCCGGGCCCAACGCCGAAGGATTTTATAACGAGCCGGAACGTATCGCAGCCACATTCAGTCCAACAGTTGACGTCAAGCCGGACGTGCCGCGGTTGCTGGCGAGCTCGCGCCGCGTCAGTATCATCGCGCAAAGCGGCGGCATTGGCTTTGCGATTTACAATCGCGCCAAGGCGATGGGTGTGGCGGTCAGCAAGGTCATCAGCACCGGAAATGAATCCGATCTCGCGGCCGGTGAATTCCTCGACTACATGGTGCAGGACTCCGCAACCGACGTCATCCTGCTGTTTATCGAAGGTATCCGTGATCCTGCAATGTTCGTCGCCGCGGCGCGACGGGCCGCGGAATCCGGTAAACCGGTGATCGTCTCGAAGGTTGGGCGTTCGGGCGCAGGCGAGCGGGCAGCAGCATCGCACACCGCGAGTATGGCCGGCTGGACTGCAGCCTACGATGCGGTGTTCGCCAAGTACGGCTTCATCGTTTCCAATGATCTCGACGAAGCGGTCACCATCGCGGCGGCGTTCGCGACGGCGCCGCTGCCGTGTGGCGATCGTGCTGCAATTGTGACTGTGTCTGGCGGCGCAGGCGCGTGGGTGGCCGACACGCTTGCGGCCGAAGGTTTGCTGATTCCCGAGCTGTCAGTCTCGATGCAGGGAGAGATTCGCAAGCTGATTCCGTCTTACGGGTCGGCGCGCAATCCGGTCGATATCACGGCGCAGGCTGTTCATAGCGGTGGATTGCAGAAGGTGATCGAACTGCTCGAGCGGTCCGGGGACATCGATCTGATTGTTGTTGTCCTCTCATTGGCGAGCGAGACGCGGATTCCAGTCAAGACCGAAGAGATCAAGCCGCTGATCGATGCGCAACGCAAGCCGATCCTGTTCTTCTCGTACACTTTGCCGTCGCAGTTCGCCCGCGCGGGCCTTGCTGCGTCGGGCATTGTCGCGTTTTCCGGGCTTGCGGCGCTTGGCCGCGCGTCCCGGCAACTGGTCGATCGCGCGCGGTTTTCTTTGGCTCCGCCCGACGAATCGTCGCGTGAAGGCGTAAGGGCTGTTAGGGGGCTTGAACGGATTGCGGGGAGTCTCTCCGAGCATGAAAGCAAGAAATTGCTTCGTGACTTTGGCGTTGCCGTGCCGGATGAAGTCCTTGTTAAGGAAAAGGCTGCTCTCGCCGGCGCTATCGAGGGAATGAATTTCCCTCTCGTCATGAAGATCCAGTCGCGCGACATCCCACACAAGAGCGAAGCCGGCGGGGTCCGCATCAACATTGCGAACAGCGATGAAGCTGCCGCAGCGTTCACCAGTCTGATTGAGAATGCCCGCCAGTTTAAGCCGGACGCCGACATTCAGGGCGTGCTGGTCGGGACGATGGCGAAAAAGGGCGTCGAGATGATCGTCGGCACCGTCAACGATGCGACCTTCGGACCGATCGTCATGGTTGGGTTTGGCGGCGTGACAACCGAGCTCTTCAAGGATGTGGTCTATCGTCCGGCGCCGGTGAGTGATGCCGAAGCGCGAACGATGCTTGATGAACTGAAATCGTCCCCGCTCTTGAACGGATTTCGTGGCGCCCCGCGAGCGGATAAGACGGCACTGGCCCGGTTGATCGCGCAAATCTCAAATCTGGCCGCTGATTTGAAGGACGATATTTCGGAGATCGAAATCAATCCGGTGGTCGCGCATGATGAAGGTGAGGGCGTCACCGTCATCGACGCCCTCGTTGTCGCTAAACGTTCAGCACTCTAGGCGCGGGAGCCTCCAAACGATCTATTCAGCGCCCCTTGAAGTTCGCGGGGCGCCGCTCCTCGGTGGCCCTGACGCCTTCCTTGAAATCTTCGGTCTGGCGTAGCCAGGTTTGTTCCGCGAGTTCATGGTCAGTCTGTGCCTTGACGCGATCCGCGAGATCAGCGCGCATGGTCGCGCGTGTTGACAGCAACCCCAACGGAGAGTTCTCGGCGATCTCGTGGGCAAGCTTGAATGCTTCCGCGCGCACCTGGTCTTGCGGCACGAGAACATTGGCCAGCCCCATTTTGAACGCTTCTTCACCGGTGACCCGGCGGCTGGTGTAAAACATCAGCGCGGCGTTGGTCTTTCCGACTATCTCCGGCAAGGTGATTGTAAGGCCGAAGCCCGGATGAAATCCGAGGCGCGTGAAATTCGCGGCGAAGCGGGCTTCCGGACACGCCACGCGAAAATCGGCGGACACCGCGAGACCCAATCCGCCCCCAATGGCCGCGCCCTGCACGGCAGCGACGATCGGCTTTTTGTTGCGGAAGATGCGCACGGCCTCGATGTAGAGATCGCCCGTGGTGCCGGTGCCGGAGGCAGCGTCACCGCCGGTCGACACAGGTCGGTTGAAATTAGCGCCGGCGCAGAACGCCTTGCCTTGCGAGGCGAGCACGACTGCGCGGCATTCGCCATCGCTGTCGATCTGGTCGAGCGTATCGGCAATCTGCTGGATCAACGACAGGTCGAAGAAATTCAGCGGCGGGCGGCGAATCTCGATGAGCGTGACATGACCATGTTTTTCAACGCCTAGATCGGGGGAGCCGCTCATCTGATATCCTCTCAATTGATTGATTGTGCTCAACGCAAGCCAAGGCCACGCGCGATGATGCCACGCAGGACTTCGGTGGTGCCGCCCTGGATGGTCAGCTTCGGCGCTATCTTGGTGGCGAAGGCCAACTGTTCTTCGAGTGTCCGATGATTTGAAACCTCGCTATCCACAAAGGCCGCGAGATCGCGAACCCGATGCGGAAGTTGCTGCTCCCAGAGGGTGCCGATGTCCTTGACGATCGATGCTTCGACCACAGGCTCCTTGCCCGCCTGCAACATGCCGGCGACCGAAACGGACATCCGGCGCATGGTATGAAGCTGCGCCACCAGACGGCCGATGCCCTCCGCACCGCGTGTGTCGGGACTACTCCCCAGCGCGCGCACCAGTTCGGTCAGGACGTAATAGGTTTCGAGAAACCGCTCCGGTCCGCTGCGTTCATAAGCCAGCTCACTGGTGGCCTGTTTCCACGCGCCGTCGATCTCGCCGAGCGCGTGATCATCCGGCACGAAGGCGTCTTCGAACACAACTTCGTTGAACTCATTCAGCCCGCTGATTTGTTCGATCGGATTGACCTTGATGCCCGGTGTCTTCATATCGACGAGAAATTGCGTCAGGCCGTGACGGCGATTTTCAGCCGTCGGCGGTGAAGTGCGGAAGATCGCCAGCATGTAATCGGCGATGTGTGCCGACGTGGTCCAGATCTTGGTGCCGTTGATCAGCCAGCCGCCGTCAGTCTTGGTGGCTTTGGTCTTCGCGGCGAACAGATCGGAGCCGGAATTCGGCTCGCTCATGCCGATCGCGAAGCAGACCTCACCGCGGCAGATGCGCGGCAGAATATCCATCTTGATCTGTTCATTGGCGTATTTGAGCAAGACCGGGCCGCTCTGCCGATCAGCGACGAAGAAACGCCGGGTTGGCGCGTTGGCGACGCGCATTTCTTCGGTGACGACATAACGTTCCAGGAAGCTGCGCTCGTGACCGCCGTATTTCTTCGGCCATGTCATCCCGATCCAGCCGCGTTCGCCGACGCGGCGGCTGAATTCCGGGATGTCGCTGTCTTCGCGCTGGGGCTCGTGCGGATCGAAGGTGCCGGCGGCGATCTCCTCGCGAAGAAACGCGCGGACCTCACGGCGCAAGGTCTCGCATTCCTGCGGCAAGCGGATTTGATCGAATTGAAGCGCTGCGGTCATGTCACAGGGTCCTGAAACTGCATGCAATGTGGGATCAACGTGACGCGATCAGCGGCCACAGATCATCGGCGCCGCGCGCTGCGACGAATTTCCCGAGCTCCGTCGCCCAGTAGCTTTCGTGACCGAAATCATCACGCCAGGACAGCGCGCGCAACGTGTAGCGATGCAGGATGTGCTCCATGGAAAAGCCGATCGCGCCATGCACTTGATGCGCAATCGCCGTTCCCTTTTCCGCAGCTTCCGCACAACGGATCTTCGCCGAAGCTGCTTCGAAAAACACTGCGTCGTCGAACGACGTGCTGTTAGCGATAGCGTCTGCCGCCGAGCCGGCGGCCGCCACGGCCGCCGCAACTTCGCCCGCCAGTTTTGCGAGGTTGTGCTGGACCGCCTGAAATTTCGATATTTTCTTTTCAAACGCGACGCGTTCATTGGAATAGCGCACGCTGATGTCGAGCATGGCTTCCAGTGCGCCTGCGATTTGCAGGCTGCGCAGGGTGGCGCCCATCAGCATCAGAGAATTTGGCGTGAAGCCTGACGGTGCTGCCTTAAGTGCCAGCGGTTTGACGTTGTTGAACGTCACCGTGTTGGAGGCGTCATGGCCGAGATTTTCGCCGGCGTCGATATGGCACGCGGACCTCTCGATCAACGCAATGGCAAAAGCCGTTTGCGGAACCGGCAATGGTGGCGATGTGTTGGGCGTCTGCGCCGTAAGCAATGCCGCGTACGCGACCGCTCAGTGTGCCATCCGCATTGACCGACACACGATCCTGCGGACGAGCCGGCGCCACGGTCATCATGCCGGATGGAGAGGGGATCTCGGCTTGCGAAAGCAACCAACCCGCCAGCATGGTTTCGACCAGCGGAACGGCAATCGCAAACTTCCCCGCCGACTGTGCAACGCTGAAGCCTTCCGCGAGACTTGCACCCGAGCCGTCGCATGCTTCCGGTACCCATGACAGCGGCAGACCAGCGTCGGTCAGAGCTGCCCACAGCGGGACCTTCCAATCCTTGCTCTTGATATTGTTGATAGCCTGTGCGTCAGCGAGGTCGGCAAAAATGCGCTCGGCGGTTTCCGCAACAATATTCTCACTCTCCGCCACGACGCCTCCCGTTGGAATGCTGCTTATTCCGCCATGCAAAATGCGGATGTCATTCTTGTTTCCGATATGATGAGGAAAAGCATGTTCGATGACAAGCCGCGAACTGGTCGCGGGTCTCCACTGAATTCGCATAGATGAACTGGCAAAGGGGACTTCATGTCGAGCCATGAGCCAGAGCCTTACGATGAAAGTTCTGTTCCGTTGCGATTTATGCCGCTAGGTTGCGGCTCACATGGCGCTGCGCCAAATACAAAGATATCCGAGGAGACATTCAAATGGCGGCGGACGGATTGCGGGTTATCGTGACGGGATCGGCGTCGGGGCTTGGCGCGGCATCAGCCGCCATCCTGGCGAAAGAAGGAGCGCGCATTGTCATCAATTACTCGTCCAGCCAGAAAGAAGCCGAACAGACTGCGGATCTGTGCCGCAGCGCCGGTGCTGAAGTCGTGGTTGTTCAGGGTGATGTCTCGCGTGACGAAGATTGCAGGAAGATCGCCGCAGCCGCTGCGCCGTGGGGGCGTCTTGACGCGTTGATCAACAATGCCGGTATCACCAAGCATATGGCGCACGGCAATCTCGAAGGTCTCTCCGCGGACGACTTCCAGCGCATTTTCGCGGTCAACACGATCGGTCCTTATCAGATGGTTCGCGCCGCGCGTGAATTGCTCGAAGAAGGCGCAAAGGAGACCGGCCGTGCCTCGGCTGTCGTCAACGTTTCGTCGGTGGCGGGAATTGCGGGCATTGGTTCGTCGGTTGCTTACGCCGCCAGCAAAGGCGCGCTGAACACCATCACCCTCTCATTGGCGCGTGCGCTGGCGCCACTGATCCGCGTCAACGCAGTTTGCCCGGGCTATATCGATACGCCCTGGTTTACGAAGGGGCGCGGTGCCGATCAGGCCAGCAAGATACGTGACATGGTCTCGGAGAAGTCGCCACTTAAAGTGGCGTCGAGTGCGGAGGACGTTGCTGGTGTGGTCTGTTTCCTCGCCGGCCCGCAGTCACGCAACATGACCGGCGAAATCGTTCGCATCGATGCCGGCGCGCATCTGATCGCTTAGAAGTCGATTCAGCCCGTTTGAATCAACTCGATTCAGATCAGATCCTGTTGCCGGGATCGGAAACGACGCCGCGCGCGACGAGTCGGTTCCAAATAAACAGCACGACGAGCGCGCCGATGGTGGCGGTGATAAATCCCGCGCCCTGATTGGGGCCGTAATGTCCGATGGCCTGACCAATGAATGTCGCGAGAAAGGCGCCGGCAATGCCGAGCACTGTCGTGAGGATGAAGCCCGTCGGGTTGTTGGGGCCCGGCGACACCAGCCTCGCGATGATTCCCTGCAATAAATCCAACAACGATGATCCAGAGAATGCCGCCCATTGCCGCTATCCTTCAATTCACTCAGTGTGAAACATCGATGGGGTGAAGGGTAAATATGGAGCGGAAACGCCCGCTCCATCGTTGGTTGGAAATTATCAGATCCAGCGCGAAGCCTCGTGTTCGGTCGGCAACCTGCCGTCCGGCGTCAGTTGGTTGACGACATCCGGCAGTTGGCGCGCGAGCCCTGCAAGCAGTTCGTCCCGTGACAAACCGGTCTGTGATGTCAGCGTGCTGATCTGGTCGGCGCCAAGCGCGGAGGCAAGGTCGTTCGGTGCGATCTGTTTGTTGGTACCGGGGCCGACCCACGAATTTGCCGTCTCGGCGTGACCACTGTCCTGAAACTGCTTGAGCAGGTCGCCGAGGCCGCCGCTCAGGACGCTGCCCGCTGCGCCGCCGGCCAGCAGTCCACCCAAGGCGCCGCCGAGCGGTCCCTTCATTAGGTCGCCGAGGCCACCGCCGAGCATGCCTCCCAATCCGCTGTCTGCACTTGCGGTTGTCGTTCCTGGGGGCAACGTCGCAGGCGTCGGCGCTGGCTGATGGCCTGCGGGACTTGCTTGAGTTTGGCTGCCGCCAAGATGTTTGACTGCCTTGTAGGCGAGAAGGGCAAGTATCGCCATGGTCATCGGCGACATCCCGCCGCTGCTCTGGCTCTCGTCGCTTGGGCTCACTTGGTCCGCGTGGTCCATTCTGCATGCCGTTGAGAACGTCGAGCAAACCCATTGTCGTCTCCTGTCGTCTCATCCCACCCTTGAGAGGCAAGATTAGTAGCTGGTCATGACGGTTACAAGGCAGTGCGGCGGTGGATCGCTGCCGGGAATCGCGACGGCTGGCGGTGAGAGGCGAAGTCTGAAAGGGGGCGTTTGCGCTGCGGCGTGAAATCGGGGATCAGTCTTTGTAGGACGAAATTTCGATCAGGCTGCCGTCTGGATCGCGACAATAGACGGATATCAATTTGCCTCTCGCGCCCTGTTTTTCGACAGGACCCTCCTCGATGGCAATGTCGCAACTCTTGAGATGATCGACGACGCGCTGTGGCGTTGCATTCGTCAGGAAGCACAGATCGTCGCTTCCGACGGCCTCGTGATCAGCGGTGAACCATTCCTGTTTGTCCGTTGCGACGGGGCGCAGATTGATCTTCTGGTTGCCGAACAACATCGAAATACGCTTGGCACGGCCATGCCCAGGATCGAAATCATTTCGCTTCATCCCGAGAACACGTTCGTACCAGGCGGCAGATCGCTCAGCATCCGTGACATTCACCACCAGATGGTCGAGGGCATTGATTTCAATCGGCATACTTTTTCCTGAGCAATTTTTTAGAGAGTTGATGACGACGTACTGCCATGCCGATGAAAAAGGGAGGGCATCGGCCCTCCCTTTTATGTCACCAACGGCGACCATGCCAGCCGCCGCGGTAACCCCAACCTCGTCCGTAGTAGCCGCGGCCGCCATAGAAACGGGGGCCACCATAAAAGCCGTAAGCGCCGTAGTAGTTCGGTCGCCACCAGCAGCGTCCCCACGGATTACAAACCCAGCGGACATGTTCAATGTTATCGGTGGCAGCGGGTGCCCCGGCCAGACCATTCGGCATCGCTGACGCGCTACCGGAGATCATCGCGGCGCCTCCGAGCGCTGCCAGTCCAACGAATGCAAATTTGAGTTTCATCTTGTCCTCCTCTACTCAAAAGGCAGAACGTGAGTGATGGAAAAAAGTTGCTCGAAAATGTGGCGGCATGAATTCGGCCTTGAATTTTAATGTCCATGAATGGACATTCATCTTTGTCGATCGACGCGTGGAAGCTTCATGTTGATTTGTAAAATGGAGTGGAAATGAAAATCCTACTGCTCATCATCAGTCTTGCTTTGGGCTTCTTGAGTCCTGCCGTGGCCGCCGACTATGCCGGCCAGATCAGCGCCTATCGGCGTGCGCACGGATTGTCGTCCGTGCAGATAGATAGCCGGCTGAACGCCGTTGCTCTCCAGCAGGCGCGCGCCATGGCGTCGAGCGGCACAGTCAGTCACACCGTGGGAGGCAGCTTCTCGTCGCGCGTGGCCGGCTTGCGCAAGTCGAAAGCGGCAGAGAACATCGCGGCAGGATTTAGAAGCTTCACCGAGACATTGAAGCAGTGGGAAGATAGCCCCGGTCACCGTGAGAATTTGCTGATGGCAGGTGCCCGCAAGGTCGGCGTTGCATCCGTCCCCAACCCAAGCTCACCTTATCGCGTGTTCTGGGCGATGGTGATCACGGACTGATCGTCGTCCGCCGCGAGGATTACAATGCGTGATCACGGCTGCCGATGAATTGCATCACGACTTCGCGTCTGTGCGGCCGGGTTCGATGCTCGATCAGATAGATGCCCTGCCATGTCCCGAAGAGTCATTGATCCATCGATGACCGGGATTTGAAGATTGCAGGACGTCAACATGGTTTTGATATGGGCCGGCATATCATCGGGCCCTTCGGTCGCGTGAATCCATCCGGCATTGTTAGGTGCAATTCGCCTCAGCGCCGTGGTCAAGTCCACCAGAACGTCAGGATCTGCATCTTCTTGAATTGTCAGCGACGCGGACGTATGCCGTATAAACAGGTTGACCGCTCCTGAAATTCCCCCCGCTTCTTCCAGAAATCGACGCACCTCATGTGTGAAGTTCGTGAACCCTTCGCCGCGTGTTGTGATGGTCAGTGTCGTGGTGGCAACGACATTGATTGGTGACGAGACGATAGGCTCATGTGTCATGATGACCGCTCTCACTCCGTGTTGGTATGGGGCAAGCCGCTCAGTCGTTCCATCGTGGCTTGGTCGACACGGCCGTTGAAGTATTTCTGGATAGCCGTGACAAATTCCCGGTTCTCGTTGGTTGCCTGGGCGAACAGGGTGACCGACGAGTGAAATTTCATGTTGTCCGGCCGTCCGAGGATGCTTTCGATGGACTTGCCAGGAACAGCATTCACCAGTTGCGTGCATTCTCGCAGCCGTGGCCCTAGCAGGGGATGTTTGAGATAGTCTGCCGCCTCCTGGAGCGATGCAATGGCGTATCTCTGAGCCATCGCGCTGGAGCCTAGCCCCTCGATCTGCGGGAAGATGAACCACATCCAATGACTCTGTTTTAGTCCGGCGCGTAGCTCTGAAAGCACACGCGCATAGACGGGTGCTTGAGCCTCGACAAAGCGTTCGAGATCGTATGAAGCGGTCATGCCGACTCTTAACGAAAGATTTGTGACCGGAAGGCTTTAGCAGAACATAAGCGCGCGATGGGCTCCTTGTTAAAGCGCCATCGCATGAATTCCAGTTTCATACGCCGCCGGCAGTTTCATTTCTTCGGGTCCATCAGCCCGCGAAGTTCGGCGATGACATCTCGGGCCTCCGGAAAATAGCGCGGGTCGATTGCTTTCTTGCCAACATCCGTGCGGCCTGACAGCGATATGACACTGCGCTGGGTGCGTAACTGGGGTAGCGATAGGCCGCCGGCTCTGATAAGGAGGGCGGGTCCACAGGCCTCGTTGTTTGAGCTGTAGATGGTATCCGGTCCCGTAGCTCAGCCGGATAGAGCGACGGTTTCCTAAACCGTAGGTCGGAAGTTCGAGTCTTCCCGGGATCGCCAGCCAGTTTTTACGCATTTTCCCTTTAGAAATAGGTATTTCCTGAGTTTCTCGCTCTGTTCGGGAGACAGTTTAAGAAGCTCCGCGTCACATGATCCGAGATCGGGATCGCGTCTTTAGCACCATCGTTAAACGCCAATCGCGCGCGATGGGGGCCGGGACAGACCTACCGCACCAGCCTCGCCTTAGCAGAGCGGTTTTGCCGAACGGCTGATCGGATCGATCCGGTGCGAGTGTGTGGACCACCTAGTCATTCTAGGGGAGGCGCATCTACGCTGAATCCTGCAATCCTATGCTTACTATTACAGCGACATCAGAACACATCGATCCTTGAGCAAGGATGCGCCGGTTTCTCGCCCGGTTCAGCGAACCGGTGTGATCAGTTCACGCGCCCTCCCGGGCGGACTTCATCATCACTACGCCCGTGTTTAAGTTTTAGGTGCATACAGCCGGACGTTGCCTGCAGGCTCGGGCTTGACAGCAGAGCAGATCGCGGACGCGATCCGGAGCGTCGGATTGGAGCCGGGCTATATCAATGCGGCTAACATTGACCTTCTCTTGATCACTGCCTCTGCCTATCTCAGAAGTCCGCATTCCGAGCATTCTGCTCGGGGCCCTTGTCGAAGCGCAGCCTGGATCTCCGAAACGAAAAAGGTTGGCCTCAACGCCGTCGCGCTTGCTGGCTATCGTGTTCCGACCGGCAAGCCGACGGCGTACTATTCCGTACTTTTTTCTGCGGCGTCATTGAAACGGCTTTACGCCCATGACGATTAGATCGGACCGTTCTCAAGATTGAGCGTCGATCGGCAGAAGTTTCCAGGAAAGTTGGTCTCTGAGCCGCCGACACTTCTGTTGCCGCTGTATCACAAGATTAGAGTGCCCATCGAGCCCCGCCGCACCCGACCGCCTTTCATGAGCGGATCGTCGCGCCTGCGGTCGACGATCTGTCCCGGCGGTTTAGAGTTGATGTCTCGCGAGCAATGCTGAGCCTGCAATTCCGGCAGCTTCTTAGCATATCATCGGGTTATCCCCGAAGTCGCAAATTTCACCTGGTTGCTGCCCCGAGGGTGCTGCGGCAGATGGGCTGACGCGCGGTGCAGGAATCCATAGATGGCTATCGATGCAGCGGGAAGCGGGAAAGAGGCCTGCCTGGGCGCACTCTGCGGCGTGCGGCTTGGTCATGAAGTTCTCGCGAGCCATGAGGGGCGTCGTGAGCATGCCGGCAACGATCAGTCCCGCAGACAAAATCCAAAATTTAGTCATCTCACTTCTCCATTAGAGGCAACGAAGGCCCGCCAAACAATCTGCGGGAGTGGCCAAGACATGATGACTGGGGCTGCGTTCTCAATTAAAAACCAATTTAGAAAGCTGAGGCCGCTGATCGACACATCACAGATCAAATGCGAGAAAGACGGGGTTGTGGATTACGCAAGCCCACGCAAGTGAACGTGTGGCAGCGGCAATCCTTGGCTTGCCGTTTGGGCGATCACAAGACGATCGACTCGCCTTAAAGTTGGCCGGACGGTCATAGCCTCTCAGAAGTGAACTCCGTGAAAGCAGCAATCGCTAGTCTCGCTCTTGTTCTGTCGACCTCAGGTGTCATCGCTCAGGACGCTGTTCCGCTCATCACACCCAAGCCGGTGTTTGTTCCCGGCATGTATGAGACCGAAAGCCGTAACAGTCATTTTCAGAATCAACCCGCGACCTCAAAGACCTGTATCGCGTCAGCCGATTTCGATCACTTCCGCGACGAGACATTGCAGCAGTATCGCTCGTCTGGGAGCTTCAACAAATCATGTACACTTGGCGACACGAAGAACATGCCGGACGGCTTTGCGTTCGCAATGGATTGTCGAGGCGCCAAGACCATCGTCACCTTTCGCTTTTCAAAGGACCTCGTGGCGCAGACCATCGAGACTTTGATTACAGGTTACAAGGCGGCTTCATCTTCCATCTTGACCATGATGCGTCGGGTGGGCGACTGCCCGGGGCAATCGGGTAAGGATACGTGATGGAATTTCGTCTGGTACGCGGCTGTTAAGAGATGTCGCGCGAGACACTCGTCACGAGCCGTGTTGACGCGCGCATATCATGAAGTAGCCGTCGCGATCGACGAGGAATCTCCGGCAAAATCGCGTTCAGGCCTGTCGAGGTAAAGAAATGTGATCGGCGGCAATGGAACCTATCCACAGCTGTGGTGTTCGCGCGCTTAGTCACTTCACAACCTTTAACAGGAGAGATCGTCATGCCCAATCTCGTCTCCGTTGTGATGCAGTTTCTAACCCCTGACATGATTGCAAAAATCGCTTCTGCCATAGGCCTTGATCGCAGCGTGGCACAAAAAGCGATTGGAGGTGCGGTCCCCGCGCTCCTTTCAAGCTTGACTGATGCCGCCACCACTCCAGGTGGAATGCGTCAATTGTCCAGTATGCTGGCGCAGCAATCCGGCTCGCTTGAGGGCCTGAAGAATGTGATTGGAGGCCCGGACCAGAAGACGCTCGCCGAAAGAGGATCGAGCATGTTGTCCGGTCTGTTCGGTGGCGGAGTTTTGGACACCATGGCGCAATCGATCGGCAAGTTCGCGGGGATCAACGAAAGCGCGAGCAAGTCGCTGCTCGGTATGCTTGGTCCGGTGGTCTTCGGCGCTTTGGGTCAACAGCAGCGCAGCGCAGGTCTCGATACGAATGGAGTGGCGTCCCTGCTGGCTTCGCAAAAAGATCAAATCGTTTCCGCCATCCCGCCGGGCCTTGCCGATCAACTGAGCTCCGCCGGTCTTATTGACCGCGCGGAGGGAAGCTTGCGCGGTGCAGCAGCTGCCGGGAGCCGAATTGCGGGCGCTTCGGAGCGAACGATCGGTGGAACCGGTCGAACTGCCTCCGCGACAACCAGCAACGCGTCGTCGCAGTGGCCCTATTGGCTAGCCGCCCTGGTCGTACTAGGCGGTCTTGGTTGGTATCTGATCGGACGTCCGGGAGATGAGAAGGTGGCGGAAATGCCGCGTCCCACGACAGCTCAACCCGAAGCAACCGTGGGGGTGGCACCCTCCAACCTGACCGTCGGCGGAGTGAATTTGGCAAATCAGGTCAATTCATCAGTCGGTGCCTTGAGGTCCGTGCTTCCGGGTATCACGGACGCGGCGTCAGCGGAGTTAGCCCTTCCCAAAATTCGTGAGGCGACAGCCCAACTGAACGACGTCAATGCGCGCGCTGCGAATCTCACTCCCGAAGGGAAAACCGCATTGGCCAAGTTGATCGCGGCAGCCGCGCCGACGATCAATCAGATGTGTGACAAGGTATTAGCCACTCCAGGTGTTGCAGGGATTGCAAAGCCCGCGATCGACGAACTTCGCGGCAAGCTCGACACACTCTCGCGCGCTTGAGCTTCCAGACGCGTGCGCCTTCTACCCTGACGCAGAGGACGTCGCGCCGGGATGATGGCACGCGGAAGTACGTCGCCTCTGGTGTCAGCATGTTCACGAGGAGGAAGATTGATGGCCGACAAGACCAGCTTCACAAAGGAAGAATGGACGTTGCTCCTGCAAAGCCCAATGATCGCGGGCATGGCCGTGACAGCTGCCGATCCAAGCGGGCTCTGGGGTCTTCTGAAAGAGTCATTCGCGGGTGGTGCATTGACACAAGCCACGACCGATTCAGGGGCTAATAGCCTCGTCAAGGCCGTGGCCGCCGACTTTGCCACAAGTGAAGGGCGAAGCGCCGCGCGCGACGGTCTCAAGTCAAAACTCACAGGCAGCCAGGCCGCGGAGATCAAAACCCAATCCGTTGAGTCGCTGAAGGAGGTGTCCAAACTGCTGGCTGCAAAAGCACCCGGGATGCCGCAGCCTTCAAAGACTGGTTGCGCCAAATTAGCCAGCGCACTGCAGAGGCCGCCACAGAAGGAGGCAGTCTGTTCGGTCTTGGCGGCGTTCAGGTGAGCGACGCAGAGAAGGCGACGCTAACCGAAATTTCGAGCGCGCTGGGCGCTTGAAAGTTTCGGTCAGCGGGTATGCGTCTCATTTGAACGGATCAATCCAACTTCACGCCCGCCTCGTTCACAACCTTTCTCCAGCGCGCGGTTTCCGCAGACACCATGCTGGCGAATGCGGGGCCTGTTACGTCGGGAACGTCGGAGCCGTTGCGCTCCCACGCTTCCTTGACGGGGGCTGTCTGTAAGGCTGTTTGCAGTTCCTTCGTCATTCGCTGGACGATTGCGGGTGGCGTGTTCTTCAGTGCGAAGAGCCCGTACCAGGTCGCCACTTCATAGCCCGGCAAGCCTGCTTCAGCGGCAGTGGGAATGTCGGGAAACGCTGCCACCCGCGTTGGTGCGGCAATCGCAAGCGCGCGCAACTGTCCGCTTCTGATTTGCGGCGCCGATGAGCCGAGCCCGTCGAAGACAATCGGCACGTGACCGGCGACGAGATCCTGCATCGCAGGTCCAGCCCCGCGATAAGGAACGTGGAGAATGCGTGTCTTGGTGAGGATCTTGAACAACTCGCCCGCAAGATGATGTGTCGTGCCGGCACCGGCAGAGCCATAGTTCAATTTGTCGGGATTGGCACGGGCGTAGTCGATGAACTCGGCGAGCGTCTTGGCCGCGACCTTATCTGGATTGACGACGATCACCTGCGGAGGCCGCGCGATCAGGGCCACCGCGATGAAGTCCTTCTCAATGTCGTAGTCGAGGTTGGGATAGAGCGATGGTGCGATGGTGTGATGCGCCGCGCCCATAAAGAAGGTGTAGCCATCCGGAGCGGCCTTGGACGCTTGTGATGCGCCTACTGTGCCGCCCGCGCCCGCACGGTTTTCGATCAGCACGCGCGTTCCCAATTGTGTGTCGAGTTGGGCCGCGAGCGGCCTTGCGAAGGCGTCGGTGCCGCCGCCCGCGGCAAATGGCACGACGAAGGTGATCGGCTTTTGCGGCCACGACTGGGCCTGGGCCTGACTGGCGACGATGGAAAAGCTTGCCAGAAATGTGAATAAAGCGAGCCGGATTGGTTTTGAATACACGGCGTTTTCTCCCGATATTGCAAGGTCAAGTCCGCTTGCTGCGGCTCTTGGGTTTTGCGGCACGTTTCCGACGACGATATTCGTGATGCAAAATGTCACGCATGATCCGGCAAGCAGATCAGCCATACAAGGGCTGGCGCCCGGGACGTTTGGTCGCTCCCCCTTTCACATCAAGGCCGATGGGTGGGTTCGCCAAGCTCATATTCACGACTTCATTTCTCTGAAGATCTTCGGGGCTGCTGCTCCGAAATGGCGTGTCCCCGGCATCGTTAAAATCCGAGTTCCCAAACATCAGATATGACTTTCAGACATATCTGATCATCGTGTTCAGTGTTTTATATCGTTATCCGATATATTTATTGCGCTGCAATGTCTCGCCGCCTAAGCACTGGGCAGGCCGCCGCCGCGCGGCGATATCTCTCGAAAGCTCGCTATGCATCGCTCTACGTCCACGAATGCTTTGCCACGCCTCGGCGATTTCACGACCGACCGGCGCGTTCTCATGCTGGTCTTGATGGCTGTTTTTGTCGGTACCGGCGGTGCTGCAGCAGCTTGGGTGCTGCTGCACCTCATCGCGTTGACCACCAATTTGGTATGGTTTCAGAAGCTCACTGCCGAACACATTCCGTTATCGGGGCTTAAGCCGAGCGCCTGGATGGTGCTGCCTCCGGTTCTTGGCGGGCTGGTTATCGGCTTGATGGCGCGTTTCGGTTCCGAGAAAATTCGGGGGCACGGTATACCGGAGGCGATCGAGGCCATCCTGATTGGTGGCAGCCGCATGCAGCCGAGGTCGCGATTCTAAAGCCGGTCTCATCGGCGATCTCGATCGGCACTGGCGGTCCTTTCGGCGCCGAGGGGCCGATCATCATGACCGGTGGAGCGATCGGCTCGCTGTTCGCACAATGTTTCAGCCTCAGCGCGGCGGAACGAAAGACTTTGCTGGTTGCAGGTGCCACTGCTGGCATGACCGCGATCTTCGGCACACCGATTGCGGCCGTGTTGCTCGCCGTCGAATTGCTGCTCTTTGAATGGAAGCCCCGCAGTCTTATTCCGGTGATCACCGCATGCGCCGTCTCATCCGCCTGGCGGCCGTTTATTCTGGGCACGGGCGCGTTGGCGGCCGATGTCGGGCGGGTACCGGTTCTGGATCGCAAGACCTCACGTCTCGTCGGTCTTGTATCGCGCAAGGACCTGTTGCGTATCCGGGCGACGGCAAAGTCGGCAGAAGCCGATCGCGAGGCCTATTTTGCCCGTCGCGCGACAGCACCCGCTCCGGAGCGCGAACCTGCTTAATTGCGGGTCCGAGCGTCTGGAATAATAAGAAACGGATAAGACAACCCGATTTACGGCAATGCAGAGCGTTGCCGTAAGTTCTTTTCAGGTCAGAATCAGGATTGAGCCGCGGCTATTTCGGCTGGGGCTGCCGAAACTGCTTCAATATTCTGGTCAGCGTCGGACCAACAGCGCCGAGCTCTCCGAAATGGATCTTGGAGAGCTTTCGTAACTGCTGTTCGCCCTGCTTTGTTAACTTTACCAGGGCGCGCCTGCCATCGGCGTCGTCAACCACCCTGCTCAGAAGCTCCAGTTTTGTCATCCGGTCCACAAGCTCGACGGCTGTGTGATGCTTGATGAACAGCAGCTTCGCCAGTTCCCCGATGGAGATGGGGTTCTGGCTGGAAAAACCTTTGATCGTGAGAAGTGCCTGATGTTGTTGTGGCGTCAGTCCGGCTTCAATCGCGGCAGCTTCGCTGAAAGCAAGAAAACTCCGCAACTCATAGCGGAATCGAGCCAACGCTACATAATCGACCGTTCGAGCGTTACTTCGGACGGTTTGCGGAGCGCGATTTGAAGGGGATAACGTGGGCCGCTGGGGCCGTTGCTTTGAGCGGGGCATTCCCTGATCCTGGATGGATTCACTTCGACCGGAAAGCGGTGCGCCGCCGTTCGTATCTTCAACACTAGATCACTCTTGAATCCGGTATCCGCGACGGATTGCCGCGCTCGGCACTACAGCGCGAAACCTGTCTCTGATTGTGCGAGGCGACAGTTATTCGCAGGCGGAGCTTATCAAGCTCAAAAGGATGATTTGGAGTGCCAAGGGTATTTTCGTGCTTTTTCGACGGATCGACCGTTCCAGCGCCTCGGTAATCTCGATTTTCGTAAGCGCGCCTGCCGCAAATTTCACTTCGAGGTCTCGCCACATGGCCGAAAGCGATTTGCCGGCATGGTGGGCTGGTTGAATGGTCATACCTCGGCCTGCGGCCCATTTGACGATCTCGTCGGTGGTCTGAGGGCCACAATTTCGTGCGGTCGAGAGGCGCTTCATCGTCAATTTTTGAAGCAACGCGTTTGTTGGAAGCCATTTTCCGTGTGGCGGCGTCTCTCCAGTTAATTCGGGTGCGAGTAATTTCAGCACATTCAGGGCGCGGCTGCTCAACTTGTCAGCCGGCGGTGTGGCGGCAGTGGTGGTCGAAATGCTGCTGACGAGCCTGGGGCCGGTCTCACGTATCCCAGCGCGCGCATCGAATGCAGACGATGTTGGCTCTCGCGATGAGATGCTCTGGCGCGCAGCGGCGACCCTGGTTTTCGTGACCATTAGTGTCCCGCCGCCGAAGGGATTGCGCTGGCGCACTCATTGCTCTCGCCATGGGGCTTCAGCACCAATGTCAGCACGCGCCGCATTTGAGAACGTAGAACGGATTCACTGCAGTGCAACATAGGATCTAAACATATCGTGAGGCGAGACATCGCGTCACCTTAATATGGGAAGTCATGCGACGAAAGTGACATTGACAGTCAAGTCTATCGTAAGGCGATATGCCCCCGCATCTCCATGCGAAGCTGGTTGCTATAACAGCGGCGCTAGAAAGAAATACAGGAGCAAGAACAACGCAGAAATGACGTTTCTGCGACAGGCGGTCGTATTGGCCGCTTTCAGCGACCTCAAATAGTCGCGCATCACACAACAAAATATCTTGGGAGGATAAACGTGATGAAAAAGAACATTCAGGATTCCAACGTCTCGGTGTCGCGACGCGCATTGTTGCAAACGGCGGCAGGGTTGGCAGGCGGAGCACTATTGCCCGCAGGCATGATCGTGCCGGCGCTCGCCGAGGATCATCCCGCGCTTGGCACCTATCCCGCCGGATCGTCGGGGTCATCGGTGTTCGTCGGCATTTCGGTGCCGCGCACGGGCACTTACGCTGCGCCGGGTGAGGATCTCATCAAGGGTTATGAACTCGCGATCGAGCATCTCAATGCCGGCCATGAGCTGATGAGCAAGATTTCGCCCAATATCAAAAAGGGCGTGCTCGGTAAGCAGGTCAAGCATGGCATTGCTGACAGCGAAGCAAAGCCGAACACGGCGGTGCAGAATTTCTCCAAATTCATCAGTCAGGACAAGGCAGTTGTTGTCACCGGCTCGGTGTCGAGTGCCGAAGCGGTCGCCATGAACAAGACCGCTGACCGCGAAAAGGTGATCTATCTGCCCGGCATTTCCGGCTCCAACGACACCACGGGCAAGGACTGCGTGCGATACTCGTTCCGCGAGTGTTTCTATGCGGAAACCGCCGCCAAGGCGATCATACCGGTGTTGATCAAGAACCTCGGCAAGAACAAGAAGGTCGCGTTCCTCACCCCGGACTATACCTATGGTCACACCGTGCGGGAATCGGTGGAAACCCACATGAAGGAAGGCGGCTGGACAACGGTCACCAACCAGATCTCTCCACTTGGCACGACTGACTTCTCATCCTACCTGCTCAACGTCGCAAACAGCGGCGCCGATGTCGTGGTCAACATCAACTTCGGCCGTGACGCCGTGTTGTCGACCACGCAGGCCAAGCAGTTCGGCATTCTCGGCAAGATGACGCTTGCCGTGCCCTACAACACGCCATTCCTTGCCAAGGAAGTCGGAGCGGAAAACATGCAGGGCGTCTTCGCCGCCACCGATTACTGGTGGACGATGGAAGACAAATATCCGCTCGCCAAGATGTTCAACGACGCGTTCCGCGCCAAGCACAAGAGCAATCCGGAGTGGGGCGCCTGCACCGCCTACATGCAACTCGCGATGTGGGCTGATGCTGTCGAGCGAGCCAAATCGTTCTATCCGCCGGATGTCATCAAGGCCTATGAGGCTGGCGCGAAAGTGCAGTCGATGGTCGGTGAGGTCGAATTCCGCGGGGCCGATCATCAATTGATCCGCCCGGTGGTCGTTACACGCGGCAAGAAGCCGAGTGACATGAAGAATCCGGAAGACTTCTACGATGTCATCGACATCGTAGCTGGTGGTCCGCTGATGCAGGCGCCCGACGCGTTCGGATGCAAGCTCGGCAGCTCCACCTGACCTTGCGTCACTATCTCTCTTCCGTGCGCGAGGCCGCTGGTGGTCAACTGGGCTAATCTTATTTCACAGATGTTCAATGGTCTGGTTCTGGGAGCGCTTCTTGCGCTCATCAGCTCCGGCCTGACCATCATCTACGGCACGCTCGGCGTGCTCAATCTTGCGCACGGCGCCATGTTCATGGTCGGCGGCTACGCCGGCTATGTCGTCTATACTTATACGAAGTCCTTCGCCGCAGCGGTGATCGGCGGCTCGCTGTTCGTGTTGCTCGCGGGCGTGATCATGGAGCGGGTGATTATCCGCCATTTCTACAGCCGTCCCGATGAGGATCAGATTCTGGTGACGTTTGGTCTCGGCATCTGTTTTGTCGAGATCATCCGCTTTTTCTTCGGAAGCCTGTCGCGCTCGATGCCGTCACCGCCATGGGCCTCCGGGATCACGTCGCTCGGCTTCATGTTCTATCCGACGTATCGCCTGGCGGTGGTCGGTATCGTTGCGGTGGCGCTGCTTGCGCTCTACCTCGTGCTTTATCGCACAAGGCTTGGCATGATCGTGCGCGCCGGCATCGAAGATTCGGTGATGGTCGACTCGCTTGGCATCAACGTCTACCGGATTTTCATGATCGTCTTCGGCATCGGCGCGATGGCTGCGGGCTTCGCGGGCATCGTCAACCTGCCGGTCGCTCCAATTACGCCGGACATCGGCGACGCGATCCTGGTGCAGGCTTTCGTCGTCATCGTGATCGGCGGGGTCGGATCGTTTCCCGGTGCTGTGCTCGGTGGATTGATCGCCGGTGAAATTCTCAGCATCACCTCGATGATCAATCCCGGATATTCCTACGCCATGCTGTTTGTCGTGATGACGATCGTACTCGTCGCGCGGCCGCATGGCCTGCTCGGTACGCAAGGACGGAACTGATCATGTCGAAACCGTCCTCGGCGCCCGGAACCTCCGGGCCATCGTTTTGGGTGCGCCACAGGTGGCTCCCCGATATCATTACCTTGATCGCGCTGGTCGCTGCGCCGTTCGTTCTGCCGCGTTTCGGCTTCGTGCCGGACACCATGAGCCGCATTCTTGTGCTTGGCTTGTTCGGCATCGGCTTCGATCTGCTGTTTGGTTACACCGGTATGCTGTCGTTCGGTCAGTCGGCTTTCTTCGGCACCGGCGGCTTCATCGCTGCCTATTTGCTGACCCGCATGGGCTTTCCGAGTGTCGTGCTCAGCCTGGTTATCGGCATGCTGATCGCGGCCGCAGTCGGCTATATCGTCGGTCTGATCGCGCTGCGTCGCACGGGCATCTATTTTGCAATGATCACCGTGGCGATCGCCGAAGTGTTCTTCTTTGTCGAGAATTCGCCGTTGTCGGCGTTTACCGGCGGTGAAAACGGTCTGCCGGGCGTGCCGTCGCCGACATTCTATTTCGGCTTTACGACCATCGCGATCGGCAGCGGCTGGACCATGTATGGTTTTCTCGCTGCTTGCTACCTGGTCGGTATCGTGATCGCGCGCCGCATCGTCCATTCGCCGGTCGGGCGTATTCTGGTGGCGATCCGTGACAACCCGTTGCGCGCGGCCGCCATCGGTCACAACGTTCACGGCTACAAGCTGCTGGTGTTCGTCATCGCCGCAGCCTACGCCGGTCTTGCCGGCGGCCTGCTTGGCGTGATGCAGGGCTATATGCCGCCGGATGCCTTTACGTTCGACACGTCCGGTCAGCTCGTGATGCAAACCGTGATCGGTGGTCTGGGCACGCTGTATGGGCCGCTGGTCGGCGCTGCCGTCTGGCTTTATCTGCGTGACTTCCTGCAGGATACCGTTGGTCTCGGTGCGTCGTGGAAACTGGCGCTTGGCGTGACCTTCGTGCTGCTCGTGTGTTTCCTGCGTCGCGGCATCATCGGAGGTCTCAAGGATCTTATCGAGCTTTCGTTTAGGCAGAAGCAGGACGCAACAGAATCGGCCGAGCCTGCGTCCGGCGTGACCGCTGAGCGGCGCACTGCGGAAGCCGAAGTAACGAAAGCACCAGCGGTTGCACCGATGCCGCCGCGTCACCGCGCGCTGGATGGCTATACGGGTCCGATCCTGCAAGCCACCGGCCTCAGCAAGCGCTATGGCGGCTTGCTTGCGAACAGTGACATTGACTTCACCGTCCAGCACGGCGAATTACGCGGCGTGATCGGGCCGAACGGCGCGGGCAAGTCCACCTTCTTCAAGATGCTGACCTGCGAAATTCCGCCGACCTCCGGCAAGATCATTTTCGAGGGACACGACATCACGGGCAGGAATGTCACCGATGTCTGCCAGCTTGGCCTCACCAAGAGCTATCAGGTCAATCAGTTGTTCTCTCGCCTGACCGTGCGCGAGAACGTGACAATCGCGGTGCTTGCTGAACTGCGCGGCAAGTTCCGGCTGGACATGTTGCGCAGCGCCGAGAACATTCCCGGCGTGGTCGAGCAGGTCGAGCACACGCTTGCCATGGTCAATCTGACCGCGCGCGCGGACACGCTGGTCTCGGCGCTGGCCTATGGCGAAAAACGGCGGCTCGAGATCGGCCTTGCGTTGGCGAATTCGCCAAGCCTTCTGTTGCTGGACGAACCTCTGGCGGGCATGAGCCCGCGCGAGCGCATCGAAACCGTCAAGTTGCTGAAGTCCATCAGTCAGGGGCGCACCATGATCATCATCGATCATGACATGGATGCGTTGTTTGAATTGGCGGGCCGCATCACCGTGTTGCAGGAAGGCCGCGTGCTGGTCGAAGGCACACCGGAAGAAATCAAAGGCAATCCCAAGGTGCAGGAAGCCTATCTCGGCGGGGTGCTCGAATAATGAGCTTGCTCGAGGTCAACGGACTGAATTCGTATTACGGGGATTCCCATATCCTCTTCGATGTGTCGCTGCATGTCGAGCGCAACGAGGTGGTTGCGTTGCTTGGCCGTAACGGCGCCGGCAAGAGTACGACCTTGAAGAGCCTGATGGGCGTGGTGACGCCGCGCTCGGGCACCGTGATGTTTGACGGGGTCGATATCGCCGGAAAGAAGAGCCACACGATTGCCCGGGCCGGCATGCAGCTGGTGCATGAAGATCGACGTATCTTCGGCAGTCTCAATGTCGAGGAAAACATCATTCTCGCCGGACTGACCGCGTCCAGCCGCTGGCCGCTTGATCGCATCTACGAAATGTTTCCGCGGCTCAAGGAGCGGCGTGGCAGCCGCGGCACCGATCTGTCGGGCGGCGAGCAGCAGATGCTTGCGATTGCGCGTGCGCTGGTGCGTGATCCGAAGATTGTCCTGCTGGATGAGCCATTCGAAGGGCTCGCGCCTGTGATTGTTCGCGACCTGATGACGGCGTGCCGCAATCTTGCGGCAGCAGGCCAGACCATTGTGCTGGTGGAACAGAATCTGGCGGCGACGCTGGCCCTGGCGCAACGCGTCTACATCATCAACAACGGTCACATCGCCCACGAAGGTCCAGCACAGGAAATCAAGGCGCAGCCCGAAATCCTGCAGCGCTATCTCGGGGTCTGAAGCACGTCGCGCCGGGTGAGGGGCAGCAGACACGCTGCCCGCTTGGGTTCATTCGGCCAGAGCGGCAATCAGTTTCGCTGCGTGTTGTTGCAGGACGCCTGGGTCTTCCTTCCGGGTCTGGGCCGGCAGCAGTTCGATACCCTCAGTCATCGGCATCACGTGCATATGCAGATGAAATACCACCTGACCGCTGGCTGCTTCGCTGAACTGCTGCACAATAACGCCATCCGCGTGGAAGGCTTTCACAGCTGCGACGGCGATTCTCTTTGTCGTACGCGCAACCTGGGCGAAATCGTCGGCTGAAATATCCAGGAGGCCCCGGGCAGGGGCTTTTGGGATCACCAGTGTGTGTCCAGGCGAGCGGGGCATGATGTCCAGAAACGCGAATGTGTGTTCGTTTTCGTACACTTTGTAGGACGGGATCTCGCCACGAAGGATCTTCGCAAAGATGTTCTGGTTGCCGTAAGCGTCCATTATTGTCCTTGCCCAGGATAGAGGAGCGCTCTGCTCCAAGGATTGTCTCTTTCAATAGTCACACAAAGCATCGCAGGTCGTCCACTCCGGTCATTGAATGTTCTGTTTTGCCGGAGCTTGTCGGTTGTTGAGCCTTTGTGCAGAGTGTCGTTCCAAAATCAAGAAAGAGGGAACGCCCGTTGACTCAGCATTATCAGATTTACGCCCTCCGCTACGCGACGATGACCGGCCGGCAACCCCATCAGAATTATCTCCTGGCGGACGTGCATAACGAAGGCACCGATCTGGACTATTTCATCTGGCTCATTCGCGGAGCCAATGGTGACATTCTGGTCGATACCGGCTTCAACGAAGCTGCCGCGCGGGAGAGGTCGCGCACCCTGACGATCAATCCGGCCGACGCCCTCGTACGTTTCGGCGTGCAGCCCGAGACCATTCGCGACGTCGTCGTCACCCATCTGCATTACGATCATGCGGGCAACCTCGATCGATTTCCCAAGGCGCGATTCCATCTGCAGGATCGTGAGATGAGTTACGCGACCGGGCGATGTATGTGTCACGGCGCGCTGCGTCACCCGTTTTCCGCCGAGGATGTCGCCCTGATGGTGCGCCACGTTTTCAGTGAGCGCGTGGTTTTCCATAATGGTGACGGGGAGATCGCGCCTGGCGTGACACTGCATCATGTCGGCGGCCATTCCGACGGCCTGCAGGTGGTGCGTGTCGAAACCGCGCGCGGGCCGGTGGTGCTGGCGTCGGATGCCTCGCACTACTACGGCAATATGCATCGCCGCAATCCGTTTCCCATCGTCTACAACATCGGTGACATGGCTGAGGGCTGGGCAGAGGTGGAACGCCTCGCTGGACATCCGGATCGCGTGATTCCCGGTCACGATCCGATGGTTCGGGAGCTCTATCCGCGTGTGGGCGACAATGTTGATGTTTTCGCGCTGCACGAGAAGCCGGCACGATCGTTCGTAAAATGATCGGCTAACGACTGCCGGCGAGCTAAACAAGTGAACTTGATTGATGCGCCGAAGACGGCGTTGATAAGATTCGTTAAAGCGGCCAGCGATGACAGGCTGCGTGCACGATTAGAGTGGTAAGTTCGATGCATCCCCCGACGGCAACCAGTAAACCCAAGACGGCCTTTGTCTTCGCAGGCGGGGGCAGTTTTGGCGCTATTCAGGTCGGAATGATGCAGGCGCTCGTGGCTCATGGGCTGACCGCCGATCTGGTTGTCGGATCGAGCGTCGGTGCGATGAACGGGGCGTACTATGCCGGGGCACCGACGCTGGATGGCGTGAAGCAATTAGCGGCCATCTGGCGAGGCCTGACGCGGCGTGATGTGTTTCCAATTTCGTTTCGCTCGTTCGCCGGCTTTTTGTGGCGCCGTGACTTCCTGATTTCACACAGTGGCGTTCGCAGGTTGATCGAGGATCATTTGCCTTACAAGAATCTTGAGCAGGCGAAGATCCCGGTTCATATCGTCACCACCAATATCGTCTCAGGTGAGACGGTTGTGTTGTCCGAGGGTTCCGCTGCCGAGGCGATCGTCGCGAGCACGGCTATCCCTGGAGCATTTGCGCCGGTCAAATATCGGGATTTGTTTCTCGCCGATGGGGCGATTTCGAGCAACACCCCGATCAATATCGCCATTGAAAAAGGCGCGCGGCGACTGATTATCATGCCAACGGGTTTCGCCTGCGCGGGACACGCGCCACCGGAGGGAGCCGTTGCAACTGCGCTGCACGCCCTGACGTTGCTGATCGCTCGGCAAATGACGACTGAGCTCGAGTATCTTGATTCGGCGATCGAATATTACGTCGTGCCGCCGCTTTGCCCGCTGGTCGGCTCGCCCTATGATTTCTCGCGGACCGATGATCATATCGCGCGGGCTGTGAAAAGCACCGAACAATGGATCGCCGATGGCGGCTTGGAAAAGGGCGGAATTCCGGGCGAGATTCGGCCGCACAGGCATTGAGGGTACCTGACGGTATTGGAGCGTACCTGACATTATTGCCCTGCAACAATGCAGCCGCAACTTCGTGTGACAGGATTAAGTCAAAGGGGCTCGATGCGCTTTGTGCCGTTGTCGGCAATTTCGTGTATGATTACTTCCTGTCTCCACTGCGGTCCGCCCGGCCATAGTGAGCGTCGTGATTACTGCTTTTGTCTGACCGGTGGAGCGGGCTGGTCATCGAGGTCCTTATGCAAACGCTTATGCTTCCGTTCTCGCCGCGATATATTGTCCTCACGCTTTGCATCCTTGTCACCGTTTTGCTTGTGGGCGGCGCGATCCTTAGTCCGGATGATGCGTTGCTGTTTGCGATTCCCGGATCTGTTTTCGGTGCGCTCTCGGTTCTCGGCATTCACGACGTGCTTCAGAAGAGCCATGCGGTGCTGCGCAATTATCCGATCTCCGCGCACATCCGTTTTCTGCTCGAAGAAATCCGTCCGGAGATGCGGCAATATTTCTTCGAAAGCGAAAAAGACGGCAAGCCATTCAGCCGCGATATGCGCGCCGTCGTATATCAGCGGGCGAAGATGGTGCTCGACAAGCGGCCGTTCGGAACCCAGGAGGATGTTTATGCGTCCGGTTACGAATGGATGCATCATTCCGTTGCACCGAAGCCGCTGCCCAACGAACAGTTCCGCGTCACGATCGGCGGCCCGGATTGTGCGAAGCCTTACTCGGCGTCAGTGTTCAATATTTCGGCGATGAGTTTCGGCGCGTTAAGCCCCAATGCTGTGCGGGCACTGAATGCCGGTGCGAAGAAGGGTAATTTTGCTCACGATACCGGCGAGGGCGGCGTCAGTCCGTATCATCGCGAAAATGGCGGTGACCTGATCTGGGAGATCGGATCGGGTTATTTCGGGTGCAGGAATCCGGACGGAACGTTCAATCCGGAACTGTTCGCCAAGGTCGCAAGCGATGACCAGATCAAGATGGTTGAACTGAAAGTCAGCCAGGGTGCAAAGCCCGGTCATGGCGGCGTGCTTCCCGCGGCGAAGGTCTCAGAGGAAATCTCGCGCATCCGCGGTGTGCCAGTGGGAGAGGACTGCATTTCTCCCGCGTATCATCGGGCGTTCTCGACGCCGATCGAGATGATGCAGTTCATCGGTGAGATGCGACGCCTGTCAGGCGGCAAGCCAACAGGGTTTAAGTTGTGTATCGGGCATCGCTGGGAGTTCCTCGCGATTTGCAAGGCGATGGTGAAGACCGGAATCTATCCCGACTTTATCGTGGTCGATGGCAACGAGGGTGGCACGGGAGCCGCGCCCGCGGAGTTCATGGACCATCTCGGCATGCCGATGCGCGAAGGCGTCAACTTCGTCCACAATGCGTTGGTTGGCATTAACGCGCGTCACCGCATTCGGATCGGTACGGCGGGGAAGATCGCGACTGCCTTCGACATCGCGCGCGCCGTAGGGCTTGGCGCGGACTGGTGTAATTCCGCCCGCGGCTTCATGTTTGCGCTGGGGTGCATCCAGTCGCTGAGCTGTCATACGGACCGTTGCCCGACCGGGGTGACGTCACAGGATCCCACCCGCAACCGGGCATTGGTGGTTCCAGACAAAACGATGCGTGTTTACAATTATCATCGTGCGACGTTGCATGCGCTCGCGGAGTTGCTCGCAGCGTCGGGCCTGAGCCATCCGAAAGAGATCAGGCCGATTTATTTTTCTCATCGGATTTCAGGCACTGAAGTTCTGTCGTTTGCGCGGCTTTATCCTGAGCTTCATCCTGGAGAGCTGCTTGAAGGCAATACCGACAATCCGCGCTTCCGCGAAGCCTGGGCGCTTGCACAGGCAGAATCGTTCTCTCCGCTGACAAAAGATACGCCTGAGTTGACCGTCGTCCGTGCCTGATCAGAATTCAGCGTGCAGGCGGCCGGAGAAGATGGAAACTGGTCCACGGTCCGCGTTGTATGCGGGGTTGGCGATCAACTGATAGTCGGCGGTGAATGTGAAGGTCTTGTCGAGCGCCAGCGCGTAGTAAGTTTCCAGAATGCGTTCGGTGCTGTAGTTCAGCCGGCCATCGCCGATAAGGAGACCATTGCCGCCGGCAGCGAGGAAGTCACGGTGGCCGCCCGAGAGTCCGTTGATGGCTCCGCCCAATCCGACCGTGTCGCTCGGCCGCCCCCAATAGCTTCCCTTGACTGAAACACCGCCGGAGACGCTGCGGTCGATATCGGTGAATGATAGAATTTGGTTCCGCCCGTCGTTCCAGCTTGCGCGTGCAAACACGCCGACATCGTTCATGATCTGCTGTTCGGCGTTGACGTAGAAGCCGTACTTCGACCGCTCCTTGCGGTCGGCCGCCATGATGTCGTTGATGTCGATGCCGGGATTTTCTGTGCTGATCGCAAGGGCTTCGCGGTAGTTGCCAGTGTTGCCGCGGTTGGCAAACACGCCAAGCCGCAATTTGCCGGGTTGCTGGAGGATCGCGTAGCGCTCTTCCAGTTCGATCACCGCGCCACCGGTGTTGAATGTGAGGACGTCGCTGTTGGGTTGTGACGGCACCTGGAACAGTCCGGCCCGGATCGCCCAGTTCTTGCGATTGAGTTCGACGACAGCGCCACGCGTGAAGCCCGGCAGGTCGGCGGGGAAATCGTAGGCTCCGGACGACCACATCGCCCAGTTCATGAAGTCAGCACGCGGGTCCTTTGCGTAGGAATTGCCGTCAAAGTAGTCGCCCACGGCAAAGCGTCCGACAGTAACGGTGACACGATCGATATCGCGCTTGCCCGGCAACTGGTTGGCGGCATCCGCCACCTCTTCCTGTTCGCCACCGAGGCCGAATGTCTGGCGGAAGAAATAGCGTTGGGCGCGAAACTTCGGATACTCCGCGCCGCCTTTTTGCGCCTCGCCATTTGAGAACCCGGCGAGACCCAGCGTGCTGCCGATACCAAAACCCTGAGCGAGCTCGGGGTTGAAGTAGAATTCACCGCCGTCCCACAAGCGCCATCCGAGAAAAGCGCCGACCGTCCAGGTTTCCCGGGTACGCCCGGCGCCTGGCAGGCTGTTTTGGCCTTGATAAGGGGAGCGGAAGCTTGGGTAGCCCTGCGTAATCAGTGTCGTCTGACCGTGGACATTCCAGTCTGTTGAGTCCGGAAGGGCAGGCCGCTGGAGCGCGGAATCGCCCGCCCACGGCGTATCCCACAATTTGTAATTCACGCCGAGCTTGATCGTGTGAATTTTGGGATCAACCGCCACATCGGGGAGCGGAACATCGCCGAGACCGTAAGTGCGGCTGCCGAGATCGATATAGTTGTATTCGACTTTACCGGTCCAGTTGCCGCCGATGGCGAACTCGAGACCCGCACCGGCAACCCAGCCAAGATGCATACGAGCTTTTGTGCCGACGATGTCGCCGTCCGCATTGTTGAGGTCGATGTGGGTCCGTCCGAACGCGGCGCCACCGGTTATGTAGGGGAGCAATGTTCCGAATGCGTATCCAACACGTCCGCGCGCAGTGCCGACGTAATCAAGGGTGGTGTTGAACGGCGCCGGTGTGAGTTTTGGAAGATCGAGCGGACTTGTAAATGATACGTCCGCCTCGACGCCGACCACCCACCTGTTCGATAGCTGCCAGTTATAGCCCGCCTGATAGCCGCCAATCAGGCCGGTGACGCTGTGCGGGAACAACACGCCCTGCTGCGGGAGCGCATTGGTACCCTGTCCGAAGCCACCCCAGCCGTATCCGGAATGACCGCCGACATAGAGACCGGTCCAATCGAAGTGCCGCTCAAAAGGCGGCGCCTTGAGCGGGATGTCGGCGGCATGTGCAACCCCGATCGACAGCGCCGCGAGTGCGGCGCCGGCGAGCAGGCTGTTCATGCTGTCCGGTACGCGCCGCCCGCTCATAAGGATTCGGCTCCAAGGAAAATCAATGCCACCACGATTTGGCACGCCACAGTGACGGCACGCCAGACGAACTCCGAAGCTGGAGAGAAAATTCAGGGGATTGGAAACCTGCACTCGGGCGGCCATCAAAAAATTTCAATCTGTCAGGGTGTTGCGACTATTTGCGAGTGATTATCAAATATCAATTGCGATTTACTCGCAACTGATTTATTGCGAATGAATTGCAACTAGCTCAAGGTCGGACCTGCAGCCATGGCATCGCTTTATGACAGCCGCATAACACCGGTTCGCGTGGCGCTCGCGGTTATCTCCAGCTTTGGAATGGTGGATGTGGTCCGCGCGGAAGAGCGCTTGTCACCCGACACGTCTTACAGCGTCGACAGTGAGCACATGTTCGGCTTCACCGTCGGCTCCGATATCGGCAGTGCCGGTGAGGTCGAAATCGAAGGTGAACAGGATTTAGGGATCGGCAAGCGCGTGGGCCGCTACTACGCAGCACTGAATTCGGTGCAGCTGAAATACACCGCGACAGACAATTTTCGCATCGCGCCGCATGTGGAGTTCGGTCATCACCTGATGGCGGGCGTCCCCGGCGTTGCCGATATCAGCAAATTCGGATTTGCGTCGGGGGGCATCGAATTCAAGTACCGCGTCCTCAACCGTGCGGACGCGCCGTTCGGTCTGACCTTCGGTGTCGATACATCGATGGCGCGGATCGATATCGGCACCGGCCAACGCATGCGAGACTACGCACTCGATTTTTCGGCGGCGTTGGACCGGGAAATCGTCAAGGACCGTTTGTTCGGTGCAATCAACTTTGTCTATGCGCCATCATGGGCGCGCGATCACGTGACGGGCACGTGGGAGCGGGCGGCGGCGACGGAAGTCAGTGCCGCACTTTCCAGCCGGATCGCCAACGGCGTCTATGTCGGTGGGGAAGTCCGCTATCTGCGCGCCTATGACAGTGCGGGCCTGTCGAGCTTTGCCGGTGACGCAGTGTTCGCCGGGCCCACCCTTTATGTGATGTTCTCGCAGCGCGCCAATATGACGCTTGCGTGGAATATGCAGGTCACTGGTCATGCGAACGGCGAGAGTGGTCGTCTCGACCTGACAAACTTCGAGCGTCACCAGGTTCGGCTGCGTTTTGGTTTCGGATTCTGATCCCTCAAAAAGTCGACCCGCCCGGGGGGACAACCGGGCGGGTCCAAGGTCGGCACGCCGTGGATGAGGCGGCGCGCCGAACTCAACTCAAAATGTGATCAATAATTGCAGGTGCGGACGCGGCCGATGTAGTTGCCGTAAACGTCGAACTGGCGAACCCAACCGCAGCGGCGATAACCGCCGCTGGCATAGACCGGGGCGTCGTAAGCGTTGCTCGCGAGGGCGGCACCGAACAGGGCGCCCGCGGCGACGCCAACGCCGATTCCAACACCTCTGTAGCCGGCCTGGGCTTCTTGCGTGGTGGCTGCGATGCCGCCGCTCAAGGCGAGCACGACTACGGCGGCAGCGGCAATCTTGGTCTTGATTGACATGATGGGCTCCATCCTTGTTTGGGGCGGGCCATCCGGCTCGCATGCCAATTGGTGTGGAGCTGCTTAAAACAGGTTCGAAGTCCGGCTAAAGAATTTGGTGGGGGCTAAAAATCGCGTCTTTTCAGCGGGCTGAGCACTAACGATCGAGCACCGGCCGGTTTGCGAGCCTCGCCAGATCGAATTTATCGACGTCCGCCAGCAATTCGACGAAGGCGCGTGCCCCGTGATCAATCAGGGCCTTGCCCTTCTCGGCGGTTGCAAGCGTGGCGTCCCCGATCGCGCCCTGGGGATTGAGATCCTGCGCAGCCCAGGCGAATGGCGCCGGGCGGCCGGCAGAAAGCCAGCGAAACTCTTTCGTCATTTGAACTTCGGCGGATTCGAAATTCGCGATCCGGTCTTGCCTCACCTGCTGCGGATAGGCCGCCAGCATGATTGAAGTTTCGATGGCGCCGCCGTGAATGCCATGGCGCACTTCCTCATGCGGAAACGATTTGTCTGGCACACCGAAGCGGCTCCAGCTCGTGGTGACTGCAAGCATCTCATATTTCGCGCGCAAATCCTGCGCGATCAGAGCCATCGCGGCGCTGTTGCCACCGTGGCTGGTGACAATGATCAGCTTTCTCACGCCCGCCTGCGCGACGGCATCGCCGAGCGCCATCCATTTCTTCAGCGCGACATCGGTCGCCAATGTCTGGGTGCCGGGATAGGCGATGTGCTCGGTTGAAATGCCGACGCGTTCGATGGGGAGAAATGTGGCGGGAATGTCCTGCGGGAGGGTCTCGCGCACACGCGCCAGATAGGCTTCCGCGATCAACGTATCCGTCTCGAACGGCAGGTGCGGCCCATGTTGCTCCGTTGCCGCAAGCGGGAGAACGGCGATCCAGCTGGATGTCGCGGTTTTGTCCACATTCAAGCTGCGAACATCACTCCAGTCGAGCGGAGGCTTCATCATCATGCTGGCATGCTTCTTTGAACAGACGTTTCTTTAAGCCGATTTGCGGGATAGTTTTGCCGGCGCGGTGTTGTTTCTTGTAAAGACCAATTATTCTCGTTTGTTATCATGCGGCAAAATGATCGACGGAGTCCAATAATCATGCCGAGCTGTATCTCGCGAGCGTTAATCGCCAGTTTCGCTCTCTGGATGGCTGGTTCGGGCGCGCAAGCGGCCGACCTCGACAAGGTTTCGTTCGGCACCAACTGGGTAGCAGAGGCCGAGCACGGTGGTTTCTATCAGGCGGTCGCAGACGGCACCTACAAAAGCTACGGTCTTGACGTCACGATCGTGCCCGGAGGCCCCAACGTCAACAATCGCATCCAACTGGTTGCGGGCAAGATCGACTTCTTCATGAGTGCAAACACGCTCCAGTCATTTGATGCTGTGGCGAACAAGGTGCCGGTCGTCGCCGTCGCCGCGATCTTTCAGAAGGACCCTCAAGTTTTTTTGGCGCATCCGGAAGCCAAGGTCACCAGCCTTGAGGGACTTAAGCCGCTCACGCTGTTTGTTTCCAAGGAGGGTATGCCCACCTACTTCCAATGGCTGAGATCCGAATACGGTTTCAGCGAAGACCAGGTGAAACCTTACACGTCAAATCCTCAGCCCTTTCTGGTCGACAAGAAAAGCGCGATGCAGGGCTATGTGACGTCCGAGCCCTTCGCTATCGAGCGACGTGCGAAGTTTAAGCCCACTGTGGTCCTGCTCGCTGATTACGGGTTTGGCAGCTATTCGACGTTGATCGAGACGCGCGCTGACTTTGCCGAGAAGAAGGCGGATCTTGTGCAGCGCTTTGTCGATGCCTCGATCCTCGGCTGGTACAACTATCTCTATGGCGACAACAAGCCGGGCAATGCGCTCATCAAGAAGAACAATCCGGAGATGACCGACGAACTCCTCGCCTATTCGATCGAGAAGATGAAGCAGTATGGCATCGTGGATTCAGGTGATGCACTGAAAAATGGAATCGGCGCGATGAGTGATGACCGCATGGCCGAATTCTTCGGCAAGATGGTCCACGCGAATGTGACGCCACGCGATCTCGATTACCGTAAAGCTTATACATTGCGGTTCATCAACAAGGGTGTCGGCCTCAATTTACGCCCGAACAAATGAGGGCGTCAGTCATTGAGTGATCTGTCGACAGGAGAGGCTGGCCACGCAGGCGACGGCATGCCGTCGGGCACGGCGGTGCAGCTTCGTGATGTGACCAAGATCTATGACAATGGCGTCGCCGCGCTGGGGCCGCTTGATCTGAATGTTCGAGCCGGAGAATTCATTTCACTGCTTGGGCCATCGGGCTGCGGCAAATCCACCTTGCTGCGGATTGTCGCCGGGTTGAGCGCGCCGACGAGCGGTGTCGTCAACATTGCGTACGGCAAACAGGATCATTCAAAACACAATATAGGCTTCGTGTTTCAGGAGCCGACGCTGATGCCGTGGGCGACGGTGCGCGATAATGTGCAGTTGCCGCTCAAACTTTCGCATGTCTCAAGCGGCGATGCAGAGATCCGCGTCAATCAAGCACTTGCGCAGGTGGGATTGGCGGATTTTGCCGGTGCCTATCCACGTGAATTGTCGGGCGGCATGAAGATGCGGGTCTCGCTTGCGCGAGCACTGGTGACCAATCCTGACATTCTTCTGATGGATGAACCGTTCGCAGCTCTTGACGAAATCACGCGGTTCAAGCTGAACGACGATCTGCTCTCGCTCTGGCGCACGCTGCACAAGACGATCATTTTCGTTACCCATTCGGTTTTCGAGTCTGTTTATTTGTCGCAGCGTGTGCTCGTCATGACGTCTCGCCCGGGGCGCATCAGCAATGAGTTCTGCATTGACGGCCAAGAAACGCACAGCGCAGACTTTCGCACGTCGGCGGATTATGCCGCGCACTGCCGCAAGGTGTCTGCGGCGCTCGCCCAGGCGAGCGAGGCAGAGACCGCGCAATGACGATACAAAGCCGATCCTTGGCGCGTTTTCTGCAAATCTGCCTGCCGATTCTGACGCTCGCCATCGGCATTGCGATCTGGGAAGCGGTGGTTCGGATCAATGATATTCCGGACTATGTGCTGCCGGCGCCGAGCGTCGTGTTCTCGACGCTTGTTCAGGATTGGCCAATCCTGTTCCAATCCCTCCTGACGACACTGCTGACCACGGTTCAAGGCTTCATTGCCGCGGCGATTGGCGGCATCGCGATGGCGCTGCTGTTCAGCCGTTCGAAATGGCTCGAATATTCGCTGTTTCCCTACGCGGTGATCCTGCAAGTCACACCGGTGATCGCCATTGCGCCGCTGCTTCTGATCTATCTTGCCGCAGCATCTCGCCGTTGTCGTCTGCGCCTGGATCGTGGCGTTCTTTCCGGTGCTGTCCAACACCACGCTCGGCCTGAAATCCGTGGATCGCAATCTGGTTGGTTTGTTCGAGCTTTATGGCGCGTCGCGTGCGCAAACTCTGCGTTACCTGAAATTGCCCTCTGCGTTACCGCACATTCTGGGCGGGCTGCGGATCGCGGGTGGCCTGTCGCTGATCGGGGCCGTGGTCGCGGAAATCGCCGCAGGCTCCGCCGGGGCTGGTTCCGGACTGGCCTACAGGATCGCGGAATCCGGCTATCGGCTCAACATTCCGCGGATGTTCGCGGCATTGCTGTTGCTCTCCGTCGCCGGGATTGTCATTTATATGGCCCTCTCGCTGGCCTCGTATCTTGTGCTACGACGCTGGCACGAAAGTGCGCTTGGAAAGGACAATTAATGGCTGCAAGTAATTCTCAGGACAAACCCGACGTGCTGATTTACGGCCCGTCGAAGCCCGTTATCGATGGTGGCTTTCCTGCGCACTACACCCTGCACAAATGCGAGAACAAGCATGACCTCGAGCGGTTGACGCCTGAGGTGGCTGCCCGCATCCGCGGCGTTGCGGTCAGCGGACTGGTGCAGGCGGACGCGGCCATGATGGCCCGTTTTCCGAAGCTAGAAGTCGTTTCGAGCTTCGGGGTCGGCTACGACCATATCGATTCGAAATACGCCAGCGAGCACAACATTGTTGTCTGCAACACGCCGGATGTTCTGACCGAGGAAGTCGCCGACGTGGCACTCGGCCTGTTGATCGCGACCGCCCGTGAATTCATTAAGGCCGATCGCTTCGTGCGCTCAGGCCAGTGGAGCACGCAGGGCTTTCCGCTCAGCCCTGGTTCGTTGCGTGATCGCAAGGTCGGCATTGTCGGCATGGGACGGATCGGTCAGGCGATTGCGCGCCGTCTCGATGCGTCGCTTGTGCCTGTCGTTTATCATTCGCGCAGCCCAGCGAAGGGCGTCACCCACAAGCACTATCCGAACCTGATTGAGATGGCGAAGGACGTCGATACGCTGGTGCTGATCATGCCCGGCGGTGCGTCGACAGCGAAGATGATCAATGCCGAGGTCCTCAAGGCGCTTGGACCGCGCGGTATCGTCGTCAATGTCGCCCGCGGCTCCGTTGTCGACGAGCAGGCGCTGATCGCGGCGCTCAAGGACGGCACCATCATGGCGGCCGGTCTCGACGTGTTCGCCAACGAACCGAATGTCCCGGAAGAATTGCGCACCTTGCAGAACGTGGTGTTGCTGCCGCATATCGGTTCCGCATCGATATCGACACGCAATGCGATGGATCAGCTCGTGGTCGACAATCTCAAGGAATGGTTCGCCGGCAAGCCGCCGCTGACGCCGATTCCCGAGACTCCGGTCAAAGGCCGCTGACCGCAATGAGCGCTGCGCGGAGTGGATTTAGCAAACATCGTTCAAACCAGTGTGTAGCGCTGCTTGCACTGGCAATGGTGATTGTTTGCGGCTCCACCGCGCGGGCGCAGGATGCGCGCTCACTGACCAACGACATGATCGGACAGTGGGAATTGTCCACTGCCGGTCGTGACAAAACGTGCGTGGTCACGCTTAAGGGTGATGCCACGCCTCAAGGCCTGAAGCTCGAACTCGACAAGGGCTGTGCCGATGCGCTGCCCTTCACCAAGAGCATCGCAGCCTGGAGCGTGAAGGGCCTTGATATCGTGCGTTTGCAGGATGCCAAGGGGCAATCCGTCATTGATGTGACAGAAGTCGAGAGTGGAATTTTCGAAGGCCTGCGGCAGGGTGAGGGCGTTTATCTCTTACAGAATCTGGCCGCAGCGCGCGCCTTGTCGAAATCCACCGATCAGTTGATCGGTGACTGGGCGATGGTGCGTGGCAGCGGCAAGACCGTTTGCGGGCTCACCCTCACGAACACGGAAGCCTCGCCAGAGAACTTCGCGGTCTATTTGAAGCCGCGTTGCGACCCGGCGGTCGTGAGTTTCGCGCCAAAAATGTGGCGCATCGAACGCGGCGAATTGTTGCTGCAATCGGCGACCGGCGATATCTGGCGGTTTGAGGCCGACGACAATGCACAGTGGCGGCGCGTGCCGGACAGCGCCGATCCGCTGATCTTGATGCGGCAGTAACTACTGCGGCAAAAGTTAAATCAGCCGCAGCCCTTTCATGCTGGTATGGCCATTCTTGCCGACGATGATGTGGTCGTGCACGGAAATTCCGAGCGGGCTTGAGATCGACATGATCGACTGTGTCATCTGAATGTCGGCGGTCGATGGTGTCGGATCGCCCGACGGATGATTGTGCACCAGAATGATCGCGGTGGCCGACAATTCCAGCGCGCGTTTCACCACCTCGCGCGGATAGACCGGCGTGTGATCGACTGTGCCGACCTGTTGCACTTCATCGGCGATCAATTGATTGCGCTTGTCGAGGAACAGGATGCGGAATTGCTCCTTGTCGGCGAACGCCATCGCGGTGCGGCAGTAATCGATCACGGCCGTCCACGATGACAGCACCGCCTTCTGTTTCAATTGTCCCTTGGCGATGCGGTTCGCAGCGGCTGCGATCAGCTTGATTTCAGTCACGGCGGAATCGCCAAGTCCGCTGATTTCCTTCAACCGCAATTCCGGCGCGTGAACAACTTCGGCGAACGAGCCGAATTTTCCGATCAGCATCTTGGCGAGGGGTTTGACGTCACGCCGCGGCAAGGCGCGAAACAGCACCATTTCAAGAAGCTCGTAATCGCTGAGCGCGTCGGGGCCGGCCTCACGAAACCGGTCGCGCAGCCGTTCGCGATGGCCATGATAATGCGGCGCTTCGGCGAAGCCCGGCTCAGTGGGCGATTTATCGGACTTGGGCGACATTGCGTGATGCGTACTCAAGAAACGAACCAAGCATGCCGTACTGAGCGGCTTTTGCAACCGGCATTTGCACCGGTATTAACGACAACCTCGTATTCCAAAACATGCAGAGGAGGGCAAAAGCTGTCGGTACTACGCCGTCATGTAAGGCGGCTTATCGAGCTTGGCGGGTGACAGCGTGAAGACTTCCACCCCGGTCGATGTCACGCCGACCGAATGCTCGAACTGTGCCGATAGTGAGCGATCACGCGTTACCGCGGTCCAGCCATCGGACAGGATCTTCACGTGCGGCTTGCCGAGATTGATCATCGGCTCGATGGTGAAGAACATGCCAGGCTTGAGTTCAACGCCCTCACCCGGGCGTCCGACATGGATGATGTTGGGTTCGTCGTGGAACATGCGCCCCAGACCGTGGCCGCAAAAGTCGCGCACGACACTCATCTGCTGCGGCTCCACGAAGCTCTGAATTGCGTGGCCAATGTCGCCTGTGGTGGCGCCGGGTTTCACGGCCGCAACACCACGCATCAGGGCCTCGTAGGTCACGTCGATCAATCGCTCGGCGCGCCGCGAAATCTCGCCGACAGCATACATCCGGCTGGAGTTGCCATACCAGCCATCCAAAATGAAGGTGACGTCGATGTTGACGATATCGCCTTCCTTCAATTGGCGGTCGCCGGGCATGCCGTGGCAGACGACGTGATTGATCGAGGTGCAGGTGGAATAGCGGTAACCGCGGTACATCAGCGTCGCGGGATAAGACTTGTTGTCGAATGCGAACTTGCGCACGAACTCATCGATTTGCGACGTGAAGATTCCAGGCCTGACGATGGTTACCAGTTCGTCGAGGCACTTCGCGACCAGCGCTCCGGCCTTGCGCATGCCGGCAAATGCGCCGGGGCCATGGAGCTTGATCTGTCCAGTCTTGCGCAGGGAGGTGTCAGTGGCTTCGACGTAGTTCATTCGATTATTCTTTGGCTACTCAGTTTGAAAGGATGGCCGTTACGGGGCCGTGAAATCCGGGCTTTCAATCTAATGGATGCGGCCCTGAGTGCAAGCGATGCCGCAGGAAAGAGCCGTTTTCTGGGCTTTCAGAGATGAATCTCGATCGGGCGCTCCAGCATAATTTCCTGTTCCGTGAGTTTACAGGTCCAGGCAAGCGCCTCGACGCCTGATGCGCGGGCTCTGTCGAAGGCGCGCCCGTAAGCCGGATCGATGTCGCGTGCAAGTGCGAAAGACGCCGCCGAACCGATCTGGACGACGAACAGCATCACCGCTCGTGCTCCCGCGCCGACCATTTCGGCCATTTCATCAAGATGCTTCGCGCCGCGTGCCGTAACCGAATCCGGGAACTCAGCCACGCCGGGCTGGCGCATTAAATGCACGTTCTTCACTTCGACATAGCAGGGCGGCTTCACCGGGTCTTCCAGCAGGAAGTCGATCCGCGAGCCCTTGCCGTTGATGATCCGGCCATACTTCACTTCGCGGCGGATGGTCGCATACCCCGCCAGTTCGGGGATGAGGCCAGCGGCGAGGGCTTCCGCGACGATCGGATTCGGATGCATGGTGTTGACGCCGACCAGTTCGTGCTCGCGGCCGAAATCCACCTCCACCAATTCCCACGAGTAGGGCAGCTTGCGCGTGAGGCTTGGCGATTTCGACAGCCACACCCGTGCCCCCGTTGTCTGCAGGCCGGTCATCGCGCCGGGATTGGCGATATGCGACGGTGATCTCCGTGCCATCCGCCAACGCGACGTCAGCGAGAAAGCGCTTGTAGCGCCGGATCAGGGTCGCGGGAACGAGCTCACTGGTGAAGCGCATGTCAGCCGCGAACCTCGGTCACGCTCTCGACCGGCACCGCACCGCCTTGAATCCGGATCTCGCGCACCGGATAAGGCACGCGAATGTTCTCGCGCTTGAACGCATCCCACAGCGCCAGCATGACGTCGCTGCGCACATTATCCATGCCGGCGTCGGGATCGGCGATCCAGAAACTGAGTGAGAATTTCATGCCGGTCTCGGCGAATTCCGCCAGCAGGCAGCTCGGCGGCTTGACAGTGATGACACGCGGCGTGGCGCACGCGATCTCGGCTGCGAGCTTGCACACGAGATTCGGATCGGCCTCGTAATTGGTCGCGAAATTGACCTTCACCAGTGTGTTCTTGTCGGTGTAGGTCCAGTTGACGACCTTCTGGGTGATGAGATCCTCATTCGGGATCAGGAACTCGCGCCCGTCGCCGGCCGCCACCGATATATAGCGGGTCTTCATCGCGCTGATGCGGCCGAAGCTGTCGCCGATGGTGACGAGATCGCCGGGCTTCACCGACTTGTCGGCAAGCAGGATCACGCCGCTGATGAAATTGGCGACGATCTTCTGCAAGCCAAATCCGAGTCCGACGCCGATGGCGCCTGAGAAGAGAGCAAACACCGACAGGTCGATGCCGGCAGCGCTCATGACGACGGCTACGGCGATGACCATCAACGCCAGTCGGACTATCTTGATCAGCAACACCTGAATGGAAGGTGTCAGGTCCCGCGACCGGTTGATCCGGGTCTCGAGGAAGTTGCTGAAGATATTGGCCAGCCACAGCGCGAGGCCGAGAAAGACGATGACCTTGATCACGATCAGCGGAGTCAGGCGGAGCGAGCCGAGTACGATCGAGACCGAGTCCAGCGCCGCCAGTGCCGGCTGCAATTGCCCGAAGATGCTGAGCGCCGCCAGCAGCCACGCCACGATCGAAACGATGCGGACAAGGAAATCATTGCGGATCAGGCTGGTGGCGAAGCGGATGATGAGCCACGCCGTAGCGAGGCTGGCTGCCGTAGCGACCAGATAGCTGGGCAACGCGGCATGCGTCATGACCATGTGAGCGATGCCCATCAACAGCGCGAAGATCGCGATCCCGGCATTTCGCAGCAATGCGCGCAGGACGAGGCGGAGCGGTGCGGGCCAGCCCATGGTCAGTGAACCCGAAGCCCTGTTCGTCCGGATCGCGGTGGCGCAGCCGAGCGCAAGTCCCGCTCCGGCCATAACAATGCCGATCTGGATGTAGAACCACGGAGACGAACTCTCCGCGCGGACAGCGCGGATTGTCCCGCTCAACAGGTCATGGATGTCTGTCCAGGCCATCATCAGGTCTCATGTAGGCGAATATCGCGTGACACGCCGTTGCATCGTTGATTCGGAATTCTCGCAGATTCTCAGATTTGGGGCGCGAGGGCTGCTCTCAACTTGCATGGACTGCGACTTAACACCAGCAAATCGGACTTATTCGCGCGCGGTGCACAAATCGGTTGGCCTGCGGCTGGTGCGACGATAAGCATGCAAATGCAAGGATTTGAGATGGTACGCGGATAGATGGACAAACAGCGGTAATGGCGTCCCTGGACACGGTCAGCATTGCCATTTTGCTCGGCGCCGTGCTTGTCATGGCGGGCATTCTGTCGAGCCTGCTGGCGCTGCGTTTTGGCGCACCGTTGCTGCTGGTCTTCTTGCTGATTGGTATCGCGGCGGGCGAAAATGGACCCGGCGGCCTGCGCTTCGACGACGTCCAGACAACTTACCTGGTCGGTTCGCTGGCGCTGGCGCTGATCCTGTTCGATGGCGGCCTGAAAACACGCTTCCAGACCATCCGCACTGTGCTTGGCCCATCGGTGGTGTTGGCAACCGTCGGTGTATTGCTCACCGCGCTGATCACCGCGCCGGTTGCGAAGTATGCGCTGGACATCGGCTGGCCGGAATCGCTGCTGGTTGGCGCCGTGATCGCGTCCACCGACGCAGCGGCGGTCTTCCTCCTGGTGCATGCCCAAGGCTTGCGTCTGCGCCCGCGCGTCGGCGCAACGCTGGAGGTCGAATCCGGGACCAACGATCCATTTGCCATCTTTCTCACGCTTGTGATGGTGGAACTGCTGTCGCTCGGCCAAAGTTCCTCGGTTCACATCGCCTTGCAGTTCGGACGTGAGATCGTTCTCGGCACGCTGGTTGGCGTGGCCGGCGGATGGCTCGTGGTCTTTGCGCTCAACCGCGTCGCCTTGCCGCAGGGACTGCATGCGCCATTTGTAGCGACGGCTGCACTGGTGATCTTTGGCGTTGCGCAGATATGCCATTCGTCAGGATTTCTTGCGGTCTATCTCGCCGGCATGTTGATCGGCAATCGTCCGACCCGCGCCCACAATTCGGTGGTGGCTTTCCTGGATGCGGCGACATGGCTCGCGCAAATCGTGATGTTCGTGCTGCTTGGCCTGCTCGTGTCACCGGAGCGGACGCTTGGAACAGCGCTTCCCGCCGTTGCGGTGGCGCTGGTGCTGATGCTGGTGGCTCGGCCCATCGCAGTGTTTCTTTGTCTCGCGCCGTTCCGCTTTAACTGGCGGGAGAAAATTTTCGTGGCCTGGGTCGGGCTGCGCGGCGCGGTCGCAATCTTTCTGGCCTCGATCCCGCTGCTGGTTGGCCTGCCGAACGCACACATCTACTTCGATGTGGCCTTCATCGTCGTGCTGATCTCGCTGCTGTTGCAGGGCTGGACGCTCGGCGTCGCGGCGCGGCGTCTCCACGTCGCGTTGCCGCGGGCGGAACGTGGTCCCCGTCGTGTCGAGCTTGATTTGCCGGGCCAACTCGAACAGCAGCTCGTCGGTTATCCGGTTCGCGCCAACAGCCTTTATCTGAAGCGCGGGCTGATCCCCTCATGGTCGAAGCCGACGCTGGTCATTCGTGACGAAAAAATTCTGTCCCCGGTTGAAGCCGAGCCGATTGTAAAGGGCGATTACCTCTATCTGCTGGCGCCGCCCGAGAAAGCCGAAGCGCTCGATCGCTTTTTCGTCGATATGCCGGTGGTGCCGGCACCGGACCCGCATCTGCTGGGCGACTTCATGATGTCCGGCGATGTGATGTTGAAAGATGTTGCCGAGATATATGGCATCAGTGTCGAGCCGGGCAGTGAGCATCTGACGCTGGCGGACTATTTCGACATCCATCTCGACCATGCGCCACGCATCGGTGCAACCCTGCCGCTCGACGCCATCGTGCTCGTCGCCCGCAGCATCGGCGGCACCCGCGTCAATATCGTCGGTCTTCGCCTTCCGGAGGACGACGAGCCGCCCGCACCGTCGCATACGCGCCGTGCGGTGGCCAAGCGCCGGCTGTCGAAAGTGTGGACGTCGCTACTAAGTCCCTGAGGGGGATTACAAGGCGCGGGACGGAATCAGCAATGGGCCGTCGGGCGTTTCCACCCGATTGACGGAAATCCCGAAAACCTCAGCAATCCGGTCAGGTGTCAGGGCGAGGGCCGGCGTGTCGTTGGCGGTGATCTGCCCCTCATGCATGACAACGACACGATCGGCGAACCGCATCGCAAGTGTGAGGTCATGGATGATGGCAAGCACGGCCGTGCCGTCATGGGCGATACGCTGAAGCAGGTCCATGACGATGAGCTGATGGCGTTCGTCGAGCGACGCCGTGGGCTCGTCAGCGATGAGCACGGATGCTTCTGTTGCCAGTGCGCGCGCAATGGCAACGCGGGCGCGCTCGCCACCTGACAACGTCGAGATCAGGCGTGATGAAAACTCCATCACGGATGTTGCCTCCATGGCGCGTTCGATGGCGATGCGATCCGCGGCAGAGGTCTGTGAGAACGGATCGGCGTGCGGCTCGCGGCCAAGCGCCACGATGTTGTCCACGCTCATGGGCCAGTGAAATTCGTGGCCTTGCGGCAGATAGGAAATGGCCCGGGCCCGCGCACGTGGTGCCATGCCATGAAGATCGTTGCCATCGAAGGTGACGGAGCCCTTGGAGCGAACAAGACCTGTCATCGCGCGGACAAGCGTCGTCTTGCCGGCGCCATTGGGGCCGACCAGGATGGTCAGCTCGCCTGCATTGAGCGTGAGATGAACGTCGTCCACGGTCTTGCGATGACTGCGAACGACCGTGATGTTGCTGGCGACAAGGCGCGGTGCGGCGTTCGGTTTCATGACGTGCTGTCCTCCAGCGCGTGTCGCTCACGAAAGATCATCGCCAGGAAGAACGGTACGCCGATCAGGGCCGTGACAACGCCGATCTTGATCTCGACCGCGCCGGGCACCAGCCGGACCGCGATGTCGGCTGCCATCAGCAGCGCAGCGCCTGCCAGCCATGCCGGCAACAGCACGCGCGCGGGGTCCGACCCATAAAATCGCCGCACCAGATGCGGCGCCACCAGGCCGACGAACGAGATCGCGCCTGCAACGGAGACCGCCGCGCCCACGCCCAACGCCACGCCGATCACGACCAGCACGCGGGTGCGCTCGACATTGACGCCGAGCGATGCGGCCGCGTCCTCACCGAGTGTCAGCGCGCGGTACGCGCCAGCGTTGAACGCGAGGACGATCCAGCTTGCGATCATGAACGGTGCCGCGAGCCACACATGCTCCATGCTGCGGTCACGCAGCGAGCCGAGCAACCAGAATGCGATTTCCAATGCGATGTACGGATTGGGCGCAAGGTTGAGAATAAGCGCAATGGCCGCGCCGGCGAGGCTGGCAAGGGCAAGACCTGCAAGCAAAGTGACCGTCAGCGACGCGCGTCGCCCGGCGATGGCGACCAGCGCTCCGACCGACAACAGTGCTCCTGCGATGCCGCCAAGCGGAACCGCCAGGGACAGCGCGTTGGCGAAGCCAAATGCCATGATCGCGGCTGCTGCGGCTGCTGCTGCCTGCGGTGCTCCGAACAGCGAGGGTTCAGCGAGTGGATTTCGCAGCAACCCCTGCAGCGATGCGCCGGCCAATCCAAACGTCCCGCCGATCAGCATCGCAAGCAGCGTCCGTGGAAGCCGTATATCCCGCACGATGATGGATACGACGCCTTGATCCGACACCAATGCGGAGCCGACCGCGTATGGCGAAAAATGCGCAGGCCCGGTCATCAGCGAGAGCGCAAACAGCCCCGCCACCAGAACGGCCAGGGTCACGGTCAGCCAGTTGCCTCGATGGTCGACGATCATCTTGATCCAATAGGGTCCGTGCATCAGAAGGAGCGCTGACGCCGTGCAGTGGGCGTGGCATAACAGGGCGTCATGATCAAGAAAACCGTCTTTGCGCTCGGGATCACGCTTCTTGCCTTTGGGCTCTGTCGTGCTCCGAGGGCCGCGCTGGCTGAGGCTCCCCCGAAGCGCATCGTATCGTTCAATCTCTGCGCCGATCAGTTACTGCTCGCGCTTGGCGGACCCGTCGCAGATCGCGGGTCTTTCCCCCTATGCAACCAACGCCGCGCTGTCGGTCATGCCTGATCAAGGCGCGCGTTTTCCCCGGCTGGATTGGGATGCGGAATCCGTCGTCAATCTGGCGCCGGATCTGGTGCTGGTCGGCCCGAGCAATCGTCCGACCCACGCAATGCTCAATGCGATGGGAATTCGCGTGGTCGAAGTCAGTCTCATCAGTAATCTCGCCGAGGCCAGTCAGCAGGCCCGCGACCTTGGGCAACTGATCGGCCATCCTGAACGCGGTGAAGCGTTGGCACGTCAACTCGAGCAAGCTGAAACCCAGCTCGCTGCCGCCGCATTGAAGCCGCCAAGGACGGCGCTTGTCGTGCAGCGTGGCGGCTACAGCGAAGGACCCGCAAGCCTTGTGGCGGGCATGCTGACCGTCGCCGGATTGCGTCCGCCGCCGAATTCGCCATCAGGTTTTGGTGGATTTGTCTCGCTGGAGCAATTGCTCGTTGATGGACCTGACGTGCTGGTGCTGCAAGATCCGCCACATGACGCAGGCGATCAGGGTGCCCTATTCATTACGCATCCATCGCTGCTGGCGCGCTATGGAGCCAACCGCCGGATCAATCTTCCGTCGCGTTACACGTTGTGCGGTGGCCCGGCGCTGCTCCAGGGGCTGGATTATCTCACCAACGCGATCAAGACATTGCGCTAACGCCATTCGGCAAGACCTCGATGCCGCCAAAGGCGGTGACGCTGCCGCGCTTCAGCATGACGACATTCGTTGCAAGCCGACGCATTTCGCCGGCGTCGTGGCTGACGAAAACCATCGGGATGCTGGCTTCGTCGCGCAGCCGGATGAAATAGGGAAGGATCTCCGCCTTGCGCTGCTCATCCAGCGAGCCCAACGGCTCGTCGAGCAACAGCAGTCTTGGCTTTGCGAGCAGTGCGCGGCCGAGCGCCACACGCTGGCGTTCGCCGCCGGAAAGCTGCGCAGGGCGGCGATCGAGCAGGTGGCCGATGTCGAGCAGTTCGACAGCGCGTGTTTCTGCAGCTTCGTCGCGATCGAGGCCGTTCATCCGCCGTCCGTAGTCGAGATTTTGTCTGACGTTGAGATGCGGAAACAGCCGCGCGTCCTGAAAGACGTAGCCGATGCGACGCCGATGCGGCGGAACATGAACGCCTGACGCGGTATCGTCGAGCGTTTCGCCGTCGAGCGAGATCAGGCCGCGATCCGGCGCGGTCAAGCCGGCGATCATGTTGACGATCGATGTTTTGCCCGCACCCGAATTGCCGAACAGGCCCGTGACGAGGCCATCGCTTTTGAACGCAGCCGTAAGCGTGAAGTTTCCGAGCTGCTTGACGATATCGACAGAGAGCATTGTCAGTATCCGTGCAGCCGTCGCGTCGCGCGCCGCGCCAGCATTTCAGAAGCAATGAGCGCAACCATCGCAATCGCAATCGATACGATGACCAGGCGCAATGCTGCTGTGTCACCATCCGGCGTCTGGGTCAGCGAATAAATCGCGGCGGAAATCGTCTGGGTTTCGCCCGGAATATTCGACACAAACGTAATCGTCGCGCCGAATTCGCCGATGGCTTTGGCGAAGCCGAGCACCATGCCGGCAACGATGCCGGGCAGGGCCAGCGGCAGCGTCACGGTGAGAAAAACGCGCCAGGGCGCCGCGCCAAGCGTGCTGGCTGCCTGTTCGAGCTTTCGGTCGACGGCTTCAATGGACAGCCGGATCGGCCGCACCAGCAGCGGAAACGACATCACCCCGCACGCAAGTGCGGCGCCTGTCCAGCGGAACGCAAAGACGATCCCGAGATGATCGGCCAGCCACGCGCCGACGAGCCCCTTGCGTCCAAACGTCAGCAACAGGAGGTAACCTGTGACAACCGGCGGCAGCACCAGCGGGAGATAGATCACGGCGTCGAGCGCGGCCTTCCCCCAGAAGTTCCGGCGCGCCAACAGCCATGCCACGGCAACACCCAGCGGTGTTGCGATCAGCGTGGCGACTGCGGCGACCCTGAGAGAGAGCAGGATCGCCGTCCATTCCTCAGCAGAAATCTCGGACACAGGCGTCTACGGTTATGAAGTCGGCTTGATCAGGAAAGTGAAGCCGTACTTCTCGAAAATGCTCTTCGCCGCCCCGGATCGAAGAAACGCGAGGTAGCCAGTTGCATCGGACTTTGCAGTTGCGGTCGATGCGACGGGATAGATGATCGCCGGATGAGAATCCGCCGGGAATGCGCCCACGATCTTCACACCGGGCTCAACCTTTGCATCGGTCTCATAGACGATGCCAAGCACGGCCTCGCTGCGTGCAACCAGAGCCAGTGCAGCGCGGACGCTTTCGGCCATGGCGAATTTCGACTCGGCAGCTTGCCATGAGCCAAGCTTTTCGAGCGCGGCCTTGGCATATTTGCCCACGGGGACAGCCTTGACGTCGCCGGTCGCGATGCGTCCGTCACCGGCGAGCTTCGCGAGATCGAAACCCTGTCCGATCGTGACGTTGTCGATCTTCGAATCCTTCGGCGCGATCAGCACGATCTTGTTGCCGAGCAGGTTGACGCGGGTTGGCTCGCTGATGGTCTTCTTGCCGATGGAATAATCCATCCAGTCGGTATCGGCGGAGATGAAGATGTCCGCCGGAGCGCCTTGTTCGAGCTGCTTGGCAAGCGCAGAACTTGCGGCATAGCTCGCGACGACCTTGATGCCAGATTTCGCCGTGTAGGCGGCACTGACTTCATCGAGCGCATTCTTCATCGAAGCGGCGGCGAACACGGTCAGCACCTTGTCTTGTGCAGCGGCCGGCGCGGTGGTTGCTTTGCTGTCCTGCGCGAACGCTTGCGGCAGTGCCGGCATGCAACAGGATGGTAGAAGGCAAGGAAAAGTCGGGTGAATGAATTCATGATGGCGCTCCAAAGGCGCTCGCAGCACTGATGCGCGCAAGCGTCGGCAGTAATGGGTTGAGTTACGATAAGCGGAAGCGCCGTTCCGTCACCCCAACAGCTTACGGCTTGTTGAGGCATCGTCGCGCGAACATATCAGGCACAGCACCTGCGTAAAGGCTTTTTGGCCGTTACTCTGTCGCAGGCGGGTCAAATGCCAAGCCAAGCGGTGCAATCGGCCATAGCGGGCGACAAGTGCTGTCGATAGAGGCATTCGATCTCTGTGCGATGCCGCTCTTTCTGTCGATCAGGCGGGCATCAGTCTGCCACGCCTGATCCATTGGCGGTTCACTTGCTGCGAACCATCGATGCCGAATTAGTCGACAGCAATCATGACGTCGGAAGCTTTGACGACCACGATCACCGCGCCGCCTGTCTTCAAGGCGAGCTCATCAACCGCTTCATTGGTAATTGCCGAGGTGACGATCTGTCCATTGCCGATGTCGACACGCACATGCGCAGTCGTGGCGCCCTTCTTGACCTCGATGACTTTACCTTTGATCTGGTTGCGTGCACTGATTTTCATGACAATCCCTTCTTTCGGCAACGAGGCGTTCGCCAGTGCGATGCGCTTTGAGCAGCGGTGAAAGATGAAGCGGGGAATGCTTCCCCGATTGTGGCGCACTTACGGCGCGGCACGTCCAATCTACCAAGAGGCGCTGCAAGTTCAAATCACGAAGAACTTCAATGTATATTTACGGTGCGACCAAAACCTGCCGGCACTCGGGCGGAAGATCGGCCAGGGTCATCGGCGGTTTCGGCTTGGGCGGCGTCACCGGCGGCTTGGGATGCAGCACGGCGTCGCTGAACCAGTAGGCGAGGTCACCTGTGCTGCAGCCTTCGCCACCGTTCGGCGGCTCCTGCGGGGTGCAGACTTCGTGCTTCCCGCGGGACATTTCATGCGGACGTGGAAATGATAGTCATGTCCGTACATCGGACGCACTTTGGACAGCCAGCTGCGGTCGCCGGTTGCTTCGCGGCACAGTGCCTTCTTGATCGCGGCATTGACGAAGATGCGTTCCACCTGTGGCTCTTGCGCGGCCGCGCGTATCACCGACAGATGTGACGGTGTCCATGCCTTTGGGTCGATGTCGAGCCGGTCAGGACGCACCATCATCACGGCGGATGTCTCTTCGCGTTCCTCGCGCGAAAGCATCCGGTTCGGCATCGGCGTCAGCCAGATATCGGCATCGAGTCCGATCTGATGGCTGGCATGGCCGGTCAGCATCGGCCCGCCGCGCGGCTGCGACATGTCGCCGACGAGAAGTCCCGGCCAGCCGGCCACCTTGTGAGCTTTCGCGGACACTCGCTCAAGCAGCGCGATCAGGTCGGGATGTCCCCAATTGCGATTGCGCGACAGCCGCATGACCTGCCAGGTCTGCCCATTGATCGGCAAGGCGTCGGCGCCGGCGATACAGCCCTTGGCATAAAAGCCGATGGAGCGGACCGCGAGCGAGGCCGGCTTGGGTTTGCGGCCGAACAACTCTTTGGCGGCCACATGAGGATCGTTCGGATTGGCCAGCGGCGGCAGCGGCTTCGGATTGACCGCAGCCCTTGTCCTGCGCCTGAGCAGCAGGTCACCGCGATCATCGCGAGGGAATCAGGGCGATTGCGAGAATCAGACGAGGCCGCATCATGGCGTGCTTATAGCGCAAGAGCGATCCGCGCACGAGACGACATGACGGCGAATTGAACGGCCGGCAGGGGCACTTGTTGGAATCCGGCAACAGGCTGATCGTGCCGGAGTCATCCGTCGACAAACCCTACGAACTTAAGATTCCACTAACCATAGGCGCGGCTAACACGGATCGGGTGGAATAAAGTCTGCGAGCGTATTTGTTAGGCAAGCGGCGACCTGGGCCGTCACAAATGGCGATGTGCAGGCCGCAATACGCCCCAAATCAGAGTTTGTTCATCGACGGCACGGGTGCTCACGCCACATAAGAAGGCACCGGCGGCACGCCCCGACCTGCGCCTTAAGTCGTAAGCCCCGGTAAAAGATACCTTTTTTTCAGACACTTGTACGACAACGTCTGTTGCAGAATGCAAAAGGCGGGCGAGGCGATGCCGACTATTCGGCCAAAACCAAAAACCAGGACCAGAAAAGCGAATGCTGCCGAAGAGGACCTTGTCCTTTCGGCACGCGAAGGCTGCGCCCAAGCTCTCGACAAAAAGCCGCAAGGTCGCCGCCGCGATCGGCGAGATCGTTCGCAAGCGCGCAGAAGTCGAAGCCGCGATCGCGGACGCACAGAAATCCAACGCACGCTTGCGCGAAGCGATCGATCTTCTGCCTCAGGGCATCGTGTTTCTCGATGCCGAGGGCCGCTACATTCTCTGGAACAAGAAATACTCCGAGATCTACAACAAGAGCGCGGATCTGTTTCAATCGGGCGCCAATCTGAGAGACACGCTGCGCGTCGGTGTCGAGCGCGGTGACTATCCCGAAGCCACGGGTCGCGAAGAGGAATGGATCTCCGAGCGTCTGGACAAACTCTATCATCCGGGCCATGCGCCATGAGCAGCTCCTGTCGGATGGCCGCTGCATCCTGATCGAAGAACGCCTGACGAGCGATGGCGGCATCATCGGCCTGCGTGTCGACATCACCGAACTCAAAGAACGCGAAGCGTCGTTCCGGCTGTTGTTCGATGGCAACCCTGTTCCGATGATCGTTTGCGCCCAGAGCGACGGGCATGTCATCGGCGTCAATGATGCGGCGATCGAGCATTATGGCTATCGCGCGGCGATTTCGAGAAGCTCAAGATTTCGGATGTGCAGGCTTTCGACCAGTCGATGCCATGGACCGGTGAGCAAACCACCGAAGAGCGCGTTGCGCGCACGTGGAAGCACATCAAGGCCAACGGATCGCTGATCGACGTCGCGATCTATTCGCGCCATCTGATGTTCGACAATCAGCCCGCGGTGCTGCTGGCGCTGATGGACATCACCGAGCGTAAGCGCGCGGAGGCACGTCTCGCCTTCATGGCGCAGCATGACGGCCTCACCGGCTTGCCGAACCGTATCCTGCTGCGCCAGCGTCTGGACGAGATGCTCGCGCAAACGCGCCGCAGCGGCGACAATGTCGCGGTCCTGTTCCTCGATCTCGACAATTTCAAGGGCATCAACGACACGCTGGGCCACGCGGTCGGAGACAAGCTGTTGAAGGGCGTGACCAAGCGGCTGCGCTCGTCCTTGCGCGAGGAGGACGCGGTTGCACGCCTTGGCTCGGACGAATTCGCGATCGTGCAGGCGGGTGTGGAGCGCCCCGAAGACGTCGCGTTTCTTGCGAAGCGTCTGATCGACGCGATCAGCGAACCCTATCTGTTCGACGGCAATACCATCGTGAGCGGCGCCAGTATCGGCATCGCTATTGCGCCGGGAGATGGCGACGATGCCGAGAAGCTTCTCAAGAATGCCGACATGGCGCTGTCCCGTGCCAAGAGCGAAGGCCATGGCACGTTCAGCTTCTTCGAGGCCGAAATGGATGCGCGCGCGCAGTCGCGCCGCCGTGTCGAGATCGATCTGCGCGCGGCGATCGAGAACAACGTGTTGCAGCCCCATTATCAACCGCTGGTCGATCTTGAAGAGCGGGCGTATCACAGGCTTTGAGGCGCTGGTGCGCTGGCCACATCGCGAACGCGGCATGATCTCGCCTGCAGAGTTCATTCCGGTGGCCGAGGAAACCGGGCTTATCAACGCGGTTGGTGGTTTGATGCTGCGTCGCGCCTGCATGGACGCGGCGCAATGGCCGGACGAGGTGCGCGTTGCGGTCAACCTGTCGCCGCTGCAGTTCAAGGTCGGCAATCTACTTGTCGGTCGTCATGGAGGCGCTGAAAGCATCCGGCCTGTCGCCGAAACGGCTTGAGCTCGAAATCACTGAAACCGTACTTCTGGATAAGAGCGATCAGGTGCTGGCCACGCTGCATGCCCTGCGCGCGCTCGGTGTGCGGATTTCGATGGACGATTTCGGCACCGGCTACTCGTCGTTGAGCTACCTGCGCAGCTTCCCGTTCGACAAGATCAAGATCGACCAGTCGTTCGTTCGCGATCTCGGCTCCAATCAGGACGCGCAGGCGATCGTGCGTTCGATCATCAGTCTCGGCAAGGGTCTCGGAGTGACCATCACCGCCGAAGGTGTCGAGACCGAAGCTGAACTGAGTTGTCTGCGCACGGAAGGCTGTCACGAAGGTCAAGGCTTCCTGTTCAGCCGCGCCCGGCCGAATGAGGAGATCACCCGGCTCCTGCTCGCGCAACACAATTCGGGCGAGGTCGCCGCCTAAGCGCAGGCAGGCGCGGTCGGGCCTACCTGCAGTTTCTGCCGTGGCTTGCGGCCGCAGACACGCCTGTCTATTGCGACTATTCCGTCTCGGCACCACCCAAAGCAAAACCCCGACGCGAGGCGCCGGGGCGGATTCGTTTCGGTGAGCAATCCGGCGGACCAGGCGGCCGGATGGTCGCGTCACTTCTTCGATTTCTTCTTCTTTGTCTTCTTGGCCTTGGGCGCGTCCTTGGATGCCTTTTTCTCCTTCGAGACATCCTCGATCTCGGCCGCAGCAACGTGCTTCACGATCGACTTGATGGTGCTCTTGGCAGACGCCTTGCTGGCATAGCCTTCCGAGGCGAACATTTTTTCGCCGTTCGGTGCACGAAAGCGAAAACGGAATTCGCCGGACTTGTCTTTGTAGATTTCAAACTTGTAGGCCATCACGTTCTCCGAAGTTGATTCGCAGCAAGCGCACCCTTGGCGCGTGTAGAACCGGTGTCAAGGTGTCGTGTGCTGCGGACAGCCTTTGATGGCGGTGTTCGCGGACCCGCTTTTCAAAAATCGGTCATGCGAATCCATCGTCCCAACGCGCTTTCGGGACAGCTTCACGCAATCTTTAAGTATTTAGCGCTATGGGCGCACAGCATTTCCCATGAGAGAACTATTGTCATGCCCCTGTTGCGCTCTGCGATTTTCACGCTCGTTGGGATCATGGTTGTCTGCGTCGCGGGACCGGGGAAGGCCTCCCAGATCGCGAGCGGTCCGGCAGGTGATACGTTCTACATGCCGCCGTCGCCGTTAGCGAAGGGACCGCGTGGCTCTGTCATTTGGGTCCGTCCTCTCAACGGCACCATGGCATTACCGAGCGCGGCAACGAATACGCTCGTGCTTTATCGCTCCACCGATGCGCTGGGCAAGACCGTTGCGGTATCCGGAACGATCGCAATTCCATCTGGCGAGGCGCCGCGCGGCGGCTGGCCGGTGATTACGTGGGCGCACGGCACGACGGGGCTCGCGCCAGCTTGCGCGCCATCGCGCGACATCGAGAACGGGCCGGAGCATAACTATATCGCGACCATCCGGACCCTGCTCGATAGCTTTGTCAAGAAAGGCTATGTGGTGGTTGCTAGCGACTATACGGGGCTCGGTACGCCCGGCGATCATCCTTTCCTTCAAGGCGTGCCCACAGGACGTAACGCGCTCGACATGATGCGGGCTGCGCGCGCCATCGAGTCGCGCATTGGTCGACGGTATGCGGTGATGGGACATTCGCAAGGCGGGCAGGTTGATTTGTTCGCGGCAGCTCTGGGCGCCGGTTACGTTCCAGAATTCAAGCTCATGGGGAACGTGGCTTTCGCGCCGGGCTCGCATATCGCGGGACGTCTGCGCAGCGTTATGACGTCGCCAACGAACGAACTGGCGCTACCTTACGTGCTCTACACGCTCGGCTCTTATGCGAAGGTGAACTCTGCCATAGATCTCAAACGCATTCTAACGCCCAGGCTTTGTCGCACATGCCCGATCTGTTTCGGGCTGTATGACTCATGCGCTTTCCACCGGCTACTGGTCGACGGCTATCGCCAAGGATCAGTTCGTTGCCAAGCCGGATGTGCGCGCATTTCTGAAGATGGCTCGACTGAACGAGCCGGGCCGTGTTCGAATTTCTGCCCCGACCATGATCATGCAGGGAACGAATGACGTCACCGTCCTGCCGCGGGATACCGACGATGTCGCGCGCCAGCTTTGCGCAGATGGCAATCGGCTAGAGTACAAGCCGATTGCAGGCGCGGACCATAACGGGTCGATGGAAAAAGGCGCTGCAGATGCCTTGGCCTGGATCGACGCGCGCTTTGCCGGCGAGAAGGCGCTCAGCAATTGCCAAGCATTGCCCGAAGCCGGTACGAAATAAAACAACCGCTCGGGCCGGATGTGCCGGTTCATTCAAGTCTGTTGATGGATCTTTCAAGGTATCTCGCGCACGAGCGCGAGCATTGATGTCGTGCGCCTCAGCTATCCACCTTCAGCGCGGCAATGAAAGCCTCCTGCGGAATATCGACCTTGCCGAACTGCCGCATCTTCTTTTTGCCTTCCTTCTGCTTCTCCAGAAGCTTGCGCTTACGCGTGATGTCGCCGCCGTAGCACTTCGCGGTCACGTCCTTGCGCAGTGCGCGCACGGTTTCGCGCGCGATCACCTTGCCGCCGATCGCTGCCTGGATCGGAATCTGGAACATATGCGGCGGGATCAGTTCCTTCATCTTCTCGACCATGGCGCGGCCGCGGCCCTCCGCACGGGTGCGATGCACGAGCATGGAGAGCGCATCCACCGGCTCGTTGTTGACGAGGATCTGCATCTTGACGAGATCGGCGGCCTTGTAGTCGGTCAGGTGATAATCGAACGAGGCATAGCCCTTCGACACCGACTTCAGGCGGTCATAGAAATCGAACACCACTTCGTTGAGCGGCAGTTCGTATTTCGCCATGGCGCGCGTGCCGACATAAGTCAGCTCTTTCTGCATGCCGCGTCGCTCCTGGCAAAGTTTAAGTACGCTGCCGAGGAATTCGTCGGGAGTGAGAATGGTCGCCTCGATCCAGGGCTCGTGGATCTCGGCGATCTTCACAACGTCCGGCATGTCGATCGGATTGTGAATCTCGATCTCCTGCCCGTCGGTGAGATGCATTTTGTAAATAACGGACGGCGCGGTCGCGATCAGGTTGAGATTGAACTCGCGCGACAGCCGCTCCTGAATGATCTCAAGGTGCAAAAGACCAAGGAAGCCGCAGCGGAAACCGAAGCCGAGCGCGGCGGAGGTTTCCATCTCGAACGAGAAGCTGGCGTCGTTCAGGCGCAGCTTGCCCATAGCGGCGCGCAGCGTCTCGAAGTCGTCGGCATCGACCGGAAAGAGACCGCAGAACACCACGGGAACGGCAGGCTTGAAGCCCGGCAGCATATCGGTGACCGGCTTGCGGTCGTCGGTGATGGTGTCGCCGACGCGGGTGTCCGCCACTTCCTTGATCGCGGCAGTGATGAAGCCGATCTCGCCGGGGCCGAGTTCGTCGGCATTGACCATCTTCGGCGTAAAGAAGCCGACGCGCTCGACGTCATAGGCGGCGTTGGTGCCCATCATACGGACGCGCTGGCCCTTCTTCATCACGCCGTCGACCACGCGGATCAAAACCACAACGCCGAGGTAGACGTCGTACCAGCTATCCACCAGCAGCGCCTTCAGCGTGGCATCGCGGTCCCCCTTCGGTGGCGGCAGGCGCGTCACGATGGCTTCCAGTACATCAGGAATGCCGAGGCCGGTTTTCGCTGAAATCATCACCGCGTCGGAGGCGTCGATGCCGATCACGTCCTCGATCTGCTGCTTCACCTGCTCAGGTTCGGCGGCGGGCAGATCGACCTTGTTGAGGATCGGCACGATCTCGTGATTGTTGTCGAGCGCCTGATATACGTTGGCGAGGGTCTGCGCCTCAACGCCCTGGCTCGCGTCCACCACCAGCAGCGAGCCTTCGCACGCGGCCAGTGAACGCGACACCTCGTAGGCGAAGTCGACGTGGCCGGGCGTGTCCATCAGGTTGAAAATGTAGTCCTTGCCGTCCTTCGCCTTGTAATTCAGGCGGACGGTCTGCGCCTTGATGGTGATGCCGCGCTCGCGCTCGATATCCATCGAATCGAGCACCTGTTCCTTCATCTCGCGGTCCTGCAACCCGCCGGTGGTCTGGATCAGCCGGTCGGCGAGCGTGGACTTGCCATGGTCGATATGCGCGACGATGGCGAAGTTGCGGATGTTGGAAATAGGGGTTGTTGTCATGGGCGCGGGATAGCATTCGCGCTGCAAAGCGGCAACAAAATTGGGTGTTCCGGCGCGGACTTCCGCAGAAATCGCAATGATTTGCTGTTGCCGGTCATAGCTTCGCGCTGGTAGCAACGGCTGGCGTATTACAGCCAGATCGAAGACAGGTCGCCGCAATGTCCGATGTGTCATCGACCATGACGGGGCGCCGCTCCGGGAAAAACCCCGGACCGCGAACAGGACTGAAATCCCGCGAAAGGGCGCGTCAGCGCCACGTGCCCGTGACGCGCCGCGTCGCGGCTTGGGTCGCCGCGGTCGCCCATGATCCGGGCACCAGCCTCAATTTCGTCATCGGCTTCGCCATCGCCCATGCATTGCTCTGGACGATCATCCTCACGGCCCTGAAAGGCGCGCAGGACGTCCACATGGATGTCGCCGAGGCCTACGCCTGGGGGCAGAAGTTTCAGCTTGGGTATGGCAAGCACCCGCCGCTGTCGGGCTGGATCGCGGGCATCTGGTTCAGAGTGTTTCCCGTCACCGACTGGGCGACCTATGCGTTGGCGATGACGACGCTCGGCTGCGGCCTTGTCATCTGCTGGCTGATTGCCGTTCGTGTGGTCGATCATCGCCGCGCGATGTTCACGGTGGCGATGCTTGCGCTTTATCCGATCTTCAATTTCAAGGGCTTCAAGTACAATCCCGACCTGCTGCAGCTCGTGACCTTGCCGCTGGTGGTGCTGGCGTATCTCGACGCCTTTGAAAAGCGGACGTGGCGTTCGGGGCTCTGGCTCGGGCTGGCCGGCGCCGCCGCGTTGATGACCAAATACTGGGTGCTGACCATGATCGGCGCCGTTGGGCTTGCGGCGCTGATTCACCCGGAGCGGATGAAATTTCTGCGATCACCTGCGCCGTGGGTGGCCATCGTGACTTTTGTCATCGCGATGTTGCCGCATCTGTGGTGGCTGAAGCAGTCGGACTTCCTGCCGCTGATCTATGCCGACGATGTTTATGGCGGGCAGACGCTCGGACAGACGTTGCGGCTTGCGTCGATCTACCTGGCCCACAACATCGGCCTTGCTGCTTCTCCCGATCGCGTTTCGCCGCTGTCGCATTGGCGTGGAAGCTGCAGTGGTGGAAGTCGATCCGCACGAAAGGCGTTTTTCGTGAACTCGTCGAATCCGCGAAGCGGCCATGGGCGTACGGCCCCAATCCCGGCGTCTACCTGTCGCAGGCCCGCAATATCTGGGTGACGCAGATCATTGTCGGCCTTGTGCCGCCGGTCGCGGCGGTCGTCTTCGGCATCTACATGAAGACCGATTGGGGTATTTCGCTGTTCTTCCTGGTGCCGCTGGCGCTGGTCGCGATTCCAGCGCTGCGCGTCACCCAGATGGCGTTGATCCGTCTGATGCTGATGTGGCTGGTGTTCACGCTTTTCATGCTGCTGATGTCGCCGATCTTCGCCGCGCAGACGGTGCGGCGCGACGGCGATCCGGGCACGCATTTCATGCCGCGCTCGGAATTCGCGCTGCAATTGACCGAAGCCTGGCGCGCGCGGTTTAACTCCCGCTGGGCCGTGGTTGCCGGCACGACTGAAGTCGGCGAACCGATGACGTTCTACAGTCCGGACCATCCCGCGCCGCTCACACCGGGCGAGGTGTGGGCATCGGGGCTGACAAATCTTGAAGAGGCGCTGCGGCTCGGATTCATCGGTGTGTGCGACACCACCGACGCTCGTTTGCCGGTGTGTGAGAAGTGGATGAACGACACGGCGCCGAACGCCGAAAAGCTGACGATGACGTCGCGGCGTTATTTCCACGGCAAGGCAGGGCCAGCGGTGCGCTGGAAGATTTGGATCGTTGGTCCGGAGCGGAAGGAAGAAGAGGAGTAGACGCTAGCCCGCGTCCTCTTCGCCGAATTTGTTGGCGACAAGTTCGGTGATGGCGTCGAGCGCAGCCTGAGCCTCTCGGCCGGTGGCGGAAACCGTGATCGATGTTCCGATGCCTGCGGAAAGCATCATCAGTCCCATGATGGATGTGCCGCCGACGCTCTCGCCGTTACGCGTGACCGTCAGCTCCGCATCGAACCGCTCAGCCATTTGCACGAATTTGGCGGAGGCTCGTGCGTGCAGGCCGCGTTTGTTGACAATGGGAAGCTCTCGGACAATAGGGCCGGCCGTCGATGTCTGCTGGCCCGCCATGTCGCTCATTTCCCGGCGAGCACTCGGCTCGCGATCGTCACATACTTGCGGCCGGCTTCCTGCGCGGCGGCAATGGCTTCCGGCAGCGGCTTGTCGTCGCGCACCTTCGCGAGCTTCACCAGCATCGGCAGATTGATGCCAGCGAGAACTTCCACCTTCGGGCGACTCATGCAGGAGATGGCGAGGTTGGAGGGCGTACCGCCGAACATGTCGGTCAGTATAGCGACGCCATCACCACTATCGACGCGCTTGACGGCTTCGATAATGTCGCTGCGACATAAATCGGCATCGTCTTCGGCGCCGATCGTGATCGACTTCGATTTGCTTTTGCGGACCCATAACGTGCTCAAGCGCTGCCTTGAACTCGTCGGCAAGACGCCCGTGGGTCACCAGTACTAGACCAATCATCCAAAACTCCTCGCGGGCGCGTGGTGCACCGCACGAAAGGGCCACATGTTGACCATCCAGAGCCCCGACGCAAGAGGGGTTGTTGCCACGTACCCCCTGAAAATGTGGGGATCGGGCTGGCCGGCTTCGGTGGCGAGTGTAAGGCTTATATGGCTACCAATCCGTTTCGGGCAATCATCCGAAGGTCGTGGGCAGCCTTTCAAAACCTTAAGTTGTCGTAAGAAAGGCCAGGACCAAAGGTAGCGGGTTCTGACCCGTAGTGACGGGAATTCGGGGCAATTCCACACCGGAAATAGTGGTTTTCAACGCTTCCGGCGGCGGCAGGCGCTCGGCGTCGGTGGCGGCAAGATCGATCACCAAGCCGACGACAGCCTCGGAGGCGTTGTCGATCTTCCTGATTCCCAACCCGCGAATCTCGATCATGCCTGCGAGTTCGGGAATATTTTGCACAAGCAGTTGGCTGCCCTGCGTTATCAGGCGAACGCGATCGTCACCGATCAAGGTCGTCTTGGCTGACTGTCCAGCGCGTCCGGCGAGAATCAAATCAAAGGCCAGACGGGATTTGCCGGAACCGGACGGACCCCGAATCAGGACGGCGCGGTCCCCGACCAGCACCGCAGAGGCGTGAATGCTCGCACCTGCCTGGGATGTCATATCGCCGGTAGCCGCACGGTGAATCGTGCGCCGGCGATGCGTGCATCGCCTTCGGCATCGAGCGGGCCAGCCCGGTTTTCGGCCCAAATGCGTCCGCCGTGCGCCTCGATGATCTGTTTGGAAATCGACAGACCAAGCCCGGAGTTCTGGCCGAAGCCCTGGTGCGGACGGTCGGTGTAAAAACGCTCAAAGATTTTTTCGAGCGCACCGGGCCGAATGCCGGGGCCGTCGTCATCGATAACGATTTCGACCATGCCCTTCTCGCCTTTTTCGCCTTTGCGGCGTCGGCAGACGATGCGGACCTTGCCGCCGGAATTCGAGAACGATTGCGCGTTGGTCAAAAGATTCGAGATCACCTGTCCCAGGCGAGAATCATGTCCCGGCACCGAAAACGCGTCAGCCGTTGGCCCCTCGAAGCGCGCTTCAACCTTCACGTCGTTGCCCTGGCGCGTTTCATTCGCAACCGTGGTGAGCGTGTTGAGCAGTCGGCGGACATCCACCGGTTCGACATCCTGCCGCTGCAATTCCGCATCGAGACGACTGGCGTCGGAGATATCCGAGATCAACCGATCGAGCCGGCGCACATCGTGTTCGATAACGGCGAGCAAGCGCGATCGGCTCTCATCGGATCTTGCAAGCGGCAAGGTCTCGACAGCCGAGCGCATCGACGTCAGCGGATTCTTCAGTTCATGGGCAACGTCGGCGGCGAAACGTTCGATGCCCTCGATGCGATTGTAGAGCGCGTCGGTCATCTCGCGCAGCGCGCGCGACAGATGGCCGATCTCGTCACCGCGGCCGGAGAAGTCGGGGATTTCGACGCGTGTCTTGATCCTGCGGCGAATGCGGTCCGCACTGTCCGCCAGCCGGCGCACCGGACCGGCAATGGTGCTTGCCAGCAGCAGCGACAGCACGATCATCACGCCGACAGCGATGCCGAACACTTTCAGGATCGCGAGCCGTTCGGCGGTGACTAATCTGATCGATGTCGTCGCCCTGCGTGGATAGCATCAGCGCGCCATGCACGGCGCGGAAGCGTTGCACCGGCACCGACACCGATACGATCACCTCGCCACGGTCGTTGATCCGCACCATGCTGGCTTTTTTGCCGTCCAGCGCTTGCTGAACTTCCTGATAGCCGTTCCCGTTCTCAGGTCCGAGTTCACGATAAAGCGGAAGATCGCCGCGATTGAGCCATGTGCGAATCGCGATCATGGTCCTTTCGGCGATGCCTGGCTTCTCAGCTGATGGCGGCGCCAGTTCAAAACGCAATACGTCGCCACGGCCGTAAAGATTGCGACTGTCGAGCACCAAGACGCCATCCCGGTCGTAAATGCGGGCGCGGGTCTTGGTTGGCGAAATCAACCGCCGCAGCACTGGTGCGACACGCTCAGGATTGATCGGAAACTCCATACCGGAGATCGCTTCTTCACTGGGGCCGTAGGTTTCGCCGGGCTTCAGATCCAGCAGACGATCAGGGTCGACGGTGATGGCATTGGTTTCGACGGTGGCGGATGCGGCAATCGCGCCTGAAATGATTTCCGCCTGTACCAGCAAACTCTGCGCGCGGGCATCAATCAGCCCGGCGCGAAATTGCGACAGGTAGAGAATACCCGCGAGCATCGCGATCAGGCCGATCAGGTTGAGCGAGACGATACGGCGGGTGAGGCTTGAGAATGTCAGGGCGACGAAATAACGGCCCGCGCTCTTGAGCAAATCCGAGGGGCTGCGCCAGCCACGACTCGGCGAGCCCTCTACGCCTGCCGTGTAGGCATCTGATTCCGGCGCCAGAGACGGTGAATTGTCTCTGGCTTCATCATTTGGGTCAAGCTGCGTCCGATCAAGCAAAATGCTGAACCGCTTGGTTGTTTCGTTGAGGTCGCGACCCTATCGCAAATATCCGCGTTCGTCAGGGGCAACCCTGCTGCGGATGTGCATCGATCAGGTTTCCTTGAACCGATATCCGACGCCATAAAGTGTTTCGATCATCTCGAAATCGTCGTCGGCGGCTTTGAATTTTTTCCGGAGCCGCTTGATGTGGCTGTCGATGGTGCGATCATCGACATAGACCTGATCGTCATAGGCGGCATCCATCAGCGCATTGCGGCTTTTCACCACGCCGGGGCGGGTGGCCAGTGCTTGAAGGATCAGGAATTCGGTGACGGTCAGCGTCACCGGTTCGTTCTTCCAGGTGCAGGTGTGACGCTCGGGGTCCATGCGCAGCAATCCGCGCTCCAACGCCTTGGCGTCCAATTCCTTTTGCGCCACCGTCGGATCTTTCGGCACCGCGCGACGCAGTACTGCTTTGACGCGTTCGACCAGCAGGCGCTGCGAGAACGGCTTCCGGATGAAGTCGTCAGCACCCATCTTGAGCCCGAACAACTCGTCGATCTCTTCATCCTTGGAGGTGAGGAAGATGACCGGCAGATCGGATTTCTGTCGGAGCCTTCGCAGTGTCTCCATACCATCCATCCTCGGCATCTTGATGTCGAGGATAGCGAGATCGGGCGGGCTCGTCTTGAAGCCATCGAGGGCGGACGCGCCATCCGTATAGGTCATGATGCGGTAGCCTTCGGCTTCCAGTGCGATCGAGACCGACGTGAGAATGTTGCGGTCGTCATCGACCAAGGCGATTGTGGGCATGAATCTGCTTTCCAAATCGATAGTTGTGGCGTGGCGACTTTTCTGACTGCCGGTCTGAACCGGATGCCGTGAAATAAGGCGTTACGCTTGCGATCCAACGAGCAATGCAAGCTGGGCTGAAATGTGACCGAATTCCCACACTGTAGGAATTAGAATTTGTACGGGTTATATAGGGCCGTTATTTGCCGAAATAACCCCTTTCCACCAAGAAAAAGCCATAAATCCAACCGTGCCGGACACGCGCCAATGGAGCCTACCGCAGATTTTAACCCGGCCCGACTTGCCCGCTCGCTTCTGAGCCGCAGCCGGCAGGGAGCGTTGGCGACCCTGATGGCCGGCAGGGGTGATCCCTACTGCTCGTTGATCAATGTTGCATCCGCGCCCGACGGTGCGCCGGTGCTGCTGATCTCGCGGCTCGCCATCCACACCAAAAATATCCTTGCCGATGCACGTGTCTCCGTAATGCTGGACGAGCGCGCAACCGGTGATCCGCTTGAAGGCGCGCGCATCATGCTCGCGGGCATCGCCGAGGAAGCAAATGGCGATAATGTTGCGCTGCTGCGCAGACGTTATCTTGCAGCTCATCCGTCCGCAGAGATGTTTGCCGATTTCAAGGATTTCTCATTCTTCCGGATTGTGCCGAAAGGTCTTCATCTGGTTGCAGGCTTCGGACGGATCGTTGATCTCACGCCAACTGAATTCCTCACGGATCTCACAGACGCTGATGCATTGATCGAAGCTGAGCCAGACATTGTCGCGCACATGAATACTGATCATGCCGACACAATGAATCTCTACGCCGTCAAACTTCTGAGCGCGCAACCGGGTGCATGGCGATGCATTGGTTGCGATCCCGAAGGGCTCGATATGCAGGATGGCACGCTCACGTTGAGACTTGGCTTTCCGCATCGAATTACGACGCCTACCGCACTGCGGCAAATTTTGAAGGCGCTGGCGGATGAGGCGCGGAACAAGTCAGGCTGACACCGTCAGTCCAGCCAAGTGTGTGGAATCCAATTTGTTTTGCAGCAATGCCGCTATGCAATAAACCAAATTTCCGGGACCGACTTGGCAACACCGGCGTTGGTGACTAATAAGTCGCGGGATCGAAGCCCGGGAGCTATAGTTCCCCGGCGTCCGCGATATTCAGCGCTTGGGACGAGCGTGAACGAAACGCGGTTTTTAAGGAGAATCTAAAAGTGCAAGAGTCGGGTGTGCGCAACGGTGCTTTCGGCGCCGACAAATTCGGTTTCAAAGATCTGGATGGGGTGAACTGGAATTTTGGAACGGCGCCGCTGTATGAGCACGCCATCCAAGCCGGTGAAGCTGTTTTGACTGCGGAAGGTGCGCTCTGCGCCGAGACCGGCGTGTTCACCGGCCGCAGCCCGAAAGACAAGTTCACCGTTCGCGACGCCAACACCGACAAGACGATGTGGTGGGACGGCAACCAGTCCATCACGTCCGAACAGTTCCAGACATTGCACGATGACTTCATCGCGCACTGCAAGGGCAAGACGCTGTTCGCACAGGATCTCTATGGCGGCGCTGATCCGACCTACCGCATCAAGACCCGCGTCTACACCGAACTCGCATGGCACTCGCTGTTCATCCGCACGCTGCTTATTCGTCCAGAGTTTGCTGAGCTTGCGAGCTTCGCGCCCGAACTGACCATCGTTGATCTGCCGAGCTTCCGCGCCGATCCGAAGCGTCACGGCGGCAAGTCGGAAAACATTGTCGCGATTGATTTCACTCGCAAGATCGTTCTGATCGCCGGCAGCCAGTATGCCGGTGAAATGAAAAAGTCGGTGTTCACGACGCTGAACTACTTCCTGCCCACACAGGGCGTGATGCCGATGCATTGCTCGGCGAACGTCGGCCCCGGTGGCGACTCCGCGATCTTCTTCGGCCTTTCCGGCACCGGCAAGACCACGCTTTCGGCTGATCCCAATCGCACGCTGATCGGTGACGACGAAACTGGCTGGGGCCCGGACGGCATCTTCAATTTCGAAGGCGGCTGCTACGCAAAGACGATCAAGCTGTCGCGCGAAGCCGAGCCTGCGATCTTTGACGCCAGCATCCGTTTCGGCGCGGTGCTTGAGAACGTTGTGCTTGATCCGCGGACGCGCGTGCCTGATTTCGACGATGGTTCCAAGACCGAGAATACTCGCTCGGCCTATCCGCTCGATTTCATTCCGAACGCATCGCGCACCGGCCGCGCCTCGCACCCGAAGAATCTGGTGATGCTCGCCGCCGACGCCTTCGGTGTGATGCCGCCGATCGCCAAGCTGACGCCAGCGCAGGCGATGTATCACTTCCTGTCAGGTTACACCGCCAAAGTTGCAGGCACCGAACGCGGCCTCGGCAATGAGCCGGTGCCGGAGTTCTCCGCATGCTTCGGCTCGCCGTTCCTGCCGCGCGACCCGGCTGAATACGGCAAGCTGCTGCGTGACCTGATCGCCAAGTACAACGTTGATTGCTGGGTGGTGAACACCGGCTGGACCGGCGGCAAGTACGGCGTCGGCAGCCGCATGCCGATCAAGGTGACGCGCGCGCTGTTGACCGCCGCGCTGAACGGTTCGCTGCGCAATGCCGAATTCCGCACGGACAAGTATTTCGGTTTTGCCGTGCCGACCAAGCTCGACGGTGTGCCGACCGAGATCCTCGATCCGGTCAACACCTGGAAGGACAAGGCCGAGTTCGACAAGACCGCGCGCGCGCTGGTTGGCATGTTCCAGAAGAACTTCGCCAAGTTCGAAAAGCAGGTCGACGCGGAAGTGCTCGCGGCCGCACCGGAAGCCAAGCTCGCTGCGGAATAATCGCCCCGCGGACTGGGATGAAATACGACAGGGCGGCTCATCGAGCCGCCCTTCTTTTTGATCGATCATGCGAGGGCCATTTGGGTTGCTCTCTTTTGACTGTGTTGGGATGGCGCTGCATTTCCGGATATGGAGGGCGTCATGATGAGGCTTACGGGGGCTCTTTTGATGACATCGATGATTTAGACCGCCGCTCTGGCGGGCCCGGCGGAGGATGCAAATGCGATCATCGATCGCTGGTCGGCGGCTTACAGTGCCAACGATCGTGATTTGCTCGTCAGCCTCTATGCGCCGGATGCGATCCTCCTCGGCACGACGAGCCCGATCATCTCCCGGGGCACCGAGGCAATTCAGAAATACTTTGAGATGTTGCCCAATAGCGGCCGCAAGAACGCGATCACCGAGCGCCATACGATCGTGCTCGGTGACGATGCCGTAGTCGGCACCGGTTTCTACACATTCAGCCGGGCGGTGGAGAACGATACGCCGCGGCCGTCGCGTTTCACCATGCTGGTGGTGAAGCGGGACGGCGAGTGGATGATCGCGCATCATCATTCGTCACCACGTTCGGAAGCACGACAGTAGTCGGAAGAATTTGAACTTGGTCGCGTTCTGAGACGACACACGGGAACTCGTGTCGTCTCGGAGGGCTGTCGTGGCAAAATTCATCAAGTTCGGCGTCATCGCGCTGGTCGCGGTATCGGCCGCATGCGGACCGGCGTCCGCGGCGAAGAAACATTCCCGCAAACCGAAGCCGCCAGTCAGCCGGCAGGAGGCGGTAGCAAAAGAACCTGCCGCGCAGCCGAAACAGATTCAGCCCTGGGGCGTGATGCCGCTGTCGGCGGAAACCGAGGCTACCTTGAAGCCGAAGGACAGCTTCAAGGAGTGTCCCGAGTGTCCGGAAATGGTGGTCGTGCCTGCGGGCACATTCATGATGGGCACGCCGCCGAACGAGCCGGATCGCTCGAAAGGAGAGGACCCGGTTCACCGTGTCACCATTGCCAAGCCCTTTGCGGTCGGCCGCTTCGCGGTTTCATTCGATGAATGGGATGCGTGTCTTGCGGATGGCGGTTGTAACGGCGTTCGCGGAGACGACAACGGTTTCGGGCGCGGCCGCTTACCGGCTCAGGGCCTGAGCTTCGACAATGCACAGGCTTGTCTGACGTGGCTCTCGAAGAAAACCGGTCGCACCTATCGCCTGCCAAGCGAATCCGAACGTGAATATTTCACCCGCGCCGGGACCACGACGCCGTTCTGGTTCGGCAAAACCGTCGGTCCACAGGACGCCAATTATATGGCGTCAATTCCTTATGCGAATGGTCCGCGCGGCGTGGACAGCAAAGCGCCGAAGCCGGTGGATTCCTATGCACCCAATCCGTTCGGCCTCTATCAGGTGCACGGCAACATCTATGAGTGGACGCAGGACTGCTACAACAAGCGCTACAACGAAGACACGCCCACTGACGGCTCGCCGTGGCTGGAGGGGGATTGCTCCAAGCACATGATCCGCGGCGGCCCGTGGAATTGGCAGGCGCAGACGATACGCTCGGGCTATCGCGACAGCGCGAGCCCCACCAGCGGCACTAGCGTTGTCGGGCTGCGTGTGGTGCGGACGTTGAGCGCAGTGAAGTGAGGAAGCGGCAATCGCTTTTCCTCAAGGCAATGTGAGCCATTGCAGCGACTCTGGAGCTGAAAGCCAGAAGGGTAGCGGTCGCTCTTGGAGGTCGGGTTCGTTAGCAAATCCTTTACCGTTTAGAACAAATTAAGAACATTTTTACAAGCCATTGATCTATCATTGTGATTCGGTGCCTCTCGTCACCATATCTTGGGTCTGTCAACGGTTTTGAGGACTACATGTCCAGTATCGCTTTCGACAACACGGCGCTGACACGCATTGCCGACTTCGCCCGGACGCTCTCGCGCCTGCACGTCACCGCGCGCACGCGGCTGGTGGACGACGACCAGATCGATCGCGAGTTCAACGCGGTCTGCATGTCGATCTGGGGGTATACGACCGGCGATTTCGACGATGATCTGTTCTCTCTGAAGGACCACGAATTCCTCGATACTTTGGACGAGGCCAAGGCGCGCCTGTTCGCCGCTGAGCATGGTTATGACCTCGTGGACGACAACGGCATTCTCACCGACTGGTGGGGTTATTGCTGGATGATCCTCGCCGAGCATCGCGGCCTGCTGACGTCGGAGATCAGGGCGCGGGCGCGCATGAAGATGGAAGAGAAGTATCTTTCCGCACCGAACGTGATCGGGGTCATTGTGGGGCGGTAGACAGCTCTCATTCTGTGCACTCCCGATCTGATGCTGATGTCGCGATTATTCCTCGCGATGATGGCATTTAATTTGAAGTGCTGACGTCTGCGTGCCTTTCCCGCACGAGGTTTCATGCTGTAGCTTTCTAGTGTGGTGGTTCAGAAGTTCGCTCTATCTTTCCCGCGCGTCCTTCCAGCGAACTTCTGAACCTAAACCACACTAGAGTTCATAAATTTGCTAGTGTCCTCTCGAATCCAAAGTTCGCTACGGAGCGCGCTGCACGATCAGGCGAACTTTGGATTCGGGACACTAGCGAACCAGAACGGGAGCGCGGTGACGCGCCGGGAATTCTGGCCGGGGTGAAATGGCAGGAGACAGGCATGAAGCTTTTCCGCATGGCGGCGGCTTTCGCATTTGTAGTGACATCATTCGCGGCTAGCGCTGCCGATTATCCGGCGCCCAAGCAGGGCGAATGGATCGCGAAGGACTTCAAATTTCATACCGGCGAAGTGATGCCGGAAGTGCGGTTGAGCTACGCAACGGTGGGCTCACCTTCAGGCGAACCCGTGGTGGTGCTGCACGGCTCGGGCGGCTCTGCTGCGAGCATGCTGACGCCGGTTTTCGCTGGCGAAATGTTCGGTCCGGGCCAACCGCTCGATGCATCGAAGTACTACATCATTCTTCCGGACGCGCTCGGTCACGGTAAATCGTCGAAGCCATCCGACGGTCTGCGCACGAAATTCCCGCAATATAATTACGACGACATGGTCGATGCGCAGTATCGGCTGTTGAGCGAAGGGCTTGGCATCAAGCATGTACGCATGATCATCGGCAATTCGATGGGCGGCATGAACACGTGGCTACTCGGCGGGAAGCATCCGGAGTTCACCGATATTCTGGTGCCGATGGCGTCGCAGCCGAGCGAGATGGCAAGCCGCAACTGGATGCTGCGGCGGATGATGCTCGAGACCATCCGCAGCGATCCCGAATACAATAACGGCAACTACACCACGCAGCCGCGCGTCCTGAAAATAGCCAGCGTGTTCTTCGGCATTGCGACCGGCGGCGGAACGCTCGCCTATCAGAAACTGGCACCGACCGGCGACAAGGCCGACAAGATGGTCGATGACCGCCTTGCTGCGCCGTTCAACGCCGACGCCAATGACTTTCTCTATCAGTGGGGATCGTCACGCGATTACAATGCCTCGCCGGGACTGGACAAGATCACGGCGACGCTGCTCGCAATCAACTCCGCGGATGACGAGCGCAACCCGCCGGAGACCGGCATCATGGATCGCGAACTCAAGCGCGTGAAGAACGGCAAGCTGTTCCTCATTCCAGCGAGCGAAGACACGCGTGGTCACCTCACCACGGGCATGGCGAAGTTCTACAAGCAGCAGGTCGAGGAGTTGCTGAAGACGGCGCCCAAGCAGGGAACGTGATCGGCAGATCTATACCGATGCATCCTCGCGAGAGCGGGGATGCATCGTCGGAGAGACAACGCTCAATTCAAATCAGCGCGTTTGTCTTTCAATGCCTGCTTGCGCGTGCCTGAAGCAGGTTGCGTAAAATCCGGTTGTGCCAGCGTACCAACGTCATCCGGCGGCACGTAGCCTTCTTCGGCTACTTCCGCACTCACAGGAGCAACCTTCATCTCACCGAGCCGAGCGCGGACATCGGCGGTGAGGCCGAGGGTAGTTCGCGACCGGTGTGAACTCCGCGGTCTGGCCCGTGGTGGTCTTGATGCCGGAATATGCGACCAGCCCGGTGGAAGTCGCCACGATGTCGCCGGGGCGCAACGTGGTGTCGAGCGACAGATCGACCGGTGCAAGGCCGACTGAGATCGCGGCCGTTGCAAGTACAGTCTGATTTCAATGCCTTGCGATAGGCGAACGCATTGGGCAGAATCGGGATAGCGCTCGCCGCTGGCGGCAATAGCGTTGTCGATCGTACTGCCGGAAAAAACCTTGGTCGGGCTGGCGGGACAGAATGACTGGCAGATCTGTGCCGGTGTTGCGCCGCCACGCATGGTCAGCGGGAAATATCGGCCATCGCAGGTTCGGACGCAGTACGATGTGGTGCGGCCGGCATTCGCGACAGGCGTGCGAGCCTGTGCTGGCTGACTTTCGGTGCCAAAGGATCCGCGAACGCAGTTGGCTGCGATCCGCGGGCACGGCTTTTCGTCACTGAACAGGAAGTCGAAAAACCCTGCCGACGCCGTACGTGGCGCAAACACCGCGGGCACCGCCAGCATGACGGCGAGAACGAACATCACGCAATGCCGCACGCACGAAACACGCAACTCTTGACGCAACACGTTTGCCCCACTCACGCCACTGATCACGCCGGGGCGACCGTGCCTCGACAGGCGGGAACATTAGTGAGGGATGGTAAACGCGGAGTTAGGGACGCGACTTGTGCGAAAGAAATGTGCAGGCGCGTTACGCGCGGAAAAACAAAAACGTCGCCAGAATGAATGTCGGAATCAACACCAACCCCGACCAGACCATGTAGCCGAAGAAGCTCGGCATGTTCACGCCGGCTTGCCGCGCGATGGCATAGACCATGAAATTCGGCGCATTGCCGATGTAGGTGTTGGCGCCCATGAAGACCGCGCCCGCGGAGATCGCGGCCAGCGTCGCTGCATTTGCTGTCATCAACATTTGCGCATCGCCGCCCGCGAGCTGGAAGAACACAAGATAAGTCGGCGCATTGTCGAGGAATGACGACAGTCCGCCTGTCAACCAGAAGTAGGCGACGTTGTTGTTGCTGCCGTCGGCGTGGGTGACCAGGCCGAGCAGTGCCGCGAATGGCCCATGGCTGCCGGCCTGCAACATCGCCATCACCGGGATGATGCAGATGAAGATGCCGGCGAACAGGATCGCCACTTCGTTGATCGGTCCCCATGCGAAGCCGTTGGCTTTGCGATGCTCCTTGCGTGTCCAAACCAGCGAAGCAGATCGTCACCACGATGAAAATCGCATTCCGCAGCAGATCCTGGATTTGCAGTTCGACGCCTGCGATCGGCAGCGCGATGCCGGGCTTCCATTGCGCGCTCATCAGAATGGCGGCGATGATGATCAGGATCAAAACGAGATTGATCTTGCCGTGCAGCCTGAGCGGCGAATCCGGCGTCGGATCTTTCATGCGCGTGAAGCGGCCTTCGCGGTGGTGCATGTAGATATCGATGACCATGAAGACGGCGAGCACGATGCCGCCGACCGTCAGCGTCTCCAGCCACAGATGCTGGGTGGTCCAGAAGAAATCGACGCCCCTGAGAAAGCCGATGAACAGCGGCGGATCGCCAAGCGGCGACAGCGCGCCGCCGATATTGGCGACCAGGAAAATGAAGAACACCACCACATGCGCGTTGTACCGGCGGTCGTCGTTGGCGCGGATCAGAGGCCGGATCAGGATCATCGATGCGCCGGTGGTGCCGACAATGCTCGCCAGTACCGCGCCGATCGCGAGCAGTACGGTGTTGGTGAATACGCTGTCGTGCAGATTGCCTTCCAGATAAATGCCGCCGGCCACAGTGAACAGTGCCAGCAGCAGCAGGATGAACGGCATGTATTCGAGCAGTGCGGTGTGCGCGAGAGTGGTCGTGACGGTGTGTATGTCTGCCGTTGCGAATAGCGGGATGACGATCAGCGCGGACCAGAATGCGGTGAATTTTCCGATGTGATGTTCCCAGGCATGCGGATAAAACACCGGCCCGGTGGCGATACACAGCAGGATGCCGACGAACGGCAGCGCCCAGAGAGGTGACAGTTGCGCGCCATTCAGACCTTCGGCCGCGAAGGCGGGGGCAGGTAGGAGCGAGACAGGAGACCGCGACGACGAAGCCGACAGATGACACTTCAGCCGCTTCATTGTCGGAGAGAGCGGAGTCAAGCGTAAATTGTGCGAAGACTTCGGCTGAAGCGACAACTCATGGCGTGACGCGCGAGCATCATTCACAGCAAAATGCCCCTTACCCGATCCTCTCCCCGCAAATGAAGAGAAGGAGGGCATCAGCCCTTGAGAAACTCTCCCGCCTTGTAGAGCGAGCGGAAGGGGATGCCGGCTTCGCGGAAGGCTTCCGTCGCGCCTTCATCGCGATCGACCATGGTGAACACCAGCACGACCTCGCCGCCGGCGTCCTTCACGGCATCAACGGCCTTGATGGCCGAGCCGCCGGTGGTGGTGACGTCCTCGACGATGACGATGCGCTTGCCCCTGCAGGCTCTCGCCCTTCGTCAGTCCTTCGACCGCGAGCCGAGCGCCATGCTCCTTCGGCTTCTTGCGCACGAAGAAGGCCGCGATGGGATTGCCCTTCAGCCAGGACAGTTGCGCGATTGCGCCCGCGATCGGAACGGCGCCCATCTCCAGTCCGCCGATGTAGTCGACGTTGTCATCCTTCAGCGCATCGAGCGACAGCTCCGCGAGCAGCGCCGCACCTTCGGGATCGAGCATCGTCGGCTTGAGGTTGAAATAGAAGTCGCTCTTGCGGCCGGAGGCCAGCGTGATTTCGCCGCGTCCGAACGAGCGGGTGCGGATGATGTCGGCAAGGCGTGCGCGGGAGGCAGGGTTGGACAATGGTGATCTCACGGTGTGGGGGATTTTATCGAATTTAGCGCCCGTTGCGTGGACATTCCAGAGCGGATCACGCACCGTCAACAGTGGAAGTCCATACTGCAAGGTAATCGAATGACCATCGATCTCTACACCTGGAATACGCCGAATGGCCGTAAAATCAGCGTCGCACTCGAAGAAATGGGGCTGCCCTACAAGGTGCATCCCATCAACATCTCCAAGGGCGAGCAGCACGCGCCGGAATTCCTGAAGATCAGCCCGAACAACCGCATTCCCGCCATCGTCGATCCGGACGGCCCGGGCGGCAAGCCGGTCAGCATCTTCGAGTCCGGCGCGATCCTGCTCTATCTCGGCGAGAAGACCGGAAAATTCCTGCCGAAGGATCTGGGCGAGCGAATCCCGGTGCTGGAATGGCTGATGTGGCAGATGGGCGGCTTCGGGCCGATGCCGGGCCAGGTGCACCATTTCCTGATGGTGGAGAACGAGCAGGACCGCCGCTACGGCCTGGAACGCTATTCGAAGGAAACGCAACGGCTGTATGGCGTGCTCGATCGCCGTCTCGCGGACCACGAGTTTGTTGCGGACAAGTTGTCTGTCGCCGATTTCGCCATCCTCGGCTGGGCGTGGCGGCACGAGCGCCACAAGGTGCCGCTCAGCGATTATCCCAATGTTGCACGCTGGTACAACACGCTGATGGAGCGGCCGGCGGTGAAGCGCGGTTTTGAAGTGAAGCTGGACTAGCTTCGCGAGACCTGACCCTTCCGGCTCGGGTTCGCTTTGCTCAATTTTCTCGCCCTCTTTCGGAATGGAGAGGGCGAGAAATTAGTGCGCCTCATCCCAGTTGTGCGCGGCGCGGGCGTCGACCTGCAGCGGCACCGACAGCATGATCGCCGGGAACGGTGCGTCCTGCATCACGTGCTGCACCACGGGCAACGTTTTTTCCACTTCGTCATCCGGCACTTCGAAGATCAGTTCGTCGTGCACCTGCAACAGCATCTGCGCGGAGAGCTTCTTCTCGGCGAGCGTCTCCTCCATGCGGATCATGGCCCGGCGGATGATATCGGCGGCGGTGCCTTGCAGACGCGCATTGATCGCAGCGCGCTCGTTGAAAGCGCGTATCGAGGCATTGCTCGCCTTGATCTCCGGGTAGTGACATTTCCTGCCGAACAGTGTTTCGACATAGCCATGCTCGCGGCAGAAATCGCGGGTCTGGTCCATGTAGGCGCGGATGCCGGGGAAGCGCTCGAAATATTTCTTGATGTAGGCGCCGGCTTCTTCGCGCGGAATGCCGAGCTGATTGGCCAGGCCGAACGCCGAGATGCCGTAGATGATGCCGAAGTTGATCGCCTTGGCACGGCGACGGACCTCGCTCGGCATGTCCTTGATCGGCACGCCGAACATTTCCGACGCCGTCATGGCGTGAATGTCGAGGCCATCCTTGAACGCCTGCTTCAACACCGGAATATCGGCGATTTCCGCCAGCAGCCGCAATTCGATTTGCGAATAGTCCGCTGACACCAACTTGTGGCCTGGTGTCGCGATAAAGGCGCGGCGAATCTTGCGGCCTTCTTCGTTGCGCACCGGGATGTTCTGCAGGTTTGGTTCGGATGACGACAGCCGGCCGGTGGTGGTGGCGGCCAGCGCGTAGGACGTATGCACGCGATGCGTCTGCGGATGCACATAGGTCGGCAGTGCATCGGTGTAGGTGGATTTCAGTTTCGACACCTGACGCCAGTCGAGAATCTTGCGCGGGAACTGGTGGCCCTCTTCGGCAAGGTCCTCAAGGATCGATGCGGACGTCGACCATGCGCCGGTCTTGGTCTTGCTGCCGCCCGGCAAGCCCATCTTGCCGAACATGATGTCGCCAAGTTGCTTGGGGCTGCCGGGATTGATGGGTTCGCCGGCCATTTCGCGGATTTCGGCCTCTAGCCGTGCCGCCGTCTGTGCGAAATCGCCGGAGAGGCGCGACAAGACTTGCCGATCGATGGTGATGCCGCGCTGTTCCATGCGAGCCAGCACATTCACCATCGGCCGCTCGAGCGTCTCGTACACCGCGTTCATGTGTTCGGCGGCAAGGCGCGGCTTCAGTGCGAGCCAAAGCCGCAACGTGACATCGGCATCCTCGGCGGCATATTCCGTCGCCTTCTCGATTGAAACCTGATCGAAACACACCTGATTTTTACCGGTGCCCGCGACCGCGCCATAGCTGATCGGTGCATGGCCAAGCCATTTCTCGGACAATGGGTCCATGCCGTGAGAGCCACGCCCGGCGTCGAGCACGTAGGAGATCAGCATGGTGTCATCGATGGCGCGCATGTGGATGCCACATTGCGCGAACACCAGCGCATCGAATTTCAGGTTCTGTCCGATCTTGAGAATGCTTTCGTCCTCAAGCAGTGGCTTCAGTGCAGCACAGGCGTCTTCAGTCTTTAGCTGATCCGGTGCGAGGCCGCCGGCGAACAGACCTGAGCCGTCTCCGCCCTGCTTGTGGATCAACGGAACGTAGCAGGCTTCATTGGGGGCCAGCGCCAGCGAGAAGCCGCAGAGCTCAGCCTGCATCGGATCAAGGCTCGTGGTCTCGGTATCGATGGCGACGTAGCCGATATCCCGTGCGCGCGCGAGCCACGTGGTGAGTTGATCGAGGGTGCGGATGGTGACGTATTTGCTGCGATCCACCGGCGTCTTGAGCGCCTCGGCTGCGCGGGAGGCCGCGAGCGATTTCGGTGTCAGCTCGTTCGCTGCGCCGACGCCCTTGCTTTCAACTGGCCTTGACCGACTTGCTGGTGTCGTCCCCTTGGCCAGCGAATCCGGCTCGCCTCCGAGCGGCAATGTTCCGGGCGAATCGGCATCCACCGCGGAGGGCGCGAAGGAACTTTTCAGCTTCTCAGCTGGCAGCACGTCCGACGGATCGATCTGAGAATATTCCGCGACACGCCGTGTCAGCGTCGAGAATTCCATCGCCTTCAGGAATGCAATCAGCTTGCGCGGATCTGGCTCATGCACGGCAAGATCGTCGAGCGGCACGTCGAGCTTCACTTTGTCGTCGAGCTGCACCAGCCTGTGCGAAATACGTGCCTTTTCGGCGTTCTCGATCAGCGCTTCGCGCCGCTTGGGTTGCTTGATCTCGCCTGCGCGCGCCAGCAGCGTTTCGAGGTCGCCATATTCCGTAATGAGCTGTGCGGCCGTCTTGATGCCGATGCCGGGCACGCCGGGCACGTTGTCAACGGAGTTGCCTGCCAAGGCCTGGACTTCGACGACTTTTTCCGGCGGCACGCCGAATTTCTCGATCACCTCGGCGATGCCGATGCGGCGATCTTTCATGGTGTCGTACATGGTGACGCAGTCGGTCACGAGCTGCATCAAATCCTTGTCAGACGAGACGATGGTGGCGTTCGCGCCGCGCTCGCAGGCCTCGCGTACATAAGTGGCGATCAGGTCGTCTGCCTCGAAACCGATCTGCTCCAGACACGGCAGATCGAATGCGTGCACGGCTTCGCGGATGAGCGCGAACTGCGGGATCAGGTCTTCGGGCGCAGGCGGCCGGTGCGCTTTGTATTCCGGAAAGAAGTCGTTGCGGAACGTCTTTTCGGATTTGTCGAAGATGATCGCCAGATGTGTTGGCCGATCTTCCTGCGGCATGTCACGCAGCAGCTTCCAGAGCATGTTGCAGAAGCCGAGCACGGCGTTGACCTGCAACCCGTCGGATTTCCGGTTTAGCGGCGGCAGCGCGTGATAGGCGCGGAAAATATAGGACGAGCCGTCGACCAGAAAGATGTGGTCGCCTTTGGCGGGGGCTTTGACGGCGGGGGGCGTGACGGCTTGTGCGGGGTTTTTCGACATGGCGGCAACTTAAGGTTTTTGGCCGCGATTGACACCCCTTTGCATGGTAGATGCGCACGGAAATGTTTCGGTATCGCCGTCGAATACCGCGCTGTCCCGCGTATGCGGGGTCCCTTCACCATCGAAAATGACGGAAACCCTGCAGGAACCGTTGCTCAGGGGTTTTGGCCCCGGCTTTCGCGGGGACGACATCGTGGCTGTGTAAGCTACTCCGCCGCTTGAAGCTTCACGGTACGCTGCTTCGGCGCGATCCAGAATGTTTGAGGCCGTTCGAACAGGAAGTTCAGTCCGAGCCGCTTTGCTCCCCACCACATCACGAGTGCGCCGAGCACACCGACGGCGGTCACGATGATCGAAATGAAACCGAGGTCAGGGATGATATTGGTCTTGAGCAGCAGCGTACGGGTGATCGCCATCGGCAGGAAAAATGCCAGATAGATGACGATGGAATGTTCGCCGCAATAGCGCAGCACGCTGAGCCAATCGGCGCGAGCAAGCAGCACGCCAATGATGATGATGGCGCAGGCGCCGGCAAATCCGAGCATCAGGGAGATGCCGGATTGTTCCGAAACGCCGGTGAACACGAGAAGCGTATTGATCGCAGCCCATGCGGCGAGTCCGGCAAGTGCAAGAGCCGGATTCGCACGAGCGCGATCGGCCAGCGTGAATACGTAAGTCGCGAACAGATAGCCTGAATAGAAGTAGACGAAACGCGCCGCGAATTCATCAATCGCGGTCCACCCGGTCGAAATGTGCGCCATTTCAAGCGCTGCTGCTGCAACCCAGATCAGGAGCGGCGATACACGCTGCGTAGCTTTCGTCAGCAGCGAAAAACACGGGCAGCATCCAGATGAACCAGAGCGTGCCGAACGGCTCGATGTAAGATTGCAGATACATGACACCGACATGACCCCAGCCTTGCTCGGCGGCCATGCCAGGAGCCTTGACGGCGAACTGGATCGTCAGCCACAGCACGTAGAAATAGGCGAAGTGGACCACTTTGCGGTCGAGATATGTGCGCCAGTCGCGATCGATCACGCGAGCAAGAAACAAGCCCGAGATCAGGAAGAAATCCGGCATCCGGAAGGGCCTTGCGAACTCCACCACAAGATGCATGAAACCGTGTTTGCCCGCCGCGGCTTCGACGCCCAGCGTCGAATGCATCATCACCACCATGACGATGCAGATACCTTTGGCATAGTCGACCCAGTCAATCCGCTCTGAGGCAGGCGACAGGCGAGTACCAGATGTGCCGATATTGCTCATGCGTGTCTCGTTTCGGTCCAAATTCGCCCTATCATCGGGCGCATGCGTTTCATTCTCCTTTATCCAATCAAATGTTGTGCCTCTTTCCCGTGAAATCGGGCTAAAAGGCGCGCGAAAACGCTGTGTGGTTAACTGTCGGAGTAGGGATCTTCATGCGAATTGCCATGATCGGCACGGGTTACGTGGGGTTGGTTTCGGGGGCTTGTTTCGCGGATTTTGGTCATCGCGTGACGTGCGTCGATACGGATGCCGGAAAGATCGCTGCATTGAACCGCGGCGAGATTCCGATTTTTGAGCCGGATCTGGACCGGTTGGTCGCAACCTCGGTGAAGTCGGGGCGGCTTGACTTCACCACGGATCTCGCAGGCCCGGTCGGCGAGGCGGATGCCGTGTTCATCGCGGTGGGAACACCGTCACGCCGCGGCGATGGTCATGCGGACTTGAGCTATGTGCATGCGGCAGCGCGCGATATCGCCAAGGCGTTGCAGGGTTTCACCGTGGTTGTCACGAAGTCCACTGTGCCGGTTGGCACCGGTGACGAGGTGGAACGGCTGATCCGCGAGACCAATCCGAAGGCGGATGTGGCTGTCGCGTCCAATCCCGAATTTCTGCGTGAGGGTGCGGCGATCCGCGATTTCAAGCACCCGGACCGCATCGTGGTCGGCACGAGCGAGGAACGTGCGCGCAAGGTCATGGGCGAAGTTTATCGGCCATTATATCTCAACCAGGCGCCGATCATGTACACCGACCGGCGCACCGCCGAACTCATCAAATATGCGGCGAACGCGTTCCTTGCGACGAAGATCACTTTCATCAACGAGATCGCCGATCTGTCCGAAAAAGTCGGTGCGGATGTGCAGGAGGTTGCGCGCGGCATCGGCCTCGACAACCGCATCGGCACGAAATTTCTCAACGCTGGTCCGGGTTTCGGTGGTTCATGTTTTCCGAAGGACACCCGCGCGTTGGTGAAGACCGCGCTCGATCATGACGTGCCGTTGCGAATCGTCGAGGCGGTGCTTGCAGTCAATGACAATCGCAAGCGCGCGATGTCCCGCAAGGTCGCTGCGGCGGTTGGCGGCAATCTGCGCGGCAAGACCATCGGTGTATTAGGCCTGACCTTCAAGCCTGAGACCGACGATATGCGCGAAGCACCGTCAATTCCGTTGGTGACCGGCTTGCTCGATCATGGTGCGCGCGTGCGCGCCTACGATCCCGTTGGGATGGAGCAGGCGAAGCACGAATTGCCGGACATTTTCTATTGCGAAGACCCCTATGCCTGCGCGAAGGACGCCGACGCACTGGTCATCGTAACCGAGTGGGTACAGTTTCGTGCCCTCGATCTCGCGCGCCTGAAGCAGGAGATGGCGAACCCGGTGATCGTGGATTTGCGCAACATCTATCGCCGCGACGAGATGGAAGAACTGGGATTCATCTACGACAGCGTGGGGCGCGGAGCTTAGCTCCTTCCCGCACTCGGGTTGAACGGGTATTAAGCGAGTCATGAAGTTCTACTCGCCACTTCCCATTGATGCCGTTCTCGACGATCTGACGACGACGCTGGCGCGCAGCAGCACAGCCGTGCTGGTCGCGCCGCCGGGCGCGGGCAAGACCACGCGCGTGCCGCTCGCGCTGCTTGATGCCGCATGGTCGAAGGGCAAGAAGATCATCGTATTGGAGCCGCGCCGGATCGCTGCACGCGCTGCCGCGGAGCGGATGGCGCACACGCTCGGCGAAAAGGTCGGTGAGACAGTCGGCTATCGCGTGCGCTTCGGCTCGAAAATCTCGCGCAATACGCGTATCGAGGTCGTGACCGAAGGCATTTTCTCGCGACAGATTCTCGACGATCCCGAATTGACCGGCGTTGCCGCGGTGTTGTTCGACGAATTCCACGAACGTTCGCTCGATGCCGATCTCGGTCTCGCGCTGGCGCGGGATGCGCAGCAGGGATTGCGCGAGGATCTGCGCATTCTGGTGATGTCGGCGACGCTTGACGGCGCGCGGGTGGCAAAGTTGCTGGGCGATGCGCCGGTTGTCGAAAGCGAAGGCCGCGCCTTCCCGGTAGAAACCCGTTATCTCGGCCGCAAGCCGGACGTGCCGGTCGAGCGGCAGATGGCGGACGCGATCGCCACCGCGCTCCGTGCCGATCCCGGCTCAGTGCTGGCGTTTCTGCCGGGCGCAGCGGAAATCCGCCGCACGCAGAATTTTCTCAGTGAGCGCGTGAGCGATCCGAACACGGAGATCGTGCCGTTGTTCGGTGCTCTGGAGGCTGGAGTGCAAGATCGCGCCATCGCGCCGGCGCCGAAAGGCCAGCGCAAGGTGGTGCTCGCGACATCGATTGCGGAAACCTCGCTCACCATCGAGGGCGTGCGGATCGTGGTCGATTCCGGCATGGCGCGCGTGCCGCGGTATGAGCCCGATATCGGCCTGACACGATTGGAAACGGTGCGCGCGTCGCGGGCAGCAGTAGATCAGCGCCGCGGCCGCGCCGGTCGTACCGAGCCCGGAATATGCTATCGCTTGTGGGACGAACCGCAGACAGCGTCGCTCGAAGCGTACACGCGGCCGGAGATTTTATCGGCCGATCTATCGTCGCTGGTGCTGGATCTCGCGCATTGGGGCCTGGTCGATACCGCAACGCTGGCATTCCTCGATCCGCCACCGCTGCCTGCGCTCACCGAGGCGCGCGCGCTGCTGCGAGAACTCGATGCAATCGACGAGACAAATCATATTACGAGCGAAGGCAACAGCCTGCGCGCGCTGGCGCTGCCGCCGCGTCTCGCACGCATGATCGTTGATTCCAATCGTCTTGGTTCGGGCGAAGAGGCTGCGATGATCGCGGCCATTTTGACCGAACGCGGATTGGGTGGCGACAGTGTCGATCTCGATGCGCGGCTTGACAATTTCCGGCGTGACCGCTCGCAGCGGGCTGTGAGCGCGCGGCAACTCGCCCAGCGCTGGGCGGGGCAGGTCGCCAACGCGACACCGAAAGGTGCTGACGGAGAAACGTCACTGTCGACGGGCATCATGCTGGCTCTCGCATTTCCTGATCGCGTCGCACGCAATCGCGGCAATGGATCGTTTGTGCTTGCCAACGGACGTGGCGCCAGCATCGACCAAACGTCGGCGCTGGCGCGCGCGCCTTACGTCGCGGTTGCTGAACTGACCGGCACGGCCGCGAACGGCCGAATCCTGCTAGCTGCGCCAATTACGCAGGAAGAAATCGAAGCAGAATTTTACACGCACATCGAAGATCGCTGATGAGATCACCTTCGATAGATCTGCGATGGCGCTACGCGCCCGGCGTCGGAAAAAGCTTCACGCGATCACGTTGTCCGAACAACCTCTGTCCATTACCCCGTCGCCAGAAGCGGCCAAGGTGCTTGCTGACGGTCTCGTTACGGTGGGGCTTGATCGGTTGCCGTGGTCGAAACCGCTGAAGCAATGGCGTGACCGTGTGATGTTCCTGCGCGCGGCAGCGCCGGACGAGTGGCCGGATCTGTCGGACAAGGCGCTCGCTGAGACACGCGACGATTGGCTTGTGCCCGCGCTGTTCGGCAAGACTTCGCTTGCGGGGATGTCGGCGGGTGATCTGTCGGACGCATTGATGGGGCTGCTGCCATGGGAGCTGCGCGCGCGGCTCGACCGCGAAGCCCCGACGCATTTTGACGCACCGACCGGCACCTCCTTGCCGATTGACTATGAAGCGGAACAGGGACCGACCATTGCGGTGCGTTTACAGGAGCTGTTTGGCCTCAACGTTCATCCGTCGATCGCCAAGGGAAAAATCCCGCTGGTACTGGAATTGCTGTCGCCGGCACATCGGCCCGTGCAGGTCACGCGCGATCTTCCGGGTTTCTGGCGCGGCAGCTATGCCGCCGTGCGCTCCGATCTGCGCGGGCGTTATCCGCGCCATCCATGGCCTGAAGACCCTGCGACGGCCATGCCAACGCGCCGGGTCAAGCCACGGGGAACTTGAGTTCCGGTGTCTGTTTCCTGGGTTCGTTAACGATTCAATTACCCTTTTTTCCGAAAAAGCGACCTTCGCCGGTGCCATTAGGCTCAATTTCCGGCGCGGTGTGGTCTGGTCGACCGGACCCATCAAAGCAAGGCGTAGGCGTGATGCGTAACATTATGATCTTCGCGGTCGTCCTCATTGTGGTCGGCACGTTCATGGGCCAGATGGCGGACAAAATGACGTCCGACGCCGCGCAGGCAAAAGCATTCGAGAAAGCGAAATCCGTCAACTCATTTGCGTCTGTGCAGCCGCAAACGACCGGCAATGCCGGCGGCCGCAGCATCGTCATTCCGCGCGATAGTCGCGGCCACTTCCAGGCCGACGGCCGCATCGACGGCCAGCGTATCGATTTTATGGTAGATACCGGTGCATCAGTGATCGCGCTCAACGAACGCTCCGCGGCGCAGATCGGCGTGCGGCCGTCGCCCAACGACTACAAGACAACCGTCTCCACCGCCAACGGCACGATCAAGGCGGCACGCACGCGGCTGGCGATGGTTGATATCGGCGGCCTCATCGTGCGCGACGTTGATGCTATGGTGCTTCCAGACGAGGCGTTGTCTCAGAACCTGCTGGGTCTTTCTTTTCTGTCGAAGCTCAAGCGGTTTGAATTCGCCGACGGCAAGCTGGTGATGGAACAGTAAAGACGCGACGACCTGATCTCAGTTGCGCCGAAACACCACGCTCAGATTGTTCGCTGGCATCTCCGTAATCGCTGGTGCCGAGAAACCGGTTGATTGCGCAAGTTTTGCGACCGCTTCCAGATCCCGAAGACCCCATTCGGCATTGCGTGATTTCAGGTCCGCATCGAACGCCTCATTGCTGGGGGCGGTGATGACGTCCGCGCGTCGGTAGGGGCCGTACAGATAGAGTGGAGCACCGGTGCGAAGAAGCTTTGCTGCACCTCGCATAAGACCCTCCGAAGCACGCCATGGCGAGATGTGGATCATGTTGATGCAGATGATCGCATCAGCGGTCGTCAGCGGCCAATCATTGGATGACGCATCCAGCATCACCGGTGGCAACACGTTCGTCACGCCGCTGTCACGGGTCCAGGCGGCGATGCTTTGCAGTGCCGCAGCATCCGGGTCGGAAGGCTGGAATGTGAGATGGGGCAAGTGCTGTGCGAAATGCATCACATGTTCACCCGAGCCGCTGGCGATTTCGAGCACAAGGCCGGATGTCGGGAAGACTCCGCGCAGTACATCCAGAATGGGCTCACGATTGCGCAACGTGGCGGGTGCCTGAAGGCGATGGTCGGTCATGGTTCCTCGCTCGAACGCTCCTGAGTCGGCGCTGCCAATATGCCGCAATTCGTCGCCAAAGTGTGGCTCCCGCCTTTCCACGGTTCATGGCATTCGCTATGGCTGCTGGATTGAACATTTTCCTTTTGTGAGGCCGTTGAATGTTTCCGAAGCCGAAGCCCGAACTCTTTCCCAACACTTACGCCTTCGAATCCGAGCCGATGGTGAAGGCGACAGGCTTCCGCGAGTACGACGCGCGGTGGCTGTTCGGCAAGGAAATCAACCTGATGGGCATTCAGGCGCTGGGCATGGGGCTCGGCACCCTGATCGGGGAGCTGGGCGCGAAGCAGGAAATCGTCACAGGGCATGATTTTCGGAGTTATTCGGCGTCGATCAAATACGCGCTGATCTCGGGCCTGCTGGCCTCCGGCTGCAAGGTGCATGACATCGGCCTCGCGGTGACGCCAATGGCCTATTTTGCGCAGTTCGAGCTCGACGTGCCATGCGTCGCGATGGTGACGGCTTCGCACAACGACAACGGTTGGACTGGCGTGAAGATGGGCGCAAACCGTCCGTTGACCTTCGGTCCGGACGAAATGACGCGTCTGAAGGAAATCGTGCTCAATGCCGATTTTAAGCTCAAGCCGGCAGGCTCATATCAGTTCGTGGAGAATTTCCCGGCGCGTTACATCGCCGATCTCACCAAGCGGCCCAAACTGAAGCGCAAGCTGAAAGTGGTCGTCGCCTGCGGCAACGGCACGGCGGGTGCCTTCGCACCGAAGGTGATGGAAGCGATCGGCTGCGAAGTCATCCCGCTCGATACCGAACTCGATTACACCTTCCCGAAATACAATCCGAATCCCGAAGATATGGAAATGCTGCACGCGATTCGCGATGCAGTGCTTGAACATAAAGCCGACGTTGGTCTCGGCTTCGACGGAGACGGCGACCGCTGCGGTGTTGTGGATGACACCGGCGAGGAAATTTTTGCGGACAAGGTCGGCGTCATGCTGGCGCGCGACATGTCGGCAATCCACAAGAACGCACAGTTCGTGGTTGACGTGAAGTCAACCGGGCTCTTTGTGACCGATCCGGTTTTGCAGAAGCAGGGCGCGCATACGACCTACTGGAAGACGGGGCATTCCTACATGAAGCGCCGGACCAACGAGTTGAAGGCGCTGGCGGGCTTCGAGAAGTCAGGGCACTTCTTCTTCAACACGCCGGTAGGGCGTGGCTATGACGACGGTCTCGTCTCCGCCATTGCCATTTGTGAAATGCTGGACCGCGCAGCGGACAAGAAAATGTCCGACCTCAAGAATGCGCTGCCGAAAACGTGGTCGTCGCCGACCATGTCGCCGCACTGCGCCGACGAAGTCAAATACGGCATCGTCGAGAAGGTCGTGAAACATTTCGAGGATGTGCAGGCGAAAGGCGGCAAGGTCGCTGGCCAGCCGGTCCGCGATCTGGTCACCGTCAACGGCGTACGCGTGACATGTGAAGACGGAAGCTGGGGGCTTGTGCGCGCATCGTCGAACAAGCCTGAACTGGTTGTTGTGGTCGAAAGCCCGGTGTCCGAACAGCGTATGCGCGACATGTTCGAGGCGATGGATTCGGTGCTTCGCACCTATCCTGAGGTCGGCGAGTACAATCAGAAGATTTGACGCTTTCACCTCGTCCCGCTTGCGGGGCGAGGTTTTAATGCTCAGCGACGGGATGCGGGATGTAGCTTCTCGCCTCGCTTCGCGTGAAGAAGCTCAGGCTGCGCTCGCGGCCGGCACCGGAAGTGCGGTGACCGACTTGATCTTTTCCATCGCGAAACGCGAGGTCACGTTCTTCAGCGCCACCGCGCTGATGAGCTTCTTGTAGAACACGTCATAGCTCGGCATGTCGGCCACCACGACGCGCAGCATGTAATCCACGTCGCCTGCCATCCGATAGAATTCCATCACCTCCGGCATGGCGCTGACGGCGTCGGCGAATTTCTTCAGCCATGCATCGGAGTGATCGCCGCTTTCCACTGAAACGAACACCGTGATCCCGAGGCCGATCTTGTTCTGATCGACCAGCGCAACACGCCGCAGGATAATGCCCTCGGCTTCCATGCGCTGGATGCGCTTCCAGCAGGGCGTGGACGACAGCCCGACGCGATCACCGATCTCGGCGACCGACAAGGATGCGTCATCCTGCAGCACGGTCAGGATCTTGCGGTCGATGGCGTCGAGGCGGCGGTTGGTCTCGGCGGGCGGGGCTGGCGAGGTCAGTCATGAAAAGAACTTTCTTCCACAATCGGAGGCTTTAATCCCTCATATATAGAAAATTCTTCTCACGCAAGCGCGACATGCCGTCTTTAGAGCTATTCTCCGGCCTGTTTCAACGCGTGCGATTTGCGCAAAAGTCTTTCAACTTCAGTGCGTTGCGGGGAGGCGAAGGCCCCGCCGTGGCGGGTGCATTTCAGCGCGGCCGCTGCCGAGGCGAACCGCATGGCGTCCCGCAGGGGCTGCCCTTCGGCCACAGCGAGCGCAAAAGCGCCATGGAACACGTCGCCCGCGCCCAACGTATCGACGGTGTGAACCGGAAACGACGGCATGTGATGTGGGTGCCGCTGCGTCGTCGAGCCACAGCATTCCCTGCGCACCATTGGTGACGGCGAGGAAGGAGGGCGTCAGGTCCGCGATCTTGCGCAGTGCCTCGGTGTCGTCGGTGATGCCTGCGGTCGCGTGCAGTGCCTCGGCCGAAAAAATGATGTGACTGGACGCGACCAACAAACCCTCACGCAACGACATGACACGATCGGCGTCGAGAATCACGGGAATGTCGCGGTTGCAGGCTTCGACGCAGATGTCGGTAACGAATTCCGCGCAGCGGTTCTCAGTGAGGATGGCATCACAATCTTTCAGCAACAGGTCGGCGTCCGGCAGCGTTACCTTCCACAACTCCGGATCGCGATAGGTCACGATGGTGCGCTCGCCGGTCGGATCAATCATGATGTTGGAGATCGGCGTGACGAGACCGGGCATATGGACCATGGCGCTCTCAATACCTTCGCGCTTCATGTCGTCGAACATGTGAGCGCTCGCCCTCTCGCCGGCGTGGCCCATAGGCCCGGACATCAGCACACGTCCGCCGAGCCGCCCGATGGCGACGGCTGCATTGAATGCGTTGCCGCCGCTCAATTCGTTGAAATGTGTCGCGCGTTTCTTCATGCCGCGCGCGGGCAGGTCGTCGACGCGAAAAATCAGATCGCGCACCGGCATGCCTATGCACAGGATCCGCAGGGGTTTCTTCGACGGCGTGGGCTGTAATTCCATGATCGCTTCCTCGCGGTTGCCATTTCCCGCCATGATCGCGCTCGTCGCAAGCATTTATGTCTATGTCTGCCCCAGCTCTAAGACAAGGATGGCCGGGACAAGCCCGGCCATGACGATCGAGAAGCAAGCCCCGTCGGGATGTTGCGCGATGTCAGAACAATCGACGAGACGCGGTGCGGTTCCCGCATTTGTGGGAACCGCAAGAAATCAGGCCGGCTGTGCCAGCCAGTTCGCCAAAAGGTGGTGCGCGATTGCCACCGGATGAGGACCGGTCAGTCCTTGCGGATGCTGTTTGCTGAGCATCGCTGCAGCCTCGTCGCGGCTGAACCAGCGGGCGTCTTCCAGTTCGGACTTGTCGACGATGATATCGGTGGTGGTGGCGCGCGCGGTGCATCCAACCATCAGCGATGATGGATAGGGCCAAGGCTGCGTCATGTAATAACGCACGTCTGTGCAGCGGATGTTGGATTCTTCCAGAATCTCGCGACAAACAGCGTCCTCGATGGTCTCCGCTGCTTCAACGAACCCCGCAAGGCATGACCACATCGATGGTGGAAATTGCGCCTGACGCCCGAGCAGGCATTTGTCGCCTGATGTCACCAGCATGATGACGACCGGATCCGTGCGGGGAAAGTGTTCGACCTTGCAGCTTGGGCAATCGCGCTTCCAGCCGCCTTGTGTCATTGACGTGCGTGTGCCGCAATTGGCGCAGAACCCGTGACGCTGGTGCCAGCCAACGAGAGATTTCGCCATGGCGATGGTGGAAAGCTCGCGTGCCGCTACCGCGCCGCTCGCGGCGACCGCACGGAGATTTTCCACGCCGACATCGCCGCGTCCCATCAACGCTTCCGCAGCCGTGGCACTGATACCCATGCCGAAGATCGCGGCGCCGTCCCTGAGGCCAAGAAAAATCGTGCCCGGGTTGGCACCGAATTTACGGGCTTCATCCAGCGTCAGCAGCGCGCGCGGCCCGTCTGCGCCTTGTGTCATCAGCAGCGAGTCGCGGTGGATCACGTAAGCCCGTGCATCGCGATGGGTTTCCATCGCGAACAGCTTTTCATCATTGCTGCGCAGATGTGCGGCGCGATCAATCGGATGGGAGACGAAGCCCGGATGCCCGAGCGGAAAGGAGTCGTTTGTTGTCATGTTTTTTGAACTCTAAGACGTCAGGTCAACCAGATTTTGCGGCGCAGGGCGCTGATGAATGCTTCAACTTCCTGCGGATCGTGGGCAAGTGCTGGCACGACCCCCCAGACCGGTCGAGGCCAGGCGGCGTCGCTGGAGCGTCGCGCGATGATGTGAACATGCAATTGCGGGACGACATTTCCCAGCGCGGCGATGTTCAGCTTGTCGGGTTTGGTGATATCCTGGAGCGCGCGGGCGACGCGGTTGATTTCGGTCATCAACTGCGCTTGTTCGACCTCATTGAGGTCGACGATCTCGACGGTATCAACGCGGCGCGGAACCAGCAGCAACCACGGATAATTGGCATCCTTGATAACAAGTACGCGAGATAACGGCAGGTCGCCGATATTGATCGTGTCTCTTTCAAGCTGGGGATTGAGCGACCAGGCAGGGACGTCAGCGGCCATAAGAATTCCGTATCATTTCGGTGAACCCAACCTAGCGCGTATTTTGCGACTGTTGTTACCGCTTTCACCATCAAAATTCGCGCAAATTGTTGATCAGGGGCGTTTTGGCCGCCCAATCCCACGCTTGCTTTCCGTCGTCTTTGGCCCCAAATAGAGGCCGGGAGATTGGCGGTGGACGAGCCACTCGCCAACCGGGTCAGGTCCGGAAGGAAGCAGCCCTAACGAGGTCCGGATCGGGTCGCTCGTCAGTCTCCTACTTCTCTATCCGGCGCGCTCGGATCGGTGCAATGAGCGCGCGGTGCGCCGCGGGACGTCGGGCCGGATTTCCGCAAGACGCCCATTGAAGAGACAATCGCGGATCGATCGATGACCGATGCTGACATTTCCGCCGCGACCGATCAGGCGGGTTTCGCACTCGGCGGCGCATCCGGTTCCACGAATGCAGGGCCCGGCTATCGCGTCCTTGCGCGCAAATATCGCCCCTCGACATTTGATAACCTGATCGGCCAGGAGGCCATGGTCCGCACCGTCTCGAATTCGTTCGAGGCAGGACGCATTCCGCAGGCCTGGATTCTCACCGGAGTTCGTGGCGTCGGCAAAACCACGACCGCGCGGATTCTTGCCCGTGCGCTGAACTACGAATTACCGGATGGTTCGGTGAAGGGGCCGACTATCCACATGCCGACCATGGGCACCCATTGCCAGGCGATCATGGAAAGCCGGCACATCGATATTCTCGAAATGGACGCGGCGTCGCACACCGGTATCGATGACGTGCGTCAGATCACCGATGGAGTGCGCTATGCGCCATCGAGCGCGCGCTACAAGGTCTACATCATCGACGAGGTTCACATGCTCTCGGAGAAGGCGTTCAACGCCTTCCTGAAGACGCTGGAAGAGCCGCCCGAGCACGCCAAGTTCGTGTTCGCCACGACCGAAATTCGTAAAGTACCGGTCACGGTCCTGTCGCGCTGCCAGCGCTTCGATCTGCGACGTGTCGATGCGGATGTCCTGATGGCGCATCTCGCCAGCATCTCCGGCAAAGAAGGCGTGAAGACAGAGCCGGAAGCGCTGGGTCTGATCGCACGCGCTGCGGAAGGCTCGGTGCGCGATTCGCTGTCGCTGCTCGATCAGGCCATTGCGCACGCCGCGGGTGTCGTGCGGGCCGAAGATGTCCGGCAGATGCTGGGGCTTGCGGATCGCACGCGCGTGATCGACCTGTTTCAGTCACTGGCCAGCGGCGACATCGCTGCGGCATTCAAGGAATTCCGCGAGCAATATGACACCGGCGCCGATCCGGTGGTCGTCCTCAGCGATCTTGCCGAATTCGTGAATTTCGTCACGCGCGTGAAAGTCGTGCCGGCAACGGCGGACAATCTGGCGCTTGGTGAAACCGAGCGCACGCGCGGGCGTGATTTTGCCGCCAAGCTTTCGATGCGCGTACTGTCGCGGATGTGGCAGATGCTTCTGAAAGGCATTGCCGAAGTCCAGGCCGCGACGCGTCCGCAGGCTGCCGCAGAAATGGTGCTGGTGCGGATCGCTTACGTCGCCGATCTGCCGACACCGGATGAAGCGATCAAGATGATCGATGCGGGCGGCGGCTCGTCGCCGTCGCTGAGTGGAAACGGTGGTGGCAATGGTGTGCCGCGTGGCACGGTGTCGATGGCCACGGCAACCGAGCCCGGCTCGCCGCTGCGTGCTGTCGCGTCCGGAGCGCGGCTCGGTGGTGAGACGTTGACGCGTCCACAGATGAGCGCGCCTGTCCCGGTGGAAGCAACGCCGGCGCAACCGCTGCGCCGGCTGGCGACATTTGCTGAACTGGTCGCGCTCGCCGGAGAGAAGCGTGACCTGCAGATCAAATCCGCGCTCGAAGCGGATATGCGTCTGGTGGGTATGGAGGACGGCAGGCTCGAAGTAGCGCTGGAACGCAGCGCCGCGCGGTCTGTTATCAACGAATTGTCGCGCAAGCTCGAACATTGGACTGGCCGTCGCTGGACTATCGTCGTGTCCAACGAGCAAGGTGAGCCGACGCTGCGCTCGCAGGCGCTGGCCGCCAAGGAGCAACTCACGATCGGTGTGCATGCCGATCCGCGCGTACAGGCGGTATTTGCGAAATTTCCCGGCACGCAGGTGGTAGATGTGCGGCGGCTTGCGCCGGAACCCGCCAGCGAAGCGACCGGTGAAGACCCCGTCGAGACGTTCGACGACGACGAACTCTAACCAGATTTCAAAGAGGAATGATTTATGGCTGATTTTCTCGGCATGATGAAGCAGGCCGCTCAGCTTCAATCGAAGATGAAAGCAATGCAGGACGAACTCGAACACGTCGAGGTCGAAGGTGTATCCGGCGGCGGTCTCGTGATCGTTCGCATGACGGCGAAGATGGACGTGAAGGCGATCAAGATCGATCCTTCGCTGATGAAGGCCGAGGAACGCGAAGTCCTCGAGGACCTGCTGGTGACGGCGCACAACGATGCGCGCCGCAAGGCCGAAATCGCGATGCAGGAGAAGATGCAGGCGCTGACAGGCGGCCTCGGCCTGCCGCCGGGGTTGGGTCTCGGCTGACATGGCTACTGCGGTTGCGGGTCCGGAGATTGAACGCCTGATTCAGTTGCTTGCGCGGCTGCCGGGGCTGGGCCCGCGCTCGGCGCGGCGTGCGGCGCTGCACCTGATCAAAAAGCGCGAAGCCTTGATGACGCCGCTGTCGGCCGCGCTCCAGGTCGCGATCGAGAAGATTCAGGTCTGCAAGACCTGCGGTAACATTGATACCCAGAGCCCGTGCACGGTCTGTACCGACCCACGACGCGATCCTTCGATCATCGTCGTGGTGGCGGATGTTGCGGATCTCTGGGCGTTGGAACGTGCCCATGCCACAAACGGGCGCTATCATGTGCTGGGCGCGACCCTCTCGCCGCTCGACGGTATTGGTCCGCAGGATCTGACCATCGATGCGCTGGTGGCGCGGGCGCATGATCCGCAGGTGATCGAGATCATCCTGGCGCTCAATGCCACCGTTGATGGTCAGACCACGGCGCACTACATCACTGACCTGCTGCAGGATGCCAATGTCCGGATTACGCGCCTTGCGCATGGCGTGCCGGTGGGTGGCGAGCTTGATTATCTCGACGAAGGAACATTGTCGGCCGCCATGCGGCAGCGGACTCTGTTTTGAAATTCACTGGGAACGAAAGTCGCATGAAGTCACCTCTGTTTGCAAAACTCGCCATCGGGTTTTTCACCGCATGCTGTCTCGTCTCGTTGACGTCATCGGGGGCGCTTGCGCAATCTCCCAAGCCTGCTGCTCCCAAGCTCTCCGCTGCTCCCAAGCCAGCCGCTCCCAAGCCACTTCACACCGGCGAAGTGTTGTCAGGTGAATTGACCGCGATGCGCAGCGGCCCCAGGAAAAAACGCGTCATCACCTATCAGCTCACCAGCGAACCGCGCCGGCTGCCGTCGCCTTCCGGTCTGTGCAATCTCGAAACCGGGCCTGAAACATTTCAGATCGTAACCAATAGCGATGCCGAAGCGGCGGCACTGAAACCCTTCATCGGTAAAAGCGTTTCGCTGAAGGCAGATGCGATGTCGTGCGCGGACGCAGCGGGGCAATTCAGCGATGCGATCGTCTCAAAATGGAGCGTGGTGAAGCACTAAGCTTTGCTATGTTGCTTCCGGTAAGTTCGTGATGGCCGAGATTGGCCCGAACGAGAAGCTCAGACTTTTGTTCGAAGTCCTTCAAAATGTCCCCGCCGCTGCAGCCACCCCAGCAGAATGAGGCTCGGTATGGCGACGATGACGCTGAGCACGAAGAACAGCGGCCAGCCGATAGCCTGCGCGACAAAGCCCGCGCCTGACGACAAATAAGTTCGGCCGATCGCAGCGAACGCCGTCAGCAGGGCATATTGGGTCGCGGTGTGCAGCGGGCTCTGGCATAGGGACGACAGATAGGCGACGAAGATCACGGTGCCGATCGCGCCGGTGAAGTTCTCGGCGGTGATCGCGAGCGCCAGCGCCCATTGATTGAGGCCGACCAGCGAGAGCCACGCAAACGCCAGGTTTGAGATCGCCTGCAGCACGCCGCCAATCCAGAGGCACGCTTCAAGCGACCAGGCGCGAGCCAGAAAGCCGCCGGCGAAACCGCCAAGCAGGGTTGCAGCTAAGCCGACACCCTTGACGATGGCGGCATAGTCATTGCGGGTAAATCCGAGATCGATCACGAACGGCGCGGTCATGGCGCCGGAGAACGAATTGGTGAATTTGTAGAGAATGACGAAAGCGAGAATCGCCCAGACATCCTTGCGGGTAAGGAATTCAGTGAACGCGCCCATGCCTGCTGTCTTGACGCGTTTGATCGCGCTCTCGCCAAACGTCGCTTCATCGGCGCGGCGGGATTGTTCAGGCTCTGTTGCGGCCAGCGCCGCGATCATGCCGATCAGGACCATGCCGGCCATGGCGATGTAGCCCCACATCCATGCCGCTGATTTCGCCAAGCCGGTTGATTCAAACCCGCTGACCAGAAACAGCGCGCCAGCGGTCGAGATCAGCATGCCGACGCGATAAGCCGCGACATAGGAGGCCATGCCCGCGGCCTGTTCGGTTTCGGGCAGGCTTTCGACGCGGAACGCATCGACGACGATGTCCTGTGTCGCTGAGGCTGCGGCCACCAGCAGTGCACCGAATGCCACATAAAAAGGCGAGCGTGCAGGATCAGTCGTGGCCAGCAGCAGGATCGCCGCGATGAGCAACAATTGCGCGAACACCAGCCAGCCGCGCCGGCGCCCCAGCAATTTCGTCAGCACCGGCACATGCAGCGCGTCGACCAGCGGCGCCCAGATAAACTTCAGCGTGTAGGGTGTGCCCACGAGAGCAAACAGCCCGATGGTGCCAAGATCGACACCGGATTCGCGCATCCAAACCAGGAGTGTGGACCCGGACAGCGCAAGCGGCAGGCCCGACGAAAACCCGAGAAACAGCACGATCAGCACGCGTGGCTGCAGGTATACCGCCATGGCCTCGCGCCAGGAGGCGTGAGGACGGGGCGGGGCCACTTTCGCGGTCTCGGGAGCTGTCATGACGTGGTGTTAGCAGATTCGGGCCTTTTTCTCCCTCCACGATGCGTGAAACAGAGGCTGGCCGCTGCTTGACACTGCCGCGTCAAATTCCGACAAGCTTCGTTGACAATTTTAGTGTCCGCACAGGATCCGTCCAAGGAATAGCCAGGGAAAAGCAATGTCTCTCTCCGCTCTCGAAACCACGCTTAACACCGCATTCGATGCCCGCGATACGATCAATTCGGGGACCAAAGGCGAAGTTCGTGAAGCCGTGGACCATGCACTAGGACTGCTGGATGAGGGCAAGACTCGGGTTGCCGAGCGGCAGGCCGATGGCCAGTGGAAGGTGCATCAGTGGCTGAAGAAGGCAGTGCTGCTGTCGTTCCGGTTGAACGACATGACGGCAATTCCCGGTGGTCCAAATGGTGCCAACTGGTGGGACAAGGTACCGTCGAAGTTTGAGGGCTGGGGCGAGAATCGTTTCCGTGCTGCCGGCTTTCGTGCCGTACCCGGCGCCATCGTGCGTCGCTCGGCCTTCATCGCCAAGAACGTCGTGCTGATGCCGTCCTTCGTCAATCTCGGTGCCTATGTCGACGAATTGACCATGGTCGACACCTGGTCGACGGTCGGCTCCTGCGCGCAAATCGGCAAAAACGTGCACATCTCCGGCGGCGTCGGCATCGGCGGGGTGCTGGAACCGTTGCAGGCCGGCCCTGTGATCATTGAAGATGATTGCTTCATTGGGGCGCGTTCGGAAGTCGCCGAAGGCGTGATCGTGCGCAAGGGTGCGGTGCTGTCGATGGGCGTGTTCCTCGGTGCATCGACCAAGATCGTCGATCGTGAAACCGGCGAAATTTTTATCGGCGAAGTGCCGGAATACTCCGTCGTGGTGCCGGGCACGATCCCGGGCAAGCCGCTCAAGGACGGTTCGCCGGGTCCGTCGCTGTATTGCGCCGTGATCGTCAAGCGTGTCGACGAGAGGACCCGCGCCAAGACCAGCATCAACGAGTTGTTGCGCGATTGATCAATGTCCGACGCTCTCACCATCGCCCGAGACCTGTTGCGTTGCCCTTCGGTGACGCCGGCGGACGCGGGCGCGCTTGGTGTTCTTGAGGGTTTGCTGAAGGCGGCGGGCTTCGACGTGCATCGCGTCACCTTCAGCGAGCCGGGCACGGCCGACATCGACAATCTTTATGCGCGGATCGGCACCGAAGCGCCGCACATTACCTTCGCTGGCCATACCGACGTTGTGCCTGCGGGCGACGAGGCAGCGTGGACGCATGGCGCATTTTCCGGCGATGTGAAGGACGGCTACCTCTACGGTCGCGGTGCCGTGGACATGAAGGGCGGTATTGCGTGCTGTGTCGCCGCGACGCTCGACTATCTCGCCGCCAACGACGGCAAGCCCAAGGGCTCGATCTCGTTCCTGATCACAGGTGACGAGGAGGACATCGCGGTGAACGGCACCATCAAGCTGCTGAAGTGGGCTGCGGAACGTGGTGAGAAATTCGATCACTGCCTGCTCGGCGAGCCAAGCAACGTCAACGAGATTGGCGACTGCATCAAGGTCGGTCGGCGCGGTTCGCAGTCCGGCACATTGGTCGTCGACGGCACACAGGGGCATGTCGCCTACCCGCATCGTGCAGCCAATCCCGTGCCTGATATCGCCACGCTGATTGCGGCGCTGAGCAGTGATCCGCTCGATCAGGGCACCAATCATTTCCAGCCGTCGAATCTTGAATTCACGTCCGTCGATGTGGGCAATCCGGCGTGGAATGTGATCCCGGCACAGGCACGCGCGCGCTTCAACATTCGCTACAACGACTGCCACACGCGGGCGTCATTGCAGGCCTTGATCGAGCAGCGCGTGGTGAAAGCTTCCGGCAATCGCATCAAGGCGCATATTCTTTGGGAGCCGTCGAATTCCGATGCGTTCCTGACGCAGCCGGGACAGTTCACCGATCTCGTGGTCGCGTCCATCGAAGAGGTGACGGGCCGCAAGCCGGATCTCAACACCGGGGGCGGCACGTCGGACGCACGTTTCATCACCAATTACTGCCCGGTGCTGGAATTCGGTCTGGTCGGTCAGACCATGCATCAAGTCGACGAACGCACGCCGGTGGCCGATCTCGAGAAGCTTACGATTATCTATCGCAGCATCCTGGACCGTTACTTCGCATGAGCCTCTGCCCATGAGCGACAAGATCCTTGTTCTCACCGCGATCGACGACGAACTCGACAAGGCGCGTGCGCCGGCCGGTGTCGAGGTGATCTATACCGGTGTCGGCAAGGTCAACACCGCCAGCGCGACCGCTTTGGCGCTGTTGGCTCTAAGGCCGAACCTCGTCATCAATTACGGCACGGCGGGAAAGATCACCAAGTCGCTGCGCGGTCTGGTTGAAGTGTCGGACGTCGTTCAGCGCGACATGATGGCGATGCCGCTGGCACCGCGCGGACGCACGCCGTTCTCGCCGGATCTCGATCGTCTGTCGTCGGGTTATGGCAGCGTGGTCTGCGGCACCGGCGACAGCTTTGTCACCGCCGCTGATCCATGGCTGACAGAGAACAATATCGACGTTGTCGACATGGAACTGTTCGCCATCGCGCATGTCTGTCATCGTCATGGTGTGCCCTGGAGGGCGTTCAAGTTCATCACCGACGATGCGGACGACAACGCCGCCGATCATTGGACCGAGAACATTGCCGACGGCGAGGAACTGTTCTGGGATGTCCTGAAGCGGCAGATCATCGATCGAGCCTAGTGTCCCGAATCCGAAGTTCGCCTCATAGTGCGGCGCACCTCGCAGCGAACTTCGGATTCGAACGGACACTAGTAACCTATGATTCTAGTGTGGTTCAGGTTCAGAAGTTCGCTTGAAGGACGCGCGGAGAAAATGAAGCGAACTTCTGAACCACCACACTAACGCGAGGCGCGTCATGCAGAGACGAAGTATCAATGCGGCGAACGCGCCGCAGCCGTTTGGTTACGCTCAGGTCTGCGAAGTCAGTGACGTGACCCGCTGGGCCTTCGTCAGCGGGCAGATTCCGCAATCGGCGGATGGTGTTGTGCCGGAGACGTTCGAGGCACAGTGCCGCCAGGTCTGGGCCAACGTGGAGACGCAGCTCAAAGCGGTCGACATGACCTTGCGTAACATCGTCAAGGTAACGATGTTTCTCGCCGATCGAAAATACAGTCTCGAAAGTCGTGCCATCCGCAAGGAGATCTTGGGCAGTCACGCGCCTGCGCTCACGGTCATTGTTGCAGGGATTTTCGACAGCAAGTGGTTGCTGGAGATCGAGATCGTCGCGGCCGCTTAATATTCCACCCGGACCAGATAGAGTCCGTCGGGCGGGGCGACAGGGCCACAGGCGGCACGATCGCGCGCTTCCAGGGCTGCGCGCATGTTATTCGCGTTCCAGCGGCCGTGGCCGACCCACACCAGCGAGCCGACCATGGACCGCACCTGGCTGTGCAGGAACGAGCGCGCAGAGGTGACGATAGTGACGTTGTCGCCGTCGCGCGTCACTTCGAGCGCGTCGAGCGTCTTGTCCGGCGATTTCGCCTGGCATTCGGTGTCGCGAAATGTCGTGAAGTCGTGCTTGCCGACCAGAACCTGTGCAGCTTCATGCATGGCATCCACGTCGAGAGTGCGCGGGACGCGCCAGACGTGGCCCGCGCCGAGCGCGAGGTTCGCGCGGCGATTGACGATGCGATAGATATAATGCCGCTTGGTGGCGGAAAAGCGCGCGTCAAACGTTTCCGGAACGATCTCTGCTGAGAGCACCCCGATGGGATGCGGCCGCAGATGCGCGTTCAGTGCGTCGCGCACGCGATCAGCTTTGTATTCCTTCGTCAGATCGATATGCGCGACCTGTGCCAGCGCATGCACGCCTGCATCGGTGCGTCCCGCGCCGCTGACGCGCACCTTCGCGCCGGTCATCGCCGTAACGGCAGCTTCCAGCGCGCCCTGCACGGACGGGGCATTGTCCTGATATTGCCAGCCGCTGAACGGCGCGCCGTCATATTCGATGATGAGCTTGTAGCGCGGCATCAGCCCACACGCTGCGGTGGTTTAAGCGGCGTGCCGCGCAGGAAGTCCTGCGCCTTCATCGGTTGCTTGCCGGCTCGCTGCACGTCGAGCAGGCGGATGGCGCCTTCGCTGCATGCGATGGTCAATTGGTCGTCGAGCAGATCACCCGGTGCACCCGAGCCTTTCGCAAGCTGGCAGCGCAGCGCCTTCACGCGCACCGGCTCGCCCTCAAGCAGAAGCTCGAACCATGCACCGGGAAACGGCGACAGGCCATGGATGTGCCGCAACACTTCGTTGCGCCGGCTTTGTCCAGTCGATCCGCGCCTCGAGCTTGTCGATCTTGGCGGCGTAGGTCACGCCCTGTTCGCTCTGTTTCGTAAATTGCAGCCCGCCGCGTGCCAGCGCGCCGATCGCGCGCACCATCAGGTCGGCACCCAGCGGTGCGAGAGCGTCATGCAGATCGTTTGCGGTCATGCTGTCGGTGATGGCCAGCCGTTCGGCCATAGCGACGTCACCGGTGTCGAGCCCGACATCCATCTTCATCACCATCACGCCGCTTTCCGCGTCACCGGCCATGATGGCGCGGTTGATCGGTGCGGCGCCACGCCATCGCGGCAGCAGCGATGCGTGCAGGTTGAAGCAGCCGAGCGGCACGGCCTCGAGAATGTTCTGCGGCAGGATCATGCCATAGGCGACGACCACGGCGGCATCGGCGTTATGCGCGCGAAATTCCGCCTCGGCCTCCGGTGTCTTCAGGGTCTTCGGCGTCAGCACGGGAATGCCGAGGCGCCGTGCCTCGATTTCCACCGGCGTCGCCTGCAGTTTCATGCCCCGGCCAGCGGGCTTCGGCGCGCGGGTATAGACCGCTGCGATCTCGTGACCATGGTCAGCGAGCGCGAGCAATGTCGGCACCGCGAAATCCGGCGTGCCCATGAAGATCAGACGAAGCGGCATGCGATCGGCCAATAAAGCTGGAGTATGATCTTTTCGGAAAACCGGAGTTCGTTTTTCCGGACCATGCTTTTATTTAGCCGCGAGCTTGGCGGCCTTGGTGAACTTTTTCATCACGCGGTCGCGCTTGAGCTTGGACAGGTAGTCCACGAACAGCACGCCGTTGAGATGGTCGATCTCATGCTGGATGCAGGTCGCATAGAGACCATCGGCATCCTCCTCGTGGATCTTTCCGTCGAGATCCATGAAGCGCACCCGCACCGTCGCCGGTCGTTCGACTTCTTCGTAATATTCGGGGATTGAGAGGCAGCCTTCTTCGTAGGTCGACAATTCTTCCGACGACGACAAAATCTCGGGATTGATGAAGACGCGCGGGTCTTTTTCGCCCTCTTTCTTGGAGAGGTCCATGGTGATGAGGCGCAGGGGAACCGCCACCTGAATGGCGGCAAGGCCGATGCCAGGTGCCTCGTACATGGTTTCAAGCATGTCGTCGGCGAGCGCGCGGATCTCCGGCGTGATCGCTTCGACGGGTTTGGAGACAAGCCGCAGGCGCTTGTCCGGCAGGCTGATGATTTCACGAATAGTCATGATGCGCGATGTAATGGGAGCGCCTCTTGGGGTCAAATCCCTTGTCGTGCAAGACATTCTGGGAGATGCCGGATCCCGTTAACCTGCGGTTAACCATAAAAATAAGGGTTTCATTAACCATAAATGTTCCCTATTCGTTCGCGAGAATGGGCGAATCGCGCTACAAGGCGGCATGAACGAGATTCTTTTTATGCTCGGCGACCTGCCGGTTCGTGCCGGTGCCGCCCTCATTGCCTTCGGTGCGCTGGCGCTGTTGCTCCTGTTGGTCATTGCCATGGTGATTGCGCGCTCCGGCCGGAAAGGCGCGGAGACGGCGATGGCGCAGGCCATCCGCGCGAATGAACTGGAAGAGCGGCTCAGCCAGATGCTGCGGATGCAGAGCGAGGCCACCGGTCGCGTCGATGCCATGGGGCAGGCGCTGGCCGGTCGGCAGGCGGAAATGGCGCGCGCGGTCAGCGAGCGGCTGGACTCGGTGACCCACAAGGTCGGCCAGTCCATGGAACAGACCACGCGCAATACCATGGACTCCCTGCGCGTGCTGCATGAGCGCCTCGGCATCATCGACAGCGCGCACAAAAACCTCACCGACCTCACCACCCAGGTGACGACGTTGCGCGATGTGCTTGCCAACAAGCAGTCGCGTGGTGCGTTCGGCCAGGCGCGCATGGAAGCCATCGTGCAGGATGGCATGCCGAAGGGCAGCTACGAATTCCAGCACACGCTCTCCACAGGCAAACGGCCGGACTGCGTGGTGTATCTGCCGGATCAACGGCCGCTTTGCATCGATGCCAAGTTTCCGCTCGAGGCGGTCACGGCATTGCGCGATGCCCGCAGCGACGAGGAGAAGAAATACGCCACGCAGCGGCTGCGCCAGGACGTCATGAAGCATGTCAACGACATCGCCGATAAATATCTCATTCCCGGCGAGACACAGGACACTGCGCTGATGTTCGTGCCGTCGGAATCGGTTTACGCGGAAATCCACGACGGTTTCGACGATGTGATCCAGAAAGCCTATCGTGCGCGCGTGGTGCTGGTGTCGCCGTCACTGCTGATGCTGGCGATTCAGGTGATGCAGCAAATCCTGAAGGACGCGCGCATGCGCGATGCTGCGGACCAGATCCGGACCGAAGTGGTCAACATGATGGGCGACGTCGAACGGCTGCGCGACCGTGTCAGCAAACTCGGCGGCCACTTCGATCAGGTCAACGAGGATGTCCGGCAGGTGCTGATCTCGGTGAACAAGATCGGCAAGCGCGCTGCGAGGATCGAGGAACTCGACTTCGACAAGCCTGCCGATCAGGCCGAAAGTCCGCAAGGAGTTCCGCCCGGGAGCGATTTGTTTCCATCACGCGTACCGCGCAAATTGCAGGCGGGGGAATAGGCCGGCTATGTGTTGACGGCTTCAGGCCGCAAGCACTCCAGCCGTTTTTTTAGCGCCTGACTTCAAGCGTCCCCAGGAATCCCGTCAGATCATCCGTGATGTGATCGACATAGGCGGCGTCGCGGCCTTCCAGCTCCCAGTCCTCGCGCACCACATTCTTGGTGCCGTCGGGCACCACGAGAACCGTGGTCATGCCGAGATCATGCGGTGTCACCAGGTTGCGGGCGAGATCCTCGAACATTGCCGCCTTGGCCGGATCGACGCCATGCAATTTGAGAAAGCGCAAGTAAGTTTGCCGCGCTGGCTTGGGTTCCAATTCGGCAGCAACGATGTCGAACACGTCTTCGAAATGCTTGTCGATACCAAGCCGTTCGAGCACCTTGCCGGCATGCGCGCGTGAACCGTTGGTGAGAATCAGCTTGCGGCCCGGAAGCTTCTCGATCGCTGCGCCCATCGCGGGATTGGGTTCGAGCGGCGAATGATCGATCTCGTGCACGTATTCGAGGAAGTCATCCGCACGCAGCCCATGCTCGGTCATCATGCCGCGCATGGTGGTGCCGTAGCGGCGGTAATAGTCCTTCTGAATCTTGAACGCTTCGTCCTTTGAGACCTTCAGATAGTTCGCGACGAAATCGCGAATCCGCACATCCACCTGCTGCCAGAGATTGACGTGATGCGGGTAAAGCGTGTTGTCGAGATCAAACACCCAGGTTTCGACATGGGCGAAGGTACGTTTGTCTTTTTGAATCATGGCATCCCAAACCGAAGCGTCTTGCCGGTACTCGCGCTCATATCGACCTGCGCGTAACCGCTCGCATTCAAACCGCGCGCGCCGCAATCGCTTTGCTCGGTGAACTCGAATTGCGACTCGCGCGTGCAAAGAGTGGCAGAGCCGCCCCAGTTCAGTGGGCGGCTGTTGATCTTGATGGTCCGTCCATCGGTGTCGACCGCCTCGGCGAAACTGTACACTTTCCGCGGCTGCCCCGTGATGTCGGGATGCAGGCATTTGCCGGGCTCGATGCGATACCAGCCACGGTTGGTCACAGCCTTGCCGTCATCGGTGCCGATGGAGGCCATCACGCGATAGGACGTGTCGTTGCACCAGGTCAGTCCGGTTGCTGACGGTGATTCAACGGCGGCGATCATCGTTTCGAAGAAGTTCGGTGCCTGAACTGTGTCGGCGCCGAGGCCACGCGTCTTCAGGAACGCGGACAGCGCATTTTGGGTTTTTGGCCCGTCGACGCCATCGATCGGCGCTGCGTCATAACCCGCGATCACCAACAACCGCTGAATCGCGGCAAGCCGGGCCTGTTCGTCATCGTATTCGGAATCCTCGGCGAGATAGGCCACCTGATTTCCGTTGTCGTCGGTGCTCGGTTTGATCTCGGTAAATGCAACCGCGGTTTGACCAGCGCGACACTGACGCGCGGCCGCAATGACAAAATCATTCGGAGCAATGCACAGATTATCGCTGCCGTTCTGCGGCACAGGCGATGCGCCATAGACGGGCAGGGAGCGTGCGTGCAGGAGAATGCGATCCGCGCTAAGCGTGCCCTGCGCGACCACGCGACACTGCGCGGGATCGACGCGAAACCAGCCGCGTGTGGCGGTCGTGGCCTTGTCGTCGATACCGATGGCAGCTTCGACGACGTAGCTCATGCGGTTGCAGATCTTCAGATCGGCGCGCGCAGAGGATACAGCGAACGACTGAGCAGAAAGCAGAACAAACAGTACGGCGATATTCCGCGAACGAAACCATGAACGATGCCGCCTTGCTTTCGCAAAGACGGCACCGATCAAACTCACAGCGCTCTCGCCAAATATCACTTGTGCATCAGTGTGCCGGTGCCCTGGTTGGTGAAAAGCTCCAGCAGCACTGCGTGGGGAGTTTTTCCGTCCAGGATGACCACGCCTTCGACGCCGGCTTCCAGCGAATAGATGCAGGTTTCCACCTTCGGAATCATGCCGCCGGAAATAGTGCCGTCAGCGATCAGCTTGCGTGCGTCCTTGATCGACAATTCCGGAATAAGCTTCTTGGATTTGTCGAGCACGCCCGGCACGTCGGTCAGCAGCAGCAAGCGCTTCGCCTTCAGTGCGCCCGCAACAGCACCGGCAAAGGTGTCGGCGTTGACGTTGAAGGTCTCGCCGGTCGGCGAGGCCGCGACGGGTGCCAGCACGGGGATCAGTTCGTATCCGATCAGCTGATTGAGCAGCGTGAGATCGACCTTGTCCGGTTCGCCGACGAAGCCGAGATCGACAATTTTCTCAATGTTCGAGTCCGGATCGACCATGGTGCGGGTCGCCTTGACCGCGGTCACCATGTTGCCGTCCTTGCCGGAAAGGCCGACGGCCTTGCCACCCGCTGCGTTGATATGGCTGACAATCTGCTTGTTGATCGAACCGGCCAGCACCATCTCGACAATCTCGATGGTTGCCGCATCCGTGATGCGCAGGCCGGCAGCGAATTCCGACTTGATGCCGAGCCGGTTGAGCATCGAGGCAATCTGTGGGCCGCCGCCATGGACCACGACCGGATTAATGGCGGTCTGCTCAAGCAGCACGATGTCGCGGGCAAACTGCCTGGCGAGCGCATCCTCGCCCATGGCGTGGCCGCCGTACTTAATGACGATGGTTTCCTCGTCGTACCGCTGCATATGCGGCAGCGCCTCGGAGAGAATGCGGGCCTGATCTTGCGGGCTGATGTGGGGCAGATCGATCATTGGGAAATCTCGTTCGCTGGCGGGCGAGGAGGGTTTAGCCGATTGGCGTGGGTGCGAAAAGCACTTGTCGCGCGGATCAGCCCGTACGCCGTGGCCATGCGGCCGCGATCGCCAGAGCCAGCCAGCTCAGGATCAGCAACGTCCCGCCGGTCGGCGCTGCCATTGTGAACAGATTGTGACCCGCATATTGACGCATGGCGAGGTCGCCTGCGAACACTGCTGCGCCCACTATGAAGCCGTAGGTGGCAGTCAGGCCGAGATGCCGCTGGGCGAGGCCGTGACCGGTCAACAGCGCCGCCCCAATGACTGCGCTGGCGTGAAACAGCAACATTGAGGACGCGGAGCCAAGTCGCGTGGCGTCGGGCTGATGAGCTGCCGCTGCTGCGAGAATCACCCCAAAAGCGCCCATGAGCCCCGCCAATACGGCAGCGATCCGGATCGGAGTTTCACCAGGCGCCGAGGGGGCATTGGTGCTCATCTTTATGGTCCTCTTATCGTTCTCAGGATTTCATCTTTGATAACGCAAAAATACGAAAACTGCTGCATCCCGCGTGGGCCATGCCTTATTCGATTTTGGGTCTTTTGCCGATTCAATTGAGGTGGAAAACGAGGCGGGGCGTTCGCACAATCGAGGACGTCTCCGTCCGGCGAGCACCTGGTGGTCCCCCTTTGTTGATCGCGATTGACCCGATGCCAAGCGACAGTTGCTGAATCATCACCAGCGTTCCGCCACGCCGCTCGTCGCATCGCGGGCGGCGCGCATGACGTTACCCGATGACGCAGTCCCGCGTTGACCTGGTCGATGCATGACGCGACCTGAAACAGGTAAAATATTAGCTTGCGCGTTCGCGTAGCAGTTTAATCATCGCGGCGCGAAGCTCCGACATGCCTGCGCCTGTGCGCGACGAGGTGACGAGAATTTCCGGAAAGGCCGCGGGATGTTTGCGAAGCGCAGTTGCCGCCGCGGCCATGGTCTCATCCAGTTCGCTCTTTTTCACCTGATCGGCCTTGGTCAGCACCACCTGATAGCTCACCGCTGCTTTGTCGAGCGTCTTGAGCACGTCGGTGTCGACCTCCTTGAAGCCGTGACGTGAGTCGATCAGCACATAGACCCGTGCGAGATTGGCGCGTCCCTGCAGAAATTTGTGAATCAGCGTCGTCCATGACGCGATCTTTGCCTTCGGCGCGGACGCATAGCCGTAGCCCGGCATATCGACCAGCCGCAGACCGGCGTCCTTGCCGTCAGCGGGCGTCGGGCCTTCAAAGAAAATCAGTTCCTGGGTGCGACCCGGCGTATGCGAGGTGCGCGCCAGGGCGTTGCGGTTGGTCAGTGCGTTGATGAGGCTGGATTTGCCGACGTTGGAGCGGCCGGCGAACGCGACCTCGACGCCTTTCATCGGCGGCAGAGCTTCGATGGACGGCGACGCCCAGAAAAATTGCCATTCGCTGGCGAATATCTTTCGGCCGGCTTCAATCAGCTCCGCATCGGTGTCGGGGGTCATGCGAAGGCTCTCGGATATGAAAACGCCCGGCGGGTGCGCCGGGCGTGATGCTTCAAAAAATTCAGGTTGTTTTCTTGTTGCCGGCGAACAGCGACTTCAAGTTGTCGAACAATTCGACCTTCGCGCCGTTCTTCCGCATGATGTAGCTCTGCTGAAGTACCGACAGCGTGTTGTTCCAGGCCCAGTAGATCACGAGACCAGCCGGGAACGACGCAAGCATGAAGGTGAAGATCAACGGCATCCAGTCGAAAATCATCTTCTGCGTCGGATCGGGCGGCGTCGGGTTCAGCTTCATCTGGAACCACATCGTGATGCCCATGATGATCGGCCACAGGCCAAGCGCGAGATAATGCCCGATGACCGGAATTTGCGTCGGGTCGTAGGCCAGCAGGCCGAACAGGTTGAACAAGTTGGTCGGATCGTGCGCCGAGAGATCCTTGATCCATCCGAAGAATGGCGCATGCCGCATTTCGATGGTGACGAACAGCACCTTGTAGAGCGAGAAGAACACCGGGATCTGGATCACGATGGGAAGACAACCCGCGATCGGATTGATCTTCTCCTTCTTGTAGATCTCCATCATCTCCTGTTGCTGCTTCATCTTGTCGTCAGGATACTTCTCCTTCAGCGCAGCGACCTGCGGCTGAATGGCCTTCATCTTGGCCATGGACGCATAGGACTTGCTGGCGAGCGGGAAGAAGATCGCCTTCACCAGCACCGTCACCAGCAGGATGGCGACGCCGAAATTGCCGACGATGTGGTAGAGGAAGTCGATCATCCAGAACATCGGACGCGTAATGAAGTAGAACCAGCCCCAGTCGATCAGGCGGTCGAACTTGTTGAGGCCGAGCTGCTGGTCGTAGGCGTCGACGGTCTTGAATTCCTTGGCGCCGGCGAACAGGTTGGTGGTCGTCGTACTCGTTCCGCCAATTGCGATGGTGATCGGGTCGAGCAGGTAATCGGTCTGATAAGTCCGCAGCGAGTCGACCAAGTTCGATGAAAAGCGCGCTTGCACGGCGGCCTGCGGGCTCGGAAGCAGCGTCGCTGCCCAATACTTGTCGGTGATGCCCAGCCACGCATTGGTGACCTTGAACTCCACCGCCTTGACGTCGTCGATTTTCTTGTAGCCGTATTCCTGCAGTCCTTGCTCGCCGAGAACGCCGATCAGGCCTTCATGCAGGATGTAGTAGCCGGAGACGGGCGGGGTGCCGTGGCGCGAAATCAGGCCGAACGGGTACATCGTAACCGGTGCATTGCCGACGTTCGAAACTTCGTCCTTGATCGTGAAGAGATACTTGTCATCGACCGAGATCGTGCGCTTGAAAGTGAGACCCTGTCCGTTGTCCCAAGTCAGAATGACCGGGCTTGAAGGGGTCAGGGCGTTAGCGCCTTCCTGCTTCCAGACAGTGTCGCGATCCGGCATCTTGATGGTCGAGCCAGCTGCCGGCACGAATCCGAACTCCGCATAAAACGGCTCTTTGGTCCCGATGGCGAGAACAATTCGATCGCCGGCGACTTAGGATCGACCGTCTCGCGGTACTTCACCAAGGCAACGTCGTCGATCCGAGCACCGATCAGCGAGATGCTGCCGCTCACGCTCGGCGTATCGATCTTCACGCGCGGCGAGGCCGCAATCACAGTCTCGCGGGCCTGCACCGGTGCTTGCGTCACAGGCTGGGTGGTTGGTGCGCCCGCCTGTTGTCCGGAGGCGGGGGCTGGTGTCGTGCCCGCCGGCTGGTTGGTGGCGGGTGCGCCAGCCGGATTGGCCATCTGGCTTTGCGCCTGCTGGGCAGCGCGCTGCTTTTCCATTTGCGGAATGTTGTACCAGTACTGCCAAGCGATCAGCACGATGCCGGACAGGATGACGGCGAGGATGGTATTGCGGTTATCGATCATCGTTCAGGTCTCGTCATTCCGCTCGGGCGTGGATACTGGATTGGGCTGGTTGCTTGGCCGTTTCGGCGTTTGCCGCTCGAGGCGACTGAGCGCCGAGCGCAGATCGTTGAACATGGTTTCGAAGCCGCGGTCCAGCGCAGCCCTACGGCCAACTATCACATAATCATTGTGCGGTCGCATGGATGTGACATCGAGCCGCTTCACCAATTCGCGAAGCCTGCGACGAACGCGATTGCGTTCCGGGGCGGTTCCGACTTTCTTGGTCACGGTAAACCCGACGCGGATCGGGCCATCGTCGTCGCGCGCACGGCTCTGGACCACGAAGGCAGGGCTTGCCATCCGCGGTCCATTGGATGCTGCGATAAAATCCGCACGTTGCTTCAACCGGTTCATGATCTCGACGATCTCAACCGGGGCATGAAAAGTCTCGGATACGGTCCGTTCAGGCGCTCAAACGCTTGCGGCCGCGTGCGCGGCGCGCAGCAATAACCTTGCGGCCTCCCACGGTCGCGATACGAGCACGGAAGCCGTGACGGCGCTTGCGCACCAGTTTGCTAGGTTGATAGGTCCGCTTCACGGTCGTTCTCCGCTGGCCGAGCAATTCGCCAATAAATTGAGATGAAATCCAGCGATGTCAGCCCGAACAGGGCCAATTTTCAGTTTCAAGAAGAGGCCTCGCGGCCCCAAAACGAACCGGCCCGGTCGAGCCGGGCCATCGCGGACAGTTGGCGCGGCTTATACGGGAGCGGCCTGTTTTCGTCAATCTTGGGGTTTATTAAGTCTGCAGTCTCGCATTGGGCCATCTGGCAAGGTTCAGCGGAACAAAACCATAGGCCTTTCGGAGGTTTGACCCTGCCCCCGGCGAGGCGCATGTTTGGGCGGAAAATCAGCAGGCAGATGCAGGCAATCGACGAAATGTCCGAATCCGGCGAGCAATCAGCTCAGACGGTTCCCCGGCCCAGGCCAGGGGCGCGGCTTGGGCTGTCCGGAAAACTGCTGTTGCTGACGATTCCGCTCATCCTGATCGCTGAAATCCTGATTTATGTGCCTTCCATCGCCAACTTCCGGATGAATCGGCTCAATGACCGGCTGGCTGCGGCAAATACCGCGGCGCTGGTGCTGGACGCTGCTCCCAGCGGCATGGTGCCTGATGCCCTGGCGCGCCAAATTCTTGGAAGTATCGGCGCGCGGGCGGTTGCCATCAAGACCGGTCAGCAACGGCGGCTGCTGGCCGTTGCGGATATGCCGACAAGAATCGACCATGACGTCGATATGCGCGAGATGTCCGTATGGTCGGCAATCTTCGACGCGTTTCAGGTGATGCTTGATAACGGCGATGAAGTCATTCGTATCATCGGCCCGCCGCCGGGTGGTGGGCAGTTCATCGAAGTCGTGGTCGACGAGAAGCCGTTGCGTGACGCGATGTTCCGTTTCTCACGAAACGTGCTGCTGTTGTCGCTGGTGATGGCGATCATCACCTCGGGCCTCATCTACTACGCGCTGCATCATCTGTTCGTGCGGCCAATGCGGCGCGTGACTGCTAATCTCGTGGCGTTTCATGAGAATCCGGAAAGCACGGCACGAATCATCGAGCCATCGGAGCGTGGCGACGAGATTGGCGTTGCGGAGCGCGAACTCTCCGACATGCAGCGCGACCTGGTGTCGATGCTGCATCAGAAAAGCAGGCTCGCGGCGCTGGGTCTCGCGGTCTCCAAGATCAATCACGATCTGCGCAACCTGCTGGCGTCGTCGCAATTGCTGTCAGACCAGCTCGCAAGTGTGCCGGATCCGCGCGTGCAGCGCTTTGCGCCGAAATTGATGCGCTCGCTCGAGCGGGCCATCGCGTTCTGCCAGTCGACGCTGTCGTATGGCCGTGCGCAGGAGGCGCCGCCCGATCGTCGCTTGGTTCTGGTCGAGCCGATCGTCAACGAAGTGCGCGAATTGGCAGGACTTGCCTCTGAAGCCTCGATCGAGTGGGTCAACGCCATCGAGCGCGGTCTCTCGGTCGATGCCGATCCAGATCAGCTGTTCCGAGTTCTTCTTAATCTCGTGCGCAATGCCGCCCAGGCGCTGGAGAGCCAGAAATCAAAGTCCATGACGGCCCAGCAGATTCGGATCACGGGCCGCCGCGAGGGCGCCGTAACCATTCTGGAAATTTCCGACACCGGCCCCGGTGTTCCGGCGAAGGCCCGCGAACACCTGTTCGAGGCGTTCCAGGGCTCGTCGCGGGACGGTGGGACGGGTCTTGGCCTTGCCATCGCTGCAGAGCTGGTCCGCGCCCATGGCGGCGACCTTAATCTGGTGGAAGGCACGATCGGAGCGACGTTCCGGATCACCATCCCGGATCGCGCAGTGGAGCTGCTGAGCCTGCGTGAAGCCCGGGCGCGGGCCTGAAAGACTTCATTTGTTCAGTTTTTTGACTGATCTTGCCGCGATTAATCCGCGATCGACTCTTGCCAAGCCATTCCGGAGTCGGTAGCTATGGCCCTCTTTCGCGGCGGGCCGACGGCCCCATCGTCCGTGAAATGCGCGCTCGTAGCTCAGCTGGATAGAGCACCAGACTACGAATTTGGGGGTCAGGAGTTCGAATCTCTTCGAGCGCGCCATTCAATCAAGCATTTAGATCTCCCCGATCCGCGCCGGCATCTGTGGGAGTCAAGTATCAGTCCGCTTTTGCACCAGCCCAAGTATCTCTTCATTTGGCGTGATTCTCTGCGACCTCATAGAGGCGCTGCGATCATGGGTCGTTCGAACCATTTCGGTATCCGCATGGCCGGATTGCCAACACGTATGACGGCGTTCGGTGACGGCTATATCTTTGCGGTTCTGGTGCCGTTCGCCGATGATGTCTATGCCGCGCAAAAAGAAATCAAATTGCAAATGCTTGGACGAGCGCCACCGAACCGAGGCCGAGTTCGAGTGCTCTCAAAATACTTAGTCTAGCCTGTTCACACGACGGCACTTCTTCACGCGGTAAATTCCTCCGAAAACGCGTATGCGCAAGGCATCGCAAATGGCGCGAATTTCGATGTTCCACATCGTGTGAGAGCTCAAACCGCAAAACTTGTACGCAGTCGTAAACTCTCCGCGCTCGCCCGCCTTCATGTGCGTGCTTTTCGAATTCTTGTACCAGCGTCGGAAGTCTTCGGCTGTAGCCGATCGAGGCACCTCTCGACCATCGCAAGGCAAGTTTGTCTTCCCGGCCCGCGCTCACGATCAGATCCACACGATGGTCGATAGGAGCGCCTCGCTGCCGTCGTTCTTTTGAAGTCCGAAATGCTGGCCGGCAAGATTATTCCGTTGTCGGGAACGAAGCATTCAAGACATTGTCCCTTCAGGCGCACGGCCGCCTGCTTATCGTTAGAATCGCGAAGTCACGTTGGGAGCACGATGCGCTCGATGCTTTTCGGGTGTCAAATTGGGGACCCAGGGTACCGGGTCGTCGGTGTCGCATGCGAGGAAAAGCGAGGGCGGATGTGAGTGGAGAGCGTTCTTGACGAAGAGATTGATCAAACCGGCGATGCGAGTGCAAATCGAATTGGCTTTAGCTGGGCGCAGGCAAGATCTTTCTGCACTCAAGTCGCTTGAGGGCGAGGCGAAACTGGTTGAGCTAACCGGAGCAGAGATAGATGCAGCGGTGAGAGGCCGAAGCTTCGATGTTGTGACTGGTTCGGCTGTGAACTACGCGCTCGCCCTCTGGGACGGTAACCAGGCTGAGGCGAAGAAATTCTCCAGGATGCTTGAAGCGTTTGGAGGTGTGTCGATCGAAGCCGAGATTTACCAGCTCGTGCAAGCAACAAAAAATGCTCCGCGGTGGTAGTAAATCCATCATTATATCTTGAACGGGATCGATGCTGACGGTTACGTGCAACGCGCGTAGGCAATGGACAACAGCGAGTTGCTCAATATGGATAAGTGGCAGGCAATGAAGGTTTTCGTGAAAGTCGCGGAAGCTGAAAGCTTTGCCGATGCCGGGCGGCAGTTGCATATGAGCCCTCCGGCTGTGACGCGCGCCGTGTCCCTCCTTGAGGACATCATTGGTGCGAAATTGCTGGTCCGAACAACTCGATCGGTCAAATTGACAGAGGCTGGCTCGCGTTATTTTTCTGACTGTCAAAGGTTACTAGCTGAGCTCGCGGAAGCCGAAGCGATAGCCGCTGGCGCCTACAGTAAGCCGACAGGCACGCTCACTGTCTCGGCATCGGTTCTCTTCGGTAAAATGTTTGTTCTCCCGATTCTCACTGAATATCTGGACCTCTATCCCGACGTTATCGGCCGAAGCCTTTTCGTCGACCGAATGGTCAATATCGTCGAGGAGGGCGTAGATGTTGCGGTCCGTATCGGCCACTTATCGGATTTGGGACTTACGGCCACCCGTGTCGGTCAGGTAAAGCGGGTCATCTGCGGGTCGCCCAAATACTTTGAGAAACATGGTGCTCCAGCGACGCCAAACGACCTGTCGGGACACCGCATCGTCGCCACGACCAGCGCCTGGACGTCGCTTGAATGGCGTTTCGGCGTCGAAGAAAAATCAGCGGTTCGTGTGCACCCGCGCTTGCTTTGTAACACCAACGAAGCCGCTATTGCTGCTGTGGCGCAAGGGTGGGGGCTGACGCGTGTTCTCTCTTATCAGATTGCTCCGCTCCTGGAGTTCGGGCGAATTGCAGATGGTGTTGTCTGACTACATGAAGAGTCGTTGCCCATCCATGTCGTTCACCCAGATGGTCGCCAGGCGTCGGCAAAGGTCCGAAGCTTCATAGATCTGGCTGCAGCCAAATTGCGTGCCAATCGACACTTTAACTAGCTGGGCGCCCCATCTAGATCAGCTTTGCTGTTAGTCTGGTGCTAGTAGGTCCGCCCCTTTTGGCGAAATGGCGATCAGAGAGCTAACTGGAGACCGCCAGCGTCTTCATTGCCCTGTTCTGCGGGAAATGCGCTGCATATAAGAGCTTCGTCGGAGTCAACGTGGGCTAGCGGCGGTTCTTTGTAGGCAACCGTTCCTTTTAGGATTTTTACCTTGCACGTTCCGCAGCTTCCGCTTCTGCAGCTATATTCAGGGGATAGTCCGCGAGATTCGGCAAAGTCCAACAGAGATCCCGACTTCGGTGTCCAGCGAGCTTCCTTCGCAGAATCTACGAAAATGACGGGGACAGATTTAGTAGCTGGATGCGGACGATTGGCCGCGACCTGAGGGTCATCTGGCGTGCGCTGGATTCCAGCCGGTCCAAAGCTTTCGGCATGAATGCGGCTGTCTGCGATGTTGAGAGCGCGCAAGCCGGAATAGGTGTCCTGCATAAACCCTGATGGGCCGCAGAGATAAAATTCATAGTCGTCCAGCGGGAGTGATCGTTTCAGCAGCTCAGTTGTAATCCGACCGGCTTCATCAAAGTCGATGTCTTTGACTGCGCCATCAACATTACTCAGGGCGCGTACAACGTTCACTGCTCCGCCCGCAGTCCTGGCCAGCGTTGCAATCTCGTCGTGGAACGCCCGATCCGCCTTCGCGTGTGCTGAGTAGAAGATCCATGTTTTTCTCACGCGTTGCTTTCGCAGGCCTTCGTAGACAAGGTGTCTAAGCATAGCCAAAATCGGCGTGATACCCACACCAGCCGCGAGCAAAACCGCGGGACGTGGCTGCAACGCATCAATGGTAAATTCGCCCGCCGGTGCGCGAGCTTCAAGGAAGTCACCCACAGACAGGCGATGGAGATGTTGCGAGACCTTGCCCTCCAGTTTTACGCTGATGCGGTAAGTATTGTCCGAGGGCGCGACGGAGAGCGTGTAGGTCCGGATGATCGGGGCGTCCTCGCCCGGCGGTAAAATCCGTATGGGCAAATATTGGCCAGCCTTATGCGTGATCAAGCCGGCTCCGTCTGCCGGAGTGAGGGTGATCGAGCGGATCGACGTGCTTTCTTCTACAATGCGCTCAATGCGGAACGGCCTCCATTCATGGGCCAGCTCTCTCGCCTTGACCCGTTCCGTGGCTTGCTGCCAGTCGCCCGTCATCGTGGAGTAAGTGCTTTCGCCATTTTCGCGCGTGCTCCAACGAAGAGGCAGAGCACCTCGGCGTCGAACAAGTTGTTTCGCGCGAAAATGCCAAATCCGTTCGGCGCCTTGAAAAGCTTCTATCTCTGGTGAATCCAGTACGACATCGGCTGTGCCGGTGAGCTGAAGCACATCGCCCGAAGTGAAGTCGACAAATAGCAGCCCGGCACGGCCATTGAGCAGAATGTTTCCCAGCGTGTTGAAGAAGAGATTTCCAGCGAAGTCGGGGATTGTAAGGACGTCGTCTGTACCCACCCGAACAAATCCGGGCTTGCCGCCGCGATGGGAAACGTCCACCTGCCGGTGACCTGCCTCGTCGGAGTAGGAGGCAACGAAGAACGTGTCGGATGATGCGATGAGATCTCGTGCTTCCTTGTCGAGCCCAGAGCTCTTCTGTGTTTCGCCTTTAAATGGCGTAATCGGATCACGAATGAACGAGAAATCACGAAGTTGAATATAACGCGGACAATTCCCAAAGCTGTGTTCGACGACTAAATCGAACTCAGACTGACCCGAACGCGTTATGGTGCCGTTGAGGCGATTCCGGCGGCGTGTTTGCAGTTCGATGCCCAAAATGCCGATTGCGCTGCGGTCTTCCATGCCCGCGTCGGCAGGATCGCTAGGGTCTCTCGATGCGGATATGCGCAAAGAGAAATCGTCCACGGCCTGCATAAAGCCGGGATGCCCAGCAACAATCGTCGCCCAGGGATTTCCTTCTTGATCAATGGTCCCCGCGAGAACGAAAGGCAGTTGGGGATAGAAAAGTCGGTGCTGCTCGACTAGGTGATCTCGAACGAATTGCCGACCGATGTCATCCATCTTCTCGGCAACACCGATACTTTTCTGAAGAGCCATTTCACCTGAGTGCCATGGCGAACTTGTCGCTGCAGAAACACGTACATTCATCGCCATGGCCTTGTGTGAACTGAACTTAAGCTGCGGCGCTCAGGCCAACAGGCGTCTCTACGAACGCAATGAAGCCGGGAAGGCGCTCGATTCTATCCAGCCACGCTTGGACATTCGGATATGCGGAGAGGTCAATATTCCCCTCAGGCGCACGTGCGGAGTAGCTATATAACGCAACGTCAGCGATCGTGATCTGATCTCCGGTGATCCAATTCTTGGATGTGAGCTCCGCCTCCATGACGCTAAGCAGTGCGTGGGCCCGGCCAATCACCTCATCGGGATTGAATTTAGCTCCGAAGACCGTGATAAGGCGCGCCGCCGCGGGACCAAAAGCCAACTGTCCGGCCGCCACAGACAGCCAGCGCTGAATTGCTGCCGAACTCACTGGGTCTTCCGGAAGCCAGCCACTGCGGCCGAGCTTCTTTGCTAGATAAACTAAAATCCCATTGGAATCGGCAATAACGGTTTCGCCATCTACCAGCACAGGCACCTGCCCAAACCGGTTCATTTTGAGATAGTCGGGCTGCTTATGTTCGCCCTTTGCCAAATCGACTTCGATCGCTTCGTAGGTCTGCCCCACGAGTGAGAGGAAAAGCCGTGCGCGGTGAGAGTGACCAGACAACGGGTGGTAGTAGAGCTTCATGGACGTATCTCCAGTTGCGCAGCACGACAGCCGCCTGCGTTGCTCGCACTCTGGATTGTGATCCTCTCGGACTGAAGCTGGATTGAGCGAAAGGCACTATTCCAAAAAACGGTGGGATGGTCAGGCTCTTCGCCAATGAGCGACCCCCAGCATTCCAGTTGATGAAACATTGTATTGTTCAGAATACACGTTCAGCTCGAGTGATCTCTAACCTTAAACGCGAGTAAGGCAGTCAGAGGTCACGCGAGATGGAAAACATACATTCAATGCTTGAGTGGGTTGAGGCGTCGATCGCAGCTGAAAGGAGGGAGCGAAAGCTAACCGCGACCCGCTCACTCCTGCGCAGTGTAGACGAGGAACACGAAACGCGCTCCAGCCGAATAGACCATCTAACCACGGTTTTTGAGCAGCTGCTCTCGCCACACCGATAGCAGTTTTGCGCAGGTCGATAGTATCCGTCGATGGCTGACGGTTGCGAGCGTCGGCATTGCGCTGGTCTACCCAGCGAACGGCGTCACGGCGACATGCGGAGAATGCAGCCTGTGCACCAACAAATCGTTCGCGTTGATTAGTATGACGTTGCACGCTTAGGGTAACAAGCTTGTCTCTCAGAAGACCGGTATAGACAGCAAATTAACAGGTTTGGCGGCCCTCGCCGATAGCCAACGGATGATCGCGAAGGGCGGCAGATCGTTGGCGTTAACTCCAGCGGCCCACATCAACTCGAATGCGATCTTCGACAATCGCCGCGAACCAAGCAACGGCGTCGTTGCGTTCGCCTCTGGATAGTCCTCGATCCATCTGTTCAGCAGCGCCAAGATGCATCGCGAGCTTGAGTTAGGCCGCGTTTCGACTTCTACGATGCAAAGGGATTAAGTGCTACATATGCAGCGCCGCGTCCGGCGGCATCACTATCTGTCCGCTCTCTTATGACCATTGCGGGCTGCTGTGCTCACACCGCATCGCTAACCGGCACATCGGTCCGACGCCAGCGCGCCAGAAACACCGCGAACGGCGCGCGTCCGGGCAGCGTGTTGTAAAGGGTTTCGATCGGAAGCAGGATAGACGCCAGCGCAACGCGCCATCGCGTGTACGATCAGAAAGCCGCGATTGCCAGTGAAATGATCTAGCCAGCTCACACACGCTTGCCTTCCGGTCGTTGACGTGCAGCCAGCGGTGCCCGTCTAATGCCCGTGGTGCTTGCGGTTAGAGAGGTCAGCGGTTCAAATCCCGATTTGTTCGCTTCATCCCCTGGTGAGCGTGGAACGCTGCCACCCCAGTCGTCGATGTCGGAAAAGCTGTTTCAAATTCGTGCGCTGGGTTCTGTGAACGCCGCCGAAGACGATTTCTGAACAAAACCATCGAGAGTGACTGCGGCTCCAACAGCAATAACTCCCGCCACAAGGCACGCGACAATAAACACACGCATCGCTCTTTCTCCTGCTTCCGCAACGACCAATAATTTGTCGAACGTAGGGATTTCTCGTTGGTATCAGCTGCTCGGAGCTCCTCTCAGCCTGATAGGGAGAAGCCCTCGGTCTCAATGTCGATAAAGGTTCGTCCAAGCAAGCCAACACTCGCGTAGAAATCCATCGATGCCGCATGCTCGAGATCGAAGAAGAAACGACCGATCCAGGGCGCAAGGTGTTCCTTGAAAAAATCACGATCGGCTCCGGTCGGGATCGCAGTACTCCCACCAGCCAGGAGCGCCATAACTTCGCAAAGTATTGCGGCATGGTCCTCGGGCTCGGAATGCCCAGCAGCCCTTTCGATGCCGAGACGCTGAAGGCATTCGCGAAGCCGCGAAAGCGGCCGTCCATAAAGGGAGCCCGTCAGATAATGGGACGCGTACGGTAATATCAGGCCCTGTCCAAGGCCGGTAAACAAATCAAAGTATTCACGTCCTGCGCTTTCTTCATTTGCCCTGCTTGCTGCCTGGCTGAGTGCGGCATGCGCATTTCCGAGCGGGCTCGGATCACTTGGCAGCAAGGTCAGCCGTCTAATCATCTGGTTATCAGGGCTGCGTGAAAGCAAGGTTGCAAGGAGCGCATACTCCTGAGCACGCGCGCGATCTATCTCATCGATGATGCGTTCGGAAGAGATTTGAGGCGAAGAATTCCGCATGTGCTCTAATCTCAATCTTCGAGATATGACGCGTAACGTGACCGGAGGCCGCGCGTCCCCGGTAGGCCGTAAATACTACCGTGGTAAAGCGCCGCCGTGCGAACGCTTATTGCGTGGACGATCGTTTCCTTCAGTTCGACCAGGGCTCTCGATTGTCGTTGCTTCTACGTTTCGATGCTCCGTGAACGTGCGATTGCCATTACCGGACGCCAGCGGAGTGTCCAAAGTTTGCTGATCATTCTGAATCACCGTGGAAGGCGAGCTATCGACAGCCGATCGCACCTTCTCTGCGGATACCGGCAGTTCCGGGACCGCCTCTGCAAGCTCACTCGCCTCTCGGGTCGCCTGCATTAGATGAGCCGGCACGCGGTGGATCTCTTGCAGGGGGCCGAAACCAGGTATCGCATCAGGATCGTTGAAGTCCCACTGGCTCTCCGCAATACCGATGAAGTCTCGGATCGCCGGATCACTGGTCCAGGTTCGACGTAGCGCAGCTTGTGTCAACTGCAACGGCACGCGGCTTTGCAGAAACGCACGAATATCAGTATCGGCGACGATCGATTTCAACCGGTGGAAGGCTTGCCAAATCAAATGGCTCACTGGCCGCCGCGTCGGTTCGAGGTTGTGCGGTGGCCAATTCCGCCTCGTCTTTGGTCGCTTCCAGTGCAGTGAGGGATGATACATCCGCGCCAACTTCGACTACTCGCTCAGCTTCTTGCTTCAAGCGCGCCCAGCGCGAAACGAACGTTTCCGGCGACGTCATTTCTCGTCCTCCTGCCCATTTGCACGACGGTCAATAGTGGGTCCTGCTGGGTTGCGGCGGCGTTTGGTGAACACCCGCTCGACATGATGTCGGGCGATGAATCGACTGATGGTCTCTGCGATAACGGGCGGCATTGGCACGGTCTCGACCAGATTGCTGCCAGCATCTGTAAAAGCTTCTCCCTCGGTCGGATCAGCCGTTACACAAAGAATTTCATAGGGATTTTCTGACGGAATGGGGCGTAAAACCACCCACAATACAGGTGCGCCGGATGCGAGATTATCGCGGTAGTTTGTCGTCTCGGTCCGGTGCAATTCGATCGCTGCTTCTCCTGCGTAAAATACAGCTGCGTCCCCTTCCGTTTTTAGTACAGTCCAAGGTGCGGCCGAAGGAGCCCCGACAAAGACCGAAATTGGTCGCCACAAAAAATCGACCCACATGCTCTTCGCTTTGCGTCGTTCAACTACAACACCCACTTCGATACGCGCGAGAGCGGTCGATCTCAATGCATTGCCTCCCCGCAACTAATCGGCAGGCCCGTCAGGAGATTCTGAGGCTTCAACCGGAATACATTATCGACTGTCATGGCCGCGAAAAGATGAACGGGTCTGCCTTTCACTCTCTCGACCATATTCTGGGGATTGCGGAAGGTGAGTTCGAACAGACCAATCAGACGTGCGCGCATCGAATTATCGAGATCGTCGCCATTCCATAGTGCGTCGCCTATACGTGTGGCCTCGGAATCGAAGCCCAAATACCATGACAATTGGGCGTCATGCATTTGAGTGATGGGCTTGATCGCGACGTCGACTGCAAGCAAATGTGAGATCCATCGCTCAGTAACCTCGCCGAGCGCACCCCATCCGCGTTGATCGGCGGTCAGAGCCAGTCCCATATCAAAGCGGTCGCTGTGTTCCCAGTAGTGGTCAGCGTTGACGTCGTTGAGCACCGAAATCTCGTTCGCAACGGGCAATCCGAGTAGCGCGACAAGTGGCGGCTGTGGCCGCCGTCCGAGAGCGGAGTCCATCTCCTCGTCGATTGCGATCAACGATCCATTGTCTGTAAGCAGTTTCTGCGGACGAAAGAACATTTCAGCAGCGCGTACGACGAAAGCATCATCGCAATCATCCAAGATGTTTCGGAGAATCACATGGACCAATTGGTCGATAAAGACATGTGGAAGTTTGATGCCGCGTTCGGCAACGCGGAGATATGCGGCTTCCAGCGTCTCACTGCCCACGAGATGATCGCGCCAAGCTACCATCGCCTCCCAGTTCTCGCGCGCATCTCTGTCGGCGATCGCTTCAATTTGCGAAGCTGAAACCACTCGCCGTGGATTACGCAGCAAGGCATCGTGTAGCCGGTGTTCAGCGAGACATGCGTCCCGCGGCGGGATGAGCTCAGGTCGCGCAAGATAAGCCTTCAGGAATTCATCGGTGAGCAGCAGATTGCCCGCGTTGTTGCGATCAAGGAGATGATGACCACATGAGCGCCAAAAATCGCGGATTGCACTCAATGCCGCTCCTCCTTCGCTAATTTATCACGGCTCTCATGGTCGTCCGGTGTTTCGCCAACCACCTCGGAAAATTCGAAAGCGCGTGCATGGACCATTCCGTCGCGCGGACGCAGAATGCGAAATGCCTCACGCAATCCTTCTTCGTCTTGGCTCCGTGTGACGGCAATGAGGGCGCCAGTTGGATGATCGCAAAGCGAGGCAGTAAAGGCGATTTCCTCTTCCGCGGCAAAGCGTGCAGTTGCAAGATCGGGCGCTCCGAAGTGTGCAAGGAGTTGGGTGGCAAGCGCATCGGCAACTGTCTCGCGATCATGTTCGTTCACCTCGACGATCTGCGCCAGCGTCGAATGCCCTAGCGAGTCTAATCCTAAAAAGCCGGCACGGAAGGCGGTCCGGGCTTTGCCTCGCAATGTTGCCGGATCTGCAAATGCAAAAGCGCCTGACACGGCCCACTCATTCGGCTCTGCCGCTTTTTCGAATACAAACGTATCCGTTGCATCAAGTCGGATGGTCCGTAGCAGCTTCACCTGTTCGATCCTCCGTTGGTTCGCAAGCGTCGGTTGCTTGAACGAAGAGTGAGGAAATCTCCAACCGTTAAGGGCTGGTGCCACAGTCCAATAAATATATACTTTATTGGAAGCTTCGGCCAATTTTGCCGCCACGCCCTGGAAGACAAGCGTCAGGTACGGGAGAGGTGAGAGCGATGGCTGGTTCCACCAGACATATCGTAATGTGCTCGTGCGAAAACACATTGCCCCTGGACCCGGACACCGTTCGCCGCGGTTGTTCCAGCGAACTAACAGCAGCCACGCAACTTTGCCGCGCCGAACTCGATCGCTTCCGCTCGATCGTCGCGGAGGACGCACCACTCACGGTTGGATGCACACAAGAAGCAGCTCTGTTTTCGGAAGTGGCCGTTGAATGCGGGCGAAAAACTCCTGTCCAATTTGCCAACATTCGGGAGACCGCTGGATGGTCGAGTGACGGTGCTCGAGCGGGACCAAAAATGGCTGCACTGCTTGCGGCAGCGGCTGAACCCAATCTGGCCGTGCCTGTTGTCAATCTGGAGAGCGGGGGCGTCATTCTCATTTGCGGTCGCGACGAGGTCGCTGTGGAGGCGGGCAATCTGCTCAAGGACCATCTCGATGTCACCGTCCTGATCCTGCCTCCTGCCGCCATAGTCCCGCCACGCGTAACCGATTTCCCGGTTGCTAAAGGGAAGGTTAGGAATGCCGCAGGTTATCTAGGGGCGTTCGAAGTCACAGTCGACGATTTCGCTCAGCCTGCGCCGTCTTCACGCGGCGTCTTGAAGTTCGGATCTTCACGCGATGATGCGCGGTCGCAGTGCGACATCATTCTTGATCTCACCGGCGGACCGGCATTGTTTCCTGCGGCTGACCTGCGTGATGGCTACCTGCGTGCTGATCCCGCCAGTCCAAGTGCGATGTTGCAGGCGGTTATAAAGGCGCGTGACCTCGTTGGAACCTTTGAGAAGCCGCGCTACGTCGCCTTCGATGCGGCCTTGTGTGCCCATTCCCGATCGGAGGTTGTTGGCTGCACGCGTTGCCTCGATCTTTGTCCGACCGGCGCCATTACGCCCGATGGCGACCATGTAGTGATCAATCCGAACATTTGCGCCGGTTGCGGGCAGTGCGCCGCAGCTTGTCCAACCGGAGCAGCTTCGTACACGCTGCCTCCAGAAGATGCGCTCATGCGCAAACTGCGAGCGATGCTCATCGCTTATCGGGAAGCTGGCGGCGAACAAGCACTCGTGCTGGTGCACGATGACCCGCATGGTGCACCCCTGATCGACGCGCTCGCGCGGTTGGGCGACGGCTTGCCCGCTCATGTGTTGCCGTTTTCTGTCAATGAAATCACACAGGTGGGTCTCGAAAGTATCGTTGCCGCCTTCGCCTATGGCGCATCGGCGATACGGTTCATGCTACAGGCAAGGCCGCGTCATGATATCTCAGGATTGATGCGGACGATCGCGCTGGCAAATCCGATCCTGACTGGCCTCGGCTTTGGCGAAGGTCGGCTCGCCACTATAGAGACGGATGATCCAGCCGCACTTCTCGACGCATTGCGCGCAATTCCGCCGATGCCATCGGCATTGCGGCCAGCGAACTTCCGGCCGGTAGGGGGAAAACGAGATGTATTGCTTTTTGCGTTAAGCGAGCTTCATCGCGTGTCTCCGGTGCCTGTGGACGTCATCACACTGCCTAAAGGTGCGCCACTGGGAGCGGTGGAAATCGACGCAGGCGGCTGCACTCTATGCCTCTCCTGCGTTTCGGCCTGCCCAACCAGTGCACTGCGAGACGATCCTGAGCGGCCGATGCTGCGCTTTGTCGAAGATGCCTGCGTGCAGTGTGGGTTATGCCAAGCGACTTGTCCTGAAGATGTCATCACGCTTAGGCCACAGATCGACTTCCGCGCGCGGCGAGAGCCCGCGCGCATCCTCAAGGAAGAGGAGCCCTTCTGTTGCATTCGTTGTAACAAGCCATTCGGTGTAAAGAGCACGATCGAACGTGTGATATCTAAACTTGAAGGCAAGCACTGGATGTACACGGGGACATCTCGCCGCCTCGACGTCATCAAGATGTGTGAAGACTGTCGAGTCGTTGTGGCGGCGGAAGAGGGTTTTGACCCTTACGGCGCGCAAAGGCCAGCCATACGCACCACGGAAGATTACTTGCGCGAGCGGGATGCGCAGAAAAATCCAGGCCAGGATAGGAACTAACCTGCCGCCGAATCCTTTGTGGGCGAACCATCATGATGATCACGTTCATCCGAGATGCGCCCAGTTTCGCCGGAAATGTACCGATCGCCGCGCGATTAGCTTGGCACCACGGGCATTTTTTCCTTGCGGAAGGCCGCCAAGGTCTTCGGATCCAACTTCAGGTGTGCCTGAACGAGCTCAGGCGGCGTAAGCGCCATCCATTGGTTTAGGGACACGTCGGCGTAGTAGCTGCTCTTGAATATCTCCAAGAAGCGCATCGGTGTGGTGCCGGTGTTTTCGACATAGTGGCCCATGGCAAAAGGCACATAGCCGACATCGCCGGCGCGGAAGTCGAAGGTGCGTGCCTGGCCCGAGGCTGCGAATACGCCCATGCGCGCTTGGCCTTCGATGTAGTACTGCCATTCATCGGTGTTGGGGTGCCAATGAAGCTCGCGCATGCCGCCCGGCTGGACTTCGACCAGTGCGGCCGAGATGGTTTTGGAAGCCGGGAAGATGCTGGTGTCGGTGATGCGGACGGTTCCGCTCTTGGTTCTCGTCGGTTGCTGCGCAAGCATTCGGTGGCTGAAGCTCTGTGACACCGGAACGGCTCCCGGAATTTTGTCGGAGCTAAGCGCCCCCGGTACGGAGGAGGCGAAGATGTAAAGTTCACTCGGGTTCGGGATGCGATCGAATGACGAGTCGGAAACACCAAAATTCTTGGCTAGAACGTCGTTTGGAATATGCTTGAGCCAATCGCTGAGCAGGAATGTGTTGTCTTCGTCGAACTCGCCGTCGTCGAACACGAGAAGAAATTCGCATCCGTCTGGACCGAGCCCTTGGATAGAATGCGGAATGCCCGAAGGAAAATACCAGAGGTCGCCAACACCGACGTCGTCGACGAAGTTGTGCCCCTGTGCATCAATGGCCGTAATGCGAGCGTTGCCGTAGAGCATGTACGCCCATTCGGCAGCCTTATGCCAATGCAACTCGCGAATGCCACCGGCATTAAGACGCATGTCCACACCGGCGATGTTTTTTGAGATGCCGAGCTCGCGCACCGTGATCTGACGTGTCCAGCCGCCGGACTCCTGGCGGACATGGGCGTCCGAGAACGAGAAGCGTAGATTGGGAAGGGTGCCATGGTCAGTGGAAGGTGGAATGAGGAGATCGGGATTCTGCCGATCTCGCGAGAGGTTTCTAGGTCCGGGATCCGTGCCGCCATGTCCGGGACGTTGAGGTTGGGGAACGGTCTCGGAGGTCTGAGAATTTGCCGCTCTTGCAGCCGCCAAGACACCGCCAGCAGCAGTCGCTGTCAATATCGCACGTCGCGAGACATCATCCATGACAAGCACTCCTCTAACATTATTAGAACCGCTCACCATCGTTCATTCTGCTGGTGGCCCCGAAGGCTGTATCTGTCGGCTTTCGTCTGCGAGTTGACGGGCGAGCCAGAGATCGTGATGCTCTTTCGCCCAATTCACATCGACCTCACCTGTGCCCATGGCTTCGAAGGCACCCTCCATGCCGAGTGTGCCGATATAAATGTGAGCAAGAATCAAGGCGACGAACAGGACTGCCACGGCCGCGTGGACCACTTGCGCAATCTGCATCCCGGCGATGTTGGTCCCGAAGAACGGGAACAGCAGCAGAAAGCCTGATACTGAAATCGCGATGCCCGCGAAAAGGGAAAGCCAATAGACGAGTTTCTCACCGAGGTTGAAGCGTCCGGCGGGAGCATGCTTTGACTTAATGAAGCCGCCGCCTTTCTTCAGCCAGTCGATGTCCACCTTCCCAAAGAAATTATCCCTGAAGAAGATCGCCACGATCAGGATGAGGCCAGCCACAAACGAGAAGCTGACGAAGTTGTGCACGTACTTTGCGGCCTGCGAGAAATTCGAAAAAGCCTCGGGACCAATCACCGGCAGAAGAATAATTTTTCCGAAGGTGATGTTCAGGCCAGTCAGGGCGAGAATGACGAATGAGGCCGCAGTTAGCCAATGTGCAAACCTCTCAAAGGGTTTGAAGCGGACTATTTTTCGCCCGGACCTGCCCGCGGTAATCCGCATTCGGCCCATGATGAGATAGGCCGCGCCCAAAGCGGCGATCGTGCCGAGTATCACGATAGCGCCACCCCAATGCAGAAGAACTTCATGGAAATAATCCCAAGTCCGTCCCGCAGGCTGAATAAGCACGCGGGCCTTGGTATCGGGAATGTCGATGCGCCCCTCTGCGCGTGGAGCCTGCTTTAGTAACGTGCGCTCGTTGACGACGCTTTCGGTTGGGTTAGGGGCTCCGTCGGGGCCGAGCTTCTGTGCCATCACGGGCGCGGTCGCCGCAAACGCGAGGAAGGTTAGGGTGAACGTCAGGAGGCGAATGTCTGCTAGAAACGTCATGACAATCATCCTCCTCTCATGTCGTTTGCGATTCATCCACGAACGCTTGTTCGTTCAGACTTCGATGCCTTCGTGATATGCGGTCATCCAGCCCCAGGCGCCTGAGCCGTAACCGCGTTTCAGAACTCGTTCCTTGTAGATCTGGGCAATGATTTCGCCATCGCCTGCCAACAGCGATTTGGTCGAACACATCTCTGCGCATAGCGGCAACTTGCCTTCACCAAATCGATTCGAGCCGTATTTTTCGAACTCTTCAGCGCTACTGGACGCCTCGTTTCCGCCACCACCGGCGCAGTAGGTGCACTTGTCCATCTTGCCGCGCGAGCCGAAATTTCCAACGCGCGGATACTGTGGTGCTCCGAAGGGGCACGCATAAAAGCAATAACCACATCCGATGCAGAGATCTTTCGAGTGAAGAACAACTCCGTCTTCAGTCGAATAGATACAATCCACGGGGCAGACTGCGGCGCAGGGCGCGTCGGTGCAATGCATGCAGGCCATGGAAACCGAACGCTCGCCGGGCTTGCCATCATTGATCGTGACGACGCGTCGGCGATTAATGCCCCACGGCACTTCATTTTCGTTCTTGCATGCGGTGACGCAGGCATTGCATTCGATGCAGCGATCCGCGTCGCAAAGGAATTTCATCCGGGCCATGTTGCTGCTCCTCAAGCCGATCTGATCTGACAAAGAGTCGCTTTTGGCTCCTGCATGCCTGTCGCGGGGTCATAGCCATAAGTGGTGAGCGTGTTTACGCTCTCGCCCAGCACGATCGGGTCGGAGCCTTTCGGATACTTGGCGCGCTGATCAACCCCCTCGTACCAACCAGCGAAGTGATAGGGCATCCATGCAACGCCTCGGCCGACTCTCTCCGTTACGACCGCCTTCATCCGAGTTTTGGAGTTGCTCTCCGGTCCAGTGACCCAGACCCAGGCATCGTCTTTGATGCCTCGTTCGCTAGCGTCCGCAGGATTGATCTCGACGTACATATTCTGCTTCAGCTCAGCGAGCCATTTATTGGAGCGTGTCTCCTCGCCTCCACCCTCGTACTCCACGAGTCTTCCCGAGCTCAGGATGAGGGGAAATTGTTTGGAGATGCTCCGATCGACAGCCGATTTCTGTACGCTGAAGCCGATATTTGGCACTCGAAACTGCAGGGCATCGGGCAGGGTGGGGTACTTGGCAACGAGATCAGGGCGCGGTGTGTAGATCGGTTCCCGATGAACAGGAATCGGATCTGGCAAATTCCAAGCAATCATGCGGGCCTTGCCGTTACCATAGGGTGCGCAGCCGTGCTCAATTGCAACGCGCTGTATGCCGCCGGAGAGGTCGGTCGACCAGGACACAACGTCGGGATTGCTGGAATTCACCCGCTGAATGATATCCATTTCCTGCGTGGTGAGGTCCTTGTCCCAGCCCAGTTTTTTGAGCACGCCCAGTGTAAATTCCGGATAGCCGTCCTTGATTTCGGAATCTGCCGAATAGGATCCTTCGGCGAGAAGGTTGTAATGTTCTTCCTTCTCGACTTCTCGTCCATTCTCCATCACTTTTTTCGTAAGAATGCGCTCAACCCCAAATCGGGCGCGGAACGTGCCGCCGCCCTCTTTGATCGGCAAACTGGTATCATAAAGGATCGGTGTGCCGGGGTGCCGGAACTCTGGTGTCCCCCAACATGGCCACGGCAAGCCGTAATAGTCGCCTCCGACTTCGGGATCGTCCTTTGGTGCTCGCAGGGTTACGAGATCGAATTTTGCCTGGTTCTTTATATGAGCCTTGAGTCGCTCGGGTGATTGGCCGCAATAGCCGGTTGACCAACCGCCGCGGTTGATCTCCCGCAAGATATCCTCCGCAGAGACCTTGCCGTTCTCTACCTTGATGTTCTTGAACATCCGGTCGGCGAAGCCAAACTTGGTGGCGAGTAGATACATCGTGTCGTAGTCGTTCTTCGATTCGAAGACAGGTGGAACGATCTGTTCGCCCCATTGCAATGACCGGTTGGAGGCCGTGCGTGATCCATCCATTTCAAAGCTCGTGCAGGCCGGCAAAAGATACGAGCCGTTCTTGCGTTCGGAGAGCACTGACCACGCTGTCGGAAAGGGGTCACATACCACCAGTAGACCGAGCTTCTCCAATCCGCGCACTGCTTCCGGCATTCGCGTAATCGTGTTTACGCCATGCCCCATCACGAACATCGCTTGCACATTGTCCGGCTGGCTAACCTGGTCCTTCGGTAGCAGGGTGGCATCGAACCACCTCGTGCTTGGGATGCCAGGACTCGTCATCAACGTCTTGTTTGCGAAGCGCGAACTCATCCAGTCATAGTCAACTTCCCACACTCGGCACCAATGCCGCCATGCGTCTTCAGCCAGCCCATAGTAGAGCGGCAGTGTTGTTACATCTAAGCCGAGATCGGTTGCGCCCTGGACGTTGGTATGGCCGCGAAAAATATTGGCTCCCCCTCCGGAATATCCAACATTTCCGGTAGCAAGCAGCAGAATACAACTCGCGCGGACATTCGCTGTCCCTGTCGCGAATTGAGTCTGCCCCATCGCCCAGATCAAGGTGGCGGGCTTCTCCTTGGCAAAGAGTTCGGCGACATGTTTAACCTGTGCTTCAGGCAGGCCTGTCACGCGCTCAACTTCGTCGGGGGGCCATTTCGCCACCTGCTTACGGATATCGTCGACGCCGTAGACACGCTGAGCCAGAAACTTTTTATCTTCCCAGCCATTCTCGAAAATGTGCCAGAGCATCCCGTAGATGGTCGCTATGTGGGTGCCGGGACGTACGCGGACATATTCGGTTGCGTGCGCCGCCGTCCGAGTCATTCGCGGATCGACAACGATCATATTGGCGCGGTTGAGCTCCTTGCCTTCCAGGATATGCTGTAGTGAAACCGGATGCGCCTCCGCAGGATTTCCGCCCATGACCAAAATGGTCTTGGAATGGCGGATGTCGTTGTAGCTGTTCGTCATGGCACCGTAGCCCCAGGTATTTGCTACGCCGGTAACCGTGGTGGAATGGCAGATACGTGCCTGATGATCCGAGTTGTTGGTTCCCCAGAAAGCGGCCAGTTTACGATTGAGGTACGCGGCTTCGTTGGTGAACTTGGCGGAGCCGAGCCAGTACACTGAGTCCGGACCGGATTTTTCCCGAATCTCGAGCAATTTGTCGCCGATCTCGTCGATGGCTTGATCCCACGAGAGGCGGATCCATTCGCCGTTCACAAGCTTTAACGGATAGCGTAAGCGCCGCTGGCCCAGCACATCGTCGCGAACTGCGGCGCCCTTGCAGCAATGTGATCCGCGATTGATCGGGCTCTCGTAATCTGGTTCCTGTCCAATCCAAACACCGTTCGCGACCTTCGCAATAACCGAGCATCCGACTGAACAGTGCGTGCAGATGTTTTTGCGCGTCGTAACTGTCGCCCCTGCTGGAGCAGGCGGCCCACCCGCAGATCTTCGCACTCCAACTAGCGGTAAACTGCCGAGCGCCGCTAGCGCGCCGGCGGCGAGGCCCGATTTTTTCAAAAACGCGCGACGATCAGCGCCACCCTCTGATTGCGTATTCGTGGTGATCGAAGATTTTCCGGAGGGTAAACGCTGGTCTGATTTTCTCAGCAGCATGGACGCCTCCTATCGGGCTGGATAGCTATTGACGCGATAAAAGTTCCGGACTTCGGCAGAGCTCGCCTGATAACGAGCCCTTCGTTTGTCTTTGCGATCATTCTGGCTGGCTGCACTGGGCGCGAGGATCGCGGCGCTTGCGGCCGTCATCGACGCGCCGGCGATTGCAACTCGAAGTAGATCTCGCCGACGAATGGTCGTCTCAGGGCGTACCGTCATGAGAGCTGCCTTCCCGAGCAAGTTCACCTGCGTCCTAGAATTGTGTGCCGCCGTATTCTGGTACGCGCGGTCAATTACGTCCGTATCACCAAGCCTGGCCAGCTAGTTAAGCCCGTCACGTAAGTTTTGATCTTTCAAGAAGCCGAGACGAATTTCGGGATCGCACGCTTCCAGCAGAAGATTGCCTCTACAGACCCAGTCCTTAGGCGATCGCACAAGAGACTAGAACTCAAATGAGATGAGAAAGTTCCGGGCTTTGCGGGCTCTCCAATGCCAGCTTTAGCCCAGACCTCAGGTTGGATGATCGGGGCGCCCATGGGAGTTGGACGGGCTGCTCGTTCGTGAAACCCGGTGCTTCGCGTTGCCGTCGCGCAGGTGATGGCAAAAGGATGGCCGCCAGACTGCGAACGTAACCTTATTTCTCGTGGTCGTGACGACGCGGTAACAGCCGTGCTCGAGATTTATCCCGCATTCAATTGTGGGAGAGTCTTATGCCGACGGAATATTCGTCTGAATCAGCAAGTACGGTTGTCACGCTTTACAATGCGTTGAGCAGCGGAGGGGCCGGCGCCGCCCTGGCCGACAGTCGCAACATCAGGCGCAAGGGCGTGTCGCGGGCTGCACTCCATCTGGCGTACGTCGATCCGCGTCCGGCAGAGATACCGGCGGCGACGGTCTCCGATCGTCCGGACAAGGCTGTCTGGTCGACGGTGTTCAACTTCGTCATCGAAGGCTTTGCTGTGGGTGGCGCATCGTTGCACCCCGCAGCGCATTTTAATGCCGGCGGTCATCTGCCCGAAACAGAAGTCCCGCCGCGTGAGGCATTTGCGGCGAACGAGCGGCCTATTTTGTCTCTCATTCCATCTGCCGAGAAGAGTGCCAGAGATGATCAACGCGACACGAATGGATTCACCGTTACATTGGAAAAGCTGAGTGAGGGGCAAGATCTCGCCGGATCAGACAGCCTTTCTGCGCATGCGACCACCCAGCCGCGTGGATGGAGTTGGTTAACCTCGTCCTGGGAGGTCGTCGCTGCCCTTTGGGCGCATATGCGCCGAGAGCGAGAGATCAGAAAAGCTATTGATGCTTTGGCTGAGCTTGATGACTTCACTTTGAAGGACATCGGCATTCATCACCGGTCCCAGATCGAATACGCCGTGAGGTCTGGCCATGATTTCTGATGTGATCTACGTCGCGATCGTCGGGATGAATATCTGCCGCGGTGTCGTCTCGATCGACGGGACGTGGCGGCTGATGTCTTTCCTTGGCAGACATCTGGCGTTCGCGGCTTTTCAGATCATGCTGCAGATGGAGGCGCAGAACTTTCTGTGGAGCGCGTGCCACGCCAGCTAGGTACGCGCTCACGTGGAGAGGGGATGTCGCTTCCGATGGACAGCATCGGGGGCGACATTGCTGTTTTTTTCTTGGCTGTTTTCCCTGACTGGTTTTCTCGGTCGTTTTCTTTTGGCCGTTTTTGGTGCACGTTTTGGCGGCAATGAATTGTGCCGTTGCGCGGCTGGCGATTGTTACCGCTGTAGCTATTCTGCATCCAACTGAAATTCGTTCGCAATCCGATTCCGGTGATTTGCTCGCTCTGAATGATGGAGCTTAAACAAAATGAGCAGTCTCTTTGGCCGGCGGGCAGTTGTGATTGGCGCGGGTATCAGCGGTCTGTCGGCGGCAGCGGTTTTGGCAAACCATTTCGAGCAAGTCGTCATCGTGGAGCGCGACCGACTGGAAGAAGTTCCGATATCGAGGCCGGGCACGCCTCAGGACCGGCATCCGCATCTTCTGCTCGCCGGTGGCCTGAAGGCGCTCGAGGAGATTTTCCCCGGCTTCAGCAATGACCTTTCCGACGCGGGCGCCGTTCCTGTGAGGCTCGCGCAGGACATCCGGTATGAACGCGCGGATGTGGGTGTGCTGCCGATGCGCAATTTCGACCTCTCAGTCCTCTGTGCATCGCGACCGCTGATTGAATTCATCCTGCGATGCAGAGTTCTTGCAATCGACAATATCAAGTTGCGTTCGCACTGCAGGCTCACGTCTGTGCTGTCCGTTGAAGGGGCGGTACGCGGCGTCAGGCTTGACCTGGGATCACGCGCGCTGGAGACGCTTGACGCTGAGCTGGTTGTGGACGCTTCCAGTCGTGCACGGCCCACGCTGGAGCTGCTCGACGAGCTGGACTGGGAACGCCCGCTTGTCTCCGAAGTCGGCGTCGATATCACGTATTCGACAGTCGTTGTGAAGATTCCCCCTCATGCGATGCCGGACGCTAAAATTGTGCGGACGTTCCCAAATCCGCCGATCTCGGCACTGAACGCAGCGTTGTTGCCACTCGAAGGCGGGAACTGGACGGCAGCCATTGCTGCGCCCGTTGGCATCTCACGACCGAACAATTGGGACGCGTTTCTGGACACGCTGTGCCGGCTGATCACGCCGACGATTTTCGAAGTTTTGCGTCACACGGAGGCGCCGAAGTGGATTGACCATTTCGGCTTCCTCACCAGCGTGTGGCGACACTTCGAGCAGATGCCCCGCTTGCCTCGCGGAATTCTTCCCGTCGGCGATGCGATCTGCCGCTTCAATCCGACGCATGGCCAGGGCATGTCCGTCGCCGCTCAGGAAGCAAGACTGCTGCAGGACGTGCTGGCGAGCGCGGCAACCGAGCCCGATCCGCTCGCTGGCGTGCAGGCCGAATTCATGGCGCGCGTTGAATCGATCCTGCGGACGCCGTGGGACATGTCCACAAATACCGATCTTGCTTTTCCCCACACGCGGGGGAAACGCCCGGACAATTTTGCGGAAATACAGCAATTCGATGCCGCGCTTTTCCGCGCGGTGGTTGCTGATCCGGTTGTCCATCGCACGATGGTGGACGTCGGGCAGCTCTTACAGCCGGGCAGCCTGTTACATGAGCCGGACATCAAGGAACGAATTGCGGCGGTATCGGCCGGCGCATTCGCCTGAACGGCTCGCGCAGCACGCTGGTTGCCGCCGGCGTGCTGCGCGGAGACAATTTCAGGTTGGCCGTAAAGGCTGCATCGCTTGCCGTGGTCGATGCGTTTCAGGTCGATGAATTTTGGCAGGTGGACGAGAAACGGTGTAAGTCAGGGCGACGCAGCCGGTTATCGTATTCAGCTCTCCCGGGGTGACGGGGCGGTCGAAGGCGCACGGCGACTGGCCCACGATCCCTCCAAAGTCCTTGATCATATGCGCCTGATCCGCAAAACCGCACGTATATGCGATATCCGCCCAGTCGAATCCGTTCCGCCGCGCGGCCAGAACTTTCTGAACACGAGCGATGCGTGCAAACCGCTTCGGGCTGATTCCGTAAGCGGTCCGGAAGCAGCGATGCAAGCGCCTTTCGCTGATGTCTAGCTTCCATGCGACCTGCTGCACCGGCATTGCAGGAGAATGCCGCAGATACTTCGCAGCACGATACGCGGCGAGCTCCGGCTCCGCGTGGCGCACGCATTGCATCAGGAAGGCTTCGACATGGGCCACGCGCTCCGCACTGTCTTTGGCCTCCGCCAGCCTTTCCTCCAGCAGCTCCACATCGCGAACATTGAAGACATCTTTCAAGTCGACCTTGGTGTTCGCAAATTTCTCGAGCGCCCCGCCGAGGATATGAGCAGCGGCTTCCGGTTTCAGGCAGACCATGATGACACCGAGTGGCCCCGTGGGTCGTACATTGACGACGCCCGCGCGATTTTGGGTTGCGAGGAGCAGGGGCTCATGCAGGCTCAGACAATCGGGGCCGAACTGCCAGTTGGCGTGCACCGGTGAGCGGTACTGTGCGATCAGGTGGATCGATGTGCTCGGCGCATGCCTGAACGTCAGAGCCTTGGCCGTCTCGCCATCGGCGATATCGAGATCTCCGATGACTTCAACAATATCGCCCAGCGAAGACGGACGAAAAGTCTTGTATGCGACAGACATGATAGTCCTCTGCCACGCGTGAGTTGAATTGGAAAAAGAATCCGCGACCAGCGTTCATTTCTATCACCGGCCGCGGACTGCAATTTAAAGACACGTTTTTTTCTATTTATTATGTGAGGTCGCTCATGAACGCTTGCAAGGCCATCAACGAATGCGAGTGAATTTCTGGCGTTGATTCAATGCGGACGAGAATGATGCGCTCTGAAATAATCGTCCGGCAGTTGATTGATGCGACGAGATTCGCCGGTTCCTCCCACGATGGCTTGACGATTTATTAGCGGTTCCATCGCGGCTTCGCGCTCCTGCGCGAAAGTTTAGAAAGGCTCGACCGCCAGATCGAACATGTAACCAATGCCGCGCACGGTGTGAATGATGCGCGGTGCGCGCGACTCGACCTCCAGCTTGCGCCGCAGCCGCAGCACCTGGACATCGATGCTGCGATCGAAGATATCCTCGTGAATGCGCGTCGCCTGCAGCAAATGCTCGCGCGTCAGCGGTCGCTGCGGCGCTTCAAGAAAGGCGAGCAGCAGGGCATATTCGCCTTTGCTCAGCGGCACCGGATTGTTCTGCGGATCGAGCAGCTTCCGGTCTCGGCGTTCGATCCGCCATCCGTTGAACCGGTATCCGCCTCGCTCAGGATCGCGGGACCGGGCGATACGGCCAAGCTCCTGCCGCCGCAAGATCGCCCGCACGCGTGCCAGTAATTCTCTCAAGCCAAACGGCTTCAGCAGATAATCATCCGCGCCGAGTTCGAGGCCAACGACGCGATCGATCTCGTCGATGCGATGGCCGGTCATGATGATCACCGGCACATCCGAATGCGATCGAAGCTCCCTCAGCAAGTCGAGGCCATCGTCGTCGCCAAGCCGCAAGTCGAGAAGGATCAGACTTGGTTGAGCTTTTGCGACGTGGCGGCTGAATTCGATTCGGTTGGCCGCAGCGCTTACAGGAATGCCTTGGTCCTCGAAGTAGCCGATCACCATGCGTCTTATGGTTTCGTCATCATCAACCACGATGATGTGGCCCAATTTATTCAGCTCGTCGGTCATACTGCTACTAGCTCTGCGGCCGTGAAGGAAATCAAGATGGAGATGGATTTCGAATCTCAGGCTGCTCTGATCTCGTGAAAAATTCCGATGAATTTCTGTGTCGTCGCAATCACGCGCCGCGGTTCAAGTATTCATTAGTTTCTTGAAAGAGAGGGCGGTGTTTGGCTTTCGTATCTGCGTCTGTTGAACAGGCGTGTGAAGGGTCGTTGGAGGTTGAAGTTACGCCGTTCATCGAGGGGAGTTTCCTACAGAAACGGTATTACACTTAGTTCAGAATTGTGTGCATTGCTGCGTGGGAAGTGCATGCATTATGGTTTCAGATGTAGTGATCAAGCGTCTTCAACATAGGGTCGCACGACGTGTATGGATTGTACGATTCGGACGACTGAAGCGCTCTGAACAGACGTCGTAACTGCCATGCGTGTTGTGATCGCGAGCGAAGATAACCGAGCGCGCGCGTCAAACGAGTGTTTTGCCAGCGGGACGCGAGAGGTAATGGCGAAAACATGGCGAAGAAGATTGCGATTGTAGCCACACTCTTCTCGACAGTGATGGCGCCGTAACCGACGATCACCAATATCCCGAACGGCGACATACTCGGGAGAGAGCTTGATGTACGAGGACCAATCATCACGGGCGACAACACCGGTCGGCCCATTTTCCGGCCCGTCGAACGGCGGTCACCGCGAGTTGATTCGCGATAGCCATCTGCTGCGGAACCGGCGTGCTATCGCAGGTGGAGGATATCGCGAGAGGGAAGTGAGACGAGTGGCATCGGCGCTCGCCAGGTTTGACGACCGGACGTTGGTTGATTTTGGTATCGCAGACCGAAGGCTCCTCGAAGAGATTGCCCGGTTCTGCCTCGACTGCTGATGCGCTTGGAGTTTGCGCTTGGAAGTTGCTCCTGGAATTCAACCACGGCGTATTCCAGCCATGCGGAGCGCGGCGCTGCGGCCTTTGCCGCCAGCGCCCATATGAGAGATTTAGATCAGAAAGAGCGAAAGCGTGAATTCAGGGGGCATTGATCACGTCAGAAGGGTCCCGTCGCTGACAGCGCATTCCATCGCTGGATGGACCATTCATCGCAGGCGATGGGCGCTCATGCTTGGCCTGTTTCCCTTCGCGTTATTGTCGCCGTCGCTGGCTTCTGCACAGTCGGTCACGCCTCCGGCCGGGTCGTATACCGCCGTCATGGAACCGATCACGCCGATCCCGGATCCGCCGGTGATCGATCCGTTGAAGGTGTCCCTTGGTGAGCGGCTTTTCCACGATTTTCGGCTGTCGCGCGAGAATACGCACAGTTGCGCCTCGTGCCACGACACGCGAACAAATGGTGCGGGCAACAAAAGTCGCGAAGTGGGTCACGATGGATCGACGCTGGAGTTCAACACGCCGACGGTGTTCAATGCGGCGCTCAGTTTCCGCTTTAACTGGAAGGGGAAGTTTCACACGCTTCAATCCCATGCCGCAGCCTCACTGCAGAGCCCGCAGATCATGGGCATCACCATGGAAGCGGTTGCGGCGAAATTGAACATGGATCCGGCCATGCGCCGGGATTTTCTCGCTGCTTATGGCCGGCGTCCGGACGCCGACAATATCGTGGACGCCATCGTCAGCTTTGAGCGCACGCTCGTCACCCCCGGAAGCAAGTTTGATCGCTGGCTGAAAGGTGACGCAACCGCGCTGTCGGCGCACGAGCTGCAGGGCTATCGCCTGTTCAAGTCGCTGGGCTGCGTCTCCTGTCATCAGGGCGTGAATGTTGGAGGCAATTTGTTCGAGCAGCGCGGCGTATTTTCTGCCGTCACACCAGGTCCTCCGGACATTTTCCGCGTGCCGAGTTTGCGTAACGTCGCGGTCACGGCGCCTTATTTCCACAAGGGAACTTCGGCGACGCTTGACGATGCGGTTCGCAAGATGGCGCGCGCGCAGCTCAATGCGACGCTGGCCGACGAGGATGTGAGCGCGATTGTCGCGTATCTACAGACATTGACGGGGGAGTATCATGGTGCCCCCGTGCGGGCCGCGCCATGAAGTGGAGCTATTACCCCAGCGTCATTGTCCTGATCATGCTTGGTGTGCTGACCTGGCTGCTGATGAGCGGCTTGAACCTGAACTCCCCGCGGTTTGACAGCGAATTGAAGGCCCTCGACGATTTCCTGAGATTTGAGCGCGCCTTGAATCGCGAAGTCCTGACGGCGCGGGTCGGCCTGTCACGCAACTACGATGCGCTGGTCCGCATCACCGCCAAGGCTCAGGAGTTGCTTCGCCGGTTGCGCGCCGCGGCGGGGCCGCATCCCGATGAGATCGCCGCGATCGACGTTCTGGAACGTCGCGCAGGGCGGGAGACGGAGCTGATCGAGCAATTCAAGACCAAGAACGCGCTGCTGCAGAATTCAATGGCGTACTTCGGTGTGCTGACCACCCGTCTGGTGGCATCGAATTATAAGCCGGTGGCTAACGCCGCGACGAAGCTCGCCGGCGCGATGCTGCTGCTCACCATGGATACCTCGAAGGCGGCGGTGGACCGCGTCCAGGACCGGCTGGGCGATTTTGCCATGCTTGAACGGCTGCCGGGCGATGACGAGTCCGTTTCGGCAGTTCTCGCCCACGGAAGGATGCTGGTGGATGTATTGCCGGACATCGACGCCATTCTGAAGGCGCTGATCGTCGAGACCGACAATCGCGAGCAGGATGTCGTGCGCGCCCTGATTGTCCAGCGCCAGCTTGCATCGCGAGCGACCGCCCGCAGATACCGGCTGTCGCTTTATATCACGTCTCTCGTTCTGCTTGTCTCTCTGGTGATCCTCGGACTGCAACTGCGCAAACGCGCGCTGGCCTTGCGGCGGCAGGCGGCGTTCGAGCACGTGATCGCCGACATCTCGATGCGTTTCATCAATTCACAGCATCATGAACTTGCGGCGCACGTCGAAAGCGCCCTCGAAAAGCTCGCTGAATTCATTGGCGCGGATCGCGCCTATTTCGTCGTGGCCAAGCATTCGAGCATTTATCAATGGGCGCGTGAGGAGGTGGGGATTTAGAAGGGCTGGCCCGAACTGATGATGTATCGTGCCTTGCGGCTTGATCCAGGCCCGGACGGCATCATTCGCACGGCGCGGTGCAGGCCGGACGCATCGGAGAGGGAGCTGCTTGAGGTTGCCGGCCTGCAGAGCTGGCTCTGCGTCCGCAGCCTTGGGAACCGAGCGGACACGATCCTGGGCTTCGACGGTGTGAATGCGCGGGCGCTCGGCAGCCGGGATGACTTTGCCCTGTTTCGCATGGCGTTCGATGCCATCATCAACGCCATGGACAGGGTGATCCACGAGCAGGAGAGGGAACGACTGGAAGCAAGCCTTCAGCACGCCGACCGGATGGAGACCGTCGGCACCTTTGCCAGTGGCATCGCTCACAACTTCAACAACATTGTCGCGGCCATTCTCGGGTATACGGAAATCGCGGATGCCCGCATCAGGGCGGGCAAGGAGCCCACTGGAAGCCTTGGCGAAATTCGCCGGGCTGGTGAGCGGGCGCGCGAACTTGTCGATCGGATCCTGTCGTTCGGCAGCCGCGGCGAGGGTAGGCGGCAGCCTTTGTCCGTCAAGGCGTTGATCTCCGAGACGCAGTCGCTGCTCTCTGCGTCACTGCCGCCTGATATTTCCCTGTCGGTGATTGATGCATCCGAGACCATGATCGTATCAGGAGAGCGCGCGCAGTTGCAGCAGGTCATTCTCAACGTCTGCAACAATGCGGCGCAGGCGATGGATGGCCTCGGCACCATCGACATTCAGATCGAGGCGCACGACATCACCCATTCGCTGCAGGTCGGGCGCAAAGTTCTGCAGCCGGGCCGCTTCACGATTATCTCGATCTCCGATCCCGGGCGCGGCATGGATAAGGCCACCATGGAGCGGATCTTCGAACCCTTCTTTACCACGCGCGCTGAGGGCAATGGACTGGGACTTGCGACGGTGCGTGACATCGTCGAGGAGCATAACGGGTCGATCGAGGTCAGGAGCACGCTCGGCGTCGGCACGCGTTTCATTATTTGGCTTCCGTCTGTTTGGTCGCAGGATCTGATCTCCGTCCAGCGTGCCGGTTTATCAGGCAGCGATTTCGGCAGGGCTGTTCTGGTGTTCGATATGGGTCAGGAGCCTCTCCTGCGGCATGAGGAGATCGTGGCTGCGCTGGGCTACGAGCCGCTGGGCTTCACGGATCTGGCCGAGGCCGAGCAGGCGTGCCGCTCCAGAGACACGGATTTTGATGCCGTGCTCGTTTGCCATCAGCCGGGTGGCGCCGCGCTCAGTTCGGCGGCCGCGCTACACGCGGCTGCACCGAACCTGCCGATCATCCTCGCAGTGCCCTCGACGCGAAACCTGGACTCGTCGCTGCTGGCGGCCTCCGGTATTGCGGGGATTGTCCGTCATCCGCTGACATCCGCAGAACTCAGCAGTGCACTCGCGCGTTGCCTCGCACCGTCAGTCGCGCGGTTGTCGGCGTAGCATCGTAGCGTGGGTGAGGGGCGCCGCTGAAAGCAATTGGTTCTAGCGCCGCCCCTCTGGGCCGCCGCCGGCCACGGTTGGATGACAGACGCGATACTGCGCTCAGCTCGCGTTCTTAAATTCGATTCTAGAATTCTGAACTGCCTGTGATTTGAGCCCTCGCCACTTGTTCCCCGCATGTTGCGGTGCATGTGGGCGGAACCGCCGATCTCACAAAGTCAAATAACGTCGGAACAGCGCGCATCATCTGGTGTTTGCGTTTTGCGTAAATTTTGTCTGATGGGGTGGCAAGATGAATTTTCTTCCCCGGTCCTTTGCTCGAAAACGAGCATTCTCCCTTGCAGCGACATCGGCGGTTGCAATCATCTCGCTGGCAGGCGCGCATGTGCCTTCGTCCCGAGCGATGGCCGACGACATCGAGCACAATCCGGTGAACTCGGCAGAAGCACCGTTTCTCGCCGAAAACGATGCCGCGATGTCCAGAATGATGGCGGGCATGACGGTGAAGCCGACCGGCGATGTCGATCACGATTTTGTAGAGATGATGGTGCCTCACCACCAGGGGGCGATCGATATGGCAAAGGCGGTTCTTCGCTACGGAAAGAACGAACAGCTTCGCCGCCTGGCGCAGGAAATCATCGTGACGCAACAGCAGGAGATCGCCGCGATGCGCCTTGCGCTGGGGCAGCCGTTGCCGCCATCGGTTCCATCGCCGACGGCGGTTGATGCCGGATCAGCGTCATCCGCGCCGCAGGGCGCGATGGATATGTCGCACGGGACAATGTCTCACGGCTCCACGAATTCAATAAACATGAAGTAGGAAACCGAGATGAAGCGCACACTTCTGGCACTGACCTTTCTTGCCGGCACGTCGATCGTCACACCGGTCTTGGCGGGGCAGGCGCCCGGCGCGGCAAGCGATCCGGACATTCCGATCAGTCATAAGGATCGCGTCTATACGGCCGAGCAGTTTTCCAACACTGTGTCGGTGACCGATCCGGTCGACAACAAGCTCTTGGGCGTGATCCGCCTTGGCGATCCGCAGCCGGGAAATTTCAGCCCGCTCTACAAAGGGCAGGTGCTTGTCCATGGCATGGGCTTCTCGCCTGATCACAAGACCATCGCTGTCGTCTCGATCGGCTCGAACTCCGTCACGTTCATCGACACGGCTACCAACGCCGTGAAGCACACGACTTATGTCGGCCGTTCGCCGCATGAGGCATTCTTTACGCCGGATGGCAAGGAGGTCTGGGTCACGGTGCGCGGTGAAGACTACGTGTCCGTGCTTGACGGTAATACGTTCGAGGAGAAAACGCGGATCAAGGTACCCGCAGGGCCGGGCATGCAGATCTTCTCGCCCGATGGAAAATACGGATACGTCTGCTCGTCTTTCAATCCGGATACTGTGGTCGTCAACGTCGCCGATCACCAGATCGTCGGACACGTCAAGCAGGACAGCCCGTTCTGTCCGAACATCGCTGCGACACCGGACGGCAAGCAGGTCTGGTTCACGCTCAAGGACATCGGCAGAACGATGGTCTTCAATGCGCAGCCGCCGTTTGACGTGCTCAAGTCGATCGACACCGGGCCGATCACCAACCACGTCAACATCGTCCACAATGCCAAGGGCACCTTTGCTTACGTCACTGTCGGTGGATTGAACGAGGTCAAGGTGTTCCGCACCGACGACTTCTCGCAGGTTGCCACTATCGCGGTTGGCAAGCTGCCGCATGGCATATGGCCGTCGGGCGAAGGTAGCCGCGTTTATATCGGACTCGAGAACGCTGATAGCGTGACCGCTATCGACACCATGACCAACAAGGTGATTGCGACGAGTCCCGTCGGTCAGGCGCCGCAGGCCATTGCATATGTGCCGAACGCTGTTCCCGAGGGTGATGGCAGGCAAGGCTTGCAACCACTCGGTGTCGCCGGCCAGACCACGCATCTGACGCTGGCTCGGATCGAGGGCAAGGCGAAGCGCAGCGCGGAGCAGGGACCGACCAGCGTTTCACTGTTCGATCAGGGGCTGATCCAGGTGCTGCAGGCATCGGTCACGGGCCTCGAGCCCAAGCAGCCTTATGTGCTCGCACTTGCCAATCGAGCCAATGGTGAGGGACCGCTCGAACCGCTAGCGGCATTCATGACGAATCCGGCGGGGTCGGCGATTGTCAACGCGACCGGGCCCATCCGCCAGATCGTCCAGGGTGAAGGCAGGACACCACGCCGCTTCCTCGTCATCGCACGGGGCGATGCGATCAAGCCCGGTCCTGTGGTGCAGATGCAGTTGCCGTAACGATCGTTGTCCGCCTTGCTCACGCGAGGCGGGCCTTCGCATTCGAAGGGTGCTTCAGCTCAGGCCGAGCGTTTCTGCTGCTTGGGCGCGCGCTACAACGGCCTCGCTCATGCAACTTGCGGTCTTGCGATCCTCATCAAACCACCAGAGCGAATGTCTGCTGATCCATCTCAGACATCACTGATAAATGATCGACCTCAAGCGCAATGACGACTGCGCTCAACACGAATTGAATTCCCGTGAGTTGTCGTTCCTAAATTCGATTTTAGAATTCTAAACTGCCTTTTACTTGAGGGTTTGCCTCGCACTCCCCATGTTGCACTGCATGAGATGCGCGACAACGCTGATCTCATAATGCCGACCTCACGCAGTCGATCGCACAAAGTCGAATGATGTCGGAAGAGCACGCTGCCTCGTTTCAGCGTTCGGCGGAGCTTGTTCTGATGAAGTGACAAGTAAATGTCTTTCTCGCCAGGGCTGGTCGTGGTGTGCGGCCAGATCGATTCAGAATAGGCGTGCACCATGGGTATTGTCCGCTTCGCGCTGCGCTTCCCCCATACGTTTTATGTGGTGGCGGCCCTCGTTCTTTTTCTCGGTGTCGTCGCGAGCCGTTCGATGCCGACGGACATCTTTCCCGAGATTCAAATCCCCGTCGTCACGGTGATCTGGAGCTACACCGGCCTCAGCACGCCGGAGATGGAGCAGCGCGTCACCACCTACAGCCAGTATTCGATCAGTGCGAACGTCAACGGCATCAAGGACATCGAGGCGCAGACGTTCAACGGCATCTCGGTTCAGAAAATCTATTTCCAGCCAGACGTTAACCTCGACCTCGCCATCTCACAGATCGTCGCCGCGACGAATTCGATCCGCGCGCTCCTGCCGCCGGGAATCCAGCCGCCCGTTGTCGTGCAGTTCAATGCATCGAGCGTGCCGGTCCTGCAGATCAGCCTGAGTTCCGACAAGCTCAGCGAACAACAGCTCTACGACTACGGCATCTACCGCGTGCGGCAGCAACTGGCGCCGATTCCCGGCATTACGCTGCCGACGCCATCGGGCGGAAAATATCGCCAGATCATGGTCGATATCGATCCGACCAAGCTCGTGGCCAAGGGGCTGACGCCGCTGGACGTGGTGAATGCAGTCAACGCGCAGAATCTGACGCTTGCCGTCCGGCACAGCGAAAATCGGCAACACACAATATACGGTGCGCACCAACGCGACGCCTGCGAGCATCGCCGATCTCAACAACATCCCGATCAAGGTCGTGGATGGCGCGACGGTGTTCGTGAAGGACGTCGGCCAGGTTCATGATGGCTGGCTCGTGCAGCAGAACGTGGTGCGTCGGGATGGCCGCCGTTCGGTGCTGCTCAGCATCATCAAGAATGGCAATGCCTCGACGCTTGCAGTCGTCAACGCGGTCAAGGACGCGCTGAAGTCGGCGCGGGCAGCGGCACCTCCCGGCCTCAACATCAACGAGCTGTTCGACCAGTCGGTGTTCGTCAAGAATTCGATCGCGGGTGTGCTGCGTGAAGGCGCCATTGCAGCCGGCCTGACCGCGCTGATGATCCTGCTGTTTCTCGGCTCGTGGCGTTCGACTCTGGTGGTGATGATCTCGATTCCGCTGTCGATCCTGGCCTCGCTCGTGGTGTTGTGGGGGATGGGCGAAACGCTCAACACCATGACCCTTGGCGGTCTTGCGCTGGCGGTCGGCATTCTCGTCGACGATTCCACGGTGACGATCGAGAACACCCATCGCCTGCTCACAGAGGAACATCAGCCATTGCCGCTTGCGACACTGCATGGCGCGGCGGGCATCGCCATTCCGACCTTGGTTTCGACGCTGGCGATCAGTTGCGTCTTCACCTCGGTGATTTTCCTCCACGGCCCCGCGAAATACCTGTTCACGCCGCTCGGGCTCGCCGTGGTGTTCGCCATGCTGGCGTCTTACGGCCTGTCGCGTACGCTAACGCCCATCACCATCGGCCTGCTGCTCAAGAACGAGCACCACGATGCCGCCTCGCGCAACTGGTTTGCGCGGGCGCATCATGCCTTCGATCGTGGATTTGAAAAGATGCGGCAGGGTTATGCCACGCTGCTGGCTACGCTGCTGCAACGTCGGCTTGTTATTCCAGTGGTGAGTGTGTTGGTCATCGGGCTTGGCGCCACCATGTTCACGCTGGTTGGCCGCGATTTCTTCCCGGTGATCGATGGCGGACAAATCCAGTTGCACGTCCGCGCGCCGGCCGGCACCCGTATCGAGGCCACTGAGAAGATCTTCCAGGCTGTTGAAGACAAGATCCGTCAGGTCATTCCCGAGAAGGATCGGGAGCTAATCGTCGACAATATCGGACTTCCGGCGCGCACCTACAATCTGGCCTTCACCGACGGCTCGACCATCGGGGTCAATGACGGCGTCATTCTTGTTTCCCTCAACGAAGGCCACGCGCCGACCGCCGATTATGTGCGCAAGCTGCGCGAGGTGCTGCCGGCCGCGTTTCCTGAAGATCAGTTCTATTTTCAGGCCGCCGATATCGTGACCCAGATTCTCAATTTCGGTCTTCCGGCACAGATCGATGTCCGCACGGTCGGCTATGACCGCGCCAACAATCTTAAAGTGGCGCAGGAGTTGCGCAAGCGTATCGCTGCGATCCCGGGCATCGCAGATGCGCACCTGCAGCAGGAAGTCGATGCACCGGCGTTTTACGCCACCATTGACCGGACGCGCGCGGCGCAGCTCGGGCTCAATGCAAGCACCATCGCAAATAACGTCAATGTGAGCCTGAGCTCGTCCGAGCAGGTCACGCCGAATTTCTGGACCGATCCCGCCTCGGGCATTCCGTATTATCTCGCGGTCCAGACTCCGGAACGCAGCATCAGTTCGCTGAACGATCTGCGCAACACGCCGGTGTCGTCGTCGCTGTCGTCGACGGTCGGCGGCGGGCCGGTGCCGGGGTTGCTCAGCAATGTCGCCACCATCAAGCGCGACACCGTGCCGACCAACGCCAATCAGGCGAACATCCAGCCGGTCTACGAAGTTTATGCGAGCGCTCAAGGAAAAGACCTCGGCAGCATTTCGACGCAGATCAACCACATCGTTGCGGATCTGCAGAAGCAGATGAAGCCCGGCAACACCATCCAGGTGATCGGCCAGATCCAGAGCATGAACGACGCGTTCTGGGATCTCGGCGTCGGACTGTTGTTCGCGGCGGTGTTCGTCTACATGCTGATGGTGGTGAACTACCAGAATTTCGGCGATCCGTTCGTCGTCATTCTCGCGCTGCCGGCCACGCTGTGCGGCATTCTCACCATGCTGTTCATCACCGGCACGACATTGAACGTGCCGTCGTTGATGGGAGCCATCATGGCGGTCGGCGTTGCGTCCGCAAATTCCATTCTGCTGGTGACATTCGCGCGTGAGCAGCAGCTTGCGGGCAAGACGGCATTCGAGGCCGCCATCGACGCCGGCCACACCCGTATTCGTCCTGTGCTGATGACGGCGGCTGCGATGATCGTCGGCATGATTCCGATGGCGATCGGCGGAGCGGGCGAGGAACAAAATGCGGCGCTGGCACGCGCCGTGATCGGCGGACTGCTGTTCGCAACGCCGACGACATTGCTGGTTGTGCCCTATCTTTTCGCCTGGTTGCGCAAAGGAAATGACGGAAAGACCACTCACGGCGTGTTCGAGGAAGGTGCGATATGAACTCGATGGATCCACTGACGCCACCCTACATTCCCGTCTCCGATGAACCCCGGAAAACATCCCGGGGCCATTGCCCCCCGCCAAGCGTAAAGGACGAGGCGCGCGGCTGTTCGGTCTCAGCGCTCTGGGTCTGCTTGTTGTGGGGCTCGCGTTCGGAGCCAGGAGCCACTACGAGCAGAACCGCGCGGTGGCGGCGACCGCCGAAGCGCAGCGCGATTTCGCGCCCCACGTCCGCGTCGCGGCGGTGAAAACGAGCGACCGCGATGCTGTGGTCAGTCTGCCTGCGACGACATCGGCATTTTCGGTGGCCAATATCTTTGCGCGCGCCAGCGGCTATATCGCCAAGCGAGAAGTCGATATCGGCGATCACGTCAAGAAAGGGCAGCTGCTCGCCGAAATCGTGGCGCCAGAGCTCGATCATCAGATCACCGAGGCCGAGGCAACGCTGGTGCAGCTCAAGGCGGCGCTGCAGCAGGCCCAGGCCAATATGGATCTGGCGAACGTAACGTGGCAGCGCGACGAGCCGCTGGTCACGAAAGGCTGGCTGACGCCGCAACAGGGCACGACCGACGTGCAGACCCTCAAGGCCGATCAAGCCGCTGTTGGTGTCGCGCAAGCCAATGTGGCCGCCCAGGAGGCGCAGTTGCAGGTTCTGCATCAGCAGAAGCTCTATCAACAGGTCGTGGCGCCGTTTGACGGCGTGATCACGCAACGGAATATGGACGTCGGCAGTTTGGTGCAGGCCGATGCCGCCAGCGGCACATTCATGTTCACGCTGATGCAGAGCAATGTGATCCGCACGCAGGTATATGTCCCGCAGGATGAAGCGTTCGGCCTGCACCCCGGTGCTGATGCCGTGATCCGCGTTCCTGAAATTCCGAACCGGACCTTTCCCGGCAAGGTGACCCGTATTGCCGACGCGCTGCAGCCGGGGTCGCGCACGCTGCTGACGGAAATCGATATCCCGAATCCGGACGGCCTGCTGACGCCGGGAATTTACTGCACTGTCGAACTTCACATCCCGCAATCCGCCGCCGGTCTGCTCGTCCCTGCGGAAGCCGTCATCTTCAATGCGAGTGGCGTGCATGTCGCCGTCGTGCAGAATGGTGTCGCTCACCTGCGGAAGATCGACGTGGTCCGCGATCTCGGCACCGAGGTCGAGGTGCGCGACGGCGTGAAGCAGGGCGACAGCGTCATCCTCAATCCGTCCGTCGATCTCGTCGAGGGCAGCAAGGTGCAGGCCGCCGCTGACAGGACCACATAAAGCGCTGCAAGGTGCAGTACGGCCACGCTGGGATGACTCTAAAAATCTATTTAGTAGAAACCCTGGCTGATCGATCTTAAATCTACATACAGCGCAGCCCACCGTGCTTGCCCCCTGAGGCGGTGGTTCTTGCTGCACGCGGACGGTGCGCCTCGCGCCCACAGTCCCCCTTGGGCGGGGCGTACCGTCTGGTTCTTCAATCGAGCGCGAGCGGGTTGCAGATTTTTCCGCGCCGGTCAGTATGAGGATGTTCCGCCGTAACTGTTTGACTGTCGAGCAATGCTCGAAAGGCACCGGTATTCCCGTCTCCGGCCGCAACGGATAAGACATGATGGCGAAAATACTTTTGATCGAGGATGACAACGAGACGGCGGAGGAGATCCGGGCGGAGCTCGCGCAACGCGGGTTCGAAATAGAATGGTGCGCGACCGGAATTGAGGGCCTCGACAAGGCGCGCTCGATCCAGCCGGACGCGATGATCGTCGATCGACTGTTGCCGGGAATGGATGGGCTGACCATTATCGAAGCGTTGCGGCGGGAGAATGTACGCACGCCGGTCCTCATCCTGAGTGCGCTTGGCGCGGTGGATGAGCGTGTGCGCGGGCTGCGCACCGGGGGCGATGACTATCTCACCAAACCATTCGCCATTGTCGAACTGGTTGCGCGAATTGATGCATTGCTGCGGCGTCCCGCCGAAGCGCGTGGAACGAATTTGCGCGTTGGGCCGCTGGAAATCGACTTGATCGAACGCAGTGCCAAACGCGGGGATCGCCAAATCGAGCTGCTGCCCCGGGAATTTCGCCTGCTCGAATATATGATGCAGCGTGCCGATCAATTACTGACAAGGGCGATGCTGCTTGAAGAGGTATGGAACTATAAATTCGTTCCGGCCACCAACCTGGTGGATGTTCACATGGGCCGGTTACGCCATAAAGTGGATGGGCCGGGTGAGCCTCCCATGATCCAGAGCGTCCGTGGTGCCGGGTTTATCCTTCGGGCTCCGCCTGGGTCGGCCGGCTCATGACGACGCAGCGTGCGATCATTAGGATGGGAATGGTGCAGACAGGCACACCCTGTCTTGCGGAGCATCCGATGCCTCGGCCGGAGTTCATGCGTTCAAGCACATTTCGGTGGGCTCTCATTGTTGGGGGAGCCTTCGCGCTGTTCATCAATGTGCTGTTCGGCTTCATCTATTGGCGAACGGATGATTATCTGATCTCGCGCTCCGATCGCATGATTACCAAGCAAATTGAGACGATTGCAGCGTTGCCCGGCGAGCGGCGGCTTGATGCCATCGATGTCCATTTGAAACAGGATTCGCGCGGCGTGCAGTTCGCCGCCTTGTTTGACCCGAACGGCCGCCTGATTGTCGGCAACATCGTTCGCCTGCCTCCCATGCTCAAGATCGATGACATCGTACAGGGCACGATGGTGGAGAGGGAGGGCGGAGCGGGACAGACGCCGGTCCGGGCAATCGCGCGTAAATTACCCAATGGCGATACTCTGCTTGTCGGCCGCAACGTCGATGAAGCGAAGGAGATCGCGGCGACCGTTGGGCAGGCGCTGTTGTTCGGTCTTTTGCCGGCGTTTCTGCTGTGTCTCGCTGCTGGAGCGCTGCTGAGCATCCGGGCGCAACGACGCGTTGCCGATGTCAACAAGCAGGTGCAGCGGATTGTCGCGGGTGATCTCAGTGAACGGCTGCCTTGTCAGCCCACCGATGATCCTTTCTCGCGACTGGCTCGCATCGTCAATGGCATGCTCGACGAGATGGAGACTCTTATCCATGCTCTTGCAGGTGTCGGAAACGACATTGCTCACGATCTGCGAACTCCGCTGACGCGCGCGCGACTGACGCTGGAGCGCGGCCGCAACAATGCGAAGACTTCTCGAGCAACTGCAGGATGTTGCCGACAGGGCGATCATCAATATCGATCAGACGCTTGCGATTACGACGGCGCTGCTCAGGCTTGCCGAAATTGAGAACACCCAGCGGACAGCCGGTTTTGGCAAAGTCGCGCTCGCGGATCTCCTGCGCGAAGTGAGCGATCTGTACGAACCGATCGCTGAAAACAAGCACATCACGCTTGATTTCCTTTGCACACAGGAAATGACGGTCCATGGCGACCGCGATCTGTTGATGGAAGCGGTCGCCAATCTGGTGGACAACGCGATCAAGTTCACGCCGGAAGGCGGGCGTGTCGAAGTTTCGCTCGTCACAGTAAACGGCGAGGGCATTCTTCGGATCAAGGATACGGGGCCGGGGATCAGCGAGGACGAGCGTGAGGTCGTGCTGCGTCGCTTCTATCGTTCGGACAAGATGCGCAATACGCCCGGTGTTGGCCTCGGTATAAATCTCGTGGCCGCTATTATGAAGCTGCACCGATTTCGTTTCACGATCTTCTCAGGGACCGGTTGCGTGGTCGAGATCGGCTTTCCTCGAGAAGCGGCTGGTTAGCAGTGTTCACGGAATGATTGCCGGACCAGCTTGAACCGTTCCGGCAATTCGGGGGCTCATCTGCGCTGACCATGCATGCGGGGAGCATAGGCGAAGCTGTCCTCCCGGCGTGGGCTGCAAAGCATTCGCCGCGAGCCCGGAAGCAGTTTCGCGGCATTGGTCCAGAGTCGCAAAGTCGCATTGCGTTTCGTTGTCGCCGAACACCAGCAATAACCGCCGGGACGTGAGGGGGTGTCGGCTCTCGCGGGTGATGGTGCCATCGCAGCGAAGGCAAGCCCGAAGAAAGCAAGTGTCGACGCCGCAGCGGCCTTCTGAAGCATTTTCATGTTCATCTCCATCGCTGCCCCGGGGAGACGATGGGACATTGCAGTAGCAAAATCGATTATAAAAAGATTTACTCACTGCACGAAAAATCTACCGTAACGTGAATTGTCCGAATATGTCCGTTTCTGCCTCAAGACCTGCATGCTGCCGCCTTTATATCATCACGGCGCTGAGGCGCCGGTGGTTGCGCCTGGCAAAATCCCGCGTGGCGCGGAGCACCAATCGGTACCCACGAGGCGCGGGTTAGGTGCATCAGTTCGTTTTGGCGATCTTGTAAGTCCCTTTCTTCTGGCCGATGACTTGGCCGATGCCGTCGAAATTGGTTTTAACGGGGCTGACGGTAATGACGAGCGAGGCTTGGAGATTTTCGAACTTGCCAGTCCCGCCGGTCACTTTGCAGTTGTTAGGTGCGCCAGGCAGAAAATCGCATTGCTCAAAGATTTGGTCGCCGTCACTGTCGACGTAGTTGCAGTATCCATGGAACTCCACGGTCTTGGCTGACGAATCCGTGAGACGGGTCAATTGGCAGCGGCCGCCCATTTTGTTGAGCACAGGGTTTCCTGCATCGTTCGATGCAGTCATCGCCTGGTTTATCACGACAAATTCTTTGCCGCCGCCGATCGGCATCGGCTTGAGCGGTGAAATCTGAGTTGCAGTGAATGTAACGGAGACGGGACCTTCCGGCGGTATGCCCTGAGCGTGAACATTGCCAGCTGTCAGAAGGGCTGTAACACAGGACAATGCGAAAAGTGCGCGAGTCGTTGCCATTGTTTCCTCCTCTCGTTCTGCAGAACTAATTGCGACCGAGGATGCGTGGCTGTCAGAGCTTTTTGCGACCTCGGCCTATCTTCCTGGAGCTTCGGTGTCGACAATGAAATCTCTGCTCAGAGGGGCGTGTTGTCGTCCGGAGAGCTCGTGCACAGATATAAGCCCGTTAGCCACCGGTGGCGGCCGGTGTCTGTTCTCGCCGCGCCATTTTCCAATCAGCGCCTCTCGTTGATATTTGTGCGGCAACGCGCGCCGCCGGTCATGGTGCAAACATACTATCGGTAGTGAAATGTGATCGGCTCGTGAAAGTCGGCAGGACCCGCAGCTGCGCAAAACTAGTGCCACGGCGGGCGGCGCGATGTTTCGAGAAGGCGCGCGAACAGTGCCACGATTTCCGCCTGCCGATGCGTATTTGTCTTCGCGAAGATCGCCTGCATCTGATTGCGCGCGGTCTGACAGGCGATGCCGAGTTCATCCGCGGCGAACTCGAGCTGTTCACCGGAGGCAACGCGCATTGCGAGCTTGGCTTCAGCAGGAGACAGTCTGAACAGATTTCTGACATGCGCTTCAGGCGGCGTGAAGGATTTGTTCAGATCACGAATAACGACAATTGCCCGGACGGTCGCTAGTACGTCGCGAACAACTCCGGTCAGCGGAACAGCGTAGACGGCCATCGCCCGGCAGCCGGAACGCGCGACAGCGACTGGCGCCATGATTGTCGGCCGGGTATCGGCAGTCGTGATCGCGCGTCCGATAAGCTGCCTTAGCGCAGTGGCAACGTTCCGGTCGTTGGTTGTCAGGCGCCGATTGGCGATGTGCAGAGTATCGCCAAGCCGTAAATCGGCTGCATTATTGGTTCGGACCACATATCCGTGCCGATCAATAAGCAGCGCGGCCGTTTCCATCATATCGAATGCTTCGGAAATCCCGAGCGCTCGCGCAAATCCCAATTCGCGCGCGATTGTCGCGGCGCTGGTCATCGACGCCCGAAGAGCAACAAGCTGTCGTTGCTCGGCCGCGCTGAACGGCCCCTGTTGCGGAGAGCGTTGAATTGAAAGGCACCAATTGTCCTCGCCAGCATTGAAAGCCACACCGGCAAACCATTGAAGACCGTGGCGGCCCAGAAAGTCATTGTAGTACGGCGAGCGGCGCATTTCCTCTGGTGATGTGTGGTCCTGATCCACCGTAATCCCGGTGGAATACATTTTATGGATACCTTGGTTCCTGAGGTCCTGCTTGTACCAGCCGCCCTTGATGTACCTATCTGTCGGCTCTGCCAAACTGTCGGTAAATGCGAGGCCATGTGGTCTGTCGTTTGTGTTGATGGGAATCAACACCGCTCCGACGGAGCCAGTAACGAGCGCTATTTTGTCCAATGCCGGTTTCCAGCAGGACGGATCAACTGCCGCCTTGGCGACCGCCGTGTGTATTGCGTTAAGATCGCACCACGCACGCATACCCGCCTCGCTTCTGGTTCGAGCGGTGCATCGGCATGGACCAGAGTAGCACTTAGCGATCGCAGCCACTAGGCAAGCGGGTGATACTCATTTGGAGGTAGCGTGGCAAAGTCCACCTTAACGACGGAACGGCCAAACACCTCCCGCCAGATCGGAATCCGGTCGCGGGCCGGGAGGTCGTCGGTCGAAAATTTGAAAATACCGGTCTTTTCGGGCGTGGGTGCCACGCCTGCTTCCAATCGTGCGATAATCACAACAGTATGCGGAGATTCGGTAAGCACGCCTTGGTTTGGAAGACAGGGAGACTAGGGCTGTACGGCAAAGAGCGTTCGGCAAGGCGATTACAATGGTCAGGCTGTTCACGGCATTCCAGCTTTCGCCGTGCCGGGTACAGCCTGAGAAACGTATTGTATAAATCTGAAGCGGGGGCCGTTGGCCTTCGAACCATACCGCTCACGGCTTTGCCCGAATCCTGACGGAGGTTGAGATGAATCATTACAAGAGCAAGTGGCATTCATTTTACGGCGAACGCGTTGAAGAGTCAGTGCACGCCGTCTTTGGTCATGTTGAGAGAATCATCGTTGGAACGTTGGTTGTGTCGGCGGGCTCGCATGTTTCAACGAACGAGCCTGCAATCATGCTGTTCGGATATCTGCGCCATGGTCTCGTGGGGCGTGGCGTCGAATTGTTTGGTGTTATTCTTCTTGCCCTCAATTTTCTTGATGGTCTGTATCGCCTCTCCAAGTCGGAGTGGCATACTGTCCTGCAGATTATCATGGCGGTCTGCTACGTCGCACTCTCGGTACGCCTTGTGCAGTTGATCCTTGCCTTTCGTGCTGAATAGCAATCATCGAACGATCGCTGCGTTTTCCCTGACACAGCGTCGTTGACCAAAATCAGTTCGATTGAAGTATCGTCAGAGTTTGGTCTTACCAGCACCTGCGAACGTACACACCCGTTCGGGCCGCATGTCCGGACCCGCCGACAACCGCCATAACGCGTTCCCCGATAGACGCTGCGACGATAGACGTACGCCGGCTCGACAAGTGAGCTCGTCGTCGCGGCATTCGGGATTGCTGTGCCAGCGCCGGGGTGGCAACAGATCCGGTCGTGCCGATACAAGCAAAACAAATGGCAGCTAGTATTCCAAACGCAATTTGCTTCATGCTTTCCTCCGGGGGGCTCGCTTATCGCGATGTTTCGTGTCTCAAGCACATTCAGCAGTAAAAATTCAGCGGGAGCGCAATCCCATCAGTGCGCTTTGACAGGTTGGAGACAGTGACGCCTGGTTTGCGCGTAGGCATTGAGCGACCCGACCACCACCAAAGGCGACGTTGCTGCAATACGTGCGGTAGTCTGCGCTGCAGGACTGATCGCACAAGCATGAACTCCCTGCGTGGAGTAAGGGCGCGCGGCGGCGGAGCCATGGGTGCAGCGCCAACTGTTGCCTGGGTGGCTGCGCCAGCTGGAGGTGGACTCGCCGGTGCTGGGGATGCGCCCGTTGCTGCTTGCGCAGGCGGCGATGCTGCGGCTGGAGGAGCGGCAGCGGAAGACGCAGGTGGCGCCGCCGTGGGTGCGGATGATGCTTTTCCAACTGCGCCAACAGCTTTCTGACAGGGCGCCGACAGGCTGGTCATGTTTTTCTGCAGGCACATCAGAGATGGCTTGCCGCCCGGCGGTACGCTCGCACAATACGTCTCATAATCGGAACGGCACGCTGAGCGAATTGCGTCGCGTTGAGCCGTACTGGGCTGCTGCGCTGCAGCGGGATTTGTCAGAACGATTAGACTTGTTGCAATCAAAGCGGATAAGGCCGCAAGGCGGCATTCAATACTTCGAGGCATTTCGATCTCCAGTGCTTTGCCTTCTAGAAGACGTGTCAGCAGCGAATTAAATCGAGCGGCGACGAGCAGAGACCTTGAAACGCAGAAAGACTGCACGCTTTTGGATTTTCCATCAAGGAGAATATGCTATCCTCGACATGCGAGCCTGCTTGCCGAAGTACGCGACAGGGGGATGGGAATGAAGTCCAGTCATTCGCTGCTCGACGTATTGCCTCCTGGGGCCGTGCAAGATTTGCAAATATCCCCAACAGGCAGCGTGCTCTCTTCGTGTTGGCTGCGTTTGCTTTCTCACCGCATGCGAGCAAAATAGCTTTCGTTCAGCCCCCCGCGCCGATTGTTGACGTCGCTCTCCCGGTTCAGAAGACAATCACGCGCTATCTGGATGCGACAGGAAATACCGCGCCCATCAAGACGCGTCGATCTTGTCGCGCGCGTGCAGGGTGTTCTGCAGGCGATCAATTACAAGGATGGCACGTTCGTCAAAGCAGGGCACGACGCTCTTCACCATCGAGCCTGAAACCTACAAGCTGAAATTGGATCAGGCGCAGGCTGCTGAAGCAGGGGCGGAGGCATCGCTGAAACAATCAGAAGCGGAATTCAAGCGCCAGCAGGAGTTGGTGGCCAAGCAATTTGCCACGCAATCGTACTTTGAACAGACCAACGTCCGCGCGCGACAATGCCCAGGCCAATCTGCAGCAGGCTCAGGTCAACACCAAGATCGCGGCGGTCAATTACGGTTACACGAATGTCGTTGCGCCGTTCGATGGTATCGTGACCGCGCATCTCGTTTCAGTCGGCGAACTGGTCGGCGTCGCGTCGCCGACCCAACTGGCGACGATCGTCCAACTCGATCCCGATCTACGTGAACTTTCAACGTCGGTGAACAGGATGTCTCTGCGTATTCGCGCCGAAGCCGCGAGAAAGGGGCTAACGGCGGCTGATCTTTTGACTTTTCCTGTTGAGGTCGGCTTGCAGACGGAAAGCGGCTATCCGCATGTTGGCAAGCTCGACTATGCCGCTCCGACAGTTAATCAGTCGACGGGGACGCTTGCGGTTCGCGGTATTCTTCCAAATGCCAACCGTGCTTTCTTCCGGGCTACTTCGTTCGTGTTCGGGTGCCCATTGATGAGATGGCAAAAGCATTACTGGTGCCGGATGTCGCATTGGGCAGCGATCAGGGTGGACGATATGTGCTGGTCGTCAACAGCGACAACGTTGTCGAACAACGCAAGGTGGAGATCGGTCCGCTGGAGGGCAGTCTCCGTGTTATCGAAAAGGGGCTTGGTCCGGAGGACCGCGTCGTGATCGCGGGCATCCTGCGTGCCATTCCGGGTCAGAAGGTAAATCCGAAGATACAGACGATCGAGCAGCCACGCGCGTCAGCCAATTAGGGATCGCGCATGATTTCGAAGTTTTTTATTGAACGGCCGGTTCTCGCCAATGTCATTGCGATCCTGATGGTTCTCATCGGCGCGGTGGCGCTGCTTCGTCTGCCGGTTGCGCAGTATCCCGACGTGGTGCCGCCGACTGTTCAGGTGACGACGCGTTATCCCGGCGCAAGCGCTCAGGTGGTCATCGATACCGTGGCGCTCCCGATCGAGCAGCAGGTGAACGGCGTCGAGGACATGCTCTACATGCAGTCCTATAGTGCCGCTGACGGCAGCTATACGCTCACCGTAACATTCAAGATCGGCACCGATCTCAACTTCGCGCAGGTGCTGGTGCAGAATCGGGTGTCGAGCGCATTGTCATCTTTGCCGCAGGCAGTGCAGACCCAGGGCGTGACAGTCCAGAAGCGTTCGACTGCCATCCTGCTGTTCGTGACGCTCACGTCGTCTGACGCTAACTACGACAGTCTTTATCTGAGCAACTACGCCACGATCAATCTCAAGGACGAACTCGCGCGCTTGCCAGGGGTCGGCAACGTCACGGTATTTGGCGCCGGGCAATACTCCATGCGGTTGTGGCTTGACCCTAACAAGCTGCAGGCAAGAGGCCTGATGCCGCAAGACGTGATCCAGTCAGTGCAGCAACAGAGTCAACAAGTCACCGCAGGGCAGGTCGGCATGCCGCCGACACCAACCGGGGAGGCGTTTCAATATACGTTGAACGTGAAGGGTCGATTCGATGACGTCGACCAGTTCGCGAACATCATCGTCAAGACTGGCAATGTGGGTGATGTCACCCGCCTGCGCGATGTCGGCCGGGTAGAATTGGGCGCCCAGACCTACAGCCAGGTCTTTTCACTCGACAAGCGTCCGGCCACCGGCATCGGCATTTTCCAATCGCCTGGCGCCAATGCGATCGATGTCGCGGGCGAGGTCAAGAAAAAGATGGCCGAACTTGCGAAGGAATTTCCCGCCAGGCGATCACGTTCGACATTCCATTCGACACCACCACGTTTGTCCAGAGCGGCGATCGGCGAAGTCTACAAGACATTGATCGAAGCAGCGTCTGCTGGTGTTGGTGGTGATCCTGGTGTTCCTGCAGGACTGGCGGGCCATGCTGGTGCCGGCAACCACTGTGCCGGTGACCATTATTGGTGCCTTCGCGGCGATGGCGGCGCTTGGGTTCACTGTGAACCTCTCAACTCTGTTTGCGATCATCCTCGCCATCGGCATTGTGGTCGACGACGCCATCGTCGTCGTGGAAGGTGCTGCACATAATATCGAGCGCGGAATGTCGGGACCACAGGCCGCGATCAGTGCAATGGATCAGCTTTTTGGCCCGATCATTGGCATCACACTGGTGCTCATATCGGTGTTTCTGCCGGCGGCATTTTTGCCGGGCCTGACGGGGCGAATCTATGCGCAGTTTGCGCTGGTGATCGCAGCGACGGCGCTGATCAGCGCGATCAATGCTGCGACCTTGAAGCCGACACAATGCGCGTTGTGGCTGCGTCCTCCGGTGCCGCCGGATCAGCGCAACTGGTTCTATCGTGGCTTCAACGCGATCTACGAACGGATCGAGCGCGGCTACGCCAGATCTGATTCAGCGTCTCGTCGCTCATAGCGGGATTTCCGTGATCGTGGCGTTGATTCTCATCGGGATCGGCGGCTACGGTCTGTCGCGCGTGCCGACCGGCTTTCTGCCGATCGAGGATCAAGGCTATTTGCTCGCCGCCGTGCAATTGCCGGACGGGGCATCGCTGGATCGCACCCAGCGATGTCATGGATCGTGTCAGTGAGATATCGAGCAAGACGCCCGGCGTTGCACATGTGCTCGGCATCTCCGGAATCTCCGCGCTCGACAACAGTGCAAGTCTCGCCAATGCCGGTGTCGCCTATCTCGTTCTGAAGGATTGGAGTGAGCGGGGAGCCGGTCAGGATCTGCGATCGCTGGTGGTTGGATCTGAATCAATCGATGGCGGAAATTGCTGAGGCGCGAGATGATCGTGCTGCCGCCGCCACCGATTCAGGGGATCGGCAACGCGGCCGGATTTGCCATGCAGATCGCAGCTGCGTGACGGCAGTTCCGACTATGTCAAGCTGCAGACCATCACCAATGCGGTTGTTGCTAACGCCCAGACGCAAAGCTCATTACAGCGGGTGAGTTCGCCGTTCCGCGCGATGGTGCCGCAGTTCAATGTCGAGGTTGATCGCATCAAGATCCAGACAATGTAAGTCTCGACGGATCAGGTGTTCTCGACCCTCGCGGCTCTATCTTGGTTCGACCTATGTCAGCCAGTTCAACAAATTCGGAAGGACGTTCCAGATCTATGCACAGGCAGATGCGCCCTACCGGCTGCGCCTCGAGGGATATCGAGAACATGATGGTGCGCAATCAGCAAGGCGACATGATCCCGCTTGGCACCGTTGCGAAGATCACGCCCACGGTCGGTCCTTCGCTGATCAGCCTCTACAATCTTTATCCATCCTCGACCGTGATCGGATTGCCTGCGCAAGGCTTCAGCTCCGGCCAGTCCATGGCACTCATGGAGCAGATTGCCGCGAAGACACTTCCGCCGGGCACCAACTATCGAATGGACGGCGATGTCGTATCAGGAAAAAATCGTCAGCAACCAGATCTACTTTACATTCGGTCTGGCAATGCTTCTGGTTTATCTCGTGCTGGCCGGACAATACGAGAGCTGGTATGCGCCGGTGTCGGTTATCCTCGCCGTCCCGCTCTCCTTGCTTGGTCCGATGGCGGTGCTGACGGGGCTGCGCATCGATAACAATCTCTATGTGCAGATCGGATTGATTTTGCTGATCGCGCTATCCGCGAAGAATGCCATCCTGATCGTCGAGGTGGCGCGCGAGTTGCGGGTGCGTGATGGCAAGCCGCTGCTGGAGTCCGCTGTCGAAGCTGCGAGGGCTCAATTCCGGCCGATCCTGATGACGTCGTTTGCCTTTATCCTCGGGGTCGCGCCACTGGTGTTCGCGACCGGGGCGGGAGCCAGCGCTCGCAAATCGATCGGCGTCACGGTGTTCAGCGGGATGCTGGCGTCGACCTGCCTTGCCGTGCTGTTTGTGCCGGCGTTCTTTGTCGTCGTGCAGCGTTTTGAGGAATGGCGAGCAAGTCGAAAGAAAAAAGCAAAGACGATCACCGCGTGATTGTCTGCGAGTGCTAGGCTCAGCGTGCATTCACGCGTCAATCGTGCGATTGCTAGCTTGCGACTGCATATTGCTCCCAGAAGCCCTCGGCTGGTGCAATCTGTTCAACCACATCGATCCATACGCCGGCTGGGTCGCGCGTCAGAAAGCGGCGCTGGCCCCACGCTTCATCCGTCAATCCATGTTCGATTGGCAGTCCCTTGCCTTTCATCTCTTCGAACGTCGCTTTGGCGTCTTCCACTTGCATGGTCAGGATCAGGCCCTGACCGGAATGCATTTCTCGCCCCGGCGGGCGGGACGGATGATCGGGGTGCATGAACATCAGTGCGAAACTCGGCTCACCTTTTGAGCGCATGTAGACGCACCAGTCAGCCTCGAATTGCGGCGTAAAGCCGAACCAGCGGATGTAGAAATCCCGCGTCTCTGTGAGCTTTTCGGTCATGATCAGGGGATAGAAATCAGAGAGCTGCATTTTTTGATCTCCTGCTCCATTGCTTGCCCATGCATTGATCGGTCAGACGATCGATAGTCTCTTTCCGGAATGATGTCGGGCGGATTGAGCGTTTCGCTCGTTTCCTACGGTGGCTGTCAGCCAGTCTCGAAACGCATTGATCTTCGGCGCGCTCGCCTTGCCCTGTGGGGCGACGATGTAGAAGCCTGCATCGGCCGGCAAGGTGATATCGAATGGAACGACAAGGCGTCCCTTGGCGATGTCGTCCGCGACATAGGCGGTCTGGCCCATGGCAACGCCGATGCCATCGATCGCCGCTTGTACGGTCATGAACGCCAGATCAAATGTCAGCCCCGGATTTTGTGATAACTCGGGTGGGAGACCTGCGGCGGTAAGCCACAGCCGCCAATCATCATGGGCGCTGGTGTGCAGAAGGGTGAAGCGTGCCAGATCTTCCGGGCGCCGGAGGGCTTGCTTGCCTTTCAGCAAACTCGGACTGCACACGGGGAACAGATGCTCCGCCATCAGCCAGTCGGCGCGGAGGCCCGGCCACTGCCCGCGCCCGAATCTGATCGCTGCATCGACGTTGTCGTTGCGGAAATCGACGAGTTCGATGGATGTCGTGATCCGGACATCGATGTCCGGATGTTTTTCCTGGAAGCTGCGCAATCTTGGCAGCAGCCACTTCACGGCAAATGAGGTCAGTGTACTTACGGTCAACACGCGGTCGCCGTCATTGCGCAGCAGGCGGTCGGTGGCTGACCGCAAATCCTGAAACGCGGCGTGGATACCCGGCAGATATTCGATGGCTTGTGGTGTCAGCGCCAGTGACCGGTTCTGCCGGATGAACAGCCGGATGCCGAGTTCCTCTTCTAGTCGCCGGATTTGATGGCTGATCGCCGTCTGTGTGACGTTCAATTCCTCCGCAGCGAGCGTGAAGCTCAGGTGGCGGGCGGCTGCTTCGAAGGCGCGCAGTCCGTTCAGCGATGGCAGCCTGGCGACCATTGGCCGGGTCATCCCGATACATGAGATTATGTCATATAACAGGGGACAAGCTGTCGTTTGTCAAGCCGGCTGATGACGCAGATATTACGCCATATCAACTTATTTCAGGAGGCGAAAATGTCTGTTTGCAGCAGCGAAATGATGACAAATAATCATCATCCAAGCATTGCGCATCCGGTCGCTTATGTCGCCGATGTCTTGCGCACATGGCGGCAGCGCTACCAGTCGCGGGTTGAACTGACTCAGATGACGGATCGCGACTTCCACGACCTCGGTGCGAGCTGGTCGGATTACGAGTACGAAGCGAATAAGCCGTTTTGGCGTGCGTGATCTGTGAATGCCGGGAAACCGGATAAAACGGAGCGGCAACATGGTGGCTTTCAGTACAAGTCATTCCAGTTTAGGTGCTCTCGGCAAATTCACTGACGTTGTGCGTCTACGTACCGGAGAGGCGTTGATTGTGCGCTTTGTTACGCCGCATGATGCTGATGTATTGCAATCCTACTTCCGGTCCCTGTCGCGGCAGTCTCGTTACAATCGCCTGATGGGGGCAGCAAGTGAGCTGCCCCCATCAGAGCTCGACAAGACGCTCCATGTCGGTGAGCACAATCGTTTCGCTGTCGTTGCCGAGATAAAGGTCGATGGTATTCAGACTGTCGTCGGCGAGGCGCGTTACGCCTATGACGTGGAGTCACAAAGCAGCGAGTTCGGGTTGTCGATCGGCGATGCATGGCAGGGACGAGGAATCGGATCGGCGTTGCTGGCAAATCTCGAATGTCGTTCGGCTGCACTTGGTGCCCGACGTCTTGTCGGTGAAACTTTCCGAAACAACGAGCAGATGATTGGGCTTGCGCAAAAGTCGGGGTACGGCTTTCTGCCGGCGCCGCATGATTGGCGGCAGGTACGTTTTGAGAAAACCTTGTCACATGCCGCGACGGAAATTCCATGCGAGAACTGGAAGCACGCGGCACTCGCGAATTGGCCGTCGCACGCCGCGTTGTCCGTAGCCCGCTAATTTTCTGCTACCGCTATCTCCAACAGGATGCGCTGTTTGCGCGTCCTGTTTGCTTGTGTGTGATCGGTCAGATCGACTAGGCTCGCGCGACGCCGCTGACGGCGTTTGATCCGGGAGTTGTCCGATGGCGCAAGCCGCACGAACCGAAATCTGGCTGGCGTCAGGTGTCCGCACTCCGTTTGCGAAAGTTGATGGTCCACTCAGCGGCGCTGATGCGATTGCGATGTCTGTGCCCGTGGTCAAGCACATGATCGGACAACTGAACGGCGGCAAGCCCGATTTCGCGGTGTGGGGCAACGTGGTCCCGAACCTGACCTGGAGCAATATCGCCCGGGAAATCCTGATGGATGCCGGCGTGGACGCAACGGTCCCGGCTTATTCCACGATCATGGCATGCTCCACCAGCATGATGGGCGTATTCGAAGCGGCCGGAATGCTCGATGGAGAGACACGCAATCTCGCGCTGGTTGGCGGCGTCGACAGTCTCAGTCAGGTCCAGCTGGGCTTGGGGACCTCGCTGTCGAACTGGGTGCGCCAGTTTCAATCGGTGCGGTCGCTTGGACAGAAGCTTAGCCACGCCATCGATCTCAAACTGCGTGATGTGCGGCTCTACATTCCGGCGGTGAGCAATCGCACCACGGGCATGAGCATGGGCGAGCATACGGAAATCACCGCGAAGGTCTGGAATATATCCCGCGAGGCGCAGGATCAGATCGCGCTGGAAAGCCACCAGCGTGCGGTCGCTGCCTGGGATCGAGGCTTCTTCAACGATCTGGTGATTCCGTTCGGCGATGTGCGCCGCGACACCATTCCGCGCAAGGACACGTCGCTCGAAAAGCTCGCGCGACTGCCGCCCGCATTTGACCGCACCAGCGGCAAGGGTACTCTGACCGCGGGCAATTCGTCGCCGCTGACGGACGGCGCGTCGAGCATCTGGGTGGCCTCGACCGCGGGTCTCGCGAAGCTGCCTGCCGGTACACCGCGCGTCAAACTAATCGATTGGGAGATCGCCTCGGTGGATTTCCGCACCGAAGGCCTGCTGATGGCGCCGCCCTATGCGATTCCGCGTCTGCTGGCGCGTCATTCGCTCACTTACGCTGATATTCATCTCTGGGAAATCCACGAGGCGTTCGCGGCGCAGGTGCTCGCGCATATCAAGGCGCTGGAAAGTCCCGAATTCATCCGTGAGAAGGCTGGAGTGACCGCCGACTTCGGAAAATTTCCGCGCGAGCGGATGAATCCGACGGGCGGCAGCACTGCGCTCGGTCATCCGTTCGGCGCGACAGGCGCGCGCATCCTGAGCCAAGCCGTGAAGGAGCTGGCGGCAATGCCGTCAGGGCAGCGAGCTATCGTCAGCATTTGCGCCGATGGTGGACAAGGCACGGTGGCGTTGCTGCAAGCCGCATGAAAAGGCTTAGTTGCCTTTGAATACCGGCTTGCGCTTTCCGATGAAGGCCTGCACCGCTTCCTTGTGATCGGCCGTGGCGGCGGCGCGCACGAGCCGCTCGGCTTCGTGATCAAGCGCCGTGTTGAAATCAAACGCCATCGCCTCGTCCAGATTGTTCTTCATGTAACGCAACGCGATGGCCGGTCCCTCGGCCATCGTCTTGGCCATTGCGAAGGCTTCATCCTGCAGCTTGTCATCCGGCACCACACGGTTGACGAGACCGATCGCTTCGCAACGTTTCGCGTCGATCTTCTCCGAAAGGAACATCAGTTCGCGGGCGCGGGCCGTGCCGACCAGCCGCGTCAAAAGCCACGCGATGCCGTAATCACCGCTAAGGCCGACGCGCATATATCCCGTACTCACAAAAGCCGATTCCGCCGCGATGCGGATGTCACAAGCCAGTGCGAGCGAGAGGCCGGCTCCGGCAGCCGCACCGGGCAGTGCAGCAATGGTCGGCTTGCGCACCGACACCAGCGCGCCGGTCAGCCGGCGCTGGCGGTCCTGCAAATCCTCGACCTTTTGATCGAACGACCATGCATGCTTCTTGCTGTTGCTACCCATCCCCTTGACGTCGCCGCCAGCGCAGAAGGCCGTGCCAGCGCCCGTGATGACGATGGCGCCGACATCGGGATCTTCGCCGCAGACTTTGATCATGGTTCGCAGCGCCGGCGTCAGATTGTCGGAGAGGGAGTTGCGGGCTTGTGGGCGATTCAGCGTGATGACGGCAACACGGTCGCGCAGCGAACAAAGGAGTTCCTCAGTGCCGGTATCGATCTCGGTGCTGTCTGCGCTGTTGGTCATGTTTCGTCCCAGTATATGGCGTTGATCTTGACGGGACTCTGAAGGCAACCGTGGAGTGATTCCAGCGAAACCTCGCGCAACCCTGTCATGTTGCGCGAGGCTTCGAGTATGAACGCGGTGGGTGTGGTTCAGCGCGCGGTGCAAGTCGTCCATCCTGGGCGGGAGAGTTTGTTTCGCAGAGTGGCCCAAAGCGGCATGAGCAAAATGCCGCTTTGGAGGAGGGCGGAAAACATCATGCGGTCCTCTCGTCCGTCCAGTCGGTAGATGTGGCCAAGTCGCGCCATGCCGCAAGTTCCTTTTCGACGTGCGCGTGCTTGGCCTCAATACGTGCAATCGTGTCGCTGCCGAGCGGCAGACGGGTCGGGGGCGTCTTGGCATTGACCAGCTTCATCATCGCCGTTGCGAGCTTCGACGGATCACCACGCTGGGCGTGGTTGGCGTCTTCCGCGTGACCGCGTGTTTTGCCGACGGTCTCGGCATAGTCCGGAATTTCCTGCTGCGTTCTCGACAACGATTGGTCATCGAGAAAATCGGTTCGGAAAAAGCCGGGTTCGACGACCGTCACATTGATGCCGAGTGGGGCCAGCTCTGCCGTCATCGCTTCACTGAGACCCTCGACGGCGAATTTAGTCGCGCCATACACCCCCCAGCCGGGGAAACCTGCGTAGCCGCCGACCGATGAGATGTTGACGACGTGGCCGGAGTGCTGGCGACGCATGTGCGGGAGCACCGCGCGCGTGACATTGAGCAGGCCAAAGACGTTGGTGTTGAATACGCGCTGCACTTCAGTGTTGCTCGCTTCTTCGACAGCGCCGAGCAGGCCGTAGCCGGCATTGTTCAGGAGCACGTCGATTCGGCCAAACTTCTTGATCGCGTGGCCCACGGCTTCATGAGCCTCTGCCTCATTTGTGACATCGAGATTGACCGGCAGCAGCCGTTCGTTCGCTCCAAATTGTTTGGTGATAGCCGCCGGGTTGCGGGCCGTGGCGACGACGGCATCGCCTTGAGCCAGGGCTTCAGCCGTGATCCTGGCGCCGAATCCGCGGGACGCTCCCGCGATGAACCAAACACGCATGATGTCTCTCCGTAGTGCAGACCGGAGGACTGTCCGTCGGTCTGATGGAAGAAATCTAGCTCGTGGTAATTGATGAGATAATCCGGTATATGTTCCATAAGTTACTGAGAAATATTCATCAATGGCGCGGGTCGATTCCTCGGATCTGGCGGGCTTTCTGGCCATCGCGAAGCATCGTAGCTTCAAGGCTGCGTCGGTCGAACTCGGCGTGACGCCGTCCGCACTCAGTCATGCCTTGCGCAATATCGAGGAGCGGCTTGGCTTGCGCCTCGTCAATAGGACAACCCGCAGCGTGGCGCTGACGGAAGCGGGTGAACAGTTGTTCGCGCGGGTCAGTCCGGCCTTTCGCGATATCGAAGACGCGCTGGAAGATTTGAATACGTTTCGCGGCAAGCCCACGGGAACGCTTCGCCTCAATTCGGCGCGGCAATCGGCGCGGCTTGTGCTGCTTCCGATCATCACGAAATTTCTTAAAGCTTATCCCGACATTCGGGTCGATCTCGTGATCAACGATGCATTGGTGGATGTGGTTTCCGCTGGTTTCGATGCGGGCGTGCGCTTCGGGGAGACCATCGCAGCCGACATGATCGCAGTGCCGATTGGTCCGCGCCATCGCTTTTCCGTTGTAGGTTCGCCTGCCTACTTCAAGAGCCGCAAGCAGCCCATCACGCCGCATGATTTGCGTGAACTCCCGTGTATACGGTTGCGCTTTTCGAGCGGATCAATTTATCGCTGGGAGTTCGAGCGCGGCGGCATCGAACTGGATATCGAGGTTGATGGGCCGCTCACACTCACTGACCAGGAAATGATGATTGACGCGGCGCTCGATGGCGCGGGTCTTGCCTATGTGTTTGAGGCCCAGGTCGAGCAACTCATCGCCAAACGTAAACTGGTACGTGTGCTTGCGGATTGGTGTCCGGCATATCCCGGATTCTTTCTTTACTATCCGAGCCGTCGGCAACTGCCTGCGGCGCTTCGCGCATTCATCGATTTTGCTAAAACAAACTGACAAATGTCGGCATGGCTAGGCGAGTGACCCGGCCCGCCTGACCGTGTATGATGAGTGACACACGGCCATTGTATGGTCGCGATCGATTTTGTTTATTTTGGAGATAGCCATGCGCAAGCTTTTGACGGTCTTCGCGGCGCTCGCCTCACTCAGCCTCACCAATTGCGGATACAATGCCATCCAGCAAAACGACGAGGCAGTCAAATCGGGCTGGTCGGAGGTTGGTGAACCAGTATCAGCGCCGCGCGGATCTGGTCCCGAACCTCGTCAACTCGGTGAAAGGCTTTGCACAGCAGGAGAAGGATGTCCTGCTTGGCGTCACGAATGCACGGGCCAAGGTCGGCAGCGTGCAGATGACGCCGGATGTCGTCAACGATCCAGCCGCGCTGCAGAAATTCCAGGCGGCGCAAGGTGAACTGACCGGCGCGCTGTCCCGCTTGCTGGTGGTGACGGAGAATTATCCGCAGCTCAAATCCGACCAGCTGTTCCGTGATCTGGTGGCTCAGCTTGAGGGCACCGAAAACCGCATTGCCGTGGCGCGCAATCGCTATATCAAGACGGTGCAGGATTATAACGTCGGCATCCGGACGTTTCCGAACAATCTGACCGCGATGGCGTTCGGCTACAAGGAAAAGGCAAACTTCACGGTCGAGAACGAGAAATCGATCTCCACCGCACCGAAGGTCGATTTCAACGTTCCGCCTCCGGCGTCACCCGCGCCGGCAACGCCTGCGCCCGCAAAGTAACCGCGCTGAACGAGCACCCGCGATGAAGGCGGCAAGAGCAGTCATTCTTGCGTTCATGCTGTGCTGGGCTTTGGCTGCTGTGGCCGAGGTCGCGGTGCCGCCGCTCACCGGCCGTGTGGTCGATCAGACGGGGACACTGAGCAGCGATCAGGCGGCCACGCTCGAGCAGACCTTGAAGGATTTCGAGGAGCGCAAGGGCAGCCAGATCGCCGTGCTGATCGTGCCGACAACCGCGCCGGAAACCGTCGAGCAATACGCCCTGCGCGTGGTCGAGCAATGGAAGCTCGGACGAAAGAAGATCGATGACGGCGCGCTTTTGATCGTTGCGAAGGACGACCGCAAGCTGCGGATCGAGGTTGGCTACGGTCTTGAAGGCGTGCTGAACGACGCGACCGCGAGACGGATCATCGACGAGATCATCACGCCGAAATTCCGCAACGGCGATTTCGCGGGTGGAATTACCGATGGTGTCGACCGTATCCTGCGCGTGGTCGACGGCGAGCCGTTGCCAGCGCCGAAACCGAAGTCGAATCTGAGCGCGAGTTTTGACAATCTCGGCGAGCTCTTTCCGGTCGTCATCATCGGTGCGCTGCTTGTTGGCGGGCTTGTCAGGGCGGTGTTCGGCAGACTCATCGGATCGCTCGTAATGGGTGGCGGCGTCGCGTTCATCGCATGGGTCCATGCTCGGCGTCCTGCCGGTGGCCCTGATTGCCGGCCTCATCGCTTTTTTTGTTACATTGATCGGTGACGCGATAGGCTCCGGCAGCGGAGGCAGTTACAGTTCCAGCGGTGGAGGATTTAGCTCCGGCAGTTCGGGTGGTTCGAGCGGAGGGTTTAGCGGGGGCGGCGGCAGCTTCGGCGGCGGCGGCGCGTCAGGCAGTTGGTAGCGATGGGCATTCAACGCATCGGCAAGCATCTTCTTCCTCGACGCTGGCGTGTCCAGCGCGCGTTTTCGCGCGATGCGTTGGCCAATATCGAGAAAGCCATCAAGGCCAGCGAGAAGGTCCACACCGGACAAATTTGCTTTGCGGTCGAGGGCGCTCTCGATGGCCGGCCTTTGTTCAAGGATCAACCCGCGCGCGCCCGTGCCATCGATGTGTTCTCGCAACTCCGGGTCTGGGACACCGAAAACAACAGCGGCGTTCTGATCTATCTGCTGCTGGCCGATCGGGATGTGGAGATCGTGGCTGATCGTGGGATTAATGCGAAGGTCGAACAGGCCGAGTGGGAAGCGATTTGCCGCGCCATGGAAGCGGAATTCCGAAGCGGGAATTTCGAGGCCGGGATGCTGACGGGTATCGCTGCTGTCACGTCGCTTTTGGCGAAACATTTTCCAGCTTCGGGACCGCATCAGAATGAGCTGCCCGACGAGCCGGTGTTGATCTAGGGACGTCGCCGCAACGTACGCACCGGCCGCAACTGATGCGAGTGTCGAACTATTTATCCGCCATCAGTGCGACATTGCCGCCGGCGGCTGCGGTGTTGATCGTGATGGTTTGTTCGGTCGCGAGGCGTGCAAGGTAATGCGGGCCACCGGCCTTTGGCCCCGTCCCTGACAGGCCGTGCCCGCCGAATGGTTGCACACCGACAACGGCTCCGATCATGTTGCGGTTGACGTAGACGTTTCCGACCGCCAGCTCGTTCGATCACGGTCTCAATGGTCTCGTCGATGCGGGAGTGGATGCCGAGCGTCAGTCCATAACCGGTGGCGGCAATGGAACGCAGGACAGCTTCAAGGTCGGCGGCTTTATAGCGCACCACATGCAGGACGGGCCCGAACACTTCCTCGGTCAGGTCTGCGGCACTCGACAGTTCGAAAATGTGAGGCGCGACGAAGTTGCCCGACGCCGGGGCGTCGCCAGCGAAATGCACGCGCGAGTGTGTTTTCATGCGTGCGATGTGCGCATCGAGGCGCTGCTTGGCCTCGGCGTCGATGACAGGGCCGATCTGTGTCGCGGGATCGCGCGGATCGCCAACCTTCAACTCGCGCGCAGCGCCTGCGATCATTGCGATCATGCGGTCGGCAACATCGTCCTGCACGAAGAGCAACCGCAGCGCCGAACAGCGCTGTCCGGCGGACCGGAACGCGGATGTCACCACATCGTCGGCCACCTGTTCCGGCAAGGCTGTGGCATCCACAATCATGGCATTGATGCCGCCGGTCTCCGCGATGAGAGGAACGATGGGGCCATCTTTTGCGGCGAGGGTGCGGTTGATGGCGCGCGCCACTTCGGTCGAGCCCGTAAAGACGACGCCCGCGACATCGGGGTGTTCGACAAGTGCCGCACCAACGCGGCCGTCACCTTGCATCAGATGAAGTACTGAGGTGGGAATTCCAGCTTCGTGCAGGAGTTTCACGGCTTCGGCTGCGATCAGCGGCGTTTGTTCGGCGGGCTTCGCAACCACCGCGTTGCCCGCCATCAGGCTCGCCGAGATCTGTCCCAGAAAAATCGCGAGGGGAAAATTCCAGGGAGAAATGGCAACAATGACGCCGCGGCCACGCAGACGCAACGTGTTGCTCTCGCCGGTGGGACCGGGCATCGGGACACCGTTGCCGAACAGCTTGCGTCCTTCCATCGCATAGTAACGGCAGAAGTCGACGGCCTCGCGGACTTCCGACACGGCGTCGTCGATGGTTTTGCCGCCTTCGGTTTGCAGAAACGCAATGAAGCGCGGCATCCGCTGCTCGATCAGATCTGGCAGCGCGTTCAAGTGCTGCTAGCGCGGGTCTCCGCCGGTGTTCTGCTCCATGCCGCGAAGCCGGACCGGGCTGTGGCGATTACTCGTGCGACGTCGCCCTGGTTCTCTGTCGCGAGCTTCGTAGGAAGCGATTTTGCTTCGTGGGCAATCAGATCGAGGAGTACATCGAGCGCCGTTCGATCGCCAAACTCGATGCCGCGCGAGTTGACGCGCGGGAGATAAAGATCGCGCGGCAGCGGCAAGTGGGGATGTCGTGCGTTGTCAGCTGATCCGATTGCGGTCTCCGGTCGCTCCAGCAGCGCCGTAACGGGGATCGCATCGTCCGATGCCTGCGCCACAAAGGATGAGTTCGCACCATTCTCCAGAAGGCGGCGCACCAGATAGGCCAGCAAATCGCGATGACTTCCGACCGGTGCATAGGTCCGGCACGTGAGGGTCGGCTTGTCTTCGTTGAAGTTGCGCATAAAGAGCGTCGCCCATGCCGTGCAGGCGCTGGAATTCGAAATCTCTGTCTCCACCCGCCAGTTCAGCAATTGTCGCGACGGACAGAGCGTTGTGCGTGGCGAATTGTGGAAAGATACGTGGGCGGAGTGCGAGCAGTTTCCGCGCGCAGGCGATGTAGTTCAGGTCGGTCATCGCCTTGCGCGTGAACACCGGATAGTCATCAAGACCGCGCTCCTGCGCGCGCTTGATCTCGGTGTCCCAATAGGCCCCTTTTACAAGACGCACCATCATGCGCCGGTCATGGCGTAACGCAAGATCGTGGACATGATCGATCACGGCTTCAGCGCGCTTCTGATAGGCCTGAATGGCAAGACCAAAGCCATCCCAGCCGGCCAATGCGGTATCGGAAAATACCTGGTCGATCACGTCGAGCGAGAGTTCAAGGCGATCGGCCTCTTCGGCGTCGATGGTGAAATTCAGGTCGAAGGATTTTGCGCGGCGCGCCAGCGCCGTCACCAACGGCACCAGTTCTGTCATCACACGCGCACGGCTCAGCGGCTCATAACGCGGGTGCAGCGCCGACAATTTTACGGAAATGCCGGGACGATCCGGCAGCGGCCTGTTGCCCGCCGCACGTCCGATCGCGTCGATGGCCGAGGCATAGGACTCGAAGTAGCGCTTCGCATCTGCCGCTGTGCGCGATCCTTCGCCCAGCATGTCAAACGAATAGCGATGACCATATGTCCGATCGTCCCCGGCGCGAACGAGGGCAGCATCGATGGTCTCGCCCAGCACGAAATGATTTCCCATCAGACGCATCGCCTGTCGCGTCGCAGCGCGGACCGCCGGCAGGCCGAGGCGCTTGGCGATCAAGCCGATGGTGCCGCTCGGCGTTTCGCCGGGCTGGATCACGCGTGCGGACACGCCCAATGCCCAGGCCGATGCGTTGACCAGCAGGGCGCTCGATCGGGTCTGGTGATGGGCGAAATCACCCTGACCCAGTTTGTCCTCAATGAAGCGGTCGGCAGTCGCGGCGTCAGGGACACGCAGCAGCGCCTCGGCCATCACCATCAGGGCGAGGCCTTCCTTGGTGGAAAGTGCGAATTCCCGCAGCATGTCCTCCACGCCACCGAAGCCCGTGTCGCGGGCGCGGATAGCCTCGATCAGACGCATCGCGGTAGCTGTCGATTCGTGCGTTTTGCTCAGGTGTCGAGTGGCGGCAGAGCCAGCAGCCGGGCGGTGATCTGGCGGTCATCCGACGCATAAGGCGCAGAAAATGGCGGGATCATGGGTCGGGGTGTGGACATGATATCCTCGTGCGGCTCAAATCCTAATCTCGGAAGCTGCCACAATTCCATGCGAATGTTCGTGGCATGCGGTATCTGCCTGTTGATCGCGCGGAAAATCCGCCATACTTCTGCATTACCAATTTCTCGGGGCTGTACGTTGTCTAGACCTTCTTTCCGTACCGTAGTCGCTGTGGCGCTGTTTGGCTTGATGTTGGGCGTGCTGCCGGCCCGTGCCGTTCAACTCAGTCCGCAGCAGGCCGACCTGTATACGTCGGTTTCGATCAATCCGCCGAACGCGAACGAAATGACCGTTTGTTACGGATTTGTCTGCCGGCGCCGTGCGACGCTCGACTTTACCGCTGCCGACAGAAAGCAATTGACGCAAATTCTGGCGGCCGGGAAGGCATCTGCCACTGCGGAGCGTGCAGCTGTTCAGAAGGCCGTGGTTTGGTTCGACCGTCGGGTCGGTCCCATGATCGGCACCACCACGCGCGTCGCGCATGCGGATATCCGAACCGGTGCTGATGCGAGCAACTTTGACTGTTGGGATTCAACCCGCAACACATCGAGTTTTCTGCTGGTGATGCAGGAATGGGGTCTGCTGAAGCATCATACGGTTGGTAATCCCCGATATCGGGGCAATATCCTCGCGCTCCAGCTGCCGCACAACACGGCGGTGCTGGTGGAAAAAGAAAGCGGGATCGAGTGGTCCGTCGACATGTGGACGACCAAATACCTGCAGCCGCCGGACGTGATGCTGGTGGAGAAGTGGCTGCGGGAAGAGTGAGCGCCCGCTACGCCTGAGCCGGTGTTGTCTTCGCAGCGGCCCAGTAACGATCCCGCAGATGTCGCTTTATCAGTTTCCCGGTCGGTGTTCGCGGCAATTCGGCCTCAAAGTCCACGCTCCTGGGACATTTGATCGGCGACAGATGCGTACGGCAGAATGAGATCAGTTCGGTTTCGAGATCCTTTCCAGCGCGCGACATGTCGTGTGGCTGCACGACAGCTTTGACCTCTTCGCCCATTTCCTCATTCGGCACACCAAAGACCGCAACATCTGCCACCGCGGGATGCGTGATCAGGATGTCTTCGGTCTCTTGCGGGTAGATGTTCACGCCGCCTGAGATGATCATGTAGGCCTTGCGATCGGTCAAGTAGAGGAAACCTTCTGCATCGACGTAGCCAACGTCGCCAAGGGTGGACCATCCTTTGGCGTTATAGGCGCCCTTGGTTTTCTCGGGATCATTGTGATAGGCGAACTGTGGCGCGTCGGCGAAATACACCGTGCCGACTTCGCCAATCGGGACTTCCTCATCATTGTCATCGACGATCTTGACCTTGCCGACGACGGCGCGGCCTACCGTGCCGCGATGGGTTAGCCACTCTTGCGAATTTGAAACCGTGACGCCGTTGCCTTCCGATCCGGCGTAATATTCGACGATGATGGGCCCCCACCAGTCGATCATCTTCGCCTTGACCTCCACTGGGCACGGCGCAGCCGCGTGAATGGCTGACTTCAATGATGAGACATCGTAACGCGCACGAACCTCATCGGGCAGTTTCAGCATCCGGACAAACATCGTCGGCACGAGTTGCGACACATTGACCTGATGTTTATCAACCAGTTTCAGAAAGTTTTCGGCATCGAAATGCTCCATGATGATCGATGTGCCGCCGAGCACGCCGACCATCATGTTGAAACGCAAGGGAGCCGCGTGATAGAGCGGCGCGGGCGACAAGTAGATGCTGTCCGACGACATGCCGTACATGTCCACGCACAGATACTTCAGAAATGCATTGGGCACGAGGATCGATGTTTCGCTCGCGACGCGCCGGACTCCCTTTGGCCGTCCGGTGGTGCCTGACGAATAGAGCATGTCGAAGCCGGCGGTCTCGTCGGCGATCGGCGTCGTTGGCTGCGCGGCGCGGTCCGCATCCCATGAACGAAAGCCCGGACGGGCCTCGCCCGTGATGAAGAATTCCGGTGTGTCTGGCGCGGATGTGACAAATCCTGCAATCGTGGCGGCGCATTTCGGCGTGGTGATCACAATGCGCGCGCCGCAATCCTTGACGATGTAGGCAATCTCGTCGGCGGTGAGATAACGGCTAATCGCTGTATAGTAGAGACCACTGCGCTGGGCGGCCCAGCAAATTTCCATGAATGCGAGCGTGTTCTCCATCAGGATGGCGATGTGGTCGCCGTTGCGCAGGCCGAGTTTGCGGAACAGATGCGCGCCCTGGTTGGAACGTTGATCAAGCTCGCGATACGTGATCGCCTCGCCGGTCATCGCCATCTGGTAGGCGACCTTATCAGGCGTCGTCTGCGCGTGAAGGGACGGATGCGTCATGCTGAAGCGTCCTGTTGCGACGGATGAAAGCTGGCGTGAAACGAGAAGAGCGGGTTGCGAGCCCGCCCTCGACACCGTCAAAGCCGCTCGATGATCGTCACATTCGCCATGCCGCCGCCCTCACACATGGTCTGCAGGCCGTAGCGCTTGTTGCGCGCCTTCAAGGCGTGGACCAGCGTCGTCATCAGCTTCGTGCCCGAGCCGCCGAGCGGATGGCCGAGCGCGATGGCGCCGCCATTGACATTGAGCCGTGCAGGATCGGCGCCGGTGTCCTTGAGCCATGCAGTCGGCACCGAGGCGAAAGCTTCGTTGACCTCAAACAGGTCGATGTCATCCACTTTCATGCCGGCTTTCTTCAGGGCCCTGTGGGTCGCCGGCAGTGGGGCTTCAAGCATGATCACGGGATCATGGCCGATCATGGTCATGTGATGGATGCGTGCCATCGGGGCAATCCCGAGCGCCTTAAGGCCCTTTTCATTCACGATCATGACGCCGGATGCGCCGTCGCAGATCTGGCTGGCGCTGGCGGCGGTGATACGTCCGCCTTCCGCGATCAGCTTGACGTTGCGAATACCATCGAGGCTGGCATCGAAGCGGATGCCTTCATCGATGTGGTGGGTATCGGTTGATCCGTCGGCGCGCGTGATCGGCAGCGGCACGATTTCGTCCTTGAAGGCACCGGCCTGCGTCGCGGCGATCGCTTTCTGGTGGCTATAGTAGGAATACTCATCGAGTTCGTCTTTTTCGATGCTGTATTTTTGCGCCATCATTTCCGCGCCGGTGAACTGGCTGAACTGGATGTTCGGATAGCGCTCCTCAATGTTCGGGCTCATGTAAGTGCCGAACCCATTCTTGAATGGGAGTGCAGCGGGAAGCCCCATCGGCACGCGGGTCATGCCCTCGACGCCGGCGGCGATCACCATATCCATCGAGCCGGACATCACGGCCTGCGCGGCGAAATGCAGCGCCTGCTGCGAGGAGCCGCACTGCCGGTCAACAGATGTGCCCGGCACGCTTTCCGGCAGCTTCGAGGCCATCACTGCGTTGCGCGCCACATTGTTTGACTGCTCGCCGGCCTGCATGACGCAGCCCATGATGACATCTTCGACCTGTGCAGGATCGACGCCGGTGCGATCAACCAATGAATTCAGCACGGATGCGGCGAGATCGACAGGGTGCCATCCCGCGAGGCGGCCTCCCTTGCGGCCCCCAGCAGTCCGGGCAGCGGCGACGATGTAGGCTTCGGCCATTTCACTCTCCCTGATTGTCATTGTTGTTTGTTGAAGGGAATTAAAGTGGCCACTTTGGATTTAGTCAATCGGTCAATTAACTCTTGAGCGACGCCCGATCATCGGCTTAGCTGGGTGTCTCTTGCGCACAGGATTGCGAATGTCGTCCACCCCGCCCACGAAAGCGTCACGACGGCCATTGGCGCCGAAGCGGAGCCCTGACAAGGACGCGGCGCCGATGAACGCAACGGCGGCCAAATTACTCGTGGCGGCGGGCGATCTGATGATCGAGCGCAACTCGACGGATGTGTCGCTGAGTGACATCGCGGAAAAGTCCGGCGTCAATGCCGCGCTGGTGAAATATCACTTCGGCAACAAGGACGGCTTGCTGCTAGCGCTGCTTGCGCGCGATGCCGGTGCCGAAATGGCCAATCTTGCCTTTGTGCTCGATCAGCCGATTTCGCCGACCGAGAAGCTGCAGCGGCATATCGCCGGGATCATCAACGCTTACTATCGTTTTCCGTACCTGAACCGGCTGATCCATTTGTTGTTGCATCAAGGCAGCGAGGCGACTGCGAAAGAAGTAAACCGTTTCTTCGTCACGCCGCTGTTTGAATTTCAGCGCAGACTGCTCGCGGAAGGGATCGCGGCAGGCGAGTTTCGAAAAGTCGATCCGGCCCTGTTCTACACAAGCCTCGTCGGCGCCTGCGATCACTTGTTCTATGGACGGCAGATGAGTTCGCGCTTCGGGACAGGTGGCATCACCGATGCCGTTCGCCGCCAATACATTGCGCACATGACCAGCCTGATCCTCGGCGGCATGCTCACGCACAAGGCTGACATGCCACGCGATGTTGAAGGAAAACCTATCGTCAATGCGTGATAGGAATGATTGCTGAAAACAAGAACAATAAGTTTGGGAGAAACGGATGAAGGAGCAATCGGCGGCAACAGGGCCGCTGCGTGGCGTGCGCGTCATCGAATTCGCCGGTATCGGTCCGGGACCGTTCGCGTCGATGTTGTTATCTGATATGGGCGCGGACGTCGTGTCCATCGCACGGCCGGGGCAAGGCAAACGTGACGCGCGCGATTTCGTCAATCGCGGGCGTCGGGTGGTCGAACTCGATCTGAAAAATTCCGATCATCTCCAGCAGGCGCTTGATCTCATTGCCGCTGCCGATATTCTGATCGAAGGTTTTCGCCCGCAGGTGATGGAGCGTCTGGGTCTTGGGCCGGACGTCGTGCTGAAACGCAATCCGCGTCTGGTCTATGGCCGCATGACAGGCTGGGGGCAGACCGGGCCGCTGGCGCTCGCGGCGGGACACGACATCAATTACATCGCCATCACCGGCGCGCTCGATTCGTTTCGTTCGTGCGACGGTGACACGGTCTCGCCGCTCAATCTGGTTGGCGATTATGGAGGTGGCGCACTTTACCTTGCTGTCGGTGTGCTTGCGGCAGTGATCGAGGCGCGCGCGTCCGGCAAAGGGCAGGTTGTCGACGCTGCGATGTGCGACGGCGTATCGAGTATGCTGACCTTGTTTCACAGCATGCGTGCGTTGGGGCGCTGGACCGACCAGCCGCGCACGAACATGCTGGATGGCGGCGCGCATTTCTATCGTACTTACGAGTGCAAGGATGGCCGCTACATGGCGGTCGGGGCAATCGAGCCGCAGTTCTACGCGGAATTGAGAACGCTCGCGGGGCTCGACGATGGCTGTTTTGACAACCAGATGAATCGTGACCAGTGGCCGGATCTGCAGGACAAGATGGAAGTTCTGTTTAAAAGCAAAACGCGTGATGAATGGACGAAGATACTTGAAGGATCTGATGCCTGTGCGGCGCCGGTTGTCGGCATGTTCGAGGCGCCGTCGCATCCGCATCTCGCTGCGCGAAAGACCTTTGTCGATGGGCACGGGGGCGTTCAACCGGCACCCGCGCCTCGGTTTTCACGAACACCATCTGCAATCCAGGGCTCGCCGGGGACACCGCCAGTGAATGCAGTGGACATTCTTTCGCAATGGTCCGAGGTGACGGCGGATCACGTTTCGTAAAATCAAATCTCTAAAACAAAAGCAGGAAACATCTCATGCAGCTCAAGGATATTTCGGTTCTCGTGACAGGTGGTGGCTCCGGTCTCGGCGCGGCAACGGCGCGCGCGATGGCGGCCAAAGGTGCCAAGGTTGCGGTCATCGACATGAACAAGGAGGGCGCGGAAAAAGTCGCTTCCGAGATCAAGGGACTCGCACTGGTTGGCGATGTCTCTGAGGAAGCGCCGGTCAAGGAGGCAATCGAAAAGGCGGAAGCCGCGCACGGCACCATTCGCGTGCTGGTCAACTGCGCAGGAATCGGCGGCGCGGTGAAGACTGTCGGCAAGAATGGGGCCTATCCGCTCGACCATTTCTCGCGCATCATCAAGGTCAACCTGATCGGTTCGTTCAACTGCATCCGGCTGGTCGCCGAGCGCATGCAGACGGCTTCGCCGATCGGTGAAGAGCGCGGCGTGTGCATCAATACCGCGAGCGTTGCCGCCTATGATGGCCAGGTCGGACAGGCCGCTTATTCCGCGTCGAAGGGCGGTATTGTCGGTCTCACGCTTCCCGTCGCGCGCGATCTTGCGTCGCTCAACATTCGCGTGATGACCATCGCACCCGGCCTGTTTCTGACGCCGCTGTTGATGGGGTTGTCGGAAGAGGCACGAAAAAGCCTCGGCGCGCAGGTGCCGCACCCAGCACGTCTTGGCGATCCGAGCGAATATGCCAATCTCGCCGTTCACATCGTGGAGAATCCGATGCTCAATGGCGAGGTTATTCGCCTGGACGGCGCGATCCGCATGGCGCCGCGCTAACGCGCGTATTGTCGACCTGCGAGGGCAACAAGAACAACAACGCCCTCGCAGCTGCTTCAATTTCACAGACCGCGGGTGGAACGCATGAATTTCGATTTTTCCGACGATCAAAAGCAGCTTCGCGATGAAGCGCGGCGATTTCTTGCCGACCACTGTCCGCCAAAGGCTGTGCGTGCTGTGCTGGAGGGCAAGGAACCGTACGATCGCTCGCTTTGGAAAGGCCTCGCGGAGATGGGTTTCCTCGGAGTAGCCATTCCTGAGCGATTTGGCGGCGCTGGCGCCGGATACCTTGAGTTATGCGTGATCGCTGAAGAAATGGGCCGCGTGTTGGCGCCAGTGCCGTTCGCATCCACGATCTATCTCGCGGCGGAAGCGATCATGCTCGCGGGCAGCGAAGCTCAGAAGGCAAAATGGCTTCCGGCGATTGCGTCCGGTGCGGCCGTCGGCACGCTGGCGCTGTTCGAGGGCGCGGGCAATCCCGCACACAAAGCGATCAAGGTGTCCGGTTCGCAAGGTGCCATTTCCGGCACCAAAGCCCCCGTGGCGGATGGTGCGATTGCGGACTTCGCCATTGTCGCGGCGCGAACGGCTTCAACAGGCCGGGAGACCGATATCGGATTGTTTCTGGTCGACCTCAGCAGCGATGGCGTTCAGCGGCGGACGCTGACCAACATCGACCAGTCGCATAATCAGGCGGAGATCACCTTCGACAGGTGCAAGGCCGAGCCGCTCGGCGCTGCCGGTGACGGCTGGAGCATTCTCACGCGTGTGCTCGATCGCGCCGCTGTGCTGATGGCATTCGAACAGCTTGGCGGGTCGGACCGTGCGCTGGAGATGGGGCGGGATTACGCGCTTGATCGTGTCGCGTTCGGCCGGCAGATCGGCTCGTTCCAGGCCGTCAAGCATCTGCTCGCCGATATGTACGTATCGGCCACGCTGGCACGCTCGAATTGCTATTACGGTGCATGGGCGCTGTCGACCAATGCGGCCGAGCTGCCGGAGGCGGCTGCCACGGCGCGCATCAGCGCAACGCAGGCCTTCCAGCACTGCGCGAAAAACAACATCCAGGTGCATGGCGGCATGGGCTTCACCTGGGAGTTCGATTGTCACCTGTATTACCGGCGTGCCAACGCGCTGGCGCTGTCACTCGGTAGTCTGTCCTACTGGGAAAACCAGCTGATCGACCGCATGCGCTTCCGCAACGCTGTTTGAGAGGATTGCATCATGAATTTCGATGATACCCCGCAGGAAGCAGCTTTTCGTGCCGAAGCCCGCGCCTGGATCAACGCCAATGCGCCGAAAGAACTGGAAGCCGAACTGTCGCAGCCGACCGTTGGACGCATCCAGTTGAAGGGCAAGGATATCCTTGTCGAGTCGAAGAAGTGGCAGAAGAAAAAGGCCGAGGCCGGATGGGCGTGTCTGCACTGGCCGAAGGAATATGGCGGCCGCGGTGCCTCGCCCATTGAGCGCGTGATCTGGCAGCAGGAAGAGGGCATTTACGGCAAGCTGGAAGGTGTGTTTCTGATCGGGCAGGGCATGTGCGGCCCAACGGTGATGGCGTTTGGCAGCGAGGCCGACAAGGCGAAGTATCTGCCGAAGCTCGCATCCGGTGAACACATTTGGTGTCAGTTGTTTTCGGAGCCTTCGGCGGGATCGGATGTCGCGGGCCTGCGCACGCGCGCGGAGAAGAAGGGCGACGACTGGATCATCAACGGCCAGAAGGTCTGGACGACCGGGGCGCATTTTTCCGACTACGGCATTGTGATCACGCGCACCGATCCGACACAGCCCAAGCACAAGGGGCTGACGATGTTTTTCCTCGACATGAAAACGCCCGGCGTCGAGGTGAAGCCGATCAAGCAGGCCAATGGCCAGGCGGAGTTCAACGAGGTTTATTTCACGGATGTAAAAATTCCCGACTCGCAGCGGCTTGGTGCCGTCAACGATGGCTGGAATGTCTCGCTGACCACGCTGATGAACGAGCGCATGTCGATCGGCGCGCGGCAGTCGACCGGGTTTCCAGAACTGTTTGCATTCTGCAGCAATCTGATGCTGGAAGATGGGCTTGCCATCGACGACAAGAACGTGCGCTCGAAGCTGGCAAGCTGGGCGGTCAAGGCGAACGGCTTGAAATACACCAGCTACCGCTCGATCTCGGCGCTGTCGCGCGGCGATCGTCCGGGACCGGAAAATTCTATCGGCAAGCTCGTTGCGGGGACCATGCTGCAGGACATCGCGATGTTTGCCATGGATTTGCAGGGGGCGGCCGGTGTGCTCAGCGACGCGGACAGCGTCGCAGTGGCCGGACAATTCCAGTCGATCCTGCTGCGTTCGCCCTCGGATCGCATTGCCGGCGGAACCGACGAGATCCTGCGCAACATCATCGCGGAACGTGTGCTGGGTTTGCCGGGTGACATTCGGGTCGACAAGGATGTCCCGTTCAACGCCATTCCGACCAAAGGCCGCTAAACGTCATGGCTCCAAATGTTGATGCTCACGACGTCGAGGTCGTGGAGAAACTTCTGGCCGCGCGCTATTCCTGTCGCGCGTTTCAATCGGAACCGGTGCCGCGCCCGATCATCGAGCGTGTATTGGCTGCAGCGCAGAAAACCGCATCATGGTGCAACAGCCAGCCATGGCAGGTGACGGTCCTGAGCGGGGGCGCGGCGCGGACCTTCGCGGACGCGATGTACAAGGCCGCGAGTGATGGCGCGCCGCATGCGGGGGATTTTCCGTTTCCGCGGGAGTATCGCGGCGTCTATCTCGAGCGTCGCCGCGAGAGCGGGTTTCAGCTCTATGGCGCGCTCGGCATCGCACGCGGCGACAAGGCAGCCTATCGCAAGCAGGCGCTGGAAAATTTCCGCCTCTTTGGCGCGCCGCATGTCGCGATCATCACCAGCGACGAGGCGCTCGGCGTCTATGGTGCCGTCGATTGCGGCGGCTATGTCAGCAACTTCATGTTGGCTGCGCAGGCTGCGGGGCTCGCGACGATTCCGCAGGCCGCGCTGGCGGGACACTCGGATGTGGTCCGGGAACACCTCGATATCGGTGAGGACAGGCGGGTGGTGTGCGGGATTTCATTCGGCTACCCCGACGAAACCCATCCGGCAAACAGCTATCGCACCAGCCGGGCCGGTATTCCCGACGCGGTGACGTTCATCGACGAATAGGCTCGGTGCGAGGGGGCATTGAGCCCAATCCGAATCAGATCGCGACGCGGTTCCAAATCTCTCTACAAAAAGTGAATATCCGCCCAAACCGGCCAGGGTGGTTAACTCCCCGTTAGGATATTGCATTGCATCTTTCCGAACAGGGAGAATTCCAATGTGGTCCAGCCGCACAGTCTTTGAAAACGATGCCTGTCCCGTCGGCGACGAGTTGCTCGGGACCCTCTATCGTGCCAGCGAGCATGGTTTGGCCGAACTGGTTGAAACCGTCTCGTCCGACGTCCGCGCTATGCTGGCGCTGTTCTGTTACCGCCGCGCCCATCTGCATTCGATGAGCGTCGCGATCGCGGCGACCTGCAACGAGCGCGACCTGACGGAGCAGGGTGGTATCGTCGGCTCTACTCTCTTTGCGATATCGCGGGGAGCACCGGCGATGGCCCCTATATCGGCGCAGAGCAGCCGCCGTTCGATTACGCTCTCGACGACGCCGCTCAGCAGCTTTGTCGATGTGAATGATGACGCCGACGAGGATGACGACATCGCCGTACCTGCGTCAACGTCCGTCGAACAAGCTGCGGTCTAAGTCCTTCTGCGGAAGCTCAGCCAAGCGGTACGAACGTTTCCGTTTCTGGTCCAGATCCGGTCACCCCTTAGCTTTGGCGTGGGCCGCGCATGCTTTTCAAAGCGTCTTCGACGCTTCGCCAGGTCCTGGCTTGTTCCACATTCCCCTGCGTTTCGCATTCCACGGCTCGCTCCGCCGCTTTGGCGATAGCGTTCTGACCGAACGTTTCCATCAATTGGCGCGCGTAAGTATGAATTTCGGTCTGCTGCATGGCTTCGTGCTCCCTGTTTGGGGGTGACGTCGAAGCGGCGGCTTCGTTCCGCAACTATGCGACAGAATTGCCGGCAAGTTCCGGAAGGCCGAACCTGCGTCGCGCCATCGCGCATTCAGGATCGCCCGGCATGCACGTCCGGCAAACCTCTGGTCTGACAGCATAAATTCCGCATGACGTGGCGACTCCGATTTTCCCCGTCAATGCACAGCAGCGTTCGCCGTCGCACCGCATGCCCGACAGCCGCTCGTTGACGAGTTCCGGTGGAATGAGATCAAGCGCCGTATCATCCTCAATCGTAAAGCGCGGCCAGTTGCGCGAGTAAGCGCAGCAAGCACCACAGCTTTGGCAGGGGTTGTCCATCGCAGTCATGATATCAACGCTCACGCATGCGGGACAGATGCATGCCTTTCATCCATTTGATCCGGAGAGCGGTGCGCCGCTCCGGGTATCGTTCGTCGAAGAATGTCGCCTGCATGATCCGGTCGATGCGAAAGCTGCGAAAATCTTTGCGCAACTCGCACCAGGCGGCCAGATGGCGCACGGTCTCGAGATAGCCGATCGCGATGGGCCAGATCGTGCGTTCGCTCTGGCGGCCCTGCTCATCGCGATAGTGCAGCAAGATCTTTTTCTCGGCATGAATATGCGCACGCAATCGCGTCATATCGATGGTGTCGTCCTCATCGTCCCATTTCGGTGGCGCGCGGCTGGCCGGTTCCAGTGCCAGCGGCTGTAGCCGTTCCGGGATGGTCTGGACGATTTTCGCGACCAGATCGTGCGCCGCCCTCGCCAGCACCGGATCGGCGCGCCCGGCAACCCATTGCGCACCGAGCACGGCCGCCTCGATCTCGTCCGGCGTCAACATCAGCGGCGGCATGTCGAAGCCTTTTTCCAGCACGTAGCCCGTGCCGGCTTCGCCCCGGATCGGGACGCGCTGGCCGATGAGGGTGGCGATGTCGCGATAGATCGTCCGTTTCGATGTCTCCAGTTCGGCCGCGATGGCTTCCGCAGTCTGAGGCTTTCGAGCCCGGCGGAGCACCTGGATGATCTGGAATAGCCGGTCGGCACGCCGCATTTGCTCGATCCTGCCGGCCGGGCCGGTTTGCTGCTGACACCACGTTGGCAGCAGGGGGTAGCTACAAAACGGCTTCTTTTCAACGCATCAACGCGCAGCAGTAAAGGATGCTTCGATGATAACGCTTTACGGCATTGGACCCGGCTTCGGTCTTCCCGAGATCAGCCCTTATGTGACCAAGACCGAAGTCCAGTTGAGGATGGCAAAGCTCCCCTATGTCAAGAAGAAGGGGATGCGCGAGGACTCGCCGAAGGGACAGTTGCCTTATATCGACGACGGCGAATTGCGGATCGGCAATTCCACATTTATCCGCATTCATCTCGAGAAGACTTACGGGTTTGACCTCGATGCAGGTCTCGACGAACGCCAGCGGGCTGAGGCCTGGGCGATCGAGCGCATGATCGAGAATCACTTTGGCTGGGCGTCCAGCTATGCGCGTTGGATGTTGCCGGAGAATTTCGCAAAAGGGCCTGCACGTTTTTTCGATGCCGCGCCGGAGACCATCCGCGAGGCTTTGTGCGAAGAGGTTCGCAGTCGCGTGGGCGAGGCAATGCACATCGGCGGCCTCGCGCGCCACACACCGGATGAAATCACCGAACTCGGTGCGCGATCGTTGTCTGCGCTGTCGATGTTGCTCGGCTGGAAGCCGTATCTGATGGGAGATCGCCCTTGCGGCCTCGACGCGACGGCTTTTGGCGCTCTCGCGGGGTTGATGACGCCGTTTTTCGATTCACCGTTACGCGATCGCGCGCTGGAATACGCCAACCTCGTCGCCTATGTCGACCGGATGATGGCGCAATATTATCCCGAGCATGTGTGGCAGGGATACGCGGCGGCGGCCTGAGGAGGCCGCCACCTCAGGCCGGCTGGAGGCGCTGGCGCAGCTGCGCGACTTCGGCCTCCAGCGCGGCAATGCGCTCATCGCGCGCGCCGATAACAGCCGCGACATCGGCCACATCAAGCTTTTGTGGAATGTGCTGCGGGCAGTTGGTGTCCCACGCAGTAACCTTGAACAGGATCGCCTGGTCCGACTTTGCCTTGTAACCCCGCGGCATCAATGAGGCGACCAAAGCCGGATCGTCCTCGACCACGCGCGCCTCGCCCCAGATCTTGACGCGACGACGGTGAACGTAGTCGATCAGGAAGACATAAGCCTTCGGATTCTCGGAGAGATTGCCCTGTGTGATGTATTGCTGGTTTCCTCGAAAATCCGCGAGCGCCAGCGTGCTCTTGTCGAGAATTCGGATAAAGCCGGCAGGCCCGCCGCGATGCTGAATATAAGGCTGTCCGTCTGCGCTGGCGGTGGCGAGAAAAAAGCTCGTCTGTTCGCCGATAAAGGCTGCAAGATCTTCGTCGATTTCGGTGCGCCAGCCACCCCGTTCTTCGACGCGAGCATAGGCCTCACGCGAACCCTTGCGTGATTGGACAGCCTTTACCGCTGGTGTGAAAGCAACGTCGCTTGAAACAACATGGGTCTCGGTCATGAGAGACTCCCAAAACAGGTCAAATGACCTCATCATGCTAGCTATGGTCTTTCTGGCGTTGAAGCAATTGTCGGTGTTGACAGTTCATCGTTGCATAATATGAAATAATCCGATGGACCGTATTGACGCCATGCAAGCCTTCGTCGCCGTGGCCGACCTGTCAGGTTTCGCCCCGGCAGCCCGCAAGCTTGGGTTGTCAGCGTCGGCGATCACGCGGCTCGTCGCCGGCCTTGAGGAGCGGCTCGGCGCGCGGCTGCTGCAGCGGACCACGCGGTCGGTGACATTGACCGATGTCGGGGAGCGTTATTTGGAACGGGCCCGGCGTATTCTCAGCGACGTCGAGGAGGCGGAGGCATCCGCGCAGGCGGAGCGCACCCAGCCGTCGGGGCGTCTTGTGGTTTCGGCGCCGCTGGTGTTCGGCCGCCTGCATGTCAGCCCGATGATGTCCGCCTATCTGAAGCAATATCCGGCGGTCGGCGCCGAACTGAGATTGTCTGATCGCATGGTCAATCTTGTTGACGAGGGGATCGACGTTGCCGTGCGGATCGGACATCTCGCGGATTCCAGTGTGGTGGCGCGAAGCGTTGGCGATATGCGGCAATTGGTTGTGGCCTCTCCGCGCTATCTGAAGAAACGCGGCACGCCGTTGAAGCCGTCCGATCTTGCACAGCACGCGATTATTCGATTTACCGGCCGCAGTTCGCTCTCTGAATGGGATTTCAAAGAGGGGGAACGCGACGTTCGCGTGTCGCATGTTTCACGTTATGCCACCAACAGCGCCGATGCGGCGGTTTCCCATGCAGAGCAGGATGGTGGCCTCGCCATGGTGCTTGCCTATCAGGCTGCGGACGCCATCAAGACTGGTCGCCTCAAGGTCGTGCTGGCCGACTACGAGCCGCCGCCGATGCCGATCAATCTGGTCTATCCGACCTCGCGTCTGCTCTCGGCGAAGGTACGGGCATTTATCGATTTGGTGGTCGAAAATGCAGACTGGCGCTTTAGCGCGATGTGATGTCTGCGCCTGACTAGAGTTTCTTTCGCAAAATCTTGAACGTCGCATTTGCTCTGGCGCACGGTTCGCCATCGGCGGTGACAAAACACTGCGCAAAGCAGATGGATCCGCCGAGTTTGACGAAATCAGTTTCGACGGTGAGCCACTGCCCGATGTTGGCCGAACCGAGAAAATCCACACCGAGAGAGACGGTAACAAGCCCGTGCGGATGCTCAGGCATCCTGATGGCGCAACTCAGTCCCATGGCGTTGTCGGCGAGCGTTGTGATCAGTCCGCCATGGGCGATTCCGCGCGAGTTAGTATGGGCTTCGGCAAGGCGAAGGCCGATGATCACGGCATCGGGTGTAGTCTTCGCATAAATCGGCTCCCACGGTTCGGTAAGTGGACTGCGCCGGAGATGACGCTCAAAGCCGGATGGAATGTCGGCGGCTGTCATGGATATCTCTCCGAACAAATGTCACGAGGAACTAATGGTTCGGATTTGGTAGACCATGCGCGTCGCGCATTCATTCTGAATGTATGTTTGAAACGATCACGTATCGGTGGTTTCAAACAATCGGAATTGATGACAGCGACGTAAATTCGTCCAGCGGACTCAATAGGGTAAGCCGACGTAGTTTTCCGATAACGATGCCGTCGCCGCCTGCAACTCGACCAGGTAATTCAATTCCGCAATCTGGATGCGTTCGCTGAAAGCATCGGTATCTGGAAAACGATGCAACATCGATGTCATCCACCACGAAAAACGTTCGGCCTTCCACACGCGAGCGAGTGCGCGCCGCGAATAATCGTCGATCCCCGCAGTGGATTTTTCGGAATAGAATTCGCGTAGTGCCTGCGATAGGTAATGCACGTCGCTCGCAGCAAGGTTGAGGCCTTTGGCGCCGGTCGGCGGCACGATGTGTGCAGCATCGCCCGCCAGGAACAGGCGTCCGAAACGCATCGGTTCGGCGACGAAACTTCGCAACGGTGCGATGCTCTTTTCGATCGATGGTCCGGTGACAAGATAGCCGGCCGCCTCCGGATCGAGACGCCTCTTCAACTCATCCCAGAACCTGTTGTCAGACCATTCGTCGATATGATCGTCGATCGGACACTGGATGTAATAACGGCTGCGTGCATGAGAACGCATCGAACACAGTGCAAAGCCGCGTTCGTGATTGGCATAGATCAATTCGGACGAGACCGGAGGAGTTTCGGACAGAAGGCCGAGCCAGCCGAAGGGATAGACGCGCTCGAAGATGTCCAGTGCATCGGGCTCCACGCTCTGCCTGCTGACGCCGTGAAATCCGTCACAGCCTGCGATGAAATCGCATGCGATCTCATGGGAAAGATTGTCTTTCTCGTATCGCACGCGCGGGCGAGGGCCATCGAAATCATGCAGGCTGACGTTGTCGGCGTCATAAATGGTTTTGAGTCCCGCCTTGTCGCGGGCGTCCATCAGGTCTCTCGTAACTTCGGTTTGTCCGTAAATGGTTACCGTCTTGCCACCGGTAGCTCGCTTTATATCGATGCGGTGGCGTACACTGCCGAAGGTGAGTTCGATGCCGTCGTGGATGAGCCCTTCGCGGTGGAGCCGTGCGGCGACACCGACTTCCTCCAGCAGACCTACAGTACCTTGCTCGAGAACGCCCGCCCGGATGCGCGCCAGGACATAGTCGCGGTCCTTGCGTTCCAGGATAATGTTGTCGATGCCGTAGGTGTGCAGCAGTTGCCCGAGCAGCAATCCCGCCGGCCCTGCACCAATGATCGCAACCTGTGTTCGCAACGTCGTCGGCCCCGATATGTCGCTGTCTGTCGCGCAGTCAGAATTGCGCGGAGAGAAATTGAATATACCAAGGATATCCGACCGCAAAGAGCCGCGCCCATCCGCGGCGGAGCGCATCCGGTCGATCGTGACTTCGGCTGCCGATTCCATTTCAGAGGGGACAGGTCAAGCGGATGAAACCGCGTCGAAGGCATTGCAAATGGCCGGTAACTTGTATCTGTATGGCGGACATTTTGAGCGCGATGGTGCGTCGCAATGGCGAGATTATCGGGCTGTTTCGCGGTTGAGAAAACCAAGAGGGAGGACTGAATGAAGCGATCGATTTTGGCCGCCGTGGCGTTCGCGGCCTCGGCGGCGCTGCCGGGCTTGACGACACAGGCTGCGGCGCAGGACATCACCATCGGTATCAGCATCAGCACCACGGGACCGGTGGCTGCACTCGGCATACCGGAAAAGAATGCACTGGATTTCGTGCCGACCGAGATCGGCGGCGCCAAGATCAAGACCATCGTGCTTGATGACGCCGGCGACCCAACCAACGCCACCACCAATGCTCGCCGTTTCGTGACTGAATCAAACGCCGACATCATCATCGGTTCGTCGGCTACGCCGCCTGCGATTGCGGTTGCAACCGTCGCCAACGAAGCTGGTGTGCCGCATTTCAGTCTCGCGCCGATACCGGTCACCCCGGCTCGCGAAAAGTGGACCGCCGTGCTGCCGCAGCCCGTGCCGATCATGGGCAAAGTGCTCTATGAGAACATGAAGAAGAACGGCATCAAGACCGTCGGTTATATCGGCTTCTCGGATTCCTATGGCGATCTGTGGCTGAACGATCTCAAAACCCAGACGGGCGCGATGGGCGGCATCAGCATCGTCGCCGACGAGCGCTATGCCCGTCCCGATACGTCAGTGACGGGCCAGGTGCTGAAGCTCGTGGCGGCCAATCCCGATGCGGTCCTGATCGGCGCTTCGGGCACCGGTGCGGCGCTGCCGCAGGCGGCGTTGCGTGAACGTGGCTACAAGGGATTGATCTACCAAACCCATGGCGCGGCTGCGATGGACTTCATCCGCATCGCCGGCCCGTCGGCGGAAGGTGTCATCATGGCCGCAGGTCCTGTGATGGCTCCGGAAGGCCAGGCCGACAGCGCACTCACGAAGAAGCCGGGTCTCGCGCTCAACACCGCGTATGAAGCGAAGTATGGAGCGAACACCCGCAGCCAGTTCGCCGGACACATGTACGACGCCTTCGAGATGCTCAAGCGCGTCGTTCCGGTCGCATTGAAGACAGCGAAGCCGGGCACGCCGGAATTCCGCGAAGCCATCCGTCAGGCATTGCTGGCGGAAAAGGAAATTCCGGCCACCCAAGGTGTCTATAACTTCACCGAAAAAGACCGCTTTGGGACGGATGATCGTTCGCGCATTCTCCTGACCGTCAAGGACGGAAAATACGCGGTCATCAAGTAGCCGGAAAATCCACGGCGGATGTTCAATCGTAATGGCCGGGCTAGCCCCGGCCATTTTCGTTGAAGTCCATGGGACCACGTGAGCGATCGTCCTGAGGATGCCAGGAGTGGCGTAGCGATCAGAGCGCACTGCCATCGCCGTGTTGGAAACCAAGATAGCTCGCCACCACGCGCTGATCGGCGCCGATCTCCTGGGCTGATCCGCGCATGACGAATTCTCCGAGTTCCATCACGTAGGCGCGATCGGCGATCTCCAGTGCCGCACGCGCATTTTGCTCGACAAGCAACACTGACACGCCTGCCTGCCGCAATTCGCCGATAATGCGAAAAATGTCGGCCACAATCAGCGGCGCAAGGCCGAGGCTTGGCTCGTCCAGCATCAACAGCTTTGGATCGCTCATCAACGCCCGGCCCATTGCGAGCATTTGTTGTTCGCCACCGGAGAGCGTTCCCGCAAGTTGCGTACGTCGCTCCTTCAGTCGCGGGAACAGCGCGTAAACGCGCTCATGTTCGATGGCTGCCTTTGCGCGTGATACGCGGAAGCCGCCAAGCTGAAGGTTCTCTTCAACAGTCATGGTGCCGAACAGTTCGCGGTGTTCGGGCACGATGCAGAGGCCGGTCGCAACGCGATCCTCGATGTCGAGGCGAGCAATCTGCCTGCCTGCAAATGTCACGCTGCCGCTCAGCGGCAGGATTCCCATAATGGCATTCAACAGCGTGGTCTTGCCGGCGCCGTTGGCGCCGATGATGGTGACAATTTCGTTGGCGTTGACGTCAAGCGTCACGTTGCGGACCGCCTCGACCTTGCCGTAGGAGATCGACACACCGGAGACAGCCAGCAGTAGCGGATTCATGCTGCGCCTCCGAGGTAAGCCTTGATCACTTCGGGGTTGGAGCGGATGGCGCTTGGGGTGCCTTCGGCGATCTTGGTGCCGAACTCCAGCACAACGATCCGGTCGGCGATATCCATCACGAAACCCATGTCGTGCTCTACCAAAAGCACCGACATGCCCTCGCTGCGAAGCTGTCTCAGCAGTGCGGATAGCTTCTGCTTTTCCATGTGGCGCAGCCCCGCAGCCGGCTCGTCGAGCAGCAGCAGCAGCGGATGGACGCACAGGGCGCGCGCGATTTCCACGATGCGCTGCTGGCCAAGTGACAGACTACCGGCAAGCTGATGCATCTGGTCGCCAAGACCGACGCGCTCGATCTGCCGTGCGGCCTCCGAAAGCAGCTTCGCTTCATCCGAACGATCAAGCCGCAACATGCTTGCGATCGCGCTTGCGTGTCCGCGCAGATGCGCGCCGATGGCAACATTCTCGAGAACGCTCATGTCCGGCACGAGCTTGACGTGCTGGAAGGTGCGAGCGACGCCGAGCTTGACGATGTCCTGCGGCGGGGCGTTGCTGACGTTCTTGCCGAGCACGGAAACGTTGCCGCCCGATGCCGGCAATACGCCGGTAATCAGATTGAAGGTGGTGCTTTTGCCTGCACCGTTCGGACCGATCAAGGCAACGATCTCGCCTGTCTTCACATCGAAGCTGACATCGTTCACCGCAACCACGCCGCCGAATTGCTTTCGCGCCTTCAGGACGTTCAAGAGGGACTGACTGCCTTCCTGCGGTCGGTGGGTCACGGGAAGAGCAGCGGTTGTCTCAGGCCGGCGCCGCGCGGGCGTTATCGGGAAAAGTGCCGCGAGCCGCGGCCACATTCCGCCCGGGTGCAATCTGCAGCAGAGCCACCAGCAGGATACCGAAGATCACGGTCTCGAGCTGAGCCGAGCCATGAAACACGACGGGCAGGGAGCTCTGCAGGAATTCCTTGAGTACGACGACGATGCCCGCGCCGAGCACTGCGCCCCACACGTAACCTGCGCCGCCGACGACTGCGATGAAGAGATATTCGATGCTGGCGTTAAGACCGAATGGCGTCGGATTCACCGCGCGCTGGAAATGCGCGTAGAGCCATCCGGACAATCCGGCGAGCACAGCGGCATAAATGAACACCAGCAACTTGGCGCGGGCCGTCTCCACCCCGAATGCTTCCGCTGCGACGTGCCCCCGGCGCAAAGCGCGAATGGCGCGGCCAGTGCGCGAATCCAGAAGATTTGCGGTCAGCAGCGCGCAGATGATCACCGCAAACCAGATCGCAAAATAAATCTTGCCGGGATCAATCAGTTGAAGGGAGCCAATGGCGAGCGGTGGGATGCCCGAGATGCCGTCGTTGCGGCCGAGAAATTCCAGCTTGCCGAACAGATAAAACAGACTCAGGCCCCAGGCGATGGTGCCGAGCGGCAGATAGTGACCGGAAAGACGAGCCGTCATCAGGCCGAGCACGACGGCAGCGGCGCCGCTGACGATCAACGCGATCGGCAGCGTCAGCCACGGCGACAGACCGTAGGATGTCGTCAGCACCGCGGTTGCATAGCCGCCGAAGCCGCAGAACGCAGCCTGGCCGAACGATGTGAGGCCGCCGACGCCGGTTAGCAACACCAGGCCCATCGCAACCAAGGCGGCGAGACCGATGTTGTCGAGCAGTACAATCCAGAAGGGCGGAATGCCCGGAATAAACGGGATCGCCGTCATCACCAGCGCGAATGCGATCACGCCCCATCGTTGTGATATCGCCATCAGTCGTTTTCCTCTTCGACTGCAGGCGAGGCGAGTGAACGCGCGATCAGGACGGGAAGCAGCAGCGTGAAGACGATGACTTCCTTGTAGTTGCTGGCGTAAAACGACGAGAACGCTTCGACGATGCCGACCAGGAGCGCAGCGAAAGCGGTGAGGGGATAGCTCACCAGCCCGCCAATGATCGCCGCGACGAAGCCCTTCAGACCAATCAGGAAGCCGGTGTCGTAGTACACCGTGGTGATCGGCACGATCAGGATGCCCGAAATTGCACCGATCACCGCGGCCAGCAGGAACGCGATCTGCCCGGATATGGAGGTGCGGATGCCGACGATGCGTGCGCCCAAACGATTGACGGCAGTGGCACGCAGAGCCTTGCCGTAAAGCGTATATCCAAACAGCAGCCAAAGACCGATGATCAGCAGAATTGTCATCGCGTAGATGCCGAGGCTCTGGCCGGTGAAGCGCAGCGGTCCGATGGTGAGGACGGTGGCGGTGATCGACGGCCCGCGGAGTCCTTCGGGGCCGAAGAACGCAAGCCCAAGTCCTTGCAGCGCGAGGTGCACGCCGACTGACGCGATCAGCAGCACCAGGACAGACGCATGGGCGATCGGCTGGTAGGCTATGCGATAGAGATAAAGCCCGATGGGCGCGACGATGACGACCGACAATAAGAAGTTGATCCACACATTGTTCTGTCGGCCAGCGAGCATCATCACGATGCCGTAGATCGCGAGCGGTAGCGCGATATTCAGCGCAAGCGAACGCAGGAACAGTCGCGTATGCATGGCATTGCGGCGGCTGACCATGTCGAAACAGAACGCAACCGCGCCCATGGCGATCGCAAGCAACGTGGTGCCCGGCATTTTGCCTGCGGAGAGCATCGCGTAGGTCAGTGCGCCGAAAGTGACAAATTCGCCCTGTGGAATCAGGATGACGCGAGTCACGGCGAATACCAGAACCAGCGCGAGGCCGAGCAACGCGTAGATCGCGCCGCTGGTAATTCCGTCCTGCAACAGGAACAGAAGAATCGTGCTGTCCAAGATGCCCCCTCACGCGCCGAGCGTGCCGCGGATGTGTGATCCGCCTACCCAAACAAACGGCGGTTGAGTTCCGCAGCGTCCTACCGTGACGTGTTCTTAACGGCTATGGCCGGCAAGCTCAAGAACGCCCGCCGCGCCGATACGGTCGTATCCCGTCAGACGGGATCGATCAGGACGACGCGGATATCGTTAACGTTTGTCAGCGTCGGCCCGGTATTCAGAAGATCGCCGGTGGCGGTGAAGAACGCGGTCGCGTCATTGTTGTCGAGATAGGCTTTGGGGTCGAGTTTAAGTTCGTGCATTTTCGCGAACGTCCGTTGATCGCAAAGCGCGCCGGCAGGATCGGTGGCGTCTCCTGCACCGCCATCGGCGCCGTCGGTATCGCCCGCCAGCACTGAAATGCCTGTGGTGCCGGCGAGCAGGTCCGCAAGCGCCAGCACATACTCCTGGTTGGGACCGCCGCGGCCGTTACCGCGCACCGTCACGGTAAGCTCGCCGCCGGACAGGATGGCGAGCTTCTTTCCATCGGCGCGAGCCTTGAGCGCGAGCTGTGCGTGTGTAGCAGCGACAGTGCGGGCCTCACCTTCCAGATCGGCTCCGAGATCGATGACCTCGTAGCCTGCCTGCTTTGCGACGGCGACCGCGGCATCAAGTGACTCGCGCGGCCGCGCGATAATCCTGAACTCTGCGCGCTCAAACGCAGCGTCTCCCGGCTTGCAACTTTCGTTGCGCGGATCATCGAGCGCGCTGCGGACGGCGTCGTCGGCCTTGATGCCGTATCGCGCGACGATCTCGCGTGCATCGGCAAGCGTCGTCTTGTCCGGCACCGTTGGACCGGATGCGATGGTGGCAGGATCATCATGCGGTACGTCGGAAATCGCCAGCGTCAGGATCGGAGCGGGCGCTGCCGCGCGGGCGAGGCGTCCGCCCTTGATGCGTGAGAGGTGCTTGCGGACGGTGTTGATCTCGGAAATCGGCGCGCCGGATCGCAACAGACTTTTGTTCATCTGCTGCTTCTGGGTAAACGACACGCCATCGACCGGTGCGATCCAGTTGGCGGATCCGCCGCCCGACATCAGCACGAGAACAAGATCATCCGCGCCGGCAGTCTGGGCCAGCTCCAGCGTGCGGCTTGCCGCTTTCATCCCTGCTTCATCAGGCACGGGATGACCGGCCTCGACGATTTCGATGCGCCGGGTGGGAACGCCATGGCCATGCCGCGTGGTGGCAAGTCCCGACAGCCGTGAGGGATCGAGCTGAACAGCGTCCAGATAATGCCGTTCGGCAGCGGCGGCCAATGCGCCAGCGCCCTTGCCGGCTGCGAGACAGATGATGCGTCCGCGCGGTGGTGCAGGCAGATGGGCGGCGAGAATGCGGTCCGGATGGGCTGCGGCGACCGCGGCATCGAAAATCGCGTGCAGCAAGGGGCGTCTGTCGGTCATTGCGGCATCTTGGTACGTGGCGAGGGTCTCACACATCGCATGGCCGTCCAGCCAATAAAAGAGCCCTCCGCAAGTTATTGCGGAGGGCATTGGTGCGTTGCAGCGAACGGGACGCCAGATCTAGCCGCCAACCTCGCCGCTGATGATGTCGCCGAACAGCACCCATCGCTCACCTTCGAATTTCATGAGCTGAAGTTGCTGGATCGGCGCGAAGTCGGTTGGGCTGGTGTTGATCTTGATGCCTGGCAACAAGCCGGGAAGTTCAAGGTTTTTCATGCTCGCGGCCTGCTTCATGACATTCTCCCGTGTGAGATTATCGCCACACGCCTTGAGCACATGCACCATGGTTTGGGCCGAGTTGTAGCCAAACATCACAGATCCGTCGGTCCGATTGCCTTCGGGGAAATATTTGACGAGGAACTCGTCAAATCCCTTCATGCCTGCATCGTCTTTCCATTGAGGATCGGTTGCATCCTTGGCATAGGACGCCGAGATCACGCCTTGTGCATTCTCGAATCCGGCAGGCTTGATCACCGAACCGACCGAGGCAGCGACGTTGTTGAGAATGAAAAACGGCTTCCATCCAAGCTCTGCCACTTTCTTGATCGATTGCGCGCCGAACTTTGGTGTGGTGATGCTGATGAAGACGTCAGCGCCCTTCGATTTCAGGGAGACGATCTGAGAGTCGACCGTGGGGACCGTTGTCTCGTAGCTTTCCTCGGCGATGATCATCGAGGCGGCTTTCGCGCCGAGACCGTCCTTGAGGCCCTTCAGCAAATCTTTGCCGAAGTCGTCGTTCTGATAGAGGATGCCGATCTTTGCATTCGGCTTCTCCTTCATCAGATACTTGGCGTAGATGCGGCCTTCGCTTTGATAGTTGGGTTGCCAGCCCATGGTCCAGGGAAAGTCCTTGGGGTCGTTCCATTTGGTCGCGCCGGTAGCGACGAACAGTTGCGGCACTTTCTTGGCATTCATGTACTTCTGAATCGCCGAATTCGAAGGCGTGCCCAACGAATTGAAGATCAGCAGAACCTCGTCGCTTTCGACCAGCTTGCGGGCCTGCTCCACAGCTTTGGGAGGGCTGTAGCCGTCGTCATAAGAAACAAAATTAATCTTGCGGCCATTGATGCCGCCTTCGGCGTTGATCTTGTTGAAATAGGCCGCCTGGGTCTTGCCGATGATGCCGTAGGCGGAAGCGGGTCCGCTGTAAGGCATGATATTGCCAACTTTGATTTCAGTGTCGGTCGCGCCTGGATCATATTTCTTCTGAGCCAGTGCGCCGCTGCTCGTGGCCGCGAGCATCGTGAGTGCGGCGGAAAGTACTGCAAGTCGAGACTTGGTAGACATTGGCTTACTCCCTGATCGTGTTCGTGTCCTCTTCTCTTCTTTGTTCGTTTCTTCGTTGAAAGCTCTTAGCGGCTTCGCGAATATTCAATACCTTTTGCGAATGCTGTTCAATGAAAAGCCCCCTGCGACAACGTCGCAGAGGGCTTGTTTGTTAGGCGTATTAACTGGATTTCGTTTCGCAGCGCGAAAGAGATCAGTTGCCGAGTTCGCCGCTGATGACTGGCCCGAACAGCTCGTACTTGTCGCCGCCGAACTTCATCATCTGAAGTTGCTCGATCGGGTAGAAGTCCGTCGGGCTGGTGGAGATGGTCACGCCCGGCAGCAGAGTGTCTGGCGCAAAGGCCTTCAGGCTCGCCGCCTGCTTCATGATGTTTTCGCGGGTCAGGTTGTCACCAGCCTGCTTCAGAACCTGGACAACAGTCTGCGCCTGGCCGTAGCCGTAGACGACGGAACCATCGGTCTTATTCATGTCCGGAGCATACTTGGCGAGGAAGGCGTAGAATTTCTTCATTCCTTCATCATTGTCCCATTGCGAGTCGGCGCCGTCCTTGGCGTAGGCAGCAGAGAGCAGACCCTGTGCATTCTCGAAGCCAGCGGGCTTCAACACGCTGCCGACTGATGCACCGACGTTGCTCTGGTAGTAGGTCGGCTTCCAGCCAATTTCGGCGACCTTCTTGATCGCCTGCGCGGCGAACTTCGGCGTGGTGATGCTGACGAACACGTCAGCGCCAGTCGACTTGAGCTTGATGATGTGCGAGTCGATGGTCGGCTCGGACACTTCATAGCTTTCTTCCGCAATGATCTGCGACGCCTTCGCTCCGAGACCATCTTTGAAGCCCTTCAGCAAGTCTTTGCCGAAATCGTCGTTCTGATACATGACGGCGATCTTGGCATCCGGCTTGGTCGAGACCAGGTGCTTGCCATAGATCCGGCCTTCGCTCTGGTAGGCCGGCTGCCAGCCCATGGTCCAGGGGAAGTCCTTGTAGTCGCCGAACTTGGTCGCGCCGGTGGCAACGAAAAGTTGCGGCACCTTCTTGGCGTTCATGTATTTCTGGATCGCCGAATTTGATGGGGTGCCGAGCGGTCCAAAGATGAAGAGCACTTCGTCGCTTTCGATCAGCTTGCGGGCCTGTTCCACGGCCTTCGGTGGGCTGTAGCCATCATCATAGGTGATGAAAGTGATCTTGCGGCCGTTGATGCCGCCCTGCTCATTGATCATCTTGAAGTAGGCTTCTTCCATCTTGCCGATCACGCCGTAGGCCGAAGCCGGGCCGCTGTAGGGCATGATGTTGCCGATCTTGATTTCGGTGTCGCTCGCGCCAGTGTCATATTTTTTCTGGGCGAGGGCGCTGCCGCTCGTCATGGCGAGCGCGACGGCTGCCGACACGGCTGCGACGTTGAGCTTGAGTTTGGTAGTAAGCATTTTCACTCCTTAGGACTTCTTCATTTTTCGAAACAGAGCTTCGATGGTGTAGGCGACTTGCCTTGCGCCATGCGGCACAAGGAAGATGACGGCGATCAGCAGCACGCCGAACACGGCGCCGGAGAGACCTTTCGAAATCCCTTCTGCGACGTTAGGCACGAATACGATGAACGCCGAACCTGCCAGCGATCCCGGCAACCAGCCGACGCCGCCAACAACCATTCCCAAAAAGATTGCGATGGCCAGTTGGATGGTGAAGCTGTCGGGCGCTACGAACTGCACTACGATCGCGCCGAGCGCGCCGGCGATACCGGTGAACGCGGCGCTGATGCCGAAGGCCAGCGTCTTGTACAGCGGCAGGTCGACGCCCATGGCGGATGCCGCAATCTGATTGTCGCGGATGGCCATCATCGCGCGTCCCGAGCGGCTTCGCAGCAGGTTCACAGACAGCACATAGATCACCGTCGAAACGAACAACGTGAAGTAATAGAGCCACATGTCTTGCGACATCTTGAGGCCGAAGGGCGCGTCGGGTTTGGTCACGACAAGGCCTTGAACGCCGCCGGTCCAGTGCTCGAACACACCAAGTTTGAGCAACTGGGGCATCGCGATCGCCAGCGCGAAGGTCGCCAGTGCGAGATAAACGCCACTCAGCCGCAACGCGGGAAACCCGAACAAGAATCCGAAGGCAAAACAGATGATGCCTGCGACTGGGAGCGTCAGCGCATAGTTGACGTTGAAATGTTCCATCATGATCGCAGCGGTGTAAGCGCCAACGGCGTAGAATGCGCTTTGTCCCAGCGAGAACTGCCCGCTGCCGCCGGTCAGGATGTTGAGCGCGAGGATGGCGATGGCGTAGATCAGCACCATCGTCATCTGGAAGATGATGAAGTTCTTCACGAACAGCGGGACGATGATGAGCAGCGCGAGCATGATCAGTGACGCGGTTGCGCCGACAGTCATCGTCTTCTTGGAAACGGCCGCACCCACGGCCGCGGGCTTAGCGAGAGAGTTTTCAACTGTGCTCATATTACACTCGCTGTACGATTGCGCGGCCGAACAAGCCGGAAGGTTTAATGACAAGCACGACAATAATGAGAGCCAGCGCGATCGGTAGCTTCAATTCGTTGCCGACGCCGGGGATGTAGGTTCCCACCAGATTCTCGAATACGCCGACCAGGAACCCGCCGACCACCGCTCCGAACGGGCTGGTGAGACCGCCCAGCACCGCAGCGGCAAATCCGTAGAGCAGGATGCCGCCCATCATATTGGGCTCCAGGAACACGACCGGAGCGATCATCATGCCCGCGATGGCGCCAATGGCGCTGGCCATGCCCCATCCGAGTGCGATCATCCAGCTTGTGTTGATGCCGACGAGGCGTGCGGATTCCGGCACGGATGCCGCAGCGCGCATGGCCAGACCGACCCGTGTGAAACGGAAGAATATGTAGAGCAAAAGCAGCAGAACGAGCGTGACGCCGATCATACCGGCCTGATGGGTGCTGATGAGCTGGCTACCCAGGAAGCCGGAAGATCCGAACGGCGAGGGGAACTGCTTGATGGTGAAGTCCCAGGTCAGTCCCGCGACGCTGTTGAGAATGGCAAACAGTGCGATGAAGCCTGCGACATGCACGAGAACGGGAGCGTTCGTCAGCGGCTTGAACAATGTCCGCTCGATGACGATGCCACCCACGAACGAGATGACCAGCGTGGCGAGGAACGCCGGCCAGAAGCTCAGTCCCCATTGCATCAACTGCCAGGCGATGAAGGTTGAAAACATCGCCATTTCGCCCTGGGCGAAATTGAGGTGGTCGATGGCCTGATAGATCATGACAACAGCGAGCGCCATGCATGCGTAGATCGCGCCTGTGGCGATGCCAGCCAGGACTTGGTTGGTAAACAGTTCCATGGCTGATCCCTTCAGTATCCGAGATAGGATTTGCGGATATTTTCGTCGTTCGCGATCTCGCTCGCGTTGCCCGACATCACGATGCGGCCGGTTTCGATCACATAAGCCTTTTGTGCGATCTCAAGGGCGAGCTGCGCATTCTGTTCCACCACCAGGATCGAAACCTTGTCCTCGCGATTGATCTTGCCGAGGATGCCGAACAGATCGCGCACGATGAGAGGCGCGAGGCCGAATGATGGCTCATCCAGCAACATCAGCCGCGGCCGCAACATCAGCGCGCGGGCGACCGCGAGCATTTGCTGCTCGCCGCCCGACAACGTGCCGGCCTGTTGGGTGTGTCGCTGCTTGAGCACAGGGAAGTGCGCATACATGCGCTCGATGTCGCTCCCGATCGCTTTTTTATCGTTTCGCGAGATCGCGCCGAGCTGCAGGTTTTCCTCGACCGTCATGTTGGTGAAGGTGCCGCGCCCCTGAGGAACATGCGCGATGCCAAGACGGACGATATTTTCCGTCGACATGCCGGCAAGCGGCTTGCCTTCGAATTCGATTGCCCCCGTCGAGCGGATCATGTTGCAGATCGCTCGCAGTGTCGTTGTTTTGCCGGCGCCATTGGCGCCGAGCAGCGTGGTGACACTGCCTTCGTTGAGCGAAAGTTCGAGGCCATGCAGGGCCTGGACCTGGCCGTAGTAGGCACGCAGGTCCTTGATCGTCAGCATCGTGGTCATGCGTCCTTGCTCCCCAGATAGGCCTTGATAACGTCGGGGTCGGACTGCACAGCGGCAGGCGTGCCTTCAGCGAGTTTCTTGCCGAAATTGAGTGCGACGACATGGTCGGCGATCGACATCACCAATCCCATGTGATGTTCGACGAGAAGAACCGTGATGTGTCGTTCGTCCCGGACGCGCCGGATCAGATCGCCAAGGCCGTAGACTTCCTCATGATTGAGGCCGCCAGCGGGCTCGTCGAGCAGCAGGATCTTCGGTTCGGCGGCGAGCGCGCGGCCGAGTTCGACGCGTTTCTGCGTTCCAAAGGGAAGTCCGGCAACTTCACGATCGGCAACATCATGCAGATCGAGATAGGTCAGGATTTCATCAACCTTGACGTTGAGCGCGCGCTCTTCACGGCGGACCCACGGCAGCTTCAATGCATCGCTGATGACATCGCTCTTGGTGCGCGAATGTCCGCCGATACGGATGTTGTCGCGGACCGTCAGGCGTGGAAACAGTGCGACGTTCTGGAACGTGCGGCCAATGCCGACGGCAGCGATCTGCGATGGTTGGCGAGCCAGGATGCTCTGACCTTCCATCAGGATGTCTCCCGTGGTGGGTTGATAGAGCCTGCTGAGGCAATTGAAGAGCGTTGTCTTGCCTGCACCGTTCGGACCGATCAGGCCAAGAATCTGGCCCTTCTTCATGTCGAACGAGACGCCATTCAATGCAACGATACCGCCGAACACGACGCTGACGTCGCGAACCGCGAGCAAGGGATCTTGTCCCTGCGCGACCTGTGCTTGCATCATACGTAGATGCTCTTGCATAGCCGGGCGACGCCCAAAGCCTGCAAACCGCGGCAGCGGTTATCCGATCCCCTCAATAACGCGCGCAACTTTTCCTCCTGAGGACTTCAGCTTCTTTGTGTCGGCAATTTCTTTTTGTGGTCTTCGCATGACGCTTCCGGTCATTGCGGCTTCGATGTTCCTTACCATCGCGACAAGACGTGGTCCAATGTCGTTCAGCAAACGATCTTCACTGAACTTGAAGGCAGGCGCCCCGCAATTAAATGCGTAGGGTCCAGTGCCGTCATTCAGTTTCAACGCGACGCCGACGGCATGGATATCGTTGTGCCACTCGCCCGCAGACATTACGAACCCGTGCTTGGCGACAGTCTCGCCAGCACGTTCGATACCATCGCGGATTTTTGGCCAGCGATTGCCGACATGTTCCTTGATGTCGCGTAGCAATGTGGTGCGCTCATCGTCCGGCAGCGCCCAGAGATAGGCACGGCCCATTGCAGACGTTGCGATTGGAACACGGGAACCGACATCGAGCAGCACGCCGACAGTCAATTCGCTGCGGCTCTGACCGAAATAGATCATGCTGAGACGATCACGAGCGCCAATTGCAACGGCGCCGCCGGTTTCTCGCATCAGTTGATCGCGAAACGGGTCGGACACGTGGCGCACGCCCATATTCGCGAGCGCGGCGTAGCCGAGCGCCATGGCGGCCGGCGCGAGTTGATATTTTTCGAACCGTGGCACCTGCGTCAGGTAACCGAGTTTCGTGAGCGTGTAAGTTAATCGCGAAATGGTCGGTTTCGGCAAATTCGTGCGAGCGGCAATTTCCTGATTGCCGAGCAGCCCGTCATTGGGACGGAACGCGCGCAAAACATCAAGGCCGCGCGAGAGTGCGACGACGAAACTGCGATCGGTCGCAGATTTCTTGGGTGCCCGTTTCATGTTCCGCTGCATGGATGGTCTTCGTTGACAAGGCACGTGCTTCAAAATATGCCTCCGTGTCAAGATGTGGAATTTAATTCCGCTCTGCGAAATAAGCGAAAAGAGCTCGATTTAAGGGAGAGTTGCGTGAGCGAAGTGGTCAAGGTGGAACGTCATGACGCAGTTGCAATTGTCACGATCAACAGCCCCCCGGTGAACGCGCTGAGTGCTGCAGTGCGAAAAGGCATCCTTGAAGGAGTCAAGAATGCCGCCGCTGATCAGCAAGTTCAGGCCGTTGTCATCGCTTGCGCGGGGCGGACATTCGTTGCCGGCGCAGACATCACTGAATTCGGCAAGCCGCCGCAGTCGCCAAGCCTTCACGAGGTTATTGCCGAGATCGAAAATTGTCCGAAGCCGGTGATCGCCGCCATTCACGGCACGGCGCTCGGTGGAGGGCTGGAACTGGCGCTGGGGTGTCATTTTCGCGTCGCCGTCAAGGATGCGAAGCTCGGTCTCCCCGAGGTGAAGCTCGGTCTGTTGCCGGGTGCAGGAGGTACGCAGCGCCTGCCGCGCGCGGTTGGTCCGGAACTCGCGGTGAAGATGATCGTCACCGGCGATCCGATTGGCGCTCAGGACGCTTTGAAGAACGGCCTGATCGAAGAAATTATCGATGGCGAACCGGCCGTCGGTGGTGAGGCGTTCGCGCGCAAGGTCCTTGCGGAAAAGCGTCCGCTGCGCAGGCTGCGGGATGACGATGCCAAACTCGCCGCAGCAAAGGCGGATCGTTCGATCTTCACCAACGCGGCAGCTGCGGCAAATAAGCGCAATCGCGGTCTCGATGCGCCGCTCGCAGCGGCTGAGGCTGTGAGCTTCTCGCTCGATACGCCGTTTGACGAGGCGCTCAAGAAAGAGCGCGACTCTTTCCTCAAGCTGATGAACGGCGATCAGTCGAAGGCGCAGCGCTATGCGTTTTTCGCCGAGCGTGAAGCTGCGAAGGTTTCCGGTGTTCCCGAAGGCACCAAGCCACGCAAGGTCGAGAGCGTTGCCATCATCGGTGCCGGCACCATGGGTGGCGGAATTGCAATGTCGTTCGCCAATGCCGGCATCCCGGTCACACTGATCGAGACCGGTGACGAGCAGCTCAAGCGCGGGCTTGGCATCATTCAAAAGAATTATGAGGCAACTGCTGCACGCGGCGGCATTCCGGCTGATGCGCCGGCCAAGCGCATGGGCCTCATCAAGGGTGTTGTCGGTCTTGAGAACGTGAAGGACGCGGATCTCATTATCGAGGCCGTGTTCGAAACGATGGCGATCAAGAAGGAAGTTTTCACCAAGCTTGATCAATACGCCAAGCCCGGTGCCGTGCTCGCCAGCAACACCTCGTATCTCGATATCAATGAGATCGCTGCCATCACCAAGCGTCCGCAGGACGTGCTGGGCATGCACTTCTTCAGCCCGGCCAATGTCATGAAGCTGTGCGAAATCGTTCGTGCGGAAAAGACCGCGCCTGATGCGCTCGTCACCGCTGTCGCGATCGCTCGCCGTATCGCCAAGGTTCCTGCTGTGGTTGGTGTTTGCGACGGTTTCGTCGGCAACCGCATGCTGGCCGCCCGTTCCAAGCAGTCCGAGAAGTTCCTGTTTGAAGGTGCTTTGCCGCAGCAGGTCGATGCGGTGGTCACCAAATTCGGCATGCCGATGGGGCCGTTCGCCATGGGCGACCTTGCGGGCCTCGATATCGGCTGGCGTTCGCGCAAGGACCGCGGCATCAAGTCCGAAATCGCCGACGCACTTTGCGAGGCCGGCCGTTTCGGTCAGAAGACCGGCAAGGGGTACTACAAGTACGAGGCCGGCTCGCGTGCACCGCTGCCGGACCCGGAAGTCGAAAAGCTGATCGAGGAAACCTGTGCGCGTCTTGGCCTCAAGCGCCGTACTATCAGCGACGATGAAATCCTCGAGCGCATGATCTATCCGATGGTTAACGAGGGTGCGCGCATCCTCGAAGAAAAGATCGCGGCGCGCCCCAGCGACATCGACATCATCTGGCTCTACGGTTACGGCTGGCCGATTTATCGCGGTGGCCCGATGTTCTATGCCGATCAGGTCGGCCTCAAGCATATCGCGGACCGGCTGTCGTTCTATGCCAAGCAGACCAACGATCCATCACTCGAACCGGCGCCGCTGCTGAAGCGCCTTGCAGACGAAGGCAAGACGTTCGCGTCGCTCGCCAAGGGCAGCTAATCGTATGGCGCACCCTGGAGAGCAGTATTATCCAGAGGGCGTCCGCTGGGATGCAGCTATTCCCTGCGGGACATTGCCGGATTTGCTGTCGAAGGCGGCTTCCGATTTCGGATCGCGTACAGCGATTGAATTTCGGGACCGCCCGATCACCTTCGTTGAATTGAAGGGCATGGCCGACGTCGCTGCGTCGGCCTTTCTGCGTGCCGGATATGGCAAGGGCACGTCGATTGCGCTGTTTCTTGGCAACACGCCCGATCATCCCACAAATTTCTTTGGTGGGCTGACTGCCGGCGCGCGCATCGTGCATCTCAGCCCGCTCGATGGCGAGATCGCGCTGTCGCACAAATTGACGGATAGCGGCGCACGTATTCTCGTGACCAGCAACCTGTCGGCGCTGTTGCCGATGGCGCTGAAGTTTCTCGACAAGGGTTTGCTTGATCGTCTGATCGTCTGTGAGGACGCGACGTGGGGCGATGTCGGCAACACGGTCACGGCTATTCCGGACGACCCGAAAATCGTGACCTTCAGGCAGTTCGTGGAAGGTGCGCAGCCACCGGCCACCTGGCCTTCTGTCAGTCCCGATGACATCGCATTGCTGCAGTATACCGGCGGAACCACGGGCTTGCCGAAGGGGGCAATGCTCACGCATGGCAATCTGACGTCAGCTGTGTCCATCTATGATGTATGGGGTGCGACCGCGAAGGCTGAGCGCAATACGATTGAGCGCGTTATCCTGGTCCTGCCGTTGTTCCACATCTATGCGCTGACCGTCGTGTTGTTGCGGAATATCCGCAATGGTGACCTGATTTCGATGCATCAGCGTTTCGATGTTCATGCGGTGATGCGGGATATCGAAGTCAAGCGCGCCACTTCGTTCCCTGGCGTGCCGACAATGTGGATCGCCATTGCCAATCTGCCGGATCTCGACAAGCGCGATTTGTCGTCGCTTGCTCATGCAGGCTCGGGTGGTGCACCGTTGCCCGTCGAGGTCGCGAAGATCTTCCAGAGCAAGACCGGTCTGTCGCTGAAGAGCGGCTGGGGCATGACCGAGACCTGCTCGCCGGGAACAAGTCATCCTCCAGAAGGGCCCAATAAGCCGGGCTCTATCGGGCTCATGCTTCCGAGCATCGAAATGGACGTGGTGTCGCTGGATGATCCGAAACAGGTGCTGCCTGTGGGCGAGACCGGCGAAATCCGCGTCCGTGGTCCGAACGTGACCCGCGGCTATTGGAATCGTGAGAAGGAAAGCGCCGACTCGTTTGTGGGGGACCGCTTTCTGACCGGCGACATCGGTTATATGGATAGCGATGGCTATTTTTATCTGGTCGATCGCAAGAAGGACATGATCATTTCCGGCGGGTTCAACGTCTATCCGCAGATGATCGAACAGGCGATCTATCAGCATCCTGCCGTGCAGGAAGTGATCGTGATCGGCATTCCTGATGACTATCGCGGCGAAGCCGCGAAGGCCTTTGTTACGCTGCGGACGAATGCGGCGCCGTTCAGCATCGAAGAGCTGCGCGAATTCTTGACCGGCAAGGTCGGCAAACACGAATTGCCGGTGGCTGTGGAATTCGTGAAAGAATTGCCGCGCACCAGTGTTGGCAAATTGTCCCGCCACGAACTACGCTCTCACCAACGCAAACAACCACAACAACCCACAACTGGAGGTCACCCATGACCGAGGCCGTCATCGTTTCCACCGCCCGCACCCCGATCGGCAAGGCCTTTCGTGGTGCTCTCAACAACACCGAAGGTGCGACGTTGCTCGGTCACGCCATTTCGCATGCGGTGGCTCGTGCCAAGATCGATGGCGCCGAAGTCGAAGACGTGGTGATGGGCTCAGCTTTGCAACAGGGCGCAACCGGTGGAAATATCGCACGCAAGGCTCTGCTTCGTGCGGGACTTCCCGTGAGCGTTGCTGGTACCACCATTGATCGTCAATGCGCCTCGGGTCTGCAGGCGATCGCGCTGGCCGCGCGTTCGGTGATCTACGATGGTCTCGAGATTGCCGTTGCCGGCGGTGGTGAATCCATCAGCCTCGTCCAGAACGATCACATGAACAAGTTCCACGCGGTTGATCCTGAGCTCGTGGCGATGAAGGGTGATGTCTACATGCCGATGCTGGATACCGCTGAGGTGGTGTCGAAGCGGTACGGCATTTCGCGTGAGAAGCAGGACGAATATTCACTCGAGAGCCAGCGCCGCACGGCTGCCGGACAGCAGGGTGACCGCTTCAAGGAAGAGATCGCGCCGATCTCGACCAAGATGGCCGTTGTTAACAAGGAGACCAAGGAGATCTCGTTCAAGGACGTCACCCTGTCACAGGATGAGGGCCCGCGTCCGGAGACCACTGCTGAAGGTCTCGCCGGCCTGAAGCCGGTGCGCGAAAACGGCTACATCACTGCGGGTAACGCCAGCCAGCTCTCGGATGGTGCCAGCGCTGCGGTCATTATGAGCGACAAGATGGCTGCGAAGAAGGGGCTCAAGCCGCTCGGCATTTTCCGCGGTTTCGTCTCGGCAGGTTGTGAGCCGGATGAAATGGGCATCGGGCCGGTGTTTGCGATTCCGCGTCTGTTGCAGCGTCACGGCCTCAAGATCGATGACATCGACATCTGGGAGCTGAATGAAGCCTTCGCCGTGCAGGTGATCTACTGCCGCGACAAGCTCGGCATTGATCCCGAGAAGCTCAACGTCAACGGCGGCTCGATCGCTGTCGGCCATCCCTACGGCATGACCGGTTCACGCCTCGCAGGGCACGTGCTGATCGAAGGCCGTCGCCGCAAGGCGAAATACGGCGTCGTGACCATGTGCGTCGGCGGCGGCATGGGCGCGGCCGGTCTGTTCGAAATTCTCTGTGCAGCGCATCTCGTAGCGAACTTCGGATTCGAAAGGACACTGTAACCTATAATTCTAGTGTGGTTCGTCAGAAGTTCGCTTGAAGGACCCGCGGAGAAGATGAAGCGGACTTCTGAACCACCACACAGTAACGGATTTCAACTCTTAAGGAGGGTCCGATGGATCTCAGCTTCAGCAAGGAAGAAATTGCGTTTCGCGACGAGGTGCGGACCTTCTTCAATGAGAATGTCCCAGCGTCCACGCGCCTGAAAATGCAGGAAGGGCGTCACCTCGGCAAAGAGGATCTCGTCAACTGGCAGCGCATTCTGAACAAGAAGGGCTGGGCGGTGACCCACTGGCCGAAGGAATATGGTGGCACCGGCTGGACGCCGGTGCAGCACTATATTTTCAATGAGGAAATGCAGATGGCACCGGCACCATCGCCGCTGCCGTTTGGCGTCAGCATGGTTGGCCCGGTGATCTATACTTTCGCCAACGATGCGCAGAAGAAATACTTCCTGCCGCGTATCGCCAATATCGATGATTGGTGGTGTCAGGGATTCTCGGAGCCGGGCTCCGGATCAGACCTCGCCTCGCTCAAGACCACTGCAAAGCGCAAGGGCGACGTTTATGTGATCAATGGCCAGAAGACCTGGACCACATTGGCGCAATACGCCGACTGGATCTTCTGTCTCTGCCGTACGGACCCGACCGCCAAGAAGCAATCGGGCATTTCGTTCATCTTGGTCGACATGAAGTCGTGCGGCGTCACCGTGCGCCCGATCCAGACCATCGACGGCAGCCACGAGGTCAACGAAGTCTTCTTCGATGACGTCGAGGTGCCGGTGACAAATCTCGTCGGCGAGGAAAACAAGGGCTGGGATTACGCGAAATTCCTGCTCGGCAACGAACGCACGGGTATCGCCCGCGTTGGCGTGTCCAAGGAGCGTATCCGCCGCATCAAGGAGCTGGCCGCCAAGGTCGAATCCGCCGGCCGGCCGATGATCCAGGATGAGAAATTCCGCGAGAAGCTCGCGGCTGTCGAGATCGAGCTGAAGGCGCTCGAACTCACGCAGCTGCGTGTCGTTGCGGATGAAGGCAAGCACGGCAAGGGCAAGCCCAATCCAGCATCCTCGATCCTCAAGATCAAGGGTTCGGAAATCCAGCAGGCCACCACTGAGCTGATGATGGAAGTGATCGGTCCGTTCGCCGCGCCTTACGACGACCATGAGCATGGTTCGAACGAAGCGATGGATTGGACCGCGCAGATTGCGCCGAGCTACTTCAACAACCGTAAGGTCTCCATTTACGGAGGCTCGAACGAAATTCAGCGCAACATCATCACCAAGGCCGTTCTCGGTTTGTGATTTGAGGATTTAAAATGGATTTTGATTTGTCCGAGGAGCAGCGGCTCCTGAAGGATAGTGTCGACGGCTTGCTCGCAAGCTCCTACGATTTCGACCAGCGCAAGAAGTACGCTGCGGAGAAGGCCGGCTGGAGCAGGAGTGTCTGGAACAAGCTGGCCGAACAGGGACTGCTTGGCCTGCCGTTTTCCGAAGACGATGGTGGTTTCGGCGCCGGTGCGATCGAAACCATGATCGTGATGGAAGCGCTGGGCAAGGCATTGGTGGTGGAGCCTTATCTGGCGACCGTCGTGCTCGGCGGCGGCTTCCTGCGCCGCGGTGGTTCGGCCGCGCAGAAGGCTGCCTACATTCCCTCCATCATCGATGGCAGCAAGACACTGGCCTTCGCGCAGCTGGAGAAGAACTCGCGTTACGATCTTGCTGACGTCACGACGACGGCCAAGAAGAAGGGCGACGGCTGGGTCATTGATGGCGAGAAATTCGTCGTCCTGAATGGTGATTCTGCAGATACGCTGATCGTGACCGCGCGCACCAAGGGTGACCAACGCGATCGCAGCGGCATCGGCGTGTTTCTGGTGCCGGCGAATGCCAAAGGCGTCAGCATCAAGGGCTACCCGACACAGGACAGCCTGCATGCGGCTGACATCACGTTTACCGGCGTTGAAGTCGGCGCGGACGCCGCCATCGGCGATCCGGAGAACGGCTTGTCCCTGATCGAACAGGTGGTGGATGATGCGCGCATCGCGATGTGCGCGGAGGCCGTCGGCGCGATGGACGAGTCGCTGAAGTCCACCGTCGAGTATCTCAAGACACGAACGCAGTTCGGCGTTGCGATTGGCACGTTCCAGACTTTGCAGCACCGTGCGGCGGACATGTTCGTGGCGCTCGAGCAGGCGCGCAGCATGTCGATGTTCGCCACCATGGCGGGCGACTTTACCGATGCCAAGGAACGCGCCAACGCGGTGGCCGCTGCAAAAGTGCAGATCGGCAAATCGTTGAAGTTCGTCGGCCAGCAGGCGATCCAGCTTCACGGTGGCGTCGGCATGACCATGGAGTACAAGATCGGCCACTACTTCAAGCGGCTGACCATGATCGAAAACACCTTTGGTGACACCGACTACCACCTGCGCCGCGTCAGCGAGCAGGGCGGCCTGATCTGAGAGACGGACATCCGGAGACACAGCCATGACAAAGTCGCCATTCGATCTGGCGGGGAAGGTGGCTGTCGTCACCGGCTCGAGCCGCGGCATCGGCCGCTCGTCGGCCGAGCTTCTCGCCCGCATGGGTGCGAAGGTCGTTGTGTCCAGCCGCAAGGCTGACGCGTGCCAGGAAGTCGCGGAAGGCATTCGCAAGGAGGGCGGTGACGCGCATGTCATCGCCTGCAACATCAGCCGCCGCGACGAGGTCGAGGCGCTGGTCAGCGGCACGATCAAGCACTATGGCCAGCTCGACATCCTCGTCTGCAATGCGGCGGTGAATCCGTACTACGGACCGCTGCTCGACATCACCGACGAAGCGTTCGACAAGATCATGGGATCGAACGTCAAGAGCAACATCTGGCTGTGCGGACTGGCGATCCCAAAGATGGCGGAACGCGGCGGTGGCTCCGTTGTCATCATTTCCAGCATCGGCGGCTTGCGCGGCTCGACCGTGATCGGCGCTTATGGCATTTCGAAAGCGGCGGACTTCGCGCTGGCGCGCAGCCTTGCCGGTGAATGGGGGCCGAAGAACGTGCGGGTGAACTGCATCGCGCCGGGCCTCGTCAAAACCGATTTCGCCCGTGCGCTGTGGGAGGATGAGGCCAACCTCAAGCGCCGCACCGCCACCACGCCGTTGCGCCGCATTGGCGAACCGCACGAGATCGCCGGCGCGGTGGTGTATCTCGCGTCCGACGCCTCAACCTTCATGACTGGACAGACAATTGTCATTGATGGCGGCGTGACCACGGCAGCGGTCTGATCCTGTCCGCACCAGTTTTGGAAAAGGGCTCCGTACTGGAGCCCTTTTTTGTTTGGGCATGTGGTTCATCGCACGGGTTGACTGTGGTGGCAGCAATCGGTTTGCTTGCGATCAATGATTGAAACGAAAAGCGTTTGAGGAAACGACATGGCGTCCCACATCCTTGCCATTGATCAGGGCACAACATCGTCCCGCGCCATCGTATTTCGCGCCGACATCTCGATTGCGGCGCAGGCACAGCAGGAATTCCAGCAACATTTCCCGGCGTCCGGTTGGGTCGAACACGAGCCAGAGGATATCTGGACCTCCACGCTTGCAACCTGCCGCGAGGCGATACGCAAGGCCAATATCACCGCGGTCGATATTGCCGCCATCGGTATCACCAATCAGCGCGAGACGACCGTGGTGTGGGATCGCGCGACGGGCCGCGCGGTGCATCGTGCCATCGTCTGGCAGGACCGACGTACAGCCGAGTTCTGCGCCAAGCTGAAAGCCGCAGGACACGAACCGGCGATCAGCGCCAAGACCGGGCTGATCATCGATCCCTATTTTTCCGGAACGAAAGTGGCCTGGATTCTCGATCACGTTCCGGGTGCGCGCGAACGCGCCGAACGCGGCGAACTGATGTTCGGCACGGTCGACAGCTATCTGTTGTGGCGGCTGACAGGTGGCAAGGTTCACGCAACAGACGCGACCAACGCGTCGCGCACGCTGCTGTTCAACATCCACACCGGCCAGTGGGACGACGATCTGCTCAAGCTGCTGCGGGTGCCGCGTTCGATGCTGCCCGATGTGCGGGATTCCTCGGCCGATTTCGGCGAGAGCATTCCGGAGTTGTTTGACGGCGTGATCGCCATCCGTGGCATCGCGGGTGACCAGCAGGCTGCGGTCATCGGCCAGGCCTGTTTCACGCCGGGCATGATGAAGTCGACCTATGGCACCGGATGCTTTGCATTGCTGAATACGGGCACCACGGCGGTCGCATCGAAGAACACGCTGCTGACGACCATCGCCTATCAACTGAATGGTCAGCGCACCTACGCGCTCGAAGGTTCGATCTTTGTCGCGGGCTCGGCGGTGCAGTGGTTGCGGGATGGTCTCGGCATCATCAAGCACGCCAGTGAAACGGGGCCGCTGGCAGATCAATCCGACCCTATGCAGTCAGTCTATCTCGTTCCTGCCTTCGTCGGGCTCGGCGCGCCGTACTGGAATCCGCGTGTGCGTGGCGCCTTGTTCGGGTTGACGCGCAACACCGGGCCAGCCGAACTGGCGCACGCGACGCTGGAGAGCGTTTGCTATCAAACTTTTGATCTGTGGGCTGCCATGCGGGCCGACTGGCCCGAGGCGGCGAGCGCCAATACGGTGTTGCGCGTGGACGGCGGCATGACGGCATCGGATTGGACGATGCAGCGCCTCGCCGATCTGCTCGATGCGCCGGTGGACCGGCCCGATGATTCAGGAGACCACGGCGCTCGGCGCGGCCTATCTCGCTGGACTTGGCGCCGGCATCTATCCGGAGCCCGCGCGCTTCGCCGATAGCTGGCGGCTCGAACATCGCTTCAAACCGAACATGAGCGATGCGACACGCACGCGAAAGCTCAAGGGCTGGTCGCAAGCGGTGAAGGGCGTGCTGGCGAGCGATCCGGGTGAATGAGATCAGACATCAAATGGCGGCTGATGAACGCAGCCGCCATTTGTGCTTTCGCTGTTGGATCACTGCGAGCTTTGGGTCAGTTGATTTACTGACAGATCACTCGCTCGCCGCTGGACATCTTGGTTACGCTGCCTGGACGGCATGTGAAGCCGTTACGCGCATCAAAGTTCGGTGATGCCGGGATTGCGACACCGTTATAGGTCGTAGTCGGCGTATCCCGAGCCATCCCAGCCCGTCGTATCAGCAGATGCGTAAGATCCGCCGTAGCGCCAGCGGTTGCCATACGGATAGCCGCCCGCGTCGCTGTAAAGCGGGCCTCTGTTGTAATACGGGCCACCGAATGGAGCGGTTGCTACTGTATCTGCAGTGTTAATGGCGCCGGCTGTTACTGCGCCGGCCGTGCCGATCGCACCACCGACGATTCCGCCCGCAACGGCTCCAGGCCAGAAGCCGGTATCGCGGCGATCCCAATTGTTTTGATTCACATCGCGCCGGTAGGCCACGCGATCACGGGTGACCGCGCCGTTCTGCATGCGCGCTTGATGTTTCATGCTGGTCTTCATGTGTGCGCCCGAGCGTGGCTTTGCAGAATCCTGCGCCAAAACGGGTGTCGCGATCAGTGCACTCACAGCCGCAGCGGCTGCGAACAATGTCACCTTCTTCATTCTTGAACTCCGTGTTTTTGAGGGACGAAATAGACGCCCGCTTCAACCCGTCGCGTAGCGTGCTGTTCCTACCGCGCAGCTTCACACACGCATGAAAGCACGCTGAGTTCTGCGCCTGCGGTCTGACATGGCGGTGCATCGCTCGCTGTTAACGCGCGGAGGACGTTCGGGTTCTGCTGCTAGGCAGCTGCGCTTTCGTAAACTAGCCCGCCTGCGCAGTCTTCTTGCGATACTGCAGATGGAATGCGCAATTGCATCCGGGAGGGTGCGATGCCGTGTCGACCGTTACGTCCTCTGCCTTTGGCGGCGTGTTGGAGTTCGCCGTCGGGATGTAATTGAGGATCGGAGCAAGCCAGCGCTCGATTTCCTCAATCGTGAGTCCCTTGCGTCCGGCATAGTCCTCAACCTGATCGCGCTCGATTTTGCCGACGCCGAAATAATAACTCTCAGGATGGCTGAAATAGAGCCCCGATACGGACGAACCGGGCCACATCGCAAAGCTTTCCGTTAGCGTTACGCCTGCCGTACGTTCGGCATCGAGCAGCCTGAAGATCGTTGCTTTTTCCGTATGGTCAGGTTGTGCCGGATAACCGGGGGCGGGACGGATGCCGGCATACTGTTCAAGAATCAGGTCCTCGGGTGCCAGCGCTTCATCCGGGGCGTAACCCCAGAATTCCTTGCGCACGCGCTGATGCATGCGTTCGGCAAAGGCTTCTGCAAGACGGTCCGCCAGCGCCTTCACCAAAATCGACGAATAGTCGTCATTCGCGTTCTTGAACCGATCCGCGATCACATCCTCGCCGATGCCGGCGGTCACGACGAACATGCCGATATAATCCGGCAAGCCGCTGGTGTGCGGCGCGACGAAGTCCGACAGCGCAGTATTGAAGCGGCCTTCGCGCTTCTCAAGCTGTTGGCGCAGCGTGTGCAGCGTGGTGAGTGGTGTTTTGCGAGAACTCGTCGGCATAGAGAACGATGTCGTCACCCTCTGCATTGGCCGGCCAGAAGCCGATGGTGGCGCTGGCCTTGAACCAATTCTCCTTGACGATCCGATCGAGCATCTTGCGCGCGTCGTCATAGAGCGAGCGTGCGGCCTCGCCGACCTTGGGATCGTCGAGAATGGCTGGAAAGCGCCCGGCCAATTCCCAGGTCTGGAAGAAAGGCGTCCAGTCGATATAGTCGGCGAGTTCTGCCAGCGAATAATCGGTGAAGCTCTTTGTACCAATGAAGGCAGGCTTGGTCGGCTTGGCCTGCGACCAGTCGATCTTAAAAGCGTTGTCGCGTGCGACCTGCAGCTTCAGCCGCTTCTTGTCTTGCTGCGCTCGGAAATGCGCCGAGGAAATCTTCGCATAATCGGCGCGGATCTCGCGCGCGTATTCGATACGTCTGTCGAGCGAAAGCAGGGAGGAGGCGACGCCTACCGCGCGGCTGGCGTCGTTGACGTGAACGACAGGCCCGCGCTTGTAGGCTGGATCGATTTTGACGGCGGTGTGGACGCGGCTTGTGGTGGCTCCGCCGATCAGAAGCGGAATATCAAGTCCCTGGCGTTCCAGCTCGGATGCAAGGAACACCATTTCGTCGAGCGACGGCGTGATCAGTCCTGACAAGCCGATGATGTCGGCCTGTTCAGCCTTTGCCGTGTCGATGATCTTGGTGGCGGGCACCATCACGCCGAGATCGACGACCTCGAAATTGTTGCACTGGAGCACGATGCCGACGATGTTCTTGCCGATATCGTGGACGTCGCCCTTCACGGTAGCGAGCACAATCTTGCCGGCGGAGTTGCGTCCGTCGCTGGCGATACCATTCGCCCGGTTGCGAGCCTTTTCCTCTTCCATGAACGGCATCAGATAGGCGACCGCCTGCTTCATCACGCGTGCGGACTTCACCACCTGAGGCAGGAACATTTTGCCTTCGCCGAACAGGTCGCCGACGATATTCATGCCGGCCATCAGCGGGCCTTCGATCACCGACAATGGACGATCGACGGTGAGACGTGCAGCCTCGGTATCCGCTTCGATAAATTCCGTGATGCCGGAGACCAGAGCGTGCGACAGCCGCTTCTCCACCGGCCATTCACGCCAGGCGAGGTCGGCCTCCTTGGTCTGCTTCTCCTGGCCGCGGAATTTTTCCGCAAGCGCCAGCAGCTGTTCCGGTGCGCCGGGATCGCGGTTAAGAATGACGTCTTCGCAAACCTGGCGCAATTCGGGATCGATGTCGTCGTAGATCACCATCTGCCCGGCATTGACGATGCCCATGTCCATGCCCGCCTTGATGGCGTGATACAGGAACACCGAGTGCATCGCTTCACGCACCGGTTCATTGCCGCGGAATGAGAACGACAGATTGGAGACGCCGCCGGAGATATGGGCGTGCGGCAGGTTCTGCCTGATCCAGCGCGTCGCCTCGATGAAATCAACGCCGTAGTTGTTATGCTCTTCGAGACCGGTCGCGATGGCGAAAATGTTGGGATCGAAGATAATGTCCTGCGGCGGGAAATTGAGCTTCTCGACCAGCAGATCGTAGGCGCGCTTGCAGATTTCGGTCTTGCGCTGATAGGTGTCCGCCTGTCCGGTTTCGTCGAACGCCATGACGACGACAGCAGCGCCGTGACGTCGCGCGATGGTTGCCTCGTGGATGAATTTTTCCTCGCCTTCCTTGAGCGAGATCGAGTTGACGATCGGCTTGCCCTGAACGCATTTCAGTCCGGCTTCGATCACGTCGAACTTCGACGAATCGATCATTACCGGTACACGGGCGATGTCCGGCTCGGAGGCGATGAGATTGAGAAAATCGACCATCGCCTGCTTGGAGTCGAGCAGGCCTTCATCCATGTTGATGTCGATGACCTGCGCGCCGTTCTCGACCTGATCGCGCGCGACCTGAAGTGCTGCGGTGTAGTCCGCGTTCTTGATGAGCTTGCGGAAGCGCGCCGACCCCGTAACGTTGGTGCGCTCGCCGACGTTGACGAACGGAATATCGGACGTGAGCGAGAACGGTTCGAGGCCGGACAGACGCAGAAGCGGCTCGATGGTCGGCACGATGCGCGGCTTGTGCGGCGCGACGGCGGCAGCAATCGCTGCGATATGATCCGGTGTGGTGCCGCAGCATCCGCCCACCACGTTGACGAGACCGGCCTGTGCAAATTCACCGACCAGCCGCGCCATGTATTCGGGGCTTTCGTCGTACTGGCCGAATTCGTTGGGAAGACCTGCATTGGGATAGGCGCAAACCAATGCGTCCGCGACACGGCCGATGTCGGCGATGTGGGCGCGCAAATCCTCGGCGCCAAGTGCGCAGTTGAAACCGATGGTGATCGGATCTGCATGCTGCACCGAATACCAGAATGCTTCGGGCAACTGGCCGGACAGCAAGCGACCTGATTTGTCGGTAATGGTGCCAGAGATCATCACCGGCACGTGGATGCCACGGGCTTCGGAGATTTCCGAGATCGCGTACAACGCCGCCTTGGCGTTGAGCGTGTCGAAAATGGTCTCGACCAGCAACAGATCCGCGCCGCCATCGAGCAGGCCATTGATCTGCTCGCTGTAGGCGATCCGCAAATCGTCAAACGTGACTGCGCGATATCCGGGATTGGCGACGTCCGGAGAGATCGATGCCGTGCGGTTGGTCGGGCCCAGCGCACCGGCGACGAAGCGCGGCTTGCCATCCTCCGCTGTGGCCCGGGTGGCGGCGTTGCGGGCGAGTCTCGCGCCTTCGAGGTTCATCTCGTAGGCGATGCCGGCCAGGTCGTAGTCGGCCTGCGCGATCGACGTGGAGGAGAATGTGTTGGTCGCGACGATATCCGCGCCTGCGCGCAGATAAGCGAAATGGATATCCTCGATGTCTTTCGGCTGGGTGAGGATCAGCAGGTCATTGTTGCCGCGAACGTCGCGATGGAAATCCTTGAAGCGCTCGCCGCGAAAGGCTGCTTCATCGAACTGCAGCCCCTGGATCATGGTGCCCATCGCGCCGTCGAGCACGAGGATGCGTTCACGCGCGAGCGCACGGAAGAGATCGGCCTGTGTGGATGTGTTTTTGGTCATGGGATCACGCTGCTTTCTGCGCGCCGTTCGGACGAATGCCGAGCAGGTGGCTGATGGCGAACACGAGATCCGCACGGTTCATTGTATAAAAGTGAAAATTCTCGACGCCGCGCGCTGACAGATTCTGAACTTGTTCGGCTGCGACGGTGGCCGCGACGAGACGGCGGGTATCCGCATCGTCGTCGAGGCCCTCGAATTTCTTGGCCAGCCATTCCGGCAGCGTCGCACCAGCGCGCTTGGCGAAATTGCTTGCCAGCTTGAAATTCTGCACCGGCAAAATCCCCGGCACGATGGGAATTGTGATGCCGGCCGCGCGGGCGCGGTCGAGATAGCGGAAGTAGAGATCGTTATCGAAGAAGAATTGCGTGATGGCGCGGGTCGCACCGGCATCGACCTTGGCTTTCAGCACGCTGATGTCTGCGTCGAGACTCGCGCTTTCCGGATGCTTCTCCGGATAGGCCGAGACACTCACCTCCATGTCGCTGTGATTGCGCTTGATCGCGGCGACGAGATCGGCCGAAGTCTGATAACCTTGCGGATGCGCTTTGTAAGCGGTGCCAATTCCGTTCGACGGATCACCGCGCAAGGCGACGATATGGCGGACACCGACCTCGTAATAGCGCGCGACGACATCGTCCACATCCGCGCACGTGGCGTCGACGCAGGTAAGATGCGCTGCCGGTGTCAGGTTCGTTTCGGAAAGAATGCGCGTGATGGTCGAATGGGTGCGTTCGCGGGTCGATCCGCCCGCGCCATAGGTGACAGAGACGAAGTTCGGCGTCAGCGGCGCAAGCCGGCTGATGACCTCCCACAGATTGCGCTCCATCTCCTCCGTTTTTGGCGGGAAAAACTCGAAGGAAATTGCGGGGAGCTTTTGCGTCTGTGCGCCGGGTGTCTCACTTGTCACGCTTCAGGACTCCAGATCCAAAATCAGTTCATCGGCGACGATCGCGGCGGTAAGAACTCGGGAAGGTCAGGCTTGCGCGCGGCACTGCCGCCCGTCTCACGCCGACGGTTCTAAAATAGATGAAACCGAAGCCTCCCAACAGCCCACTATGGGTGTATACAGAGTGGGAAATTGCCCACTATCAGTATAAATTCGCTTTATTTTATCTGATATATCTGGGGATGGTGGGCAGCAATCGATCGGCGGATGGCTGAGAAACTTGTCTGATTTTTTTACTTATATCAAATTATCCAGATCTGTGGCGCGCAATGGGTTTGTGGGCGTATCAGATCTATTAGGTAAATATGGATGTTGTGGCCCACCGTTGAGCTGTCCGGAGCTCCGGAGGCATCAGCAGAGTCATCCCTTTGTTCGAGATGCACGAGCCGCTAGCTTGGTCGCATGATTCCGTTGTCCATTCTCGACCTCTCGGTCGTCACCACGGCTACCAAGCCATCCGCCGCGCTGCGTAACAGCATCGATCTGGCGAAGCATGCCGACGAACTTGGCTACACACGCTATTGGCTGGCAGAGCATCACAACCTGTCGTCGGTCGCGAGTCCCGCCCCCGACATCATGATCGGGCAGATCGCGGCGGCCACGCAGCGCATTCGTGTTGGTTCCGGCGGCGTGATGCTGCCGAACCATGCACCGCTGATGGTCGCGGAGCGTTTCAAGATGCTGGAAGCATTGTTTCCGGGGCGCATCGATCTCGGTCTCGGCCGCGCGCCGGGGACGGACCAGCCGACCATCCACGCGCTACGCCGCAGGTTCGATGGGCGCGAGGGCGATGATTTTCTGGAGCGGCTGATCGAATTGACGCTGTGGGAGACGCGGGAGTTTCCTGAAGGTCATCCCTATAACAACGTGGTGGCGATGCCGGATGATGCGCCGTTGCCGCCGATCTGGTTGCTCGGATCGAGTGATTACAGCGCGCAATTGTCTGCCCAGCTCGGCATGGGATTCGGGTTCGCTCATCATTTTGCATCCCATGATGCCGTTGATGCGATGACGTGGTATCGCGCGCACTTCAAGCCGTCGCGCTGGCGGGACAAGCCGCATAGCATTCTTGCCATTGCGGTGGTGATGGCGCCGACCGACGAGGAGGCTGAAAGGCTGGCGTCGTCGGCGGATCTCAACCGGCTGCTGCGCGATCGTGGTCAATATCGTCCGCTGCCGAGCGTCGAGGAGGCGCTGGCTTATCCCTACAGCGAAGCCGAACGCGCGCACATCGCGCGCAACCGCTCACGGCTGTTTGTCGGCAGTCCTCAAACGGTCATGCAGAAGATCTCGCCGCTGATCGCAGCAAGCGAAGCCGATGAGGTGATGGTCATCACAGCGGTCTTTGACCACGATGCGCGCAAACGCTCATACAGCCTGCTTGCAGACGCATTCGAGCTCGGAAAGCAGGTGGCGGCTTAGGTTTACTCCGCCGCCTTTTCGCTGAACGCAACCCGGAATGGATGCGCCGGGTAAACTCCGACAATTCGCAGTTCTTTTGAAAAGAACTTCAATTCTTCCAGCGCGAAGGCGAGATTGCGGTCGTCGGGATGACCGTCCACGTCGGCATAGAATTGCGTGGCGAAGAAATTGCCTTCGACCATGTAGCTTTCCAGCTTGGTCATGTTGACGCCGTTGGTGGCGAAGCCGCCGAGCGCCTTGTAGAGGGCTGCAGGAAGGTTGCGTACGCGAAATACGAACGTCGTCACCAGCGGGCCGGAATCCTTGGCGGCCCATTTCTCATCTCGCGCCAGAATCACGAACCGCGTGGTGTTGTGGGTCTTCGTCCTCGATGTCCTCCGCCAGAATGTCGAGGCCGTAAATATCGGCGGCAAGCCGTGAGGCGATCGCGGCGCAGCTCTTGTCACCGCGCTGGGCGACGATACGGGCCGAGCCCGCTGTGTCGCCCGCCACGATCGACTTGACGCCAAGCTTGCGGATGATGCGACGGCATTGGCCCAGCGCATGCACGTGGCTCTCGATGGTCTTGATGTCGTCGAGTGTCGCGCCGCGCGGTGCCATCAATTGGTGGCGGATCGGAAGGAACCATTCGCCGACGATGAACAAGCCGGACTGCGGCAGCAGATGATGGATATCGGCGACACGTCCCGCGACGGAGTTTTCGATCGGGATCATGCCCAGCTCGGCTTCACCGGATGAGATCGCCGCGAGGGCATCTTCAAAGGTGGCGCAGGGCAGTGGTGTTGCGTCGGGATAGGCTTCCGCGATCGCGATATGGGAATTTGCGCCGGGTTCGCCCTGAAAGGCGATTTTCATTGGTTTCGTCATGATGGTTTCCCCGCCAGCATCTGGCGCGCGGTCTCAAGATCGTGAGGCGTATCGACGCCCAGCGGCACCGTGTCAACTAAAGTGACATCAATCCGCATTCCGGCTTCGAGTGCGCGGAGCTGTTCCAGCTTTTCGCGGATCTCGAGAGGAGAAGGCGGCAATGCGACGAACTGTGCCAGCGCGTTCCGCCGATAAGCATAGAGCCCGATGTGATGATAGCGGGGCCCGTCACCGTGTGGCGCAGTCGCGCGGGTGAAATAAAGCGCCCGCAGCCGCGTCGCGCCAAGAGGCGAGCCGACGATTTTGACCACGTTCGGATTGGTGTGTTCCTCGTCCTTGCGGATGACTGCGGCCAAGGTGGCGATATCCACGTCAGGATCGTCGAGCGGCGCAACAGCAGCCCGGATGTCGGCGGGATCGATTGTCGGCAGGTCGCCCTGGACATTGACGATGGTTTCGATCTGGCCCGATTGATCGAGCGTCTCCAGCGCCTCGAAAATCCGGTCCGATCCCGATGGATGGTCCGCACGGGTCATCACAGCGTCGCCGCCATGGGCGGTGACCGCCTGGGCGATCTCCTCCGAGTCGGTTGCTATGGCCACGCGGCCGATTCGGGCGGCCTGCGCCCGCCGCAGCACGTGGACGATCATCGGCAGACCGGCGATGTCCAGCAGCGGCTTTCCGGGCAGGCGCGTCGCGGCCATGCGGGCCGGAATCAGCACCAAAGTGCGGCTTTCGATCATGGTTTGAGGGGCGCTCAGGCAGCCGAATTGATGAGGAAATGATGGGTGTTCTCAAGGAGTCGCGCGTTTATACGGGTTGCCAGAAGGCAGGCAAACCGTTATCTCAACGCCGCTACCTGTATTGCGTTGCACGCCTGTTGCCGGTAGCAAAAACCATGGCCGTTTCCGCGGCCGCGCATCTCGACATTCCGGCCCGGAGCCTGATCGAAAATGGACTCCTTTGAACTAAACAAGATCATGGGCGCGGTGCTCGGCACCTGCCTCGTTCTGCTTGTGACCAATTTTACCGCCAACGCTATTTTTTCGCCCGACGAAGCCGGACAAGCCGGGCTTTGAAATCGCGGTGAAGGAAACCGAGGGCGCGCCGGGCGCCGCTGCTGCAGCAGCTGCTCCGGCTGAGCCGATCGAGAAGCTGCTTCAGACCGCTTCGGCGGAGAAGGGCGCTGCCGCCGCCAAGAAGTGCGCGGCCTGCCACAGCTTCGAGAAGGGCGGTCCTAACAAGGTTGGCCCGAATCTCTATGGCATCGTCGGTGAAGAGCGTCGGCGAAGGCCGCGGGTTCAACTTCTCGGCTGCCATGAAGGGCAAGCCCGGCAAGTGGACCTATGACGACCTCAACAAGTTCATCGCCAGTCCGAAGGGCTTCATTCCAGGTACGGCGATGGGCTTCGCCGGCATCCAGAAGGACAGCGAGCGCGCCGACGTGATCGCTTACCTGCGGACCCTGTCAGATCATCCTGAACCCTTGCCGCAATAACGGGCGGCTTGAGCCAGCTGCGTGTTACGGTAATTTAATGCAATTGACGGCCAGGTTCGCCTGGCCGTTTTGCGTTGTAACGATCAGTTCTGTCGGGACGTTTGGCCGCAAGAAGGTGTTATGGCGGGCTGGTATCATATCCAAAAACCGACATAATCCCTCCAGACGTTGCGTCGATAATCCATTTTTCGGATTGCCAATTCCGACACAGCAACAGGAACTTTCATCTTGAGCATTTCCCGGCGAAGTCTTCTTCAAAGCGGAGCTTTCATTGCCGCTGCCCCGATGCTGAAAGTAGCCGCAGGCTTGCCGATCGTTGCAGCTGCACAGGCCCAATCGGCCGAGGCATGGAAGCATGCACTCTCGCTGTTCGGCGACATCAAATATCCAGCGGACTTCAAGCGGTTCGATTACGTCAATCCGGATGCGCCCAAAGGCGGCGTCGCGCGGCAGATTTCGATCGGCACCTTCGACAATTTCAATATCGCGGTCGCAGGCGTGAAGGGCTCAATCGCACCCGCCGTGATGCTGATTTACGAAACGCTCATGGTGCAGTCGCAGGACGAAGCCAGCACAAAATACGGATTGCTTGCCGAAGCTGCGATGTATGCAGATGACCACTCGTCGGTCACCTATCGGCTGCGCAAGGAAGCGAAGTGGCAGGACGGCAAGCCCGTCACGCCGGAGGACGTGCTGTTCTCCCTTGATGTGCTGAGGAAATACAGTCCGTTCTATTCGGCCTACTACAAGCACGTCGCAAAGGCGGAGAAGGTCGGGCCTCAAGATATCAAGTTCACGTTCGATATGCCCGGCAACCGTGAGCTGCCCAGCATCGTTGGTGAACTCGTCGTGTTGCCGAAGCATTGGTGGGAAGGCACCGACAGCGAAGGCCGCAAGCGCGATGTCGGCGCCACCACGCTGGAGAAGCCGCTGGGCTCCGGACCTTACGCGATCAAGGAGTTTGTTGCCGCCCGTTCCGTCACCATGGAGCGGGTGAAGAATTACTGGGGCGCAAATATTCCGGTGCGCGTCGGCCAGAACAATTTCGACGAAATGCGTTACGAGTTCTATCGCGATTCCACGGTCGCCCGTGAAGCCTTCAAGGCCGATCAGGCAGACTGGATCGTCGAAGCCTCGGCAAAGGATTGGGCGACGGCGTACGAATTTCCGGCGGTCACCGAGAAGCGCGTGGTCCTGGAGGAGTTTCCGATCAAGGACTCCGGCCGCATGCAGGGCTTTGCGTTCAACATCCGCCGCGAGCTTTTCGCCGACAAGCGCGTGCGCCGTGCCTTCAACTATGCGTTCGATTTCGAGGAGATGAACAAGCAGCTGTTCTACGGCAAGTACACGCGCATCAACAGCTACTTCGAAGGAACGGAGTTGGCCAGCTCCGGGATCCCGCAGGGCAAGGAGTTCGAGATTCTCAAGGAAGTCTACGGAGACATTCCGCCGGAAGTCATTGCTAAGCCTTATGTGAATCCCGTTGGTGGCAACCCCGAGAACGTCCGCGACAATCTTCGCAATGCGACCCGCCTTTTAAAGGAAGCCGGCTACGAAGTGCGCGACGGCAAGCTCGTCGACAAGAAACGGCGCGCAGGTCAAGGTTGAGTTCCTGCTGGATAATCCTGCGTTCGAGCGCATCGTACTTTTCTACAAGCCGTCGATTGAACGGCTTGGCATCACCGTCAGTGTCCGGACCGTCGATGATGTGCAGTACCAGAATCGCTTGCGGAACTTCGATTTCGACATCATCACCGATTCCTGGGGCCAGTCACTGTCGCCGGGCAACGAGCAGCGAGACTTCTGGAGCACGCAGGCTGCAGACACTCCGGGATCCCGCAACACTGTCGGCATCAAGAACCCCGTCGTCGACAAACTGATCGACAAAGTCATCTTTGCGGAGGATCGCGAGACGCTTGTCGCTGCAACCAGAGCACTCGATCGTGTGCTCCTGTGGCATTATTATGTGGTGCCGCAATTCACGTACGGTTTCTCGCGTTATGCACGCTGGGATCGTTTCAGCCACGCGCCGCTGCCGGAGTATGGCCGTTCCGGCCTGCCGTCGCTGTGGTGGTTCGACAAGGACAAAGCGGACAAGATTGGCAGGCGTTCTTGAACAAGTTTACGCGGCGGCGTGTACTCGTTCTCGGTGGCAGCGCATTGGCCGCCACCCGGATCCGACCATCGGTGGCGATGCCCGAGAATGGTTCCCAATCGCACGGCATGTCGGCGTTCGGCGATCTGAAATACACTGCCGACTTCCATCATTTCGACTACGTCAACATCGATGCGTCCAAGGGCGGTACCTTCTCGACGATCCCATCCAGCCGCGCCTACAATCAATCCTTCCAGACCTTCAATTCGCTCAACAGCTTCATTCTAAAGGGCGACGGCGCAGTGGGGATGGATCAGACCTTCGCGTCGCTGATGGTACGCGCAGGCGATGAGCCCGACGCCATGTACGGCCTCGTGGCGCGGTCAGTGCAGATCTCAAACGACAAGCTGACCTATCGCTTTACGTTGCGGCCGGAAGCGCGATTCCAAGACGGCACGAAATTGACCGCGCAGGACGTGGCATTTTCCTTGAATGCGCTCAAGGAAAAGGGGCATCCGATCATCCGGCAGCAATTGCGTGACATGGTGAAAGCGGAAGCCGTCGACGATGCAACGCTCGTGGTGGTTTTCGCAGAGAAGCGCGGACGTGACGTGCCGCTCTACACGGCGAGCCTGCCGATCTTTTCCAAAGCCTATTACGACGAAGAAGCCGTTCGACGAATCCACGCTCGATATTCCGCTGGGCTCCGGCCCCTACAAGGTCGGGCGCTTCGAGGTCGGCCGCTACATCGAATATGACCGCGTCAAGGATTGGTGGGCGAAAGACCTTCCGGTGTCGCGCGGCGCGTTCAATTTCGACGCCGTACGTTACGAATTCTATCGCGACCGTGATGTCGCGTTCGAAGGATTTACCGGCCGCAATTATCTGTATCGTGAAGAGTTCACCGCGCGCATCTGGAATACGCGGTACGACTTCCCGGCGATCAAGGATGGTCGCGTCAAACAGGAAATCCTGCCGGACGAAACGCCGTCGGGCGCGCAGGGCTGGTTTCTCAATACGCGACGCGAGCAATTCAAGGATCCCCGTGTCCGCGAAGCGTTGATTCAGGCGTTTGATTTCGAGTGGACCAACAAGACCATCATGTACGGCGCTTATGCGCGCACCCATTCGCCATTTCAGAATTCGGACCTGATGGCGAAAGGGCCGCCGTCTCCGGAAGAACTCAAATTGCTTGAGCCGTTTCGCGGCCAGGTGCCCGACGAAGTGTTCGGTGAGCCGTTCGTGCCGCCGGTTTCGGATGGATCTGGGCAGGATCGCGCCTTGCTGCGCAAGGCTTCACAGTTGTTGCAGGATGCCGGATGCGTGATCAAGGACGGCAAGCGACGATTGCCCAATGGGGCTCAGTTCCGCGTGGAATTTTTGCTCGACGAGCCGGCATTTCAGGCTCACCACGCACCCTATATCAAGAACCTTGGCGTGTTGGGTATCGACGCCAGTGTACGCCTTGTCGATCCGGTGCAGTTTCGCGCCCGTGTCGATGACTTCGATTTCGATGTCTCGATCCAGCGCTTCAGCATGGCGTCGACGCCGGGTGATGCGCTCCGTACGTTTTTCTCGTCGCAGTCGGCGAATATCAAAGGCTCGCAAAACCTGTCCGGCATCGCCAATCCAGCGATCGATGTGTTGATCGAACGCATCATCGCCGCAGATGATCGCGACGAATTGCGCATCGCCTGCCGCGCTCTTGACCGTGTGTTCCGTGCGGGACGCTACTGGGTGCCGCAATGGTATTCGGCCAGTCATCGCATTGCCTATTGGGACGTCTTCGCCCATCCTCCAAACATTCCGCGTTACGCTGGCGGCGTCGGCGCCCCGGATTTATGGTGGTTTGATGAGGCGAAGGCCAAAAAGCCCGAGCAGGCAAAATAGGTCATGAGCGCATATATCGCCCGCCGTATTCTACTGATGATTCCCACGTTGCTGGGAATCCTGTTCGTGTCGTTCGTCGTTGTGCAGTTCGCGCCCGGCGGCCCGGTCGAACGGGTGATCGCGCAATTGTCCGGATCGGACACCGGTGCCAGTTCGCGGATTTCCGGTTCGTCCGGCGGCGACTTTGCCTCGCGACCGCAGGCCGGTGCGTCAGCGGACGCCGTCAGCTCGAAGTACCGTGGTGCACAGGGACTCGATCCCGATTTCGTCAAGAGCCTCGAAAAGCAGTTTGGTTTCGACAAGCCTGCGCCCGAGCGCTTTCTGCTGATGCTGTGGAATTTCGCGCGCTTCGATTTTGGCAGGAGCTATTTCCGCGACGTGAGCGTCATCCAGCTTATCAAGGAGAAGCTTCCGGTCTCGATGTCGCTCGGCATCTGGATGACGCTGCTGACCTACTTGATCTCGATTCCGCTTGGTATTCGAAAGGCGATTCGAGATGGCTCGCGGTTCGATACTTGGACGTCGGGGATCATCATCATCGGTTTTGCGATTCCGGGCTTCCTGTTCGCCATCTTGCTCATCATCCTGTTCGCGGGAGGGTCTTTCTTCGACATTTTCCCGCTACGCGGTTTGACCTCGGATGGCTGGTCGCAATTTCCGTGGTACTGGAAAATCCTCGATTATTTCTGGCACATCACGTTGCCGCTGGTCTCCATGGCGCTTGGCGCATTCGCCACCATGACGTTGCTGACGAAGAATTCGTTCCTCGACGAAATCCGCAAGCAGTATGTTATGACCGCGCGTGCCAAAGGGTGCAGCGAGCACCAGGTGCTTTACGGACACATCTTCCGTAATGCGATGCTGATCGTCATCGCAGGTTTTCCGAGCGCCTTCATTCATGCGTTTTTTTCGGGATCGCTGCTCATCGAGACGATTTTTTCTCTCGATGGGCTTGGTCTGCTCGGTTTCGAAAGCGTGCTGAATCGCGATTATCCGGTGGTGTTCGGCACGTTGTTTATTTTTTCGCTCGTTGGTCTGGTCGTGAACCTGATATCCGATCTTGCCTATATGTGGATCGATCCGCGGATTGATTTCGAGGCACGAGAAGTATGACGACCGTCGTCTCCCCACCCATCGAAACGACGTCGCTGTCTCCGCTCGGTGAAGCTGTGCCGCCAACGCGGCATCGTTTCAGCCCATCGCCGCTCAATCGCCGCCGTTGGAAAAATTTCAAATCCAATCGCCGCGGATACTGGTCGTTCTGGATTTTCTCGATCTTGTTTTTGATTTCGCTGTTCGCGGAATTAATCGCCAATGACCGGCCGTTCCTGATCAAATTCGATGGCCATCTCTATTTTCCAGCCTTTGTGAATTATTCCGAAACGACGTTCGGCGGAGACTTTGAAACGTCGGCCGACTATCGCGATCCTTATTTGCAAAAACTGATTGCAGAAAAGGGCGGCACAATTATATGGCCGCTCATCCGCTACTCCTACGATACGCATAATCTTGACTTGCCGACACCGGCGCCATCGAAGCCGACATGGATGCTGACGGAAGCTCAATGCAAGGCCGTCGTCGAGAAGAAGGGCCTCAAGAGCTGCCGCGATCTTGAATACAACTGGCTAGGTACGGATGATCAGGGCCGCGATGTGGTTGCGCGGCTGATTTACGGATTTCGTATCTCGGTGTTGTTCGGGTTGGCGCTGACAATCATTTCATCCGTCATCGGCATCGCGGCCGGTGGCGTGCAGGGATATTTCGGCGGATGGATCGATCTTGCGTTCCAGCGCTTCATCGAAGTGTGGACCGCGATTCCGTCGCTTTACCTGCTCCTGATCCTGTCGTCAGTGCTGGTGCCTGGATTCTTTGTGCTGCTTGGCATCCTGCTGCTGTTTTCTTGGGTGTCGCTGGTCGGTCTCGTGCGCGCGGAATTCCTGCGCGGTCGTAATTTCGAATACATCCAGGCAGCCCGTGCACTTGGGGTCTCGAACAAAACCATCATGTTCCGGCATCTGCTGCCGAATGCCATGGTGGCGACCATGACGTTCCTGCCGTTCATTGTCTCCTCGTCGGTGATGACGCTCACGGCGCTGGATTTCCTTGGCTTCGGCCTGCCACCAGGTTCGCCGTCGCTCGGCGAGTTGCTGTCGCAAGGCAAGGCCAACGTCCAGGCGCCATGGCTGGGATTCACCGGCTTCTTCGCGGTGGCGATCATGTTGTCGCTGTTGATCTTCATCGGCGAGGGTGTCCGCGATGCCTTCGATCCGCGCAAGACGTTTAGGTAAACGGCATGGATGCCATCAATCAGCCCCTGCTTGACGTGCGTGATTTGTCGGTGGCCTTCCGCCAGGGCGGCAATGAGAGCGTGGCCGTCGATCGGATTTCGTTCTCGATCAATCGCGGCGAGTGTGTAGCGCTGGTCGGTGAATCCGGTTCGGGAAAGTCAGTCAGTGCATTGTCGGTACTGAAACTGTTGCCGTATCCGACCGCGACGCATCCTTCTGGCAGCATTCGCTTCAAGGGGCACGAACTGCTCGGGATGAGCGAGAATGAAATTCGTGCCATTCGGGGCAACGATATTTCGATCATCTTCCAGGAGCCGATGACGTCGCTCAATCCGCTGCATACTATCGAGGCGCAGATCGGTGAGGTGATTTTCCTGCATAGCGGCGTGCGCGGGGCGATGGCGAGGGCGCGAACGCTCGAATTGTTGACGCAAGTTGGGATCCCGGAACCGGAAACGCGTCTGGCCAGCTACCCGCATCAGTTGTCCGGCGGTCAGCGGCAGCGCGTGATGATCGCGATGGCGCTGGCGAACGAACCGGATTTGCTCATTGCCGACGAGCCCACGACCGCCCTCGATGTGACGGTTCAGGCGCAGATCCTGAAACTGCTCGCGGAGATCCGAACGCGGCTTGGCATGAGCATGCTGTTTATCACCCATGATCTTGGGATCGTGCGCCGCATCGCTGATACCGTCTGCGTGATGAACAACGGCAAGATCGTCGAGAAGGGGCCGGTCGAACAAGTGTTCACCAGCGCCCAGCATCCTTACACCAAGGCGTTATTAGCTGCTGAGCCGAAGCCGGATCCGGCGCCGCCGCGCCCAGAGGCGCCGGTTGTCATGTCGTCCAGCGGGTTGAAGGTGTGGTTCCCGGTCAAGCGTGGCCTCTTGCGCAAGACGGTAGGACACATCAAGGCGGTCGACGGTGTCAGCGTTTCCGTGCGCCAGGGCGAGACGTTGGGCGTTGTTGGTGAATCCGGATCAGGCAAGACCACGCTTGGATTGGCGTTGTTGCGGCTGATTTCCTCGAACGGTCCGATCGTATTTCTCGGCAACGATATTCAGGGTCTGCGGTTCAAGCAGATGCGCCCGATCCGCCGCGATATGCAGATCGTATTTCAGGATCCGTATGGCGCGCTCAGCCCGCGCATGTCCGTTGGCGATATTGTGGCCGAAGGGCTCGGTGTGCATCAGCCGTCGCTGTCGGCTGACGAACGTGAGGCGCGAGTCGTCAAGGCGCTCAAGGATGTCGGTCTCGATCCTGCGACACGGTTCCGTTATCCGCACGAATTTTCTGGCGGTCAACGCCAGCGTATCAGCATCGCGCGTGCCGTGGTGTTGGAGCCGAGCTTCGTGGTGCTTGATGAACCGACCAGCGCGCTCGACATGCTGTTCCAGGCGCAGATGGTTGCCTTGCTGCGTGATCTGCAGCGTAGGCACGATCTGACCTACATGTTTATTTCACATGATTTGCGCGTGGTGGCATCGCTCGCCAGCCACCTGATCGTGATGCGCCACGGCAAGGTCGTTGAAGAAGGCGTTGCATCCGACCTTTTCAGAAACCCGAAGACAGACTACACGCAGGCCCTGTTCGCGGCGGCATTCAACATCGAGGCCGCGCCGAATATCGTGCCGGACGGCTGAGCCGTCCAGTCAGCCCAATCGCTTGATACTGATCATCTCGCCGCCGGCCGTCTTGATGCGGTCGATCGCGCCCTGAGTGATCTCGATCGCAGTCGCCATGTGGTGGGCATTCGCGTGAACGATGGTGTCACGATCGCGCGCGATGGCCACGTGGCCTTTCCAGAAGATCAAATCGCCGCGCTTGATGTCCCGCCATTCCGACCGCGGAAGCACTGTGCCGAGCGCGGCCTCCTGCATATCACTGTCTCGCGGCGCGGAAATGCCGGCGGCAGCGAGCGAAACCTGTACGAGCCCGGAGCAGTCGATACCCAGAGCGCTCTTGCCGCCCCACAGGTAAGGTGTTCCGACGAATCTCTCAGCAACCGCGACGAAATCTGTTTCATTCGCATCGAGCAATCCAACATGCTGCAACGGCAAATAGTGGCGCTGGCTGGTGATCGCAAAATTGCCGTCGCTTTTGACGATCTCCACACGTGCACCAAGCGGCAGGCTTTCAGTGGGCGGCAATTTGATCGAGGGGCCCGGGAAGGCGAATGTCCGGATCGCCGTGATTTTATGAGTTGGCTTGTTGCGCGGTCGTACCAAGGCATTGTCCGGCAACCATCCGACATAACCGTCCGATTGAAGCTGTCCCCATGCCCAGCCCTCTGCGTTGCGATCATAGATCGTCACGCGCTCTCCCTTCAGCGCCTCGGTGTCGAGTGCGGAATCATGGGATGGCTCGCGGCGCATCGGGGCAATGGGATCAAAGACCTCAAATTCCATGCCCTCGACAAAGCGGCCGGCCTGCACCTTGCCTTCAAGGTGTTTGGCCGCAAGGTCGGGACGGGCAGGCGTCAGGCGTGGATCAGCCATAGCGCTCGCTCAACAGTTTGTAGATTGCGCGGGCAGCCTGGCATTCACCGCCTTCCGGGCGCGCAGGCTTCGCGCTTGGTGTCCAGCCATAGATATCGACATGAAGCCAACTCTTTGCGGATTCGACAAAGCGTTTGAGGAACAGGGCGCAAGTAATGGAGCCTGCAAAACCTCCGGACGGAGCATTGTTGATATTGGCGACTTTTGAATCGAGCCACGCATCATACGGCATCCACAGCGGCAGTCTCCACAGAGGATCGTTCTCGTCGTGTGCACATCGTGCGACGTCTAAGGCCAGCGTTTCGTCGTTGGTGTAAAATGGCGGCAGTTCAGGGCCGAGCGCGACACGTGCAGCGCCCGTCAAGGTGCCGAGATCGACCAGCAGATCGGGCTTCTCTTCATCCGCAAGCGCCAATGCATCAGCGAGGACCAGGCGGCCTTCCGCATCGGTGTTGCCGATCTCGACATTCAATCCTTTGCGGGACCGAAAAACATCGAGCGGGCGGAAGGCATTGCCAGCCACGGAATTTTCGACGGCAGGAATCAAGACGCGCAGCCGCACTTTCAGTTTGGCGTCCATGATCATGTGCGCCAGCGCCAGCACATTGGCTGCCCCGCCCATATCCTTTTTCATGATCAGCATGCTGCCTGAAGGCTTCAGGTCCAGCCCGCCGGTGTCGAAGCAAACGCCCTTGCCAACCAGTGTGACCTTGGGATGGGAAGCGTTGCCCCACGTCACGTCGATCAGTCGCGGAGCACGCGATGACGCCATGCCGACGGCATGAATCAATGGGAAGTTCTGGGTCAGGAGGTCATCGCCGATGATGCAGCTGTATTTTGCGCCATATTTTTCCGCGAGTGCTTGCGCGGCTTGTGCAAGCTCAACTGGTCCCATGTCGTTCGCCGGCGTGTTGATCAAGTCGCGCGCCAGTGTCGCGCCTTCCGCCATGCGCGAGATTTCCTGCACATCGATCCCATCCGGCGGAACCAGCCGTGCTGTTGGAGCGTCGTTGTTGCGATATCGGTTGAAACGATAGCTTCCGAGCGCGAAAGCCAGTGTGGCAAGGCGCGTATCGTGCGGTGTGTTTGCGAATCGGTAAATGCCCTCGGGCAACAGGCCAGGCAATTGACCCGGCCGAAACAGATCGCGCCATTCCTTTAAGTCGTCCTCCAGGCCGAAAAGCACATGCGCCAGAGTTCCATCTGCTTCCGGCAGCGCCAGGTACTGGCCAGGCTTCGCGGCGAAGGCGTTGGCTTTTGCGAATTGCCGTGCGGTCGCGGGAAGGGTGGCGCTGATGGCCTCCCAGGTCGATTTGGTCGCAAAGGTAATGGGGACGGCGGCGGTCGAAGTCTCAAAGGCTGGATGCATGGGATTCCCGAACGATGCAGGCGGGAGCGCAGTATAGCAGCGCGAAGCGAAAGCGTAGCATATAGCGCAATTAACCAGGCATTAGGGTTAACGGTCTATTGCTGAAGCACCGGCTTCGCCCATCGTCATTGCGGGTCCAAGTGTCCATGCGTCGTTCGTTTCACCTGACCCGATATCTCGGCTCCGCTGCAGTCGTGGCGATTCTGGCCATTGGTCTTGGCGGTTGCCAGACGATGCGGTCGCCCGAAGTGACGGGATCGCTCAACGCGCGGGCAGAGGCAGAACCAAGCAACATTCCCCGTAGCGAGATCGACTCGCTCGGCGAGCGTTATCGGGCGAACCCGCGCAATGCCGATGCTGCCATCCAGTATGGCCAGGCGCTACGTCTGAATGGACAGCGTCCGCAGGCGGTCGCGGTGCTGGAACAGGCGACCATGGCCAATCCAGGTAACAGATCCCTGCTTGCCGCCTATGGCCGGGCGTTGGCTGAGAATGGAAGTTTTCAGCAGGCGTTCGATGTTCTCACGCGCGCGCATACTCCGGCAAATCCGGATTGGCGCATTCTGTCCGTGCAAGGCACCGCGCTTGATCAGCTTGGCAAACACGAGGAAGCTCGTCGTTACTACATGAGCGCTTTGAAAATTGTTCCAGAAGAGCCTTCCGTACTTTCAAATCTCGGACTCTCTTATGTGTTGTCCAAAGATTTGCCCCAAGCCGAATCGATATTGCGCAAGGCGTACAATCGAGGCACTGGCGATACACGCGTCCGCCAGAATTTGGCTCTCGTCATAGGGCTCCAGGGACGCTTCAGCGAGGCTGAGTCCATCGTGAGGGCTGATCTGCCGCCTGATCAGGCCGAAGCCAATGTTGCTTACCTCAAGCAGATGCTCAATCGCGACGGTCCGCGCGGTCAGCAGACCACATCGGTTGCGGGAACCAGCCGAAGCTGAATTCCATCAAAATGGCATAACGAAGCCGCGCATCTCACTGCGCGATTTGCCTCATATCACTTCATGTACTCTGTAACCCTGATTCCTGTTGGGCCGAGAATGACCACAAACAGGACCGGTAGAAAGAACAAAATCATCGGAACCGTCAGCTTGGGTGGAAGAGCGGCGGCCTTTTTTTCCGCTTCGTTCATGCGCATGTCGCGATTTTCCTGCGCCATGACGCGCAGTGAATGACCCAGCGGTGTGCCGTAGCGTTCGGATTGCTGCAAAGCCAAACACACCGACTTGACGCCTTCGAGGCCGGTCCGCTTGGCGAGATTTTCGTAAGCCACTTTGCGGTCCTGCAGGTAGGACAATTCCGCAGTGGTCAGTGTAAATTCCTCCGCGAGTGCAATCGATTGACCGCCGATCTCCTGAGACACCTTGCGGAATGCGGCCTCAATCGACATGCCGGATTCGACGCAGATCAGCAACAGGTCGAGAGCGTCAGGAAATGCACGCCGGATCGACAATTGCCGCTTGGTAATCGCGTTCTTCAGAAACAGCATCGGTGCTTGCATGCCCAGCCACGCTGCGCCGATGCACATTCCGAGCTTCGTGGCTGTCGGTTGCTGTAGGTTTGCAAGCAGAAAAACATAGACGGTGGCGACGATCAGAAACAGGATCGGCATGACGAGACGAAAGAAAAGGAACGTTATGTATGGCGCCTGACCGCGATAGCCCGCCATAACAAGTTTGTCGCGTGCCTCTTCCTGTGCCAGCCATTTTCCGAGGTTGAAGTCAACTACGACCTTCTGAACGACCTGTTTGGGTGTCTGACGAAGCGTGACTTTTTCGGAGCGGTTCATTCGGTCGCGTTCACGTTGACGTAACCGTTCGCGCTCGCTGGCCACGGCTTTCATGCGCTTTTGCAGTCCCTCGCCAGCAAACATCGGCGATACCAGTGCCCACACCGTCGCGCTGACGGCGATGGCCGACAAAAGCATCGTCATGAACCTGACGTCATGAAACTTAGCGATCAGAAGATCGAGCATGGTGCCTCTTCAGAAATCGAAATTGATCATCTTCTTCATCACGAAGATGCCCATCGACATCCATAGCGCGCAGCCCGCAAGCATGATCCGTCCTGTCGGGTGGGTCCAGAGCAGCGAGATGTACTGGGGCGTCATGATATAGACTAGGAGCATAACGATTGGTGGCAGCGCGCCGATGATGGCGGCGGATGCCTTGGCTTCCATCGACATCGCCTGGATCTTCGCCTTCATCTTCTTTCGATCGCGAAGCACCTTGGAAAGATTACCGAGAGCCTCCGACAGATTGCCGCCGGATTTGGTCTGGATCGCGATTACGATTCCGAAGAAGTTGGCTTCTGGAACAGGCATGCGCTCGTAAAGCCGCTGGCACGCGTCGCCGAGCGGCATGCCGATGGTCTGAGTTTCAATAATTGCGTTGAACTCGCTCCGAAGTGGTTCCGGCGTATCGGCGGCGACAATCTTGATTGAGTCGAACAGTGGCAGACCTGCCTTGATGCCGCGCACGATGATGTCGACGGCATCCGGCAATGCATCCAAAAATTTCTTTTCTCTGCGGTTTTTTAAGATAGTTGAGCACCCAGCGCGGAAACCCGAACCCTGCCGCCAGGCCGAAGCCCGCAGCAGCCAGGAGTGCAACGCCCGCCATGTATGCGACTAGCAATGTGGCTCCGCCAAGAAGGGCCGACATGATGATGAACTGCTGGTTCGATATGCTCAAGCCGGCTTGCGTAATACGCATCGAGAGCGGTATTTTTTGGCTCTGCTTCAGCCGCTGTTCGACCTCCTTCATCGAACTCTTCGACTTGCACACGGCGAGAGCGGAGCGCACGTTCTTCTCCGCGCGGACTGGGATCCGTTCGAGAAAACGCAGCGCGACGCTGTTCCACCTTCTTTTCGTCGCTCAGTAACGGATAGAGAAAGACCCACGCCAAACCACCAATCGTGACGGAGCTCAGGAAGGCCAGTGCAATCGTTTGCATGTTCATTCGAGGGCTCCCTAGATATCGGCGCCGGCCACTTCGGCGGCGTCAAGGGCTGCTGCGAGGCGTTTTTCTTCGTTGTAGTAGCGTGCGCGATCCCAGAAGCGCGGACGTCCGATTCCCGTCGAGCGATGTCGGCCGAGGAGGTTCCCGTTGATATCTTCGCCGGTGATGTCATAGACGAAGATATCTTGCGTGATAATCGTATCGCCTTCCATTCCCATCACTTCGGTGATGTGTGTGATACGGCGTGAACCGTCGCGCAGGCGCGCGGCCTGCACCACAATGTCGATTGACGCGCAGATCATCTCGCGGATGGTGCGCGAGGGCAGTGAAAATCCGCCCATTGTGATCATGGATTCGGCACGGGACAGCGCTTCGCGTGGGTTGTTGGCGTGCAGTGTTCCCATTGACCCGTCATGGCCGGTGTTCATGGCCTGCAGCAAGTCGAATGCTTCCGGTCCGCGGACTTCGCCGACGATGATGCGTTCGGGACGCATACGCAGGCAGTTGCGGACCAGGTCGCGCATCGTGATCTGCCCTTCGCCTTCGATATTCGGAGGGCGGGTTTCGAGCCGGACAACGTGGGGCTGCTGCAACTGAAGTTCGGCGGCGTCTTCGCAGGTGATGATGCGCTCGTCGTCGTCGATGTAATTCGTCAGGCAGTTCAGCAGCGTCGTTTTTCCGGAGCCCGTTCCGCCGGAAATCAGCACGTTTGCGCGGCAACGACCAATGATCTGCAGGATTTGTGCGCCTTCCGGCGAAATCGCGCCGAACTTGACGAGCTGATCTAGTGTCAGCTTGTCCTTCTTGAACTTACGAATGGTGAGTGCCGGGCCATCGATCGACAGTGGTGGAACGATGGCGTTAACGCGCGAACCGTCGGCGAGGCGCGCGTCGCAGATCGGCGATGATTCGTCGACGCGGCGACCGACCTGACTGACGATGCGTTGGCAGATATTGAGAAGTTGCTGGTTGTCACGAAACCGGATGCCGGTACGCTGGATCTTGCCGCCGACTTCGATGTACACCGTGCCGGCGCCATTCACCATGATGTCCGAGATGTCGTCGCGCGACAATAACGGCTCGAGCGGGCCGTAACCAAGGACGTCGTTGCAAATATCATCAAGCAGTTCCTCCTGCTCGGCGATCGACATCACGATGTTTTTGATCGCGATGATTTCGTTGACGATGTCGCGAATTTCCTCGCGAGCCGAATTCGATGTCGAGCTTGGCGAGCTGTGCGAGATCGATGGCCTCGATCAGCGCTCCGAAGATCGTCGCTTTGACTTGATAATATGCATCAGAGCGGCGGCGCTTCGGCGACCGGCGGCGGTGCGGGCGCTCTTGCCGGCGCCAATGGTGGCGAGGCGACACTTGGGGAAGATGGTCGCGCAGCGCTAGGAGTAGCGGGGGCAGCCTGAGCAGGTTCCAGCCCACGGCTGGGAGGCCTGCCTGCCCCTAAATCGGCTTCTGATCCGCTACGCTTACCAAACACGGCTATACTCCACGCGAAAGCTTACTTGGCCCGAAATTTCCCGAGCAAAGGCGAAAGGAACGAGCCACGCGACTTTTTGGCTTCGCCACGTCCGGTCAGACGCTGAGCGATCTGCAAAAACATTTCGGTAACGCGATGATTGGCCGCGATTTCAGCGATCATCTGCCCGTTATTGGCGGCCGAGCCGAAAATTTGCGGTTCGAATGGAATGGCGGCAATCGGCGGGCTCTCGATAGCCTTGGTGAATTCGCTGATGCTGATCTCCGGCCGCTTGGGCACACCTGTCTGGTTCAGGCAGTAGAGTGGCGCCCGGTCATTGGGGCGTGCGGCCTTGAGCATGTCGAACATGTTCTTGGTGTTGCGCAGATTGGCGAGGTCGGGTGAAGCAACGATGAGGATATCGTCCGCGCCGACGAGCGCACGCTTGGTCCAGCCAGACCACTGATGCGGCACGTCAAGGACGATGCAAGGCATCGTTGTCCGAAGCGTATCGAAAATCGAATCGAAAGCCTCGGCGCCGAAGTCATAAACGCGATCGAGAGTTGCCGGTGCAGCCAGCAGGCTGAGATGATCGGTGCACTTCGAGAGCAGCCGGTCGATGAAAGCGGTGTCGATACGGTCGGGAGAAAAGACCGCATCGGCGATTCCCTGCGGTGGATCCTGGTTGTAGTCGAGGCCCGCAGTACCGAATGCCAGATCGAGGTCTGCAACGACGAAGTCCAGCGCAAGATCGCGTGCGATCGCCCAGGCGACGTTATGCGCCACTGTGGATGCGCCGACCCCGCCCTTGGCGCCGACGATGGCGATGATGCGCCCGACAGCCTTCGCTTCGGGAATCGAAAACAGGCCGCACACGGAGCGCACGACATCAAGTGGCGTAACCGGAGCTATGACGTAGTCGCTGACGCCACGCCGCACGAGCTCGCGATACAGCAAGACATCGTTGACACGACCAATGACAATCACGCGGGTGCCTGCGTCGCACACACCGGCGAGCTGATCGAGGCCGGCAAGAATGTCGGTACGACCATCGGTTTCGAGCACGATGACGTTGGGTGTCGGTGCCGTGCGATAGGCCTCGATGGCGGCAGCCATGCCGCCCATCTGAATCTTGAGATGAGCCTTGTCCAGCCGGCGGTCTTCACCGGCAGCCTGTACCGCGGCGGCAGTTTCGACCGTTTCGCAGAACGCTTGCACCGATACGCGCGGCGCAGGTGCGATGTGTTCGTCGGCTGCGGATGCAGCTGCTGCCTGGTCGTCCTGATCTTGACGCGCGTAACTGATCATTTGCCTACATCGCTAAGTTTGGCTTTGTCGGATTCGGGATAGTCGGTCGCTGTCGTGACGCCCTTGCGATATTTGTCGAAAGCGACATTGCGACGCGACATCATGGCCGGTGTTTCAGCACGCGGCTGAACGAGGTCTGACGGGTTGTCGACCATCGCCGCGAGATTGCGCTGCGTCGCGCAGCCGAAATTGTGGTAGGGACGATTCTCAAGGTAGCCCTTGTTCTTGATCGATGGTCCGAGATCGTCTGGCCATACGCCGCATGGACCGGCGTCCGCCATGATCCGCGGATAGCTGACGCGGATGGTTGCGAACAGCCGGGGATCAGTTGGACGATAGTTGCGCACGGTAATGCCGCGCGGCGGAATGCCTGCGGCGCCAAGAATGGCCTGAATTTCGTGAAGTGAATCGGTTGCTGTGCGGGCGTTTGGCGTGTTGACCGGCATGTCGATGATGATGCCGCCCGGTCCCTTCACGCAGCCACGCCTGCGCGAGCCCCATGATATCGGCGCGCTGCGCGGCGTTAAGACCGCCTCGTCCCTGGCCGACAAAGACTTCGGTGGTGCGGCTGGCCTCCTGAATCACGATCGGATGCCGCTGACGATAGTCGTTCGTCACAGTACCGGTCACGATGTCCTGATCGGTAGTTTTGCAGCCGCCTAACGCAGCAGCAACCCCGATAAGGGCTCCGACAACACTCAGGCTGCGTTTGAGATTGGGTACTCGCATGATCATTGTAACTGTCCTTGTCCCATCTCAGTCAGTGATGAAGCCGTAAGTGCCGCGATATGTACGGCCCTGCGTATTTCGATCGGGAACGCCATAAATGCGACTGACGCTGCCGAGGAAATCAGCCTGAGGGTCGGACGATGCAGCGAACCCATCATCGGGACGCGACAGATCCTTTTGCGCGACCGCCCGGACGACATACGGCGTCACGATAACTGCGAGTTCGGTCTGGTTGTTGACGAAGTCGCGGCTTCTGAACAGGGAACCGAGAACCGGCACCTGCGCGAGACCTGGCAGGCCGCTGATGGCCTGTTTGGTCTGATCCTGAATCAGGCCTGCCATCGCCATCGAGCCGCCCGATGGGATTTCCAATGTCGTTTCAGCGCGGCGGGTTTTGAGGGATGGGATTGTTAATCCGCTGATCGTGACCGAATTGTCATTCGATATTTCAGAAACTTCGGTCATCACACGAAGGCTGATTCGTCCCTCGGTCAACACGACCGGGGTAAAATTCAGCGAGATGCCGAATTTCTTGAAGGCGATCGATGGCTGACAGGGGCCAACGCTTCCATTCGCTGCTGATTGACAGCTGACGCCGGTGGGAATCGGAAACTCGCCACCCGAGATGAAGGTCGCTGATTCACCCGATATGGCAGTCAAATTCGGTTCAGCCAGCGTGCGTGAGACACCAGCATTTTCCATCGCCCGCAATGTGGCCGTCACCGAAGGAACAGGCCCGGCGGGTGTCATCGTCTGTCCAAAGGAGCCCACTGTCGAGCCGCTCGTAAGTGGACGTCCGAGCGCGGTAAACGGATTGACGTTGTTGAAATTCACCACGGCGGTGCCGTAGTTCATCGTCGCGCTCAGATCGACGCCGAGTTGCTTGATGATGCTGCGCTGCATTTCGGCTACGGTTACTTTCAGCATCACCTGATCGCGTCCGCGTACGGCGATACTGTTGAATACCTTGTCCGGACCGCCGACGAGGCGTGCCGCCAATTCCTGTCGCCTGTTGGGCATCCGACGGGCTCGAGACCGAGCCCGTCAGCATCACGCCGTCACCAACGCCTTCGATCCGGATGTCGGCGAGGGGAGCGATTGCTTAAGCGCTGCTCGTACGCCGTTGAGGTCGCGGGTGACCGCGATGTCGTAGGCGGCGATCTGCTGGCCGGTGGAATCGAAAAAGATGATATTGGTCTGGCCGACGGCGGCGCCGATGATGTAGGCGCGCTGCGCCGAGCGCACGACGGCGTTGGCGATCTTGGGATCGGCCACCAGCACGTCCTTGATGTCGCGCGGAAGATCGACAACGACGGACTTGCCGATGCCGAGTGGAAGAAATCGGGCGTTCAATTGACCGCTCGCCGGCACTTCCACCGGCGTCGGAGCGGTACGGTAATCGCTCGCGATCACCGGTGACAGGACCGGGTTCAATGTCAGCGCGGACGCAGCCACAAACGACAGGGCGCGCACCAGAAAGGTTCGCACAGGTGCCCGATATCCCTCTCGCTTCATACTTCCGACCCTCTTGATCGCTTCTGCGTTGTCATGGTGAAAGCAATAACGAGCGATGCCGCGCGCATCATCGCTGTCATTACTGCTCTTTGCGGCCGTCTGGAGGTCGGTGTTATCGGATGCGTTCTCAGGATCAGACCTGCAAAATCGCGATTGCCGGTAATGAATTCGACAACGCCGCCGGCACCGACAGCACGGGGCGGGACGACATTCCTCGCGGTCTTCATACGCATCAACTTTCCACATCACGCCGCGACGGACCCGTCGCTGTGATGGGATTTGACCAGTTAAAGGTCAAAGCATGGTTAATGAGGCGTATCTAAACCGAGTTAACGAGACGTTTCTCTGGCTTCAGTGGCCGATGAAGCCGCGCCAGGTCGACGGCCTTTATCCATTCCGTTTCCGGATAGATCATCAGCGCGCCGAGTGCGAGCGCGATGCCGTAGGGAATTCCGCTGTCCTTGCCGTGGAGCCGCAGCAGCCATTCCTGCGAACCGAGCACAGTAGGGAAGAGGCCATTGGCGGAATTGGAGCAGAGCGAGTGTCAATATGCCACCAAACAGCGAGGCATAAACGAGATAATTGAGCAGATGCTGGAAACCCAAACCAAAGTCCCACGGCGGCTGCGACCTTCGCGTCTCCCCCGCCGATCCATCCAAAGGCGAAACACGCGAAGGCCAAGACGAGTACAGTAAGACCCGCCCCGACATGCATGATGATGTCATGGAAGCGGCATGCCACTGAAGCCAGCCAGAATGAAGAAGCCGGCGATCAGGAGCAAGGATACCCGATTGGAAATCGTCATCGTAAGCAGGTCGCTTGCCGCCGCAAACGCGATCAACGCTGGGAACAGAGAGAGGCGTGCAAGGTCAAGGATCATTGGTCGAACTTTGGGCCTTCTGTCCAAGGCGGCTTGCAGTGTAGATCGGTGGAGGTGAACAATCGTGAAACGGACTTCACCAGATGCTGGCAATCCGGAACAGAACCATTGCTGACGCCAGGATAAGAGCCGCGCACACTATTCCGGACGGCTGAAATCTGCGCGAGGCGCAGGGGGTAGCCTGCCTGCAGGATCGGTTGTTTCGATGCGGGCTGACTCATACGCATATCAACTCGATGTCTGGCGAAAAAACGAGATGCGAACAAGAAAAAAGGCTTCGGGGGACCGAAGCCTTTCTTGAATCAGCCCATTCGGGCGACTTACTTAGCCGCCGCCCAGCTGAGGTGTTGATCGTAGGTGAACTTGCCCATGAGGTTGGTGCCGAGGCCGTTTACAACGTGATGATCGCCAGCGAAATGCCGGCGGCAATCAGGCCGTATTCGATTGCGGTTGCGCCGGATTCGTCCTTGACGAAGCGAGCAATGAGATTGGTCATTTATAACTCCCTATGTACACGTGGCTGTCGAACTCTGGTCGTTGGGGCGGAAACCACCGTGACCATGGCGTCAACGTAAGAGGGAGGAATTGCAGCGCAGTTAATTCGATTGCCGAAAGATCGGGGTATCCGGCTCTTGTTGCGGACAGTAAATGCCGGATTAATGACCGCGAATAATTTAAATCTAATTTGCGCGCATTGAAACTAATCGCAGCGACAGCAATGGCAGCGTCGGTAAATTCGATGTCATGTCGTCAGATGCTCATCCATCCGGACGATATACGCGGCACGCTATTTGCAGTTCATTCATCAATTAACGTCAGATTTGCCATGTCTGGTGTCTTACTCTGCTGCGTATTCGGCGCAGATGGTGCCATTTGTTGCGTAGCGTAAGAGAGTAAAGCGTATGAAAACCGCGCAGGTTGTCGTGTTGGCTATCGCTGTGGCCGCTGGCGGCGTGGCGATGTATCTGGCGAGCGGCTCCGATCCCAAGCCGGCTCAGGTGGCCACACCTCCCCAGATGAAGACCACCGACGTGCTGGTTGCAAAGTCCGATATTGGGCTCGGTCAGTCGGTGAAGGCCGAAGACTTGGAATGGCAGTCCTGGCCTGCTTCCACCGCGAGTGCGAGCTTCATCCGTCATGATGATCGTGCGAATGCCGTTGCACAGCTAACAGGATCGATTGCCCGCTCGCCGATGCTGGCAGGAGAGCCGATCCGAGAAACAAAGCTGGTTAAGGGCAATGGATCTGGCTTCATGGCTGCGATCCTGCCCACCGGCATGCGTGCGGTTTCGACGGAAATCTCGCCGGAAACCGGTGCGGGAGGATTCATTCTTCCCAATGATCGGGTCGATGTCATTTTGACCCGCCGTCAAAAAAACGCCGATTCAAGCGGGAAGGAAATTGTAACTTCGGAGATCATTCTCAGCAATGTCCGCGTCCTTGCGATCGACCAGGCAGTCGAAGAGAAAAACGGACAAAAGGTTGTCGTCGGCAAGACGGCTACCCTTGAAATGAAGCCACGCCAGTCGGAAGCACTGGCGAGGGCGCGTCAGAGCGGGACTTTGTCGCTTGCGCTGCGCAGTCTTGTTGATGCCAGTGCGTCGGCGCCACGCGAGGACGACGGAACAGAAAATCTTGTAAACGTGTATCGCGGCGACGAACGTCAAATCTACGACTGCAAATCGACTTGCCGAAAGAAAGTGGCAAGTGATGGCGGCTGAAGCGGATTGCCGCAGCGATTGTTGATTAATGACCCCTTAACGACCCACCGTATCTTGTCTTGATCCGCCGCAAGCATTCGACAATCAATGTCACCTATTCTCGGAGGCAGTAAGCGCCTGCGACACTCCGGAATCATCCAATGCCTTCGACATCTCCAAGCGGAATCAATACGGCTCTACGCCGTTTTCGCCGTAGTCAGCGTGGTTCCGCCGCGGTTGAGTTCGCGCTGGTCGCCCCGCTGTTTTTTGCGTTGCTCTTTGCGATCCTGGAGACTGCGCTGATGTTCTTCGCCAGTCAGGTATTGGAGACGGTGGCACAGGATTCCGCGCGACTGATCTTCACGAACCAGGCTCAAACGCAGGGATTGAACGCAGACGATTTCAAGAAGAAACTCTGCGCGAATATTCGCATAGCGCTGTTCACTTGTGATGGCATTGCAGTGGATGTGAAGGTCTTCTCTCAGTTCAGCGCAATCAAGCCATCGGATCTCGCAGATCCAATCAATTCCGGCGGGAAGCTGCAAACGACGAACTTCTCGTATTCGAACCCTCCGCCGGGCTCCACGGTCGTTTTCCGCGCATTTTATCAATGGCCGCTGTTCGTGACGCAACTCGGATACAACATCGCAAATCTCGGCCGTAATACCGGCAACAGCAAACGACTGCTCACCGCGACGGCGGCCTTCCGTGTCGAGCCCGGAGGGGCACCGTGATGAAGATGGGTTCGGATGTGAGCGGGCATTCTCGTAACTGCGTTGCCGCCCGCTTCTTGAAAGATCAGCAGGGCGTCGCCGCAGTTGAATTTGTGCTTATCTTTCCCCTGATGTTGGTGCTCCTGTTCGGAACTATTCAGTTCACGACCGGGTTTGCAGTCGAGCGCAAGGTCACTGTGGTCGCTCGCACCATGTCTGATTTGATTTCCCAGGCGACCGAGGTCAGCAATTGCGACATCGACAATGCCATCACAGCCAGCAAGGCGATTATGTCGCCTTATTCAAGCACGGGGATGAAGGCAACGATATCGCAGGTTTTTATCGATCCTACAAAGCACAGTGCAACGATAGACTGGAGCAGAGGAGATGATGCGGGGGATAAGCTTCACGACAAAGGCGACGTCATCGCAGTGCCCCAAAACATCGCAGTGGACGGCAAGTACCTGATCATGAGCGAAGTGAAATTTAGCTATAAGCCATCGGTCGGATTTGACATGGCTAATGGCTTTACGTCGATTGCCTTCCCAATAAATCAGACGACATTCACCCGACCACGTCAATCGGACAGCGTATTAAAGAGTTCTACGAGCTGCAGTTGATCCGAGAACCAACGCTGGGAGTTTTCGTGGAAATCAAAAAAGGCCGTGCGATGCGCACGGCCTTTCTGGCTTTTTATAGGCTGAATTTCTGCAGCGAAGGCCGCGGAAACTTCGCTTAGCCGGCGGCGCGGAGATTGTCGGCTGACGACTTGCCCGAACGGCGATCCGCAACGATTTCGTAGCTGATCTTCTGGCCTTCGCGCAGCGTTCCGAGACCAGCGCGTTCGACGGCGCTGATGTGAACGAACACGTCATTGCCGCCATCATCCGGCTGAATGAAGCCATAGCCCTTGGTCGCGTTAAACCACTTCACTGTTCCCATGCTCACGTGGGGTAGTCCTTCTCGAGATAGATATAGTTAGTAGCCCACGGTTAAATGGGCTGGTGAGATCGAAATTTGGAAGAGGTCGAGCGCTAAACCGGCTGTACCGATGGATAGCGAGTGTCGTCCGGCCGAAGATCGATATGTCGATAATACGCGAGATATGCTTCCAAAACAATCCTGACGTGCGCCAAATATTAATCATCCGCAAACGCGGCTGAACACAACCGAATCGCGCAAGGCATTTGCCTTGCGCGATGTGAGGGTGGCGCGGCCGGATGTTAGCGGCGCCGGAACTGGCCGCCGCGGGGTGGCCCGGCGCGAGGAGGACCCCCGCTCGGTCGCTCGTCCTTGTGACGGAAAATGAGGCGGCCTTTTTCCAAATCGTAAGGCGACATCTCGATCGTGACCCGGTCTCCGGCCAGCGTCTTGATGCGGTTCTTCTTCATCTTGCCAGCTGTGTAAGCGACGATCTCGTGTCCGGCATCGAGCTGGACGCGATAGCGCGCATCGGGAAGGATTTCAGTGACCAGTCCTTCGAACTGGATCAACTCTTCTTTCGCCATAAAGGTCTCCAAGTCCTCTAGATAGTTGATCTGACTATGAGCGTTGCGGGCGCTGGTTGCGCTGAGGTTGAGCGGGACGGTTTTCACGGTGCAGGAACGCGACACCTTGAATGCCTTCACCCTTGTTATTGCCGCCCTGCGAAGAGCGGGATGGCTCGGGGCGATTGCCTTCGTGCCGGTTGGTCTGGGGCGCGGCCTTACCGCCCCCCGGACGCCGACGACGGCGTGGACCCTGCGATCCGGGCGCTGCATCATTCGCGCGCGGCGTATGCCCATTTGATGCGGGACGCGCGGAACGCTGCTGCGATGGAGCGGCTGCAGCCTGACGTTGATGCCCTGGTGTACGACGGTCTTCCTTCGGAAGGCTCATACGGATCAGTTTTTCAATGTCGCGCACATAGGTATGTTCATCGCCCGCGCAAAGCGAGATGGCAACGCCTTCGGCGCCAGCACGCGCCGTTCGTCCGATGCGGTGGACGTATGTTTCCGGAATGTTTGGAATGTCGAAATTGACCACATGGGTGATACCGTCGACATCGATGCCGCGCGCGGCGATGTCGGTGGCCACCAGCGTGCGGATATCGCCGGAGCGGAAGGCCGCCAGCACGCGCTCGCGATGGTTCTGCGACTTGTTGCCGTGAATTGCTTCCGCCGCGATGCCAACCTTTGCGAGCCCCTTCACCACTTTGTCGGCGCCGTGCTTGGTGCGCGTAAAGACCAGGGCACGATTGACTGGTTCAGCTTTCAGGAGCTGCGCCAGGATGGCTGGTTTGGCGGTGTGGTCGACCTGGATAATGCGTTGATCGATCCGTTCGGCGGTGGATGACACTGGCGTCACCGAAACCCGGGCCGGATCGCGCAGCATGTGCTCTGCAAGATCGGCGATGTCTTTCGGCATGGTTGCCGAGAAGAACAGCGTCTGACGCTTGGTCGGCAATTTGGCGACGATCTTACGGATGTCGTTGATGAAGCCCATGTCGAGCATGCGGTCGGCTTCGTCGAGCACCAGAAATTCGACATTGCCAAGTTTCAAGGCGTTGCCCTGAACCATATCGAGCAGGCGTCCTGGGGTGGCCACCATCACTTCGACGCCCTGCATGACCGAGCGGACCTGACGTCCCATCGGTACGCCGCCGATGGCGAGCGCGGAGGTCAGCCTGAGGTGCCGGCCGTAGGCATTGAAGCTTTCGAGAATCTGGCCGGACAATTCGCGGGTCGGGCTCAGCACCAGGACGCGGCAGAACTTGGGCTGCGGCTTGATGCGGTTTTCCAGCAGGCGATGCAAGATCGGCAGCGCGAAGGATGCCGTTTTGCCGGTGCCGGTCTGGGCGATCCCGATGACGTCTCGTCCGGTGATCGCGATTGGAATGGTTTGAGCCTGGATAGGCGTGGGTGTGTGGTAATTCTCTTCTTTGAGAGCACGCGAGATTGGATCGGCTAAGCCGAAATCCTGAAAGGAGGTCAAAGCGGGTCTTTCTATGAGTCATTGCGCGCGCCTGACGAAATGCCAGGTACGGGCGGTGTCGGAGACACCCGCGTGCTTGGGGCGTCGGTTTCGGTTAGCTGAAGGGCAAGCCAGAAACCGCAAAACGGGATCAGAACACGCGGCTCGCAAAGACCTGATGATTCTCAAGGTCGCGGCGTTGATATGGAACAGGAACGCGGCGCTTTCAAGGTGAATGTGGTTCGTTTCCGTTAAACGCGCCAAATGGTTAGCCAGATGGTTCGGCGTCGGTTTAAACGATCGAGTGCTGGAAATTTAATCAATGGATTTACGGTGATTATTTATTGGGCAATTTGCCGTGTATGTATTCATGTGCGCTGCCTAAAAACGAGGCTCTCTGAACTCGATCAGATCGTTGCAACCTGAAATTTCTAAGCAACAGCAATGGCTTGATGAAATTCCGGACCATGGCACACTTCTTGCGATTCCCTAGCGCAGCGGCCGAAGGCCGTCTCACCGCGTTTCACGTCTGCGTCAGGGAGATAACATCGCATGACTACGCATTTCAGCACATCTGTGGCCGCGTCGCTTAGCCGCCGGAAATGGCTGGCCGCGACAGCAGGTCTTTTTTTAGGTCTCGCGACGCTCGGCGGCGCCAAGGCTGCCGATGACACCATCAAGATCGGCGTCCTGCATTCGCTGTCGGGCACCATGGCCATCAGCGAAACCACGCTGAAGGACACCATTCTGTTCCTCATTGACGAGCAGAACAAGAAGGGCGGCGTTCTCGGCAAGAAGCTCGAAGCCGTCGTCGTTGATCCCGCTTCGAATTGGCCGCTGTTCGCGGAAAAAGCGCGTGAGCTGATCACCAAGGACAAGGTCTCGGTCGTATTCGGCTGCTGGACCTCCGTGTCGCGCAAATCCGTACTGCCGGTGTTCAAGGAGTTGAACTCGATCCTCTTCTATCCCGTCCAGTACGAGGGCGAGGAAAGCGAGCGCAACGTGTTCTACACCGGCGCCGCGCCGAACCAGCAGGCCATTCCTGCGGTCGACTATCTCATGAAGGATGAAAAGGTGAAGCGCTGGGTGCTGGCCGGCACCGACTACGTTTATCCGCGCACCACCAACAAGATTCTGGAAGCCTACTTGAAGTCGAAGGGCGTCAAGCAGGAAGACATCATGATCAACTACACGCCGTTCGGTCATTCCGACTGGCAGACGATCGTGGCTGATATCAAGAAGTTCGGCTCGGCGGGCAAGAAGACGGCAGTGGTTTCGACCATCAACGGCGACGCCAACGTGCCGTTCTACAAGGAGCTCGGCAACCAGGGCATCAAGGCCACCGATATTCCGGTGGTGGCGTTCTCAGTGGGCGAGGAAGAGCTCGCCGGCATCGACACCAAGCCGCTCGTTGGTCATCTCGCGGCCTGGAACTACTTCGAATCCATCAAGACCCCGGCCAATACCGAGTTCATCAAGAAGTGGCAGGCCTACACCAAGAATCCGAAGCGTGTGACCAACGATCCGATGGAAGCGCATGTGATCGGCTTCAACATGTGGGTGAAGGCTGTCGAGAAGGCAAAGTCGGTTGATTCCGACAAGGTGATCGACGCGCTTCCCGGCACTGAAGCTGCGAACCTGACTGGCGGCGTGTCGAAGATGCTGCCGAACCACCACATCACCAAGCCCGTGTTCATCGGCGAAATCAAAGCCGACGGCCAGTTCGATGTGGTGTGGAAGACGCCAAGCCTCGTGGCCGGCGATGCATGGTCGAAGGAGCTCGATGGTTCCAAGGATCTGATCGGCGACTGGGTCACCCACAAGTGCGGCAACTTCAACGTCAAGACCAACAAGTGTGGCGGTCAGGGTTCCTGATCGTCTGACTTGGACCAAGCGACTGGAAGGCGGCGATTGTCGCCGCCTTCCCCTTTCACCTCTGCCGGGGTTGTCACGTGTTTTTTAATTTCATCAATCAAGGCCGCGCGTTGTTTGTCGCGCTGGCGCTGATCGTCGCTACCGGTTTGCCTGCATTGGCAGGTCCTTTCGAGGATGCCGTCGCGCAATTCGCCAACGATTCATTTTCCGATACTGAAGAAGCCATCGGTCTGCTCGCGACCAGCGGCAATCCGCGGGCTGCTCCCATCATCGAGGCGCTGCAGGACGGCCGACTGTTGGCTGATCCCGAGAGCAAGAAGGTTTTCATCAAGGTGGCTGACGGTAAAGTCACTGATGCCGTGACCGGGGCGCCTGTCACAGATGTGCCCGCAACTGCGGACGCTGTGCGCCTCAACAACCGCTTGCGCCGCACCCTCGAAGCCGCGCTCGGTGGCCTCACGTTGCTGTCGCCGGATGCTGCGACGCGCGTTCAGGCTGCGCAGTCGGTTTTCAAGTCACACGATGCGGCTTTCCTGCCCACCATCGAAGGTGCGTTGCAGAAGGAAACCAACAGTGCTGCGAAGCGCGCATTTGCCCAGGCGAAGGCCGCAATTATCCTGTTCAAGGACGACGCAAGCGAAGCTGATAAGCTCGACGCGATCTCTGTCATACGTGCGCGCGGCGATCAGGAAGCGCTGGCGATCCTGACGAGCCTGCCGCCGGATCAGCCGCCGGCAGTGGCGCGAGCGGCCACGAGTGCGATCGGCTCCATTCAAAGCACCCTTGCGATCTGGGCAACAGCACAGAATGCCTGGTACGGCCTGTCTCTAGGCTCGGTGCTGCTGCTTGCCGCGATCGGGCTTGCCATCACCTTCGGCGTGATGGGCGTCATCAACATGGCGCATGGCGAAATGGTGATGATCGGCGCCTATGTCACCTTCGTGGTGCAGGAGATCATTCGCACCAGCTATCCGGCTTTGTTTGATTACTCGCTGCTGATCGCTGTGCCGCTGGCGTTTCTTGTCGCGGGGCTGATCGGCGTTTTGATCGAGCGCACGATCATTCGTTTTCTTTACGGTCGCCCGCTCGAAACTCTGCTTGCCACCTGGGGGCTCTCGCTGATCCTCCAGCAGGCGGTGCGTACCGTCTTTGGTCCGACCAATCGCGAGGTCGGCAATCCGTCCTGGATGAGTGGCGCGTTCGACGTCGGTTACTTGACGATCACGTACAATCGGCTCTGGATTGTCGTCTTTACGCTCGCCGTGTTCTTCATTCTGCTTGCCATGCTGCGTTTCACCAGCCTTGGGCTTGAGATGCGCGCCGTGACGCAGAACCGCCGGATGGCGGCCTCGATGGGTATTGCGACGTCACGGGTCGACGCGCTGACGTTCGGGCTCGGTTCAGGTATCGCAGGCATCGCGGGCGTCGCTCTGTCCCAGATCGACAACGTCAGTCCCAATCTCGGCCAAAGCTACATCATCAACTCGTTTATGGTGGTGGTGTTTGGTGGTGTCGGCAATCTCTGGGGCACGTTGGTCGGTGCGCTGACACTCGGTATGGCCAACAAGTTTCTCGAGCCGGTGGCGGGTGCCGTGCTCGGCAAGATCGCCATTTTGGTGCTGATCATCCTGTTCATTCAGAAGCGGCCGCGCGGCCTGTTCGCGCTCAAGGGCCGGTCGGTGGAAGCATGACACCGCACATTCTTACTCGCTCGCTCAACAAAAGCGCGACGATCTTTCTATTGATCGTCGCGGCGGTCGGCGTCCTTGTGCCGCTGTCGAATCTGTTGCTGCCGGAGTCGTCGCCGTTGCAGGTGCCGACCTATCTGATGGCGCTGTTCGGAAAGTATCTCTGCTACGCAATACTCGCGCTCTCCATCGATCTGATCTGGGGATATTGCGGCATCCTTTCACTCGGGCATGGCGCATTCTTCGCGCTCGGCGGCTACGCCATGGGCATGTACCTGATGCGGCAGATCGGCAGCCGCGGTGTCTACGGCAATCCAGTTCTGCCGGATTTCATGGTGTTCCTGAATTATCAGGAGTTGCCCTGGTATTGGCATGGCTTTGACATGTTCTGGTTTGCCGCGCTGATGGTGCTTGTGGTGCCGGGTCTGTTGGCCTTCTGCTTCGGCTGGCTTGCCTTCCGCTCGCGTGTGACTGGCGTGTATTTGTCGATCATCACGCAGGCGATGACCTATGCGCTGTTGCTGGCGTTCTTTCGCAATGATTTCGGCTTCGGCGGCAATAACGGCTTGACCGATTTCAAGGACATCCTCGGCTTCAATGTGCAGGCGCAGGGGACGCGCGCGATGCTGTTCGTCCTGTCTTGCGTCGCGCTTGCTATCGCGTTCCTGATCTGTCGCGCCATCGTCACGTCGAAGCTGGGCAACGTGTTGATCGCGATCCGCGACGCGGAATCTCGCACCCGGTTTCTTGGCTATCGTGTGGAATCCTACAAGCTGTTCGTGTTCACGCTCTCAGCCTGCATGGCGGGTGTCGCGGGGGCGTTGTATGTGCCGCAAGTCGGCATTATCAATCCCGGCGAGTTCGCGCCGGGCAACTCCATCGAAGCCGTGATCTGGGTCGCCGTCGGTGGCCGAGGCACTTTGATCGGCGCGGCGCTTGGCGCCATCGTCGTGAACTACGCCAAGACAGTGTTCACATCGGGCGTGCTCGCGCCGTACTGGCTGTTCATGCTGGGCGCGTTGTTCGTTTTGGTGACGCTGCTGCTGCCTAAGGGCATCGTCGGCACCGTTAAAGACTGGTGGGAGCGAAGGCAGGAGGAGCAGCTTGCGAAGAATGCCGCGAGCGCTGCTCTCGAAGACGGAATAGCCGAAACACGGATGGCGGAGTGAACCCATGAACGTGATGGATACCCGCGCCACGTCCGCCATGCTGTATCTCGATGGCGTACATGTTTCGTTTGATGGCTTCCATGCCATCAACAATCTGTCGCTGACCATAGCGCCGGGCGAGATGCGTGCGATCATCGGCCCCAACGGTGCCGGCAAGACGACGATGATGGACATCATCACGGGCAAGACCAAGCCGGACGAGGGCGACGTGCTGTTTGATGGCATGACCGATCTCACGCGCCTTGATGAAACCCAGATCGCCGAGCTCGGCATTGGTCGCAAGTTTCAGAAGCCGACGGTGTTCGAGAGCCAGACCATCGAGGACAACCTGCGGCTGGCGCTGAAGACCGATCATCATGTCCGCAAAACGTTATTTTGGCGTGAGACCGCGGGTGAGCGTGAGCGCATCGACCGCGTTCTTGAAACTATCCGTCTGACCGATTCACGAGACCGGCTGGCTGGTGCGTTGTCCCATGGGCAGAAGCAATGGCTGGAGATCGGTATGTTGCTGGCGCAAGATCCGAAGCTCCTATTGGTCGACGAGCCGGTGGCTGGCATGACCGATGTTGAAACCCATCAGACCGCCGAGCTTCTGAAGGAAATCAACAAAGAGAAAACGGTGGTCGTCGTCGAGCACGACATGACCTTCGTGCGCGAGCTCGGCGTTCGCGTGACCTGTCTGCATGAAGGATCGGTGCTGGCCGAGGGATCAATCGATCAGGTCTCCGCCAACGAGCGCGTCATCGAAGTGTACCTGGGGCGGTGAACCAATGCTCAATGTCAACAACATCAGCCTCTATTATGGCGCTGCGCAGGCGCTGCGCGGCGTGTCGCTGCTCGCCGAACCCGGCAAAGTGACATGTGTGTTGGGTCGCAATGGTGTCGGCAAGACCAGCCTGCTGCGTGCGATGGTCGGGCAATATCCGATCGCCAACGGCTCCATCACTTTTGACGGCGCGGACATCTCCGGATTGAAGCCTTATGAGCGGGCACGAAAGGGCATTTCTTTTGTGCCGCAGGGCCGAGAAATCTTTCCACTCCTGACCGTCGAGGAGAATCTGAAGACCGGCTTTGCGCCGCTCAAGCGCAATGACCGCTCGATTCCGGACGACGTGTTTTCGCTGTTCCCCGTATTGCAGAGCATGCTGGGCCGCCGCGGCGGTGATCTTTCGGGTGGCCAGCAACAGCAACTCGCCATTGGTCGCGCGCTGGTCATGCGCCCGAAACTACTTCTCCTTGATGAGCCGACCGAAGGTATCCAGCCGTCGATCATCAAGGATATTGGCCGGGCGATTTCCTATCTACGCAGTCTCGGTACGATAGCGATCGTTCTGGTTGAACAATATCTCGACTTTGCCTGCGAGCTCGGCGACAATTTCGCCGTCATGGATCGCGGCGCGGTGAAGTTTACTTGCGACCGCAGCAACCTCGATCCTGCCGAGATCAGCCGCCAGATGGCGCTCTGACTTGAAATTGAGCACAGCCTGAACTGGCCGGGGGCGGATGCAGAACGGGACTACACCATCAGCATCGGAGACGTTCGCAGCCAATCGCGCGATTGGCGCGGTGAAGTTCGACGTGCATGTTCGGGATGGCCTGACGCGGCGGCACGAGCTGCATGAAGAGGGATCGCTGCGTGTTCGGTTTCCTTCGCCGGAGCAGCAGGGACTCTCCGCCGTGTTCGTCAACACGGCAGGCGGTATTGCGGGCGGAGACCGCTTCGACATCGATATCCGCACACGAGACAGCGCACATCTGACGGTCACGACTGCGGCGGCGGAAAAGTTCTATCGCTCCCATGGGCCTCAGTCGCAGGTGAACATCAATCTCTGCGCCGAGGCTAATTCGAGGCTCGCGTGGCTGCCGCAAGAGACGATCCTGTTCGATCAGGCCCGCGTGTCACGCAGCATCAATATTGATCTGGCGGAAAGCGCCTCGTTTCTGCTGTGCGAAATTGTCGTGTTCGGTCGTGCTGCCATGGGCGAAATTATGACCCGGGGCAGTTTTGTCGACCGATGGCGGATGCGCATTGGCGGAAAACTGGTCTTTGCAGAAACGGTTCGTCTGGACGGTGACATTGCAAGCAAGTTCGCCAACCGCGCTGTCATGAAAGGCGGTGTGGCGATCGGCACGGCATTGATTGCGCCGGGGGATGAAGCGATCGTAGAGCGCATCCGTGAATCGTCTGACAGGTTCGGCGGGGAGGTCGGCGTTTCCGCATGGAACGGATTTGCAATAGCGCGCTTCTGCGCACAAGATGCGGCAAAGCTTCGCGCCGACATGATGACGGTGTTGGGGCGGGCGAGTCCTTCAGGCCTGCCTCGCCTCTGGCTTAGCTAGTTCAACTTCAATCGGATACTGCACGCATGAATTTGTCTCCCCGCGAAAAGGACAAGCTTCTGGTTTCCATGGCTGCGATGGTGGCACGGCGACGTCTGGAGCGTGGTGTCAAGCTCAACCATCCCGAAGCAGTGGCGATCATTTCCGATTTCATCGTCGAAGGTGCGCGCGATGGACGCACCGTCGCCGAGTTGATGAAAGCCGGCGCCGAAGTCTTGACGCGTGAACAGGTGATGACGGGAATCCCCGAAATGATTCACGACATCCAGGTCGAAGCGACATTTCCGGATGGCACGAAGCTCGTCACCGTTCACCAGCCTATTCGTTGAGGAAGCCCATGATCCCCGGTGAAATGTTCATCAAAGACGGCGACATCGAACTTAATGTCGGCCGCAAGACGGTGACGCTAACTGTCGCCAATACCGGCGACCGTCCCATCCAGGTCGGTTCGCACTATCATTTCTTCGAAACCAATCCGGCGCTGAAGTTTGATCGCAAGAAGGCGCGCGGCATGCGGCTGGATATTGCGGCGGGTACCGCCGTACGATTCGAACCGGGACAGACACGCGAGGTCAATCTCGTGGCGCTCGCGGGCAAGCGCACCGTCTACGGTTTCCGTGGAGAGGTGAACGGCAAGCTCTAACCAACAGCATGAACGCCGGGGACGAAGCAATGAAACAGACCTATTCGGGTGGCTGCCAGTGCGGCAATGTTCGCTACGAGATGTCCGGTGAAATCGGCCAGGTGCTTGCGTGCAACTGCTCTCGATGCGGCAAGCTCGGCACGTTGCTGACATTCGTTCCCGTGCAGGATTTCAAGCTTTTATCCGGCGAAGGAGCGACGACGGAATATCTGTTCAACAAACATGTCATTCGCCATCGGTTTTGCACGACCTGCGGCATTGAATCTTTCGCTTCGGGAAAGGGGCCGGATGGCAGTGACATGGTTGCCGTCAACGTCCGCTGTCTTGACGGCGTTGATGTCGATTCCCTTCAAGTGAAGCCGTTCAACGGCAAGGCATACTGAAAGCGGTTTCATGGCCACGAAAATCAAACGATCCGTCTATGCCGACATGTTCGGCCCCACGACCGGCGATCGCGTGCGGCTTGCCGACACCGATCTGATCATCGAGGTCGAGAAGGATTTCACCGTCTATGGCGAAGAGGTGAAGTTCGGCGGCGGCAAGGTAATCCGCGACGGCATGGGCCAGTCGCAGGTCACCAACAGACAAGGCGCGGCCGATACCGTCATCACCAATGCGCTGATTGTGGACCACTGGGGCATCGTGAAGGCCGATGTGGCCATCAAGGACGGCTTTATCTCCGCGATCGGCAAGGCCGGCAATCCGGACATCCAGCCCGGCGTAACAATCATTATTGGCCCTGGCACCGACATTATCGCGGGTGAAGGCAAGATTCTCACCGCGGGCGGCTTCGACAGCCATATCCATTTCATCTGTCCTCAGCAGATCGAGCACGCGCTGATGTCTGGCGTCACGTCGATGCTGGGCGGCGGCACCGGCCCGTCACACGGCACATTCGCCACCACCTGTACGCCTGGACCGTGGCACATCGGACGAATGATCCAGTCGTTCGATGCCTTTCCCGTCAATCTTGGTATCTCCGGCAAGGGCAATGCATCCCGTCCTGCGGCGCTGGTCGAAATGATCAAGGCCGGCGCCTGCGCGCTTAAGTTGCACGAGGACTGGGGAACGACGCCGGCGGCCATCGACAACTGCCTCTCGGTTGCGGATGATCACGACATCCAGGTGATGATCCACACTGACACGCTAAACGAGTCAGGCTTCGTCGAGGATACCGTCAAGGCATTCAAGGGCCGCACGATTCACGCCTTCCACACGGAGGGAGCGGGCGGCGGCCATGCGCCGGATATCATCAAGGTCGCTGGCCTGAAGAACGTGTTGCCGTCGTCGACGAATCCAACGCGGCCGTTTACGCGCAACACCATCGACGAACATCTCGACATGCTGATGGTTTGCCATCACCTCGATCCGTCAATTGCCGAAGACCTGGCCTTCGCCGAGAGCCGCATCCGCAAGGAAACCATTGCAGCGGAGGATATCCTTCACGATCTGGGCGCGTTGTCGATGCTCTCATCGGATTCCCAGGCCATGGGTCGCCTAGGTGAAGTCATCATCCGGACCTGGCAGACCGCCGACAAGATGAAGAAACAACGGGGGTCGCTGCCGGAAGACAAAGGCAAGGACAATGACAATTTTCGCGTGAAGCGTTACATCGCGAAATACACGATCAATCCGGCGATCGCGCATGGCGTATCGAAGCTGATCGGCTCCATCGAGAAAGGCAAGATGGCGGACCTCGTGTTGTGGTCGCCTGCATTCTTTGGCGTCAAGCCGGATTGCATCATCAAGGGCGGCTCGATTGTCGCCGCGCCAATGGGCGATCCGAACGCGTCGATCCCCACGCCACAGCCGGTGCACTATCAGCCAATGTTCGCAGCCTTCGGTAAATCGCTCACGGCATCGTCGGTGGTGTTTACGTCAAAGGCCGCCGTCACCTCAGGTCTCGGCAAAAAACTCGGCATCGAGAAGACGCTGTATCCTGTTTTAAACACGCGTGGTGGGATCTCGAAAAAGAGCATGATCCACAACGGCGCCACGCCGAAAATTGAGGTCGATCCGGAAACCTACGAGGTGCGCGCCGATGGAGAATTGCTGACCTGCGCGCCGGCCGAGGTGCTGCCCATGGCGCAGCGCTATTTCATGTACTAGGGTCCCGGCACTGCAAATAAACAGCCGGGAGAAATGCCTTGATCTATGTGGTTGCGACCCTGACCGTTAAGCCTGAAATGCGTGCTGAGCTCATTGCTGGTGCGAAGGCTTGTATCGCTGAGACGCGCAAGGAAGCGGGCAACATCGCCTATGATCTGCACGAGAGCATCACCGATCCGACCAAGCTCGTGTTCGTCGAGCAGTGGGAAAACGCCGAAGCGCTGGAGCCACATCGCAAGGCCGATCACATGCGCGCGTTCGGCCGTATCGCGGTGAACTGCATGGCCGCGCCGCCGAAAATCGAAGTGATCACACCCGCTAAGGTTGATGTCCGATGATCTATGTTGTTGCAACGACCAAGGTGAAGTCGGAAGGCCGCGACGCTTTCATCGCTGGCGCCAGGGCATGTATCGCCGAAACCCATAAAGAAAAAGGCTGCATCAGTTACGAACTGCATGCCAGCGTCAGCGATCCGGACGTCTTTGTGTTCGTTGAGCGATGGGAGACACGGGACGATCTTACGGCTCACAGCCGTGCGCCGCATTTAAAAGCATGGCGGGAATTGTCTGCGCCGCTCAAGGTCTCGCCGACGGAAATCGAGATCATCAGCGGCGGTGAAGTCCAGAAGCTATGAGGCTGTCGGCATGATCCGCGCAACAGAGGTGCGCCCCCATCATCGTTGGACCGAGGCGGCGGTTGATACAGTCGTGCTCGGCTTCGACGACCGTCATCGTCGCCGCATGGCAATGACGGGCACACGCGGTCTTGAATTCCTGCTCGATCTTGTGCAGGCGGCCGCGCTGCGAAGCGGAGATGCCTTGGTGCTGGAGGACGGACGGCTGGTCGAGGTGGTGGCTGCGCCGGAACATCTCCTGGAAATCCGCGCGACTGATCCGGGCCATCTCGTGCGGCTGGCCTGGCACCTCGGCAACCGGCATCTGCCGACACAAATCATCGGCAAAGGTCTTCGCATCCGTCATGACCATGTGATCGAGGCCATGGTGAAGGGGCTCGGCGCGCGAGTCATCGAGATCGAGGCGCCGTTCGATCCGGAAGGCGGTGCCTATTCGGGTGATAGCCATGGGCAAGGCGTGGGTCATGCTCATGACCATCATGATCAAGCGCACGACCACGCGCATCACGATCATGACCATGATCACGCAAAGCATGATCACAAGGGTCACGCACACGGCCACCATCACGGTCATTCCCATGCTCATGACCACGAGCACTGAGCGCGAGCCGGATCATGTGCCGGACGCGGATGAATCGGCTGCGCTCTTCCGGTTGATGACCTGGTTGTCGCCGGCGTTTCCGGTTGGGTCGTTTTCTTATTCCAGCGGGATTGAATGGGCGGTCGAGGCGGGCGATGTCACCGACACGGCGACCTTGCAGGAATGGCTTTCCGCAATGCTCGTCGATGGGCCCGGATTCTGCGACGGTGTATTCCTGTGTCACGCCCATCGCGCTGCGTTGGCGGGTGACGGGGCGGCATTGCAAAATATCGTGGAGTTAGCGGCAGCATTCGCGCCGTCACGCGAGCGGCATCTGGAAACGACTGCACAGGGCAGGGCGTTTGTCGAGATCGCGCGCGCCGCATGGAATTGTGACGCGCTCGATCTGTTGGTCGCTTGCGGTGGACAGGTGGCATATCCTGTTGCCGTGGGCGTGCTTGCCGCCGGACATGGAATTTCTTTGCGTTTGGCGCTTCACGCATTCCTGCATGCGCTGACATCGAACTGGATATCGGCTGGCGTCCGGCTCATTCCGCTCGGACAGACCGACAGCCAGCGTGCCCTCGCCGCGCTCGAACCAACGATGTTGGCAACGGCGGAAAAGTCCCTGAATGCGGCGCTCGATGATCTGGGAAGCGTGACATTCCGCGCCGATCTCGCCAGCGTGCACCACGAGACGCAATATACGCGGCTATTCCGCTCATGAATCGGCTTCTTGAAAGAGAGTTATTTCGCATGACAAAATTCAACGGCCCGCTGCGCGTCGGAATTGGCGGCCCGGTCGGCTCGGGCAAGACGGCACTCATGGACTTGCTCTGCAAGACCATGCGGGAACGCTACGATATCGCAGCCATCACCAATGATATCTACACGAAATGGGATGCGGAATTTTTGGTGCGCTCTGGCTCGTTGACGGCGGACCGGATTGCTGGTGTGGAAACCGGCGGCTGCCCGCATACGGCCATTCGCGAGGATGCGTCGATGAATCTTGCCGCTGTCGCCGATATGCGCGTGAAGTTCCCGAACCTCGATCTGGTTCTCATCGAATCCGGTGGTGACAACCTCGCCGCAACGTTCTCTCCAGAGCTCGCGGATTTGACGATCTATGTGATCGACGTCGCGGCGGGGGACAAAATCCCGTCCAAGGGAGGTCCCGGCATCACGCGATCGGATCTGCTGGTCATCAACAAGATCGATCTGGCGCCCTATGTTGGCGCGTCGTTGGAGAAGATGGATACGGATGCGAAGCGTATGCGCGGAGAGCGACCGTTCGTTATGACTAATCTCAAGAAAAGCGACGGCCTCGAACGGATCATCCACTTTATTGAGACCAAAGGTGGCCTCCAGGCTGCCACGCCTCCTAAAGCAACCTAGCCAGACCTGCTGCGCGCTTGTCTCCACGCGCCCCGGCATCCCGGAACTGTCATGCGGTGACAGGGTTAAACCGGGATGAAGCGAGGACACCGCGGTGAGACCAAAGACTATGGCGATGTATTCCTGGCGGCGATTCTCATTGGGGTCGTCGTCATTGTCCTGAGTCTGATGATGGCGATCAGTCACCCGACCTCGCGGTTACCGGGCGCACTGGGCGGTATGGTTCGGGATGACGATCATCATCTCTACAGCCGGATCGGCCATCGCGGACGGCTCAATAGTGATCCGGAATTAACGATGGCAAAGTTTCTTTATGCATCGTTGGAACCAAAGTAACGCGGTCTGATTAATCCGCTCACGGGCCATTTTATGACGCCGGGATGGGTTAACAGTTGCCGGCTCTTGAGCGCAAATGATCATTCGTCCAGTATCTGCGTCCTTTTCCGCTCTCCGCTGCCCCGCTATTTATCGGCGGCGATCAGCTTTTCCGCTCTCTGTTTTTTCCGAGTAAGTGCGTGGTCCGTCTTGGCTTCATCATTGGACTGATGGCTATCATCGGGTTGCTTGTCTCCGGACTTGCGGCTTTCAAGGTCTATGAGCAGGAACTTTCGATCGATCGGATCGCGCTGGCGCGGGCTGTCGATACCCATGCGGCTCTTGCTCAGGAACGTTTAAGTGAACGCGAATTGTTGACTCGGGTTGCGGTCGGGCTTTTCCGGACGCCATCGATCAACAAAGCCAACGCGCTGCATCCGTTGCGTTCGTCAATCTACGCCTTCAAGACCGATTTCGTCGTGGCGGGCTGGGTCGCGCGTGTTCCGGTCTCTGAACTTCCCCAGGCGCAGGCTGATTTGAAGTCAGCGGGTTATCCCAATCCAACGGTGCGAAATTTCAACGATGCACCGCTGACTTCGGCAACGCAGCGCGATCCGGCAAGCGTGCTGATGGACGTCGAGCCGAAGAACGACGAGACGAAGTCGTTCGTCGGCCGTGTTTTCGATCTCCATCCGGTGATTGGCCCGATGTTGGCGCGCGCTGCCGAAGAAGGAAAGCCGGTTTCGTCCGATCCCCTTGAACTCGTGCGGAGGGGCGGGCCGATGGGCATCGTTCTCGCCGCAGCGGTGCGGGCCGATGGATCGGATGCCGTCGCGGGTTTCCTCACGATCTCGTACCGGTTGGCGCCGTTGATGCTGGCCAATGACGAGTTGTCGTTGTTTTCAGTTGCGCTGCGTGACCCGCGCGATGCCTCCAATAATCTGAGTGCTGATAACGATGGCAACGTGGTCTCGATTCCGTTGCAGCTTGATGCCGATAATCCGCCACTGCTGCGCGTTGTCGCGTTCGGTAGCCGGGATTGGACTCTGATCTATTACGCCAAGTCGAATGTGAGCGCCCACGCACAGGAGGTAGCGGGGATTGTACTCGCGATCGGAGCAGCGCTTACCACGATCCTCTGTGGCCTGTTTGGATATGTCTCATACAATAACGTGCGGCTCAGCCGCGAAATCGAAACGCGGATCGGTTTCGAGCGGCGGCTGACGGCGGTCATCGACGAACTGAACCATCGCGTGAAGAATATTCTCGCGGTGATCCAGTCTATCGTGACCCGGACGATGCGGCACGGTGCTGATATCGATGTCGCCCGTGAATTGCTGATCGGCCGTATTCACGCCATGTCGCATGTCGTCTCGCTGCTCAGTGAAAGCCAGTGGCAGGGCGTCAAGCTCAAAGGCTTGTTCAAGTCGCGCGCCATTCCACATGCCGAGCGTATCGCGCTCAATGGACCCGACATCACCATTAGCGCGCGTGCGGCACAGAGCCTGTCGCTGTTATTTTTCGAACTAGCCTCCCACGCGGATGAGGGGCTTTCACTTGTGGGCAAACATCCACATGTCGTCGCGGAATGGACTGTCACTGGGGAAAGGCCCGATACTGTCTTCCATTTTCGTTGGGAGGAATTCAATACAAGCGCCGCCACCCGGCGGGCGGATAGCGACTTCGGGATTATCCTGCTGGATCGCGTGGCGCCTGAAGCGCTCGGTGGCGTATCCAAGCGATATTTCACCGATATCAGTTATGTTTACGAACTGACCGCGCCGATGGAAACCGTGGTCGATGAAAATGAAAAAGATCGAACGGGACGTCTGAATGCGCCGGTAAAGAAACGCTGATCCTGATCGCAGTCACAAAAAAAGCAGCCACGTGATGTGGCTGCTTTTCTTCTCATTCAACGAGAGCTTTTTAGCTTCCGCCGCCACCGATCACGGCACGTACGGTGTCATCCGGTCCAAAATCCTCCGCGCCCTCCACGGTGAGCAGCGCGCTGAGTTTAGAGCGGGCGCGGTTAACGCGACTCTTGATGGTGCCGACTGCGCATCCGCAGATTGCAGCTGCATCTTCATAAGAAAAGCCTGATGCGCCGACGAGGATAAGTGCCTCGCGTTGATCCTGAGGCAGCTTCTCAAGCGCCGCCCGGAATTCCTCAAACTCGAGATGCGAATTTTGAGCGGGTTGCGATTTGAGAAGTCTTGGCGTAGCTGCCCTCGGCATCTTCCACCTCGCGGCGCCGCTTACGGTAGTCCGAGCGGAATAGGTTGCGCAGGATCGTGAATAACCACGCCGGCAGATTTGAACCCGGTTGGAACGAGTCGATATGTGCCAGGGCGCGAAGCAACGTTTCCTGAACAAGGTCGTCCGCTCGGTCACCGTTACCGCTCAGTGAAATTGCGAACGCGCGCAGGCTCGGCACGGTCGCGAGAATGTCGTCTCGAAGAGAGTCTGTGAGAGGCATTAGTCCCTCCCGTCTTTTTTCGCCAGCGCCTCTGCTGCGGCGTCGGGTGTATCGAGCTGACGAATCAGTTCAGCAAAACGATCCGGTACACCTTGTCGCACCACGTCATCGTACATGGCGCGAAGCTGATGCCCGATTCTCGATTGAATCTCGGCATTCAGCCCGCCCGGCTTGCCCGTTCCACTAGATGGTTTGTTTGATGGAGGCTTCAAGTCTTTCATGGCGGTGATCCGTTATGTCCCCGAGAGCTAAGTGCTTTGAATTGCAGTGGTTTCCCCTGCTCATGAAGCCTTTCAGCCCCTTTGTGTAAGGCCTAATGCACCTCGACGTATAAAGTTCCAGGAATTGGGAACTTTTATGAAGTTCGTGCGTAGATAGTGGGTAAGGGGAACCGGGCGCTCTTCGTCGAGTTTTGCCCGGTCCAGACTGAACCATAGCTATCGATTGGAGGGGGTATGTCTCGTTCTCAGCTCGTCGCTGAACATTTGCCACTACTGCGCCGCTACGCTCGCGCCCTAACGGGGAGCCAGACGTCCGGCGACGCATACGTGGCGGCCATGCTCGAGGCCTTGTTGCAAGACCCCTCGCTGCTTGAAGAAAAATACGGACCGCGTGCAGGCCTCTTCCGGCTGTTCACGCAAATATGGAATTCCGTGTCGTTGAATGAAGACGCGGAAGCGCCAGCCGCCGCCCCAGCGGCTTCGGAGCAACGGCTTTCGAATATCACGCCGCTGGCGCGCCAGGCATTTTTACTGCTGTCGCTGGAAGGATTTTCGGAGCAGGAGGTCGCGCATATCCTTGATACCGAGGTGTCGAAGATTCGCGACCTCACCGATACCGCCGGCCGCGAACTGGCTGCGGAAATCGCCACCGATGTATTGATCATCGAAGATGAGACGTTCATCGCGATGGATCTGGAAAGTCTCATCAAGAATCTCGGCCACAACGTGATCGGCGTGGCGCGGACGCATGCCGATGCCGTCGCATTGGCGAAGACCAAGAAGCCGGGGTTGATTCTCGCGGACATCCAGTTGGCTGACGGTAGTTCGGGGCTGGATGCCGTCAACGAGTTGCTGCGGACTTTCGAGGTGCCGGTGGTGTTCATCACCGCCTATCCGGAGCGATTCCTCACTGGTGAACGCCCCGAGCCGGCCTTCCTCATCTCCAAGCCGTTCCAGCCGGCGATGGTTTCGGCAGTCGCGAGTCAGGCCCTGTTTTTCCAGCGCAATTCGCGCAATCGTGCGTCGAGGGCCGCGGCTTCGTAAAACGCAAGACACAGCAAAAAGCCGGGCGCGGGTATCTGCGTCCGGCTTTTTGCTGTCCGTTAAAAAGACGTTGTCCAAAGATGGGGTGTCCAAAAGACATGGGGTGCGGCCGGCATCACCACGGCCACACCCCACGCGATAGCCGGTCGATTAGGGGCAGGGGGAATAACCGGCTGTTGTAATGACGCCGCCTGTCCGGAAACGTTCCGGGTCGCTTCACAATTATTTTTAACGGGATTCCGTTCGCCGCCTGGCGGAAGCCGGAACGAAGCCTTTTCGTTCACGTTGTTTTAACGCATCGCCATTCGGCGATGCAGCAACGCGTAGAGGCGTCTCATGGCTTACGTGGCTTCTGGAATTCTCGGTGCGGTGGCGGCGACGCTTGCGCTCGGTGCCGTGCATCTTGAAGTAGCAACCGGCAATGATCTGCTTGGTCCTGCGCAACGAGGCAATGGCACGGTGGGTATAGCTCACTCACCGGGTGAAATATCCGTCAATCAGAATGTCAATCGCTCCGCAAAGGGTGATCGGGATGCAGTGGTCCAATCGTCCGGTGGCATAACGATTTCTTTCAAGGTCCCCGGCGCTGAGGATGCGTCGGTCGCATTGCGTATGCCGACAGGTGATGCTGCGGATGCTTTCCGCAAATTGCCTGTGCCAGCGAAAGTTGAAAAAGGATCTGCGCTGGACCGCAAGCCGATCGCATGCGAACCCGTCGTCAGTGCGCTGACCGCAGTGGCAAAGCAACTCGCTCCGGGGCGTTGTATTACTTGATTTGAATCTTTACGGGTAAATTAGAGCATAAAAAGAGGCGCCATTTGGCGCCTCTTTTTATGCAGCTTATTCCCGGATCGATCTACTCGCTCGGCTCTTCCTCTGCCGCCGTGTTGCGGTGGGCCATTAATCCGAGGGCCACACCGCCGATGGCGAGCAACGGGATGATGCGTTTGATCCCAATTGTACGGACGATTTGCAGGCCCGCGGCCAGAACCATCGGATCGCTCAAAGCGGCCTGCATTGCCGATGGCGAAGGTTCTTTTGGCTTGCGCTCGTTCTGCCGCTTCTGGATCGCGTAGGACATTGCCGCCAGCAATGTCGCGATAAAGAACACCCCGGCGCCCGTGAGGCAGGCCTGGATCAAACCGTAGCGATCGAGAACAAATACGAAGGCAGCCGCACACAGGAATGAGACGGTGACGAACAAGAATATCGCGGCGGCAAGAGCAAGGGACGTTTGCTTCAGTGCGGAGCCAGTGCTTTCGCGGAAATCATCAACGAATTTTTGAAGCATCGAAAATCCGATCCAAATGCCGATCAATGAAATTGACACGCTTCACCGGCAGCGCGTGCGCCGTCGAGGATGATGGAAATGAGGGAGCTTTAGCGCCTCCAGGTCACGCCGATCAGGAAACCGAGGCCCAAAGCAAGACCGACTGCTGCCAGCGGGCGTTGCACGATCGCGTCTTCCAGCGACTCTTCCAGCGTGCCCGCGGCTTCTTGCGCTGCGTCCAGGGCGTCGCTTCCGCGTTGGCCGATATCGGACACCATGGAGTCCACATTCGAGCGTGCCTGTTTGTAGGAGCGTCTGGCTTGCTTGCGCGCGCTGCCCGTGAAGGCGTCGAGAGCATCTGTGATCTGGTCGGCCAGTGCTGAAATATCGTTTTTCACGGCATCTACATCCTTCTGCAGGCGTTCATAGGTTGCTTTGTCTGTCATGGTTCTCATCGCGTCTTCGCCGTCGGTGCTCGACATCAAAAGCTCCTGGAAATCGGAATTCCTGCAGCGAAAACGCGCTGTTATCGGGAAGGTTCCATCGGCAGCCTTAAGCCTCCGGAAGCTGCATATCCTTCACCGGCATCAGGTGCTCTTTGAGCACGAGCCCGACGATCAGAATGGGCGATGACAAGAACGCGCCCATTGGCCCCCACAGCCAGGTCCAGAAAGCGAGCGCGATGAAGACCGCCAGCGCGTTGAGCGCGAGCCGCCGCCCGATGATCATCGGTGTCACGAAGTGGCCTTCGATGAAGGCGATTACCGTGAAACAGGCTGCGGCAAGCAGCCCCGCTGCGAGCGTGGAGGCAGTGATGATTCCAACAATCACCAGCACAACAAACATCACGATCGGCCCGATGATCGGAATGAAATTCAGGATAGCGGCCAGCGCGCCAAGGCCTGCGGGATTTGGCATGCCTGTAAATGCGCACACAATTCCGGTGGCGATGCCTACACCCATGTTGATCATGGTGACGGTCAGCAGATAGCTGCCGAGATTGGTTTCGATCGCGTTCAAAATGCGCAGCATGCGTAGACGTGATTCATGGTCGCCAAATGTCAGAACCAGCGCGCGACGCAGATCCGGCCAGCTCGCGATGAAGAGCACGAGCACTGCGAAGAACAACAGGATCTCGGTAAAGGTCGGCGACAAGAATTCAAGTGTCGGCTGCACCCATTCGATCTTGGGGAGTGGCAGTGACGATGTCTCGCCAGGTGCCGGCGTTGCCCCGAACATTGCCTGTAATTGATGCCACAGCGCGATCGGCCGGTCGAACACATGGAATTTGTCCTTGAGACGAGGGCCCAGTTCGGGCAGTCGCGTGGTCCATTCCATGACAGGCGCGGAGATCAGCCCGATCATGAAGGTAAAGCCTGCAAACGTCGCGGTGACGATCGCCACAGCCGAGACGGACCGCGGAATGCGGTACTGCTCAAAGAATTTGGCGGCGGGGGAAAGCATCGTCCCGATCACCATGGCGGTGACGATGGGCAGGAAAAATGCGCGTCCAACGTACAGAACAGCAGTTACGCTGATGATGAGCAATCCAATCAGACAGAAGGTTACGATCTCCGTGCGCTGAATGATCGGGGGGCGTTCGTGCCTGCTGTCGTCGAGCGGCGTGCTCGCCGTGTGAAGGTTTAGTTCGCGTACCTCACTCATTGTGGTGCCTCGCAGGACTCAATCATCAGAGTTTACCGAGAAGCAGGAGAATCAACACGATAACGAGGATGGTGCCGACGATGCCTGACGGACCGTACCCCCAGGAGTTGCTGTAGCCCCAGCGCGGAAACACTCCCAGCAAGATCAGGATCAAAATGATGATGAGAATGGTGCCGAGGGACATGACAGTGATCCTCCATGTCTCTGCCGGCTGGCTGGTCGTCCGGCTCCCAGGAGCGCTAATCGCCCGCGTGTCTCTAAAGTTCCGTCACGCGGTTATGCCCCCGTCCCGGTTAACCGACAAACACAGGGAGCCAATGGACGAGGGAACAAGCGCCGCCATCGCGCGTTCGCTCTCGCAGTTACATCCCAAGACTACATCCCAAGACTAAATCCCTGAGACTACATCCCTGAGGCTACATCCCAAGGCGCTACATCCCAAGGCAACCGCAGAAGCGAGGTCGGTCATGGCGTTAAATGAAAGGTCTGGGAATTCCCGTCGTCCCGGCGTGGCTAGCGACGATTGCTGCAACGGCCATGTTTCCGGTGGCGCTGGCGAGTCCGGCGCTGTCGCAAACGCTTGGATATGCCGGGCAACCGCAAGGCTCATTCTGGTCAGGCGATAGATCGCTGCCGTCACCACGCATGATGGAGGACGAAAACGGGGGATCGAGTTCAGGCCTGCCCGAGCGACTTCGGCGCCGGGTCGTTTCGTTCGATACCCGCGAAGCGCCTGGCACCATCATGATCGATACCGGCAACACCACGCTCTACTATGTGTTGGGTGGCGGCCGTGCCATCCGTTACGGCGTTGGTGTCGGCCGCGAAGGATTTACATGGTCCGGTGTGCAGAGCATATCGCGCAAGGCGGCATGGCCTGACTGGCATCCGCCTGCCGAGATGATCGCGCGCCAGCCGTATTTGCCGCGATTTGTCGCTGGTGGTCCGGGAAATCCGCTAGGCGCTGCCGCGATGTATCTCGGCTCCAGTGCCTATCGCATTCACGGCACCAACGATCCATCGACCATCGGGAAGTTTGTATCCAGCGGATGTATCCGCCTGACCAACGAGGATGTGCAGGATCTGTTTAGCCGCGTCAGCATCGGCACCAAAGTTGTCGTTTTGCCGAAAAGCAGGCCGCTTCAATTTGAAGAAAAGTTGGCAGGTCGTGGCCGAATTTCGATGAATGTCCAACCGGTCCGTCAGTTGTCACAAAACATCAAGGTGTCGGGATTATATTAAACGCGTGTTTTGAAATGCTGTTTAGCAGGTGCCGCGTCGGTTGAAGTGTTAAGTGCCCGCCAAGAGGTTCGTGATGCATGTTTCAGCTTGCTTGAAGGCCGCTTCAACCTTCGCGTTGCTGCTTATCGCGTTTAACGGCTACCTCGCTGCCCCTTCCCATGCGCAAGCGGCCTGCGATCCGCTGACCCAGTTTTTCGGCGGTTGCAATAACATGCAGCCTCCGCGTCAGTCGCTTGGCTACGCAACCGAGCCTGGTGACGGATCGCGCAGAGTTTATGTTTATCGCCCGCATCGCGAAGCGGCCAGGACCGCTTTTTGTGTGCGGACGTGCGATGGCCGTTACTTTCCGGTTGCCGTGCGCGACGGAGAGAGCAGCGCGGAAATGTGCAGCAGCTTTTGCCCAGCCAGCGAAACCAAAATTTATCACGGCTCATCGATCGACAACGCGTCGACCGATAGCGGAAAATCCTATTCCGATACCCAAAACGCGTTTCGCTATCGCAATGAACTGGTCGCCGGCTGCACCTGCAACGGAAAAGACGCTGTGGGTCTAGCCCCTATCAAGATCGAAGATGATCCAACCTTGCGTAAGGGCGATATTGTTGCGGGTGCCGAGGGCCTCATGATTGCGGGCAATCGTGGCCGTAACAGCGCTTCGACTCAATTTCACACCGGCACCTAAATCCTTGCGCGCGAAGTTCGAGCAATTGCCGGTGGTGGCTGCGCAATAGTCATTGTTCCCGAAAGGGAACCAATCCTCATTGTGATCGTTGATTCCGATATGGCGCGCGTCGCGTGCCTTCATCGAATCCCGGTCTCATGAGGGGTGATCATGGCGATACTGATAAGCATCCTGATTACATTTCTTGTCATTATTCTCGTACTTTATCTCATCAACATGCTGCCGATCGACGGACGCGCCAAGCAGATCGCCCGGGCCATCGTGGTGATCATCGGCATCATTTCGATGCTTAAGTATCTCGCGGTGTTTTGAATCACCCACGCTTGAACAGACAACTCAAACAAAAAAGCCCCGGCAAAATCGCCGGGGCTGTTCTTTAGCGGGAAATCTACTTCAGCGTCTTGAACCAGTCGTCCACATCCTTGTGGATCTGATCCTTGGCGTAACCGTAACGCTGCTGGAGCTTGCCTTCGAGCTGTTCGCGCGGCCTTCGATGACATCGAGATCGTCATCGGTCAGCTTGCCCCACTTCTCCTTCGCGGAACCCTTGAACTGCTTCCAGTTCCCTTCCAAGCGATTCCAGTCCATCGGTCATCTCCCTTGCAAATGGAATATGACCGATAACGGAATGATGTCGCAATCGTTCCTGATTGGCGTCGCGACATCACGCCAGGTTGTTACGCCATGTCGTCGTGATCAACCCGCGAGTTTTGCTTCCTTGCGGCGAGCATGGAGAATGAACTCGGTGTAGCCATTCGGCTGCTCGCGTCCCTTGAACACCAGATCGCATGCGGCCTTGAAGGCGACGCCATCGAATGAAGGCGCCATCGGGCGGTACAGCGGATCGCCAGCATTCTGCTTGTCGACGACGACAGCCATGCGCTTCAACGACTCCATCACCTGATCCTGAGTGACGACGCCCTGCAGCAGCCAGTTCGCCAGATGCTGACTCGAGATGCGCAACGTGGCGCGGTCTTCCATCAGGCCGACATCATGAATGTCCGGCACCTTGGAGCAGCCGACGCCTTGGTCAATCCAGCGCACAACGTAACCAAGGATGCCCTGGCAGTTGTTGTCGATTTCCTGCTTCACATCGTCGGGAGCCCAGTTCGATTGCGAGACCGGAATGGTGAGAATATCGGAGAGCTTCGCCTTGGCGCGGCTCTTCAATTCCTGCTGTCGGGCCTGCACATCGACCTGATGATAGTGCAGGGCATGCAGTGTCGCAGCGGTTGGCGATGGCACCCACGCCGTGCTGGCACCGGCCTGCGGATGTGCGCCTTTCTGCGCGATCATGTCGGCCATCTTGTCCGGTGCAGCCCACATGCCTTTGCCGATCTGTGCGTGACCCGGCAGACCATTGGCCAGACCCATGTCGACATTCCAGTCCTCGTAAGCCTTGATCCAGGGCTGCGCCTTCATGTCGTTCTTGCGGATCATCGGACCGGCTTCGATCGAGGTGTGAATCTCGTCGCCAGTGCGATCGAGGAAGCCGGTATTGATGAAGCAGATACGCTGTGCCGCGTTCTGGATGCAGGCCGCGAGGTTGACCGTGGTACGGCGTTCCTCGTCCATGATGCCAACCTTCAACGTGTTGGCAGGCAACGACAGCATTTTTTCGACGCGGCCGAAAATGTCGACTGTCAGTGCGACTTCGTCCGGGCCATGCATCTTCGGCTTAACGATGTAGACCGAGCCCTTGCGGCTGTTCTTGAGCTTCGACTTGCCCTTGATGTCGTGGATGGCGAGCAGGCCAGTGATGGCGGCATCAAGAATGCCTTCCGGAATTTCCTCGCCTTTGCTGTCGAGCACGGCGTCGGTGAACATGTGATGGCCGACGTTGCGCATCAGCATCATGCTGCGGCCGTGCAGTGTCACGTCCTTGCCGTCTACGCCCTTGTAGACGCGATCGGCATTGAGCGAGCGCGTCAGTGTCTTGCCGCCCTTCTCGAAATCCGCCGACAGTGTGCCGCTCATCAGGCCCAGTACGTTGCGGTAAACCAGGACCTTGTCGTCGGCGTCGACGGCCGCGACGCTGTCTTCCATATCGAGAATGGTGCTAACCGCCGCTTCGAGGATCATGTCGGACACGCCGGCCGGATCATCCCTGCCGATGATATGGCTGCGGTCGATCTGCACGTCGATATGCAGGCCATTGTTGACGAGCAGGATTGCGCTCGGTGAGGCCGCATCGCCCTGATAGCCGACGAGCTGTGCCTTGTTTTTCAGCGCGGTCGCGTTGCCGCTCTTCAGCTTGGCGGCGAGTTGTCCGCTCTCGATGCTGTAGGTGGTGACGTCGCTGTGGTTGCCGGTGGCGAGCGGTGCGGCCTGGTCGAGGAATGCCTTGGCCTTGGCAATCACCTTGTCGCCGCGCGCCTTGTTGTAGCCCTTGCCGCTCTCGCTCGGATCATGCGGGATCGCGTCGGTGCCGTAGAGCGCGTCGTAAAGGCTGCCCCAGCGTGCGTTCGCTGCGTTCAGCGAGTATCGTGCATTGGTAAGCGGCACCACGAGCTGTGGCCCGAACATGCTGGCGATTTCTTCATCGACATTCGTGCTTTGCACTTCCTTTGCCGCCGGCTCGGGGAGCAGATAGCCGATTTCCTTCAAAAACGCGGTGTAGGCGTTCATGTCGAACGGCTTGCCCTTGTGGGCCTTGTGCCAGTCGTCGATCTTGGCCTGCAGGGTGTCCCGGAAAGCCAGCAACTCCCGATTTCGGGGAGCGAGATCGCTAATGATCGAAGCAAGCCCGGCCCAAAATGCGTCCGGTGAAACACCGGTGCCGGCGGTGGCTTCCTTGGCGATAAAGTCGAACAGGACAGGCGCGATCTGCAATCCGCTGGCGTCGATACGTTTCATGATAAATCTCACGGACAACGGCAAAAAAACGCCGTTTCAGGGCTTCAGGATGAGGTGGATTAAGGCCGCTGGGAGCGGCTTGGCAGGATGGTTTTAACGCCAAAGCCGGGCAAAAGAGAAGTCCCTTCCCCGTATACCACGGCCAAACCCGCCGCAGGGCGAGCCTCTCGTCAAGGAGAGCGCCCTGGGCGACATTTTGGGCAGGAAAGCTGTTTCGCGGTCAGATATTGGCCGCGAGATCGTTCAATTCACCGAACAGAACGCCGGTATTGGCCAGCAGGTATTCAACCGCTTCGGCGGCGTCAGCGACAGGCTTGTTCGAGGTGTCGAGGATCAGTTCCGCATTCGCGGGCGGTTGGTAATCCTTCGCGATGCCCGTGAAGCTCGGCAGGTTGCCGGCTCGCGCCTTGGCGTAATGCCCCTTCGGATCGCGGCTTTCGCACACCTCGGCCGGTGTCGACACATAGACCTCTCGGAACAGATCGCCGGCGATGCGCCGTGCCTGCGCCCGATCCTCACTGGATGGCGACACGGCAGCGACGATTGCGATGTGACCGTTGCGCGCGAGATGCGTCGCCGTCTCGGCGAGACGGCGAATGTTCTCGGTGCGGTCCTGAGGAGAGAAACCGAGATCGCCGTTGAGGCCAGCGCGCAATGTGTCGCCATCGAGCAGGATCGGCGAGCCCCCGCGCGTGAACAGCTTGCGTTCGAGTGCGCGGGCTACTGTGGATTTTCCGGAACCCGGCAGGCCGGTGAGCCAGACAACAGAGCCGCCATGGCCGTAGCGTGCGGAACGTTCATCCGGCCGCAGCGCGGATTCAACGGGAACGATATCGACCGGGATCGCGCGCTGTCCGGCATCCACGCTCAACACCAGACCGCCGCCCGCGATGCGTCCGTTGACCTCGATCACGAGGCGGCCGGTGCGCGGATTGTCGGTATAGGCATCGGCCGCAACCGGCTTGGCCAGCGAGATGTCGATTTCGCCGACGTGATTGCGTGCGATGGACGAGGTCGTGACACTTTCGAGTTCACCGGGATCGACAGCCTTGTCGATGGCAACAATCGTCGCACGGGATTCCATCGTGCCCAGCCGCACCAGAACGGATGCACCTGCTTTCAGAGGTGCATCATGCAGCCAGAAAATGCGTGCGCGCAGGCGGCGGGTGTCGCGCGGTGCGGTGTTGACGTGACCGATGATGTCGCCGCGTTCCAGAAACAGTTCGCGGTCGAGCGTGATGCCGATCGAGCGCCCCGCGCCTTGCGGTCCCGTCACGGGCGTCACCGGCCAGCTTTCGACTGATTTGATCTTGGCAATCTTGCCGGCCGGCATGATGACGATTTCGTCGCCGGTTGCGAGATTTCCGGATTCGATACGCCCCGCGACGATGCGCCGATCGTCGAATTTGTAGATCGCCTGCACGGGAAGCCGCAGCGCCAGTTCGTCGAGCGGACGTGCCGGCGTCAGTGCATCGAGCGCCTCTACGACAGTTGGACCGTTATACCATTTGATGTTGGGTGTTCGGTCGGCGACACCGTCGCCGTCGCGCGCGGAAATGGGAATCACCGCCGTCGGTGTCACGCCAAGGCCGGTCAGGTGCGACGTGATCTCGTCGCTGATGTCCTTGAAGCGCGCCGCGCTGAAATCGACGCGGTCCATCTTGTTGACGACGATGGCGACCTGTTTGACGCCCAGCAGATGCAGCAGATAGCCGTGGCGGCGGGTCTGGTCACGCACGCCTTCCAGCGCGTCGATGATCAGCACCGCGCCGTCAGCCTGCGAAGCGCCCGTGATCATGTTGCGCAGGAACTCCGCGTGGCCCGGCGCGTCGATCAGCACGACATCGCGCGACTTGGTGCGAAAGCGGATTTGCGTGGTATCGATGGTGATGCCCTGGTCGCGTTCGGTCTGCAGTGCGTCCAGCAGGAACGACCATTCAAACGGCATGCCGCGCCGTGCGCTCACCGCTTTGAGCATGTCCAGCTTGCCGTCGGGCAGGCTGCCCGTTTCATGCAGCAGGCGTCCGACCAGTGTGGACTTGCCGTGATCGACGTGACCGACAATGACGATGCGCACCTGAGGGCGCGTGGTGCCGTTCGGTGTGGCAAGAGCGACTTTGGAAACAGCGATATTCATGGGAGCACTCATCCGGCGTCAGAGATAGCCAGCGACACGAAGCCGCTCGAAGGCATCTTCGGTTTCATGGTCCAGCGCACGGCCCGCGCGCTCCGGCACCTTGGTGGCATTGAGTTCGATCAGGATTTCTTCGATGTTCGAAGCGTTCGATACGACAGGGTTTGTGATGTCCTGATCGCCGAGCGAGCGATAGCGCTTGCCGTTCTTTGACAGGTACAACGGAATGATCGGAATGTTTTCCCGCTGCGTGTAGGCCCAGATATCGGCCTCGGTCCAATGCAGGATCGGATGGATGCGCAGATGCGCGCCCTGCGGCGGCGACGCGTTGAAGTGATCCCAGAACTCAGGGGGTTGATCACGCACGTCCCAGTTCCCTTCCAGGCCGCGCGGCGAAAACACACGCTCCTTGGCGCGCGTCGCTTCCTCGTCACGTCGGATGCCTGCAATCAATCCGTCAAAGCCATATTTAGAGAGCGCGAGCTTTAAGCCTTCCGTCTTGCGTGCGGCGGAGCGTGCGGCCGGCGGCAGCGTCGGATCGATCTCTTCAATTGGCGGGCAAAAATCGACTTTTAGATCAATGCCCCATTCCTTCGCATAGTGATCGCGAAAGGCATACATCTCCGGAAATTTCTTGCCGGTGTCGACGTGCAGTGCAGGAAACGGCACCTTGCCGAAGAACGCCTTGCGCGCGAGCCAGATCATCACATTGGAGTCTTTGCCGAGCGACCAGAGCAGGGCAAGCTTCTTCAATCGGGCGAAACCTTCGCGAAAAATATAAATGCTCTGCGCTTCGAGTTCGTCGAGATGATCCATTGAGGGTTGGATGGAAGGAGCCATGGTATTCACTCCGTGCCGGGTGAGAATTGCACCCGCGGCCCGTTGGTTTGGGAAAGGATCAGTTGAGAGGGTTTCATCGGAACGAACCGCGAGGGCCGTTCGTTGTCCGCGCCGTGCGGTTGCGCGCCGGCAAAGTGTGCTTTGGCGGCGGCGTCGGACCCGTCAGCAACCCTTGCCGCTTGAAGGTCCTCTAGGACCAGCTTTGCGGAGCGTCGAACTTGCTGATCTGCCGCGAGAAGAAGCATCTCTTTTGCGCCGGGTTCGTGGTACGAATTTCCAAAGTTGCGGCGCAACAGAGAAGAAATAATTTTCTCTTTACGCAGGTTGATCGATACATATATAGAAAATAATTCCAGTCAACCCCACAAATGGGGAAGCGGAGTTTCGTATGCGGTTTCTGCCGGTATTTCTCGATCTGCAAACCGGACCAATTATTTTGGTCGGGCAGGGCGAGTTTGCGCAGGCCAAACTGCGCCTGCTGCTGTCGGCAGGCGCCCATGTGCGGTGGTACGCGACGGACGGCCATCACGATCTGACAGGGTTCGATGGCGGCGTGGTAACGAGGGTTGAGGCTGCCGAAGGCAACCCGCTTACCGCCGATCTTTCCAATGTTGTCGCCATTCTGTGCGCCGGCGCCGGTGACGTCGGCCATGCTATGGCGGCGCGGGCGCGCGTCGCTGGCATTCCCGTCAATGTCATGGATGAAGTCGCACATTCGACCTTCATTTTTCCTGCGATTGTCGATCGTGGCGACGTGGTCGTTGCCGTCGGGACAGGCGGTGCATCGCCCGTGGTTGCACGCCGCGTGCGCGAACGCATCGAGGCTGCATTGCCTGCGCGGATCGGTGATCTCGCAAACTTTGTCGGGCGATGGCGGAAATCCATTCAGGCGCGTCTGCCGGACATCTCATCGCGTCGCAAATTCTGGGAACGCGTGATTGACGGCGCTATCGGCGCCGAGGTACTCGCGGGACGCATTGATAGTGCCGAACGAGCGCTGAAAGACATATCAGATCCATCCGCGTTCGCCGGGGCAGATCGCCAGGGATTTGTCACGCTGGTCGGCGCGGGACCCGGCGATCCGGATCTGCTGACAATCAAAGCACTGCGCGCCCTGCAGGATGCCGACGTTGTTTTCTACGATGATCTTGTTTCACCCGAAGTGCTTGATCGCGCCCGTCGCGATGCAGCGCGGGTCTCTGTCGGCCGGCGGATCGGCAAACCGGGCATCGGCCTGGATGCGGTCAATCGGCTGCTGATCGAGGCTGCACGCTCCGGCAAGCGTGCGGTGCGCCTCAAGGGCGGCGATCCTTTTATCTTCGGGCGCGGCGGTGAAGAGATCGCCGCGTTGCGCGCGGCGAATGTGGCTTATGCCGTTGTTCCGGGCATTACTGCCGGTCTTGGCGCAGCGGCGGAATCCGAAGTGCCGCTGACCTACCGTCAGACGGCGCTGCGCATTACATTCCTGACAGCGCATAAGGCGAAAGATGCCGGCAATGTCGATTGGTCGGCGCTGACCGATACCAAAATGACGGTTGTCGTCTACATGGGCATCACGGCGGCCTCGACTATCCGCGAGGGCCTGCTGGCTGCAGGACGCTCGCCGAACACGCCCGTCGGCGTGTTTGCGCGAGTCACGCGGACAGATGCCAAATCGGTCGTCGGTGTGCTCAACGATTTGCCCGCGCTTGCCGAGCAGGTCGAAACCGGCCCCGCAATTCTGATCATTGGCGACGTCGTCGCCCACTCCGCACCGTGGCGGAGTGCAAACCCCGAGAAAATCCTCTCTCAACTCTTGATGGCTGCCGAATGACATCTCCCCTGCAACAGAAAATCAAAATTACCGGACCTTCGGTTGTGACCGCCAATCGCACAGGTGACGGTGCCGTAATCTATCGTACCGCATCGCAGGGATGGTCAGTCGAATTGTCCGATGCCACTATCGTGCGAACCGCCGATGACGCGCGAAAACTGCTCGCGGAATCCGTTGCCGATGACGTCGGCGCGATCGGGGCTTACATCGCGCCGGTCGAAATCACGGATCAAGGCGGCATCGCGCCGGGTAATCTCCGCGAGAAAATTCGCCAACAGGGTGTCACTTTTCCGCTTCTGCTTTCCGCTTAAGGCCAATCGACATGTATGCTTACGACGAGCTCGATCGCACGATTGTCAACGAACGCGTAACCGAATTTCGCGATCAGGTCGCGCGCCGTCTCTCAGGCGAATTGACGGAAGACGAATTCAAGACGCTGCGCCTCATGAATGGCGTCTATCTGCAACTGCACGCCTATATGCTGCGGATTGCCATTCCTTACGGTACGCTGTCCTCGGCGCAGATGCGCGGGCTGGCCCATGTCGCGCGCCGCTATGATCGCGGTTACGGCCATTTCACGACCCGGCAGAACATCCAGTTTCACTGGATCAAGCTCGCGGAGCTGCCGGATGCGTTGGCTGATCTCGCAGAAGTCGGCATCCATGCCATGCAGACCAGCGGCAATTGCATTCGCAATATCACCGCCGATCAATGGGCGGGCGTTGCTCCGGACGAGGTCGACGACCCGCGGATCTGGGCCGAGATTCTTCGGCAATATTCAACGATGCATCCCGAATTCTCATTCCTGCCGCGTAAGTTCAAGTTCGCGATCACGGCGTCGAAGCATGATCGCGCGGCGATCAAGGTGCATGATATTGGGCTGCGTATCCACAGGAACGCCGAAGGTGAGGTCGGATTCGAAGTGCTGGTTGGCGGAGGATTGGGCCGCACGCCGTTCCTTGCCAAGACGATCAACAGTTTCGTCAGCCACCGCGATATTCTGAGTTACAGCGAGGCGATCCTGCGCGTCTATAACCAATACGGTCGTCGCGATAATATCTATAAGGCGCGGATCAAGATTCTTGTCCACGAGCTTGGCATCGAGAAATTCAAGCAGGAAGTGGAGGAGGAGTGGAAGCAGATGCGCGATGGCGCGCTTACGCTGGAAGACAGCGAGATCGCAGACATTCGCTCGCGCTTTACCTATCCGAAATACGAGGCGCTTTCCGATGCGCCGGACGAATTGACGAAGGCTGCAGCGGATGCGCGCTTTGAAGCCTGGTATAAAAATTCCGTCGCTCCGCACAAGGCGCCGGGCTATGCCATCGTAACGCTGTCGCTCAAGCCGGAAGGCGGAACACCAGGTGACGTCACGGCGGAGCAGATGGACGCCATCGCCGACTTGGCCGAAAAGTATTCATTTGGTGAAATTCGTGTCGGCCATGAGCAGAACCTTGCGCTGCCCCATGTTGCCAAGCGCGATTTGCCGGCGTTGTGGCGTGAGCTCGATAAGATCGGCGTCGCGACACCGAACGTGAATCTGGTCTCGGACATCATCTCGTGCCCCGGTCTGGACTATTGCTCGCTCGCCAACGCGCGCTCGATTCCGATCGCGCAGGAATTGACCCGACGATTTGCCAATCCGGACACGGCGAACCTGATCGGCCGGCTGCATATCAATATCTCCGGCTGCATCAATGCCTGCGGTCACCATCACGTCGGCCACATCGGCATTCTCGGTGTCGAGAAGAACGGTGAAGAGTTTTATCAAATCACCATCGGTGGCCGCGCCGACGAGAATGCAGAGCTTGGGACGTTGGTCGGTCCTGCCGTGCCGCACGAGCAGGTGGCCGATGTGATCGAAGACATCGTGGAGGCTTATCTGGCTCTGCGCCACGGCCCGATGAGTTGTTCGTCGATGCCGTCAAGCGTCTCGGCGTTGAGCCGTTCAAGGAGCGCGTCTATGCCACTCGTTAAAAATAACGCTCTCGTCGCCGATGAATTCGTGCATCTCGCTGACGATGCGGAGCTTCCAACTGATGGCGCGATTCTGGTTTCAGCCGAGCGATTTCTGGTCGGTCCCGATGCTGTGCTTTCGCGGAATGGCAAGACCGGCGTGATTTGGCCGAACAACCGCGACGTGGACGATCTGCTGCCGTATCTCAGCAAGCTCGCCGTCATCGGGCTGGTGTTTCCGGTGTTCCGGGATGGCCGTGCCTATACGCAGGCGCGTCTGTTGCGTGAACGGTACAAGTTTCGAGGTGAATTGCGCGCCACCGGTCAGGTGCTGCGCGATCAGTTTGTGTTCATGCTGCGCGCGGGGTTCGACGCGTTTGAGGTCAAGAAGCAAAGCGACGCCGAAGCCTTCGCAACGGTGGCGAAACGCTATTCTGTCTTCTACCAGCCGACCGGCGATGGTCGTGTCACCGCGTTCCACCGGCGACTGATGCATTTGTCCGAAGGCGTCCCCTCATGAGCGCAGCCGCGCCCTCCTTCCTGTCCCCGTCGTTCTCCCCGCCCGCACCGTCACATCTCGTTGCGGACGCGGCGGAGCTTGATCGCGTGCTGACCACAGCGTCGCCCGCGGAGATCATTGCCGCGGCAGTGAAGCGGGTTGGCCGGGACAAGCTCGCGGTGGTTTCGTCGTTCGGGACCGAATCGGCTGCGCTCCTCAAAATCACCGCCGATGTCGATCCCGCTATCCCGGTGGTGTTCCTCGACACCGGATGGCTGTTCGAGGAGACGCTGGCCTATCGCGATACGCTGACGTCGCTGCTCGGTCTCAAGGATGTGAGGACAATTCATCCGCTGGATGAAAATCTCGTGCGTGAAGACAAGGACCGCGATCTGTGGTTCTCCAATCCCGATCAATGCTGCTTCATCCGCAAGGTCGAACCGCTGGCGCGTGCGCTCAAGCCGTTTGATGCATGGGTCAATGGACGCAAGCGTTTCCAGGGCGGCGATCGTGCGGCTATCCCGGTTGTTGAGGTGGACGGGGCACGGCTGAAATTCAATCCGCTGGCCAATGTTTCCCAGGATGAATTGAAAGCGTTGTATGCGACGATGAATTTGCCGCCGCATCCCTTGGTCGCATCGGGCTTCTCGTCCATCGGGTGTATGCCCTGCACGAGCCGTACGCAGCCTGGCGAAGATCCGCGCGCCGGGCGGTGGCGCGGACGTGGTAAAACCGAGTGCGGAATCCATGTCGCGGACGAAAATGTCACCAAGGCTTCGTAGAATTTCGTAGAATCAGTTCTTCGTGGAACGTTCATGCAGCGAGCTCGCGAAGAATGAAATCTGGTTTCATTGACAGAACCATGCGACTTCCAGAGGTTGGCGCCTTTCCTGACGACAATGATGTCGTTGGTTCGAATGGAGATTGAGATGGTTCGCCGTAGTCTTCTCATCATCGCGGGTATTCTTTGGGCAGGCTCCGCATTTGCCGCCGATGTATCGTTGCTCAACGTGTCTTACGATCCAACTCGTGAATTGTATGTCGATTTCAACAGGGCATTCACGGCTGCGTATCAGAAGGAAACGGGCAAGAGTATCGAGATCAAGCAATCGCATGGCGGCTCGGGTTCGCAGGCGCGCTCGGTGATCGACGGTTTGCAGGCAGACGTCGTCACGCTCGCGCTGGCCTATGACATCGATGCGGTCGCCGGCAAGGGCCTGCTCGCGAAGGATTGGCAGGCGAAGCTTCCACAGAATTCGTCGCCTTACACGTCAACCATCGTGTTCCTGGTCCGCAAGGGCAATCCAAAAGGCATCAAGGATTGGGACGATCTGGTGAAGAAGGGCGTTGATGTCATTACGCCGAACCCGAAGACCTCTGGCGGGGCACGCTGGAACTATCTGGCGGCGTGGGGATACGCGCTGAAGAAGTCCGGTTCCGAAGATAAAGCGAAGACGTTTGTCGGCGATCTCTACAAGAACGTTCCGGTGCTGGATACCGGCGCGCGCGGCTCGACGGTTACGTTTGTCGAGCGTGGTGTGGGTGATGTGCTGCTGGCGTGGGAGAACGAGGCATTTCTCGCGGTGAAGGAGTTTGGCAAGGACAAGTTCGAGATCGTGGCGCCGCCGCTGTCAATACTGGCCGAGCCGCCGATTGCCGTCGTCAATTCTGTCGCAGACAGAAAGGGAACCCGCGCTGCCGCCGAGGCTTATCTGAAATATTGGTACACCAAGGAAGGCCAGGACATCGCTGCGCGCAACTCATATCGGCCGCGCGATCCGGAAATTGCCAAGAAGTACGAGGCATCGTTTGCCAAAGTCGAGCTTTTCACGATCGACGAGGTATTCGGCGGCTGGACCAAGGCGCAAAAAGATCACTTTGCCGAAGGCGGTATTTTCGATCAGATTTACAAGAATTGATCTGATCGATTTGTGAAGGGGGCATCGTGAGCGGAGGAACAGGACGACGACGGACCTTGCCTGGCTTTGGCCTCACCATGGGGCTGACGCTGACCTGGCTATCGATCATCGTTCTCATTCCGCTTGCGGGTCTTTTCCTGAAAACGACTGAACTGAGCCTGGATCAATTCTGGGATATTCTCACCGCGCGGCGCACGCTGAACGCGCTGAAGATTTCCTTCGGGCTTGCGTTCGCCGCCGCCATCGTCAATCTCGTGATGGGCATGGTGATCGTCTGGGTGCTGGTGCGCTATCGTTTTCCCGGCCGCCGCCTGTTCGATGCCATCGTAGATGTGCCGTTCGCATTGCCGACCGCTGTGGCCGGCGTCGCGTTGACGGCGTTGTTTGCGCAGAAAGGTTTGCTCGGTGCGCCGCTGGCTGCGCTGGGCATCAAAGTGGCTTTCACACCGATCGGCATTTTCATCGCCATGATTTTCATCGGCTTTCCGTTCGTGGTGCGGACCGTGCAGCCGGTCTTGATTGATCTCGAAATCGAGGTCGAAGAAGCGGCCGCGAGTCTCGGCGCATCCCGTTGGGATATCATCCGGCGCGTTATTCTTCCGAGCCTGACGCCGGCAATCCTCACCGGCTTCGCGCTCGCTTTCGCCCGGGCAGTGGGTGAATACGGATCGGTGATCTTTATCGCCGGCAACCTGCCGAACGTCTCGGAGATCGCGCCGCTCCTGATCGTGATCCGGCTGTCGGAATTTCGTTACGCGGATGCGACCGCCATCGCAGTCATCATGCTGGTGGTATCCTTCCTCATCATCTTTGCCATCAACCGCATTCAGCGCTGGGCGCAGACGCGCGGCGCGGCAATCGCGCACTGAGCGGCAAAGTCATGACCATTAATCGCCCCCGAACCACGTCAGCGCATGAGACGCGCACCGAGCCAGCTTTTGTTCGATGGACCTTGATCGTCATCGCGGTCGCGTTCCTCACTGTATTCGTGGTGTTGCCGCTGGTTGTCGTGTTCACCGAGGCCTTCGGAAAAGGTGTCGCGGCTTATTTTGCGGCGTTGTCCGATCCGGAAGCGCTATCCGCGATCAGGCTGACGCTGGCTGTTGCCGCGATTTCTGTCAGCATCAATCTCGTGTTTGGGGTTATCGCGGCCTGGGCCATCGCCAAATTCGATTTTCCTGGCAAGGTCATCCTGATCACGCTGATTGACCTTCCGTTTTCCGTCAGCCCGGTGATTGCCGGCCTGGTGTTCGTTTTGTTGTTCGGGGCGCAGGGTTATTTCGGAGCGTGGTTGCAGGCGCATGGCATCCACATCCTGTTCGCAGTGCCTGGTATTGCGCTTGCGACGACATTCGTCACGTTTCCGTTCGTGGCACGTGAATTGATTCCGTTGATGCAGGAGCAGGGTACGCAGGAGGAAGAAGCCGCAATCTCGCTTGGTGCTTCGGGGCTGCTCACATTCCTGCGCATCACTATCCCCAATATCAAGTGGGGTATCTTGTACGGCATTCTGCTGTGTAATGCGCGTGCCATGGGCGAGTTCGGCGCGGTCTCTGTGGTATCTGGTCACATCCGCGGCGAGACGAATACCATGCCGCTGCTGGTTGAAATTCTGTACAATGAATATCAGTTCGTGGCTTCGTTCGCGATTGCTTCGCTGCTCGCGTTCCTCGCGCTCGTCACGCTGATCGTGAAAACGGTCCTTGAAAGTCATCTCGAAGAGGGGCAGCCCGCCAGTGACGATTGAAGTTCGCAACATCGTGAAAAAGTTCGGCAGCTTTGCAGCGCTGGACGATGTCGATCTCAAGGTTGCGACCGGCGAACTGGTGGCGCTGCTTGGTCCATCGGGATCGGGCAAGACGTCACTGTTGCGCATCATCGCAGGCCTCGACTGGCCGGATGCGGGATCGGTGAGTTTCGATGGCGAGAACGCGTTGGAGCGCGGTGCCGGCGAACGGCATGTCGGATTCGTGTTTCAGCATTACGCGCTGTTTCGCCATATGAGTGTATTTGAGAACGTCGCGTTCGGTTTGCGGGTGCAGCCGCGGGTGATCCGCAAGAGCGAAGCTGAAATTCGAAGGCGCGTGAAAGAATTGCTCGATCTCGTTCAGCTCGACTGGCTGGCGGATCGTTACCCCAGTCAATTGTCCGGCGGTCAACGTCAGCGCATTGCGCTGGCGCGGGCGCTTGCGATCGAGCCGCGAATCCTTCTGCTCGATGAACCGTTCGGCGCGCTGGACGCCAAGGTGCGTAAGGAATTGCGCCGCTGGTTGCGCCAGTTGCACGACGAGATTCATGTGACATCCATTTTCGTCACCCATGATCAGGAAGAGGCGCTTGAGGTCGCCAACCGCGTGGTGGTCATGGACAAGGGACGGATCGAGCAGATCGGCACGCCGGGAGAAGTCTACGACAATCCGGCAACGGCGTTCGTCCATGGCTTTATCGGCGAATCCATCGTGCTGCAGGTTCAGGTTAGTGATGGCAGGATTCGGCTTGGGGACAAGGTTTTGAATCTCGAGCCGCGTGATGCCGTCTCCGGTCCCTCGAATTTGTTCATCCGTCGTCACGACGTGGCGATCGGTCCGGCCGGTAGCGGCATGATCGAAGGCGACGTCAAGCGTGTCCGCGCGTTCGGGCCAACCCAGCGGGCCGACATCCTGCTGCATGCGGGCAACGACGAAACCCTCATCGAAGTGGATGCTCCGCGGGACCGCGACTTGAAGCCCGGCGATGTGGTCAGCCTCCAGCCCCGGCGCTACCGGCTGTTCGCTGCGCAGCGATAAGGCGGAAACTGCGCACTTCCCGTCAGCGTTAGGAAGGGCTGGGTCATCCGGGCCTGTTCCGACCATCCGTTCGTTCACCTTTCAGCCACTGTTGGTGTGCAACAAGTGCCCTTTGACGGGTTGGGGGCGTGAATGAAACGTGTGGCGGGGGCCGTTCTGGCGCTGGCGATGATGAGCGGATGTACGGCCGATCGTGACACGTCGACGGAGCAGCCGGCATTTTACGTGAGCATGGCAAACGCCAACTCCAAGCTCGACGGGGCGATGGCCGCGTCCATGATTTCCGGCTACCGGCAGAACAACGGTCTCGGCGCGGTACAGGTCGATCCGCTCTTGATGAAGGCGGCCGAGGCACAGTCGAACGCCATGGCGAGCCGCAACAAGCTCGATCACAATGTCGTTGGGACACTCGACAAGCGCATCAAGGCATCCGGGTTCGATGCGACGAAAGCCGTGGAGAATGTCTCTGCCGGCTATCACACTCTTGCCGAAGCGTTCTCGGGCTGGCGTGAACTCGCCGCCGCATAAGGCGAATATGCTGGCATCGGGTGTTACAAAAATGGGCATCGCTGCGACCTATGCGCCGAACACGAAATACAAAGTGTTCTGGACGCTGATTCTGGCTGCGCCGGACGGCCAATAACAACCGTGTGACATTCCTTAACGTTTCGCGCATTGACGCGGTGGCGAACTGACGCCACGGTGAGGGAACATCTTCGCGTATGCTCCAGTGGTGGCGATGAGTTCTGTTTCCGAAGTTCAAGAACCGAAGGCCACGAGACCTGTGGAGGCGAAGCGCGTTCTCGTGCTTCAGGGGGGAGGGGCGCTCGGCTCCTATCAGGCCGGTGCCTATCAGGCGTTATGTCACCACGATTTTGAACCGGCCTGGATTGCGGGGATTTCGATCGGCGCCATCAACGCCGCGATCATCGCCGGGAATCCGCGCGAGAAACGCATCGCGCGGCTGAAGGAATTCTGGGAGATGGCCTCCGCGCCGTTGTTCTGGAGTCCGATTTGTCCAAGGTGACAAGGCGCGATCGATTTTCAATGAGACCAGCGCGGCACTGGTGGCGACCTTCGGCGTGCCGGGGTTTTTCACGCCGCGATTTCCCGCCGCACCGCTGTGGCCGGCCGGCAGTCCGCAGTCCCTGAGTTACTACGACACGTCGCCTCTGCGCGCCACGCTCGAGCGGCTCGTCGATTTCGATCTCATCAATACCAACGGCATCCGACTCAGCCTTGGCGCGGTCAATGTCGCGACGGGAAATTTCGAGTATTTCGACAATACCGAGCGCAAGATCAGGCCCGAACACGTCATGGCCTCCGCTGCGTTGCCGCCGGGATTTCCGCCGATCGAGATTGACGGCGCCTATTATTGGGATGGCGGCATCGTTTCGAACACGCCGCTGGATTATGTGCTGGAAAAGGAAACGCGAACCGATCTCCTGATCTTCCAGGTGGATTTGTTCAGCGCACGTGGACCTTTGCCGACGACGGTGGCTGAGGCGGAAGAACGCGAGAAGGATATCCGCTTCTCCAGCCGCACCCGTATGAATACGGACATGAATAAAAAGATTCACAACGCCAAGGTGGCAGTCCGGGCGCTGCTCGCGAAATTGCCGGACGAGCTCAAGAGCGATCCGCTGGTCGAAATTCTCAACGAGGCTGCGAAGGAAAACACAGTCACCGTCGTGCATCTGATTTACCGCAGCAAGGTCCATGAAGCGTCGTCGAAGGATTACGATTTCTCACGCGTCGCGATGACAGAACATTGGGAAGCCGGCGAACGCGACGTGTATAAATCCATGAGCCATCCTGAGTGGCTGGCGCGGCCGCAATCCGGCGAGACCATGGTGACTTACGATCTCTGCGGCGACGAACCAATCGAACAGAAGTAAACAGGAGCAGATAATGGGTACCCTTTCCGGCAAGACGGCGGTTGTGACGGGCTCGACCAGCGGCATCGGGTTGGCCTATGCGCGCGCCTTTGCCAGCGCCGGCGCCAATGTCGTGATTAACGGCTTCGGCACGCCCGCCGATATCGAGAAAGAGCGCGCGGCCATCGAAAGCGACTTCAAGGTCAAGGCAGCCTATTCGCCGGCCGACATGACCAAGCCTGCGGAGATCGCCGAGATGATCGCGCTTGGCGAGAAGACCTTCGGGTCGGTCGACATCCTCGTCAACAATGCCGGCATTCAGTTCGTGTCGCCGGTCGAGGAGTTCCCGATCGAGAAATGGGACTCGATCATCGCGATCAACCTGTCCTCCGCTTTCCACGGCATCCGCGCTGCGGTGCCGGGCATGAAGAAGCGCGGCTGGGGCCGCATCATCAACACGGCCTCGGCGCATTCGCTGGTCGCTTCGCCATTCAAGTCTGCCTATGTGTCCGCAAAGCACGGCATCGCTGGGTTGACCAAGACAGTTGCGCTGGAGCTTGCGACCTTCAAGATCACCTGCAACTGCATCAGCCCCGGCTATGTCTGGACGCCGCTGGTCGAGAAGCAGATTCCCGAGACGATGAAGGCGCGCAATATGACCAAGGAGCAGGTCATTCGCGATGTGCTGCTCGATGCGCAGCCGACCAAGGAGTTCGTGACCTCGGAGCAGGTGGCGGCGCTCGCGCTGTTCCTCTGCGGCGATGATGCGGCGCAGATCACCGGTGCAAATCTGTCGATCGATGGCGGCTGGACGGCTGAGTAATCAGCCCTTCTTGCCGAAGGCGAGGACGTGGAAGCCGAGACGGCGCTTTGTGATCCAAAACAACAGCACCGTCTCGAATGCCAGAGCTGTAGATGTTGCTGCGGCGGCGCCATAGCCGCCGTAGCGGGGCACTAGCATGACGCACAGCGCCAGGTTCATCAGGAATGCCAGGGCATAGGCCAGCGCGCACATGTTCTGGTTGCCCGACATATTGAGCAGGCGCTCTACCGGTCCGATGGCGGAGCGTACGATCAGTCCGATGGCCGCAACGAACATGATGCCGTAGCCGTCAGTGAATTGCGGGCCGAACAGCCACAGCAACGGCTTGCCCAATGCCAGCAAGACTGCGGTCGCGGCCACTGAAGGCCAGAACGTCCACTTGATCGCATGGGCGATGTAATCGGAGAGACGCTCCGTGTCGCCGGTGGCGTGATATTCGCTGAAGCGATGTGCAGTTGTCGCTGACATCGCGTAGTGAATGAACGAGACCAGCGCGAGCGTTTTCACGACTGCGAAGTACACGCCGACTTCTTCAGATGAGCGGAACTGCTGCAGCACCAGCACATCGGTGTAGGACAGCAGCAGGTAAAAGCCTTCCACCATCATGATGGGCAGCGAGACCTTCAGCCAGCCGCGGAAATCATAAGCTTTCGGTCCCGGCGCCACACTGCCGCGCAGACTGCGGTTGAGCACGAGCATCTGGCCGACCATCGCGATCCATACTGCCGCCGTGCTCGCGATCATCGCCGCGGTCGCGCCGAGCTGAAGGCCGATAACCACCGCACCGGCGGTGAAGCCGATGATCAATCCCTGCCGCACAATGAATTGCGGCATCAATCCGAGCCGCATCCAGTCGTAGGAGCGCGCGACGCCATCCTGGGTGTTGGCAACGACGAAGGCGGGAAGGGTCAGGCAGCCGATATAGAGCGGCACGATGGTGTTGTTGTCGATCCACGGCGATAGAGCTGTCACGAGGCCAGCGAGCAGCAGCGCGACGCCCGTTGACGCTGCGAACACCATCCAGCGGCTGCCGGAGAGAAAGCCACGCAGCAACGCGAGTTGGCCGCCGGTGCGATATTCGGGAATGAGTTTCTGCGCTGATACGGCGATGCCGAAATCCAGCACGCTGCCGAGCAACAGCACCCAGGTCCAGACATACACGTAGACGCCGTAATCCGAACCACCCATCCAGCGCGCCAGCAGCACCTGCGAGAAATAGGCGAGACCAGCGCTCAGCACACGGATCAGAAACACGGTGCCTGCGAGCCGCTTGGTGACAGCTGCTTCGCTGGTGCCGACGAGCACTTCGCGCAGCCGCGCCATCAGACTCGCGGGCTTCGCTTCAGGCGCGCTTTCGGCTTGCATGACGGACACGGTGTCGATTCCAGCTTGCCGCAGGCTGGCGGCACGCTGCGGCGTAGCAAGGATTCGTTAAGATTTGGTTGGACGACACTGCACCCGGGCGGCCCGCGTCAGCCGGTGAAGCCGCCGTTTTCCAGGAAGGCCGCTTCTTCTGGCGTCATCTCGCGGCCGAGTACCGGATTGCGATGAGGAAAGCGGCCAAACTGCCGGATGATGTTGGCGTGCTCCATCGCGTATTTAAGGTTCGCTTCGTCGCCGGACTGGCGAAACAGCGCGACGCAGCGCTCCTGATCGGCGAGGTCTTCCGAATGCATGAGCGGCAGGTAGACGAATGCGCGCAGATTTTCGTCGATGCGGCGGTCGCGCCTTTCCGCGATGGCGCGTAACGCAACCTCACGGGCTATCGCATCTGTCGAAAATGCACGCGCGTCGCTGCGGAACATGTTGCGCGGAAACTGATCGAGCACGATGACAAGTGCCAGTGTGCCGTCATCGCTCGTTTGCCACGACGAAAGTTGCCCTGCACGCGCAGCGTGCCATACGCGCGCGAAGCGGTCGCGGATTTCAGCGTCAAACGCTTCGTCCTTGCTCCACCAGCGGTCGGGCCCGCCGGTGCGCCAGAAATTGAGAACGTCTTCGGGCGAAACGCCTGTCTCGTTCATGCGGATGCGCTCGCCGAAGATTGGCCGATCAGCTTGCGGCCGCCGCTGCGGCCTTGGGCTTCTCATCGCGCAATTCGCGGCGGAGAATCTTGCCGACATTGGTCTTCGGCAACTCGGTCCTGAACTCGACGTGCTTCGGCACCTTGTAGTTGGTCAGCTGTGTGTGGGCGAACTTGATGACGTCCTCCGCCGTCAAATTTGGATCCTTTTTCACCACGAAGGCTTTCACGGCTTCGGTTGATTTGGAATCGGCGATGCCAATCACCGCGCATTCAAGCACGCCCGGATGGCTCGCGATCACTTCCTCGACTTCGTTCGGGTAGACGTTGAAGCCGGACACGATGATCATGTCCTTCTTGCGGTCGATGATCTTGGTGTAGCCGTCCGGAGACATGATGCCGATATCTCCGGTGCGGAAGAAGCCGTCCGCCGTCATCACCTTCGCGGTCTCGTCCGGCCTGTTCCAGTAACCCACCATCACCTGCGGGCCCTTGGCGCAAATCTCGCCCGGCTCGCCGAGCGGCACTTCGTTGCCGTCGTCGTCGCGGATCGAAAGATAGGTCGAGGGTACCGGCAGGCCGATCGAGCCGGAGAATTTGTCGGTGTCCGCCGGATTGCAGGTGAGCGTCGGCGACGTTTCCGAAAGACCATAGCCCTCGGACAGCGCACAGCCGGTGACGGCAAGCCATTGGTCCGCGACCGGCTTCTGCACGGCCATGCCGCCGCCGAAGCAAGTCTTGAGTTTGGAGAAGTCGACTTTCTTGAATTCGGGCATTGTTCACCAGTGCGTTGTAGAGCGTGTTCACCGCCGGGAAGCTGTTGACCTGATACTTCTGCAATTCCTTGATGAAGCCCGGAATGTCTCGCGGGTTCGGAATCAGGAGGTTGGCGCCGCCGGCGCGCACCGCCAGCAGGAAGCAGGCCGTCAGCGCGAAGATATGATAGAGCGGCAACGCGCAGACGATCAGCAACTGATCGACGATGCGGCGGCTTGTGCAGCGCAGGCTGCAACCAGGCATCGTTCTGCAGGACGTTGGCGACAATGTTGCGATGGAGCAGCGTCGCGCCTTTCGAAACTCCGGTGGTGCCGCCGGTATATTGCAGGAACGCGACATCGTCGGGACCGATCGCTGGCTTGTTCAGCGTCAGCTTGCGGCCCGCGGCAAGAGCATCGTTGAACGCAACCGTGCCTGGAATCGAAAACGCCGGCACCATCTTCTTGACCTTGCGCACGACGAAATTGACGATGACGCCCTTGAAGCCGAGCAGGTCGCCCATGGTGCCCATGATGACGTGCTTGACGTTCGTCTTCGGCAACACCTTTTCGAGCGTGCTCGCAAAGTTTTCCAGAATGATGATCGCTTCCGCGCCGGAATCCGTGAGCTGGTGTTCGAGCTCACGCGGCGTATAGAGCGGATTGACGTTCACAACGGTGAAACCCGCGCGCAGAATGGCGGATGAGGCCACCGGGTTCTGCAACACGTTCGGCATCATGATCGCGACGCGCGCACCTTTCTTCAGGCCCTTGCTTTGCAGGTAGGCGCCCATCGCCGTCGACATCTCGTCGAGCTCGCGATAGGTGATGGCCTTGTCCATGCAAATGAACGCCTTGCGGTCGCTGAATTTCTTGAAGCTCTCCTCGAGCAGTTCGACGAGCGACGGATATTGATTGGCGTCGATATCGGTAGGCACGCCGGCCGGGTATTGCTTGAGCCAGATGCGTTCCATCGGATGTCCCCTCGGCTGATGTCTTGGTGGCTCCGGTTCTTGCGCCGAATGCCGTATTTCTCGAAGTATTGTGCCGAAGTGAGGGGCATAGCAAGCCTGTGCGCGCTAACGACGCATTGAAGGTTTGCAGAGAAGGTAAACGGTCTGAACGCCCTCAGCCTCGAGGCGCAGTCTCGGATTTCTGCTGGGGCGCGGCCGGCTTGCCGCTGCCCTTTGCATCCTTCGCCGCTGGCTTTGCGGGGGCGACTGCCGGTTTGGCGGCAGGTGGCTTGGCAGCCGTCTCCGCTTTCTTGTCGGACTTTGCGGCGGCCACGGCTGCGGTGGTGGCAACCGGTTTGGAGGTCGGAGCCGTATTCACGACGGCCGGCTTGGCATGAGCCGCGGCGGGTTTGGCACTCGCTATAGGCTTTGTATCCGGCTTCGGGGCGGGTTTTGCCGTGGACTTCGCGTCTTGCTTGGCCTCGGGCTTTTTGTCTGTCCCGGCCTCCTGCTTCGCAGCGAGCTTGGCCTTGGCTCCCTTCCTCTTCGGGATGGCTTGCCTGGCGGTTTCGGCTGCATCGGCTGCGATGATCGCATCGCCCGTACGAGTTGGGCCGGTGTAGACGATGATCGGCGTGACAGGGTTCGCCGGGGCGGCCAGCAACTGCGATATCTTCATGGTCTGCGGCTGCAGGCCCGAGGTAAACATCGAGACGGCGGGGTCATTGTTCTCGGTGTTGACGGCGACATCGTCGTCTTCATCTTCCGCGGCGGGGCGCTTGCGTTTTGGCCCGCACATTTCATCCCGCAGGTTTGGCGGCGCGGCGTCGATCGGCGCCAGCGCATCAACGGTTCCGAGCGAAGGCTTGAGCCAGGCCAGGCGATTGTTGTTGAAGCCGCGTTCCAGCAGCTGCGCCGCGCGGAGGGCACGCATCGACGACGACGGCGCACCGAGCACGACGGCGATCAGGCGCTTGTTGCCGCGTGTCGCGGATGCGACCAGGTTAAAGCCGGATGCACAGATGAAGCCGGTCTTCATACCGTCTGCGCCGGGATAACGGCCGATCAGCTTGTTGAAGTTCGCCGTAACGCGGCGGCCGAACTTGATCGCCGGGATATGCACGTAATACTCGTATTCGGGGAAGTCGCGCAGCAGGGAGCGCGCGAGAATACCAAGATCGCGCGCGGACGTGACATGCCCGTCGGCTGGCAGACCGTTCGGATTGATGTAATGCGTTTGCGTCATGCCGAGACGCTGCGCGTTCTTGTTCATTTCCTCTGCGAAATTATCGATGGAGCCCGCGACGCCCTCCGCCAGCACAACGGCGATGTCGTTCGCCGATTTCACCATCATCATCTTCATCGCGTTGTCGACGGTGACCTGCGTGCCGACAGGAAAGCCCATTTTCGAGGGGGGCTGCGCAAGGGCGTTCGGAGAAACGGTGAACAGCGTATCGAGTGTGATGCGGCCTTCTTTCACAGCCTTGAGCGTGACATAGGCCGTCATCAGCTTTGTGACCGACGCCGGATACCAGGGATAGGTCGCATTCTCGGCTTGCAGGACCTTGCCGGTGTCGGCCTCGATCACGAGCAGAGCCTCGGCGCGCACGGCCTGCGGCACGGCCAGCGCCGCCGTCATCATCGCCGCGACAAAAGTCAGCGCTCGCAACAGCGAAAATTGGAACCGGGTGGGAGACGACGCCACTATCCGATTCCGATCTCTGAAAGCACGCCTGTCGTGAATGAAGTCATGGCGTCCTCGGCGTGTTGCGTTCGGATGTGCGATGCGATCCATGCCGCCGGATCGGGCGCTGCGACGAAATCAATACTTATACCGGAGTGCAGGTCCGGAATAGTGGGTCTAGGGTTCATTCAAGCAGGAAATGGGCCAAATTTCGACGGTTGCCCACACCTGTTCACGGTCTTATGTCTTCGCGCCAAGAGGCCTTGCCGATGAGGGTAGCACGGCACTGGCTTCCTCCTGCACCATGAACTGCGCTTTCGCGAGCTTTGCAAAATAGCCGCTATTCGCAACCAGTTCATCGAACGTTCCGCTTTCAACGATACGGCCGTTACCGAACACCAGTATCCGCGTCGCATTGCGGATCGTCGAGAGCCGGTGGGCGATCACGAATGTTGTGCGGCCTTTCATCACAGTATCGAGAGCGGCGTTAACCTTTGCCTCGGTCACCGCGTCGAGGGCACTGGTTGCTTCATCCAGAATCAGGATTGGTGGATTTTTCAGCAGCGCGCGGGCGATCGACAGCCGTTGACGTTCACCACCGGACAGCATGCGACCGCGCTCACCCGCATTGGTCTCGAATTTCAAATCGCTGCGCTCGATGAAATCCAGCGCTTGCGCGCCTTCGGCGGCGGCGCGCAATTCGGCATCCGTGGCGTCGGGCTTGCCGACGCGAAGGTTCTCCGCAATGGAGCGGTTGAACAGCAACGCTTCCTGAAACACCACGCCGATGTTTCGGCGCAACGAGGCGAGCGTCATGCCGCGCACGTCCATGCCGTCGATCTTGATGAAGCCCGACTGCGGATCGAACGCACGATGCAGAAGCGCGATAGCGGTCGATTTGCCTGCGCCGGTTTCTCCCACCAGCGCGAAGGTTTGGCCCGGCTGCGCGGTGAAGGACACATCCTCCACCGCCGGCCGCTTGCCGTCATAGGAAAACGTGACATCGTTGAATTCCACGAGACCTTGCAGGCGGCCGGAATCGATAGCGTCCGGCCGGTCACGCACGGCGGGAACGGCGTCCAGCACGTCGAAGAACTCCCGCAACCGCGGCGCCTCCATGAACACGTTGTTGATGAAGCTGACAACCTGCTCCAGCTTCTGAATCAACATGGTCGCGAAGCTCACAAACATCACAATCTCGCCGACGCTCGCCAGTCCCTGTCCATGGAGAATGATGCCGACGACGAAGATCGCGAGGATGGTGATGGTGGTTGATGCACGCGTCATGACCACGACCAGCGCCCACCACGATAACACCGGAAGTTGGGCCGACAGCAATTTATCGGCGACGCCGCGCAGGCCCTGCACTTCGGCGTCGACGCGCACGAAACTCTGCACCAGCGCGACATTGCCCAGCGCATCCGATGCGCGAGCAGCAAGATCGCCGTAATGCTCCTCGACCTGCATCTGCAGGCCATAGGTCTTGCGTACCACGAGCGTCGTCAGCACCGTGAAGATGACGCACAACACGAACAGCAGGACGGCAAGTCGCCAGTTGAGATAGATCGATAGCGGCAGCAACACGATCAGCGAAACGATCGCCGCGAAATGTTCGCGGAAGAAACTAAGCCACAGCCGCCACAGCGCGTCCGTCCCTTGCAGCATCACCTTCATGAGGCGACCGGAATGCGTGCCGCTGTGAAACGTCAGCGGCAACTGCATGATGTGCTCAAAATAGTCGGTCAATACGGCCTGGCGCTGACGGTGGGCGAGGCGATCAGCGTGCAGGGCGACCACGGCGCTGCAAACGATCGTGAACAATCCAAATGCAACCCACGCGCCGAGTAGCGGCCAGGGCGATGGCGATGCGGCGCTGGCGGCAGGTGTTGCCGACAGCACGTCGACGATGCGCCCGAACAGGACCGGCTCGGCGAATTGGGCTATCGCCAGCAAGAGGTTGGCGCCGGCGAGCAACCAGCCGAGACGCGCTTCCTTGCCGAGCAGATCGAGAACGCGAATGTAAAGACGGATAAGAGGCATGGGCGGGCTGCTCAACGTCACGCGAACAAGGCTGATCGAGACGATACCCTAACCGGTGAGGTGAGGGGAATACAGTGATCGTTTCGTTGCACTCAGTTGATTTTGCGCTGATCCGCCGGCGGCAGGAAGCCTTCATCGAAAATGTCGGCGGCCGTGGGGCGTTTGCGGAATTCGTAGCCTTCCGCGATTTGCTCGATCGCCGCATCGAAGCGGGGCGTCTCGATTCCGCCAAGGCCGTTTTGTTTTACCTCATCGGTGATGATGTTGTCATGAATACTTGCCTGCAGCCGCTCAAGTTCAATCTCGCGCGAACTGTTGTTCATTTGCGTCATGACAGTGTCGATCGCGTGCGCCGGGTCCTTGATGGCAAGCCGCACGCCGGACACGGTCGCGCGCACGAACGCCTTCACGGCTTCGGGATTCTTTGCCGCGAATGCCGGATTGACGATCAGCGCGTGCCCGTAAACCTCACATCCGAAGTCGAAAAATCGCAGAACCGTCAGATCGTTTGCTGGAACGCCGCGATCACGCAGGTTGATCGCGGATAGAAACGAAAAGCCGGTGACCGCATCGACCTGTCCGGCCGACAACATCGGTTCGCGTACCGCGGCATTGATTTTCTCGGCCTTCACTTTACCGAGGTCGATGTTGTTGCGGTGCGCGATGGCCGGCCACAGTCGCGTCGCGAGATCGCCTTCGACCAAGCCGATCGTCTTGCCTTCGAGGTCGGTCATTGACTTGATGCCACGGCTCTTGCGCGCAACCATCGCGTAGGGTGCTCTATTGTAGAGCACGAACACGGCCTTGATCTGCGTCGCGTTCTCCTTGTCGCGGTAGCGGATCAGAGCGTTGATATCGGCCAGTGCAATTTCGCTGGCCCCCGAAGCGACCCGCGAGATCGCGTCATCCGACCCGGTGCCAAAATCGAGGGTGACGGCCAGGTCTTCCGCACGGAACAAGTCCTTCGCGGAAGCCACAACGAATGGAGCCGCCGCGCCGTCGATGGCGCGATCCAGCGAAAAGCGCAGCGCGGTTGATGCTTGTGCACTGCTCGACCCGAGGCAGATGACACACAGAAGCGCAGTGAGTGACAGGAGGGCTGGACGGATGGATACGGTCGGACGCTTCAACATGGCGCTTGGCTTGAGATATGAAGGTCTGGGTGCAAGGGCGGTTTTGTGCGCATCGTATGTTTGTTTGATGACTTAAGCCGCGGACAGACCCGCGACCGCTTGCCACCATTCCGTCTTTTGGTAACAGATTGCCTTAATTTCGCCACCCGTCATTCAGCTTGCATTCGGACGGGGGAGCCGAAAGTAGGTTAAGGGGTTTTCCTCTCGCTGGCCCATACAGGGCCGGCAGACATCATGAGGACTTGAAATGTTCGTGCCGAAGATTTCTTCCTTCCGCCGCGGCGTGGTTCTGACCGCCGCGGCCGCCTTGGTTTTGAGTGTAGCCGCCCCGCCTCCCGTTGCGCAGGCCCGGTCCGCCGCACCTGCTGTGAAGGATGTGGGCGCCTCAACGGCAATGGTGAGCGAAGCCACTGATATCAGCGCCCGCCGCCGGGTGGCACGGCGGTATTATCGTCACAACAATGCCGCGGGCCTGGCGTTTATGGGCTTGGCGCTTGGAACAATCGGCACGATCGTTGCCGAGCAGCGCCGCCGGGATTATTACCGCCAAAACTACTACTACGGCGGAAGCCCCTACTATGGAGGCCACTACTACGGTGTCCAACCCTATTATGGCGGCGGCTACGACGAGTACTGACGCCCATTCTTGCTGGTTTCGGCCAATCGCCGGGGAAATCCGGCGATTTTGCTTTTTTTGAAGCATTTCAGTCGGTTGTAAGACGGTTTGTTAACACGCTGTCGATGAATTTGACCTAAGGTTTGCCTATGAGCGATTCGCTGGAGCGGCTTTATCAAGCGGTGATTGCGGCCAAGGATCTCGATCCGGCAACGTCGCGGACCGCACGGCTGTTTCAACGCGGTCCAGCCAAGATGGCCAAGAAGCTCGCTGAGGAAGCCATCGAGGTCGTCATCGATGCCGTCAACGGCGACTCTGATGCGGTGGTTCGTGAAAGCGCGGACCTGCTCTACAACCTCTCGGTACTGTGGGTGGCAGCCGGGGTTAAACCCCAGGATGTGTGGGCCGAAATGGACCGCCGAGAGCGGACCCAAGGGATCGCCGAGAAGCTGCCCAAAAACTCCGCCGGAAAGAGTGCAGCCAGCACCGGAACATCGCCTTCGGATGGTGTTCCAAAACTCGCAAAAGCCCCTGTGGCGCCGGAACACGCGGCCCGGCGACCAATTGCCGCGCGCGAAAGCGGCCGGTTGACGAAACGGCGCTGATTTTTCGCAGCTTCGACACAATTCCATCCATAGACAAATCGGCTGGACGATGGTTCATCGCGCCATGCTGAGAAAAATGTATGACTGGTGCATCGCTGCCGCCGACAAGCCCTACGCCCTCTGGTTGATGGGAGCTGTGTCGTTCGCCGAGAGTTCGTTCTTTCCGATCCCGCCGGACGTGATGTTGATTCCCATGTCGCTCGCGCGGCCGAAGAAGGCGTGGCTGTACGCGCTGGTCTGCACGGTGACATCCGTCGCCGGCGGCATGGTGGGTTACGCCATCGGCGCGCTGCTCTACGACTCGATCGGGCAGTGGCTGATCCAGCTTTACGGCTATGGCCAGAAGGTCGAGGCCTTTCGCGCGGCTTATGCTGAATACGGCGCGTGGATCATCCTGCTCAAGGGCCTGACGCCCATTCCCTACAAGATCGTTACGATCACGTCGGGCTTCGCCAACTACAACTTGCTTTTGTTCGTGCTGCTCTCGATTGTTGCGCGGGGCGGCCGGTTTTTCTTCGTCGCAGTCCTTCTCAATCGCTATGGCACCTGGATTCGCGAGGCCATCGAGAAGCGTCTCGGCTTGTGGGTGGCCATCGGAACGGGGGCGTTGCTGATCGGTTTCATCATCGCCTTCCGGCTGTTCTAGCCGATAGGGCTTTTCCTGCCGGAAGGCCCGGGATAGGTTTGCGCCATGTCCGTTCACACCGGCGATATCCTAGTGGATATGCGGGGTCGCAAGACCCTCGCGGCGATCGCAACGTCGATTGTGTTTTTGGCAGCGACGACGGTCGCATGGCCGCAGCAACCTCAGCCGCAGACTTCCGGCGGCGCCTTCGGCTCAGGCAGCTCCGCCGGCTGAGCCGCAGCCAGCCAGTCCTGATCCCTCGGCACGCAACAATCCGGGCCTCGTTGAGGAGATAGGGAAGCTGCTCAAGAATTCTGCAGCGAGCCTGACACCCACACTGCCGTCTCCGCAGCAAACGATCGATGGACTGAATTCCAGTGCGAAGAGCGCGACCGACAGCCTGGCGCGGATCGCGCCGCTGTCCGGGCAATCGGTGGCTGTCGGCCGGACGATGTGCGTGGTCTCATCTAATGGCGCGCCTGACTGCAAGGCTGCGTCAGACCAGCTATGCAAGGAAAAAGGCTACAAGGAAGGCCGAAGCATCGACATCGAAGCCGCGCAAAAATGCTCGGCAAAGGCCTATTTCGCGGGAGCGGGTGCGTGCAGGACTGAAAACTTCGTCACCCGCGCCGTTTGTCAATAAGTTCATCCTCTTCCAACGCGTCTTTACACGCCGTATGACCGTAGCATGATGCCTTGATGCACCGATGCCTGCGCCCACGCGATCAATTTGAAGAAAAAGGAATTCCGGATGTCGATGCCTGCCTTGTTCAAGAATCGTCTTTCGATACCGGCGATTGGTTCGCCGCTGTTTATCGTGTCGGGGCCTGACCTCGTGATTGCCCAATGCAAAGCTGGTGTCGTTGGTTCGTTTCCTTCGCTGAACGCGCGTCCCGCTGCGTTGCTGGACGAATGGTTGCACCGGATCAAGGAAGAATTAGCCGCGCACGACAAGGCACATCCTGATCGTCCTTCGGCTCCGTTCGCCGTGAACCAGATCGTGCACAAATCGAATAACCGCTTGGACGATGATCTCGCGGTTTGTGAAAAGCACAAGGTGCCGATGGTGATCACGTCGCTCGGTGCACGCGAGGAGTTGAACCAGGCTGTTCACGGCTGGGGCGGCATCACCTTTCATGACGTGATCAACCAGAAATTCGCGCGCAAGGCGATCGAGAAGGGGGCCGATGGTTTGGTGCTGGTCGCTGCTGGTGCAGGTGGCCATGCTGGAGCATTGTCACCATTCGCATTCGTGGCCGAGACGCGCCAATGGTTCGATGGCCCGATCGCGCTGTCCGGCGCGATCGGAACGGGCGGTGCGATCCGTGCCGCGCGCGTGCTTGGTGCAGACTTCGCGTATATCGGTTCGGCCTTCATCGCGACGCAGGAGGCGAATGCACCCGAAGCTTACAAGGAGATGATTGCATCTTCGGCGGCCGAAGACATCGTCTACTCGAATTTGTTCACCGGCGTTCACGGCAATTATCTGAAGCCTTCCATCCTCGCGGCCGGTATGGACCCGGAGAATTTGCCTGTCTCCGATCCGTCGAAAATGAATTTTGCTACCGATGCCAGCGGCGAGCGCAACAAGCCGAAGGCCTGGAAGGAAATCTGGGGCAGCGGGCAGGGGATCGGCAGCGTCGAGAAGGTTGTGCCGGTTGCCGAACTCGTGGCTCGGCTCACCAAGGAGTATGAAGCAGCGATCGACGGTCCGCTTTAAGTTCAGCGGCAAGTTATCCATCCCCCAGCGAGCCTGACATCATGGAAGCTGTTTTTCGCGTCGACGGGAATCGTGTGCTTACGAGTGAGCATGCGGCGGGTCCGTGGGATCCCGGCATGCAACATGGCGGCGCACCGTCGGCGCTCGTGACCTGGGCTGCTGAGCGTATTCCGTCCGCTCAACCGATGCAGGTGGTTCGTATCACCGTCGATCTGATGCGGCCGGTGCCTGTCGCGCCGCTGACGCTTGAGACCGAGGTGGTGCGCGAGGGGCGAAAAATACAGCTCTGCAAAATCAGCATTCTGTCCAACGGTGTCGAAGTCGTTCGCGCGACTGTCCTCAAAGTCAGGGCAGAAAGGTTTGCATTGCCGGCCGACGTCGCGGACGTGCCGATCGACGTTCCCGGCCCTGAAGAGGGATTTGAAGAGCCGCCGAATGGTTCAAGCAATTTCATCAACAGCGTGACGCTTCGGTCAGTCCAGGGGCGGTTTCTCGCGCTGGGACCAGCCGCGATCTGGTTTCGTGCCAATCGCCCGATGGTCGAGGGATATGAGAATTCCGCAGCGATGCGGGCAGCCTTGTCGTCCGACTTCACCAACGGCGTCGCCTCGATGGTGGATTTCAGCAAATGGACATTCATCAACGCCGACCTCACGGTGACGCTCGCACGCCAGCCCGTTGGAGACTGGATATTGCTGAATTCAGAAACGACATTGGGGCCGGAAGGAGCGGGCATTGCCGTCTCGCGCCTTGGTGATGCGAAGGGCTATTTCGGCCGGGCGATCCAGTGTCTCGTGGTCGAGCCGCGCCGCTAGCAATACGAAATCTCAGTAAGGTTGTGGCTTCAGCGGCGGCGCGATTGATGCGCGTCGCTGTGAGAGAGTTGTTGCGCAAGCCGCTGGTCGCTTCTTTATCGATGCACGGGACGGCTGTGCACCGTAATGAGTTCGTGGTTGTCCACTTTTAGAATTTGTCGAGAGTGACGCGTTGATGTGGACCGAATTTCATTGCTTCGATGTGATCCTCTTCGCGGACGAATTAGAGAAGCACCGTGTTAGCGGGCATAACCGCAGGCACCTTGCAGCCTAGATTGGTTCTAAAACGATCCGGCTAAAGTTTATTCCGCCACACATTGCAAATTTTTCAGAGGTGCGACGTCTGGACGCACCTCGATGATTTTTCCAAGAGAGGCGCACGAAGTCGTCGCGTATTGCGACGCGCGTTTTTGTTGGGGCCAGTTGTTATGATTCATGCCATTCGCATGCAGCGTCAGGCGCGCTCGATCTCGATCTCCAGATCGATCCTCATGTCCGCCAGTTATCTCGTGCTCAGCGTTACGTTGTGCGCGCCGGAAGCGATGGCTCAGGCCGCGGCGGAAAGTCAGTCTGGTGCGACGCCGCTCCCTCCGGTTGTGGTCGCGACACACAAGCCAAAGGTGCGCCGGCGCGGAGCTGGCTCCCGGCAGCGCACGCCGGAGGTCGCAGCGAAACCAAAGCCGGAACTGGTCCCTGATACGCAGGACAGCCGCACCGGCACTGCGGGCTATGTCTCCAACAGCACGTCGGTCGCCACCAAGACCAACACGCCGCTGATCAACATTCCGCAGTCGGTCACTGTTCTGACCAAGAACTTCATCAAGGATCAAGCCCCGCTCGGGCTCACCGACGTCACCCGTTACGTTCCCGGCGTTGCCGTCCATCAGGGCGAGGGCAATCGCGACGAACTCGTCATTCGCGGTGTGGACTCCAGCGCGAACTTCTTCGTCAACGGCATTCGCGATGACGTTCAGATCTTTCGCGATCTCTACAACACCCAAAGCATCGAGATCGTGAAGGGGCCGAGCGCGCTGACGTTCGGCCGCGGCGCCGGTGGTGGTTTGCTCAATCGCACTCTGAAGGAAGCGGACGGTAATCGGGTGTATGAAGCGACGATGCAGTCCGGCTCATATGGCGACCGGCGCATCTCGATTGATGCCGGGCAAGCAGTAAACGAAAGCGTCGCAGCTCGCTTTAACGCATTCTACGAAGGTTCTGAAACGTTCCGTGACTTCGGAAATCTTGAACGCTACGGCATCAATCCGACGCTGACACTCAAGCCGAACGACACCACCAAAATCAAGTTGAGCTATGAATACTATCACGATGAACGGACGGCTGATCGTGGCAATCCCTCTCAAGCGCTCGCTGGCGTTCCCAATGGTGCGACACGTTTTAATCCCACGACCCCATTCGCGCCGAACGGTGATCTCACAGCGTTTTTCGGTAGTCCAAATTATAACGTCGCAAAAGCCGACGTGCAGACCACGATGGCAGTGATCGAACACGACTTCGAAAACGGATTGACGGTCAAAAACTCGGCGGTCTACGCCGACTACAACAAGTTCTACCAAAACGTCTACCCGGGCGGAGCAGTGAATACTACCCAGACAGGGGTCAACCTGAATGCCTACCAGCATTGGACAGACCGTGACAATGCAATCAACCAGACGGACTTCACCTACAAGACTTCCACCGGCCCGTTGCTTCATACGATTGGTTTCGGAACAGAGTTTGATCGGCAGACAGGTATCGATCTGCGTAACACCGGCATCTTTGCAAGCACCGGAACAAATTCGTTCAATGCAAACCCGTTCGATCCAACCTTCTTCGGGGCCATCAATTTCATTCATCATCCGACCGCGACCAATACGGATGGCGTGACGTCAGCGGACTCGAACAGCAAGTATGCGCTCAACACCCAGTCTGCCTATGTTCGCGATCAGATTGAGGTCACCCGTTGGCTGCAATTAATCGGTGGTGTTCGCTATGATCGCTTCGACATGTCGGCGGTGGACCGGAACACGAACATAGGGCGTGCCCGTGTCGACGAGAAATTCTCGCCGCAGGCGGCGATCATCGTGAAGCCGATGGAGAATCTGTCGGTCTACGGCGCCTATAGTGTATCTTATCTGCCGTCATCCGGCGATCAGTTCAGTGCGTTGAATGATGGAACGCTGATTCTCGAGCCACAGAAATTCGAGAACACCGAAGTCGGTGTGAAGTGGAACATCACTCCGAAACTCCAGTTCACCTCTGCAATTTACGAATTGAATCGAACAAATCAGCCGATCCCTGATCCTGTCAGGGGATCGCCCTTTGTCTTGCCGAACGGCGCGTCCAAGGTGCGGGGCTTCGAAACGGCTCTCAATGGCTACATCACGGATGATTGGCAATCCTCGATCGGATACGCCTACACCGATGCGCGAATCACGAAGGATCTGACTGCCACAACGGTGGCGCAGCCCGTCCTTGCCGGTAATCGAGTCCAGCTAGTCCCCTACAATCAGTTCTCATGGTGGAACAAATATCAGATTGATCCGATCTGGGGTGCTGGGCTTGGCATCATCTACTTCTCGGATTCCTACGCAGCCTCGGATGACACTGTTCGATTGCCTGGCTTCGTCCGCGTCGATGCCGCTCTCTACGTGAAGATCAACGAGACCTGGCGCGGCCAGCTCAACATCGAGAATATCTTCGACAAGGGCTATTGGGCTTCCGCCGACGGCAACAACAACATCTCTCCCGGTCAGCCGCGCACGTTCAAGGTGTCGGCTACGGCGAAGTTCTGATGAGAGCTTGTTGAGACATAAGGCGAGCGACGTTTGAAACTGCTGCCTACGAACCAAACGCCCGGCATTGCGCCGGGCGTTTCATTTTTGCGCCAGACGTTTCGCTTTATGATTGGCGCAGATTTTGGGAGCGCGAGGTCGAACCGGTTCGCTTAGTCTGCGAGCCGTGTGAGCACCGCCTTGAAGGCCAGACTTGGAAAGTCCGGCGCAGTGCCTTCACAAACGGCGTAGTCGCCTTTGGCCGCGCCCTGAAAATTGACCTTGACCTCGTCGAAACCAAAGACCGATGGATGCGTGGGATCCGGCGTATGTCGAATGCTGCGGATGCTTCCCGAAAACGAATGGCCGTCTTCGGTGAAGGAGCCGACATAGGCGAATGCTGAACTTCCACCGCGAAGTTTTCCGCCATCGGCGTTCACCACGCCAAGCGCTTTTCCGCGAGGCGTTTCAAATTCGACCTTGTATAAACCTTTGAACATTTGGAGGTGCTGGCTGCATAATTATTTGACAATTGTTTAGCGTGTGCACGTATCAGAGCACAACCCGACATAAGGATAAGGATTTCGGTTCGTTTTCGCCGATCATAAAAATTTGATCGAATTTGTTAGTAAATGCCCGTGCGGAAGTTTGCCGGCAGAGCGATGTTTATTTTGCTGCAAATCTTGTGCGCGCGAATGATCTCGCCATCAGAAATTTTCTGAACGGATCGCGACAGGCGTGGCCCTACAGTTTGCTGGCGCGTCTTCGCGCGGGCTCTTTTCTTTCTATTTCAGAATTTTTCTTTTCATGTGCTGTGCAGTGAACATCGCTGCCGATCTGAGATCGAAAACGCCAAGCTGGAAATGTTCTACCGGAGGCAGGACGATGAAATTGTGCGGCTCATCCATGATTGGGACGAGGAGATGATCGACACCGCGGGTGCAGCCAATCCGAACTGTTTGACGGCGCCGCGAATATATCTCGGACAATGCCTTCGACAGGAGTGGTCGGAGTGAGCAGAAGGTCGATATCCATTGTTGGGACAGCGCCGCCATATCTGCGTCAGCTCAACAGCAATTCCGAAAGCCGACTTCGACGGCACGGGGTCTATGGTACTGAAGGTGAGCAGGTTGGTGCCCCTGGCCGGAATCGAACCAGCACTCCTTGCGGAACTCGATTTTGAGTCGAGCGCGTCTACCAATTCCGCCACAGGGGCCACCGGGACCGCCGCTGGGCAGCAGGGTCACGAAGCGGGCGGACTATAGCCCGCGCGCGCGTCCGGTCAACCGCCTGTGATCAGGCAAACGTCGACAGCGACCGCCGAGCGGGGTACGACCCGGCCGGAACAGGAGATCATGGCGTGGCAAGCGAAACGACCTTCAAGCAGGGACATGCCGGTGGTCCGCTGGACCCGGTTTTTGTCGCGGGCGCTGGAATTGCTGCCATCGCTGCCGCCACCATCGCCGGCGCATGGTTTTTCGAGCTGGTGCTCGACATTCGGCCCTGTCCGCTCTGCCTCGAACAGCGTTATGCCTATTATCTGGCAATCCCGCTGGCCGTGCTTGTTGCCTTTGGTGCGTCGCGCGGGCTGTCACGCCGTCTGCTGGGCGGCGGACTTGTTATTCTCGCCCTTGCGGTTCTCGCCAATGCGGGGCTTGGCGCCTATCACGCCGGCGTGGAATGGGGATTCTGGCAAGGACCAACCGATTGCAGCGGTCCGATCACGAGCTTCGGCAATACCGGAAACCTGCTGGACGGCCTCAACAAGGTGAAAGTGATTCGCTGCGATGAAGTGCAGTGGCGTTTTCTCGGCCTGTCGATGGCCGGATATAATGTGCTGATCTCGCTGGCCATGGCCGCGATAGCCATGTGGGGGTTCGCCCGGTCGAGACAGGCAACCTAATCGTCGGCATCCACCTGCGGGCGTCCGAACAGATGGACGATGCCGGGCGTGGCGACCGAGACGAAGATAAATCGTGCCAGGTGATGCGCGCCGACGAAGATCGGATCGATGTGCAGCGTCAGCGCAAGAGCGAGCATCGCATCCATCGCACCGGGTGAGAAGGCAACGACCAGATCCCCGAACCGGGCTTGTGTCGTGAACATCACCATCGCGACGAAGATGGCGGAGACGGCGATGGCGACGGCGAACGAACCAAGCGCCGCGACCATATGACTGAGCAAAGTGCGGGCTGAAATGCGTGCGAATCGCGTCCCGATCAGCGTCCCGATTCCAATCAGGGCCGTAGCATAAGCCCAGCCGGGCAAACCGCCCGTAATCCATCCCGATCCGTGCAGCACGCTTGACCCGAGCATGGCGCCGAACATCCAGCTTGCCGGAAATTTCAGCAGCCGCAGCAGGCAAGCTGTCGCGACACATGCGACCGCCAGGATGGCGAGTGCCAGCGGCGCCGCCGGTGCGGCGCGCGTCAACGCTCCGCCGTGTTGCCCCAGACCGAACGTGGCGAGAATCACCGGCAGCGCGGCAGTCAGGATGATGACCCGCATGGTCTGCACCACGGCAATGCCGGCAACGTCGGCGCCTTTTTCATTCGCCAGCATGATGATCTGTGACAGGGCGCCCGGACTGCCGGCGAGCAGGGCCGAAGTGCGGTCCCAGGCATGAATGCGCTGTAAATAAAGGCTGCTGCCGAAGGTGGCGCAGAATGTCGAAGCGGCCAGGATCGCGATGCTGACCGGATAGGACGTTATGTTGTTCAGCATCTGCGGCGAGACCATCGAGCCGAGCGACAGGCCGAGTGTCATCAGGATGATGTGCGCCATGAACGGGGGCAGTCCCATCGGGCGGCCTGCGATCGCGGCAGCGCCGACGACGATCATCGCTCCCGAGATCAAGTCCGCCCGGAAGCTGCAGCCATTGAAAAGTCAGTCCTCCGACCGCGCCGATCGAGAGCGTTTCGACCACGCTCCAGATGTCGCGTGACAGGTTAGGACCAAAGATGTTTGAAAGTTTCAGTGGCAGGCGGCATCAGGGGAAATGTTTCGGGCGAACGCTGCGTTATGACAAATTGAGCCGGCCGCCACAAATGAGCGCTGCACATGGCTCGCGCGATCTCCATGCGCGATGCTCGCAACAAAAAGCCGGCCCGCGAAGATCGTCATCACGGGCCGGCTGATCGTGTAAGTGCGGGATTACTTCGCCTTGGTCGTATCGGGCTTCATCGCATCGGTCTTGCCGGCGTCGCGCTTGCATTGCGAGCGGAATTTCTTGCGATCCTTGCCTTTGAGGCCCTTTTCGTCAGCCTGTTTCGAACATTCGAGCGAAGCGGCGGTTCGCTCGGGCTTCGCCTTGGCTGGCGCCGCGCTGGTGGCAGGAGCCGCTGGGGCCGGCGTTGCCGCCGTCTGGGCGAAGGCGGACGTTGCCAGCATCAGTGAGACAAGGGCTGTGGCAACGGCGCGCGAAGAGATTGTCATCATGGGAAGACCTCGTGTTGCAGATGCGTACAAGCGTTGACCGGTCAGGATGAACCGGTGGTGAACAATGCGGTGCGGCATGAGTTTCCGCGTTCATTATTTTTTGATCGTATTGGGCGCTGTCGCGTTGAACCGAATAGGGCGTGAGTTAGGATGTGATGCTTTCGATTGCCCTTTTTTCAAGGAGAGTTCGATGACGATCCGAATCCATCTGTTTGGCGCCGCATTGCTGGTAGGCGCAGCAACCTTCGCCGCCATGCCGGCGCAAGCTCTGACCGCCCAGGAATGCAGCGCGAAGTATCAGGCCGCGAAGAGCGCCGGCACGCTCGGCGGGCAGAAATGGAATGACTTCCGGAAGGCGCAATGCGGCGCGGATGCGACGCCGGCCGCTGCGGCGACCGAAGCACCAAAGGCGGCAGCGCCAAAGGAAGCACCTAAGGCAACTGAAGCCGCGAAACCCGCAACGGCGCCCGCTGCAGCAGCGCCAGCCGCCGCCGGAGCCGCAGTTTTCCCGACTGCCGTTGCGCCGAAGTATTCGTCCGAAACGGCGGGCAAGGCCCGCATGCACACCTGCGTCGATCAGTACAACGCCAACAAGGCAACCAATGCCAATGGCGGCTTGAAATGGATCCAGAAGGGCGGCGGTTACTACAGCGAATGCACCAAACGGCTGAAGGGCTGATCCAGCATTCAGTCTCAAGGACCACTGTCAGGCGGCTGATAGCGCCTGACAGTGGTTTTTTTATCCCCTAAGCTCAGGATGCGCCGCGAGACAAACAGCTGCGAGACAAACAACAGACTGGCAACATCGATGTCGTTTCATGCGCGACGTGTCGTGCCGAGGACGAGACTGTTGCTCCGCGTGGTGCTGCTTGGCCTTGTCGCCTATCTGCTGCTTGCCTATGTGATCCTGCCGGCGCTGTGGCGGCATTACGAACATCAGAAGAAACTCGATGGCCTGCCGATGGTGACGACCACGGCGCAAGGCATTCCCGGCGACGCGATCAATGTCGGGTTGGTCGGTTCGTCGAAAGATGTTCTCTGCGCCATGCGCGAGGCAGGCTGGTATGCAGCCGATCCGGTCACCTGGAAATCGAGCCTCGAAATTTCAGGCAGCGTGCTGCTGGATCAGCCCTATCCGCGTGCGCCGGTCAGTCCGCTTTTCTACGCGGGCCGCCCCGAGGATCTCGCGTTTGAAAAGCCTGTCGGAAAAAGCGCCGACCAGCGGCACCACGTCCGGTTATGGATGGTGCTGAAGGATGGTGAGGAAGGGCGGCCGGTCTGGCTTGGTGCGGCGACCTTCGATCGGAGCGTCGGCCTCAGCCACTACACCGGGGCCGTCACCCATCATATTGCTCCTGATATCGATCTTGATCGTGACCTGATCGAAAGCAGTCTCCAGGCCGCGGGGATGATCAGCGCGCGTTATCAGGTCATGGGACTTGGCCCGACACTGCTCGGCCGAAACGGTGGTGGCGACAGCTACTTCACCGATGGCGAGGTGTGGGTGATGCGACTCGTCGAGGATTGCAAGAAGACGACTGCGCCGCCGGAGATCTTGCCGAGCCCCGCCGTCGTGCAATTCAAGGATGCGATCTGGAAGAACGTTGCCGATCTTTACCGAAACGCATCGAAATAGCGAAACGGCTCTCCGTCTTTCGTGATCATCGACAAAACAGATTGCGTGCTTGCGAGCGCGCGGCACACCCAGCAAAGTGCTGTGAGTGAACCCGCGCCGGAGCGCCGCATGATCGCCAACCTCAGCCTGATTCTGATTTGCCAGTTGATCGGTGAGGTGATCGTGCGCGGTCTTGCATCTGCCGTTGCCGGGGCCGGTGATCGGACTGGTCCTTCTTTTCGTGGCGCTCGTCTTGCGCGATCGGTTCGCGGTGCTGGCGCGCGGACCGCTGCGCACTGGGGCGGTCGAGGGCACAGCAAAAGGCATGCTGGCGCATCTGTCGCTGCTGTTCGTGCCGGCCGGTGTCGGCATCGTTCAGCAACTGGATCTATTGGCTCAGCACGGCATTGCGATCTTTGTCATTCTGGCGGGCTCGGTGCTCGTGACACTGCTGGTGACGGCCGGAACGTTTCTGCTCACGAGCCGCCTCATGGCGCGCCGCCGGAGCGCGCCATGAGCAGCAATCCGTTCTCGTTATGGGTGTATCTGTCGCAGACACCGCTGCTGTGGCTGACCGTCACGTTGCTGGTCTATGCGGTGGCCGACGCGATTTCGCTCGCGACCCACCGTCATCCGCTCGCCAATCCCGTGCTGCATTCGATCTGGGTCATCGGCATTTTCCTGCATGTGACCGGGACCAGCTACACCGTCTATTTCGGCGGTGCGCAGTTCGTTCATTTTCTGCTCGGTCCCGCGACGGTGGCGCTTGCCGTGCCGCTGTATGAGAACCGCAAAACCGTGATGTCGGCGATCCTGCCGATGCTGATGGCGCTTGTGGTGGGGTGTCTCACGGCCATCGTGTCGGTGGTGCTGTTCGCAGAAATGGCGGGGTTGCCGCGAGATGTCGTGCTGTCACTGGCGCCGAAATCCGTCACTGCAGGTGTCGCCATGGGCATCAGCGAAACCCTTGGCGCGAATCCGGCCATCACCGCGGTCGCGACGGTGCTGACCGGCATCATGGGGGCCATCGTCGTCACGCCGACGATGAACCGGCTCGGCATTACCGATTTCCGCGCGCGGGGCTTTGCGGCGGGCCTTGCGTCGCACGGCATCGGCACCGCGCGGGCGTTTCAGGTCGACGAAGTCGCCGGCGTCTTTGCGGGCATCGCCATGGGTCTCAACGCACTGGTGACGTCGCTGCTGGTCCCGCTGGCGGCGACCATGCTGCTGCGGTGAGGCTTGTCGCGCAGCCGGCCGGTGAGCGCATTTCGGCGTCCGGCGGATGGCGTTGATTCCCCTTCTTTAAAGGTACTTGCGGTCGGGGAGGTCCGATTCTCGCGGGATTCTGCGGGAAATCGCGAAATTTTTGCAAAAAACCCCCTATAAACCTGTGCAGATCGCATTCTGCACGAGGCGAAACGGAGATTTCGCAATACTGTTCGTTGATTCGAATCAACGAAATTGGAGACACAATGGCAACCCAAATGACCAAGTCGCAGCTGATCGAAAAGATCAACGAGCAGCATTCGGAACTGTCGAAGAAGGACGTCAAGGGCGTCATCGAGACGATGGCAACGATCGGCTATAAGGAACTGAAGAAGAACGGTGTCTTCCTCGTTCCGGGCTTTGCAAAGTTCGTGGTCATCAAGAAGCCGGCCACCAAGGCACGCAAGGGCACCAACCCCTTCACCGGTGAAGCGATGACGTTCAAGGCCAAGCCGGCCCGCAAGATCGTCAGGGCTCGCCCGGTCAAGGCGGCGAAAGAACTCGGTGTAAAAAATAAGGCCCCTCACGGGGCCTTATTCGTTTCTGCTGTATTTTAACCTGCTGGCGGTGACGCGCCGGATTTCTCTATCCCGCTATGCCACGTCTCTCATTCTTGCGGCGCGTTTGATCGCTTGCGGGGGCTGTCCGAAGGAGCGCAGGAATGCGCGCCGCATGCGCTCGGGATCGGAAAAACCCGTCTCGCGCGCGATGACATCGACGGGATGCTGACCTTCATCGATCATGATGCGCGCGGCCTCAACACGAAGATTTTCGATAGCTTTCGCGGGAGACTGGCCGGTCTCTGACCGGAACGCCCGGCTGAACTGGCGCGGGCTCAGTCTTGCGGCCTCGGCGAGAGCCTCGACCGAAAGGTCCTTGCGCAGATTTTCCCTGGCAAATGCCAGCGCAGTCTGGATGCGGTCCGATTTCGGTTCGAGTTCGAGAAGGGCCGAGAACTGCGACTGACCACCCGTTCGCCGATGGTAGACGACGAGTTTCTTGGCGATCGCGCGGGATATTTCGACGCCGAGATCGTTCTCGATCAGGGCAAGGCAAAGATCGATACCGGCCGTCATTCCCGCCGACGTCCAGACGTGATCGTCGACGATGAAGATCTTGTCTTCCTGCACTTTGATCTTCGGAAATTGCTGCTGCATGTTTCGTGCGACCGCCCAGTGCGTGGTCGCACGGCGCCCGTCCAGAAGGCCGGCTTCGGCCAGCACGAAAGCGCCGGTGCAGATGCTGGCGGTGCGCCGCGACGCTGCGCTCGCTTCGTTAAGGAACGCAAGAAGTCCCGGCGTGGACGGCGCAACGTCCATCGTGCCGGTGGTCATGATCGTATCGAATTCAGGATCGTCGAAGCGCTGCGTCTCGACGCGGACGCCGGACGAGCTTGCCACCATGCCTCCGGTTTCGGACAGCAGGCGGACGTCGTAGGCCGGACGAGGGCTGGCGTCATTTGCAAGCTCAAACGCCGTAGCAGCGACGAGATCCAGGATCTGAAAACCCGGAAAAACCACAAGGCCGATCTTTTTCATGATGTCCCGAAATGAGGTAAGAATGACATTTGAGACATTCAAATAGGCGCCTAGGTTGGTTTCGTCAACGCCGGATATCGCCGGCTGCAAAAAGGAGCCTTCCATGTCCAATCAATCCGACAAGGGCACTGCCCTGATCACAGGATCATCATCCGGAATCGGCGCGATCTATGCGGATCGTTTCGCCCGTCGCGGCTACGACCTGATCCTGGTCGCGCGCGACAAGTCGCGGTTAGAAACCCTCGCGGCGCGGCTGGTGAAAGAGACCGGCCGCAAGGTCGATATTCTTCCCGCCGACCTGAACGCCAAGGCCGATTTGTTGAAGGTCGAGGAGCGGCTGAAGACGGACGGGACGATTACCGCTCTCGTCAACAATGCCGGCGTCGGCGCCACCAAGCCGCTGATCGATTCGGACGTCGATCAACTCGATGCCATGATCCAGCTCAACGTGACCGCATTGACGCGTCTCACGCGTGCCGTTGCGCCCGGTTTCGTGGCGCGAGGCAACGGCGTCATCATCAACATCTCTTCGATCGCTGCGATTGCGCCTGAGATTTTAAACGGCACCTACAGCGGCACCAAGGCTTACGTCGTCAGCTTCACGCAGTCGCTGCATCATGAGATCGGCGGCAAGGGTGTCCAGGTGCAGGCCGTGCTTCCGGGGCGACGCGCACCGAGTTCTGGGATCGGCGCTGGATTGCCTGTCGCGCACCTGCCGCAGGAGATCGTGATGTCGGCTGAAGAGATGGTCGATGCGTCATTGGCTGGCTTTGATCAGCGTGAGCTGATCACGATTCCGTCGCTGCCCGACGCCGGCGTGTGGGCGGCATACGACACCGCGAGAAAGAACCTCGGGCCGCATCTGTCGAGCACCCAGGCGGCACCTCGCTATAAGGTAGGTGCTGCTTAAAGCCGATGCTCTCGGCAGGAACTCGCGTAGGCGAGGATCACTGCAGGGCCACACTACATCATGCCAGACAGTTACGGGTTGCGGTTCGTCTCCTACCGAGAGACGAACCGTAACGTAATCCGCTGGGTGGACATGGCGACGCTCAGCAGGAGGGGCTACAGATTCTGGTTCATCCCACGTGACCGATTGCGGACACGCCGATCAGCCCGCGGTGAACACGGTGTTCCATTCCGGCTTGAGATATCGCGTGAAGACGGCGGCGGGCACCGTCAGCCGAAAATCGCCCAGCACATGCGGCCACACCTGACCCGCGCCATACAGCAACACGATGCCATTGGCGGTCGTCTGTCCCTTGGCATAAGTGAGCGCATAGATCTTGAGCTTCTCGGGATCTGCACCGATGCCATCCTTGGCGACGTCCGTATCCGGTCCCGGCTTCTGGCCGCTGCGCTGGATGTAAATCTTTGTCCAAGCTTTGCCGGCGGCATCAGCGATCGTTGCCAAGGCGGCTTTGGCCTGATCCGGCTGAAACAATGCCTCGATGGGGACCGCGCGGTTGGCCTTTTTGTCCCAGACAAGGGTCTGGAATGCATCATTGGGATGGGCAGCGCCGATGTCGGCATTGATCTCGGCTGAAAGGCTCAGCACGGCGTCGCTCTCAAAGGTCACGCGCCAAGTCGTGTCGATGTTATAGGGGTGGAAGCTCGGATTGCCTTCCTTGTCGTCCTTGGCGTCACTCTTAGCCTGGTCCGCATCGGCCTTGTACAGTGCCAGGATTTTGTCTTTCAGCGGCACGATGGTCATGGCCGTCGCGGGCACGTGCAGATGCAATTCATAAAGCGGCGACGTTTCCGTCGTGTCGTAGTCAGCGCCCAGCGCTGGTGCTGCGGCCAGCCCCAGGCAAACAAGAGCAGCGGCAATTCGCTTCATCTTCAAACTCTCCACGGAGGAAATAAATTGCCAGCTCAGGAGCAGGTCGGTGTCCATGTTGGTGCAGGCCTCTGTCGTCCAGCCGGTGCCTTTCTTGACATGGACCTTCAGGAATTCGCCCCAGCAGCCCAGCAAGTTCACTTTCTGATCGCCGGCCGCATGAGTATCGATAGGACGGCTTTTGATGTCATGGTCGGCGTAAATCTTGCCGCCATTCGCCATTCCGCTGACACCGAGCACACTTTTGTGCAGATATCCCGTGCCGTGGAAAATGATCTTCCCCTCTCGCCCAAGGTCGGCGTTGATGAGGTTGGCGCGGTCGATCTGGTACCAGTCACCGAGTTGGCCGGTGATATGCGCTTCGATCCAGCCTTCACCGCGTGGGATTCGTGAGCGACGCGATAATCGTTCCGCCGGGTGTCGCCCGCACATTGGTGCCTTTGGGATCGGGATCGGTGATGTCGACGGCTACATTGCAGGCTTGCTTCTCGGCGGCTTGCGCCAAACAGGCGGTGGTCGGCGTCAGAGACAGCAATACGAATGCGTAAGCATGAAGAATTTTCATCAGATGTCCTGGTTTGGAACTTAAAAGCAGCCTTCCGACCCTGCCGACGTGCACGAACGTCCGCGCGGCCAGTGCGCCGATCTTGCGGGGGCGCAGGCGATGAATCTGGATATTAGTCGGAGCTTGCTGATGTTCGGTTCGAATCACGCGCTCGAAATGTGACGATGCCCTCACTGCTGCGAGCGAACACCTGCTTATGGATCGAGTTCGGTGTCCCAATAGAGATAGTCGAGCCAGCTTTCGTGCAGGTAGTTCGGCGGAAACAGCCGTCCGTTCCGATGAAGCTGATGCACCGTCGGCGCGTAAGGTGTCTGCCGCGGAAACATCCTCGCCTGCACCATCGTCATGTTGCCCTTGCGCAGGTTGCAGGGCGAGCATGCCGCGACGACGTTTTCCCACGTCGTCTGGCCGCCGCGCGAGCGCGGGATGATGTGGTCGAAGGTCAGGTCGTCTTGCGACGTGCAGTACTGGCAGGTGAAGCGATCGCGCAGGAAGACGTTGAACCGGGTAAAGGCGGGATGCGTCGTCGGCTTGCACGAAGGACTTGAGCGAAACCACGCTCGGCAGTTGCATCTCGAACGACGGGCTGTGAACCGCGTGATCGTAGTTGGCAACGATGTTCACGCGGTCGAGAAACACCGCCTTGATCGCGTCCTGCCACGACCAAAGCGACAGCGGATAGTAACTCAGCGGCCGGAAGTCCGCATTCAGCACCAGTGCCGGCCAACCACCTTGTGAGACATGTGCGTTCAAGTAACGCTCCCGGCCCCCTAATTTGGCTGCGAAGCAGCTTGTCCTCGACATACTACAGGGAGCGTGACGGGATTGTGAAGAGCGTTTCCGCAGATCCCTGAAGCCATGATTTTGTCCTGGACCTTGTTCCCGCCTTATTCGGCGAGCGACAGCATATGGGCTTGTGAGGGCCGTACGACGCCTTTCAGCGTGTCGAGATAGATTTTTTGCACGGCATTCGGGCCGCGGCTTTCGACGATGTCGAGCTTCGGACCCAGTGCCGCAGTGAAGCCCGACCAGACCGCCGCGAATCGCTGGTCGATGCCGCCGGGACCCCATTCCTTGGCCCGCCTGCGGATTTGGTCGGGAGCGAAGAACCAGGTGGGCTTTGCGCCGGGCAGGATGTCGTCATCAAGGGCTGCATCCTGATGGGTCAGGCCGACGCGTCCGCTGTATTTCATCTGCGGGCCGAAATGCCGGTGGAGCTTGCCGCGCAACTCCGCGTTCCCCGCCATATCGACGAACGCGACGGGCTCTGTCGCCGGCATGTTGCCGATCTGGTCGTAGGTCACGATCTCGTCATAGCAGCCGAGCGAGCGGACGAAATCGACATTGGCCGGCGCTGTAAGGCCGATGACACGCACCGGTTTGCGGTGGGTATGCAGCAGCCACGCCAATCCGAACGCCGTCTTGCTGGAAGCGCTCGACAGGATCACGTTTCGCGCGCCGAAGAAATCATCGTCTGCCAGAAAGTCGTCCACCAGGAAGGACAGCATGAACAGCGGCCGCAGCAGCGCCTGATAGTCACCCTCGCGGCCTGCGAATGCCGGGTCTCCGGTGATCCGCGAATAGGAATTGTAGACCGGGGAGACGCTCTGACGGTGGGCGGCGCCGTCGCGCAGAGTAGCCTTCCTCACGTCGGACGCTTCGATCACGAGATGTGTCGCCATCGGAAAATAGCCGAACAGGATTTCACCGGCGACGATATCTGGATGCCGTGATTGGATAACCTTGCCGAATCCCCAAACCGGAATGTTGCCGAAGCCTTCCGGCGCCGGGAACAGATGCCAGTACTTCAACTGGTCGCCGAGCAGCGCGTAGGTGATGTTGTTCGCAGTAAAGGCGAAGCGCTCGACCTTCACCAGCAGGCCGTTGTCCGGCAGTTGCGTCACTTCAGGTAGCGGCGTCTGGATCAACCTGCAGGTTTTCAAATCATCACGTGCGACGACAAACTGCGTGGACGCTGTCATTTCCGTGCTCCCGCCTAGGGTGTTTTCTTCCGTGGCGTGATCTTTCCCTTGGCCGGTGACTTCTTTGCGACAAGTGCCTTGTTTAAAACGGGTTTCTTGCTTGAAGCGGATTTTACCTTCGCTGCCCGGCTTGTTGTCCGATGCAAGTACGCCCTCGCGCTTCTTCACAGCGCGATAATACGACCACCACAGATGCGCCGCCGCGCCACGCAGCGGACGCCACGGCTCGGCCAGCGGCTGCATCTCTTTCACCGTCGGTCGCGACTTCAGCCCGAGACCGATCCGCATCGCTTCCTGCACGGCGAGATCACCGGCCGGCCAGGCGTCGCCATGCCCAAGGCAGAACAGCAGATACACGTCGGCGGTCCAGGGGCCGATGCCATGCAGCTTCGTCAGCGTCGCATGGGCCGCGTCGGCGTCCTCTTCAGCCAGCACGTCGAGGTTGAGACGTTCCTCGCTGAGTTCTCGGGCGATGGCTTTGAGCGTCTTGATTTTCGCCGCTGACAGACCGAGCCGGCCCAGGCGATCCGCGCGTGCGCTTTTCAATTTCTCATGATCGAACGGATCGAAAGCCACGCTGACGCGGCTCCAGATTGCGGCAGCGGCCGACGTGGAGAGTTGCTGCCCGCAGATGATGGCGGCGAGGCCCGCAAAACCCGGCTCGCGCCGGCGCAGCGACGGCATGCCTGCAACTTCCAGTACCGGCCGGAGCCGTGGATCGAGATTGATCAGCGCGTTGATCGCGTCTTCGAGGTCGGCTTGCGTGTTGAGATGGACTGTCATTGAATTCATCAGCATGAAGGGAATCGGACGCGAGTGCAATTATTCGCCGCGCGTTGTCGATCAGAGTTTGTGATGATGATGCCACCCGTTTTCCGGTTCGCGCCAAGCCCGAACGGATTTCTCCATTTGGGGCACGCCCGATCGGCGCTGCTGAATTTCGATCTGGCCCGGCAAACCGGCGGACGATTTCTGCTGCGTATCGAAGATATCGATGCGCCCCGCTGTCGTCCGGAGTATGAGGCCGCGATCTACGAAGATCTCGCGTGGCTCGGGATCGCATGGGAGCTGCCCGTGCGGCGGCAATCCGAGCATTTTGCGCTGTATGGCGAAACGATTTCGCGTCTTGCGCGAGACGGCTTGCTCTATCCGGCCTTTGAGAGCCGGGCCGACATCGCACAGCTTGTCAGGAAAAAAGAGAAAGCGGGCGCCTGGCCGCGTGATCCGGACGGCGCACCGATCTATCCGGGGACCGCAAAGCATTGGTCGCGGACGGAGCGTGACAAGAGGCTGCAGTCCGGCGCGCGCTATGCCCTTCGGCTCGACATGGCCGCTGTCATGGCGCGCGTTGGTGCGCTCTCATGGACCGAACTGGGCAAAGGACCGAATGGTGAGACCGGTGAGGTTGTGGCGAGACCCGAACAGTGGGGTGACGTGGTACTTGCACGCAAAGACACGCCGACCAGCTACCACCTGTCTGTGGTCGTGGACGACGCCCTGCAGGGCGTGACGCACGTTGTCCGTGGGCTGGACCTGTTTTGGGCGACCGCCGTCCACCGCCCTCTGCAGGCGCTGCTGGGCCTGCCGCAGCCGCTCTATCGGCATCATTCCCTCCTGATGGATGAGACCGGGCACAAGTTGTCGAAATCGACGCGCTCAACCGCACTTCGGGAGTTGCGGGCCGGCGGGGTCACGCCAGAGGAGGTGCGGCGGCTGGCCGGCCTCGATGCGTTCTGATTCGTGCCTGCGTGACTCTGGAGCCTCCGGCGTGGCATGTTGCCGCCAGATGGATGGGGAATCATGGCGGCGAGATCGCGTGTGAAGCGGAGCCAGAAGACGCCTGCAAAGCGGCCAGTTGCCAAGCGGGCGGTTGCCAAGCGGCCAGTTGCAAAGCGAGCGCCGAAAAAGCGTGTTCAGAAAAAGCGGGCTTTGAAGAAAAGTGCGCCCAAAATTGCTGCGAAGACGTCGCGGGCGAAGCGGCCGGCCATGTCTGCGGAAGCCGGCCTGGTGGAGGCCGCGCTTGCGACCTTTGCCCATGAGGTGCGCACACCGCTGACCGGAATTCTCGCCATCAGTTCATTGCTCGCCACATCCGACCTCGGTGAGCGCGAACGACGCTGGGTCGATACCATCAGGGTGGGCGCGGAGCACTTGGCCGCCCTTGCCTCGCTGTTCGTCGACGCTGCGCGTCGGGGCAATTCCGGTTTGACCATCCGGCACGATTTCTTCGATCTCCGGGCACTGGTTCGTGCGGCCGGCGATTCGCTGACAGGACGGGCCGTGGCAAAAGGCCTGCAGTCCCGGATCGACATTTCCGAAAGTCTGCCGGCTTTTGTGACTGGCGATTCCGTCAGGCTTCGGGCGGCGCTGGAAAACCTGATCGACAATGCGGTTAAATTCACGTCGAAGGGCGAGGTCGCCTTGAGTGTGGCCGTCACGTCCGTCTCGCAAGACAAGCTTGGCGTCGTATTCGTGGTGTCCGACAGTGGGATCGGATTGTCATTGGCCGAAATCAAGCGGCTGTTCAAACCATTCTCCCAGGCGAATGTCAGTATCGCATCGCGCTTTGGCGGTGCCGGTCTTGGTCTGTCATCGGTCAAACAGCTCGCCCGCGCCATGGGTGGGGACATCACCGCAGCCCAGCGGCCCGGCGGCGGAGCAACCTTCACCCTGACCGTTATGCTCAAGCGTGCTGACGATTCAAAAGCCGAGCCGTCGGATTCAAGAGAGCCGTTACAGCCGACTGCGCAGGCGCTTCGCATTCTGAGCATTGAGGACAATCCGTTCGGCCGCGTCGTGCTCAACGCCATTCTGACCGAACTTGGTCACCGTGCTGAATTCATCGGGCGCGGCGAGGATGCGCTTGAACGCATGACCCAAGGCGATTTCGACGCGGTGCTGATGGATATGGTGCTGCCGGGCATTGACGGCGTCGAGACAATCAGGCGCCTTCGCGCGCTTGCCGTTCCGCAGGGGCGTGTCGCCATCATCGGCGTGTCGGGCCGGCCGGAGGACGAGCAGGCCGCGCGCGCGGCGGGCGCCGACGCGTTCCTGATCAAGCCGGTCAACCCGCGGGCGCTGGCGATGGCGCTTCTTCAGGCGACGAGACGGGAAACCGCGATTTGACGATCGCCGCGTTGAGTTCGCCGCCATAGACGAAAATCGCTGCGGTGAAATAGAGAAACACCAGCGCGATCATCACCGATGCAAGTCCGGCGTAGGTGGTGACGTAGTTGCTGGCGAAGCGTTCGAGATATTTTCCGAACACCACGCCTGACACCAGCGAAGCGATCATTGTCACCACGATGCCCGGCATGATCTCGCGCATCTTTCGCGTCCCGGCGGGCAACCATTTGTGCAGGATGATCAGCGCGACGATCAGCGACACGATGGCAAGCCCATAGCGCAGGATCGTGAAGAGGTTTTCGTTCGGCTCGATCCGCCAGGGAATATAGCGGCGCGCGGTCGCCAGGATGAGCGGGCCGAGCACGATCAGGAAGGCCATGGCCAGCGATGTGATCGCAGCGACTATGGTGTAGCCGATCGATTCGAGGCGAAGCCAATACCAGCTGCGCGTCTCGGTCACGGCATAGGATCGGTTCAATCCGACGCGAAGGCTCTCCACGCCGTTCGAGGCGAAATACAGCGCGAGCACCACGCCGATGGTGAGCACGCCTCCGTGGGACTGCGTCAGCACATTGTGGATTTCGCCGGAGAGCGCATCGGCGACCTGCGGAGGCCAGGTCTCCAGCATCAATTCGACCGCATTGTCGGCAAGATACTGCGAGCCGAAGAAGCCGGCGAGCGATGTGATGACGATGAGGAAGGGAAACAGCGCCATCAGCGCCGATAGTGCGATGTGGCTCGCGATGGCCCAGCCATCGTCAGCCAGGAATTTGTAGAACGCATCGAGCGCGACATTGAATGCGTAGCGGAGCCGCTTCACGTTTCACCCTGACCCATTGGCCGACATGCTTTAACGCGCCGGAACACTCTAGTGTCCCGAATCCAAAGTTCGCCTGATCGTGCAGCGCGCTCCGTAGCGAACTTTGGATTCGAGAGGACACTAGCAAATCTATGGTTCTAGTGTCCCGATTCCGAAGTTCGCACAGACCTGCGGCTTGCCCGGAGGCGACTTTCGGAATCAAAGGTACACTAGCAAGTCTATGATACTAGTGCCGCTTTCGATTTGAAGTTCTTCATCGAGCTTGCAGCTTCACTCGGAAGAACTTCAAATCCGCAGCACTAGTGTGGTTTAGGTTCAGAAGTTCGCTGGAAGGAATCGTGGAAAACTGGAGCGAACTTCTGAACCACCACACTAGTCAGTACGGTTGACGAGCGAAAAGGTTCTCTTCAGCATTTTTTGCGCGGCGATGGCGAAAAGTGGTCTGTGGTGTTATGTAGCACTCATGTCATCATTCCTCAGCAGCATTGCCCTTCCCATTGCCCTGGCCGCGGTCACAATCGTGCTGCTTCTCGGTCTTTTCAACATGATGCGCGGCGGCTCGCCGAATACCTCGCAGCGGCTGATGCGCCTGCGCGTCCTTTTCCAGTTCATCACAATCGTCATCGCCATGGTCGCCATCTGGGCGCTGGGACGATAGCGGACTTCTTTTTCGAAACGGATCGACGCCATGGTCATTCTCAATCGGATTTACACCCGCACCGGAGACGACGGCACCACGGCGTTCGGCAGCGGCGAACGCCGGCCGAAATACGATCTTCGCGTCAGTGCCTATGGCACCGTCGATGAGACCAACGCGGTCATCGGCGTGGCACGCCTTCATCTCGCCGACGCACAGACGATCGATGCCATGCTCGGTCGCGTCCAGAATGACCTCTTCGATCTCGGCGCCGATCTGGCGGTGCCGCAGCGTGACGGCAAGGTGGAACGTTTGCGCGTGCTGGCTTCGCAGGTTGCGCGTCTGGAACAGAACATCGACACACTCAATGCCGACTTGGCACCGTTGAACTCGTTTGTTTTGCCTGGCGGAACATCGGCGGCAGCTCATCTGCATCTCGCGCGCACCGTGTGCCGCAGAGCGGAACGCATGGTGGTGGAACTGGCATCCCAGCCGAACGAGCCCGTGAGTGACGCGGCGGTCCAATATCTCAACAGATTGTCGGATTTTCTGTTTGTCGCGAGCCGCGCGGTGAACGACAACGGTGCTCGTGATGTGCTCTGGGTGCCCGGTCAAAACCGGTAAACACGCAGAATAGCCATACCTTCTTCGTTTTTCGATTTTCGCGCGTTGACCCGGATTGGCGGGACCATTAGGTTCCGCCGCCACGAGATCAACCAAAGTCAAGACGAAAGGGAACCGATGAAGGTTCTGGTGCCGGTTAAGCGGGTCGTTGATTACAACGTCAAAATTCGCGTGAAGAGCGATGGCTCGGGCGTCGAGCTCGCCAACGTCAAGATGTCGATGAATCCGTTCGACGAGATCGCCGTCGAGGAAGCCCTGCGCCTGAAAGAGGCCGGAAAGGCGACCGAGATCGTGGTGGTGTCGATCGGCCCGGCGCAAGCGTCGGAAACCATCCGCACCGGCCTCGCGATGGGCGCGGACCGTGGCATCCTGGTGAAGGCTGAAGGTGTGGTCGAGCCACTCGCGGTAGCGAAGATTTTGAAAGCCATCGTCGACGAAGAAAAGCCGGGTCTTGTTATCCTTGGCAAGCAGGCCATCGACGACGATTCCAACCAGACCGGCCAGATGCTCGCGGCGCTGCTCGGCTGGTCGCAGGCGACTTTCGCCTCCAAGCTCGAAGTCGATGGATCTGATTTCAAGGTCACGCGCGAAGTCGACGGCGGACTCCAGACCGTGAAGGTCAAGGGACCCGCGATTGTCACCACGGACTTGCGTCTCAACGAGCCGCGCTATGCGAGCCTTCCGAACATCATGAAGGCGAAGAAGAAGCCGATCGACGAGAAGGCCGCCGATTCGTTCGGCGTTGATCTCACGCCGCGTCTCGAAATCCTCAAGACATCGGAGCCGCCTGGCCGCAAGGCAGGCGTCAAGGTCAAGGACGTCGCCGAACTGGTTTCCAAGCTCAAGACTGAAGCGGGAGTGCTCTGATGGCCACGCTGTTGATTGCTGAACACGACAACGCCTCGCTGAAGGATTCCACCAACAAGGCGCTGACAGCCGCTGCCGCGCTCGGCAGCGACGTGGACGTGCTGGTGGCGGGTGATGGGGCCAAGGCTGCAGCCGACGCTGCCGCGAAGCTTGCCGGCGTGAAGAGGGTTCTGCTCGCTGACAATGCTGCCTATGCGCATGACCTGGCGGAACCGCTGGCCGCGCTGATCGTATCGCTCGGCGCCAACTATGATGCCATCGTCGCGCCCGCGACCTCGCGGTTCAAGAACGTGATGCCGCGCGTGGCTGCGCTGCTCGACGTGATGCAGATTTCCGAAATCATCAAGGTGATTTCGCCTGACACGTTTGAGCGGCCGATCTATGCCGGTAACGCGATCCAGACCGTGAAGTCGAAGGACGCCAAGAAGGTCATTACGGTTCGTACGTCGACATTCGCTGCGGCTGGTAATGACGGCAGCGCCGCGGTGGAGAGTGCCGCTGCGGTGAACGATCCCGGGTTGTCGAGCTTTGTCGGCGAGGAGGTTGCCAAGAGCGATCGTCCGGAACTGACGTCGGCCAAGATCATTGTCTCCGGCGGCCGCGCCATGCAAAGCCGCGAAAACTTCGCCAAGTACATTGAACCGCTGGCCGACAAACTCGGCGCAGGTGTCGGTGCGTCGCGCGCCGCTGTGGACGCAGGCTATGCCCCGAACGACTGGCAGGTGGGCCAGACCGGAAAGGTGGTGGCGCCTGAGCTTTATATCGCCATCGGCATTTCCGGCGCGATCCAGCATCTGGCCGGCATGAAGGATTCCAAGGTGATCGTTGCGATCAACAAGGATGAAGATGCGCCGATCTTCCAGGTCGCGGACTACGGGCTTGTTGCCGATCTTTATCAGGCTGTTCCTGAACTGACGGCGGCGCTTGGAAAGTAACAACTTTCGGTGCAACCTTGGTTGCGCCGACCTGAACGTTGGGCCCCGGCGGGATTATGAAACGCGCGCCGGGGTTTGACGTAATATTAAAGGTGGTACGGCAGTGTCACGGCTGCTTCACCTTCGGGCGGGAAGAGACTAGGACACAATGGCGGCGATCAAGACGGTTGGTGTGATTGGCTCAGGCCAGATGGGCAACGGCATCGCGCATGTCGCAGCCCTGGCCGGGTTCGACGTCGTGCTCAACGACGTGTCGGCAGACCGTCTCAAGTCCGCGATGGCCACCATCAACGGGAACCTGTCACGTCAGGTCGCCAAGAAGACCATCTCCGAAGACGCGCACAAGAAGGCGCTGGCTCGTATCACATCCACCGGTAGTCTCGATGGTCTCGCCAACTGCGATCTCGTGATCGAAACAGCGGTCGAGAAGGAAGACATCAAGCGCAAGATCTTCCACGATCTGTGCGCGGTGCTGAAGCCGGAAGCGATCATCGCGTCCAATACATCGTCAATTTCGATCACCCGTCTTGCGGCATCGACCGATCGTCCCGAGCGCTTCATCGGCATTCATTTCATGAATCCGGTTCCGGTGATGGAGCTGGCGGAACTGATCCGCGGCATCGCGACCGACGATGCGACCTTCGAGGCGGCGCGCGAATTCGTCACCCGGATGGGCAAGCAGATTGCCGTCTCAGAGGATTTCCCGGCCTTCATCGTCAACCGCATCCTGTTGCCGATGATCAACGAGGCGATCTACACGCTTTACGAAGGCGTCGGGAATGTCGAAGCCATCGATGCTGCCATGAAACTCGGCGCGCATCATCCGATGGGGCCGCTCGAGCTTGCGGACTTCATCGGTCTGGATACCTGTCTTTCGATCATGCAGGTGCTGCACGAAGGGCTTGCGGATTCGAAATATCGTCCGTGTCCGCTGCTGGTGAAATATGTCGAAGCCGGCTGGCTCGGCCGTAAGTCGCAGCGCGGTTTTTATGACTATCGCGGCGACAAGCCGGTCCCCACGCGCTAATCTGCACAATCGCACAACCTGCTGCTGAAAATTTGTTAACTAGTCCCGGGTATCGTCCGCGGCAGTTGAAGTGTGAGTAGGTGTGTTGCGATGGACATGATGGCTATGGTCTCCGCCATGATGGCGATGCAGGCGGGAAGTTTCCGGCAGCAAGTCGCCACCAGCGTCCTGAAGTCGAATCTCGATTCCCAGTCATCAGTCCTGCAATTGCTGGCTCCCGCATCCCCAGCGGCGAACAATGCCGCGGGTATCGGCGGCAATCTCGATATTTCAGCCTAATTAAGCCAGACGCGATCTGTCGGCGTTGCTCAGTAGGTCGGCGTCATCCAGCCGATACCGGCGCCGCTTGGCTCACGCAGCATCGCGATGCGGCCGACGTCGGGCACATCGAAGATTGGTATCATCAGCTGGGCTCCGGCCTCGACGGCTTTCTTGACGCGCGCGTCAACATCGTCGACGGCCAGGAATGGAATCCAGCTCTCAGGTACGCCTTCAAAACGGGGCTGGTCGATCGCGAAAAGGCCGGCGACGGGTTGATCGCCCATGTAGGCGACCCAGTAAGTTGAGCCATCGCCGGCGGTGGTCGACTGAAATGTCCAGCCGATGGTCTCGCTGTAGAAACGTTTGGCGCGCTCGGCATCGCGCGTCCGCAACTCGTTCCAGTGAAAATGACCGTGTGACGTCATCGGAGGCTCCTTCAAGCCGGTGATGTGCTCGGCGTAACGCCATGCCGCATCGAATGCGAGCGCATAGACGTTGTTCCTGGCGCCCGGCGATGGAATGGCGGCGTCGCCATTCCCGCCGGCATCGTGAGGACGCCGCGCCGCGTTACTGTGCATAGGCCTGCTGCAGAGTTTTGATGTCGAGTTTTGTCATCTGCATGATGGCTTCCATCACTTTTTGCGACTTGGCCGGCGTGGCCTGCTTCATCAGTTCGCCGAGCACAGTGGGAACGACCTGCCACGACACCCCGAACTTGTCCTTCAGCCATCCGCACTGCTGCTTCTCTCCGCCTTCAGAAAGCTTTTCCCAGAAAGAATCGACTTCGTCCTGGGTTTCGCAGTTCACGACGAGCGAGATCGCAGGAGTGAATGTGAAAACCGGCGGACCATTCAATGCGAGAAATCTCTGTCCGTTGATTTCCAACTCGGCAGTCATCACGGAGCCCTTCGGCATCGGCATGTCGTCACCGTAGCGGGCGATGTGGCCGATTTTTGCGTTCTTGAAAACGGATGCATAGAAGTTCACGGCTTCTTCGGCTTTGCCGTCGAACCACAAGCACGGCATGATGTCTTTCATCGTCTGACTCCTTACTGCTCACTTCGTCATGTTGGTATTGACTGGTTGGATCGGCCTCACAGCGTCACGATGGTATCGAACCCGCCATAGATCATGCGCTTGCCGTCGAACGGCATGGCTTTGGGATCCATCATGTTCGCCAGACGCGGGTCCTTCATCACCTTGGCGTTGACGCTGTCGCGGTGCTTGCGCGACTTGTAGGTGATCCAGGAGAAGATCACGGTCTCGCCGGGCTTGAGCTTCACGCTACGAGGGAATGAAGTCAGCTTGCCGACCTTGACGTCCTCCGCGACACACTCGCGATATTCGAGCGCCCCGTGCTCACGCCAGACCTTGCCGGCCTTGCGCGCCAGCGCTTGATAGGCTTTGAGATTCTTCTTTGGAACAGCAACAATAAATCCATCGACATACTGCATCTCACACTCCTTGGGCTGATTGTCTTTCAGTCGGATTGATCGGGTAGATTATGTTGACGGGGCTTCACTGTCCGTCGCGCAGCACGCGTGCGTCACTTCCGGCGCGTGGTAACGTCCGGTCATATCCACATGGCCGCCGGCATCATAGCGATCATGAAGTCGCACCCAGTCGGTCAAATTGTGATTGGGACCGGTCTCGTTGCGGCCTTTCGGCGTGATGTCGAGATACATGTACGTCCCGAGCGTTTCCTCGTTGCCGCGTCCGTACACCGAGTAGGTGTGGAATATGTCGCCGCTTTCATCCTTGTAGAACACGCTGTTGCCGGACAGATCTTCAAGGGAAACGCTTGTGCTCTCGTAGTTGTAATACGCATCGCCGTTTTCGACTTCGTCCTTCGTGAAGGACACGTGGAAGTCATAGTTGAAGTCACTGCCGAAAGACGACACCCACTTGAAGCGCCAACCCATCCGTTTCTTGTAGGCCTCGATCTCGGCGAGAGGAGCTCGGGCCACTGCAACATAGGTCACGTCATGATGTTCGAGGTGCACCAACGCGCCGTCGACGTGATCGACCTCGAACGAGCAACCGACGCAGCCTTCCAACTGGCCAGGCGCCAGCATGAAATGCTTGATGATCAACTGACTGCGTCCCTCGAACAGATCAGACAGTGTCTTCTTTCCTTGCGGTGTATCGAAGACATATTCTTTCTCGACTTTCACCCAGGGCAGGGCGCGGCGTTCCTCGCTGATCCTGTCGCGTAACCGCGTGAGTTCCTTTTCCTTGGCGAGCAGTGCCCTGCGCGCCGACAGCCATTCGTTCTGCGAAACGATCTTGTGTGGTTGCATAGCCGAACTCCTGTTGTTGGAAGAAGTCAGGCGGCCTCGGCTTGGTTGCCGGGGAAGGGGTCGCGCCAGGCGGGAAGTTCATTCAGCCTCGCATGCCAGCGCTGGATCTCAGGAAAGTCGTCGATCGGTATTCGTGCGGTTTTCGCGTAAGGAAGCGTGACGGCCACGGCGAAATCGGCGATCGAGAGAACATCGCCCACCAAATAGGCGCGGCCACGCAGATGCTCATTGAGGACCGATCCGTGCTGGCGGACCCATCGCTCGGCTTCATTTACGACATCAGCATCCGGCGAGCCGAAGCCAAGCAGCGGCTTGATGAGATTCTGAAAATAGAGAGTTCCGGCGAAACGCGTAAAATGATCTGCGTTCCAACTGAGCCAGCGCATGACCTCGATCTGAGCCTCCCCTTCGGGCCAGAGATCTGAATCCGTCGCACGGGCGAGATGACACATGATGGCGTTGGCTTCCCAAAGTGTCGTCTCGCCGTCCTGAAGAACTGGAACTTTGCCGTTGGGATTCATGGCGAGAAATGCAGGCGTTCTGTTTTCGCCCTTCGCCAGATCGATCCGAATATATTCGACGGGCGCGCCAAGGTACTTTGCGACTGCGCAAGCCTTTCGGGGATTGAGCGTTTCGGAATAGAAGAGCTTCATGTCGATCTCCTCGTCTCGACTTAGGCGAATAGTTGTTCGAGCTTGTCGAGCGTTCCGGTCCAGCCCCGCTTGTGACCGTCGCGTGCGGCCTCGTTGAAGAATTTGTCGTGGGTCAGCGTCAGCAGCGTGACCTCGCCTTCTTCACGCAGCACGACCGTCACTTGCGAGACGCGTTCCGGCGTCGAGTGCCAGGCCCAGCTGAAGACCAGCCGCTGATCCGGCACCACTTCGAGATATTTGCCGCCGACCTCGTGATACTCGCCGTCGTCGGTCTTGAAGCTGACGCGGAAATGGCCGCCGACCTTCACGTCCATGTCGGCCTTGACCGTATCCACTAGGGTTGGTGCGGGTCCGAACCACTGGACGATTTTTTGCGGGTCCGTCCACGCTTCGAAGACTTTTGCTGCTGGGGCTTTGAGTTGTCGGGCGAGGGTGAGGCTTGGCTGGGTGAGCATAGGTCTTTCTCCACAAAGGCGGCGAGGCGGTCGAGTTGAGCAGACCAAAATCGCTGGTAGCGGCTGAGCCATTCCATCGCCTGCTCCATCGGGGCCGCCGTCAGGCGGCAGGTCACTGTCCGGCCTGTCTTGGTGCGGGTAATCAGGCCGGCGTCAGACAACACATCGAGATGCTTCATGACCGCGGGCAGCGACATTGCGAAGGGTTTTGCGAGTTCGCTGATTGTGATGCTCTCGCGTCCTTCCAGGTGAGCAAGCAACGCGCGCCGGGTCGGGTCGGCGACAGCAGCAAACGTGCGGTTCAGTTGATCTGCAGAATAGTAAACCATATGGTTAAGTATAGGGGCGTGCACCGCGACGTCAAGGGCAACGTCGATTGGAACTGCGGCTTAAGGGCGCATTCGTCGAAGGCGCGTTCCGGTCATGCGCAGGCAATCCCGCTGGCTGGCAGGTGCGCTGCGGGTGAAACGAAGTCTGTGATCAGGGCCCGGTTGCGGCTGTGACCAATTTCACCGCGTCATCACTTGCCCACTCGGCAGGTCCGGCGATGGTGGCGATCTCACATCCAGCGCCATCGACAAGGATAGAGGTCGGCATGCCCAATGCGCGGCCGGCCGCCTTGAGATCCTGAAACACCTTGGCCTTCGCATCGTGAAAATAGCTGAGCGTGGTTAGGTTTCCGTCCTTTAGAAAATTTCGGGGACGATCGAGGTCGCGCGTGTCGATATTGATGGCGACCACTTCAAATTTGGGCCCGCCGAGCTTGGCCTGAAGCTGGTCGAGTGCCGGCATCTCCTTGCGGCAAGGGACGCACCATGTGGCCCATAAATTCACGAGTACGGTGCGCCCGCGCCATTCGGACAATCTGCGTTGCTTGCCGTCGGCGTCCTCGAACGTCAGATCCGGGACTTTAAGTGGCGCACTGGCCATGGTTAATGCCGCGACCTCGCCATGTGCCAGCGGGGCGAGCTTTTTCGCAAGATCGACCGCAGGACGGCACGTGGGATCGCCGGATGGATTGCCTGTCAGCCCTCCGATCCCGTATATCCCCACAAATCCGATGGCTGCCGCTATAACGACGGCGGCAAGCACCATCGGTGTGCGGAAAGCTTTCCGGGTCGAATCGGGGCGTGGCTGGTCGGCGTCAGGCATTTTGCTTGTCATTCTCCGGACAGGTCGGACGCGATGATGAAATCGAGTGAAATTTCGGGACGTCGTTAGGTGGGATTATCATGAGCAACAAGATGTGGGGCGGCCGGTTTGATGAAAGCCCTGATGCGATCATGGAGGAGATCAACGTCTCTATCGACGTCGATCAGCACCTTTACGCCCAGGATATCGCCGCGTCCAAGGCCCACGCAGCCATGCTTGCCACACAGGGCATCATTACGGCAAACGATGCAAAAAACATCATCGGCGGTCTAGACACGATTTTGTCAGAGATCGGGAAGGGTTCCTTCGTCTTCAAGCGCGCGCTCGAAGACATTCACATGAATGTCGAGAGCCGGCTCAGCGAGTTGATTGGACCGGCCGCAGGCCGTTTGCACACCGCGCGCTCGCGCAACGACCAGGTCGCGACCGATTTTCGCCTCTATGTGCGCGATGTCATCGACGATACCGACAAGGCGCTGGCGGCGTTTCAGCGTGCACTGGTCGACAGGGCGATCGAACACGCCGACACGGTGATGCCGGGATTCACCCATCTGCAAACCGCACAGCCCGTGACCTTTGGTCATCATCTGCTCGCCTATACCGAGATGGTGGCGCGTGACCGCGGCCGGTTCGCCGACGCACGCAAGCGCCTGAACGAAAGCCCGCTTGGTGCGGCAGCGCTGGCGGGGACGTCATTCCCCATCGATCGTCACGCAACGGCAAGCACGCTCGGCTTCGATCGGCCGATGGCGAATTCACTCGACGCAGTCTCCGACCGCGACTTCGTACTGGAGACATTATCGGCAGCGTCGATCACGGCAGTTCATCTCTCGCGTTTCGCGGAGGAGATCGTGATCTGGACATCGCCGCTGGTCGGTCTGGTGAGGTTGTCCGACAAATTCACCACCGGCTCGTCGATTATGCCGCAAAAGAGAAATCCGGATGCTGCGGAACTCGTGCGCGCGAAGACCGGGCGTGTCATCGGGGCGTTGACCGCGTTGCTGATCGTGATGAAGGGGCTGCCGCTCGCGTATCAAAAGGATATGCAGGAAGACAAGCAGGGCGCGATGGAAGCGTTCGCCGCGCTTTCGCTTGCGGTCCGCGCGATGACCGGCATGGTGCTTGACCTCGTGCCGGACGAAGCGCGGATGAAGGTTGCGGCTGGCGAAGGCTATGCCACCGCCACCGATCTGGCCGATTGGCTGGTGCGGACGCTGAAGATGCCGTTCCGTGAGGCGCATCACGTGACCGGCCGCATCGTTGCGAAGGCGTCGGAAGGCAACCTGGCGCTCCATAAAGTGCCTTTGTCGGACATGCAGGCCATTGAACCGAAGATCACCGAAGACGTCCTCAACGTCCTCTCTGTGCAGGCATCGGTGGAAAGTCGGACCAGCTACGGCGGCACGTCTCCCCAGAATGTGCGCGCGCAAGCCCAAGAGTGGCTCAAGCGGCTGGAAAAAGAGCAAAAATCAGGCTGAATCGATAAATTTTCGCAGATTATGCCCCCTCGCCAGAACCACACCTTCTTTGTATGGTGGCGCGCAATTCAGGGACAGATACGTGACTCCTCGCTCGAACCTACCCCTTTCAAAGCTGACAGTCATTGGCTTGCTCGCCTTGACCTGCATCCTGGCGGGATGCGGCCGCAAGGCCGGTCTCGATCTTCCACCCGGTGCATCGGCTGCCCCGGCTGGAGACGACAACGGCGCAAACTCCGCTGCGGTCGGGCAGGGCGATGTCTTTCGCGCGCCGGGCTCCGACAAGGCGCCGGCGGCTGCACGTGGCGAGAAAAAGCGAATCATTCTCGATCCGATTCTGGATTGATCCGTCATGAACCACTTCCAGTATCGTGACGGCGTGCTGCACGCCGAGGCCGTCAATCTGACGGCGCTGGCCGATACCGTCGGCACGCCATTCTATTGTTATTCGACTGCAACCCTTGAGCGTCACTATCGGGTGTTCGCTGACGCCTTCGCCGGCGTGAACACGCTTGTGTGTTACGCCATGAAGGCGAACTCCAACCAATCGGTGCTGCGCACGCTGGCCAAGCTCGGTGCAGGTGCCGATGTGGTGTCCGGCGGCGAGTTGAAGCGGGCGCGGGCTGCGGGCATTCCGCCGGAGAAGATCGTGTTTTCCGGCATCGGCAAGACCGAAGCGGAGCTGCGTCAGGCACTCGCGGAAAACATCCTGTGCATCAACGTGGAATCCGAGCCGGAACTCGCGTTGCTTTCGTCGCTTGCAAGCGAAACCGGCCACACCGCGCGCATTTCAGTGCGCGTCAATCCGGACGTGGATGCAGGCACGCACGCCAAGATTTCGACCGGCAAGTCCGAAAACAAGTTCGGCATTCCGCTGAGTCACGCGCGCGATGTTTATGCGCGCGCGGCAAAGCTTCCCGGCATCAAGGTCACTGGCGTGGACATGCATATCGGCAGCCAGATCACGGATCTTGGCCCGATGGAAGATGCGTTCAAATTGCTGGTTGAATTCGTCGGCACGCTGCGTGCAGACGGACACACCATCTCGCATGTCGATTTTGGTGGCGGCTTAGGCATTCCCTACGAGCATGATATGCCCAATCCGCCGGAACCGGCGGCCTATGCGCAGATGGTCAAGCGCGTGACCAAGGGGCTCGACGCAACGTTGATGTTTGAGCCGGGACGCATGATCGTCGGCAATGCCGGTATCCTCGTGGCACGCGTGATCTACGTGAAGCATGGCGACGCAAAGACTTTCGTCATCATCGACGCCGCGATGAACGACCTCATTCGTCCGACGCTGTACGAAGCGCATCATGACATCCTGCCGTTGCGACAGGCTGCGCCTGGCGCGAAGGCCATCGTCGCAGACGTGGTCGGGCCAGTGTGCGAAAGCGGCGATTATCTTGCGCTGGATCGCAAAATGGCCGAGCCGAAGCCGGGTGACCTGCTGGCGATCATGACGGCGGGTGCTTATGGCGCGGTGCAGGCGGGAAGCTACAACACCCGTGCACTGGTGCCTGAAGTGCTGGTCAAGGACGATCAATATGCGGTGGTGCGGCCGCGCATCGATGCGGATGCGTTGATCGCCATGGATAAGCCCGCACCCTGGCTCTAGCCGCGACCTCTCATTCCCAGCGCTAACGGCGTAAGGCTGATATTGGCGATCGGTTTCCGCCGTCACGGTTTCGTGACAGCCATTGTTCCGGGGCCCGGTCTTTGCATGTGGGTATGGGCTTGAAGGGCATGCCTCATTGCCGCCGCTGTGATACGCTGCCCTTGTCGAAAATCCGGAGAGCCTGTTGAGCAGCCCGAACTCCCGACCCATCAGAGCGTACACGCGATCCCGAGGCTGAGCGGCAGCTTCAGCTTGCGCAGGCGTTGCAGCGGGCGCGGATGGCGCTCGCATGGGAGCGTGGCTGGCCGCATCTTGCACGGCTGCTGACTGTTGTGGGGCTCTTCCTTGCGGCGTCGTGGGCCGGCTTGTGGGTTGCATCCCCGTTCACTGTTCGCGTCATTGCGTTTTCCGCTTTTGTCCTCCTCGCGCTCGCCTCGATCGTTCCGGCGGTCCGGTTTCGTTGGCCGACGCGGGAAGATGCGTTGCGTCGGCTTGATCGTGGGACGGGTATTCGCCATCGCCCGGCAACCGCGCTGACCGACACGCTGAAATCGCAGGACCCGCATCGCGCAGGCCTTGTGGCAGGAGCAGCGGGCCCGGACGCTGGCGTCCATCAAGCGCATCCGTGCCGGTCTGCCGTCGCCGCGCCTGGCGTCTGCACGATCCGTGGGCGCTGCGGGCGCTGGTCGTGATGCTGATGGCGACGACCTTCATCGCAGCGGGCAGCGATCGTTTCTCGCGCGTTGTGGCGGCATTTGACTGGGATGGCGCATTTACCGCGGCGGCTGTTCGTGTCGATGCCTGGGTGACGCCGCCGCCCTACACCAATCGTCCGCCGGTGATTCTGTCGGGATCCACGACCAAGGATGCACAGCGCGCCGACGCCGGATCGGTATCAGTCCCCTCAGGAAGCACGCTGATCGTTCGTTCCAGTGGTGGCCGGCTCGATGTCGCCGCCAGTGGCGGCGTGACCGAGGCTCCTGTTACGGAGAATGCGCCGCAAGGCACTAACGAGCGCCGGTTCAACATCACCGGCGACGGTACTGCCCACGTTCGGGCGCCCTCCGGTCAGCCGCAGTGGACATTCAAGACGGTAGCGGATCGCGCGCCGACCATTTCACTTGCCGACGAACCCAAGCGCCAGGCGAAGGGTGCATTGTCGCTGTCCTACAAGATCGAAGACGATTATGGCGTGACCGAAGCGCATGCTCAGTTTGAACCGCGCCCGGGTGAGAAGGATGGGGAAGCGGCGCAGCCGCTGTTCGATCCACCGCAGATCACGCTGGGATTGCCGAACGCGCGCACGCGAAATGGCGTCGGTCAGACCATCAAGGACCTCAGCGAGAATCCCTACGCCGGGGCCGATGTGACGTTGACGCTGACCGCCAAAGACGAAGCCGGCAACGAAGGACGCAGTGAACCGTTCCAGATGCGGTTGCCGGAGCGGTTGTTCGTCAAGCCTCTGGCGCGCGCGTTGATCGAGCAGCGCCGCAACCTGGCGCTCGATGCCAACCAGAAGCCACTGGTGCTGATCGCGCTCGAGGCGCTGATGATCGCGCCGGAGAGGTTCACGCCGGAACTTGGATACTACCTCGGGCTGCGCAGCATCGCCGCGCAGCTTGGGCACGCCAACTCAAAAACCGCCATGCGCGAGACCGTCGACAACATGTGGGCGCTCGCGGTTGCCATCGAGGATGGCAATATCACCGATGTCGACAAGGCGCTTCGCGCAGCGCAGGACGCATTGAAGGAAGCGTTGGAGCGTGGTGCCAGCGATGAGGAAATCAAAAAGCTGACGGAAAACCTGCGCGCAGCGCTGGATAATTTCCTGCGGCAGCTGGCTGAGCAGATGCGCAACAATCCCCAGCAACTGGCGCGGCCGCTCGATCCGAACACCAAGGTTCTGCGCCAGCAGGACCTCAAGAACATGCTCGACCGTATGGAGCGTCTGTCGCGGTCCGGCGACAAGGATGCCGCGCGGGCATTGCTCGACCAGATGCAGCAGATGCTTGAAAATCTGCAGATGGCGCAGCCCGGGCAGGGCAACGGCGACATGGAGCAGGCGCTGAACGAACTCGGCGACATGATCCGCAAGCAGCAGCAATTGCGCGACAAGACCTTCAAGCAGGGACAGGATTTGCGGCGTGATCGCAGTCGCGGAGATCAAGGCGATCAGAATGCGATGAATGGCTTGCGCCAGGATCAGCAGGCGCTGCGGGACCGGTTGAACAAGCTGCTCGACGACATGAAGAAGAACGGCATGGCGCCGGGCCAGCGCGGCGAGAAGGGGCAGCCGGGTCAAGGACAACCGGGTCAGGGCGACGACGGCCAGCAGGGTAATGGCGACTCGCTCGGCGATGCCGATTCCGCAATGGGCGATGCCGGCGGCCAGCTCGGGGATGGCAACGCTGATGGCGCCGTGGATGCCCAAGGCCGTGCGCTGGAAGCGTTGCGCAAGGGGGCTCAGAACCTCGCGCAATCGATGCAGCCCGGCGACGGGCAGAATGATGGCCCCGGTAATCAGATCGGCCGCCAGCAGAATAGCGACAATACGACCGATCCGCTGGGACGGCCGCTGCATGGCCGGGAGTGGAGCGACGATCTTACTGTGAAGATTCCGGGTGAGATCGATGTGCAGCGTGCGCGCCGCATTCTGGAAGAGTTGCGCCGGCGTTTGGGCGACTCGCAACGGCCGCAGATCGAACTCGATTACCTCGAGCGATTGCTCAAGGATTATTGAGCTGATTTGCTGATTTGCTGAACGCGCCGCGCCGCTGCGCGTTCAGGACCCCAAAGGAAGCATCAGAAATATTTTGCGGGAAGGCTGCTTGACTGCCTTGTGCGGGAGGCGTATTTAACCATCTGGTTATTTAACTGATTGGTTATATGCTGGATGCCAATGGACCTCTTGAGCACGAAATTCGCAGCGCTTGCCGATCCGACCCGCCGCGCGATCCTGGCGCGTCTGGTTCTCGGTGAGACGTCGGTCACGGAGCTCGCTGAGCCCTTCGCGATGAGCCTGCCGGCGGTCTCAAAACATCTGAAGGTGCTGGAACACGCCGGCCTCGTGACCCGCAGTCGCGAGGCGCAGTGGCGACCGTGCCGGATCGAGCCGGCAGCGCTGAAGGAAGTTGACGACTGGCTCGAGGAATACCGCCGCTTCTGGGATGTTCGGCTTGATCGTCTCGAAGACTATCTCAACGAGCTTCAGGCGAAGGAAGCGGGCGAAGCGGCGGCGAAGCTGAAGCCAAATCGCCCCAAGACCAAGACGCGCGCGCTGCCCAAGAAATAGATCGCGAAAATAGATCGCGACGAGAAAAGTCGATTTTGGGAGCGATCCCGAAAACGCTCAATGAGATCTCTGACCCCCAACCGAGGAGTTTCCCATGACTGATCAACTGCCCCCGCTGGTTCCGCACCTCTGTGTCAACGGCGCAAGCGATGCGATCGAATTCTACAAGAAGGCACTGGGCGCCACGGAAGTGATGCGCGTGCCGGCGGAAGACGGCAAGCGCCTGATGCATGCACACATCGTCGTCAACGGTGCCGCGGTGTATTTGCATGATGATTTTCCGGAATTCTGCTCGGGTGCCGTTGACGCGAAGATCAAGCCCCCTAGCGCACTCGGCGGCACGTCGTTTGTTATCCATCTGGAAGTCAAGAACTGCGACGAGGCGATGAAGCGCGCGGCGGATGCGGGTGCAAAAGTCATCATGCCGCCTTCGGACGCGTTCTGGGGCGCGCGCTACGGACAGGTGCTTGATCCGTTTGGTCACGGCTGGAGCTTCGCACACATGCTGCCGCCGAAGGCGGAATAATCACGCAACATGGTCTGAAGGCTGTCTAAGCAAGGATAGAGTCATGACGAGTCAAACCAATGCTGCCACTGCGACAGTGGAACGTGAATTCACGATTGAGCGTGTCTTCAACGCCCCGCGCGATCTGGTGTGGAAAGCCTGGTCCGAGCCGGAGCGCCTCGCCCAATGGTGGGGGCCGAAGGGCTGCAAGATTGAAGTCCGCAAACTGGAGTTCAAGCCGGGCGGCATCTTCCATTACGGTATGCTCATGCCCAATGGCCAGGCGACATGGTGGGGCCGGTTCGCCTATCGCGAGATCGAAAAGCCTGCACGCATCGTCTTCGTCAATTCGTTCTCCGATGAAGCCGGAGGAATTACGCGCGCCCCGTTCAGCCGGACGTGGCCGCTCGAGGTCCTGAATTATCTCACTCTCACCGAGGACAACGGCAGAACGACAGTGGCGTTACGTGGCGGCCCGATCAATGCGTCCGCTGAAGAGCGAGCCAACTTCGAGGACATGTTCAGCTCCATGCGGCAGGGCTTCGGCGGCACGTTCGATCAGCTTGAAGAGTATCTGGCGAAAGCCTGATCGGCTGGAGTTCGAACCAGAGGATGAGATCACGGTTGTTTCGACAAGTGATCTGTAAGGGAGCGATCACATCATGACGACGATTACTATCATTGCCATCCTGCTTGCGCTCTTGATCGCGGGCTTTCTCATTCTTGCGTCCATGAGGCCCAACACGTTTCGCGTTCAGCGATCGATTGACATCAATGCGCCGCCGGAAAAGATCTATCCGCTGATCAACGACTACAAGCATTGGGCTTCGTGGTCGCCCTATGAGAAGATGGATTCCGCGATGAAGCGGACCTTTAGCGGTGCGCCGAGCGGCAAGGGCGCGGTCTACGAGTGGAACGGCAACAAGAATATCGGCCGCGGCCGGATGGAAATCATCGACGCGACACCGCCATCGAAAATCGGCATCAAGCTGGATTTCTTCAGCCCGTTCGAGGCACATAATATCGCCGAGTTCACCATGCAGCCCAAAGGCGATGTCACGAACGTCACCTGGGCGATGCATGGGCCGGTACCGTTCATGGCGAAGATCATGCACATGATCTTCAGCATGGACCGCATGGTCGGCGGCCAATTCGCGGAAGGCCTCGCCAATATGAAGGCCGTTGCTGAAAGGTAGCGATGCCGCTACCCGTTTCGCCCTTCACCGCGCAGGGTCGGCAGGCCGATCCCGGTCGCCTCGAACCCGCCGTCGACACACAGCATCTGTCCGGTGATGTAGCTGGCGCGATCGCTGCACAGGAAGAAGATCGCTTCCGCGAGTTCTTCTTCAAGTCCATAACGGTTGAGTGGAATAGTGTCATGATAATCGGCACGGATTGCAGGCGTGTGGACTGCTTTGGCCATCGCGGTGTCGACCGGGCCGGGCGCAACCGCGTTGACGCGAATGCCGAGCGTGGCGAGCTCCACGGCGAACTGCTTGGTCAGATGCGCGAGGCCCGCTTTGCTGGTGCCGTAGGCGGTTCGCAGTGTCGAGGCGCGCAGTGCCGAAATCGAGGTGATGTTGACGATGGCGCCGCCGCCGTGTTCGCGCATCAAGGGCGCGGCAGCTTGCGTGCAGATGAACGGTCCTGTCAGGTTCACGGCCAGGACGCGGCTCCAGTCGTCGAGTGTGGTTTCGAGCAATGGTTTGAAGATGGCGATGCCCGCATTGTTCACCAACGCATCAAGACGTCCGAAATGATCGCCAACCTTGGCAACGGCAGCCGCGACAGCCTTAGCATCGGACACGTCGCAATGAATGGCAAGCGTGGTGTCCGGTGCAGCAATCGCTTTGAAGGTCTGATCGAGAAGCTCGTGCTCGATGTCCAGCAGCGCAACGCGCCAACCCTCCGCCAGAAATCGCTTTGCTGCCGCCAGTCCGATGCCCCGCGCGGCACCCGTCACCAGCGCGACTTTGTGGGGTGTATTGGTCATTTCCGTTCCGTTGTCTTGCAGGTCTTTGGCCGCATTGATCACGTTTTGCGTGTTGCGACAACCGTTATGGCCATGCGATCCATCATGGCCTCCTGCTTGCGCCGCTGTGCCGCCGCTGTTTTACGCCAACTTTGTGATGCTATTCGGCAACACGTATCGGAATGCGACGCGGTATTTCGATCTGCTGATGGCGCGCCCATCTTTCGCCCGCGTCGTCGAGGACGCAAAGCCTTACTTCGCGCTGTTTCCATCCTAAATACCGGCGGTCGTTCGGCCTGATTTACGCTTCACCGATCGATGCCGTTCGCATCCACGTTCGCAACTATCCAGGTTCATTCTCCCATGTCGTCAAATTTTGCGCGCAACGCCATCGTCCTTGGTCTTCTGTCCGCCATCGGGCCCTTTGCAATCGATATGTATCTGCCAGCTCTGCCGACCATCTCGGCAGACCTTGGCGCGCCTACTGCTGCGACGCAGATGACGCTGATGGTGTTCTTCGTGGCGTTGGGCGTGTGTCAGATCATCTATGGCCCGGTCTCAGACATGGTCGGCCGCAAGCCGCCGCTTTACTTCGGCATTGTCGTCTTCGCTCTCGGCAGTATCGGATGTGGTCTGGCTCCAACGATCAATTGGCTGATCTTCTTCCGCTTCGTGCAGGGTCTCGGTGCTGCGGCCGTGATGGTGATTCCGCGCGCCGTGATCCGCGATCTGCATACTGGTGTTGATGCGACGCGGTTGATGTCACTTGTCATGCTGGTGTTCAGCGTATCGCCGATCCTTGCTCCGCTCACCGGCAGCGCGCTGATCGTACCGTTCGGCTGGCGGGCTGTGTTCGTCGCTGTCACCATCGCCGCTGGTCTGTCTTTCGTACTCGTGGCGTTCGTGCTCCCGGAGACACGGCCGCCGGAGGAGCGCGTTCAGGTCAGCGTCCGGAGCGTGCTCGATGGATTTAGTGAGCTGCTGCGTGACGGGCGCTTTCTGGGGCTGACCTTCATCGGCGGCTTCGGCATGGCGAGTTTTTTCGCATTCCTGGCGAGTTCGTCGTTCATCTACATCGGTCATTTCGGCCTGACGCCGACGCAGTACAGTTTGGCATTTTCCGTCAATGCTATCGGCTTTATCGGCGCGTCCCAGTTCAGTGCCTATCTCGCCGGACGTTTCGGCATCGCGCACGTGATTTCGACAGCTGTCAGCTGTTACGCAGCAATGTCGGTGGCGCTGTTCGCTGTGATCGCCGCCGGCGTCGACAACCTCGCAGTGCTGATCGTGATGCTGTTCGTCGCCTTCGCCTGGCTCGGTCTCGTCATTCCGTCGACGATGGTGCTCTCGCTGGAGGACCATGGTCCGATTGCAGGTATGGCCTCGGCGCTCGGCGGCACGCTGCAAATGATAACAGGGGCTGTGATGATCGTCGTCGCCAGCGTGTTCTTCAATGGAACGGCTTTGCCGATGGTGACCACCATAGCGGTCTGTGCGGTGGTCGCATTCATTCTGACGCGATTAACACTACGCCCAAGAGGGGAGGCCGCCTCGCAACTGGCGGAATAAATTTAGTCCTGTTTGCGTGACGCCAGTGCGTCGGCAACCGCAGTGCGGATATCCGCGACGGCAAATGGCTTGGTGACGACATCGTGCACGATGGCATCGAGCCCGGATGCCCGTTCGCGCTGATCGGCGAAGCCGGTCATCAATAGAATGGTCAGCCGTGGATAATCCCGCGCCACCGCCAGCGCCAGTGCGATGCCATCCATCACCGGCATCTTGATATCGGTCAGCAGCAAATCAAACGCGCCGTCTTCGCGCGTGATGATGTCCAGCGCCTCGGCGCCGTCTTCGGCAGTGACGATCTCGTGACCATCCATGGCGATCGCGCGCGCGACCAGCAAACGCATGGATTCTTCATCATCAGCGATCAAAACACGCGACATTCAAGTGCCCCCGGCGCCAAGGTCCTGTTTGTGGAAGAACCTCACGGCAATTTCACGACCCTCGGCCGGTGGCGAGGCCAGTCGTGTCTTGAACCTTGCTATTTCGCCGGGCTGCAGCACCGGCTGTTCCAAGACGGCGTTCCACGCGTAGATATCGGCGCCCTTGGCGTCGCGCACGATAAATCTGAGCCGGGGGATTTCGATTGCCTTGCGCGCGACGTCAACGATCGCGCCTTCGATCAGCAGCACCGGCTTGTTGTCGACGGTTTCGGTAGTGATCTTTACGTCTTCAATCGAGAGACCACGAAGATTCACGCCCATGCCCGCCATCTTGAAGAAGGGGGCGGTCTGCGGCAGGAATCGCACGACGTCACTGCGCCACGCAATCAAGGCAAAGGTCATCGCACCGAGCGCGACACAAAGCGTTGGCAAGGATGACGCCGTTTGAAGATGAGCGGTCCAGTTGGTTGGCACCTTGATGGACGGAGTGCGCTGACCGGGCTTCTGAAGCTGCGAATCCGGCGTGTCGTCGCCGGCTTCCGCGGCGTCCTGCTGGGCAAGGGTGGGCCACTGGCTGTCGGTTCCATTGTTTGGTTGCGCGGCCTCGGGCTCAGGCCAATCGGCGGAAATCGATGGGCTGTCCACATGCGGAGCATCATCGATTTGCCACTCATCGGCGCTTGACCTGTCATCTGATCCGAAACCGGCGCCTGAGCGCGCCGTAGCCATGGCTTGCGACGCCATCGGTGCGGCTGTGGCCATTTCCTGCGGCTTTGCAAGCCAGACTTCCTGGCAGCGGGCGCAGCGCACCCGGCGCCCGGCGTCGCTGAAATTAGCCGGATCGACCGCGTAGGATGTCGTACAATGGGGGCAGACAATGTGCATGGGACGAATCGCCAGAGGGATATCGCCCGGAGGCTATCCGGCGTCCGTTAACGAACCGGAAACCATAACGGTCGCACAAGCATTTTACGGTCACCGCCCGGTGGCCGCCTGCGGACGGGATTCGTCCAAGGGCCGCGCGGGCGGCACCTTCATCGGTCCTGTCGAACGGAGCTGAACTTGGTCCGGTTCGAAAATGTTGGTTTGCGCTACGGGCTCGGTCCCGAGGTTCTGCGCGACCTGACTTTCCAGGTTCCTGCGCGCTCGTTCCAGTTTCTGACCGGACCGTCCGGCGCGGGGAAGACATCACTGCTGCGCATGCTGTTCCTGTCGCTGCGGCCAACGCGCGGTCTCGTGAATATCTTTGGGCAGGATGTCTCGCTGCTCAACAAGGATTCGCGCGCGGGGTTGCGCTCGCGCATCGGCATCGTGCTGCAGGATTTCCGGCTGCTTGATCACATGACGACCTATGAGAACGTCGCGTTGCCGTTCCGCGTGATGGGGAAGAGCGAATCCAGCTATCGCAAGGAGGTCATCGATCTTCTCAAATGGGTTGGACTTGGACACCGCATGGATGCGCTGCCGCCGATCCTGTCGGGCGGTGAAAAGCAGCGCGCAGCGATCGCGCGCGCCGTCATCGCTCGGCCGCAGCTCCTGCTGGCGGACGAGCCCACAGGAAACGTCGATCCTTCGCTGGCGCGACGGCTGCTGAATCTTTTCATCCAGTTGAACAAGTCCGGCACCGCCGTGATCATCGCGACCCACGATATCGCGCTGATGGATCAATACGAGGCGCGACGGATGGTGCTGCATGAATCGCGGCTGCATATCTATGAGTGACACGAATGTCATGAGTATTGCGCGATGAGGGATCTCGGCGACGAAACGTCGGCGGTCATAGCGGATGCACGCAACACGTCGCCGATCGTTCCACGCGGATCGATTGCCGGCCGTGCGCTGATCGCGGTTGTTGCGATCATGACGTTCCTGGCGTCGATGACGACCGGCGCGGTGCTGCTGGTGCGCGCATCTGCATCGGAGTGGCAATCCGACGTGGCGAGCGAATTGACCATCCAGATAAGGCCCTCGCCCGGGCGCGACATTGAGCGCGATACGCGGGCGGTCGTGGATGCTGCGCGGGCACAGCCCGGCGTCGTCGAGGTGCGGCCGTTCACCAAGGAGGAATCGGCGAAGCTGCTGGAGCCGTGGCTCGGAACAGGCCTCTCGCTGGATGATCTGCCGGTGCCTCGCGTCGTTGTCGCGCGCGTTGCGCCGGGCACGGCGCCGGATTTTGCCGCTCTACGAACCAGCATAACGCAGGCGGCCCCGGGAGCGAGCGTCGATGACCACCGCGCCTGGATCGAGCGCATGCGGTCGATGACGGGTGCCATCGTGCTGGCGGGGACCGGCATTCTCATTCTCGTGATTATCGCCACGGTGATCTCTGTGTCGTTTGCGACCAGAGGCGCGATGGCAGCCAACCGGCCGATTGTCGAAGTGCTGCATTTCGTCGGTGCGCAAGACCGCTATATCGCCAATCATTTCCTGCGGCACTTTCTGCGGCTTGGTTTGGAAGGTGGTTTGATCGGCGGCCTTGCCGCGATGCTGATATTCGGTTTTTCGGAATCCATCGCTAGCTGGTTCTCGGGCACGCCCGTGGGCGATCAGTTCGCGGCTTTGCTTGGAACTTTTGCGTTGCCGGCTTCAGGATATCTGATGCTTGGAGCACAGGCGGTGATGATCGCAATTGTCACAGCCTGGGCGTCGCGACGGACGCTCTTTGCCACGCTTGAGGAGATTGACTGACCGCTGCTTTTGAGGTCACAGCGGTGCCGGATTTTGCGATAAACTTGCAGTTGGAGATCGCGCAGTAAGATCATGACGCCAAAGGGTGAGAACAGCCCGTCTTATTCGTCTACACGCCGTGCACGTAACGTGACGCGGTGGCGTTGGCGCGCGGCGATATTTGCGATGGCGGCGGTGGTGTTCGTTGGGTGTGCAGGATTTGTGTGGTTTCTGTCGCTCGTTCTTCCGACGGAGCAGAAACCCTCGCGCAATGCCGACGGCATCGTCGTTCTCACCGGCGGGTCGTCCAGGGTGTCCGACGCGGTGGAACTTCTCGCCGCCGGCTACGGCAAGCGTCTTTTGATTTCCGGTGTCCATCCCACCAATGGTTTCAGCGACATTCAGCGAACGCTGCCGGACAGCCAGCAATTGCTGATGTGCTGTGTCGATCTGGACCGATCTGCGGTCAACACGCGCAGCAACGCCACCGAAACGCGGCGTTGGGCCACCGAGCGCGGCTTTCGGTCGTTGATCGTGGTAACATCGAATTATCATATGCCGCGCGCGATCGTGGAACTGTCACACTCGATGCCGGATATCGAATTGATCCCCTTCGCCGTGGTGGGTGAGAAATGGCGTGAGGAGCCATGGTGGACGAGTGGCGCTGCGCTCCGGCTCCTGCTATCGGAATACATCAAATATTTGTTTGCCGAGATGCGGGTGGCGTTCGGCGGCGTTGGGCAGGGCGGAAGGCCGAATACTGAAACCCAACCGCCGGTGGCTCCTCAAAAGCCCGCGACCGCGTCCGCTAATTGATCGGGTTGTTCGATGGTTTCGATATTTTTGCGTTCGCTGGTCTACAATATTGTTTTTTATCTGAACACCACGTTCTGGGTGCTGCTTGGAATTCCGACCTATGTGATGCCGCGCTGGGGCATCATCAGAATTGCCCAAAATTGGGCACGAACCAGCATCTGGTGGATGGGGATCATCTGCAACACCAAGGTTGAGTATCGCGGTCTCGAAAAAATTCCGGCCGGTCCGCTGCTGGTGGCGTCCAAGCACCAGTCGGCATGGGAAACTTTCGCGATGCTGCAATTCTTCGACCAGCCGCTCTACATTCTCAAGCGCGAGTTGCTGTGGGTGCCGTTGTTTGGCTGGTATCTCGTCAAAGCCAATATGATCGGCGTTAATCGCAGCGCCGGGGGGCGCTCCTTGATCGAGATGGCACGACGCGCGCGAGACGAAGTGCAGCGCGGACGTCAGCTCATCATCTTTCCCGAAGGCACACGTACAGCCGTCGACGCGCCGCCAAAATACAAAACCGGTGTCAGCCAGGTGTATGTTGATTGCGGCGTGACCTGCATTCCGGTTGCGCTCAATTCCGGCCTGTTCTGGCCGCGCCGCACCTTCCTGCGTTATCCCGGCACTATCGTTGTTGAATTTCTTGACCCGATCGCGCCGGGATTGTCACGCAACGAGTTCACCGCGCGCGTGAGCACGGTGATCGAGGAAGCGACCAGTCGTCTGGTGAAAGCGGGTCGCGAGGAACAGGTGCGGCTGGTCGGCTTTTCGGCGCCGTCGGCATTTTCCAGCAAGGTGGAATCCGGTCTCTGATTTCGTCACGGGTGACGATGCAGTGCGGCCTCGCCGTGCAGCCGCGCGGCGAGATGATGCAGCGGCGTATCGCGAATGCCCTGAGCCTCCAGCGCCGCGACTGTCGCGATGACATATTCATCGTTGGGTCCGAAATTGCCGTGACCCTGACGCACCAATCGCAACTGTTCATCGAGCGAGAGCCGGCCCGCATATTGGTCGTGGCTGCGGTCGGCGACATAGGCGAGCGCGCTGACACGATGCCGCGCGTCGCCCTCGATCCAGACCGAGCGCATCACTTCGCGATAGACATGGGTCGCCTGCTCACGTTCGCGAAGATATTGGACCGTCGCTTGCCGCCGGTCTTGTGCCACTCTGAATGCGACACCCTGGCATGCGCCGCCACGGTCAAGACCCAGCACAAGTCCGGGCTTCTCGGGAGTGCCACGATGGACCATTGAATAGATGCAAAGTGAACGATGTTCGCCGATCAGACGCGCGGGCTTCTGTTCCAGAAACTCAAATCCCGGATTCCAGATCAGAGAGCCATAACCGAACACCCACAAATCCCCGTCGGGAAATTCAGTGTCTGAAAGAATTTTTGCGGCCATGCGTCACGCCTAGCAGCACGCCGCCATGCGTGCAACTCTATGGACTTCAAGACGATTTGAGTACACATGGCACCTTTCAAATGCCCAATTCGGCTGATCTAGGTTCTCGTATGCAAACATCTCCGCCCGCTCCGCGCCGCCGTCTCTGGCCCGTCTTTGTCGCGCCGGGGCTGTTTTTTTTGATCGCAGCAGGATGGTGCGGATTCTGGTTCTACGCGGCTTCGCAGATCGACACACAGTTCGAGGGCTGGCGCGCCCGCGAGGCCAAGGCGGGACGCATCTATGAATGCGAGACTCGCTCTGTCGGCGGCTTCCCATTCCGGATGGAAGTGCGCTGTGGAAATCCGTTGGTGACGCTGACGTCGCAGACGTCAGCGCAGGTTGCGCAGACGCGGCTGACGGCGCGCTTGAAGCAAATCTTGGTCGTCGCGCAGATCTATGATCCGACCAAGATCATCGCGGAATTCACCGGCCCGGCCACGGTGGCCGCTGGCGGCCCGGAGCCACAGTTCGGTGCGAACTGGAGCCTTGGTCAGGCGAGTGTTGCGGGCATGCCGATCGCGCCGCAGCGCATCTCAATGGTGTTCGACAACCCGACGCTGGACCGCATGAATGGTGCGGTTCCGACGCCACTGCTCCGCGCCAATCATCTCGAACTGCATACGCGCCTGCTTGAAGGCTCGTTGAGCGACAATCCGGTGATCGAAACTGCGTTTCAACTCACTGCCGGAAGCCTGCAGGGGTTACACCCCATTCTGGCAGAGCCGTTCGACGCCGATATTCGCGCGCAACTGCGTGGCCTGAAGGACTTCTCGCCGCAGCCATGGCCGGACCGGTTTCGTGAAATTCAGGCGGCCAACGGGCGTCTCGACTTCACCGAGTCACGGGTGCAGCAGGGAGACGTGATTGCTGTTGCCGCAGGCTCGCTCGCGATTACGGCCACGGGCTATCTCGACGGCGAATTGACCATGACGGTCGCGGGCATGGAGAAAATCGTGCCGATGCTCGGGATCGACAAGCTTTTTGCCGATGACGGCGCTCAACCGGGCAACCGCGCAGCGCCCGGCGTTAACGTCCAGGGCGTCAACAAATTGATCGGTGCGCTTGATCGGTTCATCCCCGGCCTTGGCGATGCTGCACGCAAAAACGCCAACGCCGGTGTGATGGCGGGAATCAACATGCTCGGGAAGCCCTCCACGCTCGAAGGGCGCAGCGCTTTGGCTTTTCCGCTGCGGTTCGTTGAAGGTGCAGTGCTGATCGGCCCGCTCCGGGTGGCGCAAACCCCGCCGTTGTTCTGATTATTTTTCCGGAGGTTTCGCCGGCAGATTGGCGTGTGGCCGGCCGAAATCGGCGCTCGCGGTTTCCTGCCCGAGATTCACGATGCCGCGGCGGATTGCACGGGTGCGGGTGAAGTGCTCGAACAGCACCTCGCCGTCGCCGCGCCGGATCGCGCGGGTGAGTTTCGACAGGTCTTCCTGAAACGCGCCCAGCATCTCCAAGACCGCATCCTTGTTGGCGAGGAATACGTCACGCCACATGGTCGGATCGGAGGCTGCGATGCGTGTGAAGTCGCGAAAGCCGCCAGCGGAAAATTTCAGCACTTCCGAGCGTGTCACGTCTTCAAGTTCGTCAGCTGTACCCACGATGGTGTAAGCGATCAAATGCGGGAGATGGCTCGTCACGGCGAGCACCAGATCGTGATGGTCCGCGGCCATTGTTTCGACATTGGCGCCGAGCGCGCGCCAGAACGCAGCGAGCTTTTCCACGGCCGACGGATCCGCGTCGGGCGGCGGCGTCAGGATGCACCAGCGGTTGATAAAGAGTTCGGCGAAACCTGCGTCAGGACCTGAATACTCCGTGCCTGCGACGGGGTGCGCCGGAATGAAGTGAACCGTCTTGGGCAGATGCGGCGCCATCTCGCGCAGTATGGTGCCCTTCACCGAGCCGACGTCGGAGACGATCGCGCCCGCCTTGAGATGCGAGCCGATACTTGCCGCGACATCGCCGCAGGCACCGACGGGCACGCAGGCGATCACGAGATCGGCGTCCCTTACGGCTTCCGCGTTGTTGGCCGCGATCCGGTCCGCGAGTCCAAGCTCCACCGCTCGCTCTCGAACCTGTGGAGATGCGTCGGTGGCGACCAGCTCGCCTGCAAGACCGAGTTGTTTGACGGCGCGTGCAATCGACGAGCCGATCAGGCCGAGCCCGATGACTGTGACCCGTGGGAATTGCGGCGCAGTGCTCACGTCATTTCTGTCCCATGAATTCGGCGAGCGCCGCGACCACAAGGCGGTTGGCTTCCTCGGTACCGACGGTCATGCGTAGTGCATGCGGCAGTTTGTAGTTCTTCAACCCCCGCAGGATCAATCCACGCTTGGTAAGGAATGCGTCGGCATCGTCAGCCGTCTTGCCTGCTTCCTGTGGGAAGTGGATCAGGATGAAGTTTGCCGCACTCGGCGTCACGGTAAGTCCGAGCTTGCCGACCTCGTCGGTGAGCCATGTGCGCCACTTGTCGGTGTGAACGCGAGATATCTCCTGGTGCGCGGTATCCTCGAGAGAAGCGACAGCCGCCAGCATCGCTGGCGTGCTGACGTTGAAGGGGCCGCGAATGCGATTGACCGCATCGACGATGTTCGCCGGACCGTACATCCAGCCAACGCGCAGTGACGCGAGGCCGTGAATCTTCGAGAAGGTGCGGGTCATCACCGTATTGTCGGTGGTGGACACCATCTCGATGCCGGCTTCGTAGTCGTTGCGCATGACGTATTCGGAATAGGCCGCGTCGATCACCAGCAGCACATGCGAGGGCAATCCGGCACGCAGACGTTTCACTTCGTCGAAGGGCACGTAAGTGCCGGTCGGATTGTTCGGATTCGCCAGCCACACCATCTTGGTGCGCGGTGTCACGGCGTTCAGGATCGCATCGACATCGGCAGTGAAATTCTTTTCCGGTGCGATGACGTTGACGGCGCCGTTCGCCATGGTCGCGATCGGATACACCAGAAAGCCGTGTGTCGTGTGAATCGCCTCGTCGCCTGGACCGAGATAGGTATGCGCAAGGAGATTGAGGATCTCGTCCGAACCCGCGCCGCAGATGATGTGGTCAGGATCGAGGCCATAGGTGCGTCCGATGGCCTGGCGAAGCGCACGCGAAGTGCCTTCGGGATAATCCTCGAGATGATCGGCTGCGGACTTGTAGGCTTCGATCGCCTTCGGCGACGGGCCAAGCGGAGTTTCATTCGCGGACAGTTTGAACACGCGCCCGGTGAGCCCTGCACCGCTTTTGCCGGGCGTGTAGGGTGCGATATCGAGAATGCCGGGCTTCGGCACGGGACGTGACATCAACTCAACTCCAGAATGAAAAGATCTTACGCTTTGGACGTGTTGTTTGGTGGCATCGTATAGCGTGTCGCATGGCCTCCGACGAGGGCAGACGAGCGCACGGATGCCCCTGCTGCAATCAGCGCAGAGGAAATTTTGTCGAGGCCGCCGGGCCCAGGCACCGAAACCAGCAATGCTGCGCCATCGGATGCGGTGTCGGGTACGGCGATGATTTCGGAGAACGGCGACAGCGCACGGGCGACATCGGCACTCCAGCCCGAAACGCGCACGCTCCACATTTCGATTTCGGTGACCATTGCATCCGCGGCAACGCGGGAGACGACGAACACCGGCAAAGCCGCGGGATGATCGGCGCGTTCGATGAAGGGCAGGCGCGCGATGATCTTCGGCGCACTCGCCGGTTCAAGCGTCAGCCACCACGGCTCGTGGCTGCTCGTGGCTGAGACCAGCGCGAGATCGCCTTTGGATTTTGCAACTGCATCAACTGCTGCCGCGGCGCTGAAATGCGCGACAAATGGCACGGTAAAGCCGAAATGGAATCGGGCTGAGTCCCGCATTGCGGATTCGCCGCCGGACAGATCCGCATGCAGCGCGAATGGCGCCTGCACGTAAGTGAACGTCGAGATGATGACGCGCCAGATGCTCTCGACCGTGTCGAGCGGCAGAATGCCGCGATGCCGCTGCGCCAGCCGGCGCATCATGTCGGCTTCGCGCGCGGGACGAAACGCCGAACCGACCTCCTGTGTCTTCTTTACCGAAATGAGGCGGTCGATGATGTCGCCACGCTGCATCAGAAGGCCGTGCACCTGCTCGTCGATGTGATCGATTTCGCGGCGAAGATCTTGCAGCGAAATGGGGGGCGTGGGCTCTTTGGACATCGTCTCATAATTTCGGTTTGCAGCCCGAAAGCCGCGGTGGAAGTCGGTCCTGCAAGGAGGCTGGCAGGCCGCATTGATAGGAGCCGCGCCCGGCGAAAGCAAAGAAAACATTGACCGTTCCGCCAGCCTGTTCCGGCGGTTACCTTGACGGAAAGCCTGCGGAGCACTACTTTTAGGCGATCCCGTGGTCATTTGAGCCGGCCGGCTTGCAGCCACGTTAAACAACTCGCTAAACAGGCCGGGGATTAGTGGGATCCCGGCCGAACGTTGGTTCAGGCCGGTTTTTTTAGGCCTGAATTCCGGCGCTCGGTTGCGGCGACTTCCTGAGAGGCCAGTGTTGGTATGGTAAATATTCAGCCGCTAAAGCCCCCGACGGTGCAAACCGGTGAGCGCGCGCACGAGGCGGATCATCCGTCTTCGCTGGTCGCCCTGTTCGGTGCGGACAAGCCGTTGCAGCTCGATTGTGGTGTCGATCTCGCACCGTTTCAGATCGCCTATCAAACCTACGGCCAGCTCAACGCCGATCGCTCAAACGCGATCCTGATCTGCCATGCGCTGACCGGGGATCAGCATGTCGCGAATGTGCATCCGGTCACCGGCAAGCCAGGATGGTGGCAGACGCTTGTTGGTCCCGGTAAACCTATCGACACCGATCGCTATTTCATCATCTGCTCGAATGTCGTCGGCGGCTGTATGGGCAGCACCGGCCCGTCATCGACCAATCCTGCCACCGGTAAACTGTGGGGGTTGGATTTTCCGGTGATCACGATTCCCGACATGGTGCGTGCGCAGGCGATGCTGCTCGATTATCTCGGCATCGACAAACTGTTTGCCGTTGTCGGCGGATCGATGGGCGGCATGCAGGCGTTGCAATGGACCACGGCCTATCCGGAGCGTGTGTTCTCCGCACTGGCGGTCGCGTGCAGCACGCGCCATTCAGCGCAGAACATTGCGTTTCATGAATTGGGCCGCCAGGCTGTGATGGCTGATCCAGATTGGCGTGGCGGCCGCTACTTCGAGGAAGGCACGCATCCGCGCCGCGGGCTTGGAGTTGCCCGCATGGCCGCGCACATCACCTATCTTTCGGACGCTGCCCTGCATCGCAAGTTTGGCCGGCGGTTGCAGGATCGCGAGACGCCGACGTTTTCGTTCGATGCGGATTTCGAGGTGGAGAGCTATCTGCGCCATCAAGGCTCGTCCTTCGTCGAGCGTTTCGATGCCAACAGCTATCTCTATCTCACACGCGCGATGGATTATTTTGACATCGCGGCTGATCATCAGGGCGTTCTGGCGGAAGCCTGGCGCAGCACGCGCACACGCTTTTGCGTGATATCGTTCACCAGTGACTGGCTGTTCCCGACCTCGGAATCTCGCGCTGTCGTCCACGCACTCAACGCGAGCAATGCGCGGGTGTCATTCGCGGAAATCGTGACCGATCGCGGTCACGATGCGTTTCTGCTCGATGTGCCCGAGTTTGTTGATATCTCGCGCGCGTTCCTGGAATCGGCCGCATCCGCGCATGGCCTGACATCGGCGAGTCAATAACATGACCATCCAGGACCAGGCATTCCGTTTAACCGCGCGTCTTCCTGTCAGCGAGGAAGGTTACCGCAGCGATCATTTGCTGGTGGCACAGATGGTCGAGCGTGGCGCGAAGGTGCTCGACGTCGGCTGCGGTGAGGGTGACTTGTTGCGCTTGCTGGAAACGCGCGGTGTCGACGGGCGCGGTATCGAGTTGTCGCGCGAGGGCGTGAACCGCTGTGTCGCCAAGGGACTTGCGGTGGTGCAGGGCGATGCCGACACTGACCTCGTCAACTATCCCGACGATTCATTCGACTATGTGATCCTGTCGCAAACACTGCAGGCAACACGTCAACCGCGCGTGGTGCTCGAAAATCTTTTGCGGATCGGGCAGCGTGCCATCGTGTCGTTTCCAAACTTCGGTCACTGGAAAATGCGGCTGCAGCTTTTGATCAAGGGCCAGATGCCACGGACCGATAATCTCCCCGCGACATGGTACGATACGCCGAACATTCACTTCTGCACCATCAAGGACTTCGTGCAGCTTTGCGACGAAATCCATGTGAAGATGGAGCGTGCGGTTGCACTTGATCTTTACGGTCAGCCGTTGCGTCTCAATGCGCCGTGGTGGTTCTGGAATATGTTCGGCGAGCAGGGCGTATTTCTTTTGAGCCGCGGCGATTAACGTAAACGGCCGGAATACGGCGCGATTCGTGTCATAATCGCCGCTAAGTTATCGTTCGATCATCTCGAGATGCATGGCTGTCCTGTTCAATGCCGTTGTGAACGCGTTGTCTTTTTTCTGCCACATCAGACCCGTTTTACGCCTGTTCTCATGTTGCCCCGAATTCGGAGCAACAGAAAATGGGGGTGTAACGAGGACTATGGATGAATGTAAGTAATGCGTTTCGCCGGCCAGGCGCGCTCACTGTTGTTGCTTTGGGCTCACTGGCAATCGTCGCTTTCGCGACACCGGCTTCGGCGAGGCCACATCACGGTGCAAGTCGTCACTTTCACGCTCACCACGTCAAGCATCACATCAGCAAACATCATCGGTATCGGCGCGGTCGTGCACGGCATGCTGCATCGATTGAAAGCCCGGCATCGGAAAATACCGGTGGCTTCGGCATGTCCGATGTTGTGGCGGAAGCTCGCCGTTACATCGGCGGCAATCCGACCGGCCGCAGCCGGCTGTGGTGCGCACGTTTCATGAACTTCGTCCTGCAACGCTCAGGCCATAGTGGCACGGGGTCGGACATGGCGCGTTCATTCGCAAGCTATGGCCAACACGTTTCCGGTCCGCAGGTTGGAGCAATCGCGGTGATGAGCCGTCGCGGCGGTGGTCACGTCGGTGTCGTTAGCGGCATCGATGACAAGGGCAATCCGATCATCATTTCCGGCAACCATGGTCATCGTGTTGCCGAGGCGACCTACTCGCGCGGACGCGTCTACGCCTACGTCATGCCGTCGAGCTGACGGGCTCGATGGCTTCGCCGGCGGAGATCCATTCCGCCGGCGGCTGCCCGGGATTGAAGGCAGGCTGAGGGGCCGTCGTATTCTGCGCTGATTTCTCAAAGCTCCCGCTCCGACGCGCGTTACGACGAATTTTTAGTCCTGCCTCTTTTCCGGGCGGTTCCGGATTCCCACATCTGTTTCAAGCCGGCCGAGGTGCCGGTCCCGTTTCGGGTTGACGAATATCAGCGCCGAAGCGGAAACCCATTGAAGATGCCAAACTTGTGCTTTCGGGGCAGAATGGCAGGCTGAGGGAAAACAGAATGAATGTCGAAAAATACACCGACCGCGTGAAGGGATTCATCCAGTCGGCTCAATCATTGGCCGTGCGTGAAGGCCATCAGCAATTCACGCCTCTCCACATCCTCAAAGTCTTGCTCGACGACAGTGAAGGGTCTTGCCGGCGGGCTGATTGACCGTTCCGGCGGCAATTCGCGCGCAATCCTCAAGGCCACCGAGGACGCTCTCAACAAAATGCCGAAAGTCTCCGGTGCCGGAGCCGGGCAGGTTTACCTTGCGCCCGCAACCGCGCGCGCTTTAGACGCCGCCGAACAGGCTGCCGACAAGGCGGGCGACAGTTTCGTCACCGTGGAGCGGTTGCTGCTGGCGCTCGCGCTCGACAAGGACAGCGAGGCGGGCAGCCTGCTCGCCAAGGGCGGCGTCACGCCGCAAAATCTCAACGCCGCGATCAACGCGCTGCGCAAGGGCCGCACGGCCGACAGCGCCACGGCGGAGAACGCCTATGACGCGCTGAAGAAATATGCCCGCGACCTGACGCAGGCGGCGCGCGACGGCAAGCTCGATCCGGTCATCGGCCGCGACGAGGAAATCCGCCGTACGATCCAGGTGTTGTCACGTCGCACCAAGAACAATCCGGTGCTGATCGGCGAACCCGGCGTCGGCAAGACCGCTATCGTGGAAGGTCTTGCGCTGCGCATCGTCAATGGCGACGTGCCGGAAAGCCTGCAGGACAAGCTGCTGCTGTCGCTCGATCTTGGCGCGCTGATCGCAGGCGCAAAGTATCGCGGCGAGTTCGAGGAGCGGCTGAAGGCTGTGCTGACGGAAGTCACCGGCTCGGCCGGCCAGATCATCCTGTTCATCGACGAGATGCATACGCTGGTCGGGGCCGGCAAGGCCGATGGCGCGATGGATGCGTCGAATCTGCTGAAGCCGGCGCTGGCGCGCGGCGAACTGCATTGCATCGGCGCGACCACGCTCGACGAATATCGCAAGCATGTCGAGAAGGACGCCGCGCTCGCCCGCCGCTTCCAGCCGGTGTTCGTCAGCGAACCGACGGTTGAAGACGCGGTCTCGATCCTGCGCGGCCTGAAGGAAAAGTACGAATTGCATCACGGTGTCCGCATCACGGACTCCGCGATCGTGGCTGCGGCGACGCTGTCCAACCGTTACATCACGGACCGCTTCCTGCCGGACAAGGCGATCGACCTGATCGACGAGGCCGCGGCGCGGCTGAAGATGCAGATCGATTCCAAGCCGGAAGAGCTCGACAACATCGACCGCGAGATCGTGCGGCTGAAGATCGAGCAGGAAGCACTCAAGAAGGAAACCGATTCCGCATCCAAGGACCGCCTTCAGCGCCTGGAGAAGGAACTTTTGGAGCTTGAAGAGAAGGGCGACGCGCTCACCGCCAAATGGCAGGCGGAGCGCAACAAGCTGTCGAACGCCCAGAAGGTCAAAAGCGAATTGGAGCAGGCGCGTCAGGAACTGGCCGATGCGCAGCGCCGTGGTGAATACCAGAAAGCCGGCGAACTCGCGTATGGACGCATTCCTGAGCTTGAGAAGCGCTTGAAGGAGATCGAAGACAGCGAACGCGCCGGTGGCGCCGTGCTTGAGGAAGAAGCTGTGACCGCAAATCATGTGGCGCAGGTCGTCTCACGCTGGACCGGAATTCCGGTCGACAAGATGCTCGAAGGCGAACGTGAGAAGCTGCTCAAGATGGAAGAGCAGCTTGCCAAGCGCGTCATCGGTCAGGCTGAAGCCGTTACGGCTGTCTCGACGGCTGTCCGCCGTTCGCGTGCCGGCTTGCAGGATCCGAACCGACCGATCGGCTCGTTCATGTTCCTTGGCCCGACCGGCGTCGGCAAGACCGAGCTGACCAAGGCGCTCGCCGAATATCTGTTCGACGACGAGACGGCGCTCGTTCGCATGGACATGTCCGAATACATGGAAAAGCATTCGGTCGCGCGGCTGATCGGTGCGCCTCCGGGCTATGTTGGTTACGACGAGGGCGGGGCGCTCACCGAAGCGGTGCGGCGCAGGCCGTATCAGGTCGTGCTGTTCGACGAGATCGAGAAGGCGCATCCCGATGTGTTCAACGTCTTGTTGCAGGTGCTCGATGACGGCCGCCTGACCGATGGTCAGGGCCGCACTGTCGATTTCCGCAACACGCTGATCATCATGACGTCGAATCTCGGCTCGGAATATCTGGTCGGGCAACCGGAAGGCGAGGATACCAGTGCCGTGCGCGATCAGGTGATGGCCATCGTGCGCTCGAGCTTCCGGCCCGAATTCCTCAACCGCGTCGATGAGATCATCCTGTTCCATCGTTTGCAGCGGAGCGAGATGGGCCGCATCGTGGATATCCAGATGCGGAGGCTCTCGAAGCTGTTGGAGGATCGCAAGATCACGCTCTCGCTGGATGACAAGGCGCGCGACTGGCTTGCGGCGAAGGGCTGGGATCCGGCTTACGGGGCCCGTCCGCTCAAGCGTGCGATCCAGCGCGCGGTCCAGGATCCGCTCGCGGAAATGATTCTCGCGGGTCAGATCCACGATGGCGAAACGGTCGCGATCTCGGCGGACGACGCTGGCCTGACGTTCAACGGTCAGCCCGCGAAGATCGAGCCCAATGCGTCCGTGCCAAAGGGCAGGCTGCACTAAACGCTGGTGTTATCCACGGCTGGATCAATCCAGCCGTGGTCACGCACCAGGCTCTGTCGTCCGATTTTTGAAAAATGAAGAACTAGCGGTCGCCGGCAAGAACCGTTTTCTGGCCCTTGGCGGCCTGCGGAGACGACGGACGTCCACCCGGGCGATTCGCCATCATGTTGTCGATTCGGTCGCGCTCCGTCTCGAAGTTTGCCAGCAGCGGACCATCGAGTGAACGGCCACGCGGAAGTTTGACACGCATCGGGTCGACAAAGCGGCCGTTGACCAGGATTTCGTAGTGGACGTGGGCGCCGGTCGACAGGCCGGTGGAGCCGACGAAGCCGATAACCTGGCCCTGATTGACGCGCTTGCCGGGCTCCATGCCCTTGGCGAAGGCGGTCATGTGGCCGTAGGCGGTTTCATATCCGTTCGGATGCTTGATGCTTGATGTATTTGCCGTAGCCGCCTTCCCACTGGCTTTCTCGATGCACGCCGTTGCCGGATGCGAAAATCGGGGTTCCGTAGGGGGCGGCCCAGTCCACACCAGTATGCATCTTGGTGTAACCGAGAATTGGATGGCGGCGACCGCCGAAGCCCGAGCGCATGATCGCGTTGTTGACCGGTTTGCGGACCAGGAACTTCTTCGCGCTCTTGCCGGTATCGTCATAGTAGTCGACGACGGAATCGTCGGGGGTCTGGAAGCGGTAATATTTCTTGGTTTCGCCGCCGACGGTGAGGGCTGCGTACAGCACCTCGGTTTTTTCGTTGTTGACCGGAGTTTCGTCTTCGCCGGCGAAGAACACCTCGAACGAATCGCCGGCCTGAACCCTGCGCTGGAAGTCGACATCGTAGGAATAGATGCGAATCATGTCCTCGATGACGCTGGCAGGAACCTTGTTGCGCAGCGCGGTCTCATAAATGCTTTGGTAGAGCCGCACGCCGGTGCCGTCATCATCGTCGTCGTCATCGTCGCTCTTGCTCGCGGTTTCGGTCGACGCTGTTGAAGCTTTGCACGTCGACCGCGACGTATTTGCCGAGATCGGACAGCGCCGCGACGGCTTCGATGGATGTTTCGTTGGCGACGATGACGCGTATCGGCTGCTGGCGTTGCTGTCCCGGACCGTGCCGGGGCCATCAGGATCCGCAGCTTCTGGCCTTCCCTCAGGCCGCCGTCGCGGCCACGGGCGCCGAGATTGTTGGCGATTGCCAGCGCTTCACCGGGCGTTGCCCCCATGTCGCGCAGGATGCTTTGCACCGTATCGCCCTTTTTGACGATGTGGATGCGTTCGCCGGAAGGATTGCCGCCGGTGATCTGGTCCTTGGTCTTCGGCAAGCAGCGTCACGTTTTCCGGCACGACGCGGGTTTCGAACCCGGCGTAAGGATCCGGCGTGCCTTCCGCGGCATAGGCCATCTTGATATCGGTCGGCATACTTGATGCGTAACGGACGGCGCTGTTTCCGCGCCAGCTCGAAGCGTCGCGCACCCGCATCAGGACTTCGTCGATCGCAATATTGGCGGCGATCTTGGCGCGGGGCAGGACCGACGCGAGGTCACGCGTCACGAATGAAACTTCGGCATCCGGCTCAGCGGCATTGGGGGTTTGCTGATCGTCCCTCGCGGGAGTCGGCGGAGCCGACGTCGGTCAGAAGGCGCTGCGCATTGAAGGGCGGAATTTTTGCGGAGAGATCGCTGGTCGCAAGCGACAGGTTGCCGGCGATGCGGACGAACGGGCGCACCCGCATCACTTCGCGGTTGCCGGCGCGGGTCGACCGTCGAAACCCGAATCACCTGGCGTGCCGCGGCCGAATCACTTGGCGGCGGCAGGCGGTCGCTCTTGCGCGCGACAGCCGCCTTGTCGCTGGCGCCGAACGCTCCGCGCAGAGCGCCTTCGACATGTTCGGGCACCTTGGCGAATGTCATTTCGCCGTCGAGCGACGCAAAAACGGCGCCGCCGATCAGAGCCGCGCCGCACAGTCCTGTCAGGATAGTGCCGCTGAACCACTGCACGGAGACGCGGCGGCGATCGATAACGGCAGCTTCCGAACCGTCGACGGACAGCGGGGGCTCATGACCGAGATCAATGATCCCGGCACGCCCGTAGTGTCCCCCGCGTGACGTCCCGTGGCTCAAACCGCCGTCCCCCCAAGTCTCTCATTGGTCAACGAATGTGCTGCACTCTGGGATGTCGCTCGCTATGAGCCCCAGATGCCTCGTTGTCTTCATCGACATTGACCCGCCGTGCGCCAAAGTGCTGGTCAGACCGGTCTACGTCAATGCCGTTTGCCTCGTTGATGCCCGTACCCAAGGACCGATGCGGTCGCTTCCCAAGCGACCGACGATCTTTTCGGGTCGTCGGCCGAACATAGATCTTTCGCCGAAAAAACTGTTCGGCGAGGGCGTTGCCGGTGACCAGAACGTCGCAGGAATGTGGCTCAAGTACGGCGTGAAGCCCTGATAAATCAGCACTTCTTGCGCGACTCGATTTTGTTTTCCCGATGCGACGATTTGTTGACAAGGCGTTGACAAGCGTCGGAAGGGCAGGCCTATAAACCGACCACTGAGCGCGGCGGCGCCGGGGCCAAGTGCCTTGGCAAGCTTTCGTGCCTGTTAAGCTCCTCTCTCTGATGAGTAAATCAACAGCCGATAGTTGTCGGTTGTTAATTGGCGTCGGAAGAGGTTGCTGAGGTCTCTTATAAGTAGAGATCATAGAAATTTATGACTGCCCAGCTGGGTAGTGTTGGGACCTTCGGGTTCCGGGCTGTTTGACAAGTAAAGATGAAGAAAGAGAAACGTGGACGGCGGAGTCCTTGCGGGTCTCGATCACTGAAAGCTTCGGCTTTTGAGGGTTGAGACCGGACGAAAGACTTCGGCGGTACACGTTTTTTATAAGGTTACACCATCGCTATCAACGATGTGAATCGCGGATGGCTGTCGGCTTCGGCTGACAAAAAATGGTGGGACCTCGTCAAAACGATGTGATCAGCCGGTTCAAAGTTCAAGTCCAACTTGAGAGTTTGATCCTGGCTCAGAGCGAACGCTGGCGGCAGGCTTAACACATGCAAGTCGAGCGGGCGTAGCAATACGTCAGCGGCAGACGGGTGAGTAACGCGTGGGAACGTACCTTTTGGTTCGGAACAACACAGGGAAACTTGTGCTAATACCGGATAAGCCCTTACGGGGAAAGATTTATCGCCGAAAGATCGGCCCGCGTCTGATTAGCTAGTTGGTGAGGTAACGGCTCACCAAGGCGACGATCAGTAGCTGGTCTGAGAGGATGATCAGCCACATTGGGACTGAGACACGGCCCAAACTCCTACGGGAGGCAGCAGTGGGGAATATTGGACAATGGGCGCAAGCCTGATCCAGCCATGCCGCGTGAGTGATGAAGGCCCTAGGGTTGTAAAGCTCTTTTGTGCGGGAAGATAATGACGGTACCGCAAGAATAAGCCCCGGCTAACTTCGTGCCAGCAGCCGCGGTAATACGAAGGGGGCTAGCGTTGCTCGGAATCACTGGGCGTAAAGGGTGCGTAGGCGGGTCTTTAAGTCAGGGGTGAAATCCTGGAGCTCAACTCCAGAACTGCCTTTGATACTGAGGATCTTGAGTTCGGGAGAGGTGAGTGGAACTGCGAGTGTAGAGGTGAAATTCGTAGATATTCGCAAGAACACCAGTGGCGAAGGCGGCTCACTGGCCCGATACTGACGCTGAGGCACGAAAGCGTGGGGAGCAAACAGGATTAGATACCCTGGTAGTCCACGCCGTAAACGATGAATGCCAGCCGTTGGGGAGTTTACTCTTCAGTGGCGCAGTTAACGCTTTAAGCATTCCGCCTGGGGAGTACGGTCGCAAGATTAAAACTCAAAGGAATTGACGGGGGCCCGCACAAGCGGTGGAGCATGTGGTTTAATTCGACGCAACGCGCAGAACCTTACCAGCCCTTGACATCCCGGTCGCGGTTTCCAGAGATGGATTCCTTCAGTTCGGCTGGACCGGTGACAGGTGCTGCATGGCTGTCGTCAGCTCGTGTCGTGAGATGTTGGGTTAAGTCCCGCAACGAGCGCAACCCCCGTCCTTAGTTGCTACCATTTAGTTGAGCACTCTAAGGAGACTGCCGGTGATAAGCCGCGAGGAAGGTGGGGATGACGTCAAGTCCTCATGGCCCTTACGGGCTGGGCTACACACGTGCTACAATGGCGGTGACAATGGGACGCAAAGGCGCAAGCCCTAGCAAATCTCAAAAAGCCGTCTCAGTTCGGATTGGGCTCTGCAACTCGAGCCCATGAAGTTGGAATCGCTAGTAATCGTGGATCAGCATGCCACGGTGAATACGTTCCCGGGCCTTGTACACACCGCCCGTCACACCATGGGAGTTGGTTTTACCTGAAGACGGTGCGCTAACCCGCAAGGGAGGCAGCCGGCCACGGTAGGGTCAGCGACTGGGGTGAAGTCGTAACAAGGTAGCCGTAGGGGAACCTGCGGCTGGATCACCTCCTTTCTAAGGATGGTCCTTCAGAGAGCTTCGGCTCACTATCGGATCGTTTTAGAAACATTCAGTGGCCAACGATCGTCAGGATTGTTGAGCTCCATTGGCGGGACACCGCCGTCTTCGTTTCTCTTTCTTCGCGGACGAACACGCGCCAGGGGCGGCGTTGAGCGATGCATGTTGCATTATGCGACGGCGTCGCGCCAATGAGCCTCTCGTCGTTAGGGCTTGTAGCTCAGTTGGTTAGAGCGCGCGCTTGATAAGCGTGAGGTCGGAAGTTCAAGTCTTCCCAGGCCCACCATCTTTGCGCGACTCTCCATTGAGGTTGCTGCGCTCACGTCACGACATCGCATCTTGCTAATACGCATTGTCTTTGCGTTGAGCATTCGTCTTCTGGAACGGGGGCATAGCTCAGCTGGGAGAGCGCGTGCTTTGCAAGCATGAGGTCGTCGGTTCGATCCCGTCTGCCTCCACCAGAAGTTTGGGTGGGGCGACGAGTTGATTGTGCGTGTTCATAGCGCGCCACTAAGGTGGCGCCTGTTTAAGTCCGCGAAACATCGTTTCGCATTCAGTGTCTTCACCAAGATGCTGCTTGCGTGATTTCTGACATCGTAAAGAGGAGATCGATCCGAGCTTGGATCGCAGAAGCATGTCGTAAGATGTGTGTTGCGAAGCCTTGCATTATCTCCAGATCATTTTCGGCGCTTGGTCATCGCAAGATGACTGAGTTGTAAAATGATCTTTATTAGTGACGCTTGACCGCATCGCTATCGGTTCGATCTTACGAAGCAATCTGGTCTTTCTAATCAATATCTGCTTGCAGGCGTTTCGAGAGAAGCCTCATGCAAGTAACATTCTGCCGAGTGTGTGGATATTGATAATGAGAGCAATCAAGTGCCTTAAGGGTGTTCGGTGGATGCCTTGGCGCTGAGAGGCGATGAAGGACGTGCTACGCTGCGATAAGCTATGGGGAGCTGCGAAGGAGCTTTGATCCATAGATTTCCGAATGGGGAAACCCACCTTCGATAGCCGAAACTCTAAGGCCTTGCCTTGGTGTAAAGCCAAGCCGTGAGGTTTTGGATTTCCGGTTATCAAGCGAAGGTATGAAATCTCTGAATACATAGGAGGTTTTAAGCGAACCCAGGGAACTGAAACATCTAAGTACCTGGAGGAAAGGACATCAACCGAGACTCCGCTAGTAGTGGCGAGCGAACGCGGACCAGGCCAGTCATAAATGTGAGACAACCAGAACCTGTCAGGAAAGCAGGGCCTCAGAGGGTGATAGCCCCGTATGGGTAATGCAAACATTTATGCTCGAGTAAGGCGGGACACGTGAAATCCTGTCTGAACATGGGGGGACCACCCTCCAAGCCTAAGTACTCCTCAGCGACCGATAGTGAACCAGTACCGTGAGGGAAAGGTGAAAAGCACCCCGACGAGGGGAGTGAAATAGACCTGAAACCGGACACCTACAAACAG